>NZ_CP034930.1:0-1200000 GCF_004014855.1 Apibacter raozihei
ATGTCAGAAACTGCGATTTCCACATGGGAAGCTTGTCTTCAATTTATACGGGATAACATCTCCGAAAAATCGTATTTAACGTGGTTTCAACCAATCCGTGCAATTAAATTACAAGATAAGGTTCTTACTATACAAGTACCTAGTAAATTTTACTATGAATACCTTGAAGAAAATTATATAAAAATAATTAAAAGTGCCCTTACCAAAAATCTGGGTAAGGAAGCTAAGCTGGTTTACTCTATAATGATGGAAAAAAGCCAGCAGACAGAAACTCCTTATACCGTTAATATTCCAAGCTCACAGAAAGCTCAAATTAAAGTTCAGGAGGTCGATGCTCCCCTTTATGTTGAAAGAGGTGTTAAAAATCCTTTTATTATTCCGGGCTTGCAAAAGATGAAAGTTGACAGCCAACTAAACAACAACTATACTTTTGACAATTTTATCGAGGGGGACTCTAACCGCTTAGCTCGTTCAGCTGGGAAACAAATAGCCAAAAGACCCGGAGGTACATCTTTTAATCCTTTATTTATATATAGCAGCGTTGGTTTAGGTAAGACTCATTTAGCTCATGCCATCGGCTTAGAAGTTAAAAGAATACAACCTGAAAAAACTGTTCTGTATGTTTCCATGGAAAAATTCGGACAGCAATTTCAGGAAGCTACAAAGTCTAACAATCGAAATGATTTTATTCATTTTTACCAAATGATTGACGTACTGATAGTCGATGATATTCATTTTATTTCGGGCAAAAAAGGAACTCAGGAAGTTTTCTTCCATATATTCAATCATCTGCATCAAAGTGGAAAACAAATCATTTTAACTTCAGATAAATCACCTGTAGATATTCAGGATGTTGAACAACGATTGATCTCTCGTTTTAAATGGGGACTTTCAACTGAAATTCAAACTCCGGACTATGAAACCCGTTTGTCTATACTAAAACAAAAAATGGAGTATGATGGTATTGAATTATCTGAAGATGTACTTGATTATATAGCTAAAAATATTAAGACCAATATAAGAGAGCTTGAGGGCTCGCTTAATTCTATTATAGCTCAGGCAACTTTTAATAAGAAAGAAATTACTTTGGAATTAGTAGAAAAAACTCTTTCCAATCTAATAACTAATTCCAAAAAAGATATAACTATAGATTACATTCAAAAACTGGTGTGCGATTATTTTAAATTGTCTATTGATACATTACAATCAAAAACAAGAAAACGAGATATAGTACAAGCCCGTCAGCTTGCGATGTATTTTGCGAAAAAATATACAAATGCTTCACTTTCTTCTATAGGTGATCAAATTGGTAAAAGAGACCATGCTACAGTTCTACACGCCTGCAAAACTGTTGACAATTTATTTGAAACAGATAAATTATTTAAATCGTATGTTGAAGACTTAAATAAGAAAATAACTTCTGATATATGAAAATATTAATGGTTTGTTTAGGGAACATCTGCCGTTCTCCCATGGCTGAAGGAATTTTAAAATCTAAGCTTCCTGAAAATTTTGAAGTAGATAGTGCGGGTATTGCTGATTATCATGTTAATGATAAACCTGATAAAAGGGCAATTGAAATTTGTAAAAAAAATAATATTGATATTTCTCATAGCAGGGGTAGACAGTTTGTAGTTTCAGATTTTGATAAGTTCGATCACATATACGTAATGGATCATGCTAATAATAGCGATATACTCTTCAAGGCAAGAAAAGAATCTGATAAGAAAAAAGTAAAACTTATTATGTCTGAATTTGAAGATAAGGAAAAATCCAGAAAAAGTATTCCGGATCCTTATTATGGAGATATGCTTGATTTTGAAAGAGTGTTTCAACAACTAGATGAAGTTTGTACTATAATTGCTGAAAAACTCTTAAAAAACCAATAATTTAATTTTTTTATTAACCATTGATTGCTTCTACGGCTTCTACTTCATTAGGTAACATTTCTTTAAGAAGACTTTCTATTCCGTTTTTTAAAGTTATTGTAGAGGAAGGACATCCGCTACATGCTCCCTGAAGCACCATATGAGCTGTTTTGGTTTCTTCATCAAAAGATATAAGATCTATATTCCCACCGTCTCCGGATACAGCAGGTAAAACATATTCATCTAAAATTTCTTTAATTTTCTTTTCAATATCAGTAAACTCCTTATTAGCAGTTGCTACAGGTTTAAATGTTGAAAAATTTTTGATTGTGCTAATCTCTTTTCCTTCTCTGAAGTATTCTGAAAGATTATATCTGATTTCCATTGATATATCCTCCCAATCAGTATCGGGTGTCTTTGTGATTGATACAAAATTATCTGAAATAAATACTTCTTTTACATACGGAAATTTAAACAGGTATTGAGCTAAAGGAACTTCAGAAGCTTCATCTGGATTTTTTATCTCAATAATGCCTTCTATAAGTATTTTGTTAGTTACAAATTTTCGTACCGTGTTATTTGGAGTCATTTCAACATATACTGATACCGGCGCTGTCTGCGTTTTTAAAACTACTGAAGGATTCGCTAATAGTTCATCGGCAATTAATTCCTTAATTTCGTCTGAAACCATCTCCCACTCTACCATATCATTTTTTTGAATAGCAATAAAATTCGCTGTAATAAAAATATGAGTAATAAATGGAAGTTGTAACAGCTCCTGTGCTAATGGAATATCTGCTGCTTGCGATAAATCTGAAATTTCATAGCTTCCCTCTACTAATGTTCTTGGAACTACAAACTTTATTATATTTTTATTAGGTGTATTTTCTACTTTTATATCCATTCCTTTTTAATTATTTAACAAAAATACATAACTTGCGCCAACTTTAGAACTTTATGCAATAACATTAACATATGGCTTTATTAAAAAAATTGTTAGACAAAGCTCCTTCTATGGGCAAAGACTGCTTTCTAGCTGAAACTTGTGTTATCATCGGTGATGTTATTATGGGAGATCAGTGCTCTATATGGTACAATGCCGTTATCAGGGGAGATGTCAATCATATCAGAATGGGTAATAAAGTTAATATCCAGGATAATGCTATGATACATTGCACATATCAGAAGTATCCCACATATATAGGTAACAATGTTTCGGTTGGACATAACGCTATCGTTCACGGATGTACAATTCATGACAATGTATTAATCGGTATGGGGTCTATAGTTATGGATAATGTAGTAGTTGAAAGTAATTCCATTGTAGCTGCCGGTGCTATTGTAACTCAAGGTAAACTGGTAAAATCAGGAGAAATTTGGGGAGGAATACCCGCAAAAAAAATTGGAGAGGTTTCTGAAAATTTACAAGAGGGTGAAATAAAAAGAATAGCTAATAATTATATAAAATACAGTAATTGGTATCGTGTACATGAGGAAGATGAAGATGAAAATGGTATATAAAACTTCATATAATTGAATACCCAAAAACTTGTTTTATCGTTTTGGGTATCCAAATTTTTCTTTACTACTTTCTTTTAGTTATTGTATGTAGTACTTCTCCCTTACTGTTAATGAAATATAATTTTAATTCATCTGCGTCTGCAGAAACTAACGAAAACCCTGCATCAGGACTACAAAATACAGTGCCTTCTATAGCTTTTACTTTTCTGCTTTTAGATGCTGAGGTGTTTACAACGTAATCTATATCTGTTCCTTTTAGCTTTATATGCTGAAAATTATGTATATGTCCAGATACATACATATCTACTTTATACTTTCTAAGTATTGGATCCACTCGCTTTTGCATATCTGCTCTTTCTTCATCATCTTTAGGGGTTTGCGCATATATAGGGTGATGTCCTATCACCAGTTTCCACTTTTCTTTTGATGTTTTTAGAGTATTTTCCAGCCATTCTGTTTGTTTTTCAATACTTTGATTAACTGCATCTGGATATTTTTCTGTTTCCTTCCTGTATTTATCTATCAACGGAGTGGTATCCAGATAAATAATACGAATAGATTCATTATTATTTAATGTATACACTTGCGTATAATATCTGGCTGGCATTACCCATCTGCGACTCACCTTAGTGTAATCAAGAACGGCCTGTGTATTTCCTCTATATTCATGATTTCCTAGCAATGGATACCATTGAATCATCAGCTCCGGATGTGAATAAATTAATTCGTAATTGGTCATCCATAAAGGATCATTTATACTGGCCACGCCATCAAAATGATGAACATCTCCGGGAGCTGAAATAAATTCAATATTTATATTTTCAGCCATTTGTCCCATTAATTCTGCAATGGGTTTTTGCTCATAATATCCATTTCTACCTAAATCATTTGCTATGTAAAAATTAAAATGTTTTTTTGTTTGTTCTTCCAGATTTTGTTGTCCAAAACAAAATTGAATCGATACTAAAAGTATCAGCAGGCTTTTTACTTGTTTTTTTATGTTCATTTTGATTATATTTTAAAAATCATATTTAACTCCGAAATTATATGAAGCTTTATAATATTCTAATTGCTGTACTCTGGATTTAATTCCCTGATAGTATCTTAAGGGCTGGTTAGTTAAATTATTTGCTTCTATAAAGATTCTGAATTTTGGGGTGACCTTAAATGTAGCATTCGCATCTACAAACATTTGCTGATCGTAATAACTGTCGTTAAAATCATCAGCTCCCAAAACATCAAGATAATCTGAGGTGTAATTTAAGGAAACCCGAGCAGAAAAACGTTTATTTTCCCATGAAAGTGAAGCATTTACCATATGTGGTGCTGAGCCGGGTAATTGCATATCTTTTCTTTCGATTCCATCACTATTCGTTATCCCTTTGGCTTGTGAATGTGTGTAGGTATAATTTAGATATACATTGAAATTTCTTAAAAATTCCGTAGGTAAAAAATCAAGTTTTCTCTGCACCGAAATTTCTACACCATAAACATCAACACTTTTTCCATTTCTTGATAGAGTATAAACCCAGCTTTCATCCGTAGGAACCGGATTAGTTACTCCGGGATAATCATTTGAAAAATTGTCAGACGTATAGTTTATATTTCTGTATTTATATATAAAATCCTTAAGGTTTTTATAAAAAAATCCTGCTGAGATGATACCTACAGATTTAAAGTAGTATTCTCCCATAAAGTCAAAATTATATGAATACGTAGCTTTCAAATCAGGGTTTCCTACAGATATGCTCATATCAGATGAAGATATATTGGTATAAGGTACCAAATCGTAATAATTTGGTCTGGCTAAAGCTGTGGTAAAAGCAGAACGTAATACAAATTTTTTATTAACTTCGTATTTCATATTCACACTTGGTAAAATATTTAAATACGAATTATCTTTTTTTACTTTTTGTGCATCTAAATCTCCACTAATAACATAATTCCCGGTATAATCGATATGAGTATTTTCTGCTCTTACCCCTATTATAAACAACAATTTATCGGTAATATTTTGATCGTACCTTAAATAACCTGCTATAATTTGTTCTTTTGCTTTATAATTTTTAGATAGATATTCATCTGGTTTTAATGCGGAGCTATATAATGCCGGATCATACAATTGGAGGTTTCCCAAATACTCTTTCGAAGCAAACATTCCCGGTACATATTTTGAGCCTGGATTAAAGTTATTTCCATCCCAAAAATGTGTAGATATACCCGATAAGTTTTCCATAGCGTTAATTGGCGTATAAGTATAAAAAATGTTGTTTCTTTCTTTGTCTTTAAACCTTCCTTTCATTCCTACTCTTAATCTTCCTTTCTGACCTGAAACTATGGATAATGGAACCCGAATGTTTATCTTGGCAGAATATTCTTCTTCTGATGTATAATTTCTGTTTTCAGTTAAGGTTCTAAACTTCATTTTATCCATATTCTCATCGACAGAACTTATATAAGGATAATGAGAATCGGTCAAATCTTCATCAATTGTAACTCCTTTTTGTTGAAAATCAATATATCTTTCATTAGGTCTTTCTTCACTCGCTTTTGAATAACTAATTCCCCAATCTAAATCTAATTTATCAGATATTAAATGCTGTCCTTTAATAGCATAATTTTGAATTCGCTGGTCCTCTAAACGGGTATTCTTATTTCTGTCGTTGTTGATTCCTCCTTTGGTTTCACGCCTTATATCGCCCGTAAATCCTTTTATTGTACCATCCGCATTGTATTGTGGTTTTATACTTCTATATCTGGTTCTGTATCTGTTTTCTCTGTCATCTCTCCAATTATACATAATATCTGCTGATATTCTGTTATTATTATTAAATTTATAATCCAGCGAAGAGGAAAAGCTTCTTCTTACCCTTTCAACATCGTATTTCCTTATATCAAATTGCGAAACATATTCCTGACTATTATTGGCTTTTGACCAAGTAGATTCAATATTATCGGAGCCGTAATTTTTTTGTTGATAAGAACCGCTGACTACTACTCCCAGTTTGTTTGAAAAAAATCTGTTTCCATAAATAAGAGAAGCTGAATGGGTTGATTTTTCCCTTATGGGCATATAACCTCCGGACAATGTTAAAGATATACGTTGCTTATTAGGCACTGCCCGAGTAACCAAATCAACGCTACCTCCTATAGCATCGGCATCCATATCGGGGGTAAGAGTCTTATTAACTTCTATAGTTGATATCATATCGGCAGGAATTAAATCCATTTGCACATTACGGTTATCTCCTTCTGCTGAGGGTATTCTTCCTCCGTTCAGAGTTACTGAATTAAGTTCTGGTGCCAATCCTCTGATAATTATATTTCGTGCTTCACCCTGATCATTCTGCATGGTTATTCCGGGAACTCTTTTCAAGGCATCTCCTATATTAGAATCAGGAAACCTTCCAACCTGATCGGATGATATAACATTACTGATGTTAGAATTATTTTTTTGTTGGTTTAACGCCTTAGCCTGACCTTTTAGCTGATCACCTAATATGACCACTTTCCCTAGCTCGGAAGTATCATCCGATAGTTCAATAAAAAATTCTTCATTCTTACCACTTTGTACTGTGATTTGTTTATTCCAATTTTTGTATCCTAAATAGGTAACAATGAGCTGGTAACTTCCTTCCGGAACATTTAAGAATTCGAAATATCCGTTATCATCTGAAATAGTATAACGACTGTCATCAGAAAGAACTAATTTTGCTCCCGGCAAGGCAAATTTCCCGCTTTGATCCGTTACTTTTCCTGAAATAATACCTCCAGCCTGTGCATTCATAATTACAAAGAACAATTTAAAAAAAAGAGAAGCTATTAATTTGTTTTTCATTCAACTGATTTTAATGTTTTATTCGGCGGTAAAAGTATTCCGGATATGTTTCATTATTGTTTAAAATATGTTAAGATTGAGCTACATATAATTTACTGTTTTAATTATCTGTGCTTTAATCTAACCATTATTACGATTGTTTACTTATACTAAAATTCCTACCTTTGATCTTTGAAAAAGATTATATTGTTATCAATAATTTATATCTTTTTTAACTTTAATTAAAATTAGAATTATCTGATTTTTATAATTCAGTAAATAACAAGTTATATGATTAAAAACATTTTGGTAGTTGGTACTGGTGGAGCTATGGGAACCATTTTACGATACCTTATCAGTGTGTATACTTCTAAACATTATAGTGGAGATTTTCCCATTGCTACTTTTTTTATTAATATAACAGGATGTATGTTAATCGGATTGTTTGTGGGACTTGCTGAAAGAAATCAGCTTATGAATGGTGAAATGAGACTTTTTCTTATTACCGGTTTCTGTGGAGGATATACAACATTTTCTACATTTTCATTAGAAAATCAACAATTGATGCAACAAGGTAATCAGTTTATTTTGTATGCATACCTACTTTCAAGCATAATTGTAGGGATTGCAGCAGTATATATTGGAGGATATTTATCCCGAATCTAAAATATTGGTTAATTAGATAAAGAATACATCTGAATTATTTAACAGGTTTTATTGTTATTAATATTAATTTGAGTATTTATGCAATACTTCTTTTTTATCATTCAGAATTTGAAATTCCAAATATTTAAAACTATCGCGAGGAATAATTTTAATCCAACGTTTATATTTAAAAAACCATTCGTTTCTTATGCTTTTTAGTCCTTTAGTAAGATAAGCGGCTACAAAGGGATGAACATGAAGATAGATTCTTCCTTTCTGGCTAGTAATAATATTACTAATATTCTCCTGAATCCTGTCTATCAGTACTATTGGTGATTCTATCTTTCCATTAGGATTGGGGTTATCTTCAGTAGTATTTAGTTGTTTTTGCGGACGTACTCTTTGGCGGGTAACCTGTATTAAACCAAATTTGCTTGGTGGCAATATTTTGTGTTTAGCTTTATCATCTTTCATCACTTCTTTCAGATACTCATAAAGTTCTTTTTTATGTTGTGATGAAATCAGATCTATAAAGTCTATAACAATTATTCCTCCAATATCACGCAATCTTAATTGTCTTGCTATTTCAGCAGCTGCAAGCTTATTTACATGTAGAGCTGCATCTTCCTGCGTTTTCTGATTAGCTGTAACGTTTCCGGAATTTACATCAATAACATGCATTGCTTCTGTATGCTCAATAATGAGATATGCACCTTTAGACTGATGAATATTTACATGTTTTCCAAATAGTTGCTTTATCTGCTTATCAATATTATAATATTCAAATATGGGAATATGAGAATCGTAATATTTGACAAGTTTAGATTTTTCAGGAGCTATTACACTTAAATAATCCTGCATTTCCTGTGCAAGGTTTTCATCATCACAGGTAATACTAATGAAATCTTCATTGAAATTATCCCTGAGAATAGAAGAAGCTTTATCTAGTTCTCCAAGAATCTTAACCGGTGGTTTTCCTTTTTTAATATTCCTATAACATACAGAGTTCCATTTATTTAACAGATAACGAAGATCGGACTGTAATTCTTCTGCTGTTTTTCCCTCCGCTACAGTTCGGATAATAAGGCCAAAACCTGAAGGTCTGATTTGATCTCCTACTTTTCTTAAACGGTCTTTCTCTTCAGAGGTAGAAATGTTTCTGGATATAGAAGTTTTAGAAGCAAAAGGTATTAATACCAAATATCTTCCTGCTAACGAAATTTCGGAAGAAATACGTGGTCCTTTAGTGGATATAGGTTCCTTAGTAATTTGAACCAAAATTTCCTGATTGGGAGCTAATACGTTTTGTATTAGTCCATCTTTATTAATATCTTCCTCAAAAGAAAAAGAAGTAAGCTTCGGAGTATTAATTTTTCCGGCAGAAACTCCTTTAATATACTTTAATGAAGATTTCACCTGAGGCCCTAAATCATGATAATGTAGAAATGCGTCTTTAGGATAACCTATATTAACAAAGCAGGCATTAAGACTGGGAGCTAATTTTTTAACTTTCCCCAATATAATGTCTCCTACTGTAAAATTGCTTCCTACTTCATCTTCATGTAATTCCTGAATCCTTCCTCCTTCTAAAATGACAATTTTTACTTTTCCTTCTTCGTATGATACTACTAATTCCTTACTCATTTTTCATCTTCTATATTAACCTTCTAAATTCCTTAATTTGAACAAAAACATTCTTTACCGTTTTATTTCATTTAAAAATCTGGTAAAGAATGCTTAATATTTTTAAGTTTTTTAAAACTTGTTTTTTGTATGTGAAGAAAATTATCTGTTTTTCTTTTTATGACGATTTAATCTTCTTCTTTTCTTTCTCTTGTGAGTCGCCACTTTATGACGTTTTCTTTTTTTTCCGCTTGGCATATTTTTTCTAATTTATTATTAATTAATTATTTATTTAACCTTTACGTTAGATTTTACGTTTTCTACAAAAGATTTAGCCGGTTTAAAAGCAGGTACGTTATGAGCCGGAATTTTAATTGTGGTATTTTTAGATATATTTCGTCCCGTTTTAGCTGCTCTCTTTTTAATTAAGAATGTTCCGAAACCTCTTAAATAAACATTATCACCTTTAGTCATGGCAGTTTTAACCTCATCCATAAATACTTCAACGACCTTCTGGGTCTCAGCTTTTTCAAGCCCAAGTTTATTTGAAATCGAGTTTACGATATCCGCTTTTGTCATACGTGTAAATATTATTTTCTATTATACTTTTATTGAATTTTGAGATTGCAAATATAATACTATTTTTGAAAAGAAAAATTTATAAACATTTAAAAGTGTGAATTTTATTAAACTCTTAGAAAACTGGTACAAAATAAATAAACGTGATTTACCCTGGAGGGAAACATTGGATCCTTATAATATATGGATTTCAGAAATAATTTTTCAACAGACCCGTATAAATCAGGGATATAACTACTACCTGAACTTTATAAGCAAATTTCCTACTCTTGATAATCTTGCAAAAGCTACAGAGGATGAGGTTTTGCAGTCCTGGCAAGGTTTAGGTTATTATTCCCGTGCCCATAATCTTCACTTTTCAGCGAAATACATTTGTTCGGAATTGAGAGGTAGATTCCCTTCTACTTTTGCTGATATTCTTACTCTTAAAGGTGTAGGAAAATATACGGCTGCAGCTATTGCTTCAATTTCTTTTCATGAAAAAGTTCCTGCCATTGACGGAAATGCATTTCGTGTATATTCCAGATTATTTAATTGTAATAAAGATATAAGTAAAGCATCCACTTTTACTTATTTTTTTAATTTAATGACTCCTTTAATGCCTGAGAACCCAGGAGATTTTAATCAGGCTATCATGGATCTGGGCTCCTTAATTTGTACCCCTACGAATCCCTCTTGTCCGAAATGTCCCGTCCAAACGGAATGTTTAGCACATAAAAATAACACCCAATCTACACTTCCGGTAAAAACTTCAACCTTAAAAATTAAAGACGAATCTATTCATTATGCTTACTTTAACTGTGCTGGGAAATTTTTACTAAAAAAAAGAGATAATAAATCTATATGGAAAGGATTGTATGAATTTCCTCTGTTTATAGATGAGTATAAAAAGGAATACGAAATTATTAACACAGAGAAACTTCATCATAAACTTAGTCACAGGAACTTATCCATATCCATATCCGAATTTAGCATAAAAGAAAAGGCTCTTTATGATATTGCAAATAAAATTCAAGCAATAGTTTTAACTAAAAAAGAATTAAAAAGTTATGCTATGCCAAAGCCTCTGGAAATTTTTTTACAATATAATTAATATTTTTATTACTTTTGCTTTATAATGAGAACAATTAGACAAGTAAAATGAGTACATCTGTTAATAAGGTCATTTTAGTAGGTAACTTAGGTACTGACGTTAAATCGCATAGATTTAGTGATGGTAATGTAGTTGTAAATTTTCCGGTTGCCACTTCTGAAAGCTACATGAACAAAGAAACCGGAGAAAAAGTAGATGTTACTGACTGGCACAATATAACAGCTCGAAATAAGTTGGCAGAACTTTGTGAAAAATTTCTAAAAAAAGGAAGTAAAGTGTATATTGAAGGTAAACTGAAAACCAGGAAGTTTGAAGATAACGGTATAACTAAACATATTACTGAAGTTATTGCTGATAATATTTTATTCTTATCTAACCTTCTGGGCAAACAATCTGAAGGTGAAAACGAAGAAGACAATCATTCTGAATTTTAATTTGCTAAAATAAAGTAATTGAAACTTAATTTTTTATTATATGGATGACCCTGAGCCCACGAGTTTATTGTTAACCATTTTCCCACAAATTCCTGCTCAATTATATATAATTACGGGAATCTTATTTTTATTGCTTTTTTTAATTTTTATATCCGCAGGATCTGAAATTGCTTTTCTATCTTTGTCTCAAAAAGAACTTGAAAAATACAAGGCAGAATTTTCAGCTCAAGTAGATGCTATACTTAAAATCAAAAACAATCCACAAAAACTCTTATTTACATTATTAATATTTAACACGCTGATATATGTAGGAATATTATTTTCTTACACTCAAATCAGCCAGGTACTGATATCTGTTTTTCATTACTCGCAATCAGTAAAAATCACTACGGATCTTATTATTCTTACTTTTTTAATTGTATTATTTGGCGAGCTTGTACCTAAGTTTTATGCAAGAAGGAATGCTTTTGCCTATAGTTGTAAATTTATTGGTTTTATAAACACTATAAGTTTTATTCTAAGTCCTGTCACTTTATTATTTATTAAAGCTTCAAAAATTCCCAACAAATTTATAAAAAATGACAATCTTATAGGAGTTGATAACCTTACTAAAGCATTGGAAATAGCTTCGGAGGATAAGAACACTTCTATAGCTGAACAGAAAATTCTTGAAGGAATTGTAAATTTCGGTACTATTGAAACACGGCAGGTAATGACTCCGCGAGTAGATGTTTTTTCTTTGCAAAAGGATTTAAAATTTACAGAAGTGGTGGAACAGGTATCTCAAAACGGTTATTCAAGAATTCCCGTATATAATAAAGATATTGATGATATCATAGGAATTCTTTATGCAAAGGATTTAATTCAGTATCTTAACACAGAAAATTTAGAATGGAACAACCTTTTGAAAAAGCCATATTTTATACCTGAAAATAAAAAAATCGATGATTTACTTTCCGATTTTAAAAATCGTAAAATGCATTTAGCTGTTGTTGTTGATGAATACGGTGGGACTTCAGGTATTGTTAGCCTTGAAGATGTTATAGAGGAAATAGTAGGAGAAATAAATGATGAATTTGATGATGAAAGCATTGTTTACTCTCAAATAGATTTAAATATTTATGTTTTTGAAGGAAAAACATCAGTTATAGATTTTTGTAAAGTGATGGATATCGATGAAAAAATTTTCGATGAAGTAATTGGTGATGCTGATACATTGGCTGGTCTTGTTTTAGAAATTGCAGAAGAATTTCCTAAAAAATTAAAACGTATTTATTTTAAAAATTTTATTTTTCAGGTTGAATCTTTAGATAGAAAAAGACTGAAACAAATTAAAATAACCCGATTAGATAATCTTGTGAAAAGTGATGCTTAGCAATAATAACAGAAAATATTACATACCATTCTTTCTTTTTTTCATCTTCTTTTATGGATGTAAAAAAGAAGAGTATATTCCTAAACCGGAAGGACAGGTAAGATTGGAGTACCCTACTCCCAACTATCAGCTATTCAGCCCGGAAAATTGCCCCTTTGAATTTGAGTATTCAACGTTAGCTAAAATTCAGGACAGAAATAAAAATTGCTGGTATAATATTAATTATCCGAAAATGAAAGGTACCGTATATTTAACTTATTCGCCGGTAACCCATAATATATATGATTTAATAAAAGAAGCTCAAAAGCTTGTTAACGAACATAAAATAAAGGCTAATTCTGTTAAAGTAAAGTCTTTTATGTATCCGGAAAAGAAAGTTTACGGAAATATTTACAGACTCGGGGGAGAAACTGCCTCTAACATACAATTTTATGTAACTGATAGTACCCGGAATTTTCTTTCCGGAAATGTTTACTTTAAAGTTCAGCCCAAACCGGACTCTTTGCAGCCCGCTATAGAATACATTGAAAAAGACGTAATACGAATGATAGAAACCACTACCTGGAAATAAAGTTATGGAAATAATAATACTTTTACTTTTAACACTGATTAACGGATTTTTTGCAGTCTCGGAAATTGCATTGGTGTCCGTAAAAAAACAAAAATTAGAAAATAAAGCCAAAAAGGGAAATAAGAAAGCACAAACAGTTCTAAAACTCTTGGAGAATCCTGAGGATTTTTTATCTTCTATACAAGTGGGAATAACACTTATAGGAATTGTATCCGGTGCCTATGGTGGAGCTACTTTGGTAAAATATCTGGAACCTGTATTTAACTCATTTTCCTTTACAGCAGGATACTCATTTCAGCTGGCCTATTTTGTAGTTATTGCTGCAATTACCTATATATCAATAGTTTTTGGTGAGTTAATCCCAAAAACTTTCGGACTAAAACAACCTGAAAAAATTGCACTTATTGTAGCTCCTATTATTAAAGTTTTTTCAATTTTAGTATACCCGTTTGTTAAAATTTTATCTTTTTCGACCTTCATTTTTAATAAAACATTTAAAATTTCTGAAGGCGAAGGTGAAAAAATATCTGAGGATGAGCTTATTTACATGCTTAAAACTGCTAGTTTACAGGGAGTTTTAGAAAAGGAAGAAAGTGAACTTCATCAGAATGTATTTGTTTTTTCTGAACAAAAAGCGAAAAGTTTAATGACCCATAGAAAAAAGGTTGAATGGATAAATTTACAAGATCCTGCGGATGTGATTGAAGAGCAAATGAAAAATAGTAACTTTACGAAGTTTCCTGCTTGCGACGGAAATCTGGATGAAGCAAACGGATATATTGCTATTAAAGATTTTTATGAAAATTTCAATTCACCAGATTTTAACATTCATTCTATTGTTAAGAAACCTATTTTTATTCCTGAAAATATGCATTCTGTAGATATTTTACAGGAATTCAGAAAAAATAAACAGCATATAGGTTTTGTTGTTGATGAATACGGTTCTTTTCAGGGTATAATTACGATTCAAGATATGATTGAAGGTATTATCGGAGATATGCCGGAAAGTGAAGAGGAAGATGATGAAATTGTTCAAAGAACTGATGGTAGTTTTCTTATAAACGGAAACACGAGTATACGAGATTTAAACTCATACTTCGATGAAACCATTATAGAAATAAATGATGATGAATATGTCACTCTAGCCGGATTTATAATTTATCAAATGGAATATATTCCTGAAATAGCAGAAAAGCTTGATTATAATGATTTTTCTTTTGAAATTGTTGATAAGGACGCAAATCGTATTGATAAAGTTTTAATGACACGAATTGAGGACAAGCCTATACCGGAAGAATAAGATATTATGATTTATACCTTATATTGTTCTATTTTTTTGATTTTTATAGCTTTATCTTTTAGATTATATAAAATATTACTAAAGGCTACCGACATCATGAAATATATGTTTTATACTATATTTTATGTTGTCGGTATACTTATAACCTTTCAGGTAGTCGAAAAAATCGTTAATAACCTGTTTGTTCCTACCAAAAAGGAAACCGGATTTATGCTTCTGGTTTATCTTCTAACAACTATGATAGGATTTATAAGTGTAGCTATAATTACTATAAAAAAACTGAAAAAAAAATAATTTATTCTACCTTACTTAATTTTATGTAATAGTTATCATCTACATAAAATTCGGAATTTTTCAATTTTTCAGATATTTTCTTTTGCTTCCATTGTCCTGAAGGTTTTAACTCTCCAAAAGATGTTTTTACTTTATAAGAAAATCCGGTAACGACATGATTCCATCGATAGAATATATAATTATTTTTAAAATAATACTCTAAAACCGGAATATCTACTGTTCTCAGATATTGATCAAAAAATTTTGAAAAATTTATTCCTGATTTTGCAGATATATAATCTTCAATCTGTCTGGATGAAACAGTCTGATGATAAAACTCTTTATTTAGTCCTCTAAGAATATTTCTGAAAATTTTATCATTGTCTATTATATGCCTTAGTGTATGTATGACATTAGCGCCCTTTGCATACATATCAACACTCCCTTCTTTATTAACCCCGTAAATACCTATGATAGGTTTGTCATTGAGTATTGAGGCTCTTTGTCCTATTACATATTTATCAGCCAATTCTTTACCATAATGATACTCAGTAAAAAGTGTTTCTGAATAGGTTGTAAAGGCTTCATGTATCCACATATCTGCCACATCAATATTAGTTATATTATTACCAAACCATTCATGTCCAGATTCATGTATAATTATAAAATCCCATTTTAAACCTACTCCTGTACCACTTATGTCCCCTCCTTTGTAACCGTTTTTATAATCATTGCCATAAGCTATTGCGCTCTGATGCTCCATTCCTAAATGTGGAGACTCAACAATTTTATATCCATCTTCATAAAAAGGATACGGTCCAAACCAATATTCTAATGCCTGAAGCATTTGCTTAACCTGAACAAATTGTTTTTGTGCTTTTTCCAAATTATAGGATAATACCCAATAATCTAAGCTCAATACACCCTTTTCTCCTTGATATGTGTCTTTAAAATTCACGTAATCTCCTATATAAGGTACTATATTATAGGAATTAATAGGATTTTGAACTTTCCATGTAAAAATTTCTTTTAGCTCCCTATCTGAACCAAAATTAACTTCAAACTGATTTACAAATTTACCATTGGCTATTCCTTTCAAATTACGATCAGTAACAATTGAAATTTCCATTCCTTCCTCCGGTTCATCTCCAAGATAATCTTTACATGGATACCATAAACTGGCTCCTATCCCCTGACAAGCGACTGTCATCCAAGGGAGACCATTCTTATCTTTAGTAAAAATCCACCCTCCATCCCAGGGAGCATTTTGTGCTATATGTGGTTTTCCACTAAATTGTATAATTATTTCATTATTGAAAGAATTGTTCTTAAAATACTTTTTTAAATCTAAAAAATAAAAATTCCCTTCTTTTCTGAAAGAAATCGTATCTTGATTAGCTGTGAGTACATATCTAATTTGCATAGGCTCCTGCAAATCTAGTTGCATAACGGATACTGTTTTTATATCAAATTTAATCCGGTTGGTACCTGCTAGAGATTGTTCGGAAAAATCAGGTACTATGCTTAAGGTATATTTTTTCACATTCCACCAATCTCTGAATGATGTATTACTTCCTCTCAACGTATCTTGATGCGTAAGCTTTTCAATCGAAGTAAAAAGTTGTCCATTGAGCATGAATGAAGTCAGCAAAAGAATAAAACAGATTTTTTTCATACTCAAATGTATAAAATAGTAACTTTACTTAAATATAAAAAAACAAAAAACTTATGTCGTTAATCTATAGTTTTGCAAATGATTATAGTGAAGGTTGCCATCCTTCAATACTTGAAAATTTAACCGTAAGTAATTATCAACAATTTAGTGGATATGGTGAGGATCCTTATACCTTAGAATCTTCAGAAATAATCAGAAACAAAATAAACAATTCCAAAGCTGATGTTCATTTAATAGCTGGTGGAACCTTGACAAACTTACTAGTACTTGGCGCAATATTAAAACCTTTTGAATCTGTTATATCAGCTGAATCCGGACATATTAACACTCA
Source organism: Apibacter raozihei (assembly GCF_004014855.1). NCBI lineage: Bacteria > Pseudomonadati > Bacteroidota > Flavobacteriia > Flavobacteriales > Weeksellaceae > Apibacter > Apibacter raozihei. Next base: position 17,106 of record NZ_CP034930.1, read on the forward strand.
TGAAGCAGGAGCCATTGAAGCCACAGGGCACAAAATTGAAACTGTACTTACAACTGATGGTAAACTTTCTCCGGAACTTATCCTTCCGGTATTAAATAAATTTCCTCCTTATCATACGGTAAAACCTAAAGTTGTTTATATTTCTAATTCTACTGAACTGGGTACTATATACAAAAAGAATGAACTTATTAAGCTTTATGAATTCTGCCTTGAAAACAATTTATTGCTTTATTTGGATGGTGCCAGACTTGCTTCAGGGATGGCTGCTTCTTCGAATGACTTAACCCTTGAAGATATAGCAAAATATACTGACATTTTTTACCTGGGAGCCACTAAATGCGGAGGGCTTATTGGGGAAGCACTCATAATTACTCACAACGATTTAAAAACAGATTTTAAATATCATATTAAACAAAGAGGTGCTATGCTAGCTAAGGGAAGATTATTGGGTATTCAGTTTTATTCTTTGCTTAAAGATGACTTAATATTTAAAATTGCTCATCATTCAAACCTGATGGCAGTAAAACTTACCTCTGCTTTTAAAGACAAGAATTTTTCTTTTTTAACAGAATCGCACACCAATCAGATTTTCCCTATTTTACCTAACTCATTAATCAACAAACTTCAAAATAAATTCAATTTTTTCATTTGGCAACCTTTAAATACCGATAAATCTGTTATAAGGCTTATTACATCATGGGCTACTTCTGAAAAAGCAGTTGATGAATTTATAAATGAAATTTCTGATTTTAAATTATAATGATATATTAATCAGATAAAATTCTGAAAAATAAATAGCTTATGACCAATACTCAAAACTTATTTAAAACTAAATGCTTCAGATTTAAATAAAAAAAAGTAATTAATGATTTATATAATAAGAATAAGTTTACTCTTTCATTTAATAAACTTACTGTTTTCCTGCAATAAACAGAAGGAGCAAAAAAATATAGTCCCAAAATTAGATTTCGTAATTAGTGACTCTTTAAATAAACTAATTTTTCAGGAAATGAATGAGTTTTCTAAACATACCAATTATAAATTAATTAAGTTAAAATACCAAAAAAAAGCAAATATTGACTATATATTAGTTTCAACTTCTGGTGATTATATACAAGATTCTATTTTATACTGTCAAAAAATAAATAATAAACTAGTTTTTGTTTATAAAAGCAGCAATCCTGGGATAAATAAGATTTTTTACTTAAAAGCAACCAGTGATACAATACCAAAAGGCTTTGAAAAATATAAATATACTGTTCCACTTATTTATGATCCTTTTTATAAAATATTCAAAGTTTTAAAAAAAGATTCTATAGTTCCTTACAATGAGAAATTTGAGGATAGTTTATTTATATCTCTAGAAATACCTATATTTTACAAATAATGAATTAATAAAAATTTTGTGTACGGGTTATAAAATTAAATCTTTATGATAAATAAGTTTTATAAGTACAAATACAACGGAAAAGAACTACAGGAAGAGCTTGGGCTCAATATCTATGACTATGGAACACGTAACTACGACCCGGCTATAGGTCGTTGTTTTACTGTTAACCCGCCATTGGAGCAAATGAGAAGACATTCGCCTTATAATTACGCCTTCAACAACCCTGTCTATTTTATTGATCCCGATGGGATGATGCCTATAGACAATCATTTTAATAAACTAGGTCAATATCTATATACAGATAAAAAAATAACTAGTAATATAGTAATAGATGGAACTTTTGAAAGCTCGGAAACTTTAAATCAAAAAAGGGAAACAGGTACATATTTCCCTATATCCGAAATAGAATTAAAAGATTATACTTTTGATTCTCAAGCTTCTTTTGCAATGTTAGACAATATAGCACAGCACTATGCTCCGGAAGCGGGTGTTAATGTATCAGAATTACTCAATGGTAAATTTTCCGTAGGGGCTTTAAAAGAAAGTAAATTTGAGGGAGGGCGTTCCTATGGTGTAAAAAAATCCTATAATGAAGGAAAAAGTTGGGGAATATCGTCATCCGGTTCTACCTCTATTATGCTTACCAATACAGATAAAAAACAAATTACCATTAATGTATTTAATGGAAAAGTAGACAATATACTCAACGATAAATACAACTTTATCAGCGTCTTAGGACATGAAGGAGGAACTAAAGGGCATTTAGGTAATCCAAAAGCCAGTCATTCGAAAATATATAGTGATCAGAAAAAACAATCTTTATATCCTAAAACAACATCTGAATTTAAAAAACATATTGAAGATAATATCAAATATTATGGGAAAAAATAAAATAAAAATAGTTTACATTTTTGTATTTACGATAATTACAATGTTATTTTTTAATTGTAAAAATAAATCTCTCCAAATTAAAATTGGAAATCAAGAGCCTTGGTACGATTCTATAAATAAAAAGGATAGTTTATTTACCATAAAGTTATTTACTACCTTAAGTTTTAAAAATGAGAATGAAACGGCATTTACTCTGGAAAGAAAAGATTACAATAATTTCTTTATAATTTTCAAAAAGGATACATTTGCTTTAGTTCCTGAAATAAATTATGCAAAAAAGGTAGTTGAAAAGGGAGATAGTATTTCTATAGTATATTTAACAGATCTATATCATAAGGAAAAGGACTTTGATAATCCTGCCTTTTTGAAAGAGATTGAAAACTGTCCAATTAAACAATATAACAATCAGGAAAAAATTGAAAAATCTTCTGAATACGAGATTCAGTCTAGAATAAGTTTATGGAATGCTCCTCCCACTCCAAATACTATTGATTGATTTTATATAATAAGAAGAATTATAAACAAAGTTAAGATAGAATATTTATGATTACGGGGCAAGGAATTATGATCCGGTTATCGGTAGGTGGTTTACTGTTGACCCATTAGCCGAACAAATGAGAAGACATTCACCTTACAATTATGTGTTTAATAAGTTTTTAATAATGGTAGTTCAAAAATATATCAAAATCTATATGAATTGTTAACAGCTATATCTTAAAAAATAGATAAAGTAGTAATTAATGAAAACACTTATGGTATTAATACTTCAAATATAGGTGCAAATAAAATTTACTACTAAGGGGTCCTTAACTAGTGCTTTTAATAAATAAAGATACGGGAGTTAAATTAAAAAAAAGATCCAGTCGTAAACATTAATTTTGTTAATCCCACTGAAGAAAAAATATTTTTTGCAACTCTAAAATCATATTATAACATATTAAATACTTTAGAACATAAATAATGACTTTAAAAAATCACTTAGAAATCTAGCTAAAACTACATATATAATGATTTTAATTGATGGGAACGAAACAACGAAATTAGAGCTGTCAACTACCAAAAGACACGAGATTCTTGGATAAAAACTACATCATTACATTAAAGAGCAAATAAAAAAATATGTGAAATGAAATATATATTTAAATTAATACTTATACTTATTTTTGCTAGTTGCAGTAATGCAAACTACCCTGTGAAAGTTATCTATCAGTCTGCCAATAATCATAAAAAAGATAGTTTAATAAATTTTAATATTTTTATAAACAATATTACTGATAAAGAAATTTTAATTAAATACAATATTGACAAACTTAATGTGGGGTGTGCCTCTTTAGACACTTTAGATTCTATAGTGTTTTATAAAAATAACATTGAAGAAAGGGGGCTCGAAAACAATTTTTTAATTGAAAATAAAAAAGGTTTATTTAGAAATTTTTTTAATAAAAAAGCTATAATTGAAATTTTTAAAGGCCAAAATAGAATTAATTTAGGTTTCATCACAATGCATTGTAATGAAACTTCGGATATAATTTTAGCGCCTAAAGAAAATTTCCTATACAAAAACCTACATATTGATTATAGACTTTTAAAAGTACTAAAGAATGATAAGAAAATCAGATTATTATACATATATAAAAATGAAAAAAATAAGCTGATTATAATAAAATCAAATTGGATAATTTTACCTAAATAATAATTTATAAACATTATAACAGAATGTCAGGCTTTCTTATGCTCAGGAAAACGTAATTTTAAAAATTAAAGTGAAAAAACATTACTATCATTTCGGCTTAAAATATACTGGCTACAACTCTCAAAGTGGACAGCCGGAATATAAATACAACGGAAAGGAACAACAGGAAGAAGTCCGGCTCAATGTTTACGATTACGGAGCCCGTAATTACGACCCGGCTATAGGTCGTTGGTTTAATTCCGCCCTATTAGCCAAACAAATGAGAAGAAATTCACCTTACAATTATGCGTTTAATAACCCTATTCGATTTATAGACCCAGATGGGATGGCTCCGGATGCTTTAGAAGGTACAGATAAACAAATAGTTACTAAAGAGTTCGATATATGATGATGGAAATGTATATCAAACAGGCGAAAATTATGATTCATCTGATTTTAATTCTGGTAAATATATAGATGTTGAATCCCTAAAAAGCAATAGTACTGAAATTACTGAAAATGGAAAAGTAGTTGCGTCTGATAATCAAGTTTTGAATATGTTAAGTCAATAATGCCAGAAACGGCTATAAATCCTACAATATTTACTATTTATAATGTTAATTCACAAGAAACAGGTAGCAATTTATTTAGTATTGGTTTGTATTCTTCTAAATATAAGAATGGAAGTTGGGCATTGTCTAAATTAGATGATAATGAATTTCATATTAAATACGAAAAAGGTAAAAGTAATTTATTACTAAATAATTATTACAATACTAAAAACGCTTTAGAGCATGAAAATGACCATATTAATAGAGCGAATATGCTCTTTAGTAAATCAAAAAAAGTTATCTTATCAGGAGAATATTCAAGTTGTGGTGGATTGAGTAGATATAAGTCAGAAGGGGAAATAAGAGCCCTAAAAGTATAGCAAAGTAAAACGACCTATAAATTTACAACTGATAAATTTAAGGCAGCAATAAATAAATATCTTTATAAAAATAGAGATGAAAGAAAAAATAAGTCGGAATGATTAAAAATTATGTATATATAAAGTTAATGGCATGTTTTATTTTCAGTCTTTTTTTATTAGGATGTTATAGTGATGATAGAATTATTGTGCAAGTAGAAGAAAAAGAACCCTCTCAGTTTAAAGTAGATTTTATCAATTTTGATAATCAAGGAGTAGTGAAGTTCAATATTGTTTTCGAAGGGGCTCTTAATTTAGTTTTTAATTATAGGGATGTGCAAGAAAGAATATTTTATGATGAAAAACTAGTACATACAGAAAATATAGAGTGTGTTTTCGATGAAGAAAAAAATAAGGGTCGTTCATTTTTTATTATACAAAAAAAATCAGGCGAATGGAAAATAATTAATGATGAAATGGAGTGTACTAAAGATCCATTATTATTGGATTTTCTTGAATATAGTGAAGTGAAAATAGCATTATCAGTAGGGGATAAAAAGGTTATCCCAGTAAAAATTTATTATAGATCTTTTTCATTCGAATGTGAAAAAAATTTCAGGAATAAGGATTATACTAAAAAATATTTACCCAAAATATTTAGAATAATTTATTTTTATAATAAAGAAGGTAGTAAAATGCTATTCTATACTAATTGGTATACGATAAGATGATTCAATGATGTTTTATTAAGCATAGATGATGTATTTCTTTACTAAGATAAACAAAAATAGAGGTAACTGTACAATGATACCTCTTTTATAATACTCTTCAATAAGCAAATTGATAAGTTTAGTCGGTTAAATATAGCCCATTAGCCGCACAAATGAGAAGACATTCTCCATACAACTATGCTTTTAATAATCCTGTATTCTTCTTAGACCCCGGTAGAATGATGCATGTAGACGATCATTCTTATAAACTAGGTCAATATATATATACAGATAACAAAATAATTATTTTTAATGATTAATGATTATATTACTCATTTTTTTTAAATTACACACAATACCACATACTAAAGATTATACAAACAAAAAAATCATATTTTTAGACATTTTTGATAAATTTTTATAACATTTATATAATTATTTATTTTTTTTAGATTTTATAATTATTACTGAATTTGTAGTAACAATAATCAAGACTAGTACTTTGGGATATGGTAATGCAAAAGTTGCAAGATATTTTAGAAGCACCATAATTTATATTTCTTATAAATGGGGAAAGAGATTTTATCTAGAAAGAAAATTTGATAATTTAATTTTTATGAAATAAATATAAAACTGTTTATTAAAACAATAAAATTTGAAAAACTATATTTTTAGTAAATTAAATTCAGCTATGATTTAGAATTTAACAAAAAATACTTATTTAAAAAATTAAATATTTAAAATTATAGAATCAATTACTTTTTTTATATGAAATTTATTAAAAAAACCAATCATAAAAATAAACATTAATAAAGAAACCTGTAAGCTCATTGCTAATTATAAGAATGGTTGAAACTAAAATCATTAGAACAGAAAAAATAAATAAATTAAGTGTCTTAGTACGATTTTTTAGAAAACGATAATAATTAATAAGCATTAGTACACCCGGAATATTTATTAAGAATAAGCTACTAAAGACGTTATATCTTACTCCCGGCCAAATACCTCCATCATTTTTAGTTTCATTGACGATATATAAATATAATATTAAAGATATTATTGTTGCAACTATAGCTAAAAGTAGTACATTTTTGTAATTTATTTTTTTTTTGATAATTAGTCTGTAAGAATATAAACTAGCAAGTACAACAAACAAAGGAGGTGTTAAAAAGCTTAAAAAAAATAGTAGTATAATCATAAGGTAAAGTTTATTCTTACTATATAACTTACATTTTTTACTTAAATTGTATCAAATCAATTATAATATGATAACAATTTAAATCACATCCTTTATAATTTTCAATATATCCTCTACTAGTTAGTTTGAAATCTATACGAGATAAACTATTATTTTATCAATAGGATATAATATTATATCTTAGTAAATCTTTTCATTAAATGTTCCGAATTAATGTCAATAATAATTATATAAACACCTGAAGAAAGAAACTGTACATCAATTTTATTATTATGTACATCACTGATTTGCTTAATCATTTTTCCATCAAGACTATAAATATTTACCTTATCAACCTTAACAGTAGTATTAAAATATAAAACATCTGCTGTTGGATTAGGGTAGACAGATATATCAGTGGTATATACCTCATCTAAATAAGACTTAGCCTGCATTCTAGTAACTCTAACTGTATATTCCAAAATTAGATTAGGGAATCTGCTATTTGTCATTTTACAGGCTAAGGTAGTATTTGCATACTTAGCATCTGCCATAAATTTACCATTTCCTGCAACAGATAAGTTAATTTCTTTACCATTCTGGGTATACCATTTATAACTTGTTATATGGTTATCAATATTGTATTCTTTGCTCAGGTCAATGATTTGACCCGCCTCTAAAGTACCTCCGTTTATTTTAGCCTGATTATTGTAAAGCATCCATGAAATATTTTCCAATGGCAAATCGGAAAATCTTAGTTTATTTCCATAACAGAAAAAGTTCTCAAATAATTTATAGCTTGAAACGTTTAGTTCTGAGAGTTCACTTCCATGAACAAGTAAACTTTTCAGTTTAGAACAATCATTAATACGTAAGGTTGTTAACTTATTAACTCCGGCATCTATATATTCTAATGTTTGATTTTGTGTGGCTATTAATCCATCTATCTGATTTGCGACAATAAAAAGACCCCAGATTCCTTTGAATCTGGTAATATCCAGAACTCCTGTTAATCCTTTACCATACCAACTTATCTCATGTATTCTTTTTCCCTGGTCTGTATCTTTCCATTTAATTCCAATTACCTTAGCTACCCATTCTTCTGAACTATTCCAATTGTTTTTATCTATTGTAGATAACCCTACCTTTGAAAAATTATCTTTCTGTTGTAAAAACTGTCTTAAACCTTCCTTATCTTCTTCATTGTATACACCAATAACTTTAACTGAATATTCCAACTTAAGATTCGGGAATCTACTATTGGTCATTTTACAGGTTAAGGTTGTATTAAGATACTTAGTATCTGCCATAAATTTACCATTTCCTACAGCAGATAAGCTAATTTCTTTTCCATCCTGAGCATACCATTTATAACTTGTTATATGGCTATCTATGTTATATTCTTTACTTAAATCTACGATTTGACCACCACCTATAGAACCACCATCTATTTTAGCCTGATCACTGTATTGAAAATTTGAAATATTTTCCAATGGTAAATCGGAGAATTTCAGTTTATTTCCGTTGCAGAAAAAATTCTTTAATAATTTATAATCTGAAACATGTAGTTCTGTAAGTTCATTCACATGAACAAGCAGACTTATCAGTTTCGTACAATCTTCAATACGTAAGGTTGATAACTTACTAGAACCGGCATCTATATATTCTAATTTTTGATTTTTTAAGGCAATTAATCCATTTATTTGATTTTGTTGAATAAAAAGTCCCCAGATTTCTTTGAATTTGGAAACATTCAGAGTTCCTGTTAAATTTTTACTTGCCCAACTTATTATAAATATTCTTTTCCCTTGGTTGGTATCTATCCATGTAATCCCGTTTACCTTATCTACCCATTCTTCAGAACCTTCCCAATTATCTTTATCTGATGCGGATAATCCTAGCTTATAAAAATTATCTCCCTGTTGTAAAAACTGTCTTAAACCTTCTTTATCTTCTTCATTATACGTAGAATCTGCTGTAATGAAATAAGAACTCTCCAAAATAAGATCAGGGAACCTACTATTAGTCATTTTACAAGTTAAAATAGTATTGGCATACTTAGCATCTGCTATAAATTTACCATTTCCTGCAGTAGATAAGCTAATTTCTTTTCCATCCTGAGCATACCATTTGTAACTTGTTATATGATTATCAATGTTATATTCTTTGCTTAAATCTATTGTTTTACCTGCAATTATTGTTATTAGATCTTTATTCTGATTAGCATACGCAATTATAGATATATTTTTTAACGGCAGTGCCGAAAATTTTAGTTTATTATTATTACACAACAAGAAATCTATTAAACTACAATTGGAAATATTTAACTCTTTAAGTTCATTATAATCAATTAATAACGTATTTAACACCAAGCAATTTCCCACATTTAAAGTAGATATGTTATTATGCCCTGTATCTATATGTTTTAACTTCGTATTTTGAATAGTCAGAGAGGAAATATCATTATGTCCTGTTAATACTTCTTCAACTTCTGCAAACGGTTCTAAATTAATAGAACCTGATAACTTAGGAGTTCCTTCCGTCCAATTTAATTTAGATATTCTTTTTCCTTCGCTCCCTTCTTTCCAAGTAACTCCTTTTACTTTAGTTACCCATTCTTCACTACTTCTCCATTTAAGTGTATCTGCAACACTAAGACCTAGAGTTAAGTAATTATCACCTTGACTCATGATTTTTCTTAGTTCCTCCTTATCATCTCTGTGATAAGCTGAGTATATCTTAGGTTTAATTTCATACAACATACTCTCATTTTTTGCATATAGTATAGCATCAATGGAATAGTACCCATCTGCTGAACCGCTCCACCCCCAATTAAAATGAAATAATCCATCCGAATCATACCCATCACAAATAAAAGCATGTCCTCCTCCTGCATAATAAACAGGTTGTCTATTTTCAAATGAGTTTATTAAAATTTGAGACCATGCTTCATCTGAAAAATTATCTCTATATATCAGTTTAGAAGTTGTATATCCAAAGTATGTAAATGCATTAGGTAGCAGTTCACTTACAGAAGCACTTGCTGCAAAGCCATACCCCATTTGCACCGCAACTCCACAATGATACATTAAATCGGCTACAGCTTTATTCTGATTAGGATTACTACTATTTCCTTTATATATATTAAGCATATTATCCCAATCGTAAACATGTTGAGTTATATCAATTGAAGGCATCGTTATATTAAGATAATCGATACGATAGCCTGGAATAATCTTATATCCCTTTTTAGGAAATTCATAATATTTTAATATCTGTGCCATAGCTGTTGCTATGCAACCCGTAAGAGCCGAGTTTCCATTAGCATCTTTTACAGGAATAGAATTATAATACGGAGCTAGTTGATCCCATTTTGTTTTTATCAAAGGGGTAACCGTATTGTATAAACTATAGGTAGCCAGATTCTTGCTATTACTAAAAGTAGTCCATTGTCTTTTCACCTTATCTGATGCTTCTTTTCCTTCTAAGATAGCTTGTTCAATTCCTTGCTCAACACTCTTTATCCATCCTAAATAATTAGGAGGGAGAAGCGATTCATCATATGTTCCTTCTGTAGTATATCCAATAACAGGCACAGATACATCATCTGCTGCTACAATGACATAGCCTTTGTTATATCCTTTATTAAATATATAATAAAGATTGGAAGGCTCTCTTGTACTTTTTTGATTTATATTGCCCTGTACGGTTTTTACTAGCTGTACAGGTATTGATAATTTAGATAAGGATGTACCTGACTGGCTTTGATGTTTTTGAGCAATTAAAATAGCTTCATCAATGGGTATTTGTTTTCCAAAAGCAAAAGCACTTTGTAAAACAAATAAAAATAGTAGTAGTTTATTTTTCATAAGCAATAATTTTAAATGTATTTTTTTTAATTAATAAGAACAAAATATAAAAATTTATATTACAAATATAAATTAAAAACAATAAATACACTAATTTGGTATATTTATTTATAAAAAAAACACTTAAATCATGGTTAAAGATAACTTTAGATGAATAAATTTTTTCTAATTATCTTTTCCTCAATGAAAAACAAGCATTTAAAAAAAGTACCCATATTTCAGAACATAAAACAGAATCATTATTCGTTTTTTCAGCCTAAATATTGAAGCTAAAAAAGACAGCTATTTTAATTAGGGTTTCTAGTTCAACAATCAATAAGTTTTATTAAGTTTTCATAGAGCATATTGCTAAGATCTGTGAATTGGAAAGTCCTTTGATTAATGTTTGGATTGAACTTTACGAGAGCTATTTTAAAGCAAGAAGAGTCTGAGGCATTAAACGTTGCAGAGCTAAAGGCTAAATTCTTGTTTTTTGAAATGCTTTAACGCAAAGAAAGACTGTAAACACAAATAGTAAACAGTTATTGTATTAGAGACTTAACACCTATTATTCAAGGCAAAACAGATACGAATGTTAGTATATTTTAATGGCTTTACAACCTATGATGGTCTTGTTAATTACAGATATAAAGACATTACAGGGGCAAAATGGATTTGTTGTTGGAGGGAATCAATTAAGAGTATGAATTTAGATGAAACTATAGATATACAAATATTAATTTAATTTTACTTAAAAACATTAAAAATAAACTTCTAAAGTTATCTTGAACCTAATTCATTATTGTTTATCTGCAAGATTATTCTTAATAATATAATATATTATATATAATAAGAATTAAAAGTTATACTATAATAAAGTATTGGAGTTAACTTTCAACTAGAAAAGGCAAAAATAAAAAAGCACAATCTAAATAGTTTGGATTGTGCTTTTCATTAAGTGAACACGGGAGGAGTCGAACCCCCAACCTTCAGAGCCGTAATCTGACGCTCTATCCAATTGAGCTACGTGTCCCTTTCAATTGGAATGCAAAAGTACTATTTTTTTTATTATTTTAATAATTTTTTTTTCACTTTTTTTATTCTCTTATAATTTATACTTAATCTGAACATTCTTCTACTTTTATTAATATATCCTCCGCTTTTTTAACTAAAAAAACTGCGCCATTATCAACTAATTCTTCTTTAGGTCTGAACCCCCAGAGAACCCCTATGCTCTTGATGCCGGAACTGGCTGCCGTTTTCATATCGGTAGCTGTATCGCCTACATACAAAATTGTATTTACATCAGAAATACCTGACTCTTTCATAATATCATAAACAATCTGAGGATCTGGTTTGGCTGGAACACCTTCGCGTTGCCCCAACACAACATCGAAAGCAATATCAGAAAAATATTTTGTAACTAATGCCTGAGTCCCTAAATGATATTTATTCGAAGCAACCGCCAGCTTTATTCCTTGATTTTCCAATGATTTAAGCATAGAAATTATACCCGGATAAGGTGCTGTATTTTCATCAGAATGTAAATTGTAATATTCTATAAATTCTTGTCTAAGCTGCTCTATAAACTCTGGTTGCCTATTCACTTCAGGCAATGCTCTTTCAATTAATTTACCTACACCTTTACCTACAAAAAAACGGTATGAATCTACCGGATGCTCAGGAAATCCGTATTTTTTTAAAATATAGTTACCTGAATTTGCCAAATCTTCAATCGTATTTAACAAAGTTCCATCCAAATCAAAAATAACCAGTTCAATCATTGTATTTTATTTACAAAGATAACTATCTATTATTATATAAAACTCATGATATTTTTACGAAAAAAGTGTTTGCCATATATATTTAAAATCATTAGCCATACTCCAGTTTTCAATATAATCTATATTAATTAAAACTTTATCCTTCCAAAGAATTTCATCATTATATTTCTGAGGATCACTTACTTTTGACAAAATTTCCTGTTCGTTTCTGTATTTTAATTGTGCCGGACCGGTAATTCCTGGCTTTACAGTTAAAATAATGCTGGATTTCCCGGAAAGTAAATCTGCATACCCAGGAACATCGGGCCTGGGCCCTACCCATGACATTTCTCCTTTTAGTATATTAAAAATCTGAGGCAGCTCATCTAACTTATATTTTCTTAATATTTTGCCCCATGGTGTAATATTCATTTGGGATGTAGTAACAAAAGTGTTATAATGTCCTTTCATAGTTCTATATTTATATAAATTGAACTCCTTCCCACCTTTCCCAATTCTCTTTTGCATAAACAACCCATTATTTTGTGTACTTATACAAGTTATTATATAAATAATTAACATAGGAATTATTAATAAAAATAAACTTGCCAGTGCTAACATATAATCGGTAATCTGTTTAACAATCTTCATATCTATGATGTTGAGTGTAAATTTACTAAAAGAAAAAGGATTTCCTAAGAAATCCTTTTTAGTATTTTGTGCATCCCAGAGCTTAATGAACCGGATAATTTCCATGATGCACCTTTTCACCATGTTGGGATATATCCAAACCTAATTCCTCTTTGTCTGCATCTACCCTTAAAGGTATAATTTTATTTACCAGATAAAGCAAAAGCAATGTACCAAAAAATGCAAAAGCAGAAACCAACATCATAGCAACAAAATGAGTAACGAATAAAGTCGTTTCTCCATAAAACAGTCCATTGTGTTGTACTGCTTCGTTTATTGACTTATCTGCAAACACTCCGGTTAATAACATTCCAACCATTCCTCCTACTCCATGACACGGAAAAACATCCAATGTATCATCAACTCCTTTCTTATGAAATAATCGAACCATATAGAAGCTGACTATACTTGCTGCCAAACCAATAAATAATGAATGTCCAATAGACACATAACCTGCTGCGGGAGTAATTCCTACTAAACCTACAACAGCCCCCACACAAACTCCAACAGAAGTTAACTTTTGCTTATTAATTTTTTCAAGAAAACCCCAGGTTATTGCGCCGACAGCTGATGCTGCTGTTGTATTAGCAAAGGCTAACACTGCGAGTCCGTTAGCAGCAAAGGAAGAACCTGCATTAAAACCAAACCAGCCCACCCATAATAAGCTAGCTCCTAAAATTACATACGGGACCTGAGCAGCTGATAATGTCGTATTTCTTCTTTTTTTCAGAAATATAGCACCGGCAAAAGCTGCCCAGCCAGAACTCATATGAACCACAGTTCCACCGGCAAAATCCAGAACTCCGGCTTTTGCCAAAATCCCTTCCGGATGCCAGGTAGCGTGAGCTAATGGTGAATAAATAAATATTGAAAAAACTATTATAAATAATAAATATCCCCAAAATCGTATTCTTTCTGCTACTCCCCCAGAAATTAATGCGGGAGTAATTATTGCAAATTTTAACTGAAATAAAGCAAATAACAATATAGGAATTGTAGGAGCTCCGGGCCAGGCTGAATCGGTACCCACTCCTCTCATAAACATATTGGGTATCGGATTACCTATAATACCCCCTAAATCAGGGCCGAAAGCAAGTCCAAAACCAAAAATAAACCATAATACGGTTATAGTGACCATTGCTATAAAACTCTGAAAAATAGTGCTTATTATATTTTTACTATTTACCATACCCCCATAAAAGAAGCCGACACCTGGTGTCATTAAAAAAACTAAAACTGAAGCAACCAACATCCATGCTACATCTGCATGATTAAATTTAGCAGGTGTAAGCGTTAGTGTAGTTGTATCTGAGGAAAACAAATAATTGGAAAAAAGACTTACCAAACCTAAGATAACTAAAACCGATATTAATATTTTTTTTCTCATACCCTATATTTTTACAAGGCAAAAATACATATTTTAAGTAAAATAAAAACAATACCCCTATTAAAAAATAAATAAACTACGATATTTTAATAAAAAAACGACATACACCCTATATAAAATAAGAGTCTTTCCCATATTTTTCCTTAAAAAAGTTATTAGATTATTTTTTAATTACTTTATACTGTATTTTAATAACCCCTTTATTCAGATCAGAAATTTTTTTAAAAGCCTTTCGACTTAAATCGAAATCTCTACCTGCAACGAAAGGCCCTCTATCTGTAATCCTGACAATAACCTTTTTATGCGTTTCCGGATTTATTATTTTCACTCGGGTACCAAAAGGAAGAGTTTTATGAGCTGCTGTTAACTTTCTCATATTGTAAACCTCTCCACTTGCAGTTTTTTTACCATGAAACTTACGCCCGTACCAACTTACGGTTGCTCTAGAGTACGATGTATTTGATGTGTTCATTGAACAGGATGTAATCACTAATAAAAATATCAGTGTAAAAAAATTATAGTACTTCATACAAATATTTTAATTTTAAGTATTCAAAACAGTACAACGAAGTTAAAGAAATAAGAGCTAAAATATCAAATAAAAGATTTTTACGACTAAGATATTATTCTTACCTTTACGCAATTAAGATAAAACTAACCCAATTTAGTTAAGTAAAAAATTTCACAATTAAAAAAAATTTATGCGAAAAATTTATCTAATTTTAACACTATCCGTTGCTGCCTTACTTTCTTCTTGTACTGAAGAATCCAGCAACATTTTATCCTCCGGAGCTTCTGGAAAAACGGATGTAATAAATAAGTCTGGTGCTTCTGATGGAGTTCAATACTCTTTGAATGATTTAGAAATAAATCCGGATTTAGTAAAAATCTCGTCAGAAAACGCTACTCTTACCAGCTCTGAAGCTAGTATGCAGCAAGGATCGTTTAGTCTGCAGTCACCCAGTGATGATATTAAAGAAAAGCTGGTTGAAGGAACAATCATTTATGTTAAGTCAGGAGAAAATTCATATCTAAGAAAAATTAATTCCGTTTCAATTTCAGGAAATAATTATAACCTTGGAACATCCGAAGCTTATTTAGGAGATTTATTCAATGGCGGATCTATTGAATTATCAGTTAATACCCAACAGGCTGAAAAAGCTATTCAATCAAGAACTACCGGTTCTTTACTAGCTACTAAAGATTATAGCAATTCATTTACATTCGATATATTTAATCTTATTCAGGAGTACAAATATGGAGGTATGATACTTAATCCAAATACTTCTATAAGCTCTACATTCAACATGAAAATAGGATTTGGTAATTCCCGAATTCTACCTAATGAAGTGGTTGCTTACTACGAATTAAATACGTCTATGCATCCTTATTATAAATTCGAAGGAGCTTTTAATAAAAAAATCACTCATAATTTAATTGAAAATGTTCCAGCTAATTTGCTAGAATTATTAAAAAAGATAGAAGTTGATATTACTATTCCAGCTGGTGAAGTTTTAGGAAATATTCCTGCTAAAATAAGTATCAATGAAATAAATTTCCCTGTTGAAATTGAAGCTAATATTGCTAAAAGTTCAAATATTGAATTTAATGCTTCAGGAAATTTAAAAGTTGGTTTTGCATATTACAATGGTGTTCCTAATAAAACAAGCCATTTTATCTATGAGAATTCTATCACTAATTCTTCAGTTGTAAAATCTGATTTAGTTGGAGAATTAACTTCTGATATGAAAATATCTATTATTCCTAAAGTAACTTTATTTAATACGGATTTAATTGATGTTAAAGGAAACATAACTTTTGGTCTTAAAACTTTCTCAGTAGGTGGAGCTAGTGTAACTAATGAGACTGGATTTGCTTCCAAAGGTGATTTCTATTCTTCCGGAGTTTTCTCATTTGGAAGTTTTGGAATTCCTTTATATACAACTGAGTTATTTAAAAATAACAAAGAATTATGGAATATAGGTAACTATACAAAAACATTTGCCGTTTCTAATTTTAGATCATATAAAAATTCCGCATTTCCTTGCTATGGATTGACCTCTTATAGCTTTACAGCAGCATTAGATTACAAATATCCTCTTACTGGAAAAGTAATTACTAGTGATCTTGAAATGACTTATGATGTATATGCAGATAACGGAAGAATTTTAGAACAGGGTAAAAAAGTTAAATTGACTCCTACAAACATTACTGATAAAGGATTCAATTTCACTTTATGTATTCCTTTCAGAAAAATTAGCTTCTTTAGTGTTGCTAAAACTAGTTATTTAAGAAATATTACGATTAAAGATGCCAACGGTTATATAGCTACTGATGTTATAGATCCTTCTACAGGTGCAGCTTATTCTCAAATCAAGATTACAAGATAAAATTTTTAATTATATTATCTAACAAAAAGACCGCTAATTTAGCGGTCTTTTTCTTTAAATCTTTATACCTTTAGTACTATATAGTTTAGTATACGTTGTTTACTTTTAAGATTGCTGAATAATATGAAAATTATAATTTTATACATACTTCTTTTATTTACATATAAGACCATGTCTTCACAAACTATAAACCTTCAAATCTTTTATGATAGTAATAATGTAAAATTCGGTCTGAAAAATGAAAAAGGTGAAGTACAAATTCCTGCGCAGTGGGACTCGTTAACAAAAATTAATTCTTATTTTTATATAGGTAAAAAATCTGGTTTCGTTTATACATATCGATATGATGAGTCTTTAAACGAATTAATAAGAATTAATTATAAAATTGCTGAACCTGCTATTTATTCAAATCATTTAGTAATTGTACAACCATACGGCAAAGATATACTCAAGGGAGTAATTACAATTCATGGTGAAGAAATTCTTCCTTCTTTTTATTCAAACATTAGAATTACAGAGCATTATATATTAGCTGAAATTGATAAAAAAATATCTGTTTTTGATCTACAAGGAAAAAAGATATTCTCTGAAAAATATAACTATATTCATGTAAAAGATAATTATATATATGCTAAAATTGATGATAACCGTTTTCCTAATAAAGAAAAATATGTGGTTTACACCCCACAGTTAAAAATAATAACTCATCCAGATTGGAACATTGAAGGTACATTTGGAAAAGATGGCTTATTAATGATAGAAACATTGACTAAGGAAAAATTTTATATAGATTATAACGGAAATATCAAAATCCCCCCCACTTCTAAAATTAATTTTGAAAGTCCTTTTTCCAATGGATACGCAATTATTTCCTCTGGCAAAACAGACAAAAAATTCGGTTTTATGAACACAGTAGGCGAAATCGTTATTCCTGCTGAATATGATGAAGTAAGCCCTTTTCAAATTCATTATGCGTACTTTTTTAAAAAAAATAAGCAAATTTTCACAGAAGGACTTATTGACAGTGGAAATAAAATAAAAAAGATATTTCCAAACAAAGTTATTAGCAAATCAGTATACTATGATACTAATGAGACAACCTATTATTTATCCACTGGAGAGACATACGATGCTGACGGTAAATTAAAAGATGATTTACATCCTATCCGATGAAACAAAAAACAAGATTATTAACCGTAAAAGACTAGAATATTAGTAAATTTGCACCACAAAATTGTTAATATGCAACTATCAGAACAAGAATTAATTCGTAGGGAAAAACTACAAAAGCTAAAAGAGGCAGGAATTGAAGCTTATCCTGCTGATGAATACAAAATCACAAATTCTACACAAAAAATAAAGGAGCATTTTAAGGAAGGAGAAAAGGTAAGAGTTGCCGGTAGAATCATGTCTAATCGTATTCAGGGTAAAGCTGGTTTTTCTGAACTTCAGGATAGTGAAGGTAGAATACAATTGTATTTTAACAGAGATGTTCTATGTCCGGACGACGATAAATTCAAGTATAACGATTTTTATAAAAAACTTCTGGATTTAGGAGATTTTATTGGGGTTGAGGGCGAACTTTTTGTAACAAAAATGGGTGAAAAAACCATTATGGTAAATGACTTTACTCTTTTATCTAAAGTTTTACGTCCTTTACCTTTACCTAAAACCGATGAAGAAGGAAACGTACACGATGCTTTTAATGATCCTGAACTCCGTTACCGGATGAGATATGTTGATTTGGTTGTAAATCCTCAGGTAAAAGATATTTTTGTTAAAAGAACGCGTCTTTTCAATGCTATGAGGAATTTTTTCAATGATCGTGGATACTTTGAAGTGGAAACGCCTATATTGCAATCTATTCCAGGGGGTGCAGCTGCAAGACCATTTATTACTCATCATAATGCTTTAAATATTCCTTTATATCTTCGAATAGCCAATGAACTTTATTTAAAAAGACTTATAGTTGGAGGATTTGACGGAGTTTACGAATTTTCTAAAAATTTTCGTAATGAAGGTATGGACAGAACCCATAATCCGGAGTTTACAGCAATGGAAATATATGTAGCCTACAAAGATTATAACTGGATGATGGACTTCACAGAACAGCTGCTTGAACATTGTGCTATTGCAGTAAACGGTACTTCCAAGGCTACATTCGGCGAACATACCATAGATTTTAAAGCACCTTATCCTCGTGTTTCTATGACTGATGCTATTATTAAATATACCGGTTTTGATATTACAGGAAAAACAGAAGAAGAACTAAGAATAGCTGCTAAAGGCATGGGTATTGAAGTTAATGAAACTATGGGGAAAGGAAAACTAATCGATGAAATTTTTGGCGAAAAATGTGAAGGTAATTTTATTCAACCGACATTTATTACCGATTATCCCAAAGAAATGTCTCCTTTAACCAAAAAACATCGTTCAAATCCAGATTTAACTGAACGATTTGAATTAATGGTTTGTGGAAAAGAAATCGCAAATGCTTATTCCGAGTTAAATGATCCTATTGATCAACGGGAGCGATTTGAAGAGCAGCTAAAATTATCGGAAAAAGGAGATGATGAAGCAATGTTTATAGATCAGGATTTTTTACGAGCGTTGGAATTTGGCATGCCTCCTACCTCAGGATTAGGTATTGGAATGGATCGTTTAATTATGTTTTTAACCAACAATGCATCTATTCAGGAAGTTTTATTCTTCCCTCAAATGAAACCCGAACAAACATCATCTATTGAATTATCTGAAGATGAGAAAATCATACTGAGTATTTTAGAAAACAATAACTCATCCCTAAATTTAACTGATTTAAAATCTCAGGCTGGATTAAGTGGGAAAAAATGGGATAAATCTATAAAAACACTTACTAAACACTCTTTAGTTAAAGTTATTGTTGATGGTGAAACTAAAACAGTTCAATTATCTGATTAAAAATATCATAAATTATTAAATTAAAAAGACTATACCTTTGTATAGTCTTTTTTCAATTAGTGGTAAAAATAAGAGTGAAATATAATAATTTATTATATCCTATAACTCGATTAGATTAAATTGCAGATAATTGTATTATAAAAATTTCTCTGGAAATTGTACGATAAATTTTATATTTGGAATAAATTTAAATACCATGAACAAACACTATTTAATGTCTAAAATGAAATCCTCTGGAACTGCATATTTATGCTGGTTTTTCTTTGGCATACACTATGCATATTTAGGGAAATTCGGTTTACAAATTTTATATTGGATTACCCTTGGCGGATTGGGAATTTGGACTTTTTTAGATATATTTTTAATTCCTGGTAAAGTGAATTCTCACAATTTGAAAATATCCCGTTTGATAGCAGAAATTGAAAGAAAAGAAAAAGAAGCTGAATATGCCAGAAATTTATCTATGATATCTTCCCTATCAAGTAAAACGTCTGAAGATAAATAAGTTTATACTAAAATATTTTTAGATTTTATTGTGTATTTTCTTTTTTAAAACCTTTAGCTTTTATTACGTAATAGTTTATAAGTATTAATTAATTCACTTAGTTTCTAATATTGTAGAAAACTCCAAAAGAATTGTTATTAAATGCTTTTAGTGAAAAATATGTAATTATTATAATCGGAAATATTTTATTAAAAAATAAAAATCTTCTAAATTATTTTCTATTTTATCTCGTATCAATTTGAGTTATTCAACACATTAATTTTAGCCATAACCCTAATGAATAATTAAAAAAGGTGATACTTTTATAAAAAAATATTATTACTAATAAATATTTATTTACAAAATCTAATTAGATTTGCAAAAGTTTTGTTTTAATCATTTAATTAAAAAATAATGACACTAAAAAACCAATTTTTGATAAAAGGCTTATTAATTTTTAGTATTAGTATGCATGCTCAAGTAGGAATAGGTAACAATTCCCCAGATTCAACTTCACTATTAGATATTTCATCTGACAATAAAGGAATAACAATTCCCCAAACAGCACTAACTTCCGTAGATACAAAGGCTCCTATCACTAATGCAGTTAATGGTTTAATTATATATAATACTACAGAAGACTCCTCATCATCTTTATACAAAGGTTTGTATTATTGGAGTGATGAAAATAACAGCTGGCAAAATTTAATGGTCAATGATCATATTCCTGATGCGTTTCTAAATTTTGGTTTGGAACAGCCCTATGTCATAGCTAATGAAATGATTTCACAATCTTTCATCAATAATACCGCGACACAGCTCACCTTTTCTTCAACTTCTGTTTTGTTAAATAAAGAAAACTCATTTACAACAGGAACTGATAGTTATTTTACTGTTCCGGCGACGGGTAGATATAGTATTTATTGTGGAATGGATGTGGCTTTAAAAACAACCACGGGTTCCGAAAATTCAACCATTTATCTTCAATTTTATCCAAATGGGTCTAGTACTGAAGATACAACTAAAAGAGTAGTATCAACAAAGCAAAGAGACTACATATTGACTTATCTGACACCCGTTTCAGTTTATTCTGGTTCTTTAAACCAAGGAGACATTGTTAGATGTACCGGAACTTATAGTCTATCTTCAAATGGAGATACCCGCATCAAATATTTTTACGTTAAAAAATTCTAAAATTATGAAACAATATAATTTTATTTCTCTTCTTTTTTTGTTTTTAGCTGGACTTTTAAATGCTCAGGTCATTATAGGAGACAGTTTAGCCGGAGCTCCTGCCATATTAGAAGTAGGAACTTCAAACAAGGGGCTTCTTGTACCAAGAATCAGCATATCTGATTTAACAGTAAGTTCTCCGGTTTCAAATCCTAAAACCGGTTTATTGGTGGTAAATACTAATGCTACAAGCGGAGAAGGTCTGGTTCAATGGAACGGTACTAAATGGCAAAAGCTTTCTACGAATAAAGACGTAACAAACTACATTGCTTCTTTGGGTGTTGAAAGAGTATATTTTGTAGGGGTAACCAGTGGACAAACATCAGCAGTTAATACGGATGTAGTATTACAAATGAACACTTTAGTATTAAATAACGGTTCTGTTAGTAATAATATTTATACAATACCTACTACAGGTTTATATGAAATATCTGCAAACTGGAGGGCTTCTTCCGTAAACTCCGTTAATTCTTACTTTATATTAAAAATAAAATCTAACGGTACGCTTGTGGCTGAGTCTACATTTAGCCAACCTTCGGCCTTGACCAACTTGGGGACTAAAAAAGTATACCTAGGACAATTTAATCAGGGTGATCAAATAACTTATACTATATTCCGCTCTACTGGAGCTTCGTATACTTCATCCGGTGCAATTAATATTAAAAAAATAGATTAATCATGAAAAAAAGTTCTGCATATTTACTATATAGTTTCATTTTTCTAGGACTGTCTGTGAATATTTTAAAAGGTCAGATCGCTATTAGTATTAAGCCTGAAAATGAAAATTTACCTGATGCATCCACTATCTTAGATATGGATTTTCCTGAAAATAAAAATTTAGGTATTCTTATTCCTACCGTAAATCTATTAAGTTATACTGATGCTACTACCATATCGAATCCGGCCAATTATTTATTGGCATTTTCAACAAATACTGATACCAGTGGTTTAAATGTTTGGAACCCTAATAATGCCCCTGCTTCGTGGGACAACTTAATCACATATCTAAAACTAAATCAAATTATCAGCACATCAAAAATACCACAGGTAATACTTTCAGCATATCAGTCAACAGCTGAAACCACAGACCATGTAACAGATGCCAATAATTCCACACCATACAAAATTAAAATGGATTATGTTGATTTAGACAGTCAAAGTGGATACAGTACAACGAACTATGCATATACTATTCCGGATGATGGCATATATGAGATTACCTGTAACACTACTATAACTCCTACTAATCAAACTTATAGTTCTCAAACATTTATAGGAATTAATAACGCTTATAGTATTAACTCATTACTTTCATCTACCGTATCTAATCAACCCAACCCTAATGAGATAACAACTATAGATTCTTATACTCAAGGAACAGTTATAACTTGCGGTGTAGGTTCCGGAGCTTGGAATAGCCAAAGGTTTAAAGTTATTAGCGGTGCAATAAAAATAGTAAAATATTAGTATTTTACTATTTTTCCGTATGGCTTTATACTTGTATATAAAATCATTTACAAATATCAATAATTTATTATTGATTTAAAGATTTAGCAAATAAGTAAGTATTTAATTTCTACTAAATCTATAGGAATTAAATATTGAATGCATATATTTTTATTATCTTTGCGCGTAATCAAAATTTAATTTATGAAAACAATAGCTGAAAATAAAAGTGAATTATTACTTAAAACTATTGAAAATCTAAAATCGCAAAAAACGGATTATAAAAGTGTGGCTGAAGAACTATTTAAATTTGAGTTTGAAGATTTTGATGCTGCTTTTAATATAAAAAACTCTCAGGTTCCTGATAATAGTTATGTCCGTCTTCCTATTTATTCAGAGAATTGCTGTGCAATTTTAATGTTGTGGGGAATAAACAATAAAGCGGCAATACACGATCATCTAAATTATGATGGACTTATTAAAGTTCTAAAGGGTAATTTAACTGAAATTAGTTACATCGAAAGCAATGATTTTATTGAATATGAAGGTGAAGGAATAGCTTCTGAAGGAGCCGTTTTTCCTGAAGATTTAGGAGGTATACATTCAGTTATTAACAATTCTTCCGATATTTCTGTAAGTCTGCACATCTATCACACACCTCAAACATCCTTAAAAGGAGTTCGACTTTTTGACATTGAAAATAAGAAAATTGGATATTTAAATGAAAAAGCAACCTGCTGTTCATGGAATATACCTACAGAATGTTTTGATAAAATTGTTCAATTATAAATAATTTCCAAAAAATTTATAACAGTTTATAAAAAAGACGTTACTTTAACAATTAGTAACGTCTTTTTATATAATTTAAAACTTAATCGTTTTCTTTACAATATTTAATTCATTTACTTTATCTGACTTTGTAAGTTAAGAATATCTGAATTCTGAGGATCTACAGCTAACACTTTATTTATATATTCCTGAGCTTTTTCCTTATTATCTGCTAGATATTCTTTGAATGCAAAAAAAGAATAAGCAATAGATAAATATGCTTTTTCTGTATCAGAATACTCTTTTTTAGGTTCAACCAAATCTATATATTTTTGATATGATTGTGCAGCTAAACCACTTTGGTCGGTTCTGTCAAATCCATATAATGCCATACCTTTTCCAGCGTAAGAGCTTTCCCAGCCAGGAATCAATGCTATCAATTTATCCCATGTAGCTACAGAACCTATATAATCATTAACAGTATATTGCTCAGTTGCTAATTCATATAAAGATTTAGTATCATTAGGATTTGATGCAACAGCCTTCTTTAAAGACTCAATTTTTGCATTGGTAGGAGCTGATGAGTTTGATCCTGCTGTAGCTGATGGATTTAAATCGGCTATCAAAGACATATAATTAAAGGCTTTATCTCCTTTACTTTGTGCCTGACTTAAATTAACAATAGCCTCTTTAGTTAATTTGTTTTTTTCTTCTCCGGTAGCTGTAGGTACAAGGCTATATTGAATCTTACCTAAAAGGCCATAATCATAACCTGTTTTTTCTGAATCCGGAGTAGTTTTCATATACTCATTCATTGCAGCTAAAGCTTCCGAAAAATCGGATTTATCTAGTAAAATATTAGCTTTAAGCCTATTTTTACTTGTATCGTTTATTGAATTCCAAGACTGATTTAAAATAGTTAATGCCTGAGTGTAATCTTTTGCGAAAAAATAAATATTAGCTAAATGCATAGAATTACTTCCTGTATTTTGTCCTGATAAATCTATATATTTTTTCCAATTTGAAGAAGCTTCCGCATAATTTTGAGTTCGTACATTGTAATCAGTTAAATACTTATAAGTAGGAGCAAATGAAGCATTTGCGGCTAATGCCTTTTTAAAATTTTCATTTACCAAACTTTTATCTACACTTGATGTTCTCCCATATATATTTGCTATTAACATATAAGCCTCTGCTTTATCATTAGCAATTTCAGATGCTTTTGTATAATTTGACATAGCTTTACCAGCATCTCCTTTTTCGTAATAAGCATTCCCTAATACAATATAATATTCGGCTTTATCTTTATTTTTTACTAATTCCAATAGCTTATTTGAAAACTCAATTGATTTATCGGGATCCATTGTATCCTTATTTTTTCTGAACAACACATAAGACTCTGCAATTTTAAATAAAACTTCAGGATTTTTATATCTGGTATCCTTGGCAATAGATTCAAAATCAGCATTAGCTGCAGACTTGTTTTTTTGATAAAGTTTAACAGCTGCCAACCCTATTTTATTAAGATAAGATTTAGGATCTTTTTCCAACCCTTTATTAAAATTTTGTATTGCTAAATCAATATTTGGATTTTCATTTTTTAAATAAAAATATCCCAGATAATAATAATTATCAGCAGTTGGATTTTGTGAAATAAGATTTTCAAAAACACTTTGAGCTTTACTATATTGATCATTATTCAGTAAATTCAATCCTTCCTGAATATTTTGTGCTGTTACTATACCGCTAAGCATCATAGCTGTAATAGTGAATGTTGCACTGATTTGCTTCGTTCTAAAATTCATCCTATTCTTTTTTATTTTTCTTATTATTTTATTAGATTATTTAAAGATATATAACTTTATTATAATTACATCAATGTACCTCAACTCTTCTTTTATATAAATAATACGGTTGTAATCCTGCTCTTGTAACTATTAACTGCCCTCTTTGAGAACCGGAAAAACGGGCAAAACTACTCCCTATTAAAAAGTCTCCTTCAGCATTTAGCAAAAAAACACGTTTAGTAAAAGGATAAATATTTTCTCTTAAATTAGGTACAGTTGGAAAAACTAATTTATCATTACTATCAACAACCGGAAGTATTTTTACTTTTTTTAATAAATTTTTAACCTTAGGATCTGACTGATCACTTAAGACATCAAAACCTATGATTCCTATATGAGACTTATTATTACTCACAAAATCAATAACATCATTAGAGTTGGTAAAAGCAATTAACTTTCTATTTTTATCTTGTTGGATATTTAATTTTCTTAAAATATTATTATAATTACTTGAATTCCCGTTATCAAAAACAAATTTACTATCTGAACTAAAAATATTCTGCCGTATGTCATTTAAATAAATCTTATCAATATCACTAGTAACAGAAGTTATAAAAATAGTTGCATCACAAGCTATTTGAGCGGAAATGCATTTTATTTTTCTTTTATTGTATAAAATCTGG
Organism: Apibacter raozihei; assembly: GCF_004014855.1. Classification (NCBI taxonomy): domain Bacteria; kingdom Pseudomonadati; phylum Bacteroidota; class Flavobacteriia; order Flavobacteriales; family Weeksellaceae; genus Apibacter; species Apibacter raozihei. Next base: position 43,275 of record NZ_CP034930.1, read on the forward strand.
GCTTCTGATTGGGTTAAATCTCTACCCACTATAACCATTTTCACCTTACCATTAACTAAATCTGCAATGGCTAAATCTTCAACTTCCGCTTTTAATGATATGTGTGCCTCCGGATAGCTCGAATGAAATACATCTACCAAAGCATTCCCTAAATTGAGAAAAGAAGGATCTATAGCTAACGTTAATTTACCCTTTCTATAATTTTCTTTCTTTTTAATATCCTTTTGGCAATTAATTAAAATTGCAGCTAGTAAAACAACACTATAAAACTTAATTATTTTACTCATTTTTGTTTCATAAACTTTATTGCTCTGTATACTCTGAATAAACCATATAGAATAAATAAAGCACCTAGGATACGAGCCCATTTAGGATCCATTTCAATAATAAATTTGTTATAAAGAATTACCAAAATCCCTATAATGAAATATCCAGCACCTATAAATCCTGAAAGAGATTTATAATTTAAATTCATATCTACCTTTTTAAAAGCATTCTAAATTACAAAGTTATAAAATATTTTTTTACATATTTTTGTCTTTCAATTCATAATATTTAAAAATCTGCATATTTATGGAATTTACTGTACAGTCCTTTGAAGATCTGGAAAGAGTAGCCAGCTATATTATAGAAAATGCCAAATACAAAATTTTTACACTTTCCGGTAATTTAGGAGCGGGTAAAACTTCTTTAGTGAAGTATTTAGGGAAAAATCTTGGGAGTGATGATGAGATTTCCAGCCCCACATATTCCATAGTTAATGAATACCATTATCCGTCAGGTAAAATTTATCATTTTGATTTATATAGAATCAATGATTTCGAAGAACTAATTAATATTGGTTTTCACGAGTATATAGATTCCGGAAATTATTGCTTTATTGAATGGCCTGAAATATCTGTATCTGAATTACCTGAACATCATGAATTTTTACTAAATTTGAAAGATCAAACCAGATATATAACGTTTAAGTAAGATGGGTATTTTCACACCTTTTTCTGAAGAGGAACTTATTCCCAAGGAAGAACGAATAGAAGTCATAAAGAAAGGAGGGCAAGTAAAAATCGGAATTCCTAAGGAACAACAATCTAAAGAAAACCGAATTGCACTTACCCCTGATGCAGTTTCTGTTCTTACTGCTAATGGAATAGAAATTACCATTGAAAGCGGTGCTGGTCTGGGTGCACATTATTCTGACAGTCAATATTCAGAAGCTGGTGCACAAATAGCCTATAATGCTCAAGAAGTCTTCAAAAATCCTATTATACTTAAAGTTGAACCTCCGACTGCGGAGCAGATAGATATGATGCAAATTAACTCTTATCTTATATCTGCCGTTCAAATAAATACACAATGCAAAGAGTATTTTGAAAAGTTATCCTCAAAAAAAATAACTGCTTTAGGCTTTGAATATATAAGAGATCGTCACAATTCTTTATCCATCATGCGACTTATTGGAGAAATCGCAGGTACCTGTGCCATATTAGTAGCAGCAGAATTGCTTTCTTCGTCTAATGGAGGAAATGGTTTACTGATGGGAGGAATTACAGGAGTTCGCCCCACCAACGTTGTCATTATCGGAGCGGGTACAGTAGGTGAAAATGCAGCCCGTTCAGCGTTAGGTCTGGGAGCAACTGTTAAAGTTTTTGATAATTCTCTAACCCGTCTTCGAAGATTCCAGGAATTATTAGGTAGACGCTTATATACTTCTACCCTGGATCCCAAAGAACTAAACAAAGCGTTAATTCGATGCGATGTGGCTATTGGGTGCTTACGGGGTGAAATGCGTTCACCTATCATTGTAACGGAAGGAATGGTTCAAAAAATGAAGCCAGGTGCAGTTGTAATTGATATCAGTATAGATAATGGGGGAATATTTGAAACCTCTGAAGTTTGCACTCATTCAGAAAAAATAATGATAAAACACGAAGTTTTACATTATTGTGTACCCAATATAACTTCAAAAGTTGCCCGAACTGCCTCCAAAGCTCTTAGCAATTTTTTCATAGGATATTTCCTTGATGTTATTGATCAGGGAGGTTTTGAAGCTATGTTTTCTCTTAACAGAGGTATTTGCCGTGGAATATACATGTATAAGGGGCGTATTACCAATCAACAAATAGCAGCTTGGTATCAGCTACCTTATCAGGATATTAATCTTTTAATTGTTTAAAATGAAGTTTTCCAAACGCTTGCAACTATATTTATTTGGATTTTCAATTGGACTTGTTTTTATAACCTTTGTATTTGGTGATAAACTTTTTTCTTGGTCATATTTACCTAATGACAGAGTTTTAGCAGAAGTAAAAACAAAAAAATTAGCTTTTTCTGATGCTAGTCTGTCTTTTTTAAATATAGAAAACAAATCTAAATCATATATTACAGATACGGTTTTAGTTAAAGGAAAAATTGATTTTAAAAAAAGTCATGCTCAATCAAAGCCATGTCCTGATTATCTTATTTCTTATGATAAGATACAATTAAAATTTACAAAATGTAAAGATAAAGTAACTATTGACTCAATCAGCAGGGCTCAATAATTTTTTAAAACAGCTTTATATAAAAAATGTCAAATTATAAATATTTAATTTTTTGCTATATTTACACCCTAAAAATCAAAAGACATATTTATGGGATGGTTCACTCGAAGTAAAAAGAACATCAATACTGAATTCAGTGAAAAGATGGATGTACCTAAAGGACTATGGTACAAAACTCCTTCCGGGAAAATAATAGAAACAGACCAATTAAAAGCCAACTGTTACGTAAGTCCTGAAGATGATTTTCACGTAAGAATAGGAAGCAAGCAATATTTTGAAATTCTGTTTGATGATGGAAAATTTACTGAAAGAGATACTAAAATTGAAAGTAAAGATCCACTAAAATTTACAGATACCAAAGCATATAAAGATCGATTAAAAGAAGCTCAGGCTAAAACAAAGCTTACAGATGCACTTCGCAATGCAGTAGGAAAAATTAATGGTAGAGAAATTTATATTTCTTGCATGGATTTCAGCTTTATAGGCGGCTCATTAGGTTCAGCTGTAGGAGAAAAAGTCAGAAGAGCTATTGACTACTGCCTAAAACATAAATTACCCTACGTAATTATATGCCAGTCGGGAGGTGCACGTATGCAGGAAGCAGGCCTATCCTTAATGCAATTAGCTAAAATTGAGGCCAAGCTTGCTCAACTAGGTCAAGCCAGCTTACCATATATTTCTGTTTTAACGGATCCTTCATTTGGAGGCATTACAGCCTCTTATGGCTCAACAGGAGATTTAATCATTGCAGAACCAGGAGCTCTTATTGGATTTGCAGGACCCAGAGTTATTCGTGAAACTATAGGAAGAGATTTGCCGGAAGGATTTCAATCAGCCGAATTTTTACTTGAAAAAGGGTTTATAGATATCATTTCACATCGAAAAGATTTAAAAAATACACTTTACAATTGCATTGATATGCTAATGAGCAATCAATAATAGATAATAAGAAAAGCTAATAAAGCTTTTCTTTTTTTATTAACAAAAAAACACTTTCAAAATGACACTTAATTATATATGGATAGCCTTTATTATTTTGTCTTTTATAGTCGGACTAATAAAACTTATATTTTTAGGTGATACGGTGGTGTTTAAACATATGGTTGATGGGCTGTTTGACACAACCAAAGTTGCTGTAATGGACATAGCCCTTCCTCTGGCAGGAATGATGACATTCTGGTTGGGAATTATGAAAATCGGAGAAAACGCAGGAGCTATTCGTTTCTTATCAAAAATTGTCAGCCCCTTTTTTACCAAATTGTTTCCTTCAGTTCCCAAAGATCATCCGGCCATTGGCAATATGATGATGAATTTCAGTGCTAACCTTTTAGGGCTGGACAATGCTGCAACTCCTTTGGGTCTTAAAGCTATGGATAGTTTACAAACATTAAATCCGAAAAAAGACACAGCTACAGATGCTCAAATAATGTTTTTGGTACTGCATACCTCCGGACTTACACTTATACCGGCAACTATTATGCTATACAGATATTTGAACGGAGCACAGGATCCTACCGATATATTCATTCCTTGTATAGTAGGAACCTTTTGTACCACTTTATTTGGAATTATTATTGTAGGCATAAAACAAAAATTAAATCTAATTAATCCTACTGTAATAGCCGGGCTAGGCATTTCTGTAATGATGATTCTGGGACTTTCATATTACATGAAAAATTCTGCTGCATCTTATGCCGAAAATGCTATTTCTTATACAGATAAGATTAATTCCCAGATGCGTAATGATGAAAATATTACTGTCGACCAATTCAAAGAATTTTATCCGGAATCTTTTCGAAAAGAAATAAAAATAGATTCCGAAAAAATCACACCGGAAATAATTACTAAAACAAACAATGAATATATAAATTTTGAAAGAGGAACATCTTCAAGAGTAATGAGCAATCTTCTACTTTTATTAATTCCTACAATCTTTATAACCGGTGGTTTCATCAAAAAAATTAATGTTTTTGACAGTTTTATTGATGGGGCAAAAGACGGGTTTGGAGTAGCCGTAAAAATCATTCCTTATCTTATTGCAATGCTTGCTGCCATAAGTCTATTACGAAATAGCGGAATCATGGATTATATACTTGCTGGTATTGCCTATCTTTTCAATTTACTAGATATAAATACCGATTTTATTCCTGCTCTGCCTACTGCACTTATGAAGCCTTTAAGCGGGAGCGGAAGTCGAGCCCTTATGATTGAAACCATGCAAAATTATGGCGCTGATTCATTTGCTGGAAGACTCGCCTGCATTTTTCAGGGAAGTGCAGATACCACATTTTATATTATAGCCTTGTATTTTGGAAGTGTGGGTATAAAAAGAATCAGGTATGCAATAACTGCCGGTTTACTGACTGAGCTTTTAGGTGTAATTACTGCTATTTTGATTGCCTATTATTTTTTCGGTTAATCTGTATTATTTACCATAGAAATATTATAAATATTTTAACAGTATAAGACCTGCATTATCAGCAGATCTTACATTTATAATTAATATATTTGTCCTATAAATTTTAATTAATATTCATGAGTGATTTCAGTTGGGGACAATTAGTTAATCCTGAATTTTACATCAAATTAGGAGGGATCTATTTAGTTTTATTTATAGTATTTGCAGAAACTGGACTTTTTGCCGGATTTTTTTTACCGGGCGATAGTTTATTGTTTCTATCAGGTATCTATAGCCGGGAATTATTTCGGGAAATTTTAGTTATTGATTCAGACTTTTTAAATGTTTTTTTACTTGCCAGTATGGTTGCTCTTGCGGGAATTATCGGAAACGAAGTTGGATATTGGTTCGGAAGAAAAAGTGGTCCGTACTTATATACAAGAAAAGATACTTTTCTTTTTAAGAAAAAATATTTGTTTCAGGCAAAAGACTTTTACGATAAACATGGAGGCGGTGCTATAATACTTGCCCGTTTTCTTCCAATATTACGAACCTTTGCTCCTATTGTTGCCGGCATTGTACAAATGAGTAAAGGAAAATATCTTTTATACAACGTGATAGGTTCTGTAGCCTGGTCTTTTTCATTAATTTTTGCAGGACACTATTTATACAAAATATTCTTAGAAAATTTCCATTTCGATCTAAAACGACACATTGAAACCATTGTATTACTCATGGTTTTGATAACTACTGTTCCGGTGCTTTATAGACTTTTCTTTAAGAAAAGCAAAGAAGAAGAAGAATAAAAAATTACAATTAACTTATATAAAATAATAATGCACTGTATCAATTACAGTGCATTATTATTTTTTTCAGCTTTTTAAGTTCAATAACTTTGACACTTTTGGAAAAGTTAAGCAAAAGCTTTATGGTATAATCAGAAGGGCCGTCCCCTCCTTTATTAAAATTAATAGATTTTTTTTGCATAGAATGTTATTTTTAATCTAAATGTCTATGCTTAAGAACGCTACTCTTCTAAAAATTATTGTGCTTAATTCTATAAAAAAGCAATATTTTTTAATTCTATAATTTTTCTGAGATTAATAATAGCATATCGCATTCTTCCTAATGCCGTATTTATACCTACATTAGTCTCTTCTGCAATTTCTTTAAAGCTCAAACCTTTATAAAAGCGAAGCTCCAATACTTCTCTTTGATCCTCAGGAAGAGTTTCTACAAGCTTCTTTAAATCTGAAACTATTTGATCATTAATCATTAAATCCTCTATAGAATGTTCAGAAACCTTTACAAAGTCGAAAACGTTATAGTCTTCATTTTGACCACTAGTTTCATTAACAAATTTAGCTTTATTGGATATTCTGAAATGATCAACAATTAAATTATGTGAAATTCGCAAAACCCAAGGGAGAAATTTACCTTCTTCGTTATATTTACCTTCTTTGAGAGTAAGAATAACTTTAATAAAGACGTCTTGAAATAAGTCTTCAGCTAATTCAGGATTATTAACTTTTCTGTTTATATAATTAAATACCCTGATTTTATGCCTATGCAACAATGCCTCAAGCGCACTTTCTTTTCCTTTAATATAATCGTGAACAAGTTCACAATCTGTTTTATGCATCATACTCTACAGTATTAAGTTTTAAAATAGAGTAGAATTATTTCAATAGGCTTACTTTTTATTGTTTGTGCAAATGTAAGACCTAAATTTTAATTTAACACAACTTTTTCTAAAAAATAGATGTTTTTTTAAATAAAATAAATAAAACAGTTCTTTTTTTTTGAAAATCAGCAATTTATATGATTTATATTAGCATTTTTTTACATTTTTTTTAACACATATTTTCAATATATTGAATATCAGTAATTTATATCTTAATTATTTTTTCAGTAAGCTTTATAAATAGTTGCATAATATTTTTTAGATATAGAACTAATTTATATATTGCGACCTGAAATTAATATTAGCATGAATAAAGTAAAGTATCAGTTAGAATTTGACATGAAATGTTCTACTACTCTTCTTTTTGAGTATATAGGAACTTCTTCAGGAATGGGCGAATGGTTAGCAGATGATGTTATTGAACGTGGAGATGAATTTACCTTTATCTGGGGCGACCAACAGGAAATTGCCAGTTTAATCAGATATAAGGAGGAATCTTTTGTTCGTTTTAGATGGGAAGAAGATGAAGGCACAAAATACTTTTGGGAGCTTGCTATTCATATTGATGATGTTACTAATGATGTAGCTTTGGTTATTACCGATTTTGCAGAAGAAAATGATTTGGATCATTCCAAATTATATTGGACCAATTTAATTGATGATCTTAAAAAGATTATAGGTTCATAAATACGTTTTTTGCGAATCTCCGGATTTATATTCGGATGATCATGAATTCTATTAATATAAAATTTTATATATTATTCAATTATAAATAATATGAAAGTTATCTTCAATGGTTCTATCGTAGAAGAGAAAGATTTAATTGTCAATTATACCCAAAAGAATTTTTTTACTGGAGATTTTGTAAATGGATTTTGCTGGTTTTTTCAAAATAAAATTTTATTTTGGGAAGATGTTTATTTTCAGCTTATGGCATCCATGAGAAAAATGAGGATAAACATTCCACTATCCTTTACACCGGAGATGTTTGAAAAGGAAATAATGATTTTGTCTGACCATCTGCATACATCACAAGGAAGAATAAAACTTACTGTATTCAGAAATCAAATTCCGGAAAATGCACCGGATGTAATTATTGAATTTTTACCTTATAAAGATTTTTATAATACAAAAGGTTTAGAATTGGATGTATATAAAGAAATACAAATATTTCCAACTCTTTTATCAGCACTTTATATTTATCATCCTGTAAATATTGTAGCAGAGCAATATGCTTATGAAAATGAACTTCAGGAATTAATACTACTCAATCAGGATAAAAGGATAGCACGCTCTATCTTTGGAAACCTCTTCCTTATCCAGGACAATTTAATTGTTTCTAACTCTACACAGGAAGGTGCTTATCTTTCAGTTCTAAAGAAAAATTTTATTACTTTTTTGCGTGAAAAAACCGAGTATATTTATAAAGAAGAAAATCTTTCACCTTTTCAGACACAATCAGCACAAGAAATATTTATTCTTAGTGAAGAACATGGATTTATTCCAGTAAAGAAAGTACGCAAAAGTAATTTCAAAAATGAAATATCTCATTTATTATCCAAAAAATTTACAGGTTACGCTTTAGAGGTTTCTAGAAAATAAAAAAGGTCGCATAAGCGACCTCAAACTAAAACCACAAAAAAATGAGAAAGAAATTACACAAGTGTGTAATTTAACTTGCTTTCGAAATTGAGTTAACTAAATAACTCCTTTTCTCTAATACAAAATTACTATCAATTACCAATAGATTCCAATAATACTTATAAAATTAATTTATAGTGTCGATAGTACGTTTAATATATTCCTGTATTAATAACGAGTTATAAAGGAATTGGTGTCCAAAAAAAATTATGCTTGAATTATAAAAATGGTTGGTTTTTTATGAAAATCCATTTTTTTCGCTTTCCATTCCCTGCAACTTAATGTTAAAATTGACTCATCTGGAAGAGTTATATGTGTAGCTACACATAATTGAGTTTGAGGGTGCAAATATTTTAATAAATCATCAAATAATGACTGGTTTCGATAAGGAGTTTCCATAAATATTTGTGAAGAACCGGTATTTTTACTGATAGATTCCAGATGTTGAACTGATTTTTTTCGTTGCTGTGAATCAATAGGAAGATATCCATGAAATGAAAAACTCTGCCCATTGAGTCCACTGGCTATGAGAGCCAGAATAATAGATGAGGGTCCAATTACGGGGAAAACCCGGATATCATTTCTATGACACCAGGAAACAAGTAAATTACCCGGATCAGCAATGCATGGCAATCCGGCCTCAGAAATCAACCCCATGTTTTCTCCTTTTTTCAATGGTTCTGCCAACAATTCAATCTCCTGTTGAGAAGTTCGTTTATTTAATACGGAAAACGATAGTTCGCTTTGAATGACTTCCGGACATAAAAATTTAATAAACCTTCTGGCTGTTTTTTCATTTTCAGATGCAAAATGCTTTAATTCTTTAAGTAAATTCATTTCTTGTTCTGAAAAAATGTTTTTAGGTGAATTCTCTCCCAAGAAAGCTGGAAGTAAGTATAAGACTGCCATAATAAGTATCTAATTAAATTTCTTTTTTCTTATCCATATACAAACAATACCTAGAATCAGAATAAAGCCTACAGGCAGTAACAAATTTAACCATTGCCAGTAAGAGCGCTCCATTACAATAGACTGTTTATCCAGTAATCTCATTTGCAGGGTACGATTTCGTAAAGCCATTAACCCACTATCATCCAGGAGATAATCCAAAGCATTGATTAAAAACTCTTCATTACCATAGGTAATTCCTGTAGAATAATCAAGCCCTAATGGTAAAGGTTGCCCTTTAATTACCTGATTTCTTGCAATATCTCCATCGGAGACAACAATCATTTTATTTTTAGGTGAAACCTTAATAAAATCCTTAATTTTCGAAGACTCTATTCTATCCGCATACGATGATGAAAATTTTCCTTCCATTAATACAGCCATAATTTGCGGACCTTTATTGTAAGATCCAACGTTCATGCTATCCATAGCAGATACTTTGGCTTCTTCAAGAGACACATAGGAAGGTACTCCCTGAATACTGGTGTATGGCGAACTTTGATATAAAATAGTTTTCTTTACTCCTGGTGTATCTAATGTATCAATTGGAGACGGAAACTCAAATCTTACAGGATTTAAATTTTTAGTTATAGGACTATTATTAAGTGAAAAACTTAAAGGAAAATATACCCACGGAACCCGTGCATTTTGTGCATTTCCTTGTACTGTTCCTACTTGAAGATTTATATAGGTTGGACTTTGTAAATCTTTAATCATCCCGGAATTTATACGCACTCCATAGGAAAATAAGAGATCCGTAAGGTTTAGATCATAAGGATAAGCCAATATTTTACTGGATTTCAACAAGGTATCCATCTCAGCATTAACCTGATCTATAGCCCACAAAGTTTTCCCTCCACTCATTATATATTGATCGATAGTAATTTTTTCTTCTTCTGTAAATGCTTTTCTCGGTTTGGCTATCACCAATGCATCATAACGTTTCATAGAAGGTAAATCCTCAATCTTTAACGTCTGGCTATCTTTTGGAAAGACCGGACCAAAATTATAACTTTGAATTATACGACTAGCAAAGCTATACATTTCCAAACGGTTCAATTCTTTCTGGTTAACTAAAATACCTACTGATTTAAGTCTCTTTTTAGATATTTTATCTATCGCTTCAATAAAAGCGTATTCAAGGTTTTCTACCGAACGGGCAATTTGCTCTTCACCAGAAATACCGGATTGTTCAATAATTAAAGGAACTGTTCTACCATATCCTTTATATTTTATCGTTGCATAAGGATAAATTGATATTTGGGTTGAAACTCCTTCTTTGTTAACATTAAGCATAGATTTCTGGATTCCCATAGCAGACAAAGTATCCTGTGAAATTCCTTCTTTCTGGGGATCTATAAGATTATAAGAAATATTAGAGTTTAGGCGTTTCATTTCATCCAGCAAACTCAGCGTTTCCGATTGCAGCTGCTTAAAATTGGCAGGAAAATCACCTTCCAAATAAATATCTACCTCCATAGGTTCATCAACCCTGTCTAAAACCGTCTGAGTAGTTGCTGATAATGTATAGCGTTTGTCAGAGGTTAAATCGAGTCGATCGTAAACAATTCCTGAAGCCATAATAAGCCCCAATAAAAGAATAATTATCCACCCTGAATTCTTTCTAATAAAAGCCATTATTTCTTTCTTTTAATAAGTTGAACAGATAATAACAGAAATAAGGTTGTAACAAAAAGGAAATATCCTAAATCCCTTGTATCTACAATTCCTTTGGTAAAACTCATATAATGCTGGTAAAAACCGATTTTCTGCAAAACGTAATCAAAATTCCCCATCAGATTATAAGATGCCAGATTTTCAAGTCCGAAAAAGCAGAAAAAACAACAAAATACCCCTACCACAAAAGCTAAAACCTGATTTTTAACTAAAGAAGATGCAAATAAACCAATCGAAGTAAAAACCAATGATAAAAACAGCAGCCCGATATAACCGCTTAAAATAGTTCCTGTATCAAGATTTCCCAGTGGCAAGCTGATATGATAAAGTGTATAAATATACACCAAGGTAGGTAGTAATGAAAATATAACTAAAACCAGAATAGCAGCATATTTACCCAACACGATCGAGCGGATAGACAGAGGCTGTGAAAACAACCACACCAGTGTTCCGTTTTGCTCTTCTTCAGCAATACTTCTCATGGTAAGTGCAGGAATCAGAAACATTAATATCCAAGGAGCAAGAACAAAAAAACTGTTTAAGGAAGCTCTTCCTATATTAAAAACATTAAAATTATTGTCAAAAAACCATAAAAAAAGAGAACAAATCAGAACAAACGCTATAGCTACTACATAAGCCCCTATACTTCCGAAATATACTCCTAATTCTTTTTTAAAGATTGATAGCATTTTTTATTTCTTCTTTTTTCTATTAACTACTTTCACAACCATCATTATGACAAAAACCAAGGCCACAAAACTTATTAAAAGGCTTAGCCACATTCCCATAAAATATTCTTTGAATATAACAATAAAAATAACAGCAAATAAAATTATTGTAGCTACTTCATTCATCATACGCAATCGTACCGAAGAGGTTTTGAATGCACCCTTTTTAATATCTCTGATGCTTTTCCAGCTCCAGTAATGATAAAATCCTAAAGCTGCTACAAATACCAATTTTACATGAAACCACGGTTGCCGTAGAATATAAAAACTGATATCGCCTTTAGTATTTATCATCATAAAAGCACCCGTGACCAGCATAATTATTCCTGCCGGAACCGTTATAATATCCCATAAACGAGATATCATATATATATATTGTTTTTGTAGTATTCCCCTTTCAGGCTCAGACTTATCTTTTGCATCTATATAGTATACAAAAAGACGTATGAGATAAAATATACCTGCGAAATAACTAACCATGAAAATTATGTGAATCGATTTTAGCGCGTAATAACTGGGAATATCAGGGATATGCATTCAGATGTTTTTTTTACTTGGCGAATTTACTAAATTTAATATATTTCTGAATCAACTCGTATCAATTCTTACTTATTACTTTATTAATAAATTTTATTTTATCCGGTAAAATACAAAAATCATGTAAAAATAAATAGTTTCCCATTAAATAATTATCATACGAAATACCTACTTTTGTTATACAATTTTTAACCCTTAAACCTTTAATATGAATTCAATATCAACTCCTTTATCCAGAAGAAAGGTAAAACTAGCTGTTTGGTTAGGTATCATTACCGGAATAATATCTGCTATTGTAAAATTTGGATGGGAAATACCTTTTCCACCCCGCACACCTGAAAGAGACTTAACCAATCCTCCTCAACAACTCCTGGAACAATTGGGAATGTCTTACGATATGTCTCATCTGGTATATTATTTCAATGGCAATCCACGCCCTATTATGAGCTTTATCGTCCATTTTTCATTTGCTATTTTTTTTGCTATTCTCTATTGTGTTATAGCCGAATATAAACCTAAAATAAAATTATGGCAAGGAACAGCTTATGGATTAGTTATTTATATAGTTTTCCATGTAATTCTGATGCCTTTGATGGGAACAGTTCCAGCTCCTTGGGATCAACCTTTTGAAGAGCATTTTTCCGAACTTTTCGGACATATGTTCTGGACATGGATCATTGAAATTTGCCGAAGAGACATCAGAAATAGAATAACACATGAACCGGATGCTGAAATTCCTTTAACAGCTCCTTTCAGATAATAGATTTTATTTCAGAAAATAAATATAATCATTTAAATACTCTTTTATTATAAATTAACTTATACAAAAAGAGAAGCTGCGGGCTGTGTAAAAGTCAAAACTATTCTATAAATTTGCTTAACAATATAACTATAATACAATAAGCTATGAAACCTGGAATTCCTAAAGGAACCCGCGATTTTACTTCAAAAGAAATACAGAAAAGAAGATATATCATTTCCCGGCTACAATCTAATTTTGAAAAATTTGGATTTCTTCCTTTAGAAACCCCTTCTTTCGAAAACTTAGATACTCTTACCGGAAAATATGGAGAAGAAGGAGATCGACTTATATTTAAAATCCTAAACAGCGGCGATTTTTTGGGAGATGCCAGGAAGAAAAGTCCGGATATTGAACAATGGAATTCAAAAAATTTAACGGGAATAATTGCTGAGAAAGCCCTACGGTATGATCTTACCGTACCTTTTGCCAGATTTGTAGCTCTGAATCATGGTCAGCTGGCTTTTCCTTATAAACGATATCAGATACAACCCGTTTGGAGGGCTGACAGACCTCAGAAGGGAAGATATCGTGAATTTTTTCAGTGCGATGCCGATGTGGTAGGATCTACCAGCCTGTGGTACGAGGTAAGCTTTGTATTGCTTTACGATGCTGCATTTACAAGCCTGAATATACCGGTTGAAATACACCTGAATAACCGTAAATTACTGGCAGCTATTGCCGAGTATGCAGAAATTGAAAACCAACTGATTGATTTCACCGTAGCTTTGGATAAGCTGGACAAAATTGGTTTAGATAAAGTTCTGGAAGAAATGGCAGCTAAAGGTATTTCTCAGGACTCAATTCAAAAATTGGTTCCCATCATTGAACTTTCCGGAAGTTTTGAAGAAAAAATAGCTAAGCTAAAAGATATACTCCAAGATGTAGAAATAGGTCAGGAAGGTATCAAGGAAATGGAATTTATATTTAGTTCCGCTACTTCTGTAGGTTTACAATCAGCTGAACTTGTTTTTAACCTTACTCTTGCACGCGGTCTAGATTATTATACCGGTACTATATATGAAATTAAGGCTAAAAATGTATCTATTGGTTCCATAGGAGGTGGAGGTAGATACGATAACCTTACAGAAATATTTGGAGTAAAAGGTGTGTCGGGTGTTGGAATTTCTTTTGGACTTGACCGCATTTATCTGGTGATGGAAGAACTAAATCTCTTTCCGGAATCTACTCAGGTAAACAGGCAAATTCTGTTTTTTAATTTTGGAGATCAGGAAAGCCTGGAAGCTTTAAAGCTTATTCAAAAATTACGAAATCAAAATATTGCCTGCGATTTGTATCCTGACAAGGCTAAAATTCAAAAGCAGTTCACGTATGCAGAAAAAAACGGAATACAGTTTGTAGCTTTTTATGGAGAAAGTGAAATAGCGTCTGAGTCTGTAACTCTGAAAAATATTACTACCGGTGAACAGGAAACACTTCCTGCCAGCGGAATTTTTGCTTTTATAAATCAATAGAAAATGATTGAACCATTACACATACACCACCTTGATGCCGTGATGCTCCTTGTAGAAGGAGTGATAAAACGAATGAGAGAGTTGGGTATTGAACAATGGGATGAAGTTTACCCCGCCCGGGATATTATTGAAAAAGATTTGACAAAGCAGCAGGCATATGGCTATTGGGATAATGAAAAATTATCTGCATATACGGTTTTAAATGAAGAATATGATCAGGAATATTCAACTATAAATTGGATGGTCAATGGAAAAGCATTGATTATTCACCGGTTGATGATAGATGCAGCCAGTCAGGGAAAAGGAATAGGTAAAAAGTTAGTTGATTTTGCCGAAGAGTATGCAAGTATTCATGGATACCACTCTATCCGGCTGGATGCTTTTTCAAAAAATCCTGCGGCCCTGCATTTATACGAAAGAAAAAATTATATAAAAAGAGGTGAAGTGAAGTTCCGCAAAGGAATTTTTTACTGTTACGAAAAATCAATTTAACTTTAACGATAGAATCAACTAAAAAACTTAAAAAATGAAAACATCTTTTATTTTATTTTATGTGTTCCTGCTAGGCTCTTTTGCTTTCTGCCAAAAACCTCTGGAAAAAACAATTAATTCCATAATTAAAAATAAAAAAGCTACCGTAGGTGTAGCCGTCATTTATGACGGGAAAGATACACTCACGGTAAATAATAACTACCACTACCCTACCATGAGTGTTTTTAAATTCCATCAGTCGTTGGCTGTATTGGACTACATGGACAAAAACCTATTACCTTTAGAAACACCTTTGTTTCTGAAAAAATCAGATTTACGCCCAAATACGTATAGTCCGCTTAGAGACGAACGTCCGGAAGGAAATTTTTCGATCTCTATTGGTGAATTAGTTAAATACACTGTAACAAAAAGTGATAATAACACGTCTAATGCGTTATTTCATTATATGAGCGGTACGCGGATGACCGATCTATATATCCGTACACTAGGAATTAAAGATTTTGCCATTACAGCTACCGAGGCAGAAATGAGTGAAGATTTTAACAACCAATATCTGAACTGGACAACTCCATTAGCTGCGGCACGTCTTTTAGAAGTTTTCCTGAAAGATGATTTGGTATCTAAAGATACCCGCGATTTTTTGGTGAATGCTATGGTGCAAACAACCACAGGCCCGGATAAACTGAAGGCTTTGCTGCCGGCAACTACTAAAATAGGTCATAAAACCGGAAGTTCTGCTCGTAGCAAAGAAGGTCTTAAAGTAGCAGACAACGATATAGGGTTTGTAGCTCTGCCCAATGGCAAACAATATTCTATTGCTGTTTTTGTAATGAACTCTATGGAAAGTGATAAAACCAATGCTCGCATTATAGCCGATATTTCTAAAGCGGTCTATGACTTTTATAAAAATAAATAAAAATATTTTTCAATAAAAACTAAAGGGCAGAATTAGTAAAACTAGTTCTGCCTTCTTTAAATCCAGATTTCCCTTATAGGCATTGTTAAATTTTAGTTTTTAATTGATCCAATATTTCCAACTCTTCTTCCGGAAGCAACCCTTCGGCCAGGTCCAGTAAGTTATAAATGTCCCATTTACTATGCGCTACAAGTTCTGGAGTTTCTATCTCTGTCAGTAGTAAGGTTCTAAGTATTTTTAGTATAGACTGTAATGTATACCCCAACTTCTGATAGCTTTCCATTTGAACTGGCAAAGGTAAGCTAATTAAATATTCTGCAATTTTTTCCTTACTTTTTTCTTTTTCTATACTCATTTGCTTTTAACTTATCCCCAAATTTAAAAACTACAAATGTTGTATTATACAATTACTTCTTTATAATAACAAATGAAAACTTTGTATTTTACAAATGTGACGTTTTTATCTGTATTTTTGTTACTTTTGTAATGCATTAAAATATTATCTATATTATGAATACCGATACCGCTCCAAAAAAAGCACATCATGGAAGAAATATCAAGCGTTTACGTGAAATGTTGGGAATAAAACAGGAAACTATTGCTATTGATTTAGATGTTACTCAACAATCAATTTCTGATATGGAACAAAAAGAAGTTATTGCAGATTCAATATTAGAAAAAGTTGCTAAAACGCTAAATGTTCCGGTAGAGGCTATTAAAAATATGAGTGATGATACAACCATTAATTATATTAATACTTTTAATGATACTGTAACTAATAATAATGGTGCTCCTTTCTCTTATAATTATAATTGTACGTTCAATGCTATAGATAAAATTGTGGAACTGTACAATGAAAAGGAAGCTTTGTATGAGCGTATGTTGAAAGAGAAAGATGCATTGCTGGAAAAGTTTTTGAGTAAATAAAGATTATCTGATTTTATACTATTAAAAAGAGGTTTTATTATGAAAACCTCTTTTTTATTATATGCTTTACTTTTTTCTTAATAAAAAAGTATTAAAAAATCAAGATTCTGTATGAATTCAGCTTGAAAATTAAAGTTTCAAAGCTAAATGAGTTTAACTTTATGGCTTAAGCATTTAAACTGTTTTCTACACATATATTCTAATAATTTTTAGTTAAAAAAATATATATTTGTCCTTGTTTTTTTATAAAAAATATACTATTTAACATTTAATTTATTAAAACTAAACTTGAAATATTTTACTATCTTTTTATTTGTAACTTTTTTAGCTATACTTCTATTTTATTTGACCTCTGTTCAGGTTATAAATCACGAAAAACCCGTAAAGTGTTTAGTCATGAAAGTTTCTTGCAGTTCGAGATCTATAAATTCAATAAATGTGCTTTATAACGAAACCAGATATAGCGTAGGTATTAGCCCAAATACATGTATGTCCGTTTATCCTGGAAAATATATAAACCTTTACTACAACAAATATTTACATACAGTTTTTTCTAAAGATTCAATTTCTATAGAATTACCTGTTAGCTTTTTTATAGTTTTTATAATTTTTACTTTTTTTGAAAGATACATGGCTTATATTGAAAGAAAAAAGTAGCATATTTTATTATGAATTGGGAGGAACTAAGTAAAAACATTTATCATAAAGATGGTTCTTTAAGAGACATCTTTATAGACACAGTAACCCGAAAAGTATGGAGTAAATGGATTGATCATATTAATGCTAATTTTTCTGTGAAATTTTATAATGGTGAAAGTAATAAATATGAAACTTCTATAAATAAAATAGCAATTTTCGACTATTGGAGTGAAAAAACGCATTCATCCAGTAATGCTGAAATTATGATTCAAAATCTTAAAATTGAATGTTATTTTTTTGATGAAATTGTTTTCGAAAACAGTTTTGACCCTTCTGAAATTAAATCAATTGAAGATCATTATACCCTTCAGAATTATTTAGTAAATATATCTATTTTATTGAATAAAAAAGTAATTTTAGCAGAGGAGAATTCCTTAAGTCTTAATATCAAACCATTAATAACTGTGGATAAACATAATATTCTATTTTAATTTATAATAAAAAAAGAGCTTTAATTAAAGCTCTTTTTTTATTATAAATAATATTAAATTCTTAAAAATGAATAGCCCTTTTACCGGTAGCATCTAAAGCCGCTTCTTTAATAGCTTCGGCATAGGTAGGATGTGCATGGCTCATGCGGGTAATATCTTCAGCAGAAGCACGATACTCTAATAAAGTCACAGCATCAGCAATTAAATCAGCTGCACGGGCAGCTATGATATGCATTCCTAAAACTTCATCGGTAGCTTCATCTGCCAGAATTTTCACAAATCCGTCAATATCTCCACTAGCACGAGCACGCCCTAAAGCACGCATCGGAAATTGTCCGGTTTTGTACTTACGCCCTTCTTCTACCAACTGCTCTTCGGTTTTACCTACACCGGCAACTTCTGGCCAGGTATACACCACTCCGGGTATCAGGTTATAATCAATATGCGGTTTTTGACCCGCCAGCTGTTCTGCCACTAATACGCCTTCCTCTTCAGCTTTATGAGCCAACATAGCTCCCTGAACAACATCTCCTATGGCATAAATATTCGGTATATTAGTCTGCAAATGGGAGTTTACTTTTACACGTCCCCGCTCATCCATCTCTACTCCTACATTATCCAATCCTAAACCTTCGGTATATGGTTTTCTTCCTACTGCCACCAGGCAATAATCTCCTTCAAAAGTCACCTCTTTCCCATTTTTATCCACTGCCTGCACACTCACTTTTTCTCCTTCACGAACTACATCCGTTACTTTAGTGGAAAGTGAGAATTTCATTCCCTGTTTTTTTAATACTTTTTGCAACTCTTTGGACAAGGCTCCGTCCATAGTCGGAATCAGCCTGTCTAAAAACTCAATAACAGTAACTTCTGCCCCTAATCGTTTGTAAACAGATCCTAACTCTAAACCTATAACTCCCCCACCTATGACTAACAGATGCTTAGGTATTTCTTTAAGGTTTAAAGCTTCCGTAGAAGTAATAATCCGCTCTTTATCTACGGGCGCAAAAGGTAAGTTAACAGGTTTGGAACCCGTTGCTATAATAAAATACTTAGATTCTAACTCTTCACTGCTACCATCTTCTTTTTTAACAGCCAGCCGTGTGGCAGATATAAAAGTTCCTACTCCCTGAAAAACTGAAATTTTATTTTTATCCATAAGGAAATTAATTCCTTTGGTTGTTTGTTCAACTACCTCATTTTTTCTTTGAATCATTCTTCCTAAATCTACTTTAGGAGTATCTATTTGTATTCCGAAATTTTCGAAATTATGAAGTGCATTATGAAAATGCTCAGAAGAATCCAACAAAGCTTTTGAAGGTATGCAGCCTACATTCAGGCAGGTGCCTCCTAAAGTTGAATATTTTTCAATTAAAGCAGTTTTAAATCCCAATTGCGCACAACGTATTGCAGCAACATATCCTCCGGGACCTGAACCTATTATGGTTACATCAAAATTATTCATGGTTTAATTTGTATTGTATATTTCAAATATATAAAATTGAACCCAGATAATAAAGAATTTTCATTTTATATATCAGAGTAATTTTTATCGTCATATTTTAGTAGAATTTAATAAATAGCTGAAGGTCTAGATTGCACTGTAAAATCAATGTATTATCTCCATTTCCATCGGGGAAATTTCAAAATTTCAATTGAATTTTCTTGAGCTATTTCATAAATTCGTTCTGTTAGCTCCTCAGAGTTTATTAAATTCCGTTTAGGAACAATAATATTTCTACCTCCGTTTAGCTTGATAAAAACATGAGTAGGTAATTCATAAATAGTTTCAATATCTGAAATTTCAATTTTACCTGAATCTTTACCACTGGTGATGGTCAAATCTGAACCAATAGTAAGGCTTAAATTTTCTATGTTTGATTGATTAAAATTTTTATTTACCAATCTTTTATAGTATCTTTTGTAAATCCAACGGGAATAGATAGGATATATAAAGATAAATCCTAACCCGAATAAACTAAAATAAATAGCCAGATAGGTGTTTTTTTGAACATAAAAAAACAAGGCTAAAATAAAAAAAGTAGAAGTCCATAGGATTAATCCTCTTCTTCGTTGTTTTTTTACAAATGAATTGATGGAAGCACTGAAAAGTTGATGAGTCAAATAATCATCAGCAGTGATTTGATAGGTAAATAAAGATTCTTTCATTATTTTAGGTAACAGATTATATAATTATTAAATTTCCTGCAAAAGCACATTTCTTATTTAGATCAGTAAATATACTAATCTTTCTATGTTTACGTACAGACTGTGCTCAATCTAAATGATCAAAAATCTGAAATACCTTTATAAATTACTTTTTTGTTTAATGCATTTAATTTGCTTCTTAATTTTTTTCATAGCCCAATCATAATGACTGGACGTTGCCGATACACAATAACTACCTAAGCTAGTAGTTCCTGTCCATGAAAAATATTGATTAGTAAATAATTGTTCATTTCTAAAGCTTTTAACAAGCGCAATTACTTCCGAATGGCTTTTTTCCACCATACGAACAGACTCCCGATAAGGAGTTTTCTGATGTTTCTCCCATAAAACTAAATTCATTTGTGGATAAGTTTTCCAATTATATGGTTCTGGTAAAAAATTACTTTTATTTCCTGACTGATTAGAAACTATCCAGTTTAAGAGTAATTGGTGCCATTCATATAAATGAATGAGAATATCTCGAATGTTTTTGTCTCTGTCTTCAAAAAAAAATGATTTTTCCTGTTCTTTTTCTGACAGAGAATTTATGAGTAGAAATAGTTTTGTAAAATTTCCCTCTCCTAATTCTATTAATTGTTCTTTTGTGGTTGGTCTCGCCATATTAATGGGTTATATTACTATAGGAATATATATTTTAGTAATTCTTTCATCTACATTTTCATAATAATTAACATATTCTTCGAAAGATATACCAAATCGTAACTTATAAGTTCTATCTGCTGATATGAGATCATAATACTCCTGAAGTCCACAATAATCACCTTTCAACTTATAAACCGCATACGCCCCTCCCTTAACTTGGAGTTTTCCGAATTCAGCATGAGGGTTTATTTCTTTATCAATTGATGCACATGCATAAAAAAAGCAATTATCATGTGAGGCTACATTAGGATCATTAAAACTAATTCCAAAAAATCGGGTGGTTTCTGTTAGTAAGTTATTTTCATTTAGATAGCAAAGCAATTTATTCCAGGAATAATTATAAATGTCCGGCTCTCCATACTTACCTATTATCCGAAGATACACTAAATTTAAATCTTCTTCAACCATAGTACAGGATTCTGGGAATCGTATATTTTCATTTGCATTTTCTATATTGTTGTTTATTTTTAATTTTAACTGATTGACAAATTTTCTAGGCGAAATACCTAAATGATTTTTGAAAGCTTTTGAAAAAGATTGAGGATTATCATAACCAACCATTTCTGCTAAACAGGTAAGGCTCAAATCTTCGATCTGCATATATAAGACAGCTCTTTCAACACGTTGTCTTACTATGTAAGTTAAAACAGACTCTTTTAACTCTTGCTGCATGATGCGAAGCAGATGCCTAGTGGAAACATGAACTAAATTTGATAATACCTCTAAACTCAACGAAGAATGCAAGTTTGCGTTAATATAATCCAAAACTATATTGACTTTTTCTTTATATATTTTTTTTGTAGCTTCTTTTTTCACAATCTACATTTATAATATACGTAAAGTTACAACTTTCAATTTCTAGAATGTTGTCCAATCCCGACAATACTTTCCTAAAAAAGTAAAACACCCCATTAGAAATTTCTGAGGAAGAACTTTATATTTTAGATATTCAAAAGAAAGTTTTATAAATTAATTAGCCATATCAATATATATTTTACAAAAAATAGATTTATAGTTTTGTTATTGACATCTACATATATAATAATATACAAATGCTCAATTTCGTTTATCTGACAGTCACAATTATCTTCTAACCGATAGTAATAATATTAATATTTACGAAATACTTAAATTTTAATTAGTATCCTATCTATAATATTGCTTCTAATATCACTCTTTAAATATCTTTTTTTGTGAAAAAAACATGATTTTTAAACATCTAAAAACTTAATATAAATTATTATTTAATGAAAAAAATAAAAAAAATAATTCCTTTCAATAATATAGCCATAATCAATTTATATTAATATAAATAATGATTTTATACTTCATTTACACATATAATATTAATTATTTTAATGAAATTCTAATAAATTTACATAAAACGAAATCTTTTTTTTTTATTTTCGTATTACAATTTAATTTAAATATTTTTTCACAAATTAACTACGAAAACTTATGAAAAAACAGTTTTTACTCTTACCAATAACCTTGTTATCGGTATTATCTTATTCTCAAGTGGGGATCAACACTACAACTCCATTAAAAACACTACACGTAAATGGATCACTGCAAATTGTAAATGAATTAAGTACCGGAGGAAGTGCAGACACAGCAGGATCACCGGGATCAGCTGGTGAAATACTAACTTCACAGGGAGAAGGTAACGCTCCTACTTGGGAAAAAATAAGCAATGTATTAGCTATTGGCAACATAAGCAATGCCTATTACATACAAGGAACCAGCTCTGTTGTAGTAGCAGAAGGTAAAACAGCTGATGTTACGGGGTTAAGTATTACTTTAACTGTACCTCCCGGCAAAACACAAACTTTCTTATTTACTATTTTAGGTTTTGCTACACAAATAAATAGCAGAACAACCCAAGGAATTTTTTCTCTTTTACAAAATGATGTAAAAATATCATCAGCATTTGCTTCTAAAGCAGGTCAATTTGTTTCTAACATTACAGGAGTAGCTGGATTAAAAGATATGCCGGTTCCCGTAACTTTTTTAAGATCCGTAACGCTTCCTTCCGGGACTTATAATTTTAAAGTTCAGTACAAGTCTTGGGTTGGAAGCTCTACAATCAATTACATTCCTACCATCTATAAAGGCTATGATGGTGATAACGAAGCCATGCTCTCTAAAATGCAGATATTAGTTTATAATAATAA
Organism: Apibacter raozihei; assembly: GCF_004014855.1. Classification (NCBI taxonomy): domain Bacteria; kingdom Pseudomonadati; phylum Bacteroidota; class Flavobacteriia; order Flavobacteriales; family Weeksellaceae; genus Apibacter; species Apibacter raozihei. The sequence continues at coordinate 66,212 of NZ_CP034930.1, forward strand.
TTAAATTTCACATTAAAATCAATCATTATTTTAGTAAAGTATAAACATTAAAACATATTTTTAAAAATAAAAAAAAGAAAGATTAAAAATTTAATCTTTCTTTTTTTACTTTATAATAAACTCTTATTAAATTTTTTTCAAAAGAGTTTTCATATCAACTTTTTCACTGATTATTTTATGAAGTGAATTAACGGAAACTCTTTCCTGAGCCATAGTATCTCTATCTCGAATAGTCACCATATGATCATTTAATGTATCATGATCTATTGTTACGCAATAAGGAGTACCAATAGCATCTTGTCGGCGATATCTTTTTCCAATAGCATCTTTATCTTCATACATAACATTAAAATCATATTTTAAATCGTTACATATTTTTTCAGCATATTCCGGTAAACCATCTTTTTTTATTAATGGAAAAACGGCTACCTTAATAGGTGCTAATGCCGGTGGCAATGAAAGAACAACTCTAGAGGAACCGTCTTCCAACTCTTCATCTCTCAAGCAACTTGAAATTAAGGCTAAGAACATTCTGTCAAGACCGATGGATGTTTCTACCACAAAAGGAACATAGTTTTTGTTAAGTTCCGGATCAAAATATTGTAATTTTTTGCCCGAATATTTTTCATGTGCTGAAAGATCAAAATCTGTACGTGAATGAATTCCTTCAAGCTCTTTGAAACCAAACGGAAATTTAAATTCTATATCTGTAGCTGCATTAGCATAATGAGCTAATTTTTCATGATCATGAAAACGATAACTTTCCTGCCCTAGACCTAATGCCAAATGCCATTTTAATCGTTTTTCTTTCCATTCTTCAAAATGAGAAAGCTCAGTTCCCGGAGGAACGAAAAACTGCATTTCCATTTGTTCAAATTCACGCATTCTGAATATAAATTGTCTGGCAACAATTTCGTTTCTGAAAGCTTTACCAATTTGAGCAATACCAAAAGGTAATTTCTTCCTGCCGGTTTTTTGTACATTCAAATAATTCACAAAAATTCCCTGTGCTGTTTCAGGACGTAAATATAAATCCGTTGCAGACTCAGCCGTAGAACCTAATTTGGTTCCAAACATAAGATTAAATTGTCGAACTTCCGTCCAATTTTTAGATCCTGTTTCCGGATCAGAAATACCTAATTCCTCTATCAAAGCTTTAGTATCTGCCAAATTAGTTTCCAGCGACTTAGCCAGTCGTTGTAAAATATCGGCTTTTTGTTTTCTATACTCTAAAACTTTTGGATTAGTTGTTTCAAACTGATTTTGATCAAAAGATTCCCTAAAACGCTTTCTTGCTTTTTCGATTTCTTTTTTAGCCTTGTCTTCAAATTTTTCTGCGTAATCTTCGACAAGAACATCTGCACGAAATCTCTTTTTACTATCTTTATTATCAATTAAGGGATCATTAAAAGCATCAACATGACCGGAAGCTTTCCAAATTGTAGGGTGCATAAATATAGCTGAGTCTATTCCTACTATATTCTCATTGAGTTGCACCATTGCTTTCCACCAGTATTGTTTTATATTATTTTTTAATTCCGCTCCATTCTGACCATAATCATAAATTGCTGAAAGTCCATCATAAATTTCACTGGATGGAAAAACAAATCCATACTCTTTCGCATGAGCAACTACCTTTTTTAATATATCTTCCTGAGATTTCATATGTATGTTGTTAGATAAAATTCACTTTTAATGCCCAAATTTACTATAAAAATTAAGATTTTCGATTTTTAGCCTTAAATAATACTAAATTACATTGAATGAATACCCGGATACAGATAAAAAATATTCATATTTTTAAATAAATTTTGTATATGTGAATTATATATCTATATTTGCACCCTAAAATAATTGAGAATATAAAAAAGAGATGTTATTATGCTAATTATTCCAGTAAAAGATGGTGAGTCTATAGATAAAGCTCTAAAAAAATACAAAAGAAAATATGACAAAACAGGCGTTGTAAAAGAGTTGAGAAAAAGACAACAATTCACAAAACCTTCTGTCACTAAGAGACAAAAACACATCAGAGCAGCTTACAAACAAAGAATGGAAAGCAAAGAAGAAGCATAAACATAGCTTCTAAGCAATGATACTATGGCCATTAGGCTATAAAAATATAGGCAAATAATTCTTTTGAATTATTTGCTTTTTTATGTATTTAAGTTTTCGGTTCTCGAATTACCTTCCCCTTACCTACTTCCTTAAATTAAATTGGCTTGTTTTTTGAATTTAATTACATTTGAAAAAAGTCGTTTGACATGATTGATAAATTTCTGCAATATCTGGAATTTGAAAAATTATATTCTTCTTTAACTATTTTGAGTTACAAGAGAGATCTTGACGATTTAAAATATTTTTTACTCGAAAGCGAAGGTTTATCAGACATTACTAATGCAGATAAAAAACAACTTAGAAACTTCATTATCAGTCTATCCAAAAAAAACTTATCAGAAAAAACTATAAACAGGAAAATATCTACTCTTCGCAGTTATTATAAGTTTTTGTTAAAAGTTGAAAAAATATCCATAAGCCCTGTAACGAATCTCAAAAATTTAAAAATAAAAAAAAAGGTACTTCTACCTTATACTGAAGAAGAAATAAAATTTTTACATCATAATATAACAGATGAAAATAATGAAAAATTAACCGACTTTGAACGGTCTAGAAATTTACTCATTTTTGATTTTTTTTATCTTACAGGAATCAGGCGAATAGAATTAATTAATCTGGAAGTTTCTAAAATAAACATACCTGATAAGAATATATCTATTATTGGAAAAAGAAACAAAGAGCGACTCGTACCTATTACGAATGAATTAATTGAAAAAATTAAAACATATATGTTACTCAGGGAAAATGAAATCTTAACTGTTTCTCAATACTTTTTTACAGACAAATCAGGTAAAAGATTACAAGAAAAGTTTGTTTATAACCTGATAAATAAGTATCTTAGTAGTGCGACAAGTAAGAATAAAAAAAGCCCGCATATGTTACGACATACATTTGCCAGCCATTTATTAAACAATGGAGCAGAATTGAATTCAATAAAAGAAATACTGGGTCACAGTAGCCTGGCTGCTACGCAAATTTACACCCATAGCAATATAGATGATTTAAAACAAGTGTTTAACCACTCCCATCCTTTGGGACTTAAAAACAAAAAAAATGAAAATTAAAGCACAAGCAGTAAATTTTAATGCACAAGAATCTTTATTAGAATTTTTAGACAAAAAATTATCTAAACTTGATTTATTTTATGATAAAATAGTAAGAGCAAATGTATATATGAAACTGGAAAATTCTACAGATAAAGAAAACAAAACCGTAGATATAATTTTAGAGGTTCCTGGTGATGATTTAGTAGTTAAAAAAACTTCCGCTTCATTTGAAGAAAGTATTGACTTATCTTGCGAAGCACTTAAAAAGATGATAATCAAAAAGAAAGAAAAAGTATCCTAAAAAAAATGAAAAATTTTTTAAATAAAATTTGGAGATAAAGAAATTTTTTCTACCTTTGCAATCCGTTAAACAAAGAACAACACTTACGATTAACGGATTGTTTCTTTGAAATAAAAAATTTTGATTAGCCGGTATAGCTCAGTTGGCCAGAGCACGTGATTTGTAATCTCGGGGTCGTGGGTTCGAATCCCTCTACCGGCTCGTTTTCGAAGGGGAGATACTCAAGCGGCCAACGAGGACAGACTGTAAATCTGTTGGTTTTTACCTTCGGAGGTTCGAATCCTCCTCTCCCCACTAAAAATCAAAAAATTTTGTAATTCTAGCAAAATATTTTAATTTTGATTTTGAATTACAAAGGTAATTTAAATTAAGCGGAAGTAGCTCAGTTGGTAGAGCGTCAGCCTTCCAAGCTGAATGTCGCGAGTTCGACCCTCGTCTTCCGCTCAATTTTATTAGCCGATGTAGCTCAGGGGTAGAGCGCTTCCTTGGTAAGGACGAGGTCACGGGTTCAATTCCCGTCATTGGCTCTTATCTAAAAACATACTCAATCATTTTTATTTTTTTAATTAAACAATATAAACTTATAAAACAATATTTTTTTTATAAGCTATTGTTATTTAGAAATAATTGAGTATATTTGCACTCATTTTTGGAAATTAAACAAACATATTTATCATGGCAAAAGAAACTTTTCAGCGTACCAAGCCACACCTTAATATAGGTACTATCGGTCACGTAGACCACGGAAAAACAACTTTAACAGCTGCTATCACTAAAGTATTAGCAGAAAAAGGGTTAGCAGAAAAAAGAGACTTTTCTCAAATTGATGCTGCTCCTGAAGAAAAAGAAAGAGGGATTACAATCAACACCGCACACGTAGAATATCAAACAGAAAATCGTCACTATGCTCACGTAGACTGTCCAGGTCACGCCGACTATGTAAAAAACATGGTTACAGGTGCTGCTCAAATGGATGGAGCGATTTTAGTTGTTGCTGCTACTGACGGTCCTATGCCACAAACCAGAGAACACATCTTATTATGTCGTCAGGTAAACGTTCCTAAGATCGTTGTGTTCATGAATAAAGTGGATATGGTTGATGACCCTGAATTATTAGAATTAGTAGAAATCGAAGTAAGAGATTTATTATCTTCTTACGAATATGACGGAGACAATACTCCTGTTATCCAAGGTTCAGCACTAGGAGCTCTTAACGGAGAACCAAAATGGGTTGAAACTGTTGATCAACTAATGGATGCTGTTGATACTTGGATCGATCTTCCAGTTCGTGATCAAGATAAACCATTCTTAATGCCAATTGAAGACGTATTCTCTATTACAGGACGTGGTACAGTAGCTACAGGTCGTATTGAAGCTGGTGTTATCAACTCTGGAGAAGGTGTTGATATCGTAGGTATGGGAGATGAAAAATTAACATCTACTGTAACTGGGGTTGAAATGTTCAGAAAAATATTAGACAGAGGAGAAGCTGGAGATAATGTAGGTTTATTATTAAGGGGTATTGAAAAAGCTGACATCCGTCGTGGTATGGTTATCGCTAAACCAGGTTCAATAACTCCACATAAAAAATTCAAAGCTGAGGTTTATATCTTAACTAAAGAAGAAGGTGGTCGTCACACTCCATTCCATAACAATTACCGTCCACAGTTCTATGTAAGAACAACAGACGTAACTGGTACAATTACTTTGCCAGAAGGAACTGAAATGGTAATGCCAGGTGATAACTTAACTATTACAGTTGAATTACATCAGCCAATCGCACTTAATACAGGTTTACGTTTTGCTATTCGTGAAGGTGGTAGAACTGTTGGTGCAGGTCAGGTTACTGAAATCATCGATTAATAAAAATATCTTAAAGAAAGATCTTTAAAAGATCTTTCTTTAAAAAAGCGGGCATAGCTCAGCTGGTAGAGCAGTGGTCTCCAAAACCAAAGGTCGAGAGTTCGAATCTTTCTGCCCGCGCTAAAGAAAAAATAAATGAACGGACTAATTAACTATCTTAAAGGTTCGATAGAAGAATTTAAAGATCATGTAGAATGGCCAAAATGGTTAGATCTGCAATCTTCGACAACAGTTGTCGCTATAGCTACCATTTTACTTTCTGTCTTCTTATTTGGAGTAGATTGGGTTCTGGCTAAAGCTCTTCAAAATATTTATTCAATTTTAATAGGATTAAAATCGTAAGAAAATTCCAGGAAGCGATGAATGAAATGAAATGGTATGTACTCAAGACTATCAGTGGTCAAGAATCTAAGGTGAAGATGTACATCGAAAACGAAGTATTAAGATCTGAACACCTTAAAAACAATCTTGGACAAGTGGTGGTTCCTATGGAGAAAGTAGTACAAATCAGAAATGGAAAAAAAATCCGAAAAGAGAAAGTTTACTATCCGGGATATGTGATGGTAGAAGCTAATCTTATCGGAGAACTTCCGCATACTATTAAAAATATTCCAGGAGTTATTAGTTTCCTTAGTGCTACTAAAGGAGGAGATCCTCTCCCTATGAGAAAAAGTGAGGTAAGCAGAATGTTCGGTAAAATGGATGAATTATCCGAATCTGAAGATACTGTAACCATTCCTTTTGAATTTGGAGAGACTGTTAAAGTGATTGACGGCCCCTTCAATGGATTCAATGGTACTATTGAAAAAATTAATGAAGAAAAACGGAAATTGGATGTTATGGTGTTGATTTTTGGAAGAAAAACACCAATAGAACTGAGTTTTTCACAAGTAGAAAAAATATAGGCTGCTTCCACAGATATAAATTAAATCATTTTTAACTAAAAATTAAAATGGCAAAGAAAATTTTTAAAATGGTAAAGCTCCAAGTGAAAGGAGGACAAGCAAATCCTTCTCCACCGGTTGGACCTGCATTAGGTGCTGCAGGTGTTAACATCATGGAGTTCTGCAAACAATTTAATGCACGTACCCAAGAGAAGCAAGGACAGGTATTACCTGCTATAATTACTGTATACGAAGACAAATCTTTCGATTTTGTAGTTAAGACTCCTCCAGTTACCGTTCAGCTTTTAGCAGCGTCTAAAGCTAAAAAAGGTTCAGGGGAGCCTAATAGAGATAAAGTAGCATCAGTTACCTGGGAACAGGTACAAACTATTGCTGAAGATAAAATGGTAGATTTAAACTGTTTTACAATAGAATCAGCTGTAAGTATGGTTGCAGGAACTGCAAGATCCATGGGTATTAGAGTAACCGGACAAAATCCGTTTAACAATTAATCTTACGAATTATGGCAGTATTGACAAAGAAACAGAAAGCAGTTGTTGCTAAAGTAGATAAAACTAAACTTTACTCACTAGAAGAAGCTTCTAGTTTAGTAAAAGAAGTTAATTATACAAAATTTGATGCATCAGTTGACATTGCTGTACGTTTAGGAGTAGATCCTCGTAAAGCAAATCAAATGGTTAGAGGAGTTGTATCTTTACCTCACGGAACCGGAAAAGAAACAAAAGTTCTTGCATTAGTTACTCCTGACAAAGAACAGGAAGCTAAAGATGCTGGTGCTGATTTCGTAGGTTTGGATGACTATCTTCAAAAAATTAAAGACGGTTGGACAGATGTTGACGTTATCATCACTCAACCTCAGGTAATGGGTAAATTAGGACCATTAGGAAGAGTTTTAGGACCAAGAGGTTTAATGCCTAATCCTAAAACAGGAACTGTAACTATGGAAATAGGAAAAGCAGTGGCTGAAGTAAAAGCAGGTAAAATTGACTTTAAAGTAGATAAATATGGTATTGTTCATGCCGGAATAGGAAAAGTATCTTTTGATGCTAAACAAATTCAGGAGAATGCACAGGAAATCATTTCCACTTTAATCAAATTAAAACCTCAGGCAGCTAAAGGAGTTTATGTGAAAAGTATTTACCTTTCCTCTACTATGAGCCCAGGTATTGCTATAGATCCAAAAGGTGTTAACTAATTAAACTTGGAGTAATTATGACAAAGCAAGAAAAATCACAGGTAATAGAAGAAATACAAGAGTTATTAAAAGATACTAATGTATTATATATAGCTGACACTGACGGATTAAACGCACAACAAACTTCTGACTTAAGAAGAGCCTGTTTTAAAGGAGAGATTTCAATGAAAGTGGTTAAAAACACTTTATTGAAAAAAGCAATGGAAAATATCGAAGATAAAGATTTTTCCGGTCTATTCGACAGCTTGAAAGGAAATTCCACTATTTTCATTTCAGAAAAAGGAAATGCTCCTGCAAGACTTATTCAAACATTTAGAAAAAAATCAGAAAAACCTTTACTAAAAGCAGCTTGGGTAGACTCGGCTGTGTTTGTTGGAGATGCTCAATTAGATGCTTTAGCAAATCTTAAATCAAAAGAAGAGCTTGTTGGAGATATCATCGGATTGCTTCAATCCCCTATCAAAAATGTTGTTTCAGCTCTTAAATCAGGAGGAAATACCATTGCAGGTTTAGTAAAAACATTATCTGAAAAAGCGGAATAAAAACACGCACTCATAATAAATAACAGTTGTTAAACAAAAATTAAAAAAAATTAAAATGGCAGATTTAAAACAATTAGCTGAAACTTTAGTTAACCTTACAGTAAAAGAAGTTAGTGAACTAGCTGACATATTAAAAGAAGAATACGGAATTGAGCCTGCTGCTGCTGCAGTTGCAGTTGCTGCTGGTCCTGCTGCTGGTGAAGGTGCTGCTGCTGAAGAAAAAACAGAATTTGATGTAATTCTTAAAGCAGCTGGTGCTAACAAATTAGCTGTAGTTAAATTAGTAAAAGATTTAACAGGAAAAGGATTAAAAGAAGCTAAAGATGCTGTTGACGGAGCTCCTACACCAATCAAAGAAGGAGTATCTAAAGACGAAGCAGAAGGTCTTAAAAAACAGCTTGAAGAAGCTGGTGCTGAAGTTGAGTTAAAATAATTCAACCTACCTAAAAATAAAGGTTTAGGCCTCCAATATAGCATTGGTAAGGTCTAAGCCTATTTGTGTTTTAAAAAGATTTTAATTTATTATATGAGTAAATCATTGGCGTCAAAAACTCAAAACCCTAAGAGATTTAGTTTCTCACATTCTAAAGGACAAATTGAATTTCCTGATTTTCTAGACATTCAGGTAAAATCATTCCAAGATTTCTTTCAATTGGAAACCCGTCCCGACCAAAGAAAAAACGAAGGACTTTTTAAAACGTTTACTGAAAATTTTCCCATTTCGGATACAAGAAATCAGTTCGTTTTAGAATTTTTAGATTATTTTGTAGATCCTCCCAAATATTCCATTCAGGAATGTATTGAAAGAGGTCTAACTTATAGCGTACCACTCAAAGCACGTCTTAAACTATATTGTACTGACCCCGAACACGAAGATTTCGAAACAGTGGTTCAGGATGTATATTTAGGACCAATTCCTTATATGACTCCCAGCGGTTCGTTTATCATCAATGGAGCAGAAAGGGTTGTGGTATCCCAATTACATCGTTCGCCCGGTGTATTTTTTGGACAATCTTATCATGCCAACGGGGCAAAATTATACTCCTCCAGAATTATTCCTTTTAAAGGTTCCTGGATGGAATTTGCTACCGACATTAACGGTGTGATGTATGCTTATATAGACAGAAAGAAAAAACTTCCGATGACCACTTTGCTTAGAGCAATCGGTTATCAAAGTGATAAAGATATATTAGAAATTTTCGATCTTGCAGAAGAAGTTAAAGTAAACAAATCCAACCTGAAAAAAATGTTAGGTCGTACTTTAGCTGCCAGAGTATTAAATACATGGTTTGAAGATTTTGTTGATGAAGATACCGGAGAAGTTGTTTCTATAGAAAGAAACGAAATCATTTTAGATCGTGAAACTGTTTTAGAAAAAGAGCACATTGATCTAATCGTTGATTCCGGAATTAAAACTATATTAGTACATAAAGAAAATAGTGGAGAATTCTCTATTATTCACAATACGTTACAGAAAGATTCTACTAACTCTGAAAAAGAAGCAGTAGAATACATTTACCGACAGCTTAGAAATGCTGAACCACCTGATGAAGAAACTGCAAGAGGTATAATTGACAAATTATTTTTCTCAGATGCTCGTTACTCTTTAGGTGAAGTGGGTCGATACAGAATTAATAAAAAACTAGGTTTAAACATTTCTGAAGATGTTCAGGTGTTAACTAAAGATGATATTATTGAAATAGTAAAATATCTAATCGAATTAATTAATTCAAAAGCCGAAGTAGATGACATCGATCACTTATCCAACCGTCGTGTAAAAACTGTAGGTGAACAATTAGCTGGACAATTCGGAGTAGGGTTAGCTCGTATGGCACGTACCATTAAAGAAAGAATGAATGTTCGGGATAATGAAGTTTTCACCCCTATTGATCTGATTAATGCTAAGACATTAACTTCTGTGATTAATTCATTTTTCGGAACTAATCAGCTTTCTCAATTTATGGATCAAACCAATCCATTATCAGAAGTTACTCATAAAAGACGTATGTCTGCATTAGGACCTGGTGGTTTATCCAGAGAAAGAGCAGGTTTCGAAGTTCGTGACGTTCACTATACCCACTACGGAAGAATTTGTCCGATTGAAACTCCGGAAGGACCAAACATCGGTTTGATTTCATCTTTAGGTTGCTATGCGAGAATCAATGATTTAGGATTTATGGAAACTCCATATAGAAAGGTTGTTGATGGTAAAGTAGATTTAAATTCAGAACCTCAGTATTTTACTGCTGAAGAAGAAGAAGATAAAATCATTGCTCAGGCAAATATTAACATAGATGATGAAGGTAATATTCTTGATGAAAGAATTGTTGCTAGAGAAGAAGCTGATTATCCGGTTATAGAGCCTAACAAGGTAGATCTTATTGATGTTGCTCCTAACCAGATTACAGGTATTTCTGCATCTCTAATTCCATTCTTAGAGCACGATGATGCAAACCGTGCATTAATGGGATCTAACATGATGCGTCAGGCTGTTCCATTATTAAAACCTCAGGCTCCTATAGTAGGTACTGGTCTTGAATTCCAGGTAGCTAAAGATTCAAGAATCTTAATCAATGCTGAAGGAGAAGGTGTAGTTGAATATGTCGACGCTGATAAAATTACTATTAAATACGACAGAACAGAAGAAGAAGAACTTGTAAGCTTTGATACTGCAAGTAAAACTTATAAATTAACTAAATTCAGAAAAACGAACCAAAGCACCTCAATAACGCTAAAACCAATTGTAAAAGCGGGAGACAGAGTTAGTAAAGGACAGGTTTTAACTGAAGGTTATGCTACTGAAGACGGAGAATTAGCGCTTGGACGAAACTTATTGGTTGCTTTCATGCCTTGGAAAGGATATAACTTTGAGGATGCAATTGTAATTAACCAAAGAGCTGTTAGTGAAGACTGGTTTACTTCAATTCACGTTGATGAATATACTTTAGAGGTAAGAGATACTAAATTAGGTATGGAAGAGTTAACTTCCGATATTCCTAATGTAAGTGAAGAAGCTACTAAAGATCTTGATGAAAACGGTATGATCCGTATTGGTGCTGAAGTAAAACCTGGAGATATTCTTGTAGGAAAAATTACTCCTAAAGGAGAATCTGATCCTACTCCAGAAGAAAAACTTTTACGGGCAATATTTGGTGATAAAGCTGGTGATGTAAAAGATGCGTCATTAAAAGCTGAACCATCTCTAAAAGGTGTAGTAATAAATAAAAAATTATTTACACGTAATATTAAAGATAAAAGAAAAAGAGGGGATGAAAAGTTAAAAATCGAACAATTGGAATCTGACTTTAAGATTAAATTTAATGATCTTAAAAATCAGCTCTTAGATAAATTGTACGTATTACTTAATGGAAAAACCTCGCAAGGGATATACAATGATTTAAATGAAGAAGTAATTCCTAAAGGTGTTAAGTTCACCCAAAAATTATTATCCAGTATCGATGACTATTTTAACTTAACAGGTGGTAGCTGGACTATTGATGAAAGTAAAAATAATTCCATCAAGGAACTTTTACATAATTATAAAATTAAACATAACGATTTATTAGGAGCACTAAATCGTGAAAGGCATACCATTTCTGTAGGAGATGAATTACCAACAGGTATCGTTAAACTAGCAAAAGTTTACATTGCTAAAAAACGTAAGCTTAATGTGGGTGATAAAATGGCAGGTAGACACGGAAATAAAGGTATTGTTGCTAAAATTGTTCGTGATGAAGACATGCCTTTCCTTGAAGATGGAACACCTGTTGATATTGTATTAAATCCATTAGGGGTACCTTCCCGTATGAACATCGGGCAGATATATGAAACAATCTTAGGATGGTGTGGTATGAAATTAGGCAAAAAATTTGCTACTCCTATATTTGACGGAGCTACTTCTGAACAAATAGATGACCTAACCAGAGAAGCAGGCGTACCTCAATGGGGAACTACCTATCTTTACGATGGCGGCACAGGAGAACGTTTTGAGCAAAAAGCAACGGTAGGTGTTATCTATATGTTAAAATTAGGCCACATGGTTGACGATAAAATGCACGCACGTTCAATTGGACCTTACTCTTTAATTACTCAACAGCCGTTAGGAGGTAAAGCTCAATTCGGGGGTCAGAGATTTGGAGAGATGGAGGTTTGGGCACTTGAAGCATTTGGTGCATCCAATATATTACGAGAAATCATCACTGTTAAATCTGATGACGTGGTCGGAAGGGCTAAAACTTACGAGTCTATCGTTAAAGGTGAGCCTATGCCAGAACCTGGAATTCCGGAATCATTCAATGTTTTCCTTCATGAATTGCAAGGTCTAGGATTAGACGTAAGATTAGAAGAATAAGTTTATTCTTCTAATCTATAAAATTTAAAATTTTTTCAATCTAATTGATATTAAAAGAATGGCAGTTAAACAAAAAACTAGCAGATTTAATAAAATAACTATAGGGTTAGCTTCTCCGGAAAGTATTTTACAACAATCCAGAGGTGAAGTTTTAAAACCTGAAACTATCAATTACCGTACACATAAACCTGAGCGTGATGGTCTTTTCTGTGAAAGAATATTCGGACCTGTAAAGGATTACGAATGTGCTTGCGGTAAATATAAAAGAATCCGTTATAAAGGTATTGTTTGTGACCGATGTGGTGTTGAAGTTACTGAGAAAAAAGTAAGACGTGAACGTATTGGACATATAAATCTGGTTGTTCCTGTTGCTCATATTTGGTATTTCCGTTCTTTACCTAACAAAATTGGTTATTTACTAGGTATACCTTCAAAAAAATTAGACATGATTATCTACAATGAAAGATTTGTAGTTATTCAGGCGGGTATTGCTAAAAAATTAAACGGAGAAGAACTTGAACAGAATGAGTTCTTAACTGAAGAAGAATATTTAGATATACTGGAAACTCTTCCTATTGAAAATCAATACTTGGACGATTCTGATCCTAACAAATTTGTTGCCAAAATGGGAGCTGAATGTCTGGAAGAATTATTGAAAAGAATTGATTTAGATGCATTGTCTTATAACCTAAGACACAAAGCCAATACAGAGTCATCTAAACAAAGAAGAACTGAAGCTTTAAAAAGACTACATGTAGTAGAATCTTTCAGAGATGCTAATACTAACGGGAGAATTAATCGTCCGGAATGGATGATCATGCGGGTAATTCCAGTTATTCCTCCCGATTTAAGACCTTTAGTTCCATTAGATGGAGGAAGATTTGCTACCTCCGACTTAAATGATTTATACCGAAGGGTTATTATTAGAAATAACCGTCTTAAAAGATTAATTGAAATCAAAGCTCCCGAAGTTATTCTTCGTAACGAAAAGAGGATGCTACAGGAAGCTGTTGATTCATTATTTGATAATACAAGAAAATCATCGGCTGTTAAATCTGAATCGAACAGACCATTAAAATCGTTATCCGATTCATTAAAAGGAAAACAAGGTCGTTTCCGTCAGAATCTATTAGGTAAACGTGTAGATTATTCTGCCCGTTCTGTAATTGTTGTAGGTCCATTCCTTCAGCTTCATGAATGTGGATTACCTAAAGATATGGCTGCTGAACTTTATAAACCGTTCATTATTCGTAAACTGATTGAAAGAGGTATTGTAAAAACCGTTAAGTCAGCAAAACGAATTATTGAAAGAAAAGAACCGGTTGTATATGACATTCTAGAAAACGTGATGAAAGGTCACCCTGTTTTACTTAACCGGGCCCCTACCCTTCACCGTTTAGGAATACAAGCCTTTCAACCTCGAATGATAGAAGGTAAAGCTATTCGTCTTCACCCTTTAGTGTGTACTGCATTTAATGCTGACTTTGATGGTGACCAGATGGCTGTTCACTTACCTTTAGGACCTGAAGCTATCTTAGAAGCTCAGCTATTGATGCTTGCTTCTCAAAATATTTTAAACCCGGCTAATGGTTCTCCTATCCAGGTACCTTCTCAGGACATGGTTTTAGGTCTTTATTATATGACTAAACCTTTAGTTCCTACTGAAGAAATTAATGTTAAAGGACACGGTTCCATATTTTACTCTTCAGAAGAAGTAGATATTGCTTACAATGAGAAAGCAGCTGACTTAAATGCTATCATTAAAGTTAAAGCTAAAGTTCTTGAAGGTGAGGAACTGGTTGAAAAAATGATTGAAACAACAGTAGGTAGAGTTTTATTCAATAAAATTGTACCAGAACAAGTTGGTTACATCAATGAAGTTTTAACAAAAAAATCACTTAGAAATATTATAGGGAATATTCTTCAAAGAACTAATTTCCCTACAACTGCTAAGTTCCTGGATGATATGAAAAATCTGGGATATGCTACCGCATTCCGAGGAGGATTATCTTTTAGCTTAGGAGATATTAAAACTCCGGATGAGAAAAAGATCATGATTCAGGATGCAAATGAGCAGGTTGATGGTATCCGTGCTAACTATAACATGGGATTAATTACCAATAATGAGCGTTATAATCAGGTAATTGATGTTTGGACTAATACCAATGCCCGTCTTACAGATTTAATTATGCAGAGAATGAAAACTGATAAAGGAGGGTTTAACTCTGTATACATGATGCTTGATTCCGGAGCACGGGGTTCTAAAGAGCAGATTCGTCAGCTTGCCGGTATGAGGGGATTGATGGCTAAGCCACAAAAAGCTGGTTCATCCGGTGGGGAAATTATTGAAAATCCAATTATTTCTAATTTCCGTGAAGGACTTTCTATCTTAGAATACTTTATTTCTACTCACGGTGCGCGTAAAGGTTTGGCGGATACCGCTTTAAAAACTGCCGATGCAGGGTATTTAACTCGTCGTCTGGTAGACGTAGCACAAGATGTTATTATTAATGAAAAAGATTGTGGTACTTTAAGAGGAATTGAAATTACTCCTTTAAGAAAGAATGATGAAATTGTTGAACCTCTATCCGAAAGAATTTTAGGTAGGGTTTCATTACACGATATATACCATCCGGATACAGATGAATTGCTTGTAGAAGCTGATCAAATGATTACTTCTGAGCTGGCTAAATTACTTGAAAATTCCGGAGTTGAAGCAGTTGAAGTACGCTCTCCGCTGACCTGTGAATCTAAGAAAGGTATTTGTGCAAAATGTTACGGAATAAACCTTTCTACTAATAAATTAATAAATAAAGGAGAGGCTGTTGGAGTTATAGCTGCTCAATCCATTGGTGAGCCAGGTACCCAGTTAACCTTGAGAACCTTCCACGTGGGAGGTACTGCAGGTAACGTTGCCGAGGTTAACAGTATTATTGCCAAGAGAGATGGAAAAGTTGAATTTGATGAAATCAGAACTGTAGAAAGTGAAGATGAGAACGGAAACAAAGCTACTGTAGTGGTTTCCCGTTCTACAGAATTCAAACTTCTTAATGCGGAAGGTAATATTTTAATGATTAACAATATTCCTTATGGTTCTACCTTACTTGTTGAATCTGGTCAGGAAGTGAAAAAAGGTGATATCATCTGTAAATGGGATCCCTACAATGCTATTATCCTTTCTGAGACAGCTGGTAAAATTGAATACGAACAAATTGAACAGGGTTCAACTTATCAGTTGGAGATTGATGAGCAAACAGGGTTTGAAGAAAAAGTTATTTCTGAATCCAGAAATAAAAAATTAATTCCTACTCTTAAAATTCTGGATAGTAAAGGAAATGAGCTTAAAGCTATCAACCTACCAGTAGGAGCTCACTTAATCGTTAATGACGGAGAAAAGATAAAGGCAGGAAGAATCTTAGTTAAAATACCTAGAAGGTCTGCTAAAGCAGGGGATATTACAGGAGGTTTACCTAGGGTAACTGAATTATTTGAAGCAAGAAATCCATCTAACCCTGCTGTAGTTTCAGAAATTGACGGAGTAGTTAGCTATGGTAAAATAAAAAGAGGTAACCGTGAAATAGTTATCGAATCTAAAAACGGCGAAATTAAACGTTACTTAGTTAAATTATCCAATCAGATTCTGGTTCAGGAAAATGACTTTGTACATGCTGGTGATGCCTTATCAGATGGAGCTATTACTCCTACAGATATTTTAAATATTAAAGGCCCAACTGCTGTACAGGAGTATCTAGTAAATGAAATTCAGGAAGTTTACCGTTTACAGGGTGTAAAAATTGATGACAAGCATTTTGAAATCATTGTTCGTCAAATGATGACTAAAGTTGAAATAGTTGATGCAGGGGATACTAAATTCTTGGAAAACAACCTTGAGCATAAGATAGACTTTATAGAAGAAAATGATAGAATTTTTGGAATGAAAGTTATTGAGGATGCCGGCGATAGTGAGAATTTAAAAGCGGGTCAGATTATTTCATCCAGAGACTTGCGTGACGAGAACTCCAGACTGAAACGAGAAGATAAGAAATTAGTTGAAGCAAGAGAAGCTTTACCAGCTACAGCTAGTCCTGTATTGCAAGGTATTACCAGAGCTTCACTTCAGACTAAATCATTTATCTCTGCAGCTTCCTTCCAGGAAACCACCAAAGTTCTTAACGAAGCCGCTGTTGCAGGAAAAATTGATTATCTGAACGGATTAAAAGAGAATGTTATCGTTGGACACAGAATTCCTGCAGGTACAGGTTTGGCAGAATACCAAAATGTTGTTGTAGGTTCTAACAAAGAATTTGAAGAATTAGTAACCGAAAAAATTTAATTAATAACTCAATGGAAAATCAAGACCCAAATCAACAGGATCTAAATATTGAACTTACGGACGAAGTAGCATCAGGAGTTTTTTCTAATTTAGCTTTAATAAACCATTCTCCTACTGAATTTGTATTGGATTTTATTCAAATTATGCCGGGGGTGCCTAAAGCTAAGGTTAAATCAAGAATAATATTAACACCGGAGCATGCTAAAAGATTATTGTCAGCCTTAACTGATAATATTCAAAAATTTGAAGAGCAATTCGGAAATGTTAAGGATGAAACTTTTCATTTAAATTTTGGTCCTAAAGGACAAGCGTAAATTATTTGATAACTAGTAAATTAGTTAATTGATATAAAAGCCGGAGATATTCTCCGGCTTTTTCTTTTAATAATATTCTCAATAAACTTTATTATATTAAATTCATCTACAAATCTGCAACAAAACCTTATATAACGTTATATATTAAGCATTTATTTTGCAAAAAATATTAATTTATAAAAAAATATAATTATATTTGAATTATAAATTAATGTATTAAATATGAGAATAAACCGAATTTTCTTAGGATTTTCGTTTGTTTTTCTAAGCTCTATTCTATGGGCTCAGATGAAAACGATTACAGGAAAAGTACTGGGTGTTGATGGTACACCACAAAGTGATGTGTCTGTTACCATAAAAGGTACCACACAATCTGTCTATACCGATGAGACAGGTCAGTTTTCAATTGAAGCCGAACCAGGACAAACTATTGAAATTGCTTCATTTAATGATGAAAAATCAAGCTTTGTTGTAGGCAATCAAAATTTTTATGATGTAAAGTTACATGCAACTGCAGTAACATCTGCAAATCCTACTACATCTAAAGGTGAGACAGAACTTGAAGGAGTCGTAGTAACCGCTCTTAACATCACAAGGGATAAAAAGTCACTTGGATATGCGATACAAGCTGTAAGTGGTGATGACATCTCCAAGACAAGAGAGTCAAATCCTATTAACTCGCTTTCCGGAAAAGTTGCAGGGTTGCAGATTGTTAATAATAGTGGAACATTAGGTGGCTCTACTCAGATTCGTTTAAGAGGTATGAGATCTTTGTCTCAATCAAATAAACCTCTAATTGTTGTTGATGGTATACCCCTAATTGATGAAAATATTAACAGTTCAGCTACACAAAGAGGAGCTGGAGGTATAGATTATGGAGATTCGTTTGGTGATATAAATCCAGATGATATAGAATCTATGTCAGTTTTAAAAGGTGCAACGGCGGCTGCATTATATGGTTCAAGAGCTATGAACGGAGCCATCATGATTACGACAAAAAAAGCTAAAAGAGGAAAAACCGACATAACATTAAATTCTGGTATTATTATAGATAAAGTTTATAAAATGCCTAGACATCAAAAACTATATGGAGGAGGAAGTAGTAGCCAGTTTAAAACACAAAACATTAACGGTACAGACTATTTGTTAGTTGATTACAAGACAGATGAATCATGGGGACCTAAATATGATCCTAACAAATATGTTTTAAATTGGAATGCTTTTGACCCTGAATTTTCTGAAGATTATTTAGTAGCAAAACCTTGGACATACCCTAAAAATGATTATAAAGATTACTTTAAAACCGGTATAACCTATAATAACGGTATATCTATCAGTAGAAGTATCGAAAATACAAATGTAAGAGTTGGTTATAATAATACTAAATCCACTGGTATTACTCCAAACTCAGAGTTAAATAAAAATGCTTTATCTATGAATTTAAACACTAAATTAAATGATAGATTAAAGCTGGACGCTTCTGCTGCTTATACTGTTACTAAAGGGTTCAACAGACCTGAAGTTGGCTACGGAGATAATAGTATTATGCAGAAAATGTTTCAATTTGGTCAAACTTCATTAGATTACAAAGATTTACAAAAATACCAATTAGCGAACGGAGTCCAACGACCTTGGAACAGAACCTCATGGAATGATGCAACACCTGCATATTCTGATAATCCATATTGGACAGCGTATAAAAATACAAATCAAGATAAAAGAGATAGACTTTACGGAACTGCTGGCTTAACTTATGATTTAACTAGTGATATTTATGTCAATGGTAAAGTAATGTTAGATACTTATTCTACGAATACTGAAAACAGAACTGCTATGTACTCGCAGTCAACATCAAAATATATAACTTCTGAAAGAAAATATACAGAATTAAATTACGAAGCAACTATTCATTTTGATAAAAATTTAGGAAATTTCTCAATTAATTCTTTTGCAGGAGCAAATAGAAGAGATTTCAGAGCTAGATACGTAGAAGGACAAACTCGTGGAGGTTTGATAGTTGCTGATTTATATAATTTATCTAACTCTGTGGAAACCCCTGCTATTCTAAATTCTAAAAGAAAGAAAAGAGTAAATAGCTTATTTTATTCATTAAGTTTAGGTTATGATAATTTCGTTTTCTTAGAAACGACTGGAAGAAATGACTGGTCATCATCCCTATCTTCTGCAAACAACTCGTTTTTTTATCCTTCAGTTTCCTCAAGTTTTGTGTTAACAAGATATATAAAAACTACTTGGCTTGATTTCTTAAAAGTACGTGCTGGATACTCAGAAGTTAGAAATGATACTGATGCTTATCAATTATCGGATACTTACTTGAACTCTGAATCAGCATTTCCAAATTATGGGACTAACTTTTTAGGAAATCCATGGTACTGGGTTTCAAGAGTTGCAAAAAATCCAAATCTAAAACCTGAAAAATTAGAATCTCTTGAGTTTGGATTGGAATTTCAATTATTAAAAAATAGAATTAGCGGAGATATTTCGTATTATAAAACAATAACTAAAGACTTAATTACAACCGTACCTCTAGATGGTTCTGCTGGAGTTCCATGGGCCAGTATGAATTCAGGTAAATTACTTAATCAAGGAGTTGAGGTTTCTTTAAACATCAACCCTATTAGAACTAAAGATTTTAGATGGGATTTTAACTATAATTTCTCTAAATCAGATAATGAAATTAAATCACTAGCACAGGGCTTAACTTCATTAACAATAGCTTCAGCTCCATTTAACGTCGCTGTTGCAGCTTTACCAGGATATCGTTATGGACAGATTTATGGAACTGACTATGTTTATTTAAATGGAAAAAGAGTGGTGAATTCAAATGGAGTTTATAAAAAAACATCTTCACCAGTAGCTTTAGGCTCTATTTTGCCTGATTTTACTATGACATTTAGAAATAGTTTTTCATATAAAAACTGGAGTTTAGGTGTACAGGTTGATTGGCAGAAAGGAGGAAAATATTTTTCAACTACCCATTTATTTGGAATGTATTCAGGAATATTACCTGAAACTGCTGCCAACGGTATCCGCGAAAACGGTATAGTTTTAGATGGTGTAAAAGAAGATGGTTCAGTTAATGATATAAATATAAGCGCAAGGAGTTATGGTCAACAATTTTATAGCGGTCCAGATGCTCAAAATGTTTTTGATGCAGATTTTGTAAAACTTAGAGAAGTATCGTTATCATATACATTGCCTGGTAAATATTTAGGAGAAGCAATTAATTCAATAACTTTTTCTGCATTCGGTAGAAACTTATTTGCTTGGGGATTAGCATGGAACTCAATAGATCCTGAGGTAGCTAATTACGGTAGTGGAAATGCATCCGGTATTGAAGGAGGTTCTTTACCTACAACCAGATCTTTTGGATTTAATGTTCAAGTTAAATTTTAATTTAAACTTTATCTATCATGAAAAAAATAATTACATATATTACATCTATCGTAATGCTATCATGTACGATATCGTGCGATAATGATTTTGAAAATATTAATAAAAATCCAAATCAGCCTGAAAAAGTACCGGGCTACACAACATTTAGTTTCGGAACCCGTTATTTCGTTGATAATACACGTGATGAATGGGGCTCTGGGCGTATGGTTCTGCCTTGGGTTCAATATTGGGCTCAAAACAATTATACAGAAGAAGATCGCTATCAATATAGAGAAGGTTCTAATTCCAATTTGTGGAAATCATACTACATGGCAGCTAATAATATAAAACAATCAATATTATTGGTTGAAGCAGATCCAGAAGCTAACTCTTTGTATGGTGCTCCCCAAAATCAAATTGCAGCAGCTAGAATTATGCTTAGCTACATATTTATGCAATTAACAGATACTTACGGGAATGTACCTTACTGGTCTTACGGAGGACGCGACAATTCTGATTTTCAAGCTCTTCAAGTAGCTTTGTATAAAACTCCCAAATTTGCAACTCAAGAAATTATTTATACAGATATATTGAAAGAGCTTAAAGAAGCTTCTTTACAATTAGATGTATCTAAAACTGTATCGACAGGAGATAACATTTATAAAGGAAATGCCTTGAAATGGAAAAAATTTGCGAACTCACTTCGTTTAAGGATAGCCAATAGACTTAAGGAGGTTCTTCCAGATGCACAAACAGAAATAAATAATGCGCTTAGTGAAGGAGTATTTACTTCTAATGATGATAACGCTATTCTTAGTTATGGTACATCAAGTCAAGATGCCAACCCTATGTGGTATGCGTATTTTGTAAATAATCGTACTGACTTTAATGTAGCTAATACTTTTGTAGATTTATTAAAAGGAAAATTAGGTAACTTTGGACCAGATCCTAGATTACAAAAATTTGTTTCTCCTAAATCTGCATCTATTACAGATGTTAAAAATAATTCATATACAAGTTCTACAAACGTTGACGATTATGAGGGAATGCCTTATGGTGTAAATAGTGCAATGGCAACAGAAGTATATACTGCATCTACCATTTCCTTTCCTAGCTACGATATTTTAAATATTAGCAGAGGAGAAGTTTTAATGGAGTATGCAGAAGTTCAATTTATTCTTTCTGAACTTACTGGATGGAGTGATTCTTATTATAAAGCAGGAGTACAAGCATCATTGGAAAAATGGGGAGTATCATCAGCGGATATCACTACGTACGTAAGTGCCTTACCAGCAGTATCTCAAGAAAACGTTTTAACTCAAAAATATATAGCTTTATATATGCAGCCTCATGAAGCTTGGGCTGAATATAGAAGAACAGGCTATCCTAAAACCTTATTACTACCCAATAAAACATATACTTTACCAGCGAATCCAACATATCCTACTGGAACTGTATATACCTTTACATCTTTGGTGTCAGGTATGACAGATTTGCCAACAAGGATACCTTATCCAACTCATTTAGCAACCCAAAATACGGTTAATTACAATGAAGCAATTAAACAAATGGGAGGTAACGATATGAAAACAGTCAAACTTATTTGGGATAAAAATTAATTCTCTTAGAAATTAATTTCATAAATAAAAAACTTGTTGCAATTGCAACAGGTTTTTTATTTTGTAATCATAATCGAACTAAAGTTAATAGTCTAATATAACTTGGATATCATTTGTATATTTTAGTAGTTCTTCTTTTCCATTCAAAAATGACAAAGCAATTAAAAAACTAAACTGTGAAACTGTTCCCCCGCATTTTTCAATTAATTCAGCACAAGCCTGAGCTGTTCCTCCTGTGGCCAATACATCATCATGAACTAAGATCCTTTGTCCGGATTTGATGTAGCCTTCTTTTATCTCAATTTTAGCCTTTCCATATTCCAATTCATATTCCTGAGATACTACAGGCGGCGGTAACTTACCCGCTTTTCTAACTAATATAAAAGGAACATTTAATTCTCTGGCTATTTGTATTCCAAATAAAAATCCCCGGCTTTCAATTCCACATACAGCATCCACTTTTCCCCGGCTGTAATCAGCAAACAATTGAATTACCTGAGTACATAATTCCGGATTTAAAAATAAAGGAGATATATCTTTATATCCTATTCCCTGTTTTGGGAAATCCTGAACTCTTGCAATATGATTATCAATTTCTTTAAGTAAGTCTTTCATTTAATATGTTTGTTTAACTTTTTCAAATTTATTTCCAGGAATCTTCCTTAATTTCTTTTGTTTCAGTATCGGTAATCAACCAATTATTTTCAACTTTTTTTAATGTAAAATTTTGCTTTAAAGATTTTACTTTTCCATGATTATCTTTGATCTGATACAGAGCAAAAATAATAACCTGTTCTTTAGATGATTTGATCATTTCAGCAGTCAGTAAATTAGTCTGTTCAATCGTTCCAAACCCATTAGACGTCGAAGCAAATTTTTCTTCTGAATCCCATTTAGGATTTTTAGTTAAAGCATACGCTTTTGAAAAATCTTTATTCCCAATATATTGAATAAAACTTTTCACATTATCTAAACTCACCTGAGTATTTAATTCATCTTCAATTGAAGTGCTTGCTTCTTTAGTTTTAGATAAATCAATTGGAATATTTATCAACCTTCCATATAAATATTTTTCTCCAGCATTAGTCTTAATTTCAACATCCACACTTGCATTGGATAGTTTCTCCTTATCAAACATTGAAAAAGGTATTTTCAACCCTTTTTTCTGTGAAGGCTCTCCTACAATGGATGAATTAACCGTACGTTTAGTTACATACAATACAGTCCCATTATTTATAAAAGATATGGAAAACTCTAACGGCAAGTTGGAATAGACTACTGTCTGTCCTGAATCATCAAGTAATTCAGGATACAAAATAAAACCATCATTTGTATCGGACTCGTTACTAACAGAAGAAAATCGCAAATTTATTCGGGTTGCTGTCTCAATTTGTTTTAATTTCTTCTCTTCCTCAGATAAAGGTTTAATATCGTCTTCAAAGACAGAACTATCTAAAGTATTCATTGATGTGCTAGACCATGCAATTTTATTTTCTTTAGCTAATTCTTCTGCCAAATCGAAGATCTGATCTGCTTTCTTACCATTCAGTAAGTTATATAATTCATCCCAACGTTTCTTTTCATCCAGTTCTCGCGATGTTTTAAATTTATAAATAAGTTTAACCGCTTCTTGAATCTTATCTTGCTGTAGTATAGTGAGTTTTGAAGATATAGATTCTAAACTTTGATTAAATGTTTGTTGAGAAGATCCGTCTATAGCTGAATATTCTTTTTTGCATGCATACATCAAAAAGAATATTCCTAATAACAAACAAAATATTTTTTTCATATAATTAGAATTGATGTTAAGACATTATTTATTTTTAAGTATATAACCCGAAATTTTTAAATTTTCAGTATTTTTATAATTTACTGAATCTTTGGAATTATAATCAACTATTTCTAAACCTGCATATTTAGCTATGGCATGACCGCCAGCTATATCCCAGAAATTTACAGGACTTAACCGTGCATATTCCTGAGCCTTACCTTCTGCTACCCATGCAATTTTCACAGCACTTCCCATTTGTATCATCTTTATATCAGCAAATTGATTTTTTAACTCATGGTAATATTCCTCATCGACGTTACTAAAATGTGATCGACTTGTCAAAAAAATATACGGATTTTGCTTCAAATAAGGAGAGGGCTTTAAACAAACAGAATTGTTTAATAATTCATCAATAATCAAATCTTTTTCAAGTAATAAATATAAATCTTCATATCTACCTTTCCATTTGTAACTCCCTACTCCATCTGCGGCAAAATAAAAAGAACCTAAAGAAGGGGCTGCTAAAACGCCTAACATGGAAGTATCCGGAGTTATTAGACCTATTGATATACAATATTCATCTGTTTTGTTAACAAATTCTTTAGTTCCGTCAATAGGATCAACACACCAATACTGGCTCCATTTGCTTAATTGAGTATGAATTTCTTTTTCTCCCTCTTCACTAAGAATAGGAATATTTGTTTCTGATAAATATTTAAATATAATTTCTTGTGCTTTCAGATCAGCTGTTGTTACCGGTGAATTATCTTCTTTTAGGGTAACGGAAAAGCCATCTGCATATAGTTTTAACACCTCTTTAGAAGATTCAATTGCAGCTTTGACCGCAAGGTTCAATAAATTTTTCATTGAAAAATATTAGTATGAATTTGAACTACCTTCATTTTGCGATAATGCCTTAGCAGAAGAAGTACCTATTCGTTTTACTCCCATTTTTATCATCTTTACAGCCTCATCATAAGTTCTGACACCTCCTGCAGCTTTTACCGGTAAAGGTTGTGAATATTTTAGCATTATTTCTATTGCCGGAAATGTAGCTCCATTGGGTTTACCATCTTCCGTTTGATAGAAACCTGTTGACGATTTTATAAATATATTATTCCATTGGGATGAATCAAAATTTTCCTGTGCCCATTGTGACATTAAACTACATATTGACTGTATTTGTTCATCTGACAAAGCGGCTATTTCTATAATCCATTTAACTATTTTTGCTTCTTTCAAGCCTAATGAAGTTCCCTGTACAAATTCCTCTTTAACCAAATCTAAATCTCCATTTTTAAATGCTGTATAATTAATTACATAATCCAGCTCATCAGCTCCATCTTGTATCGCTTGTTTGGCTTCTTTTAATTTTGATTCAAGCAAATAAGTCCCTTCATGAAAACCTATAACAGTTCCAACTTGTACCTTTGAATTAGAATTAAGTATTAATTTTTTTACACGTTGCACATATTCAGGTCTGATCATAACCAGAAAAAAATGATTGCTAATAGCTTCTTCAGTAATTTTTTTTACTTCCTCCCAGGTTTGTTCACTTGTTAAACCGCTCTGAGCAGGTAGTTTCAAGTATGTTGAATCTAAATAACTTTTTATGTCCATGGTTATACAATTGATAATTTTTATATTATGGTTTAATTTGGCGAGAAATGCTTTGCTCTAAAGAAATAATGGTCTCTGTTCTCTCTATGCCTTTAATACCCTGAATTCCATTTCTAAGTACTCTCATAAGATGATCATTGTCTTTACATAAAATTTTAATGAAAATAGCGTAGTTACCTGTAGTAAAATGCGCTTCAATAATTTCAGGTATTTTTTTCATATCACTTACAGCATCTTTATAATTTGCCGATTTTTCTAAGAACACACCTACATAAGCAGTTGTTTTATATCCTAAAATTTTATAGTTCAATGGTGTTATCGGATCATTAATTATACCAGCTGTTTCAAGCTTTTTAATTCGTTGATGAATAGCGGTTGATGATACTCCTACTTCTTTAGCTATTTTAGAAACCGGAATTTTTGAATTTACCATTAAAGCGTTCAGAATTATTTTATCTATCCCATCTAACTCAATAGTATGTAAATCTGATATTCTCACTTTTTTTGGTAAAATTACAAATTGTTATTGAATGTAAAAACATTATAATTATCACATTTTCCTTAATTTACTGCTACTGTCTTGTATAAAAACTGTAGATTTTTTTATTTTGTGCTTCTATACAAAATAAGTACCTTTGAACCCTAAGAAAACTAAAAAAACATGCAGGACAACATGCTGAATCACCCGGGATTAATTACAATTTTCGCGGTTTCAATTATTATTATGCTACTCTTGGATTTGGGAGTCCTAAACAAAAAATCACATACTATTACTAATAAAGAAGCTGCAATTTGGTCTATTGTATGGATTTCGTTGGCAATGATTTTCAGCGGTGTAGTTTATTATGTCTTTAAAGAGGCAGATGGACATAAATTTGCGTTGGAAAAATTTTCACAATTTCAATCTGCCTATTGGATTGAAAAAGCTTTATCTGTAGACAATCTTTTTGTGTTTATCATGGTATTCGGCTTTTTCAAAATACCTAAACAATATCAGCATAAAATTTTATTCTGGGGTATTCTGGGTGCTCTCCTGTTTAGAGCTATATTCATTTTCCTTGGAGTAGAAATGATTAATCGTACCTATGTACCTCCTTTTTCAATTGGAAATCTTCATTTTGTTTTAGATAGTAAAAGTGCTGAACATGCGGATTTTGAAGGACTTCGCTTTTTCAGACCTAACGTTATATTAACCCTATTTGGAGTTTTCCTTATCTATGCTGGTATTCATTCATGGACTGCTAAAGATGAGGAGGAGGAAACAGAAAAGAAAGATTTAAATGAAAGTTTCGGAGCTAAGTTTGTACGAAGATTTTTTAAAGTTTCTAAGGAAATGGACGGTGGTAAATTTTTTACTATTAAAAATGGTATACGTATGGCTACCCCTCTTTTTACAGCTTTAGTCATTATAGAATTTACAGATTTAATATTTGCTGTCGATTCTATTCCTGCTATTTTTGCTATTGCTCCCAATGATCCGTTTATCTTATACACCTCTAATATATTTGCTATACTTGGACTGCGTTCCCTGTATTTTTTACTTGCAAATTTTATGTATATGTTCAGTAAACTTAAATATGGCCTTGCTATCATTTTGAGTTTTATAGGAATAAAAATGCTGATAGCTCCTATTATACATATACCTTCTTTGGTCTCTCTGGGAATTGTTGCTGGTGTACTGATTCTATCTGTAATAGCATCTTTAGCCTTTCCTGCAAAGAAAAATGCATAAATTTAATTAATAATAAACAATCAACACTTAGATATGAGCAAACCAATTTCCGAATTTATTGAAAAATATTATTTACATTTTAATTCTGCTGCTTTAGTAGATGCAGCCAAAGGATATGTTGCACATCTTAAAGATGGTGGTAAAATGATGATCACCATGGGAGGTGCTATGAGTACTGCTGAATTAGGAAAAATTCTGGCAGAAATGATCAGACAGGATAAAGTAGCAATTATATCATGTACTGGGGCAAATCTTGAGGAAGACATAATGAACCTTGTTGCCCATTCTCATTATAAAAGAATTCCTAATTACAGAGATCTTACTCCTGAGCAGGAATGGGATTTACTTGAAAATCACCTGAATCGTGTTACGGATACCTGTATACCTGAAGAAGAAGCTTTTAGAAGATTACAACAACATATTGAAAAAATATGGAAAGATGCTGATGCTAAAGGAGAAAGATATTTTCCTCATGAGTATATGTATCAGATGCTACTATCCGGAGTTTTAGAGCAATATTACGAAATTGATCCTAAAAACAGCTGGATGTTAGCAGCAGCTGAAAAAAACTTACCTATTGTTGTTCCCGGCTGGGAAGACAGCACAATGGGAAATATTTTTGCTGCTTATGTAATTAAAGGTGAAGTGAAAGCATCAACCATGAAATCCGGAATTGAATATATGGCATATTTAACTGAATGGTACAGAAACAATTCATCCGGTAAAGGAGTAGGATTTTTCCAGATTGCAGGAGGTATTTCCGGAGATTTCCCTATATGCGTTGTGCCTATGATGTATCAGGATTTAGAATGGGAAGATGTTCCTTTCTGGAGCTATTTTTGTCAAATTTCTGATTCTACCACCAGTTACGGCTCTTATTCAGGAGCTGTTCCTAATGAAAAAATTACTTGGGGAAAATTAGCCATTGATACACCTAAATTTATCATTGAAAGTGATGCGACCATTGTAGCTCCACTTGTTTTCGCTTATGTTTTAGGAATGTAAAAATTTAAACATTTATAAAAAAAACGGCTCAAATTTTATTTTGAGCCATTTTTATAGTTATCAAGGATTGATAATAACTCAATTTTTTCTGTTTCAGACAACGGCTTACTATATATTCCACGTGAAATATCCGTTGAATCTATTTGTTGGGGAAATATACCCAGATTTAAGTAATAATTCAGTTTATGAAGAGTAAAAGCCGGCGCTGGAGTATCAAAGTTTAGCGAATAATCGGTAGACACATTAATGTCTAAGTTACCTATCTTTTTTCTTTCATATTTATTTAGTATAAATTTACCTGGTTTCCATAGATTTTCTTTTCTAAACCCGATTATTTTAAAACTTGGATTTAAATTTTGAATGACTGAAAAACTAAAAGTAACCATAAAAATTAATGCAGATGCATACACCAAACCCAAAGCAACTTTCCGATTAAAATTAATAGAGGTGATTAAGACAAATAGCAAAATAAAAACTCCATCTAACATAAATCTGTATTGTCCTGAAAAATTAAATATTAGAATTATTTTTGTAATAATTAAAATTCCGAGTGCTATTTCTGACTTTTTCCGTACTTTAAATATATAAAGAACATAAGCTATAATAACCAGGACAATAAGAATATGAATAACTGAACTAAAGTGCTTCAATACAAACCAATAATACAGTTTTTGATACAGTGTGAATGACTGGATCTCTTCTAAAGTAAATTTTGTGTGATACGTCAGTAAAGCTGCTATTTGATTGGAATAATCTAAAATTCTTGAATCCGGCATCCAAAAGGAAGATACTTTTAGTATCGTTACAGGAAAAAAGGGCAAAGAAGAAACGTATATATTTTTAACCAGATATAATGAAATTAAAAAAATTGGAATCAAAAAATACTTATAACTATACTTTCTGTTTTTTTGCATCAAATAGTTTATAAAAACCCAGGCCGGCAACCAAAAAGTTATTGGTTTTACAATAAAAAGAAAAGTAGATAAAACCAAAAAGAAAGGGTAATCCTGTATACTTAATTTATTATATAACAACTCATTAGCGGTAATTAAACTAAATAAAAAAATCATTAAATCAGGAGATGGTGACTGTAAGAACATAAAGCTGATTGGAAGAAAAACCAAAAGCTTATAACTATCCCTTTCATACGCATACAATAAATAAATAAATGATACGAATATGTTTAATCTGCAAAAAGGATCAATGGTATCATCTAAACCTGCCTGTAATATATGAAAAAAAGAAACCTGACCTATACTCCAATCTATGTTGGCCATGCCCTTGATAATACCTAATTCATTTAACCAGTCAATTGTGGGTATATAATAACCAAAATGATCTAGTATAAATGGATATAAGCTTCCGATCATAAATAGTATTCCCAAAATTATAAAAAAATTAAATTTGAGTTTTAAGGCCTTTAATTTATGTACTACTTCTCTCCATTTACTATAATAAGGAATTAATGAAATTAAAATCATTATTACTTCTAATTTTAACCCTAGCGGGACAAAAAAAGCTGATAGAGATAAAACGACGGCTAAAAATATAAGACCGGAAATAAGTGTTAAAGCAATACTCTCTGACTTAAATTTAAACAATATTAAACTCCACAATCCCCAGCCTAATATGGATATGAAAATAAGAATGAAGTAAATAATTTCTAACAGCATATTTAAGTTTTTGATTTATGAAACAAAAGTATTGATAATTAGTGTATATTAATTTCAATCAGAACTATTAATTTTATCCAATAAATAATCTTTGCCTATAAATTCACTACAGGTAAGAATACTA
This sequence comes from Apibacter raozihei, assembly GCF_004014855.1. Taxonomy (NCBI): domain Bacteria; kingdom Pseudomonadati; phylum Bacteroidota; class Flavobacteriia; order Flavobacteriales; family Weeksellaceae; genus Apibacter; species Apibacter raozihei. Next base: position 96,120 of record NZ_CP034930.1, read on the forward strand.
CCTATAGCGACACCGTATATTCCATGAAGGCCTGTACTCTGCCCTGTTAAAAAAAGGTTTTTTATTTTTGTCTGAGGTAGTAAAAAAGATTGCATAGGATTGGATGCATCTTTAACAAACCCATACATTCCTCCTGAACTGGTTCCAATATAATCTCTGTAAGTTAAAGGAGTTGATGTATACGATCCTATAATGGAATCTTTTAATCCGGGAATCATCTGTTCTACCTCATCGAGCAATCTTTCAGCAAAGTTATTTTTAAACTTTTCATATTCTGGTCCTCTTTCTGACTTATTTGAAATAGTATTAAAAGAATTTTCCCATTGTTTGACCTCTTTAAAATGCATATAAGTCAGAATAGTCATTTCTTTTGCATAAGCTTCATTTTTTTCATCGGCACTAAATGATATCATATAACCTTCAGGCCAGCTATTTTCAGAATAATTTACTATTTCCCAGACTCTATCTTCATTTTTAAAATGATATTGGTTTGCATTTCTGTAAAGAATTGTCTCTGGCTTTAAAGTTAAAAATAAGCTAAAAGATGAGATGGTATCTTTATTTTCATTAATTCTTTTATAATATGATTTTTTAATAGAATCACCTTTAAATAAAGTTAAGAGTTGTCGGGCATCTATGCCGGATATGTAATTTTTAGAATAAATTTCCTTGTCATCACTAAGCTTAAGATACTCTACCTGAGTGTTTTTAATTACGATTTCTTCTACTTTTGTGTTTTTTATTAGTTTACCACCCAAATGACGTATATTTCTGGTCAATAGTTTAGCTATCTGACTTCCTCCCCTTCTACATCTCCAGGCACTATTCAAGTATGAATTAACTATTAATGCGTGAACATAAAAAGGTGTAGTATCTTTTTCACCTGCATATAAAAAATTAATGCCTGATAATACTGCTCTCAGTTTGGTATTTTGAGTAAGGGAATTGATTACCTCATCTGCTTTTTTTTCCATTAAAGATAAATTCTTATCCCAACAAAACTCTCTCTTTTCAAGATTATGCAATGGAAAGCAAAAGCAATAATATTCAATTAAATCTATATACTTTTCAAGAGCTTCTCTTTCTTCCGGAAAAAATTCAAGAAGATTTTTAACAAAATTATCCTTGCCTTGAGAATAGGGATATTGATTAGGATCTCCATCGAACGAAATAAAGTCAAAGGTTTCATCCATTTTCTTTAATTTCAAATCATTATAAATACCCAAATAAGAAAATATTTTATATAGATGCTCTCCTTTATCTAAACTTCCAATATAATGAACACCTGTATCAAATATTCGCTTATCTCTTGAAAAGGTCTGTAGATTGCCTCCGAACTGATTATTTTTTTCAATCACTACTACATTATAACCTTCCAGCAATAAAATGTTGGCACAGATTAATCCTCCTAACCCACTTCCTATAATAGCAAAATCATAATTTTTTTCCATCTTGCTTTCTTCTCATTATAAATATATCTTTTTCTTGAAGGACAATCTCAAAATTTTCCCAGCTATGATTTATTTCAGTACGTATTCCTATCAGCCATTCAACTGAATTAGGTATTCCCTTATCTAAAGGTATTCCCTTATCTGTAAAAATCAGAGTATTGTAAGATTCCCAATTATCCGGAATTTCATTAATGAAGTTAATCGGATACTTTTTTTGTGAATATGAATTTTCTATAATTTTCCTTTTTAATTCATCATCTTCTACTACTGATATTTTCCATGTTGGCGAACTATACAATAAGAGTAAGTCTAAAACGCACCAGCTATCAGTATAGTGAAAAGCTTTAACTTCATCAGGCAGATTTTCATAAATCTTTGTATAAAAATTTTTGTACCATTCATATTCTGTTTTAATAGCTTTCTTTATAGACGGCCCCTTATATAAATAGTTTAGAAAAAGCTTATTTCTAAAATAATCGGGTGATTCTAATGGAATTTTAAATTTTTTAAATTCACCTCTGAACCATTTCATAATATTTTTTGTTCTTTCTGAATAAGAATTTCCAAATGAACAATCCTTATACGATATTTTATCTAAATATCTGACCGTTATGGTGCCTGAATTTACCCATGTTTCTTTTTTGGGTAACCTGTCTGAATTTCCATGTATCATCACAGGCTGAATATCCATTTTTAATTTTTCTGCCAGATAAAACGCACCTTTGTGAAAACGACGAATTTTAGAATTATCAGAACGGGTTCCTTCAGGAAAAATAATTAAAGAATATCCCTGATGTATTTTTTCTTTTAAATCATTTAAATCTGTATCCAAATCTTTGCTTGTGGGAAAATATCCTGCGACACGGATAATTTTTCCAAAAAAACGTGAATTATAAATACGTTCATTAATCATAAATATTTGTCTGTAATCAAACATTCCCATAATGATGGTATCCAACTCAGAAGAATGGTTAGCTATGATAATAGTAGGCGTATCATACAATTTTTTTGAGAACCCCACAGATTTTACATTTACGCCAGGAAACATGAAAATTAACGTCCTGAAAATAGTTTTAAATATTTTAAATAAAAACGTATTTTTCTTTGTTTTTCTTTCCGGTAATAAGGGGGAAAATATAAAGGCTGCACTATTGAGCAGTAATGACATTAACAGGAAAAAGCCAAAGCCTAATATCCCTGTAACAAAATTTAATAATCTGAAAGGAGTATACCCTTTTTGTTGTGGTTTTAATAAAAGTACAGAAAATAGCCAGGGTTGTACAGTAAATGATATGAATACTACAACCAGTAACCCTATTAAGGGTATAATGGCAATGGATTTAATTGCCGGATGTTTTGCAAAGATAAGGACACCAAAGCAAAGTATGGTGGTTAATGCAGACATGATCACTCCTGATTTATACGTTTTCATTTGATTTTCACCGGTTGTATATTCTTCAAGCAAAGCCTGAGATATAAATATTGAGTAGTCTATACCTAAACCGAAAATCAAAGTGGTAATTATAATATTAAACGCATTGAACTGTATTCCAAAAATCCCCATAATGCCAAGAGTGACCATCCAGCCAATAAAGATGGGAATATTAGTAAGGAGCGTAATTTCAATACTTCTGAAATATATAAATACGGCGACAAAAACAACCAGAGTAGATATCCAGAACAAATCATTAAAATCTTGTTCCAGATTACCTAAAATATTTTCCTGTAAATTTTTTCTGTCTATAACTAAAACATTTTTATTAGTAGAAGATATTTCTTGAATTAACTTTTGAGAATTATTGTCTTTGATTTTAATCACTGTAGTTATCCCTGTTATTCCGGACTTGGAAGCAATAAAGTCATCTAAAAACAAATCTTTATACAACTGGTGAGACTCCTTAGACATTGGCTCATAATAAGTATCAAGAACATCATAAAAAGGCTGAAATGTTGTTTCTTTAAATCCTACTTTTTTTCCTTCGAAAATTAATAGTTGTTGTACTAATTTAATCTTGTCCGGACTCCAGAATTTTTTCCAGTTTTGAATTCTTTCCTTTTGCTGCTCTTCAGATAGCAATAATCCGCCTATGGAGCTAAAGCTTAGAATTTCTTTTAAATCTTTTTTTTGTTTCAGTTGTTCATATAATTCATGATTTGTCTGCAAACTATTATCGTAGGTATTTCCATAAGAAACTACATAAATCGATTTTGAGGAGTAATCATTTAATTTATTTAAATTATCTTCTGCTAACTGCAAGTTTGCAGGCACATAATTTAGTGAGTTTAAATCATTATTGAATCCTACTTTATTAAAAGTAAAAAGACAAACTGTAATTACTAAAAAACAAGCCCCAAGCACATATTTATTTTGAGAAAAATCGTAAGCTGATAATCTATCAATAAATGTATTTTGTAATGTCTTTATTCTCTCCTGTGGTTTATATACCTGAGGTATAAATAGTAAGGCAAACAGAGCTGCTCCTAAAACACTAACAGCCGCAAATATTCCTAAGTCTTTTAATACATCCGAATGTAACAGTAAAAGACATAAGAAGTCTACTGCTGTAAATATGGCACACATCAGTAAAGGGCTAACAATATCTTTAAAGAGTTTTTTAATATCTCCGCTACTTCTGTAGTGACTGAGAATATGAACAGAATAATCTAAGGTTATTCCTAATAAAACTGAACCTATGCCTATAGAAACTGCCGATATTGTCCCTTTCAGCAGATAAAGCACAGAAATTCCTAATAAACTACCAAATATTGCCGGAACAAATATGACTATGGGTATATATAGTTTTCTGTAAAAATAAACATAGAGAGTAAGCAGCAAAATTAAGGCTATGCCCATAGTCAACTGAATATCTTTTTTTATCTGTTGGGCATTGGCTACTGATACTGCCACAGCCCCGTAATATTCTGCTTTGGATTTATCCGTATATTTTTTGTTCAGTTTATTTACAATCTCATCCAGCAAATGAATAAATTCTGTATTTTTATCTGTTTCGCTTGCGGGCAACTTAGTAGTAATAAAAAGTAGCAGATTTTTCTTTTGTTTACTGATAACAAATCCGTCATCTAATTCAAAATTATCCACAACCTGAACTTGCTGTAATTTTTTGATTCCCAAAAAAAGCATTCCGAGCGGATCCTTCCTTATCATCTGAGTAGTTACAAAACCACCGGGAGATAACAAGGAATGGTAACTTTCATTAATTTTGTTCTGAATAGGCTGCGTTGCTATTAATGAATCGAGATATTTGTAGTCTTGTTCATCCAAAAACAAAGGCAGATTTTCCTGAACAAAGTCCATCAACTCACCTATTTTATCTTCATTAATTCTAGTTTGTAATTTTTGAATATAATCCGCACAACTAATACGGGCTAATGAATCAAAATCTTTGGCGTAAGATTTTAAATCATCCGGATGGTCACCTTCAATATTTATAATTAATTTATCTGAAAACCGTGCTGTTTCTAATACATTTTTTATTTCTTCCGATTTTCCATCAGCTGGTAGTAATCTTGTAATATCTTCTTCAAACTTTATTTTACTAGCAAATAAGATCAAAAGTCCTGTTAAAAGTGCAGTAAGTGAATAAAACAGGCCCTTTCTTTTAGAAAAGAAATCGTACAGTAAATTAAACATTTTCAAAAAAATTAGTTTTGCAATATAATTTATATTAACGAATTGTACTAACCGTACACTTGTTTAGTTATGGGTCTGTATAAAATTTTCACTTTTTTTATTATCTAATATGAAATATGTAACAACTCCAGCTAAAAAAGAGCAGATAATACTAAAAATGATACTACCAACAATGTATTCTAAAATATGATTCCCAGCAGTATTGGAATAAGAATCAAAATCATCCCATTTAAATTCCATTTCTTTATTTCCCAATAAAAAATTACCTGTTGCACATCCAGCATATACAATAAATGGAATTAAAGGTGGCAGGCTTATATTCGAAAAAGCAAAGGCAATAAACTTATTAAGCCGAAACATAACAGCTAAAAAAATAGCGGTCACTGCATGAAATCCCCAAAGTGGAGATAGACCTATCAAAATGCCTAAAGCTACCGAAAAAGATTTTTTTAAGGGAGTATCCTGACTATGTAACAAATCTTCAAAAAAAAAGCGTTTAAATCCTTTATTCTTAAATTTCCTCAAGTAATCTCTAGGCTTTATATAAAGCAATGATATTATTACTAATACCGTATTAAGTAAAGATATACGACTAAAATCCATATAGGGTCTGAAATGTGAGACTCTTTCCGTTTCGTCATACAAAACTTTTATGGGAATATTCTTCACTTTAATACCACTCCATGAAGCGCGTACAATTATTTCAATTTCAAACTCGTATTTTGAGGTATAGCATTTTATGCTTTTGAGCTTTTTAATAGGGTAAATTCTAAAACCGGACTGAGTGTCGGATAATTTCACCCCTGTTTCAAACCAGTACCAGAAGTTTGAAATTTTATTACCTGAACTACTACATTTAGGCACTCCTTCCTGATCCATGTTTCTTGCGCCTATAAGAAGAGCTTCCCCGTTAGTAAGGATTTCGTTAACAAATGAAGGAATATCATCAGGATAATGCTGCCCATCAGAATCAATTGTAAACGCAAAATCAAATCCAAGTTCAACTGCTTTGGAAAAACCACTTTTCAGAGCCTCGCCTTTTCCTTTATTAATCGTGTGTTCAATTATTTCTAATCCCTCATACGATTGAAGTATTTGAGTAGTTAAATCCGTAGAACCATCATTAACTATAATAATATCTTTTGTGTATTGAAGTGTTCCTTCAATGACTCTTGAAAGTGTATTACAATTATTGTAAGTAGGAATTACAACACATGCATTTATGCTGTGCAGACAGTTGTTGTGTTCCAAGGCATTTAGTTTTAAATTTTATTTTAAGGTTTCCAGCATTTTTTTAAGCTGAGCATCATTCACACTCGTGATTTTTTTCTTTATAAAATCCTTATCTTCATCAATATTTTGATTATAACCGGCAATTTTAGGTAGATTTTGCTGAATAGTCAAACGTACAAAACGGGCTTCTATATCATTAGGATGAGCTTTAATGTAAGATTCAATCCATGCTCTTCCATTTTTTATCTGTCCTTTTTTCTTTAGTAAAGGCTCATATCTTGCCAAAAGCATATACGCAGCTCCTTTGTAAGCCATTAAAACAGTACCGTTAGATTGTTGCACAGATTTTAGACTATTAAAAAATGCATCTGCTTTTTCTTCTGAATCTACAGCTGTTCTGTAAGACTCTCGAACTTCTGACACTGAAGGCTGAGCTGAAAGGAAAAGAGAAAATATTGAAAATAATGTTAATAAATACGTTTTCATAATTTTTTGTTATAGATTCCACTAAATTTTAAAGCAACAGTTTCTTCAAAATAAGTTACGCTTTTTAGTGAAATGTTATTATCTTCTTCCTTAATGTCAAAATCCATTCCAATTTTAGAATTTTCTTCCGGATTGATAATTGCCATAAATTTTATATTCTCAGCAGTTTGCAATTGTAAAGAGACGTTTAAGTAACCTTCTGTTACTTCTTTTATAATCTGCATCATGCATACACCCGGAGTTACAGGGTGCCCGGGAAAGTGTCCTTCAAAAATTTTGTGTTCTTTATTCAGACTTATACGTACTGTAAATTTATTTTTTTCAATTTCTGAAAAATGTTCAATTTCATAAAAATTTTCCAAAAGTGAATTCTTCAGCTCTATCATACGTTCAAAATATTTCGGCAAATGTAATTATTTTTCAATCATTTTTTCAATCGAAATTTACTATCCTAATTCTCAAGTACTTTTAAATTAATTTGTAACTTAACAGCATTATGCCTTATCTCAACATCCGGAAAATCTGACTTATTATAAACAAAATCTAGGCTTATTTTTGATTTTTTCTTTGATGCATAAACTGTTTTCTCTAAATTATCTGATTGTTTTGAAATATAATAGTATACGCTTTTCTTTTCAAGCAATGATTCATATACAGTATATTCTTTATATTCATATTGATTTACAACGTTAGTGTTTTGATTTAGTAATAGTAAAAAATCGCGCTTAAATACGTTTAAGATTATTTTTCTATTAAGTTGTTCTATAGCATAATTTAGTTTTAGCTGTTCCTTTATTAATTCAAAATCGATAAGTTTAGCGCCTATTTCAGTAAGTACTGCTACCCGATAATGTTCTTCATTTATTTTTTTTATCGCTAAAATTCCACTGAGATCATGATCGTATATATTAATATTTATTCTAAATACTTTTTCAATGTTTTTATCTGTTAAATAATTAGGCGTATATGTTTCAACGATTGTATTAACTTTTGTAAATGACTGATTATAAGAACAGCAAGAACCCATTACCAGTAAAAGTAAATAACTAAAAATTAAATTTCGCATCGGAAATAGTATTATTTTTTTTCTGATTACTAAATGTAATAATTGTATAATCTTCAGTAGGTTCCATAACTTTAATTGTATTTACTAAATACGTATTTCCGCTAAGACCTATTTCCACCTGTTTTATATATTTTTTAATATTTTTATCTTTTGGAACCATAACTACTTGGTAGTGTTCTAAAACTTTATAATAATTTATTTGAAATTTACTTTCATCGAAAATGTTTTTACCTTGTATGGTTCCGGAAATTACCTTACTGAGCTCTTTTAGCATTTCACTTGATGACATATTCATTTCTTTTTTTTTGCCATTATCATTTATATGCATTTTGTTATTTTTCAAAATCATATAATAATTATAGGGTGAGGAATATTCCCATCGTACATTTCCTGATTTAAAATAAAGTTTCCCTGATGACTTTATGTCTTTTTCCATAAAATCCATATGCTTAACCTGAAAAAAATTAGATTCTAAAGAACTAATTTTTGATGAATAATTCTCGACATTAATTTTTAATGCTTTAATTTCTGAAGAGGTCAAAGCTTTTTTCTGCCCTAACATACACGTAGAAATTAATAAAAGAACCACTATTAGTTTGTTATGATTTCTCATGATATAACAATTAAATGAAGTTTAATTTATGCAAAAATATGTTTTTAAATTTGATTCAACTTAAATCCTGAGAATTTTGAATTTTAATTATAGTTTTTTTCTCTATTAATAATTTCCCCCAATTGTTTAATTGCCAAAGAACTTTAACTAATTCTTCTCCCAGTTCTGTAAGCGTATATTCAACTCTTGGTGGTAATTCATTAAAGTTTTGTTTTTTTATGAGACCATCTTCCAACATTTCTTTTAACTGCTGATTTAGTACTCTTCTATCCACGTTCATAATACCTCTCAAAAATTCACTGGGTCTTTTTTTGCCTTCATTCATCTGCCATAAGATTGGGATTTTCCATTTTCCGCTTATTGTATTTACTGCAAATTCCAAAGGGCAAACTTTATTTTGTATAGCAGGTGTCTTTTTATTCATAATATTGACTTATAAATCCCTAGGGGATAAAAATATGCGTTATTGTGCATCATTTAATTTTTTTGAATTTTTGCATTCGTTAGCTAAAAATTCTTACGTATGTCAAAGTTAAAAAAACAATTAGAAAAATTAAATGCAGAACTGGTAAAACAGCTTCCTAAAGAAATTCAAAATGCATTTCAACGTTCAATTCTTGATTTGAAAGAAAAAAGTCTGGAGTGGAAATTCTTGAAAAAAGGAAAGAAAATTCCTTTTTTCAATTTAGATTCTACATTAGGCAAACCCATAAATTCTAACAAGATATTTAAAGAATATGACAAGCTTATATTGGTCTTTTTTAGAGGGAGCTGGTGTCCGTATTGTAATCTTGAATTAAAAGCATTAGATGAGCTTATTCCATTAATAAAAAATAAAAATTCATTGCTTTTGGGTATATCTCCTCAAAATATAAATCAAAGTCTGGATATTCAAAAAAAACTTCAATTAAGTTTTGACATTTTAATTGACAAAGGAAATGTTTATGCAAGTCTGCTGGGTATTTCATTTTCTGTACAAGATTTTGTAATTCCCTATTACAACCAACTGGGTATTTACTTTTCAGATTATAATGAACACTCTTGTAATCTTCTCCCTATTCCTGCAGTTTTTATAATTAATAAAAATCATGAAATTATATATTCTTATGTAAATCCTGATTATACGGAAAGGATAAATCCTGAGGATATACTTCTAAATTTATAGAAGATGGCTAACCTTTTAAATCTGATGTTTCATTTATAGTCACAAATTGGTAACCCAGAGACAAAAAATAGGGAATGATTATTTCCAGAATAGGAATAGTTCGGGAGTGAGAATCATGAAGTAAAAGGATACTTCCATTTTTTGTCTTATTTTTTATTTTATCAGTGATTATTTTTATTGGCTGTGATAGGGTATCGTAAGGCCTGACCGACCATCCAACAACTGTAAGGTTCATTTTTTTTACAGCGTGAGCCAGATGAGGGGTTGTTATTCCGTAAGGAGGTCGAAAAATAGACTTTTTCTCTCCTGTAATTTTTGCAATTTCCTCCTGAGTTAGCCTTAATTCTTCTGTCCAGCCTGAGGATAGTTTAAAATCAATATATTGGGAATGAGTATAACTATGATTTGCTATGGCATGGCCATCTGCAACAATCGTTTTTGCAATTTCTGGATATAATTTTAAATTTTTGCCTACACAAAAAAAAGTGGCTTTGCAATTGTATTTTTTTAACAATTTTAAAACTCTTAAGGTAAAATCCGGATTAGGACCGTCATCAAAAGTAATTGCAATTTCTTTTTTACCATCTGTTTTAAGCTTATGAAATCCTTTGATAAAAAAATTAGTCTGAATACAGGTTATCCCTATTACAATCAGGCTAATTTCAATTACTAAAAAAAATGCTCCCCACAGAATAGGTATAATTTTTAACCAACAAGCCAAAAAAGTAAATAAAACCAGAAACAGAGTTATTCCGAATTTCATTTTTCTAATAATAATAAACTATGATTTTTATTTTCTTTTTGATGATAGATTAAAATGGTCTTTACCTCATTGACATCTTTCTGATTTAACTTAATTATTTGCGGAATCTGTTGTTTTTTTAATATTTGAGCTGCCATCCAAAATGCAAAAGCAGATGAAGAATCATTTTCTCCAAAAACATGTTTATACCCTAACTGTAAATTGTTTTTAAACAAAGTTTGCGCTACTTTATTATAACTATTTGTATCCTCTCTATCTCCATTGTATCCTAACATAACTGCATCAATATCCTCTACTTCGCGTCCGTTTCTATTTAAAAAATCAGAAATAAATTCTGTTATGTTCACAGGATTGTAATTTTTTTCAACATCAATAATTTTTGCATAGGTTTTCTCGGTAGGTTTATCTGAAATAATTGAAAATGTTGCTCCTTCTGAATATATGGTCCCCCGGGTTTGAGATTTTAAAAGCCTGGATAGCTCCTGATCACTTTTTTTTAAAAATCCTGCTTTATCAAAAAACAAACTGAATTTATCTGCATTTTCATCAACACTTCCTACTAGAACTGATTGTTCTCCTCTTTCCGAAATATATAGACAAGCATCCAACAATGCAGAATCAAACGAAGTTGTTCCATCTGTATATGTCATGTTATAATTCTTACAGCCTATGGATAGGGCTACTGCTGCGGCAGCCATATTATGAGTAGATTGAATAAACGGTGTTGGATTTATAGATTGTTCATGATCTTCCAGCATAGATTCAATAAATTTTTCAGAGTCCCGCTGGCATCCTAAACCCGTACCGGTTATAATAGCATCAGGGTTTTTAACCCCTGCTTCTTCCATAGCTTTATTAGCTGCATACGACGCCATTTTTATACTTTTTCCCATACGTCTTAATTGCATAGGTGGAATAATTTCTTTGTAGTTGGGTTCTACAGCATTGATCATACTTGTATTGGAATAATCATTTATCGGCTCTAAGAAATATCCTTCCTGATATGTCGGCTGAATAGATATACAACCTAAACCATTTATATATATGGGAATCATAGCATTCTTTATGTTACAGACTATTTAAAGAACAAAAATACACAAATAAAAAAGATTTAAAACTTATTGAAGAAACTAAAGTCATTCGTTTATCTAAATAAAAAAGCATAAAAACCTATTCAGGCTTTTATGCTCAAAAAAAATATTATACTTTAGCTTACGAAGCTACTGTATGCATGCGCGGATACCAAACTGTACATAATATACCTTCACTAGCTACTCTAGGGTGTGCACAGTTATTTGTCTGGAATTTTGAACATTTCAGACAATCATCATCAGGATGAGCTACTGCTTTAAATTCAAAAGAGTTACATACCTGATTTTCTCCTACTCCAATCTCTTTTACTGAACATAATTGACCTTTCATCAAATGTTCACAATTTCCACAACAGTCTGCTAACTTTAAATCCATAATTTTAATTTTTTAACTGAGACAAAATTAGAGATAAAATCAATAAGATCAATTCTAAATAACTCAAAACCACTAATTTGTAATTAGAATAAATTTAAATAAAATTGGAATACTCTTTAATTTCATAAACATTATATACTATATAGAAGAGTTATAAAACATTCTTTAATTTGCCTATAGCACTAATACCAATTGAAAATAAAAAAGCATAAAAACCTATATAGGCTTTTATGCTCAAAAAAAATATTATACTTTAGCTTACGAAGCTACTGTATTCGCACGCGGATACCAAACTGTACATAATATACCTTCACTTGCTTCTGTAGGGTGTGCACAGTTTTTAGTCTGGAATTTTGAACATTTCAGACAATCATCATCAGGATGAGCTACTGCTTTAAATTCAAAAGAGTTACATACCTGATTCTCTCCTACAGCAATCTCTTTCACTGAACATAATTGACCTTTCATCAAATGTTCACAATTTCCACAACAGTCTGCTAACTTTAAATCCATAATTTTAATTTTTTAACTGAGACAAAATTAGAGATAAAATCAATAAGATTAATTCTAAATAACTCAAAACCACTAATTTGTAATTAGAATAAATTTAAATAAAGAAAGCTTTTTTATAGAAACTTCTAAAAATAAGATAAATACTGAAAATTTAACTTTTTACTTTAAATTGAGTTGATGCTCAATATATAATCTGACACATGTAAGATTATTAAAAATAAAAACATTGATAACTCTACAGATAAGCTTCCTTAAATTATAGCGTTTTTTTAAAAACAAAAAGCACAAAAGCCAATATTGGCTTTTGTGCTCAAAAAAAATATTATACTTTAGCTTATGAAGCTACTGTATGCATGCGTGGATACCAAACTGTACACAAGATACCTTCACTGGCTTCTTTTGGGTGTGCACAATTGTTTGTCTGGAATTTTGAACATTTCAGACAATCATCATCAGGATGAGCTACTGCTTTAAATTCAAAAGAGTTACATACCTGATTTTCTCCTACTCCAATCTCTTTAACTGAACATAACTGACCTTTCATCAAATGTTCACAATTTCCACAACAGTTTGCTAACTTTAAATCCATAATTTTAATTTTTTAACTGAGACAAAATTAGAGATAAAATCAATAAGATTAATTCTAAATAACTCAAAACCACTAATTTGTAATTAGAATAAATTTAAATAAAGAAAGCTTTTTTATAGAAACTTCTAAAAATAAGATAAATACGAAAATATCTAAATATTTAGGTTAAATTATTGACTTTACAATTACAATAGATGTATTAAAACTAGATTTGTACGCTTAATGTCCTGAAATTAACAATGAAGTACAATTTCCACCAAATCCTAATGAATTTGATAAAATATGTTGAAGTTTTGCAGACTGTAGCTTCAAACATGGAATAATATCCAATTCTTTTATTTTATTTTCAAAATTCAGATTGGGATATATAATCTGATTTTGTAAAGCTAAAACAGAAAAAACAGCTTCTATAGCTCCAGCAGCAGCTAATGTATGTCCGGTGAATGCTTTAGTAGAACTAAAAGGAGGTACTTTTTCTTTTCCTCCGAATATTCTGAGTATGGCTTTCCCTTCCGTTAAATCATTATTAGGAGTAGCTGTTCCATGAACATTAATATAATCAACCTGCTCACTTTTTAGCCCTGAAGTCTCCAAAGCTTTATTCATGGCTAAGAAAGCTCCTTCACCGTCCTCAGATGATGCAGTTTGATGAAATGCATCATTAGCATTCCCGTACCCTAAAATATATGCCAAGGGAACATTTCCTGTTTTTTTTAGTGAAAATTCAGATTCTAATACCAGATAAGCTGCCGCCTCACCTAAATTCAAACCTTTTCTGTTTTCATCAAAAGGTTTGCAAAGTTCATCCGAAAAAATCATTAATGAATTGAATCCGTTGAGGGTAAATTTTGAAAGAGCATCAGCTCCACCAACGATTACCCTGTCCAATTTACCTGAAGCCAACATACGGGCTCCGAGCATTATAGCATTGGCTGCGGATGAACAAGCAGTACTTAGAGTAGTGATAAATCCTGTAATCCCTAAATAATCCGCCAGTTGTTCTGTATGATATCCGCAATGATGAGTAGGAATATATTTGAGGTGCTCATCAGATATTAAATATTCATTATAATATTTTTCAGAAGCGTCCATACCTCCTACTGTGGTAGCTGATATGAGTCCGGTCGATATTTGATCAGCAGAACTAATGTTAGCAGATTTGCAAGCTTCCTGAGCGGCCATTAACGCTAATAGCGAAGTACGGGTAAAGGGTTTCTCGGGTTGTAATCCTAAAAGCGAGTACAACTGTTCGTTAGTATATTTAACCTCTCCTGCCAATAATTTACCTTGATAATAAGTTTCAAGAAATTGTATGTCTCCGATTCCAGATTTCTCATTTATCAGAGCATTGTAATTCTCCTGAACATTATTTCCTATGGCTGAAATAATACCGGCTCCTGTAATTGCTATTTTTTTAATCGGTTGCATTTATTTTGTCCTGTGCTCTTCGATATAATCAGACATGGTTTGAATAGTATGAAATATCTTACGCCCAGCTTTAGGATCAGCTAATTTAATTCCATACGTTTTATCTAGTAATACAATAAGTTCAAGAGCATCTATAGAATCTAATCCTAATCCGTCCCCGAACAGAGGTGTATCATCCTGAATATCTTCGGGAGTTATGTCTTCAAGATTTAATTGAGTGATAATTTTATTTTTTAATTCTTCTTTAAGTGTCATAATTTCTGTTTATATAATTCTAAAATTTGCTCTTTACTATGTAAATATTTTCCTTTTTTTTCCACCAGATATAAAAAAATATCAAAACTTTCTTCTGTAACTTCAACCCAGCCGCTCAGTATTTTTTCAGCTTTACCAGAGGCTAGTATTTGTTCATTATATTTTGTTAAAAAACCGGCATTAAAGGAGTCAAAGATATAAAAAATATTTTCACTGTGAAGTTTATGCCTTATGCTAATTTCTCCCATAAGAATATTAGGCAAAGTATATACAAAAACAGAGGGGCTTGCAAGCGGATCCTCTTCTCTGTAAATCATTTGTGCATGTTTGGAGTCTGAAACTCCACTGGATGAGAAATTTGAAATGATTAGAGGAACATTTTGGCCTGTAATGGGTTGTTTTTCTACAATAAATTCCGTTGCTAAAAACGAACCTTTACAAAGTAGATCCATTTTATGAAATTTAGGATATTCTAAGGATTGATAACGATACAATTCTTTAAAAAAATCTGATGTTGAAACAGATTTCTCTACACTAAAACGTATTTCACTATCACATATAACTTTATTATTCCTAATCAGGCAATAGGTACTTATTCGATGTGTATTTTCCATTTCAATACTAGGAATTATATTTTGTAAATAAAGTTGCTATATTACTTCCACCAAAGCCTGAAGCTGTTTTCAGAAAGGATTTTATATTTGATTCTGAATTCTCTTTGATAATATTAAGAGCCTGAGAAGTTCCTTGCTGGAAATAACCCATTGATTTAATAAGCATTTGATTATGTAAAGAATGGATGCTTAAAATGGTTTCCAGTATTCCGCTAGCCCCCAATGTATGCCCATAGTATCCTTTAAAACTATTTACCGGTATATCTAAAAGGTTTGCTCTTCCAAAAGCTATTGATTCCATTTCATCATTATACAGGGTTGCTGTTCCATGAGCCGAGATAAATCCAGGATCTGGATTTTCAGAATCTTTAAAAGCCTGTTCGATACTTCTGTATAATCCTTCTCCCGTTCTTGAGGGACCCGATATATGATTGGCATCGTTAAAAGATCCTACTCCCTCAATTAAAAAAGCTCCTTCTTTTGGTTTTTTGCTTAAATATACAGAAGCTACTGCTTCCCCTAAGGTTACGCCGGAACGATCACTATCAAAAGGTCGGCAAGGTTCTGGACTCACTGCCTGGAATGAAGAAAATCCGGAAAAAATAAATTTGGAAATTTCATCAGCTCCTATCACAATAGCTCTTTCATACTGAGGACTCTGAAGTAAATCTCTGGCTACTGAAATTGCCAACGAGCCTGATATGCAGGCATTGGAAATAATAACTACGGAATTCCGATGCTTAAAATAATCTTGAATCACCTGACCCATAACTGATAAATACACTCTCTCTCCCGGAAATTGAGTATTCCTTCCCTGTAATGAAATATTACCTTTGGTGCTGGAAAGAATCAGTAAGGTTTTGTCATCTAAAGGTATTGAATTGCTTTCGATAAGTGTCTGAATGGAATATATAATTAGATTTTCCAGTCTTGTAAATTTATCTGAATTTTTAATCCTTTTTTTTATTTCAGACACTGTTTCTTCGTCTATTAAAGAGGAATAAAAAGAAGTCTCATGAATATCCGGACTGTGATGCAATTGAATTCCGGATTCGTTGTGCATAATCCTTGAGAAATTTTCCAGGGATGTATTCCCCAACGGGGATATTATGTGATCTCCTGTAATAAAAACGTCTTCCATAAAAATATTTCTATCAGCAAATTTACAATTATTGTTTATGATATATTTAAATACGATTCCAGATATCAGAAAGGTTTTTGTGGTTTATGTACATACAGATAATTGAATCTGTCTTTCCGGTTTTCAACTATTCTCCAAATTATAATTCTTTTTCCAATTTTCAAAGAATATCGGATTATTTAGTTGCAGTTCCCCTTGAAGATCTGTAAATACCTGAATGGTCTTACCTGTTGCAATGAGTCCTCTGTCATGATGTGAAATTATATATTCAAATATTATTTTTGCAGCAGATGTATTTACAAAACGTGTTTCTATATTTACTGTATCTCCGTATTTTAAAGATTGTTTATAATCGCACTGACAATGAACTACAGGTATAACCACTCCATTTTTTTTGACATCCATATAAGTTATGCCATATTTTTTACCGAAAGATTCTCTTCCTATTTCAAAATAAGTAACATAATGTCCGTGCCATACAATGCCTAAAGAATCAACTTCGTTAAATCGTACGGTAAAATTTGTAATATCTTTTAGCATAAACTTTTTTTACATATGTTTAAATCGAATTCCTCTTATTATTGTAAAATACTGACAACCATAATATCAAAATGAAAAAAGATAATAAAAACAATAAGTTCGGATAGACCTGAAGCAATGAACTATTTCTTAATATAATATCATAAAAAGAAGACAATCCCCAATTCATAGGAGTTAACACAGAGATTTTCTGCATAAATTCCGGCATAATGAAGGTAGGTACCCATACACCACCCAGTGCCGCTAAAATAATTACCAATATGGCTGCAAAAGGTGCTGTCTGCTCCTGAGTACGGGCGATAGTTCCTATTAGTATACCTAGTCCTATCGCTGATAGGCCTGAACAAAGTGCTATGATAAACATTTCGATAAGTCTGTTTCCTGTATCAAAAGGAATTAGTCCCAGATATGGAAAAATAAAAATTCCGATTAAAAGCATTAATGAAAATTGAAGCAGACAAATCAGGCTATAAGTTATTATTTTACCTGTTAATATTAGTGTATAGGAAACAGGACTGGTTCTTAACCTTATAAAAGTTCCTGAATTTTTTTCTTTGACTATATTACTTGCCAGGGGTATAATAATAAAAAATATTCCGAATAACGACCAGGCAGGTACGTTATGTTGTACGGCATTAGGTATAACCGCGTCTTTTCCTTGCTGAGCAATAATTTCTTTAAAAGAGAGCAGAGAATTATTGGATAGTTCCTGAGCTACATTAATATCCATTTTCTCCTGAAAAATTTCATAAACCTTGCTTGATTCTATTTCGGCAACCATTTTATCTATAGTGTTTTTAACCGAATTTCTGAAAGTTTGTCCTGCTGCCGGATCAAAATATATGACAATTTCCTGGGGTTTCCATTTTTGTTGATTTTCAACCTCAGTATTTTCTTGGTTGCTTTCTTCTCCTGTAAATTGCTCTAATATTTTATCTACATTCTCTTCAACTCTGGTGTTAATTTGTTTACTCAATCCTGCAGGAACAATTATTGCTATCTGAAATTTCCCTTCACTCACCCAGGTACGAGCCTGATGCTCGGTAAGCATCTTCCCGTTGTCAGAGCTGACAATTTCAAAAAAACTGGAGCTCTTTAAATCCCGTTCTATTATTTTAGCAATATCGCCTTTATCATTATCTACTAATATTATAGGCATTTTAGCTTCTCCTACAGCTTTAAAGGTGCTATTTTGTATAAGGGTTACAATAACAATTAAAATTGAAGGCATGATAAACAAAACTGCTAAACCACCCCAGTCTCTAATTAACAGAAGTAATTCTTTTATTACTGATGCTACAAGCTTACGCATAATCCCTTAATTCTTTACCTGTAAGATTTATAAATACATTCTCCAGATTTTCGGCTCCATCAACACTTTCTATTAATTGTTTCGGTGTGCCTTGTGCTATAATTTTTCCCAAATCAATAATAGCAATCTGAGAACAAAAATTTTGAGCTTCGTTTAAATGGTGAGAAGTATATATAATTGTTGCTCCTTCCTTATTTAAACGCTTTAAATAATTCATAATAGACTCTTTTGACTGTACATCTACCCCTACCGTTGGTTCATCTAAAAAAATAATTTCCGGTTTATGTAAAATGCCTGATAAAATATTGATCCGTCTTTTCATTCCACCAGAAAATGTACGTATTTGCTTATGAGCAAATTCTGATAAGCCAACTTCATTTAACCCTTCATTAATTCTAAATTTTAATTCATGAGAAGGAATTCCGAAAAGACTTCCGAAATAAGTAAGATTTTCATAGGCAGTAAGAGTTGGATACAATGCATATTCCTGAGGAACCACTCCTATAAAGTTCTGAATTTTCCTTGCATCTTTTCTATATGATAATCCATTTAACAGAACCGTTCCTGAAGTAGGGTTTAACAACCCACAAAGAATTGATATAAGTGTAGTTTTCCCAGCTCCGTTAGGCCCTAATAATCCATAAACCTGATGCCTTTTGATAGTCAGGTTTAAATTATTTATAGTGAAATATTGATTCCCTTTAAAAATTTTATGTAAACTGTTGACTTCAATTATAGGCATGTTGCAAAATTAGAAAATTATATGATATTATAGCTGGTCTTTCTTTTCATTGCTATTAGTTTTTAAAACTAAACACATATAACTGATTATAAGTAAATTAAACAAAATAATCCTGAAAACCTTTTTTTATTTGTTATCATATAAAACGAAATAAAAGCTTACTTTTTATTTTTTCTATCGTTATTATTTAAAAAATACTTTCTTAAATTCTAAAATTAAACTAAATTTATATCTAGATTATGTTATCTGACTTCCAAGTTAGTGTGCAAATTAGAAAAATCATTCTATCAACCTAAATCATACGTAAAACATCAATGAAAACACCACAAGTATTAGATAATCTAAAACGCAGGTTCCCTAATGAACCAGAATATCTTCAGGCTGTAAAAGAAGTTTTGGAATCAATAGAAAATGTTTACAACCAACATCCTGAATTTGAAAAGACAAACCTGATTGAAAGACTTTGTATTCCTGAAAGAATATTTACATTCAGAGTTACCTGGGTAGATGATAAAGGACAAGTAATAACTAATATGGGATACAGGGTACAGCATAATAATGCGATAGGTCCTTATAAGGGCGGGCTTAGATTTCACTCTTCCGTTAACCTTTCCATACTTAAATTTTTAGCTTTTGAACAAACTTTCAAAAATGCGCTAACTACTTTACCTATGGGAGGCGGTAAAGGTGGATCTGATTTTAATCCCAAGGGTAAATCTAATACAGAAATAATGAGATTCTGCCAGGCTTTTGTGACAGAACTCTGGAAGCATATTGGTCCTGATACGGATGTTCCTGCCGGTGATATTGGTGTAGGTGGACGGGAAGTTGCTTACATGTTTGGTATGTATAAAAAATTAGCCCGTGAGTTTACTGGTACTTTTACCGGTAAAGGATTAACTTTTGGAGGTTCGTTAATACGACCCGAAGCTACAGGCTACGGAAATGTTTATTTCCTTCTTGAAATGCTGAAAACCAAAAATATAAGTATTAAAGGGAAAAAATGTCTTGTTTCCGGATCTGGAAATGTTGCTCTTTATACGTGTGAAAAACTCATTGAATTGGGTGCTATCCCTGTAACACTTTCTGATTCTAACGGATATATTTACGATCCGGATGGAATAACAACTGAAAAATTAGAATTCGTGAAGGAATTGAAAGAAATTTACAGAGGCAGGATACGTGAATATGCTGAAAAGTATAATTGTAAATATGTCGATGGCGGAAGACCTTGGAATGAAAAAGCGGATATAGCCCTTCCTTCTGCTACTCAGAATGAATTAAACGGAGATGACGCGGTTGCTCTTATTTCTAATGGAGTACTAGCAGTTTCTGAAGGAGCAAATATGCCTTCTACTCCTGATGCTGTAGAAGTTTTCCTTGAAGCAAAAATTTTATATGCTCCGGGAAAAGCAGCTAACGCCGGAGGAGTTTCTGTTTCAGGACTTGAAATGTCTCAAAACTCAGAAAGGCTGAGCTGGTCACAGGAAGAAGTTGATAATAAACTTAAAAAAATTATGTCTGATATACATGAAAGTTGTGTCAAATATGGACAGGAAGATGATGGTTTTATTAATTACGTAAACGGAGCTAATATAGCCGGATTTATGAAAGTTGCCAAGGCCATGATCGCTCAAGGAATTGTTTAACTTTATTAATCCTATTTCTTAAAAGATAAAAAAGGCAGTTTAAAAACTGCCTTTTTTATTATTCCGGTTTCAATACAAGACCGCATTTTTTCTTGCCGTTGGTTTTAATAATAATAGGCTGATTAAATCGAATGTGCCTTATAAACTGTGATTCGAAAATGGCTGGCTGTTCATTCAGATATTTTTCGTCGAAAGTTCCTTCTCCTTCATGATATGAATTGATAGTATAGTATCCTACTCCAAACGAGGTAAGATTCTGAAAAAAATGAGTTCCCTGACTGGGTTCAATACGGTAATTTTCCAATCCGGATTCAACGAGAAGTCTTGCATTGGTTACGTAAGACCATTTTATAGGAATTCCTAGCCAGGGATCGCTACTTCCCCATCTTCCGGGACCAACCAGCACATATCCTCTGTCTCCTTCCGTAAAATCTTTGTTTAGTTTTTCAATTTCGTAGGCTATCTGTTGATTATTGGATGCATTAAATCCTTCGGACTTGACATATATTATATCATACACATCATCTACAATACCATTTCCTAAAGCATTATTTGAGGTTAAAATAGTTTGCTGTTCGGGAATCTGAGACAAATCTTCATTCATAACTTCTTTGTTATGAACAATTGGGCGTATCTGTAAGAGATAAAAAGCAGCTTTTTCTTTATCTAATATATTTACAGCAAACTCAATTTCTATATCTCTTCCCATTTCTTCTTTTGTAATTTTAAGAATTTTTTGCAGCATGATAGATAATGGAAAAAGTTCGTGTTGTAAAATGCCGGCACAGGATATAATTTTTCTTCCTCCTTCATAAAATCCATCATAAATAATTTGCTCCATAGGTTCATATGTAGATACTACATATCTTAATGAACCGTCACCGATTGCTTCCTTTATATTTAATTTGAGAAGATTAAAGCCGTCATTAATCGTGAATTCACTATCAATATCTTCCATATTAAGCGCATAGAACTGCCTCTGGGTTTCTTTTAAAGCAAACTCTACAGTACTTAACTGAAGAATGTTATTAGGGTGATAGGGAGAGAACCTAAGTGTGGTTCCTCCATCAACAATATATTTTCCTAACCCAAATGCTATGTTTACAATGCCCTCCTCTGCTTTTTCATAATCAATGGGATAAAAATTTAATGAGCGAGTAACTCCTGATAGTGTTGGATAAAATTTATTTCCAAATTGACTTCCAACTACTTCTTGCAAAACAATGGCCATTTTCTCTTCATCAATAACATTGTGTGTTGCTGTCATATATGCTTTACTGTCTTTATAAAACACGGATGCATACACTGATTTGACTGCATCTTTTACCAGCTGCAACATTTTCCCTCTGTCTTCAAGGTTGGGAACCATATAAGTTGAATAAATTCCAGCAAATGGCTGATAGTAAGAATCTTCAAGCAAACTTGAGGAACGAACTGCCAATGGTGTTTTGATAGCATTAAAAAATGCCAGAAAATCTTCATCTAATCTTTCCGGTAATTCTCCTTTTAGAAAATGATGCAGTATTTCCTGATCTTCAGCATCTGAAAGCGCAATGGAATATAATTTATTCTTTTCCATAAACTCATCAAATATATCCGTACACAATACTACTGTTTTAGGAATTGTTACGGGAAAATTGGAATACTCATTTAGTTCCAGATGGGTTTTGATTATATTTCCTAAAAAAGCCAATCCTCTTCCTTTTCCTCCTAAAGATCCGTCTCCGATACGTGCATATTCAGAATATTCGTCAAACCGATCTTTATCAAAAACAGCAATTACTCCTGTATTTTTCATTCTACGATATTCAATGATTGAATAGTATATCAGCTGACGAGCATCATCAAGACTCGTGTTTTCTATATTAATCCTTCTCAACATTTCCGCAATAGGGAAAATAGCTATGGAATAAAGAAACCTTGAAAAATGATTATGCGACATATGATACTTCAATGAATCATCCGGAATCTGCATAATCGTTCGTTGTAAGTCTTTTAAACTTCTTAATCTGTAAATTTCTTCTTTTGTTTGAGGATTGATAATTACAAAGTCTCCAAAACCTAGTTGCTCTACAATTTTTTCTCTCAGATCATGAGGATAGCTTTTGGAATTTTTATCTATAAAGTAACAATTTAACTTTTGTGCATATTCTATATTAGTTGGATCCGATGAATTGAAAATGATAGGCAAAAACTGGTCTTGCTCTCGTATCCACTTTGCTAAATAATAGCCTGCCAGTTTTTCTTTTACTCCCTCCCGTTTATAACTCATATCGGTAATAACTCCCAGCATATTGCCTTTATACTGTTCGTATATCTGGCTGGCTTCTTCGTAACTTCTTGCTAACAAAATTTTAGGTCTTCCTCTCATCCTAAGCATTTTCTGGTGCTCATTCAATGCTTCTTTTGAAAACTCCTTAGATTCTTCTAAAACTATTTGAAATAAAGAGGCTAACGCTGAGGAATAAAATCTAACAGAGTCTTCCACCAGCAATATAACCTGCACTCCTACTGTCTGTACGTCATGTTCCACGTTCATAGAGTCTTCTATAAGCTTGATTATAGCTAAAAGTAAGTTGGAATTCCCCAACCAGCTAAAAACATAATCAACAAAACTTAAATCTGCTACTGATAAACGCTTAGATACTTCTTTAGAAAAAGCAGTTAAAACTACCATAGGTATTTCAGGGTAATTTTCTTTGATATGACGGGCGGTTCCAAACATATCAATATCATCCATATTAGGCATAAAAATAACCAGTTCGTACCTATTATCTTTGAGATTCTCAAATGCTTCTTCTTCTGTAGACACTTGAGTAAACCTTGGTGGATATCTTAAATTAAGAGATGTGTACTCATCAAATATCTGCTCGTCTATTCTACCATCTTCTTCGAGAATAAACAGATCATACTTTATAGCAATCAAAAGTATATTGAAGATTCTTTTGGTCATTAAACTGGCAAAAGAGATATCTTTAAATTGAAATCTTTTCAGATCCTGTGCCGTATTTTGCATATTGAATTTGGATTAAGTAAGTATCTGCATTTTTCTTAATAAATGAAGAAAGATACAAATTTATGTAAAACCAAGCTTCAAACGAAAGCTATAAAATTTAAGGTAGAATTCAGAGAAGTTAATTGAGTACAATTTAAAGACGTATTATGGTCTTTAATTTTTTAAAAAAAGCTTCTTCTCTGTAGGATAAATTCATTAATTGCTTAGATAATTCTTCATACATGGAACTTCCGGTAGTTCGGTTTTTATATACACGTGAAATATTTAAAGCAAAATCTCTCCATTCATCTCCAATTTCCGTCATTTCTTTAGACATTTCTTTTAGTTCCGGTTTCTTTAATACTGAAGATGCTTCTTGTAAAAAGGCTGCATAGATATACCGAAAACCACCTCCTCCGGTGCCTATTTCCTCCTGCATTCTGATTAACTGCCCTAAATAATGATTGGTTTTTTTAATACCAATACTATTAGGCCATTTTTTTATATTTTTTGCTACCCACCTCATAGCTCTAACCCCTACTATGGGTACTGGAGCCAACATATCATTGCAGGTTTGTTTAATTCCTTTAATGATAGCCTGTTCTAAATTTATTTTTTCAGGAATGTAAGTCAGGTAGTACATATGTCCTTTAGGTGGAAGCGCTCCTTTTGCAAATCTCACTTTTTCCAGTTCTTTTTCTGTTAGCTCTACCGGATATTCAATTACAGGATCGCTGATTAAATATTTATCTTTTTCTTTTCCGTAAACTACAAGATTATGAGCATTAAAGTGAAATCTATATTCATCCGGAAAATATACCAGGTTGAAAACTCCTACCTGCAGGCCAACAGGAATTTTATTTTCAAGCATAGTATCCAATGTTGACTGAGCTTTTTGTGGCGAGGAAAATTTTTTCCTTTCTATTTTAAATCCTAACCTTTTTGAAAGTCTTTTAAAAATAAATCCGGGCATAGGCCTGTAACTGAATCCAGGGGCATGATTTACTCTTAAAAAAGGTAAATAAACAAAAAATAAACCGGATCCTATTCCAAAAGCCATAGGTTCTGATATATTAACTCCTTTATTTTTTAATAGATTGGACGCTACTCCATTTTCGCAATGGGCCGATTGATGATGTTCAAACTCTAGTTTCATTGTTGTAATCCCGGATATTTTGAAATGTCTTTTAGTTGTTCTATGTTTATACCAAAAGCTTCGGCATACTTTTGAAGTGTTTTAGTCTTTAATTTATGAAAATTCGCGGGCTTCATATGTCTTTTGACAAACCAACTCCATATATGTGTATAGCTGGACAAAATAGATACATCCATTTTATTAACTTCCATATAGTAGGCAATAGGACTTAATTCTCCTGCTAAAACTTTAGACCTGGCATCCTCTACTCTTTCTTTTATTAAATCCATGGACTCATCCTGAGCCAAGGTTTTTGCTTCCCAGCCAGTACTTAAAACCGTAGTATATTTTCCCTCCTCATCTACAGCATAATATAAATCTTTTATATTGCTTTTGACTAAATTTCCTTCATCTTGGGGTACTTGTTCTTTTTTCATTAGGATTGAGTTTGTACTAACATTTTCATTTCAGATTCAAAAACTTTTTGTTTTCCTTTGTAACTAAAACCTTTAACATCTATGATTTTCAGTTCCGGAGATTTAAACACCAAATCCACTACAGTTGTTGTAATGAGTTTTTCACCTATTTCCGGCAAGTCCATAATTGACAATTTTTTTATTGAACTGATGAAACCTAAAGTTTTTTCTTCATCCTGAAAATCAGTATTATTTATATCAGCAAAAAGTGCTTTCAAAAAGACAAAACTGGTCTGTGCCATATTTTCAATAAGTCCTGTTTCCTGAAGCTTACCTTCTGTTACGAAAATACAATCTTTTTTTATTTGATAAGAAGTTTTTATCTCAAACCCTTTAATACTTAAAATTTTATCAAGCATTATAATGGGAGCCCTATGCGGGATATATTCTTCTATTTTATCAAAATCGTTCATAAATCAGTTAGACTGTACGAGTCTCATTTCTCCTTGTGCTATTATTTTATCATTATAAATTACTTCTGCACTGACAATGACAACTCCTAAGATTTCATTGAGCTTGGTAATATGAGTCTTAATAGATGTGCCGGATAATGGAAGTGCATATACATGTAATTTCCTAATTGAGCCAATATAACCCTCCGGGGCCGGAACTCCATTTTTGTAAAATTCATATCCCATATGCATCGCAGTTGTCTGAGCCATATTTTCAATCAAACCACTTTCCTCTAAGTAGCCCGCCTGATTAACAAATATATGATCCTGAGGAATGAAAAAGACAGAGGTCGCATCTTCTTCTGAATAATTCAGCAGCTCATCAACTAACAATACTGGCTCACGCTGAGGTATTAATTTTTTTATATTATCTTTAGTAACTAATGCTTCCATACTTTTAGCAAACTTCTAGTAAAGCATTTACATATGAAAAACGTCCACTTTCCGGAACCGCTAATATAATTTTATCTCCTTTCTTTAAAGTACCGGAATTAACCAGCTCTTCCAATTGCAGATAACTGGATGCTGCTCCAACATTACCTACTTTATTTAGATTAATAAACCATTTATCTTCTGGAATTTCAAGTCCCAGATTCGCAAGCTCTTCATATAATTTATCTTTAAAGTAAAACGAAGAAATATGTGGTAAAAAATATGTGATTTCTTCTTTGTTAAATGAGTGTTTTTCAAAAGCTTTTTTTACACTCAACGCTCCTTTTTGAATAACGTTACTATTTAATATTTTGATATCTTGTTTTAAAGAAAAAACAGATTTGTCCAACCATATTTTAGGATTTATATCGCTCCATGGCTTAAGAGTTCCGTCCTCATTTTTTAATGCTCCGGCATACATACATGTTTCCAATTCATTTGCATAGGAAATGGCATGAATCCATTTTATTTTTAATGGAGTTTTTCCGTTAGGCTTGTTTTCCAGAAGAACTGCGCCGGCACCATCAGAAAGCATCCATCGTAAAAAATCTTTTTCAAAAGCAATAATAGGATTTTCTTCTAATGGAGTTAAATTTTCGATTTCAGGATTAAATTTTTCGGCTTTCATCCAGGAGGAAAGTTTTTCAGAGCCGACACAAACTGCATTTTCGGTATTCCCGGATAAAACGGAAAGGTAACCAAATTTTAATGCATTCATTCCTGAAGTACAAATTCCTGCTGCAGAGTTTATTTCAACATTATGTTTAAACATCCCATGTATCATACTGGCATGTGAGGGTAATAATTGATCCGGAGTAGAACTTCCGCAAGATAATAGTTCTATATCTTCCTCTTTAACAGCACCTGAATTTATTAAGTTTTTAATTGCTTCAAACGCCAACTCTGCATTACTATGGGAAGGAGTCCCATCTTCTGCAATTGCATAATATCTGGTTGTAATTTTATTATTTCTTAAAACTATTGATTTAGCTTTAGAAGGTTTTCCGTTAATATATCCAAGTTTTTCTTCCATCCTGTCGTTAGTAATCGGTTCATTAGGTAAGAACTTACTAACTGCAGTTATGTATACTTCATTCATTATTTCAAAATTACAGATTTATAATAGTTAACGCTTTTCTTAAATAGAAAATATGTAGGCAAATATATTAAATTAAATAGTAATGTAACTACAGGAGCTATTCCCCACAGGGCTATTAAAAGATAATAATAAAATACTTTTAACCAGGGTTCTCTGGATTTTTGTCCTGGCCCTCCTTTTTTTATAATAAAACGTGCCCATTTTGAAAATAGAAATGTTCCTCTTTTCTCAATAAAAACGAGAAGAGGTTTTACATGAACTGCTCCTTTCGATAAAAGTTGTTCCTGAAGATGATTCCATTTTCCTTTTTTTAGAGAATCAAGTATTGATTCTCCAAATTTATCAGACTCATTTATATCTTTATCAGGTACACCCGGCTTAGGAAAAATACCCAGATAAGAAGTTTTCTCTCCTTTGAATAACCAATGTAAAAGCGTAATGAGACTTACATGATTGTTTTGCTTGTCAGTAAACACTATATTCCCTACAAGTTTTGCTTTCAGATTTACCAGTTGCAGTTTCATTTTTTCTTGTGCCATTACCCACATATTCCTACAGCCAATAATGGTGATGACATTGGTATTTTCAAATAACTTTTTAGCCTGATGGCTTTTTAAAAAAGAAATAACCGGAAGTGAAACAGATAAAAACCATATTTGATAGCTGAGTATGATTAGATCGTAACGGTCAGATAAAATATCATTTTCATGAGTATCCAACTCCATAGGGATTTGTAAAAAAGTCTCTGGAAATACATCAAAAAACTCATTTTTTGTCCAAGGAAAAGGAAATTTATGTACGGGCTTAATCTGGTAATAGGTTAATTTTACTTCAGCATCTTTGGCTAAAGGCTTGACAATATTATCAACTATATCTTTTTGCTGACCTGTTTGCGAATAATATACTATTAAAACGTTTTTCATTTTTTGTTATTTCCAAAAATTATAATAATTAAACCATTGTAACGGATATTTTTCCAGCATTCCTTCAATATTATGAATATATGATTCTAAAAGTCCCTGCGCATCTCTGTTTTTAAATTCAGCTTTTCTTGCATAGAAATGATAATGTTTATTTTTTTCTCTCATTACATAAACAAATAAAACCGGACATTGCAATCTGGAACTGATAAGAAACGGACCTGCAGGGAATTTTGCAGTTTGTTCTAAAAAATCAGCTTCTAATGTCTTGTTTCCTGGAAAGTAACGATCTCCTGTAAAACATATGATTTCTTCATTACTTAAAACTTCGTTAATTCTGAATATATGAGACATATCATTTTGTACGACAATAAAATCAATTTTAGGTTTAGCGGTGACACTTTCCAAATATTTTTTTATAGCTTTTCTTTCTTCGTCTGTAGTGACCAAATGAATTTTCTTTTCAAATTCATCCATAAAATGCTGAGAAACTTCAAAGTTACCTATATGAGCACTGATCATCACCCCTCCTTTTTGTTCCTGTGCTAGTTGATGTATTAATTCAATTCCATCAAACTCATACGTAAATTTATTTTCAAGGCCTGAAGTAATAGCAACTTTATCTATAAGGGTTTGTCCAAAAACATAGTTGTTACGGTAAGTATTTACTATACTATTTAGGAAGGTGTTTTTTCTACGGAAGCGAAAATATTTGTATATTTCTCTGGTTTGCCTGTAATTGAACAGGCAATAGTATAATGATACAAAAAATAATAAGAAATATGCGGAATTTAATCCTATTTTTTTTATTATAAATGTAAAAATCTTATATCCTGTTACGGTACCTTTTGATTTTCCTTCCCATTCTGCCATGGTAGGGGGCTTTATAATCGGTTCTCAATCAATGAATAAAAATCTTCAAAAGTATTTACACCTTCAAAATCCTTTTTTTCTAATTTCACTCCGAATTTATTCTTTATTGCAACTACTAAATCCACAAAGTCTAAACTATCAAGCTCCAACGTTGTTTTAAGTTCTGCTTCAGGTTTTATCAAATCCGAATCAACTTCGAATTCTTGGACTAAAAGCTCATTGGTAACTTTTATGATATCCTCTTTTGTAATGGTATTCATTTTATTATATTAACAACTGATTTATCTGCAAAAGTACATAATTTGTCTCTTTTAACCAATCAAAAATATTTTATATTATACTAAAGTTTGAGAAATAGATAATTTTATAACACATATTTCAGTATCGCTGATTATTAAAACATAAAAAAATCCCTCAAAGATTAAATCTTTGAGGGATTTTTATAACATAATGTATTATTAAAAAGCTCCGATAAATTGAGCTCCGGCTCTATTTTTCAGTTTTGCTCCTTTAGTTACAGTTCCTGTGTTTCTGTCTATCACATAAATATTTCCGTCTTTTCCAACGGGAGATATAGCTACATAGACTTTACCTCCGTGTGCTAAAATTCCTTGGTGTTGAAAGAAATACATATCAACATCATAAGGTAAATCAACCTGAACTGCAGTTTTTGCATTTAAATCTATACGTGCTAAATAGCTCTGAGGATTATTAGTCAATGTTGAAACAGCTGCCCCATTATGAGAGTACATTAAATAGGCAATTCCGTTCCCTGCGTATTTCCATGTTTCTACAGTTACTCCCTGAACGCCTAAGGCTGTATCTAAATTAAACACATAGGAATCATCGTATTCATTGCTTTGATTTATTTTCAAGATGTGTCCTCCATCCTGATCTCTTGATGTAGCCTGGTATACATTACCATCATCAGATAAGAAACTGTTTAAACTTCTGTATCCTGAAGTATCTCCATGACTGATGGTTGAAGTAATAACTTTAGGATTTGTTAACGAAGGGTAATCAAGAATTATGGTTTTTGAACCTAATTTTGCATAAGTAGTGTTATCAACTTGTCCGGTTGCCGGATTTATTTTTCTCATCCAGGTTCCTATGTACAATTTATTACCTGCTCTGTTTAACGCCGGTGAGTCCATTCTGAAAATATAGTGTCCCAGAACTTCTTCTGCAGAAGTTAATGGTACTTCAAAGGAAACATTTGTCTTGATTTGAGGATTTTGTAAGTCAATAGCAACTGTTGTAGCTGTACCTCTTGTATATTGATAAACGTTATTATCATATTTATTAGTAACTCCTGAAATATTATTAGCGATTCCCGTTCTATCGTTATCATATAGTTTTCCCCAACGAGGTGCATTTGTTACATAAGGTGCTATATTTACTGATGTTCCTTCCTGAACAAAATTGGCTCCCCCTCCGATTTTATATCTGCTGAATAAACCTCCGTTATCTCCGGTATAAGGCAAAGCATATAATGTATTTCCATCGGTAGATGTATATAATCTTGAAGTTCTTTGCGAGGGTACTATAAATCCGTTATCAAAGATACTGATTTCTTTTTCAGGATTTTTAGCATCTTCTTCACTTAACGAATATATAATCATTCCTCCGTTTCCATCTCCGGGAACAGTACCTTGTAATGAACCAGCAATGGTAATCCAACGATTATTATCACTGCCGGGAGTTCCTCCATTATTTTCGGAGATGTCGTCACTGCTACAATTAATCATTGTACCAGATATAATGCCCGCTGATAACGCTAGTCTCAGGCTTTTAATAATTCCTTTTTTCATATTTTTTTTGATTTTTATTTATAATGAATAGTTTAATTTAACATAAAAAGCTCTTCCGGGTTTCTGTACGGCAAAATTGTCAAAGGCCTGCTTATCAAAAATATTTTTAGCATCCAGACTAATCATAAAATGCTGGTTTGGAAATTTGTATGTAATACCCACATCGTGTATATTTTGACTAGGAACTTTAAAATGATCGGCTCCTTGCAATTTTTCTATCAAGAGGCTATTAAATTCTCCAACGAATCGAAAGTTATAATAAAGAATAAGTCTTGAACCTTTACTTAGTATATTTTTAAAACTATACTGAGCATTTGTATTCATAGTAAAATAGGGTTCGTTGGGTAATTGTTCTTTATAGGTATAAGTATCTTTTTTATTATTCATAAAAGATTTGAATCTAGATAGATTAAAAAATAATCTTAAATTGTCTTTATATGAATAATTAATTTCTAAATCAATTCCTCTGGACATTGTTTTTAATTGATTTTTACTTTGATATGTTTCCTGAACCGATATATTTTTTGTAATATCAAACTCGTAAATCCGGTCTCTGGTGTCTCTGATAAATCCGTTTACTGAAATTCCCGCTTTATGAAATTTTCCAATTTCATACGGTCCGGCTTTAAAGCCCAGATTGTAATTATTACTTTTTTCCGGTTTTAAGTAAAAGTTTTCCTGTTTATTGTCTGCAACGTTTCCAAAAACCTCTCCTTCGCTAGGCATTCTGATAGCTTTTTCAGCTGAAGCCATAATCATTATTGAATTTGAAATTAAATAAGATGCCGCAAATCCATAGCCATTTTCATTGACGTCTGACTGATCTTTTTTCAAAACTCTTACATCCTGATTCAATTCATTTTTGACAGCTATTGGCTTAGTCCTTTCAATTGATTGCATGTAATACTTACCAAATAGCGAGGTTTTAAGCTTTTCTTCAAAAGCGGTTAACTCATAAGATAGTGCAAAATTATTTTTGGTGATTTTATTACTCTCATTGTATAAATTTTCTACTACAGCTCGTAACTCATCATTATCTTTTCTATTCTGATGAAAAAATAAATAATTAAATGAAAAACTGTGATGATTGTTTATTTTATATGAAACTCCTGCATTTGCACTGGCTGATTTTCTATCAATATGATTGATGGTGGCGGTTCCCTGCTGGGCTCCGTAAGAGGAGCGGACCGGCCTGCCATTTAAATCTATAATGGGTTTTCCATTCCAATTATATGCCAGTCTATTGGTATCACTTAATAATTGTTTTCTTTCCGTATAAATAGCTCTGAAATTTATATCTAAGCCTGAAGTTAAGAAATCTTTTTTATTATATGTGATACTGGCTATGTGTGCATTTCTTTTTGCATATCTTCCCATATAAGCGCGGTTCATAAACTGACCATGCTGAATTTCATTATAATCAAAACTATTACTGTATCCGATTAAAAATTTATCTGCCCACTTCGTTTTTGTTACTCCTATTTCCGTAATACTTCCGTAGGAATAGTATGCGTCATTGAATCTTCTAGCCTTAATATATTCTATAGTACCGTTGGGATTTGTATTAAATATACTTCTTCCCCATACTTTATAATTATTGTCTGAATAATTATAAAACATGGAAGTTTTGAAAGTAAAACCGGATTTAGCTCTGTAGTTGGCTGAAAAATTTGCCTGTGTGGTATTAAAAGAACCATACGACAACGATGCACTTAAATTGTTTCGGTAATAATTTTTTAAGACAATGTTAATAGCTCCCCCCAAGGCATCGTTTGCCAAATAACCAGGCACTACTCCTTTAAACACTTCTACACGTTCTATCATTGCTGGAGGAATACTGTTAAGACTGAACGCCCCCCCATATGTTTCCATCGGTAATCCGTCTATAAATACTTTTATTGAGTTGCCGGTCATTCCATTAATATTAAACTGATAGTTTGATCCCAGCCCTCCATCCTGACGTATTCTTACACCCACTGATTGATCTAAAAGTTCCAATGTTTGTGTATTTCTTTCAGATGCTTCTTTTGTTTCAATCACATTGACAGCAAAGCCTTTTTTTTCCAATTCAGATTTAACCGATCTGATTTTTGATACATTTATAGTTTCTAGGGTAACTTCTTTATTTAAAGTAATAGTAGGATCAAATTCTATATTTTGATTATTTATTTTAACATGAAACTCCTGTGTTTTATTTTTTTCTTTAACGATTAGAACATAGTTACCCGATTCTAAATTAAAAAACTGATATTTCCCCTCCTCATTTGTTTGAGAATTTATTATTTTGTTTGAGTGTTTGAGATTTATTTCTGTATTGCTGACAGGTTTAAAATTCTCATCATATACATATCCGGAAATAGAGTACTGAGCATATAGAACAACAGAAAAAAGAAAAAAAGACCATTGAGCTAGTTTCTTAAACATTTGTTAATTTTTTTCAAAAATAATTTTTATTTAGAATAAATACAAATAAAAACTCATTTTATATAAACTCTTGTGTATAATTACCGAAACCAACTTATTTTAAACAATTAATAATCAAATTATTATCTCAAATATAAGCTAATAAAACGGACTGATAAATCTTAACTAAACATGTACTAATAATGAGCAAAAATTATGATCCTGACAGGATTAACTTATTCATTTTGGTTAATAAAAGCATAAAAAAAGAGAGTCTAAGACTCTCTTTTTTTATGCTTTTATTTTACTATTTATTTCTCTTCAGAAGCTAGTTTGGTATATTCTAAAATTAAATATCCCAGATTTCTCCAATCCGCTGATTCTAAAGGATATTTATTCATAAATTCTTTGCAATCACCAAATAACTCATTATAGTAATCATTAAAATCTTTTTTCTCTAACCAATATAC
Source organism: Apibacter raozihei (assembly GCF_004014855.1). Classification (NCBI taxonomy): domain Bacteria; kingdom Pseudomonadati; phylum Bacteroidota; class Flavobacteriia; order Flavobacteriales; family Weeksellaceae; genus Apibacter; species Apibacter raozihei. Next base: position 129,865 of record NZ_CP034930.1, read on the forward strand.
CTTGTCCCCTTTTTTCACATAATAAGATTTAGTAACTCCTCCTCCTATAGTGGGACCACCTCCGAAAGAAACACCACCTGTTTCTTTTGCCATTGGATCTCCATATACTTCTATTATGCTGCTGAATTCTGGATTAATCAACTGCATAAGATATTCTTTTTTCTCTTTTTTATTTTTTATAGAGACTTCCTGATTTTTTATATAGATATATCCCTGAGATACTATTTTATTCAAACTTTTTCTTCCATAATTATTCACATTTCCAAAAAAAGACTGCATTTTTAACGATTTTTGAAATCCAGAAGGATATAGATACATTTCAGAAATTTGTTCTGCTGTAAACTTTTCCTTTTTTTGGAAATACTATCTTCTATTTCAATTGATAAAATCAAACCACTTTTTTGTTTAATTCCTGTTTTATACCCTTGTATAATTCTTCCGTCTTTTAAAGTAACCGTAGATATTTTTTTTGAAGAAAAAGCAGTATAAACTGATTCGAAGAGATCTTTTCCCATCTCTAATTTTAATTCTCTATCTGCTTTTTTCTTAGCCTCTTTTTCCTCTTTGGTCTGAGCAATGAAAGAAACACTCGTAATTGCTGTTAGCACTAAGGCAATAAATAATTTTTTTTTTCATATATATATTTAATTAATTTTATTCATAATAATTGCTGAATTGGTTCCACCAAATCCGAAGGAATTTGATAAAAAGGTGTCAAATTCAGCATCAATAGTTTTTTTCACTAAATTTAAGTTCTTGGCCGTTTCATCTACCTCTTGCAGGTTTATATTGGGAGCAATAAAATTATTGTGCATCATTATAAGTGAGTAAACCAGCTCACTGGTTCCTGCCATCCAGCATTCGTGACCAGTCATAGATTTTGTTGAACTTACCCACGGGCTGTTTCCAAAAAGAGAATCAATTGCCCGAGCTTCATTAGCATCACCAACAATTGTAGAAGTTGCATGAGCGTTTATATACATAATATCTTCAATCTTTTTGCCGGAATCTTTTACAGCCATTTGCATTGCTCTTCTGGGCCCGTCAACGTTAGGTGATGAAATATGATCTCCATTGGATGAAAATCCATAGCCTGTAATTTCTCCTAAAATAGGGGCTCCACGCTTTATTGCAGAATCATAGCTTTCTAAAATCAGTGTAGCTCCCCCACCACTGGGAACCAATCCATCTCTTAAACGGTCAAAGGGTCTGGATGCTTTTTCTGGTTCCTGTTCCTGTGTGGAGAACACGCCTAAACCGTCAAAACTACACATAGCATAGGGATTAACCTCCTGAGCTCCTCCACAAATTATAACATCCTGCAATCCTTGCTTTATAAACATATAGCCCAATCCAACAGAATGTGAACCACTTGCACAGGCCGCACTTATAGTCATGTTAATTCCTTTGATTTTAAACAAAGTAGATAAATTCATGGTTATGGTTGAATTCATTGACTTAAATATAGCTCCGGAACCAACCATAGTCGTATCTTTTGCTTCTCTTATTAAATCAATTGATTCAATCACTGCCTGGGCAACGCTATCGTTACCATATAAAATACCCACTTCATTTTTTTCAAAAAACTCTAAATCTATCCCGGCATATTGCAACGCTTCTATGGTTGCCTGATAAGCATATTCACCTTCCTGTCCTAAACTTATTCTCTGCCTTCTATTTAATACACTCTTTAAATCCGGTTTTTCAACTATTCCGGTTAAACCGGATCGATAACCAAATTCTTTCCTTTCCTGAGAAAATCTTATTCCAGAGATTCCCTTATATAAAGATTCTTTTACTTCATGCAAATTTTTCCCTAAACAGGAATAAATTCCCATTCCGGTAACCACTACCCTTCTCATGAATAGATTCCTCCGTTAATGTTAATAACTTCCCCAGTTATATACGCTGCTTTTTCAGAAGCTAAAAAACAAACTAAGTCGGCTACTTCTTCAGCTTTGCCAAAACGATTCATGGGAATCATTTTTTTAAGCTCATTTTCATCAAGTTCGCTGGTCATATCTGTTTCAATGAATCCTGGAGCCACAGCATTAACGGTAATTTTTCGTTTAGCAACTTCTTGTGCCAATGCTTTTGTTGCTGCTACCAAGGCTCCTTTAGCTGCTGAATAATTTACTTGTCCGGCAGTTCCTTTAACTCCTGAAACAGATACTATGTTGATAATACGACCGTACCGGTTTCTAACCAATCTTTCTATCAATGTTCTGGTAACATTATAAAAGCCGTTTAAGCTTGTATTAATGACTTGGTCCCAAGCTTCATTTTCCATCCACACAAATAAACCATCTGCTGTAATTCCCGCATTGTTAATTATGGTTTCAACCACAGCTTCCGGATTTTCCTTTTGCCAGCTTTCCAAAACCGATAATGTTTGTTCCCTGTTAGAAACGTCAAAAGGTATTAATTCTGCAAAACCACCGAATTCTTCAATTCTACGTTTGGTATCTTCCGCCTCGGACTGGTTAGAACGATAATTGATCAGCACAGAATATTTTAATTCTTTTGCTAATTTCAAGCATATTTCTTTTCCTATCCCACGGGAACCTCCTGTAACTAAGGCATACTTCGTTTTCATAGAACTGTTTTATTATTTCTTTAGATATTCTTTAATTTTCATCAGCGGTTCACTCAAAATATCATCCTGATCAAATTTTGGTACTATTTTTCTAATTTCAGTGTATAATTTTTTTCCTTTCTCCGAAATTTCATCTTCATATTTTAGATAATCTACTGCCTGAATAAGTGTCAAAACATAAATTGAAAGCACTTCGTAAGTATTATCTATTACTTTTTCAGTTAACAGGGCTGCATTTGTTCCCATGCTTACTATATCCTGATTATCTTTATTGTTAGGAATACTGTGTGTGTATATAGGCGTAGCGAGCGTTTGGTTTTCAGCAGTAGTAGATGTTGCTGTAAATTGGGCGGCCTGCATTCCAAAATTAAGACCTAAAGTACCTAAATTAACAAATGCTGGTAATATCTCATTAAGCGATGGGTTTAATAAGTAATTCAATTGTCTTTCCAGCAACATACTTAATTTAGTTATACAAATTCTTAATTTGTCCATTTCTAAAGAAACATAATCTCCATGAAAATTTCCACCATGATAAACATTTCGTGTATTTATGTCTACAATGGGATTATCATTTGCTGAATTTACTTCATTAATCAAAATAGTCTCTACCTGATTAATTGTGTCTTGTATAGGCCCTAATATTTGGGGCACACAACGTAAAGAATAGTATTCCTGAACTTTTTCTTTAAAAACAGATTCATTTCTATTTCCTGTATATAAGTGGTCTTCTCTTTTTCTTATTAATTTACTATCTGAAACAATTTCTCTGATTTCTTTAGCTATATTTTGTTGCCCCTGATGTTTTTTTACTCCATTCAATTCTTCTGAGAAATGGTCATCAAATGCTTGCACTATTTCATTAATTAAAGCTGAGGTAAGAATACTCCAATTCAACAATTTTTTAGCATACCAGATATTTACCAATCCTATACCGGTCATTACAGAGGTTCCGTTAATCAATGCCAATCCTTCTCGTAAATGAATTTCTATGGGCTGAATATTTTCTTTTTTGAAAACAACTTGTGCATCAGTAATTTCTCCTTTATACCAAAGTTTACCCTCTCCTATCAGCCCTAAAGCCAAATGTGCCAGCTGGACTAAATCTCCGCTAGCTCCTACACCTCCATGCTTATGTATGACAGGATATATTTCCTTATTAATAAATTCTTTCATCAGATTTATTACTGAAATATGGACTCCTGAATTTCCTAATGATAAAGTTTGTAAACGTGCCAGTAACACAGCGCGGGCATAAACAGGGGATAAAATTTCACCCATTCCCGCAGAGTGGCTTCTGATCAGATTATACTGCAATTGCAATTGATCCTTTTCACTGATACGATATTGGGCCATAGGACCAAAACCTGTATTTACTCCGTAGATGATTTTATTTTTCGCAAACTCTTTTAAAAAAGAAAAACTATTCTCTATTCTCTCCAATGTACTGTTTTCCAATTCAATTCCTTCATTATAAAGAACAACCGATTCAAAACTATCAAAAGAAATCAGGTCAGAAATTTTTACCATAGTAATTTATCATTAAAATATAAGTTCGCAAAGTTAGTTATTTTTATAAATTTGTCATTGAATTAGCAAAACTAATCATGAAAAAAGAAACTGTAGATGTTCTTATTATCGGTGCCGGTCCTTCCGGTGCTGTTTCTGCCGGAATTCTGGCTAAGAACGGAATCAACTTCAAAATTGTTGATAAAGAAAGATTTCCGAGATTTGTTATAGGTGAAAGTTTACTTCCGCGGAGTATGGAACACTTTGAGGAAGCTGGTTTGTTGGATGACCTTATGAAATATGGATTTGAAAAGAAAATCGGTGCTCGCTTCCTTCGTGGGGAAGATGTATGCTGGTTTAAATTCAATGATAAATTTACAGATGGCTGGGATTGGACATGGCAAATACCTAGGGCCGAATTTGATAAAGCTATTACTGATTCTTTGGAATCTAAGGGGATCAAAATAGACTTTGAAACCAAAGTAGAAAGTATTACGTTTAATGGTTCTGAATCTCTATCTGTTATTAGCGATGCTCAGGGAAATAAAACAGAAGTTCATGCAAAATTCATAATTGATGCCAGTGGATATGGCAGAGTTTTACCTGAAATTGAAAATCTGGAAGCCCCTTCTGTTCTCGCTCCTAAAACTTCTATGTTTGTTCATGTTAAAGACAGTAACAAACCCGAGGGTATAGAAGGCCCCACCATTACTTTTGATGTGTTGGAACTTGAGCACTGGTTTTGGATGATTCCTTTTTCAAATGGAATAACTTCTTTAGGACTAGTTGCTCCGTCGGATTATTTCCCAAAGAATGATAGCTATGATAAAGAGTCGTTTTTCAGAGATATAATCAGAAGAAGTTCATATTATAAAGACAGATTTGAAGATGTTGAATTTGTCTTCGAACCAAAACAAATCATCGGCTATTCAAAATCTGTAAAAAAACTTTATGGCAATGGCTATGTTCTTACTGGTAACAGTTCGGAATTTCTTGATCCGGTTTTTTCTTCAGGTGTATGCTTTGCGACAGAATCCGGAAGCCTTGCCGCAAAACTTATATCCAAGCAGTTAAAAGGTGATGTTGTTGACTGGGAAAAAGAATATTCTGAATATATTGCCTGGGGTGTCGATGTTTTTCGTTCTTACATTCAGGACTGGTATTCCGGAGACTTGCAGGAATTTTTCTTTCATAAAGAAGAAAACCCTGAAGTCAGAAGAAAAGTTTGTTCCGTTTTAGCCGGATATGTATGGGACAAAAATAATCCGTTCGTTTCCAAACATAATCGTGCTGTAAAGGCTATTGCCAATATGATACGGGAAGGTAAAAACAGTTAATACTAAATTTCAGACTATTAAATATATAAAAACATATAAAATATTTCAGTGGCTAATCACCGGAAGTTTAGCCACTCTCTTTTTTTCTTGTTCTGTACAAAAATTACCCGATTATGAAAAGTATCCTTCAATAGTAAATGAAAGAATAAAAATTACGGATGACTTTTACAAATCCGGAAACAATATTCTTAAAAAGAATACTCAGGGAATCTGGGAATTATACACGGAAGGAAATCCTTTAGAAAGAGGGCTGGCAAATGGGATACTGACTCAAGAGCTAACATATAATCAGGAAAAAATCTTTACAGATAAAATCAAAGAATTTATTCCTTCTCCCTTTTATCAAAAAATACTTAAAAAATTTGTCCTTTTTTTCAACAGGGAACTGTATAAAAATGTACCCGAAGAGTATTTAATTGAACTTTATGGGATGTCTAAATATGCTTCTGAAGATTTTAATTTTATTGCTAAACCTTATTGGAGAATGTTATATTTTCATGCAGCTCATGATATTGGACATTCTTTACAGGATTTGGCTTTAGTGGGTTGTACCTCATTCGCTGCATGGGGTGATAAAACTGCTGATGGTAAATTACTTATCGGACGTAATTTTGATTTTTATGTTAATGATAGCTTTAATAAAAACAAAGTTATTGCTTTTGTGAGTCCTGATCGGGGGTATAAATACGCTTTGGTGACCTGGCCGGGTATGATAGGGGCAGTATCCGGCATGAACATGAAAGGACTAACGGTTACTATTAATGCTGGAAAATCCGGAATTCCTTTTAAAGCAAAAACTCCTATTTCTTTTGTAACTAAAGAAATATTACAATACGCTAAAAATATTGAGGAAGCTATTCAAATTGCTAAAAACAGAGAGGTTTTTGTTGCCGAATCAATTCTGGTTGGAAGTAGTGAGGATAATAGAGCGGTGACTATTGAAGTTTCTCCTAATAAATTTGGAGTTTACGAAACAGACAATACTAATTTTTTAATCTGTGCCAACCATTTTCAAAGCAATGAATACAAAGAAGATAAACGCAATCGTAAACAAATTGCTGAAAGTCACTCTATGTATCGGTTTAATAAAATGAAAGAGTTGCTAACTTCTGCACCTTTATTGACTCCTTCTGCAGGAGCAGAGATTCTAAGGAATAAACAAGGTTTAAACGAATTGCCTTTAGGAATGGGTAATGAAAAGGCTATTAATCAGCTATTGTCTCATCATGGAATATTATTTCAGCCAGATAAAAAGATTTTATGGGTGTCTGCAAATCCTTATCAATTAGGAGAATTTGTAGCGTATGATTTAAATAAGGTTTTTAATACTTTTACTTTACAAAAAGAAATATCTAATTTTTCTGAAACAGATTTAAATATACCTGAGGATCCTTTTCTGTATTCTTTACCCTATTCTCAATATGAAGAATACAGGAAACAGAGCCGCCATTTAATCACAAAATTTAAAGAAAACCGTACAGTCAGCAACGAATATTTAAACTCCTATCTTAGTTTAAACCCTGAGTATTGGGAAAGTTATTTTAATGTGGCTGAATATTATTTCAGACATAAAAATTTTTCTAAGGCATTATTTTATTATAATTTAGCTTTAACAAAAGAAATTTCGACGATACCTGCTCAAACAAAAATTAAGGATCGTATCCTAAAATGTGAAAAGAAATTGCACTAATGAAATCAACACCCATAGATCGAACCAGTTTAGAAGAAATTAAAGAATTTCAGGAAAAAAGGTTGAAAGAACAACTGGAGTATGTTAACAAGTTTTCACCCTATTATTCTAAACTCTTTAAAAACCATTCGATTGACATTTCTGAAATTAAAAGGATTGAAGATTTAGTATATATTCCGGTTACAACAAAAAAAGAATTACAGGCAAATAACCATGATTTTTTTTGTGTTCCCCCTGATAAAATTATAGACTATGTTACTACTTCCGGCACTTCCGGAGATCCGGTTTTATGTATTTCTACAGAAAAAGATTTACATCGGATTGCTTTAAACGAGTCATTATCGTATGAAGAAGCCGGATTATCCAATCAGGATATTATTCAGCTTACCACCACTCTTGATCGTAGATTTATGGCCGGAATTGCATATTTTTTAGGTGCTCAGCAGTCTGGAATAGGAGTCATTCGTGTAGGTTCAGGTGTTCCAGAACTTCAATGGGATACCATTCAAAAGATTAAACCTACCGTACTTGTTTGTGTTCCTTCATTTTTATTAAAAATGATTGAATTTGCAGAGGAAAATTCTATAGATTTTATCAATTCCAGTGTGAAGAAAGCAATCTGCATCGGCGAGCCTATCCGAAATCCTGATTTAACCCTGAATGTGTTAGCAAAAAAAATAACTTCTCAATGGAATATCCGTTTGTATTCTACCTATGCATCTACAGAAATGGCAACTGCTTTTACAGAATGTGAATACGGAAAAGGCGGACATCATCATCCGGAATTGGTTATAACAGAATTTCTTGATGAAAACAATCAACCTGTACCCGAAGGCGAACCTGGAGAGTTGACCATCACCCATTTACAAACGGAAGGTATGCCCTTAGTACGTTTTAAAACCGGCGACATCATTCAACCGTTTTATGAAAAGTGTGAATGTGGAAGAGTTTCTTTGCGGGTAGGACCGGTCATTGGCAGAAAAAATCAAATGATTAAATATAAAGGAACAACTCTTTATCCCCCTTCGATGTTTAATTTGCTTAACGATTTTGAAGATATTTGTAATTACGTGGTTGAAATTTCTTCTAACGATATAAATGAAGATGAAATTTTAATAAAAATTGGCGTTAAAAATGCTTCAGAAAATTTATTATCTAAAGTTAAAGATCATTTCAGAGCAAAATTAAGGGTTAGCCCCAGAATTGAATTCATGTCTACTGAAGAAATTGAATTATTAAAAAATCCACCAAATTCCAGAAAAACCAGATTATTAATTGATAAACGAAATTCAGTGATTTAAAAACTTATATCATGTACAAAAAAACTATCTACTCATTATTTTCTCTATTTATAACACTCTTGATCAGTGCTCAAAAAATGGAAGTATTATCCGGTGATTTTAATTTCTTAAAAAATGTAAAAGAGATTAATGTTGTCTTTGATTATTCAGACGTTACTTTTTATAGAAAAAAAATGCCTGAGAGCCAATATATACAGTTACGTAGTGATCAGGTGGAGGCTAAAGAAACTACTGAGAATTGGCAGCAAACCTGGAACGAATACAAAGAAATAAAATTTCCTGATAAGTTTTTCGCCAGTGCTAACAAGTATATCGAACCTAATACGATTACATTTACTAAAAACAGCCAGAGTCCGTATACTTTAATTATTAAGACCATTTGGATAAGAGCTGGCTCAGCAATATTACAAGCCTTAGTAAGTACTACCCTGCATTTTGTAGAAACTAATAATCCTTCAAAAGAGCTTTTAGTTATTTCTAGTAAAGAAGCACCAGGAAAGAGTTATGCAATCCACAGAAATATTATAATTTCGGAAGGTTATGCTATGACTGGTAAGAAACTGGCTAATCTTTTGAATAAAAAAATTAAACCTTAGTTTTTTACTGGCTGTTTGCATAAATAAAGACACCAAATTTCTTATAAATTATTACTATTAAAACAATTTTTAGTAAAAAAAATTATTAACGGATTTTATTATTTTGATTCCTGAAAACATAATTATATATTTTTACATTTAAGAGTTTTTGTGTTTTTATAAAAAATGAGCTAGTTTATCCCATAAAACCTTACATTGTTCATATAAGGTTTTATGAGAGGCCATTCAAAATTTACAATTTGGTTTATCTAAGAGAAAATTTATTAGTTTGAAACATTTCGCTTTTCTGAAATAATTTTCATGATTTATGCTCAATTTATATATTTGGTTTAGTATGTTTTGATTTTTGACAAAAACTCTTGTGTATTTTCTATAGATGAATAATAATAGCTTAAAGCTGCCAAAAATGCTGTTTGTACATTATTTGAAGTTACAGTAGCCCCATCAACTGACAGATCTTTGGTTGCACAAGCATCACTAATGATCGTACAATTAAAATTATAATCTTTTGCAGCTCTTACTGTAGCATCAATACACATATGTGTCATCATTCCACAGATAACTAAATCAGTGATATTTTGAGCTTTCAGGTATTCTAACAGTTCTGTATTTATAAAGCTATTAGGGTAATTTTTAATAATTACCTTTTCCTGTGCAAGTGGTGCTACGTTTTCATGAATCTCTGCACCTTTGGTATTGGGAATAAAAAATGTTGAACCACTTCGTAAGGACAAATGTTTTATATGTATCACGGGTAAAGAGTCCTGTCTAAATTTGTTTAGAATCTTTTTAGCATTTAAACTTGCTTCAAGTGATCCTGATAATGGATTTGCTCCTCCTTCAAAATAATCATTCTGAATATCTATAATCAGTAACGCTTGTTTTGCGTTTTTACGCTGTCCATTAATTTGAATTAGCCCAGTAAAAAATATAATCAAAAGCCACACTAAAATATTTTTCTTTTTCATATTTAAACTATTTAGATTGTTAGTATGGGGTAAAAGTAAAACTTATATATATTTGTGTCAAGTATATACATTTTTGTATACTACATACTTTATTGTATGTAATATTGATTATTAATAACTTAAATAATTCAAAAAAAGAAATTTGTGTTCTTGATTTTGCCTTTCAACGTATAGGTGGTAAATATAAAGGACGAATTCTATGGGCTTTACATAAACATAATGTGATGAGATATGGTGAATTAAGACGTAATATATCTGGTATTACAACTAAAATGTTAACTCAAACTTTACGTGAGCTAGAAATGGATATGTTAATTCACAGAGAAATGTATCCTCAGGTTCCACCCAAAGTAGAATATACACTTACTGAAGAGGGAAAAGAATTAATCCCTTTTATAAAGTTTCTTGTTGAATGGGGTTATAAAAAAATGTTAGCATTTAAATTATCAGAAAAATAATTTTTCAATAAGAGCCTGAATTGTAAGAATTTGTTTGCTTTTGATTTTATAAATTTTTATTTTGAATTTAAGCTTTGGCAAATATGCTGCTTATGAGAAAGCTTTATACCACTCCCATAAGATAATTCCTGTACAAACACTTACATTCAGAGAGTGTTTGGTTCCTGATTGAGGAATTTCAACAAAAACATCAATCTCTTGCAATATATTTTCACTAATTCCTTCTACTTCATTCCCCATTATAATTGCAAATTTTTTACCAGTATCAATCTTATAGTCTTGCAGTAGGGTACTCCCTTTTACCTGTTCAATTCCAACGATAAGGTACCCCTCATTTTTTAGCGATTTAATTAATTCCGATATGCTTTCCACATGCTGCCAATATACACTTTCTGTTGCTCCCAAAGCAGTTTTTTGTATTTCTCTGTGAGGGGGAGTTGGGGTGATTCCACATAAGTAAATTTTTTCCATAGAAAAAGCATCTGAGGTACGGAAGACGGAACCTACATTGTGCATGGAACGTACATTATCTAATAAAATTACTACGGGAATTTTATCACTTTCTTTAAATTCTTCTACGGATTTTCGATTAAGGGCTTCCAGTTTTAACTTTTCTGGTTTTTGAAACAAATTCATATTGGTATTTATTTAACTCAACAATTTTAAATTAGTAGCTGATTTTTATAAATAGGAAAGGGAGCTCTTTTATTTTTTTCTAACTACTGGTAAAATTTCATTATGTGAAAGAGAGTACCTTTTGAATACTTCAGGAGACAAGGTTTCATAATATTTTACTTGTTCTACTTCAAAACCGGCTTTTTCCAAACGTTTAAAATAATCCAACCCGTACCAGCGAACATGATCATACTGTCCAAAGTGTTTTTTTCGCTCCTCTTTTTCAGTAATTGAAAAATCTTCATACGTTTTTTCTTCATTATATCTCATGGGAACCTGAAATATTCCCCATCCTCCCGGTTTCATTACTCTGTATAATTCAGACATTGCTTTGGAATCGTCCTCAATATGTTCTAATACATGATTACAAAATACTACATCAAATTCATCATCTTTAAATGGTAAATCCAATATGTCTGCTTTGACGTCCACAATAGGGGAATATAAATCAGCTGTGGTATATTGCAAATTTTTTAATTCTTTAAACCGCTTTAAAAAGCATTGTTCGGGTGCTATACTTAGTACATTAAGATTTGCGGTAAAGAAATCTGTATCATTTTTCAGATATAGCCACATGAGTCTATGCCGTTCTAATGATAAGGTTCCGGGAGCCAATACGTTATCCCTGACCTTACCATATCCATAAGGTAAAAATTTTCTATACGATTTCCCGTCTATAGGGTCGGTAAATTTATTTCCTCTGTAAAAAACGGATATTAACGGTGCCAGAATGTAGCTGAATTTAATAAGTATTGGCCTTGGAATTAAATTCAAAAAAAATTTAAATATACTTTTCATTTAAATTTATGAAAGAGTAGGTTTAAATAAAAATTCTTCTTCTTCGTCTGAGGTTATTCCCTGAGCTTCATAAATATATTTATAGGTGCTTAATAGCTTGGGTAAACCATCTACTACAGCAACATCATGTTCAAAGTGACAAGAAGGCTTATTATCCTGTGTAGTTACCGTCCATCCGTCATTATGAAACTTAACTTTGTAAGTACCCAGATTAATCATAGGCTCAATAGCAATAACCAAACCCTCTTCTATTTTCGGACCGCTTCCCTTTCGTCCATAATTTGGAACCTGCGGATCTTCATGCATGTCTTTTCCTAAACCATGACCAACCAATTCTCTTACCACTCCGTACCCTGCATTTTCACACATAAGCTGAATAGCAAAACTAATATCTCCTATCCGATTACCTGCTTTGCATTTTTTTATTCCAGCATAAAGACTTTTTTTGGTAATATCCATCATTTTTTTTACCTCATCAGAAATTTCACCTACTGAAAATGTATAGGCCTGATCTCCATAGAATCCATTAATCAAAGCACCACAATCTATAGAAATTATCTCTCCTTCCTCTAAAGGTTTATTATTAGGTATTCCGTGCACAACCTGCTCATTTGGAGACATGCAAAGTGTGTTAGGAAAATCATACATTCCTAAAAAACCGGGAATTGCACCGTGATCTCTAATATATTCTTCAGCAAGTTTATCTAAATGCAAGGTGGTTACACCTGGCTTTACTTCTTTAGCCAACATTCCCAATGTTTTGGAAACCAATTGAGCACTTTCGTACATCAACTCTATTTCTTCTTTTGTTTTTAATTTTATCATGATCCGAATACTCGTGAAAAAAATCCTTTTTTACTTTTAGTTTTTCTTTTTGAATATGGAATAATTTCTCTTCCTTCTACTCCAAATTCTATTTTTTCCCGAATTATTTCATAAACTTCTCCCCAACCCGGAAAACCTCCTAGGTTTCTGTCATCTATGAAATAATCTGCATTAATTTTTCTACTTTGTCCTTCACTATCAAAGACTTCTCCTTCAAAGCTTGAATTAACAGCATAAAACTCAATTCCGTTTTTTTTGCAAAACTCTACTGCTTCATTAAGTCTGTTTCCATGCCGATAAGTCCAAAGTATAAGACGATACCCTCTTTCCTGAAGTTTTTTCATAGTATCAAACGCAAAAATTAAAGGTTTTCCTATTTCAGGATATCTATCTTCTACTATGGTTCCGTCGAAATCTACTGCAATGATCTTATTATTCATAATAAAAAAATTAATATTTATGGTATTAAAAATTATTTGCAAAGTTATACAATTTCACTCATCTTTCCTTCATATAAGACCTTGATTTTTATACGATCATCAAATACAATTGAAAAGTAACGGTTGTTTAATTATGAATTTATATAAAATCGTAAAAATATGTAATTATACTGCGGTTCTTTTTTTATAAAAAAAATAATATAAATTTATCAACTTTGGTATAATATTAGATATTTTTTTTACATTAAAATTTTAATTTTTTAACTATGAAACTAAAACTTTTATTGATAAGCGGTATGTGTTTATTACTTGCAAGTTGTGCTATCAGTACATCTTATGATTATGATAAAACTGCTGATTTCTCCCAATATAAAACATTTAGTATTTATCAGGAAGGAATTGATCAGTTAAAATTGAATGATTTAGATAAAAATCGTATTGTAAGAGCACTTGTCGGACAATTAAAAGCGAAAGGTTTATCTGAATCTGCTGATGGGGATTTAAAAGTAAATGTTTTAGCTTCCTCAAAAAAAGTCATCAATGTAGATAACAATCCTTATTGGGGAGGTCCCTGGGGATGGGGATATGGCTGGTCTAGTTCCAGCACAGTATATGAAACACGAGAAGGAAAACTTACTGTTCATTTGGTAGACTCTAAGAAAAATATTTTGGTATGGGAAGGTATTGCTGAAGGTTTTGATGTTAACAATATAGCTAACAAAGAAGATCAAATAAATAAAGCTATACAGAAAGTATTTACTTATTACCCTCCTAAAGAAAAGAAAAATTCTTATTATTAAAATAAAAAAATCTCAAAATTTAAATTTTGAGATTTTTTTTTTACTGTTATCTATTATTCCTTATTATCAACTCAATTTCTTTAGTTTTATCTGATTGCTTTTTATTTAAAAGGTTGTAATCCAAAATTTTTTGGGCACCTTTAAATTCTTTGACAGACAATGCATATTCAGCCAGATTATTTATTAAGGTTTCAGAAGGTATAAATTTATACCCCAGCTGCTCAGATAAATGATCGTAGGTTATCTTAATCAATTCCGGATTTTCGGGTATTTTTTTTACAGGTAAAGTAATTCCTTGAAAATTAAACTTTAAAGCATCGTACATACCCGGTAAAATTACAGTCCCATGATCTTCCTCAGCATAATATTTCCATTTACTCCTTAATCCATTACTTTTATACAAACTATCTATAACATCATCACAAAACATCTGTATGGATTCAGAATGTTCACTTTTATCTTTTCCCTCATCTTTTGCCTTAGCAATAAATACATTTATTCCTTTATAATTAATTCCCTTTTCCATTGTTAAAGCTTCATTGAATATTTTCCTGTTGTCCCACCAGATACTGGGATCTAAAGCTATATAGGAATTGAAAGAAACAGGGTTATGTATAAGTGTATAAAGCGTAAATAAACCTCCGAACGAATGACCTATCAAGGTATTATACCCGTTCGTTCGGTATTGGTTATTAATATACGGTCTGAGCTCTTTTATTAAAAAATTATGAAAATTCACTGCCCCACCACTATTTTCAAAGAAAACTTTTTCGTCTCTTTTCAAAAAAGACTTTGAAGGAGTAAGATCCCGTGTCCGATCTGTGTTAACTATACCGATAATTATCGATTCGGGCATATAATTATACATACCTTTAGTAAATGCTTTTTGAATTGCTACTAAAGAATGAAAATTAGTTTCTCCATCAATTAAATATATAACCGGATATTCAGAAGAACCTTCTTTATACTCGGGAGGAGTATATACCCAGAATTCTCTTTCTTCATTTAAAATTTGTGAATAAATCTTATATTTTTCTCCTATTATAATTGGTTCCTGTGCATTTAATCCAAAAGAACTCAGGAAACAGATAAATATTACAAATGCTTTCATACGTATTTAAAAATTAAATGTTAAAGAGGCCAGAATTTGCTTAGGTTTCTGCGGTTGCCCCCAGTAACTGCTTGTCCAATATTTTTCATTTGTAAGATTATTTATCTTACAGGATAACTTGTAGCGCGCCTGACTATAATAAATTCCTGCATCCCAGGTCGTATATCCTTTTAGTTCAAAAGTATTGGCATCATCCCAATAACTTTTACTTACAGAATTACCTCCTAGTCCTACTCCCAGCCCTTTTAACCAACCATTTTCAAGAGTATACTCTGCCCAGAAATTAAATGAGTTATAAGGGGTATTATAAGGATGTTTACCTTCTATAGTCGAGATAGCTTTTATATATCTACTGTCGTTATATCCGTAACCTAAAAATATATTCCAGCCTGTTAAAGGTATTGCTTTGATCTCAATATCAATACCTTTACTTTTTCTGGTTCCATCCTGTACAGTAAATGTTTCCGAGCCGTCTGAAACAGTTCGCAGAGAATTCTTTACTTTAATATCATAATAACTTAGAGTTGATATAATTCTATGATTCCAAATATCAAATTTTATTCCTGTTTCCCATTGATTTGCATGTTCCGGTTTATAGCTTTTCTTTTGTCCTGCGGGTGAACCTGTATCCACCACATTATTAAACCCATCCATATAATTTCCAAAAAGAGATATTTGATTTTTTACCAACTCATACACAATTCCCAGCTTGGGAGACCAGGAAGTTTGATCCGTATCGTAATTATATGCCTCCATATTCAGATAATTCCCACCTTTGGCTTTATAATAATCCATGCGTAATGAAAACATAAAGCTTAATCTTTCCTTTATATTTATCACATCAGAAACATACACACCCAAAGTATTATGTTTTCTAAAATACTCTGCAAAAGGAGTTGTTCCAGCAATCAATGAATTATATTTATCAACAGATAAAGATACATCGGACTGATTAACATCAATAATATCATAAGTAATCTGAGACCTTTTATCTTCTGTTGTGTAATATAAATAATCAATACCTAGTAAAAGATCATTTTTTAAATCTCCCCAATTAAATCTTCCTACAAAATTCTGCTGAAAATTATAACGGGTAAAAGTACTGGGGATCTGCATAATTTTTCTTTGTACATGTTCATTATCCGTAAATGTAAGAAAGAGGTAATTTGCTTTGTTATCGGACTTGGAAAACGAAAAAAGACTCTGAGAATTCCAAACCTCAGATACTCTGTAATTGGCTTCAGCAAATGCATTGAAAACATCGGCCTCACTTACCAGATTCTTATCTGAAAGAGATCTTTCCGTATTATATTTCAATTTATTAAATGAGTTTACCGTAACTCCTTTTCCTTTCCCATAAAAGCTGGTATTACCTGATGTATGAAATAATTCAAAATCTAAATTAAGAATTAATCGATCTGTTACCTTATACGTTAAACTGGGATCTATAGCCCAAGTGTTCCTACCGGAATAATCCTGAAAATAATCCTCTTTATGCACCAATGTGTTAATTCTAAAAAACAATGCGGAATCTTTAATTGATGTATTTAAATCTGCTGTTAAACGGGATAATCCCCAGGAACCTGTTGTATAACTTATATTGCCTCCAAACTTCTGATATGGTTTTTTGGTAATTTTATTAATCATTCCCCCATAGGAAATAACAGAACCAAATAAAGTTCCGGAAGGCCCTTTAACTACATCTAAACGTTCTACGTTTATCATGTCAGTTAAAGTAGCTGAATTAGTTGACAAACCGTTACGTAAACCTATGTCTGTACTGAATCCTCTCATCATTACATAGAGACCTATTCCTCCAGATCCGGGTCCCTGTACACTATTGCTGGCTCCAGGCACATTTTTAAGCGCATCTTCCGTGCCTGTTATTACCTGATTACTCAGCATTTCTTTAGTTATTACTGTATATACCTGTGGATTCTCAATATTTTTCAAGGGTAATTTAGCCACATAATTACTATTAGCATTTAATTTATTTCCCTGAATAACGATTTCATTAATTTCAAGTTCTTTATCTTCATTTAATTTTACATTAAAATAATAATTTTTATACTTATCTATACGAATCTGATCAATAAAAATAATTTCATTTTTATACCAGACCTGGATATCATACCTTCCTAAACCAGTCAGCTTAAGTTCAAATTTACCCTTTATGTCTGTTCGGACTCTAAACACTGAATCTTTAAGAAATCTAATTTCTGCATCTGCAATTGGTAAGCCATTAGATGCTTCAACTTTTCCCTCTATAAAAGAAAAATGTTGACTATATAAAGTCAAAAAAAGAAAAAATGCTGTCAAGCTAAAGTATATTTTCATAATGATCTATATTTTGATGAGCAAATGTATAAATTAATTTAGATCAATTCTAAATAGTTGTTAAATAATTTATCTTGAGTTGAAATAAAAAAAATTTAGTTTTAATCTGAACCATAATAGAAAATAAGTAATTAATGCAATAAAAGTTAATTTTATTTTTATTTTTGTACCCATCGTAATATTTCTACTACAACACATAAAAAATACGAATGAATATTAACTCGCTTTTTCAAAAAAAAAACATTGCTGATTTACAAGAAGTAAATAATTCATCGCAGCTTAATAAAGTATTAAGCATCAAAGATTTAACTTTTTTCGGCATCGCTGCTATTATTGGTGCAGGAATTTTTAGCACCATAGGTCGAGCTTCCTATGAGGGAGGTCCCGCTGTTTCTCTTTTATTTGTCTTTGTTGCTATAGCCTGCATATTTACAGCTTTATGCTATGCTCAGTTTGCTTCTATGATACCCGTTAGTGGAAGTGCGTATACCTATGCTTATGTTTCTTTAGGCGAAATATTTGCATGGACTATTGGATGGGCTTTAATTCTGGAATATGCCGTCTCCAATATGGTAATATCCATTTCATGGTCAGGATATTTTGTTTCAATGCTTAAAGGATTTGGCATCAATTGGCCGGAATGGCTGGCTATAGACTATTGGAATGCTCACAAAGCTTACCTTGAAGTTCAGACTCAGCAACTCTCTGCTTCAGCAACAACATTAAAACTGGCGAAAATTTTTGAATCAGCACCTGAAATAGCAGGAATTAAAATATTATTCAATCTCCCTGCCGGTTTAATAACTTTAGCTGTTACTGCTCTGGCTTATATAGGAATTAAAGAATCTACAAGGGTAAGCAATGCTCTGGTATGGATTAAGCTGGTTGTTATTGTCGGGATTATTGCCATTGGAGCTTTTTATGTAAAACCTGAAAACTGGACACCTTTTTTACCTAATGGGTTTGAAGGCGTTATGGGAGGAGTTGCAGCTGTTTTCTTTTCTTTTATAGGCTTTGATTCCATTTCCACTACGGCAGAAGAGTGTAAAAATCCACAACGAGATCTTCCACGCGCAATGATATACTGCATTATAATCTGTACGGTATTATATGCCTCCATAGCTTTAATTTTAACTGGTATGGTCAATTTCAGCGAACTTAAAGTCGATGACCCGCTGGCTTATGTTTTTGATAAAATCGGAATGAATTTCATTGCAGGTGTAATTTCAGTAAGTGCCGTAATTGCCATGACAGGAGCAATATTGGTATATCAGGTGGGACAACCCAGAATCTGGATGACCATGAGCCGTGACGGACTTCTTTGGAAACCTTTTGGCAGGATTCACAAAAAATATCATACCCCTGCTTTTGCTACTGTAGTTGCCGGATTTTTTGTTGGTATACCTGCCATGTTTATAGATATGCAAATCGTTGTAGATTTAACCAGCGTCGGGACTTTTTTTGCTTTTATCCTTGTGTGTTCCGGAGTTCTTTTTCTTGATTATAAAGGATATTCCAAACAAGCTAAATTTAAACTCCCTTATTTTAACGGGCAATATTTAATTGGAATATTGTTCCTATTGGGTTTATATTTATTTATTAACCATACTGATTACAAAAGCATCTTATCAGATAAACCTCTGCTTTCAATTTTCTGGCTGGTTTGGCTAGGCTTATCTTTATCATCGCTAAAATATAAATTTTCATTATTGCCGGTACTTGGAATCTTGTTTAATTTATATTTGATGACTGAGCTTGGCTGGTCTAACTGGGGCATGTTCCTTATCTGGTTAATCATAGGACTTGCCATTTATTTCTTATACGGAAAACGCAACAGTAAACTAGATCAGTTGTTAAGAAAAAAACAAGAATCTTTATAAGATAAATAAGAACTATCCAAAGTATGAATTTAAATTCATTATTTAGAAGAAAATCTATTTCAAGCCTTGATGCTGAAAGTAATGATAAATCACAACTCCATAAAGTACTGGGAGTAAAGGATCTTACTTTCTTAGGTGTTGCAGCTATTGTAGGAGCAGGTATATTCAGCACCATTGGTAGGGCTTCCTACGAAGGAGGTCCTGCGGTTTCACTACTTTTTATTTTGGTAGCCACTGCCTGTATCTTTACTGCACTATGCTATGCTCAATTTGCATCCATGATCCCTATAAGTGGTAGTGCTTATACCTATACGTATGCTTCTTTAGGAGAAATATTCGCATGGGTAATAGGCTGGGCCTTACTTTTGGAATACGCTGTTTCCAATATGGTAGTAGCCATATCCTGGTCAGAGTATTTTACTACTATGCTGGCTGGTTTCGGTGTCCATTGGCCCGGATGGCTGGAAATTGATTATGGCTCTGCTAAAGCTGCTTTTATACAAGTTCGAGATGCTCATGTTGGAGATCATATTCCAGACTCTGTTCTTAAAGCAGCCAAGACTTACGCTTCAGCTCCAGAAATGGGAGGCATAAAAATTTTATTTGATTTACCAGCCGGATTAGTCACTTTATTTATAACTTTTGTTGTCTACATAGGTATCAAAGAATCTAAAAATCTAAGCAACCTATTAGTTTACCTTAAATTGGGAGTCATACTTTTAGTAATTATTGCCGGTTCTTTTTTTGTAAAACCTGAAAATTGGTCTCCTTTTCTTCCCAATGGTTTTGGTGGAGTAATGGGAGGTGTAGCAGCCGTATTTTTTGCTTTTATAGGGTTTGATTCTATTTCAACTACCGCAGAAGAAGCAAAAAATCCGCAAAAAGATTTACCCAAAGCTATGATTTACTGTTTGATTATCTGTACAGTATTATATGTGGTGCTCTCATTAATCCTTACTGGAATGGTAAATTACAAAGAACTTAAAGTAGATGATCCGCTGGCTTATGTCTTTGGTAAAGTCGACATGAATTTCATAGCCGGCATAATTTCAGTGAGTGCAGTTATTTCAATAACCAGCACCTTACTAGTCTATCAGATCGGCCAGCCAAGAATATGGATGTCTATGAGCCGCGACGGACTACTAGGAAAAAAATTTGGGGAAATAAATAAAAAATACAGGACTCCTGGTTTTTCAACTTTGCTTACCGGAGTTATTGTGGGTATACCTGCCATGTTCCTGGATATGCAGTTTGTAGTGGATCTAACCAGTGTGGGTACTTTTTTCGCCTTCATTCTTGTATGCTCCGGAACTTTGTATCTCGAACACAAAGGAGAAACTCAAAAAGCAAAATTCAAAATTCCTTATATCAACAGCCAGTTTATTACCGGTATCGGATTTATCTTAAGTCTATGTTTCCTTTTTACACAGACTGATTACGAGGGCTTAATTAAAGAAAAACCATTACTGGTTATTTTTTGGATTGTCTGGGCTGCTTTATCTATAGCTACTCTTAAATATAAGTTTTCTCTACTTCCCGTTTTAGGCATATTATTCAATTTTTACCTAATGACAGAATTAGGATGGTCCAACTGGTTGATGTTTATACTCTGGTTACTCATAGGACTTGCCATATATTTTTTATATAGCTATAAAAACAGTAAGTTGAACAAAAAATAATTTGTTTAATATTTATCATTTATATTTCAAATATATATTTTATACAGGTAATGAAAGTGTTAATAAAATTCAGAAGTAAATTTTATCGACTTAAATCATTGATACTATTAAAATATACGACAAGTTGTCTTAAATCTATCCTTTGTCTGACTAAATGACAGCGCCTTATAAACATTAAATTAAATTGTTTTTTACACTTATCTTAGATCAAGGGATTTAGCACTTAGTCGTTTTACCTTTGCATTATATAAAAAAGAGATTTATCATGAAAACAACTTTGTATGTCGCCAGCAGTAGAGGACATGCAAATCACGGCTGGTTAGATTCCTATCATACTTTTAGCTTTGCAAACTATTTTGATCCGGAACGAATTCAGTTCGGAGCTTTGCGAGTGATAAACGATGATATTGTCAAAGAAGGCAAAGGTTTTGGTTTACACCCTCATAAAAATATGGAAATTATTTCAATTCCTCTTTATGGTGATTTGGAACATAAAGATGATATAGGTAATTCTCAAACAATAAAATCCGGAGATGTACAGGTCATGAGTGCCGGCTCAGGAGTACAACACAGCGAGTACAATCCTAATCCGCAAAAACCTGTCAATTTCTTTCAGATATGGATTTTACCTGCTCAGCAGAATGTTACTCCCAGATACGAACAGAAAACTTTTAATTTTTTTGATCATAAAAATAGACTTATCTCTATTGTATCTCCTGTTTCACAATGTACCGAAAATGAATTAGGCATTTACCAAAATGCCTGGATGAGCACAGGAATTTTTGACAATACTCAGAGTATAGATTACAAAATGCATCTTTCAAACAATGGCTTGTATGCAATGGTTATAGAAGGTGAATTTTTGATTGAAGGTAAAAAATTAACCCGGCGTGACGGCTTAGCCATTTGGGAAACGAATTCTGTAACAATAAAATCTATAACGGATAATTCCAGACTCTTACTTATTGAAGTACCCATGAATCCTTAACACATTTAATATATTGTTTCTTATTTCTAAAAACCGGAAGATATTATTATCTTCCGGTTTTTAATATTTTATTCTAACCAAAAGTATATATGACAATGGATACTTTGGTTTAGAATTTGTAACTATAATAAAATATAAAATTAAAATATTTTAGATTAATACAAAAACTACAAGACATATATGGCATTTATAGATTACTATAAAGTATTAGGTTTGGATAAAAATGCTACTCAGGATGATATTAAAAAAGCATACAGAAAGCTTGCCCGAAAATATCATCCGGATCTGAATCCTGATGATAAAGAAGCACATATGAAATTTCAGCAGATTAATGAAGCTAATGAAGTTTTAAGTGATGCTGAGAAAAGAAAAAAATATGACCAATACGGTGAGAACTGGAAGCATGCGGATCAATTTGAACAGGCTCGCCAACAACAAGGTTCCGGAGGGCAATATTATTACGACAATACAGGAAATCCTTTTGAGGGGTATTCTCAAGGGTTTGGAACTGAAGATTTTTCAGATTTTTTTAGTGAAATGTTTGGAAACAGAGGTGGTAGAAGCCGAGGAGGTAGAAGCTCTCAATTTAAAGGACAGGATTATACGACCGAGTTACATTTATCTTTAAAGGAGGCCGCTAACACTCATAAACAAACACTTAATGTAAATGGCAAGCAAATAAGAATTACCATTCCTGCCGGCGTGAACAACGGGCAACAAATAAAGCTTAACGGGCAGGGTGGAGAAGGAATGAATGGAGGACCTAAAGGCGATTTGTATATTACATTTGTTATTTCTGATGATCCTGATTTTAAAAGATTAAATAATGATCTTACCACGGTAGCAGAAATTGATTTGTACACTGCTGTTTTAGGAGGTGAAACAACAGTTTCCACTCTTGACGGAAAGGTAAAGCTTAAAGTTGCACCCGGCACTCAAAATGATACACGCGTGCGATTAAAAGGTAAAGGTTTTCCTGTTTACAAAAAAGAAGGACAGCATGGAGATTTATTTGTAACATATAAAGTTAAAATTCCAACTCAATTAAGCGATAAACAAAAGGATCTATTTAAACAATTGGCAGAATCATAAAAATTTAAGTATGGAAAACGAATTTATAACATTACAGGAATACTGTATCCATTATAAGGTAGACCCTTCTTTTATTGAGGAGCTCGAAGGACTGGGATTGATACAAATCCATGTTAAAGAAAAAACTAAATATATTCCTTTTGAGGCACTTTCTGAGCTGGAATCTTACAGCCGGATGTTTTATGATTTAGAAATAAACATGCAGGGAATAGATGCTATACATCATTTGCTCTATAAAATCAGAAACTTACACCAGGAAATGAATGAATTGAGAAACAGATTACGGTATTACGAATAAATATTCTCTGATTATTAAATATAATTTTCCCGGTCATAAAAACATTAAATGTTTTTTATGACCGGGATTTATGTATCAAAATAATTTTTTACTTAAATAAGGTATAGGTCAATTTAATATACAAATTATCTTCAAAGTTACCCGAATGGTAAGATCCTAAGCGATAGTAGGCACCTAAACCAAAAATACTGATTAGTTTATTAAATTCAATTCCTACCTCCTGATAATATTTGTCCGGCACAGTATAAGAATGAAGCGTGTGTAGCTCTTTATGTTCCATATTCCCTATCATTCCATTATACACTAAAGTCAGATATAAATACTTATTTCCCCAGACTCTCAAATCTTTAAATGTATGGGTAATAAAAAATGCAACATATTTACTCGCAAAAAAACTTCCAGGATGAATTGTTTCAAAAGTATTATATCCTTTCAGTTCAAATCTTTTAAGAATATTATCTCCGTTTTTTACTACCCCAAAGCCTTCATATAAATTAAATAATGAAGTTCTACCAGAAATAAATCCGGCATTTGCGGTAATTTTTGTATTACCCCAGCGATTTTTTAAATTAAAAAATGTAGTAAAATCGAATTTATCGTATTCAAAATCAGAAGAAAATGCTTTCCAACTCCGCGTATAATTGAAGAAAAAATAAGGCATTTCATCTTCGATTGCTATTTTATTTATCGGAGTTTTCATATATTTTACAAAAGGTGTAAATTTAATTCTCAGTGAGGAAGCAAACTGATGGTACTCTTTGGATACAAGGTTGTCTTTATATGAATAATCAAATAATGATTTCTGAGTCTGATAATCCGTAACAAGCGAAGCTGTAAAGTAATCAAAAAAATCCTGTTGATACTGCAATTCTCCTTTTTTATAGCGATAATATATATTATTAGACAAATTATTGGTCTGATCTCTAACATTCTCGATAGCTCCATATTCTCTGAACTGGTTTTTTCCTGCTGCATTAACATCTGACTCTCCTAGCAAACTAAATTTCCCGTTATTAATCTTATTCACAAAAAAATCAATTCCCGCACCATATTTTAATTGTTGATCTTTTGCCGCCCATGCAGTATATCCCTTTAACGAAATATCTTTGCTAAAATCATAATTGGTTCTTCCTCCTAGCTGAAATCTTAAACCTTCGAAATCGTTAAATCTTATACTGTTGAATAAATCCATATTTACTTTGTTCATACGAACCTCTCCTAGTAATAAAGGTGAAAGAAACTGCATTTTTTTTATTAAATGATAATTATGTGCAACACTATCAATTGCCGAATAGGTTTGACTTTCTCTAAGGGTAAGTGCAGGCTGTCGCACCTTCTCTAGCCGTGCTTCATTATTCCAGAAATCTTTGCTTACTTCATATTCATATCCAAAAAATTCTTCCTTTGAAAAAGTTACCGGATAAGTAAAACCTGAATATAGAGTTGAAATTGTAGCCCATGACTGAGTCCCTGTAGTATTCTTGTTTAGAATACGAGTCAGTGGAAATATAATTCTTATAAACTCTCTGGAGGTCATCCAAACGCCTGTCCGTGACTCTCTTTCAACATTATATTCATATAACCATTGATTTTTTATGGATCCAATGTATCTCACTAGAGCTAAACTTTCTGCATCAATATAAAGAGTACCGCTGGATGATGTATTTTTATTATACTGACGAGTGAGATAAAAAGATATTTTATAGGTTTTTTTATCATGCAGGGTAAGACTGTCTAATAATCGAAATCTATAAAATTTTAAATTTTTAATTTCTAAAAATTCAGGGAGTTCGTTCCTCCTTAATTCTTTAGCTAGTATTTCATACACCGGCTTTTGAATTCCGGATATTTTATTGGCTGTTATAATATTTTTTTCACCCAACTTTTCATCAAAAAGATGATCCATGGAACGTTCCGCTAAAAAAAACATATTGTTTTTAAGTGCTTTTTTTACTTTATTGTTAATACGGTCTTTTCTTTTTTCCGGATTTTCAATATAGGACATAGAAAGACTATCTGCATCAATCTCAAATTTAGTATAGGATGAATATTTATAATTATGCAATGAATGAGGATGATTAATTTTTTCTTTTTGAATCATACCTATTATTAAATTTTCCGCATTTAACCTGTTATTTTTTATTTGTACACCAGATTCCAAAAAAATAGTTTTGGTACCTTCGGATATATGGTCAAAACGCGAAAGATATCCTTCTGCTTCAATATAAAAAGTTTCTTTTTCAATATTTTCATCATTAATCGTGAGAAAGCCCTGCAAATCTGTACTTCCTAACAAAGCTCTGTTTGCATGTTTATACACCCTGGCCTTCTGTACAGGCTGTCCCGTATCAAAATCTTTGATTTGTATCGTTGATTGAGGAAATGCTAAAAGAAAAAAGTTAAAAATTAGAATTAGAAAAATAGGTTTCATACCATAGGGTTCATCTTCATACTAAACGCATATTTCTCTTTAATAGTATAAGTTACCATTTATTTACTTGAATACGTTGGTGAAAGTAATACCTGCCTGAACCCATCTTCCGGGCATAGGAACTAGATTGGTTTCCGTATAGCGTGTATTTAAAATGTTATTAACCTGTAAAAAAGCTTTTATTTTTTTAGATTGAAATGAGATTTTGTCGTCAAGTAGATGATAATCATCCAGTGCTACTCTGTCGTTGTAACGATAACTAATCTCATGGGTTAATTTATTTTTAACAATTTGGTGTTCAACCCTTGCAACTAACTGATGTCTAAGATTATCAAGCGAATATTTAGAAAATCCTTTTACTGTATTTTTAAGCTCATTATCTAGATAAGTGTAACCTATATGATAAGATACTATAAAAGAAGAAGGAAAATGTTGAGAAAGACTAAGTTCTGCACCATTCGTATTAACTTTAGCAATATTAACCGGTGTCCATTTATCTTGTTCCGTTTCTTTAAACCAGTCTATCAGGTCTGTGGATTCTCTGCGGAAAAAACTTACTGTTGCTTTAAGAGATTTATGAGACCATCGGTACCCCAATTCATAAGACCACGCATTTTCTGGTTTTAAATCAGGATTTCCATTATTAGAAGGGTCTGAATAGTATAAATCTGTATAAGAAGGAATCCGATACGTTTTCCCTATATTGGCAAATAATTTATTTTCTGCGTTTAATTTATATCCGATATCAATGCCCGGATACCAAAAACTACCCATATCTGAATAATGAGCAAAGCTAACTCCAGGAGTTATATCCAGCTTTCCGTTGAATATACTGAATAGCTGGTCGGCATATATAAAACTTATTTCTCTTTGCCTATCTCCTAAATTATTAGAATTCATATATTCCTTATGAAAATCTCCGCCAAAACCGGTAATTCCTAATTTTGAAGTATAGGATATTCCTGCTTCAACACCTATATGATTCCCTATATGAAGATTACGATATGCGGAAGGATTATTGCGAATAAATAAGTATTCTCCCTGGGCTCTTCTCCAATAAGCATTCGCATTAATTTTAAATTGGTTAAGTTTCTGGTTCCATCCGATACTAATCAAAGATACCTGATCTTTTTCGTATTGTTCTTTAGCTGCAGGTGTTGAATAAAAACCGTTGGCTCCGAATTTTTTTTCTATAATTCCGGCCTGAAAATGGATATCACCGTCAGATAAAAGATATTGGTTCTGATACCACACATTTTTAGTTAAATAATCGGTATTGTATCTGTAACCGTCCGATTGAGAAGTTCCTGCCTGCAAAAATTGTGAAAACTTTTTTCCTGACAGATTAAGTCCCGCATCTAATGCATAAGTTCCGTATTCACCTCCCGAAAAAGATACTTTTACCTCATCCTTACCTGAGGGTCTGGTTATAAT
Source organism: Apibacter raozihei (assembly GCF_004014855.1). Classification (NCBI taxonomy): domain Bacteria; kingdom Pseudomonadati; phylum Bacteroidota; class Flavobacteriia; order Flavobacteriales; family Weeksellaceae; genus Apibacter; species Apibacter raozihei. The sequence goes on from NZ_CP034930.1 coordinate 157,108, forward strand.
GTTTACAGCTCCTGCATAGGCATTTTGTCCGAAACGTCGGGCTGCCGGCCCCTTGATTACTTCAATTCTTTCCACTGCTGACAAATCAAAAGGAATGCTTAGTGCATTGTGCCCGGTACGGCTGTCGTTCATTCGAATTCCATTTACCATAATTAATACCTGCTCAAATGAACTGCCCCGAATACTTATATCCGCCTGGGTACCGTTCACTCCTCTTCTACGTATGTCTATTCCTGAATAGTATGACAACAATTCGGCAATACTGGTTGCCGGTATTTTTTCTATCTGTTTACGAGTGATGATCTGTACATTCTGCGAAGTTTGTTTAAAAGGTAATGAAAGGGCTTTACCTTCAATAACCACATGTTCCAAATCATTTTCCTGCTGAGCTTGAAGATTGGCTGTCATTGAAAAAAAAAGTATGCATCCTCCCTTTATCCATATTTTTTTCATTTTGTCAGTTTTTTGTTTTTTATTATATGAGACAAAAGTAGTACCTTGCCGGATGATCAATCTATACCAGTTTTACACTTATGGCTAGTCCGGTTTCCATTCCTTTTACCAGCTTTATTGTATTAGAGCGTTCTTCTGCCACTCCTATATACCTACAGTTAGTCACCCAGATTATTAATGCCATACAAAGAGGTTTTCTGGTTAAAGGAACTCCCCTTCCGGGAACGCGTACCTTAGCTTCGGTTCTAGGTGTAAACCGGAACACACTTGTGGTTGTATATGAAGAACTGGAAGCTTTAGGCTGGATTGAAATTGTTCCGAATAAAGGGGCTTTTATATTGCAACAAACTATAAATAAAGCAGAAAAAATACCTTCCTCTACGAAAAATTTCACTATTGCTTATCCTTCTAAAACTGGTTATGATTTTGAAAAATCACAGTTACTGGATACACCTTTTGAAAATTCGAATCATACTCTCATTTTAAATGATGGTATTCCTGACATTCGTCTTCTTTCTATTCACCAGCTAACTCAATCTTATACATCCAGCCTGAAAAGGAAAACCCATCAGAATAAAAACGACGAAAACCCTCAGAACGGTAGAATATATTTTAAGGAAAACCTTTCAAATTTTCTGAATTTAACCCGCGGACTTCATATATCAACGAAAAACCTGCTTATCACAAGAAGTATTGAAATGGGTATATATATCACTTCTGAGATATTAATTTCCAGAGGAGATAAAGTAATTGTCGGGGAACTGAGTTATTTTACCCCTAATATGATTTTCCAGAATTCAGGAGCCCAATTACTTACTGTACCCGTTGATTCGGAAGGTATTGATGTGGATGCTGTACAAAAACTGTGTGAGAATAATAAAATACGTATGTTATATCTAACCCCTCACCACCATTATCCTACAACGGCAACGCTTAGTGCACAGCGAAGAATAGAGTTATTACGGCTTTCTCAGATTTATGGTTTTATTATTCTTGAAGATGACTATGAATACGACTTTCAGTTCGGAAACAATCAGGTACTCCCTCTTGCCAGTGCCGATACGGAGGGGATGGTTGTATATATAGGTTCATTTGGAAGATCGCTTGCTCCTGGTTTTCGTACCGGTTTTATTGTAGCTCCTGAAAATCTGATAGTGGAAATGCAAAAATTTATATCCATACTGGATAGACAAGGGGATACATTTATGGATTATGCTTTGGGCAATCTTATTCAGGAGGGCGATATCTTACGTCATATAAAAAAAACATCTCTTATTTATAAAGAAAGAAGAGATGTTCTGGCTCAGCTTATAGACAAATATTTAAATGAATGGGTTAACTATACGTTACCTACCGGCGGATTAGCCATATGGACCCGCTGGGATGCATCAATAAATCTGATGAAATTGCGGGAAGACTGCCTAAAACTTGACCTTCATATTCCCAAGCACCTGCTATACCAAAATCTAAAAATTTCGGCTATGAGAATAGGATTTGGAAGTTTCACACCCCAGGAGTTGGAATTTATTATTCATAAAATATTCCAAATTCTTAGAAAATCTTAGTTTAATACTTAATGCACCGTTAGAAGTATAATTATTTATATTTAATAATTAAAATTATAAATCTATATATATATTTATTTAAAAATAAATATATAATTTATTTCATAATATTATAAAATATATTTTTTTGATATTTTTGTATAATTAAAAATTATATTTTATGAAATCAACATTCAATATTGTAATTATTTTATTTTTCGCTACCACCTTTTGTTTTTCACAAATGGGTGTAAATACCCCTGCACCCGTGGGAGTATTTCATGTTGACGCATCAAAAGATAATAATTTATCGGGCTTACCTACTGATGTCCAACAACAGAATGACATACTTATAGATTCTTTAGGTAATATGGGTATTGGTACAATTCAGCCTAAAAAAAAGCTACATGTTAACACACGTTCCGAATCTATACGATTAGAAAATTTATCGGTTTTACCAGTAAACTCAAGTGCTTCCGGATTGGTAATTGATGAAAACGGGGATGTATATAAAAATAATACGGTATCTGTTGAGGGACAAATTATACGAATTGGTATTAATAAATCGACTTACCCTATGAATATTCAATCTGCATTACGATTTAGTGACCACAGTACTTTTGTTCAAATGAGAAATGCGCCTAACGGAGCACCTAATTTTATTAATACGATTACAGATGCTTATTTTGTTACCAATGACACGCTTGCAGCTGGCACAGGTTCTCCCTCCAGAGTAACTGATAGAATTATTCTTCATCCGGGAGTTTATAAAATACAAGTACGACTGACTGGTAATTTTACAACGGGAATTCCTTCTAATGCGATGTTTTTAAAATGTATCGTTAACAATAACGAATATTCTCTGGTAAACTTATCAAACACTTCCGCCCAAGCTTCCACTTATTATTATATCGACTATATTAATATAACGGAGAGAGATCAACCGGTAGACTTTACTTTAGCTCCATCCGGAAGCAACTTTGTAACAAATAGCAGCTCAACTCCCGGTGAGGGGTATTCTTACAGAAGCTTGATTCTTATACAGCGGTTAAGATAAAATTTAAAAAGGTTATTATTGAATAATAACCTTTTTAAATTTTATTTTATCTTCATACTTATTAACGTGTTTTATTTTTATTTAAGTAAATTATAAACAATATAAACCCTACACTAGTTAATACTATACCCGGTAAGACACTGTATTCATACGGATAATTTTTATAAATAAACACTCCGCCTGAATAAGCGCCTAAGGCATTTCCTATATTAAAGGCAACCTGTACCAGAGCTGCTCCCAGCATTTCACCGCCTTTTGAGTTCTGCAACAACAGAATTTGTTGTGGAGCAGATACTGCAAATAAACAAGCGGTACCTACAAACATTAATACCAATGAAGCTGCTTGTGAATGTACTAAAAGAAAAAATAAAACCAGTGTTAACATAGCCAAGCCCTGAGTAACTGTCCCCACTTTTTCAGGAGAGTATTGATCCGATAGTTTACCACTGACCAGATTCCCCACTACCATACCTAAACCCGCAAACATCATTACACCTGTCATGGATTCTGATGAGAATCCTACCGATTGCGTCATAATTGGATTAATATAGCTGTACCAGCAGAATATGCCTCCGTTACCTAGGATAGTAGTAAAAAGTATAATCCAGGGATTTAACTTTTTTAAAAAATGAAACTGTTTTTTAAAGCCTACATCGGGCAAGGGCTCTAAATCGGGAATATATTTTATGATTGTGTAAAATATAAAAAATCCCAGTGCTCCTATAATCAAGTAGGTTACCGACCATGAAAAATTATGGCTGATAAAAGTTCCTAAAGGCACACCTACCAGATTAGCCACTGTCATACCCGAAATCATTCCTGCCACTGCAGAGGTTCCTTTTCCTTCTTTTGCCAACCTTTGTGCAACAATAGATCCTACTCCGAAATAAGCCCCGTGGGGAAGACCGGAGATAAAACGAAAAAACAGGTTTATCTTGTAAGAAGAAAAGAAAGAAAAACATAAATTACCTACCATATAAATAAGGATAAGCCCTAACAAAACTTTTTTTAAGGGAAGTTTACGGCCTGCAAGTACTAATAGTGGTGCTCCTACGGCTACTCCCAGAGCATAGGCCGAAATAAAATGACCAGCCTGTGGAATGCTTATGGATAAGTCTTTAGCTATATCCGGAAGTATACCCATCATTCCAAATTCAGACATTCCTAAACCTAAGGTTCCTAATGCTAATGCTACGGTTGACTTTCTCATCAAACTACTTATTTAATTACTATTGCAAAATTACTCAGCAGCCAGCTTATATTTTTAATTATAAAGAATTTTTTAAAGAAAAAAATAAGATAAAATACGCTAAAATATTTTTCTTTATTTAAAATCAATTTAATTGATTAAACAGTAAAATATTCTATAAAAATAAAATAAGATATTCTTACTATCAGGTAGTTATTAATTGTAAATACTAAACTAACAATTCTCAAAATATTGAATGGAAATTAAAAAATTAACCTATAACTGTTTTTATTTATAATTTTATTTAAAAAAATAAAATTCAAAAATTAAAAGATTTTATTATTATATTTTCATTATTTATTATATTTGCCTAAATGTTTAATGTTTTTTACCTTACTAATAGTAACTAATTTTCGATGAAATAATGAATAAACAGATAACTATGTTCTTCTTTTTGACAACACATACAGTCAAAGTGTTCCTGCGGAACGCACCATTTAAGTTTTATTTGCCTAATTCAATTTAAAAGACAAAAAAGCTCATTAAATTACTCTAACTAAATATCAAATAAACTATGAATACTGATTCAAAATTGTTCTTTATAATCTAACTATTAATACAAAGAACTTCCATTTAAATAAAAGAAAATAGTAAATTATTTCCTTAACGACTATTAATTATACAATAAATTTAAATTAATTAGATTTTTATATATACTAGTTCAATAAATATAAATAATTAAAGCGAAATTATGAATAAAAAATTAGCAATGTTCTTTTTATCCTGTATGTTTACAGGATTTACCCTAGCCCAGGGAGTGGGCATTAATACCGATAATCCGAAAGGAATTTTACATGTAGACGGAGCCGGAGATAATAAATCTGCTACCCCTACAGCCACAGAACTGGCCAACGACGTAGTTATTGGTTCTGATGGAAAAATGGCTATCGGGCAATTACCTGATGCAACCAACACATCTATTTTACAAGTTAACGGTTCTATATCTGTAAATGCTAACATTGCAGAATCTCCTAAAGACGGAGTTACTTATGTGCTAGCTAGCACGGATGGATCACTCAATGCTAAATGGTTACAAAACGTAGCTTTATCTCCAACTGTTATCGGAGTATTAGGAACTGATGGAAGCGATTCGACCACTGTTCCACCGGATGGTGTAGCTAAAGACGGTTATGCCGGTGCATTTTTAGGGTTTGATGTTGGTTCTTGGACAGGTGCATGGATAAAACTACCTCCAGGATCTTGGATTATCCAATCCAGTATTTTACTTTATACTGCTGCTGCACCATCCAGTGCTCAGTCCGTATGGGCCAGACTTTCATGGAGCTCTTCAAAAGATGCCGGCCGTTGGGATAGCACAGATGTAATTGCAGGTCGTTATGTTTCCGGAGTTGTTCCGCCAACCAACACATTCGGGCTTGCCGTAGGTACAACTTTAATTACTAACAAATCAGGTGCTGACAAAGTTTACTACCTGAACATGAACTGGAGTACTTCCAGCGGTGGTTTTAACACTACATGGAAAAACGTAGGTTCTTCTCAATGGAGTGAGAACACCATTGTTGCTTATCCGGTTATCAGTTTATAGTTTAAACACGATTTTTTTTATACAATAAAAAAACTTCGGAGTAATTCCGAAGTTTTTTACTTTTATTCCTATTCTAAATTCTTGATTTTTCAGGTATAATACATCTCTCCTACTCTATATATTCCCGAACTGATGTCTTATTAAATAACAAACGGGTAAATATCTTTTTATTCTATTGAATCCATCTATTACAACAATATAACTAAAGGTTGGAATTTTACTCTGGAAAAATTAGATGAGATTGTGCAAAAGTTAGCTATTCTTATTTAAGGAAAAATAATTTTTAGTGTGAATATTCAAAGATTATAATTTAGAAAATATATTCTCTTTTATTTTTAAACCAATGCTTTACATTATTAAACTCCTTATTAATTTATTAAAGTTGTGAAAAAAAGAGAAAAAATCTTTTTCAATTTTAACTAAAAAGTTGTTTAATCGTATTCATCGGAAGAAACATTTTTTTACTGTCCGGTAATTCTATGAATCCGTATTTTAAATAAAAATCTTTGGCTTTATCATGCAAAGGATCTACAATAACAGCAAAAGAACCTATTTCCAGAGACAGTTGCCAGCTTCTTTTAAGAGCATCTACAAGCAATAATTTACCTAATCCTCCGGATTGATACCTTTTATCTATTGCTAACCGTCCTAACAAAGTTGTGGGTAAAGTAGCATAAGAGGATGGAATTTTTTTTCTAACTAAATCAGGAACTAAATTTAATGGTATTCCATTATTAGAAAGAGTATAATATCCTTTCACTAAATTAATTTGTTCATCATTAAGGACAAAGCAAACCGATAGTTTTCTTTTTACGTCCTGTCCTGCCTGTTTATGCAAATAATTATCCAACATAGCCTCTCCACAACAAAATTCTTTTTTATTATGATAAGAAGCTAAAAGTTCCGTTTTAAATTTATTCTGAGAGAGACTCATATTCCCGGGCAGCGTTTAATAAGGCCTTATTAGGAGAGGTTTGTTTCATCAGAGCATCAAAAAAAATATCACTATCTGCCTGTGAGGCTATTATTTTCTCATTTTCTTCTATAATTTTCTCTGCTTTTTCCTTTACCGTAAGGATAACAAAATCGGTTAAGCTCCTGTATCCCCCCAACAATGCAGCCTTTTCAAAAAGTTCTTTCTGTCTTTTAGGTAAACGGGCATCAAAACGGGTTTGTTGTTCTTCCCTATCAGTAGTAGATCTTCCCGTTCTCCCTTGCAAAGGGACTGACTTTTTACCTTTTACAGGTTTTTCTTTCTTTGAAACTGACATACTAATTTTTTACAAATGTACGAATAATATCCGTACAAATATTTTTATTAAAAGATATATTTACTTTTACTATATCTGCTTTTCGTTTTCCATCTCATTAAGCATATAATCACATAAAGTAAAAACAAATTTTTTCAACTTTTCTATTGAAATTTCTTTTGTATTAAGAGTTAATTTTTTATTAAAAAAATCTTTAAAAATAAATGAACTAATTTCTCCTTTAGATTCACATGCTTTTAAATGATAATGAGATATTGAATTTCTTAAATGTCGGGCTACATTTTTTACAGAGTAATCTTCTTTAGCTATTTTAATAATATCTTCTTTAGCTATACCCCAATCTTTTCTTTCAATAGAATTTGTTGGTAATTTGTCGTACCAATGTTGCTGAGGAATAATAAGAAGTCCTACCAAACAATTCATAAAAAGAGTAATTTCATATTTTTCGTTACCCAAATTAAGTGAATTATACTGTTCCAGTATTTTTCTTGTTCTGGTTATAAAATCAAATTCTTGTTGTTTATAATAACTCATATCATAATTAATTTACTCACATCTCCCCATATTCTTTTATTTTTTCTTTGCAGATGCGTTCGGTGATGGTGCGGAGAAGTTCTACTTTGGGTAACAATATATCAATATCCTGTTGGGTTACAAGAAAATCAGGGTTATAACGAGCTTCTACATAAGCATTTTTCAGCAGATTAAACAAGCGTTTTTCTTCTTCGGTGTTTCGGGGAAAAACTTTTACCAATTCTTCGGAATGCTTTTTAACAGATGAGGAAAGTTTGGATAAATTGTGTTGTTTATTACTCCGAAGGGTAAAAACCAAACGAATAGCATAATAAAAATTTTCTGCTGCCTGATGAAGTTGAAAAGAAGCCATAACATATTTATTTCTTCCGTAGGCGAATTTTGTTTGTTCTAAAAATTCAATTGCTCTATCAAATTTTTCATTAAAATATTCCTGCGCCTGTTGTTGTATTTCTTTAAAATTGAGTTTGCGGCGTCGGGTAAGTTTTAGTTTTCCGCTATCGTACAATATAATTCCTTCCTGCTTTAGCTGGGTATAAAAATACCGTCCTTCTTCTAACTGTCGGTTCAGGGTTTTTATATCCTCCGTTATAAATTGTACGGGTGTTTGTGTTTCGGGATCTTTATAATACAAATCGTCTATATTATCCAAAACAGTTTCGGCTTTGCGGTTGGCAATTCCCTGGGTTACCACCAAAATATCGTAATCACTCATAAAAGAGGTAGGCACGCCAAATTCTACCCGCTCATCATATTCCACATATTTACCGGTGGCATAGCTTCCGTACAGAATAACCAACTCTGCCTGTGGCAGGCGTTTATTGATTTCCCGTACCAGAAAAATAAGATCTTCCTGCTTGCGTTTTGGTAAATAGGCTATAGATTTTTTCATGGAATATGCGGTTTCTGAATACAAAGATATAAAGATAAATTTTCATATTCTTTTGTCTTGAAACAAAAGAAACAAAAATTCAAGAAAAATAAGAACTCGCCTATCGGCTCAAACAATTATTTTTCAATGAAACGGTTACTTTTTTTAATTTGATGGTAAAATAAAAACTTTGCTTTTTTTTATGTTTTAATCTATAATTTTGAATTTGTCTCAGACTTCTAAAATAAGTCCTTCTATTTAGCTATTCTTTTGTCTTAAAACAAAAGAAAAAAAATCAAGAAAAATAAAAACTCGCCTGTCAGCTCAAACAGTTATTTTTCAAAGAAACGGATACTTTTTTTAATTTGATGGTAAAATAAAAAACTTTGCTTATTTTATGGTTTAATCTATAATTTTGAATTTGTCTCAGACTTCTAAAATAAGTCCTTCTGTTTATCTATTCTTTTGTCTTGAAACAAAAGAAACAAAAATTCAAAAAAATAAGAACTCGCCTATCGGCTCAAACAATTATTTTTCAACGAAACGGATACTTTTTTTAATTTGATGGTAAAATAAAAACTTTGCTTTTTTTATGGTTTAGTCTATAATTTTGAATTTGTCTTAGACTTCTAAAATAAGTCCTTCTATTTAGCTATTCTTTTGTCTTAAAACAAAAGAAAAAAAAATCAAGAAAAATAAGAACTCACCTATCGGCTCAAACAATTATTTTTCAACGAAACGAATATTTTTTTGAATTGACAGTAAAATAAAAACTTTGCTTATTTTAGATTTTGGTCTATAGTTTGGAATTTGACCTAGTTCTTTAAAATAAGTCCTTCTATTTAGCTATTCTTTTGTCTTAATACAAAGAATCATAAATGTTTAAGAAAAATAAGAACTCGCCTATCGGCTTAAACAATTATTTTTTCAACGGAACGGTTATTTTTTTTGACTTGATAGTAAAATAGAATTTTCGTGAAGTTTGAACATTTTTTTAGGATACAAAATTTAACTATTCGGATAAACTACTATCTTTGTACTCTGTTTGATTTTGATCTGTAATTTTATATTTCCTGTTACTTCTACAGAAATATAAGCCAAAGCACACAGGCGAAACGCATTCCCTTTATTTTTATTCGTGTAACCTGCTTTCTGCTGATAACAGAAGGTGTAAATACAGATATTTATGCAAAATCAATTATATACCACTCATATAAAAATAGCTTTATATATAAACTTTGCTTTAAAATTGTTGCATTGTAAACAAAAAAGGCTAAAAAGAATTTTTTCGGGTTCCTCTGCTTGCCTTATTCAATTTCTTGATAAACACCAGACAGAAAAGATATTGGAAGTGGAACTGAAACAGGCAAATCTTACTATCAGTTGCCATATAAATAATAAAAAGCGCTGTTCTGCCTTATTCCTTTTTCCGGATGCATCTGAATTGGTTAATTATGCCAGTTATTTTAATACCCATTATGCCTACGATTTCCAAAAGAAATATTGGATATTGCCTAATGGCTATATATGCATTCATAAAGGTACGTATAGCCAAGGATTCTATCTGTATACGTAATTTTACAGGTATACTTACTTCCCAATGCCTGATTGTTTGCAATGCGGGTAATCAGGTTTTTGATAAATACTGCAAGAGTATGGTACGGTATTGGTAATTATTGTAATTTTGATAGAAACAAATAAGGAAATCCTATGAATATAACAGATATTTCAGGCTCAGCCCTTCTTTCCAACGGGGTAAAGATGCCTTACCTTGGACTGGGGGTTTATAAGGCTGAAGACGGACAGGAAGTGGTAAATGCCATTCATTATGCTTTGGATGCCGGTTACCGGCATATTGACACAGCAGCCTATTATTATAATGAAGAAGGAGTGGGTAAAGCCATAAAAACCGCTTCGGTAGCAAGGGAAGATATCTTTGTAGCTACCAAGGTCTGGTTTTCCCAGCAAAAATATGAAGATACGCTAAAAGCTTTTGATGATTCCATGCAAAAACTGGGACTTGAGTATCTGGATTTGTATTTAATCCACTGGCCACATCCGGAACATTACCTGGAAGCATGGAAAGCTATGGAAGAACTATATAAGGCCGGAAGAATACGTGCGATAGGGGTTTGCAATTGCATGCAACACCACCTGCAAAGTATTATTGATCTGGGAGGTACGGCTCCAATGGTTAATCAGGTAGAGTTTCATCCCAGTCTGGTTCAACAGGATTTACTAAACTTTTGTTCTCAAAACGGAATTCAGGCCGAAGCCTGGTCTCCGTTAAAACGTGGAGGTTTATTTGACAACCCTTTATTAAAGGAACTGGCGGAAAAATATAGTAAAAATATTGCCCAGATTATTATTCGCTGGGATTTGCAAAAAGGAGTGATTACTATTCCTAAAAGTACCAAGAATGAACGTATTGTTTCCAATGCAGACGTTTTCGACTTTCAGTTATCTGATGAGGATGTAAAAAAAATAGATGCTCTGGATACTAACGACCGAACGGGAGCACATCCGGATCATTTCATGGAATATTTTGCAAAAAAAGGTGTAAAATAAAGGATAAGCCCGGAAGTAACTTCCGGGCTTATTTTTTCACTACTGATTCATATATTTCCAGATAGTCCCTGGCCGCGTTTTTCCAACTGAACAAAGCGGCTCTGTCTTTCATTTTCCTGGCATTTACGTCTTCATTTTTATAAAAGCATGCCAGACCTTCATCAACTGTATTTTTCATTTCTTCAGGATCAAAATTATCCCAGTAAAAAGCATCTGTTCCTCCTACTTCGGGAAGAGAGGTAAGACGGGAAAGAAATACCGGTTTACCGAAATGCATGGCTTCAACCACCGGAAGTCCGAATCCTTCCTGAATTGAAGGTAGCAATAAAGCTCGGGCATTTTTTAAATAATACTGCTTACTTTGCTCGGAAATTTTACCGGTTACTAGTACCCGTTTTTCTAAATGGTAATTTTGTATGAGATCTTTGATCTGCTGACCGTAAGAATTTTCATTGTTTCCTGCCAGAATAAGCGTATACTCTGTAGTTAACCTCATCATTTCTATCAAAGCTGTATAATTTTTTCTGGTCTGGAAATTTCCTATAGCCAGTAAAAATGGTTTTTCTGGAACTATTTCAGGGGTAAAATCTCCGAGTTCTTTTACATTAGCCATAGAATTCCCGTTGTAAATAACTTTTTCTGTTATATTTGCAGGAATGTCAAAATACTGATGAGTCTGCTCTTTTACAAATTCTGAAATATAAGTTATGGCATGGGAACGATTAATTTTCTCGCGAAACTGCTTACTTCTTTTTTTGTTACCTTCCACTGCGGGAATAATATCATGGATGGTAAGTAAATAAGGCATCGTATGATACGGTTCCACCCGTATATTCTGATTTAAAGAATGCCACAAATCAAATTTTTTCCTTATTCTTGTGAAAGCATGTCTTTGAAACGAATAATATTTATGGAATTTTAAATGCTGCCCTTCAAATAAATCTAAATAGGAAGCATTAGGCAAATTTAACGTAAGTCCGAAATTTTTATTTTGTTTAGCCAGCTCTTTAACCAGCTCATAGGTAAAGACACCAAAGCCAAATGTCCTGTTTCTAATATTGTGCGTTTCTAAAAAAATTTGCGGCAATCCCATGTACTTTTTATTTTTTAATCAATATTTGGCAAAACTGCTTTCCAAAAATTTGAAGTATTTAAACTGCAAGCTCCTGAAAAGATTTTTTCTATTCAAAAGTACTACTTTTACAGCAAGCGGGTGCAGTATTGCTTCTTCCAATTCATTTTTGTTGCGTTTGTTTCCACTTTTTACAGATACCTATTTATTCTGATTCGGGTATCAGCTTTGTATCAAATATTTCCAGCTGTGCATGAAAATGTTCCGACTTCAAGATTTCGCCCTTATCCGTTATCATCAGACAACTGTATTCCGGATACTGATTCATCAACTTCATTCCTGATTCAGATCCCAAAACCATTAATGAAGTACTGAATCCGTTGGCCATTTCTGCATTGGGACCTATAACCGTAACACTCATAATTCCCCTGACCGGATAACCGGTGCGGGGATTAATGATATGAGAATATTTTTCACCTTTCAGTACCACATATTTTTCGTAAGATCCTGAGGTGGTTACACTCTCGTTTTGGAGAGAAAATGCTCCCATAATATCGGCCGGATCAAAAGGATTTATTACTCCTATTTTCCATTCTTTACCGGTTATCTGCTTCCCCCAGGCGCTTATATCTCCGGATGCGTTAATTATTCCGGCCGGCACATTTTCTGCTACCATCAATTCTTTTGCTTTATCTGCTGCATATCCTTTTCCTATTGAGCCAAAGCCAATTTTCATTCCGGGTAGTTTTAAATAAATGGTAGAGTTAATACTATCCAGCTCTATATTTTTGTAGCCTATCTTTTTAATGGATTTCCTGATCTGTCCCCGGGTTGGAATTTTCTTCATTGAACCGTCAAATTTCCATACTTTGTCTAAAGCTGCAAAACTAATATCAAAAGCTCCACCGGTCATTTCAGATATATCTAATGCCCTGCGGGTAAGCTGCCATACTTCAGGATCTACTTTAACCGGACGAATGCCTGCATTTTGATTTACCCGGGAAATCTGTGATTCAGGAATCCAGTCGGAAATTAATTGTTCTATGCGATCTATTTCTGCAACAACCTGGTCTATGTGTTTTTCTGCCGTGAGCGAATCTTCTGCTACAATAGTAAAGTCAAAACGACATCCCATAAGTGTTACAGCTCTGTTTCTCTGAACCTGTGCTCCTGCTACTAAAAACAATAAAGAAAAAACACCGATTAAACTTATTTTAATTTCATTTATTCTCATTCATTGGATTCTTTGGGTGTTAATAACAATCTGAAAGTATCTGCCCTTTATTCTTATAATCGATGATTCTTTTCGCATATTTTTCGAACACAATTTCTTCTAAAACCGCTTCCACCTCTGCCTGCATCTGCAAAGCTCCACAAATCATAAGTATTCCGTCATTTTCCAGAAGATCTGCAAAAAATTCTGTATCTCTTCTCACTAAATCCATAACATACCGATGTTCCTGACTTCTGGAATAACAAAATGTATAATCAACTAATTGCTGATTTTTAACCTGCTCATCTAAAAAAATTTTATAGCGACTGGTTATTTCAGTTTCCCTACGAAAACCGCAATAAAGAAAGGTTTCCGTTTTATGGGTATTCTGCTGTACCATTCCTAAAAACGGGGCTATTCCTGTTCCGTTGGCAATTAGTACAACCTTAGAAGCTTTATCAGGAAAGTGAAAGGAGGTATTAGGCATTACGCGTGCATTAAGTTCATCCCCGACCTTACGTTTAATTAAGAATTCCGACGCCAGTCCTCCGGGTAAATATTTTATGGAAAGCTGTATACGGTTATCGACTCTTGCGATGGAATAATACCTTTCTTTTTCATCATTGTCCGGATAAACTACTAATAAGTCTCCGGAAGTATATTTGAGATTCCCCGGATTAATTCTTAACATAAAAGTATTTTCAGAATCTTCAGGAGAAAAAATCTCATCCACTTTCATTTTTTTCAGTCCCTGAGGTACTTTTTTATAAAATTTGGAATCAGCATAAAGTTTCATCAGTGTCTGCTTGTTCCATTCTTTTACCCATGCTGTAAACTCTTCGGGAGATTTATCATTTACCGTATGTATTTTCATAAACGGTTCTCCCCACGATTCTGCCCGTATATTAGTGTTTACAACTTGTGCAAATCCGCAGTAATCTTTATAGGCTTTGGATCCGAATCCTACGACACAGTACTTTAATGGATGATTTTGTGGGTGTTTTTTCAGCAGCAGCTCAAATTTTGAAGCATTTGATGGTGCATCTCCCAGTCCGTAGGTAGAGGTGAAGATAACCAAATATTCAGCCTTCGGAAATTCTTGATACCGATTTAATTCGGCAAGATAGGAATGCTGATTTTGAGCCAGCAACTGCTTATGCACTTGATGGGCAAACCAGAAAGTGCTACCGTTTTCGGAACCTACCAGGAGAATTATCTTACTTTCTTTTGCAGAAAATTTATTTTTAAACTTAGGTACTCTTCTTTTCCACATAATGGTAAAGCCTGAATATATGAAAAACAGGATATAAAGAGACGATATCATAAGTACAGCCGCCCACACGATATGGGTTCTTCCGGTATGTAAATCGAGACTTAGTTCTGTCCAGCGTTTTGTAAGTGGATAATCGGTCTGCGAAATGATAGATCCGTTGAACTGATTTACTTCAATTTCTTTATCTTTTAATTTGATGATATAAAAATCATCGGGTTCTTCGGAAAAAGGAAATTCTATTTTTTGTACTTCTGCAAGTTTTATTTGTTTAAACAGCGGAATATCTTTGCTGTTTATTTTAACCGTTTCTTCATTCTCCGCAGTTGGATTCTGTATCTTTTTATTTTCTGTTTTCGGAAAAAAATTAAATCTTTCCATAGAAAGATAGGTACCTGTCACAGATATTATAATAATTGGTATAAGGAGCAACCTCCCAAATACGGCATGATAGTATTGTGAGAAAGAACTTTTTTTAATTTTGGAAAAGAAACGGGAAAGTTTTTTTTGTCTTTTAATTATAAGTATGCTTCCTGAAACAGCAATAAGGGCCAGTAAAAATGAATTAATACCTATGATCCATCTACCGGTTTCATGTAAAAATAAAGAACGGTGAAAGGAAGTGACCCATTGTATAAAATCACTTTTTTTTTCGGTTTTTCCTATAATTTTGCCATCTAAGGGATTTATATATCCTTCTACATCATTACCTTCTTCATCCAAACCCTGTAATTTTATGTATGAGTTTTCAGTAATTTCCAACTCGGTTATTTCCAAATATTTATTCTGCAAAACAGGAAGCACCTGTGCCAGAGAAATATCTTTTAAATTATGAATACGATTGGGAGAGGTATTTTCTTTTATGGTATTAAAAGCGAGTATGGATCCCGTAATGGAAGCCATACTCAAAAATATGAAAGAAGTTATTGCCAATATTAAATGAGCATATCTCCAAATTGAAAGGGTCATTTTTTATTAAATCTTACTTAAACGTATATAATTAATATATCCTGTACCGCTTAATTTACCTGACATGCCTTCGGTAGTTAAAGGAATTTCCAAATCTTTTGCATGATATTTCTGATCTTCCACTGCTGTTTCAAATCGTAGTTTATATCCTTTATTCATTTTAGAGTTTTCAATTTCCAGCGTGGTTACGCTTCTATCTCCTCCGGTTACAGAAGCTCCTGTTTTTGCATTTACTTCCTTTTTTTTAGAATAAAATTTGTACCATTCTTTCAGACTGTTATACCATCTCTTATCATCCCCCATTACATACAAGGTTTTTTCATACTGTCCTTTAGGGTTTATTAAGGATACAACTATATAAGCTCCTTCACCTATATAATTATTCATTTGTAAGAGACATTTATATTTGGTTGTTTGTGCTGTTCCAAAAACTGATATCATAAGAAACAGACAAAATGCTATTCTTTTTAAGTTATTTTTCATCTTTTTTTATTTAAGAAAATCTACAGATATTTTATTTTGAGTTAATACTTCGTTTTCTTTGGCCAGGTCGAAAGCGGTTTCTCCAAATTCGGTTTTGGCTGTTTTTTGAGCTCCTATGCTCACCAGATATTTTAAGATACTATCGTCTTTTGCAGTCATTGCAGCACGTTGCAAAGCAGTTATTCCTTCATCGTTTACCTGATTTACATTTGCGTTTAAATCAGCCAGTTTTTTTATAAGATTTAAATCCCCTTTTACAACTGCCAGATGATAAATCGTATTGCCATCATGCTGTTTTGCTGAAAAGTCTAATCCTTTTTCTTTAAGGAGATTTAATTTTGCATCGAAATCTTTATTTTGAGGATTGTATGACTGTACAAGGTAATAAGCCAAGCTATTTCCGTTGTTATCTACTAGTTTTATGTCTGCCCCTTTGCTAAGTAATAAGGCTACCATTTCAGCAGTGCTTGATTTTACGGCCTGCGCTAATGCACTTTCTCCCTTACTATTAACTGCATTTATATTTTTAGTTAACGGTAAAAGTAACTCCGTATTTTGAACATCTTTACCTGAAGCACTATTCATAAAGGCTGTATTTCCGTTTTTATCGGTTTTACCTGCATCTACTCCTTTGCTTAAAAAGTAAGTCATTATTTCAGACTGTTTAGGTTTAGTTGCTAAAATATGAAGTACTGTTTGTTGGTTTTCATTGGTAAGTGCAGGATTTATTTTTAATTCTTCTACGAGATACTGAAATACATCTAAGGTATTGGCTGATCTTCGGGTAGCTTCTGCTGCCATGAAAAGTGCCTGATTGGTATATTTTACACCTCGAGCCTTCAGTTTTTTCAGTAATTCAACATTTCCTTTTCTTGCTGCATAATCAAAGGCTGTTCCTCCTTTAGAATCAGTATCTGATAGTGATAATCCCTGAGTAATTAAAAAATCAGTCAGATGAAGATCTGTATCGTATGGAATAGCTAATAATAAAAGGTTAGTACCTTCTTTATATTTCATTTTAGGATCTAGTCCTGCTTTGAAAAACAGCTTATAAATTTCAATATCCGTTTGTCCTGCGTTAGCTGCAAATACCAATGGAGTAAGTCCGTGAGAGTCTTCCAGGTTTATATCGCTTTTTTTCTCAATCAGATATTTAATTAATTCAATATTTCCACGATATGCAGCCCAATGGAGGTATATACGATTGTCGTGGGTTAATTTGTTTACATCATTCCCTTTTTGGCTTAGTAGGTATTTGATGGTTTCCAGAGGAGCATCATTTAAAATTGCTACGGAAACAGCATCAAATTTTCTATCATTAAATTCTACCGGATTATTCCCATTCTTAATTTCTGTTTCCACCACCTGTACTTCAGGTTTGTTTTTCCAGAAATCATTATCTAACAGGGAATTATTTTTTTGAGCGCTCATCCATAAGGATGCCAGGCATAAGATCGTTACTACTATTTTTTTCATTATTTTTTCTTTTAAAAAGTAAAATATAAAAGTATAAAATATTTATGAATATTTTTTATATAGACTAAATAAATATAAGGAAAGATTAAACTCATTCACTTCAAGGCAGATTCCTTGCTATATATTAAGCTAATACACTATAAATGAAATGGGTACAATTTTATTTCGTTTGAGTAGTAAGAACTTTTCATATTAAAATAAACAAGCCAATACGTAAAATTAATACGTATTGGCTTGTTGCTTGTTATTTGTTTCTAAAAAAATGATCAGGGCTCACCTAAAAATATGGAAATAACCTTGTTATTAGTAAAAAGTATTCCAAACCCTATTTCATACCGAACATTATTATCATCTACCAGATTGTTGGAGGAAATATAACCTGTGTAATCTATATTTCTACTTCTCCCCTTCTCTTTTTTAATATCTGTATCAGTAAACCCTCCTATATAATTTTCCACCGTCTTTATTTTAGGCATTCCGGATCCTCTATCACGATAATATATTTTTGTTTGTATTTCATCTCCTATTCTGATTTGAAATTTGTTTTTTTTCCCGAAAGCCAGCGTATTATCTGATAAATCTATACTTGAAACTTTATTATTCAATATAAAGATTTTGTTTTTGTTATAGTAGTAAATTTTCCCATATTCCTCATTTATTTCAAAATAAAAATCTTCGATTTTGGTGGGTTTCCCTAAAACACGGGTTACTTTATCCACAGTATCGTCGTAAGCAATCCCTTGAGACATTACTCCTGGTTTCATAACTATCATCTCAGATATTTTATACTGAGCACTTAAAATACCGCTTAGAAAAAGCAATCCAAACAAGAATGTTTTTTTAATTATTTTTTTCATTTTATTTTGATCCTACCTTTAATTAGCGGCAATCATTATACTGGTTCACCTAAAAATATAGAAACCACTTTGTTTTCATTTAAAAGTATCTCAAATAACACAGTATCATATCTTTTATCATTATCATCCAGAAAGTATTCCGAAGAAATATAACTTGTATAATTTACATCTCTACTTGTCCCCTCATCCTTTACAATATCTGTATCAATGAAATCTCCTATGCGTTCAACCTCTTTCTTTGATTTTGACTTTTTCTGTCCTTCATTTTGTATTTGATCGCCTATAGTTATTTGAAATTTATTTTTTTTTCCAAAAGCCAGGGAATTATCTGATATTTCAAAACACAAAACTTTCCCGTGCAGTATATATATTTTACTATTATTATAATAACAAATTTTACCATAGGTTTGTTCTATTCTATAGTAAACATTTTCTATTTTAACCGGCTTTCCTAAAACACTGATTACTTTTTGCAATGTATCATCGTAAGAAATTCCTTTGGTCAAGATACCCGGTTTCATAACTACCATTTCTGATATTTTGTATTGAGCACTCAAATTATTACTCGTTGCTATTACTCCTAAAAGGAAAATTATTTGAAATATCTTTTTCATTTTTTTATACTAAAAAGTTATAAACAAAATTAAAAAATATATAACAACATATACTATATTGATGTAACAAATATAAAATAATATAAATAAAAATAAATTTTATATTTTATCTAATTGAACACCATTGAATTAGAAATTATTTAATTTTACTCTCTACTTATTATCCGATTCTCCTCTTATTAGGTTTTGTTTTACTTCACCTTCTACTTAGATTTAATCCCCCGGTTACTTTATTTACAGTATTGCTTTAAGGGACTCCTTTTTTAAATTCTTATGGGTTCATTATTATTAATAATGTGTACTGAGCATTTTAAATAATACTTTGAAAAAATTTATCCGAACAAAAAAGCTTTTTTATGATCTTTTAACTCTAATAAAAAAATCTTGGTTGTCTCTTAGGCTTTTACAAATGAGATATTAAACATCCAATATGTAAAATGTAATAATAAAAATAAAGCAGCCAAAAAATTGGCTGCTTTATCCTTATCATATTTGATAAAATGTTAACTATTTAAAATATGAAACGGCTCTGATTTGTTCTGTTTCATTGTTAATCTCAAATCCTTTCACTGCATTACCTGATACAGGATTTATAACATATACGGCAGATTTACCACTTACCGGATTAATAGGTAAATACATTTTACCTTCGTAAGCCAATGGCCACCCGTTACTGGATATTTCGTTATAGGCCGGAAGTCCTTCTACCCATTTAAATTCTTTGCTACTCATTTTTACAATTGCATATCGGGTTGCATTCGCGGTATTTCCTGTATTAGTAGTATCGTTATAAAATTCCAATAAATAATAATCATTACTAACAGGAAATACTTTTCTAAATTTATATCCTCCTGAAGCAGTTTCAATATCAAAGAAATAGTTGGTATCAAAGCTATTTTCACCTTTATTAATTTTTAAAGCTCCTGCTTTTTTTGTTGTCGCATTGCCAGAACCTGCTCCTGAAAATACGTAAGTAAGTCCTGACGCTTCAGAAGCTATCTGAGAATACACAGCACCTCTCCACTGACCTCCTGAATAACTCATTCGCGCATCCTGTATTACAGATTTTATAGTAAAGTTATAATCCATAATCGCTACAACTGCTTCGTCTACTGATGCATATTTAAATGCTGCAACAATTTCATTGTTACCTCTGTCTGCAATTCCTGTAATAGTTGCTTTTTCTTCTCCTATTTTATGTGATTCAAAATCAATAGGCTTATCCATCATGGTAACATTGTCTCCGCTTCTTTCAAATAAATAACTGTTATCGGTACTGGAAACAGCATAAATAAAATTCCCAAAGCTTCCTGTTACTGTAAATCTTCCTGTTGGAAAAGGGCTTCCTTGTAATTCTACCATTTTATTATCGGTTCCGAACTTAAATGCTCTGGCTCCTGATTGTCCTTGCCCCAAATCGGATCCATTCGGATAAATAAATCCCATCAGTGTTGAAGAGTTATTTACCACAATCTGTGTAAATGAACTGGTCGTTTTAACCGCGTTTGAATTTTCAACAATCGCATCGGTTCCTGAATCCAGTCCGTCAACTGTTAAAAAGTAAGTTCCTGTACCTAAACTTCCGGTTCCAGGTGCTGATGATATAACAAATTTACCTTTTACTTCCTGAGGAATAACTTCTGAAGTTGAGTCGTCATTACTACAAGATATGGATATGTAGCTAACTAAGGTACTTAGTAATACTTTTTGAATGAGTTTACATGTTTTCATACTATGTTTGTTTAAATATATTGTGTTTTTATTGTTTTTTAAGTAATGATACTGCCGTAATTCCGCCGGATTCCACTACTAAACCTGATTTTGCAGTTGCTGAAACCGGATCTATGACGTATACTGTTGGTTGTTCGTTCAGCGTAGTAACCGGTAAATATATTTTCCCTTCGTAGCTTAGAGGCCACCCTGTTGCAGATATTTGTTCTTTAGATGGTAAGCCGGTTCTTACCCAGGTAAATTTTTTAGTATCCATTTTAAGTATAGCATATTGAGATGCAGGACTTATGTTTTCGTATTGTAATTCATTATAAAATTCAAGAAGAAAGTAGTCTTCTGTTATATGGAACACTTTCCTGAAACGATATCCTCCTGAAGCTTGTTCTATATTATAATAATAGTCCTGATCAAAACCTGTAGCTCCTTTATTTATACGTAATGCCCCGGCAAGTTTCGTAGTGGTTGTTTCATAAGATCCTGAAAATACGTAGGTATTACCAGCATCGTCCATTGCCAATTGAGAATACATTGCCGAACGCCATCTTCCTGCAGAATAACTTATTCTATCATCAGTATATATTCTTTTTACATTAAGATCTGCATCTAATGCCAGAACATATACTTTATCCGGATCTTCCGGAGTTACCAGAGCGGTTAGAAATTCACCGTTACCTGTGTCTACAATTCCACTGATAGTAGGATTGTAACCGTTCCCCGTTATGTTATCTGTATGCAGAGTTTTTTGGACAATAGACAAGTTAGTTCCGATTTGCTGAATAAAACTGAACACAGCACCGGTTGTTCCGTCCGCCAATGCCTGAGCCCCTCTGGCTGCAATCATATAATCACCAAAGTTACCTACCGTATTATAATTGCTTACCTGAAACCCCATATCTCCTTCTCCTTTGAGTTTTTGGACTCTACCGTTTGAACCTAATACAAATGTGTATCCGGCATAGGTTCCCCCCTGACCGTAAATTAGTCCTGATAATGACTGGTATTTGTAATTTATAAAATGTGTAAACACTCTTCCCACTTCTAATCCGTTTCCGGTGATAGTAGTATTACCTGAGTCCAACTGATCGGATGTTAACATATAAGTTGAGGTTCCCAATGTAGCTGCTATAACAAATTTTTGTGTGAAATTCGGATCTTCGGTTTCGTCTGAAACCGAAGTGCTGTCATCACTTCCACAACTATACATCACTATAAGTCCTGACAGAAGGAATACTATTTTTTTTGTAAATACTTTCATTTTTTCTTTTACTTTATTATTAATTGTTTTTGTTTGATTTATATAAAAAATATCGAAGTTTCAGGTAATAGGCTCTTCCTGGTTTTTGTAAGCTATAATTGTCATAGAGAAACTCATTAGTCAGATTTTTCAATTCTAGTGAAGCATTAAATTTCCCGTTTAAAAATGAATAATTAATCATAAAATCATGAGAAAGCTGTCCGGGTAAAGTATATTTAGAATTTTTCACCCCTAAACTCTCCCAGTTTAAATAAAACTTACCTATAAAATTAAATGTATATCCAATACTTAAAATATTCCCTTTGTTACCTATATTATTTATATAATAAGCAACATCTGCATTTCCAAAAAAATAGGGCACATTAGGTATCCTGTCGTTGTATGTTATGTCTTTTCTGTTACCGCTGGTCGACGAATAGCGTTCTTTGTTTCTAATATCCTGATAGGTAACATTTGCTCCCATCATAAATTTGTTTTGAAAATAAAATTTCAGTTCGGCATCTATTCCTACATTAGTTACTTTTCCATGATTTACATAACTGGCCGTCCCATATTGTTGTTCTATAATTCTGCGAATGTAATCATGGGTATCTCTGTAATATGCAGTCAAATCAACATAAAGTGTATTTTTACTTGAAAATTCTTTATTATAGGTTAGACCTATATTGTAGTTCATTGAATTTTCGGCTTTTAAAATGGTATTTCCTGTCTCTAATACCTCATCTCCGAAAAGTTCATTATCGGTTGGAAGGCGATACGCTTTTTCTATTGAACCTTTCCACTGGTAATCTTTTAAAAACCAAGTAAAAGCAATTCCATACCCTGTGGTATTAAATTTTTCAATTGTTTCTATGTATTTTGTACTATTGGTAACTGTGGATATATTTTTAGGTCCTTTAACTTTCTGATAGTAATATTTTCCAAAAATATCTGCGTTCCATTTATTTTTATAGTTAAATTTGTATGAACCTCCTATTATGTTTTTTATGTTGGTTCTGCGCATGGTATCCTGCACTGAACCCGTTTCGATAATAGCTACCCGATCCGATTGTTTTCTCTCATATGCTGAAATAACATTATTAACAGTAAAAGAGTGCCAATCACTAATTTTATACTGAAGGTTCGCAGTTGCAGATACATTTTGGTTGTAAAATCTTGCTAAGGAATATATGCCTTCTCCTTTTGTTTTTTTGGGTATATAGTTTCCAAGCCAATTGTATTGTCTGGCTACTGTATCAATGTTTTTGTTATAATTTTTATTATAATTTGCGGTTAACCGGAAATTAAGATTTTTAATAACAAAATTCTTTTTTTCATAACTTAATGAAGGCATGATAGTGGTAGCCTCTCTTTTTTTCATACCATAAACTATCTCCATCAAATTCGCATTTTGTATATCTGCAAATTCCTGCCCCAAGGTTACTCCAATTAAAAATCTATCTGCCCATTGTTTATTTACCACTCCTAATTTCACTATTGCTGTCTCATTGTGATACTTTCCATGAAAACGTTTAACCCAATATTTTTCAGAAGAGAATACATTGGTATCCAGATCCAACACGGAAGTTTTCACTTTGTAATTATTATCTGAATAATTTTGAAAAGCATTTAACTGAAAAGTAAAACCAGAGGCAGATGTATATCCTAAGTTTACATTAGTCTTATAGGTATTAAAAGAGCCTGATGAATAGGACAGATCTAAATATGTACTGGATTTGTTAGCTGTTACTATATTTACAACCCCTCCGATAGCATCAGTTCCAAATTCAACAGGGACAACTCCTTTGTAAATTTCTATACGCTCAGCAATATTAACCGGAATATTATTGAGCTGAAAAGCGCTTCCAAAACCTTGCATGGGAACTCCATCCATAAATATCTTTACGTGTCTGCCGGTAAATCCATTTAAAGAAACTGATACATCAGAACCTAGTCCACCTGATTCTCTTATTTTTACTCCGGGGGCTTTTTCTAATAAATGAGCCAAATCTAAAGATGAATTATAAAACGATTTTGCATCTAACACGGTTACGCTAAAAGCGGATTCTTTTATTTTTTGTAATGCAGATTTCCCTTTTATGGTGATATTATCAATTTCTTTATATTTAACCGGTTTTAATTGAGTCTCAATTTTTTTTATCTCTCCTTTTTTAATGGTTAATGATATTTCTGAGTCTTCATAATCTTTATCCATAAATTGTAAAATATAATTTCCTGAAGGAAGGTCTATTTTATAATATCCATGTTTATCTGTTTTAGTTGAAAAATCGGTATCCTTAATCCAGACAAACACATTCGAAAGCAATTTTTGTTCTGAGCTGACAATTCCTTCAACTCTTCCTGTCTGTGAATGTAAATAACTTGAAATTACAAGTATAAAAAGGAGTGGTAAAAATATTTTCATTTAAGAACTATTATTTCTTATTTATTTAATTTATAAATTTGTGTTTAATTTTTGTTTAGACTAAATAAAAATTAGAAGCAAAAGTATAGTAACTTAGTCAGTAAATGATAACCAATTTGGTATAAAAAATAATGGATATGGTACAATGCGTATTTTTACGGAAATAAATGGAACCCCTTCTTTAGATATAAAAATTAAGGATGATATGGATATTCACTCACCTATAATTAAGGAACAAAAAAAGTTTTCTAATGAATGGGTTAAGGGTGAACAGGAACTTATTTATACTAATGGGTTGTGCATTCTTTATCACAAATTCACTGTAATTAAAAATTTTATTAATTTTTTCTCAATTGAAAAAGAATATATTCAGCTGTCTCTATTATTTAATGGAAATTCGCAAGTTCTTAAAAAAGAAAATAAATTTATAAAAGATATTAAAGCAGGTGTTTTGCAGCTTGCTTATCAAGAAAAAAATAACATAAAAGTACGAGTTTCCAACGATTCAATCACAATGAATTATATACGCATATTTATTTCTAAAGAATATTTTCTTGTGCTTTTAAAAAATGAGATATGGTTTACTGAAAGTACTTTACATAAAAAAATATCAGATAGTGAATACATAAATTTTGGTGAAATTATTCTACCTGTAAACTTTTCAATATTAAATATTTTTAGTGAAATAATTAACAATTCTAATAGCGGAGTATTAGGTCATAGTTATTATCATCTAAAACTTAAAGAGCTTATACTCATGATTTTTATTAATTTTTCAGCTAAATTACAAACCACTCAAAATATAAAGCTTATAGAAATTGAAAAAATTGAGATGGCTAAGGCTTATCTAAATACACATTATGAAGCTCCTCCTACCATTAGACAACTTTCCAGAATAGTTCATTTAAATGAGCTAAAGCTTAAAACAAGCTTTAAATCTTTATACAAATACACTATTCACAACTATATTATCAAATTACGTATGGAACAGGCAAATGTATTACTTTTTCAAGGGTACCCTGTCAACGAAATAGCGCTTACCATAGGTTACAAAAGTACCTCACATTTTATTGCATCTTTTAAAAAATTTTACGGAAAAACTCCCAAACAGTTTATTAATTCTTCAATCTCAAATTAAAAAATCAATTGATTTATAAAACACATTAGTAAGTTTGTAATTATAAAAAAATTGATGCTGCATATTTTTACTTAGTACCTTTTTATACTACGTAAATTATTTTTTTATAGTAGATTTGCATCTTATAACGAGATAAACGAGATTATGTTACAAGTTGCATTTATTAAAGAAAACAGAGAAAAAGTTTTTAATGGGTTAAAGAAAAGAAATTTCGCAAAACTTGACTTGATTGATGAAATTCTTTCTATGGATGAAAGCCGTAAAAAAATTCAATTCGAGTTAGATTCAGAACTAGCTGAAATGAACAAAATATCGAAAGAGGTAGGACTTTTAATGAAAGAAGGAAAAAAGGATGAGGCTGAACAATCCAAATTAAAAACTGCAACTTTAAAGGAGTCTACAAAAAAACTTCAATCGGAACTTAATGAATTAGCTTCGGTATTACAAAACTATTTATATGAAATCCCTAACATTCCTAACGAAATAGTTCCTGAAGGTAGTAGTGAAGAAAATAATCAGGAGATATTTGTACATACTGAAGAATTAGCATGTATTAACAATCCGCTTCCACATTGGGAACTGGCTAAAAAGCATGATTTGATTGACTTTGAACTGGGAGTAAAAATAACTGGTGCCGGATTTCCGGTTTATAAAGGTAAAGGTGCTCGTTTACAAAGATCTCTTATCCAGTATTTTCTTGATAAAAATTCGGAAGCAGGATATACTGAAATTGTTCCTCCCTTTGTGGTTAATGAAGCTTCGGGCTATGGTACCGGTCAACTTCCGGATAAAGAAGGACAAATGTATTATGTTAATGAAGATCGATTATACCTTATTCCTACTTCAGAAGTACCCGTAACCAATATTTACCGTGACGAACTTTTAAATCAGGAACAATTACCAGTAAAACTTACTGCTTACTCTCCTTGTTTTAGAAGAGAAGCCGGATCATATGGAAAAGATGTACGTGGACTAAACCGTCTTCACCAATTCGAAAAAGTAGAAATTGTACGTATTGAGAAACCTGAGAATTCTTATCAGGCTCTAGATGAAATGGTTGAACATGTAAAGGGTATTTTGGAGTCTTTGCAACTCACATACAGAATTTTAAGACTTTGTGGAGGCGATTTAGGCTTTACTTCTGCAATTACTTACGATTTTGAGGTATGGTCAGCAGCTCAGGGCAGATGGCTGGAAGTTAGCTCTGTTTCAAATTTTGAAACCTATCAGGCTAACAGGCTAAAACTAAGATATAAAAGTGAAGGAAAAAACCAGCTTTGTCATACATTGAATGGTTCTTCTCTTGCTCTTCCTCGAGTTCTTGCCGCTTTATTGGAAAATCATCAGATTAACGACGGAATAAAAATACCGGATGTATTAGTTCCTTACACAGGTTTCAGCCAAATTTAAAATATAAAATTTTGATATTTATTATAAAAAAATTAAAACCATTGTTTCCGGCAAATAAATTTGAAACAATGGTTTTTTTCTTTTTCTATTCTATATACCTGCTTATAGGAAGCATTTTAGTTTTTAACTCAACAATAGTATTAAATCCTGAAATACCTGTTGATGCGTATCTTGGATTTGACAATGCAATTTTTATGAGTAGTATTGTCCGTCATCCTTTGCTAAAGCTTTTTATGTATCCCATTTACATCGTTGCCAAATGTATTTATATTTGCTTTCAACTTAAAGCAGCTACTTTTTTTTATATTATTGTTTTAAATTATTTAGTAAGCTCCTCAATTATATTTATATTTAGATATTTAAGAGAAATTATAGAACTTCCGATTAAAAACTGTTTATTAATTATATTGTTTTATGGTTTTTTTTCAACTAATTTAGTTTTATCTTTTACCATAGAGTCCTATCCTTTTAGTCTATTTTCCCTCTCCATATTTACTTATATTTATACCCGTTCTCTAGTAAAAAAATACGATTTACCTACTTATTTTTATATCCTTTCATCTATTGTTATTGGCGGTATTACAATCACCAATATTTTAAAAACTTTTATACCAGGAATACTAAAAAATAAAAAAAAATCTTGGCTAAAACTAAGCGTGCTCCCTTTGTTACTTGTATTAGTTGCCTACGCATTTTCATTTAAATATATTAAAAAGTCTCTGTTACATTTCATAAGTTTTATTCCTGACAACTTAACTATAAGTGAATATACAGAAAAACTGATTTCTTTATCCTGGGGCTCAAATATACTTTTTTCTTCGTTGTACGTAAATAAAACCCCAGCTTTAACCAGTATTCTTGAAAATACATACGAATATGTTCCTCAGTATATTTATAGTCTATTTTTATTAGCAATGATTATTTTAAGTATGATAGTTAATTATAAAAATAAAGCTGTTAAATTCTTAGCCTTGGCTTTTTTAATTGATGTAGTTATTCATGCCGTTTTCAAAGTTGGCATTACAGAAGGTTATATATATGGAGGAAATTGGATATTCGTAATACCTTTGCTAATTGGATGGTTATACCATTCTTTCATTTATAAGAAAAAAGAATCAAGCATTTTAATATTGAATATTTCTTTATTACTTTGTACTATTATATTAATTGTTAACAATACTATAAGAATGGTAGAATTTATTGATTTAGCAATTAAAAATTTTAAAATATAAAAAAATGACAATCTCTGAAATACAAAAAGAACTAATTAGCGAATTCAGCTTTTTTGATGACTGGCAACAACGTTACGAATATGTTATTGAACTTGGAAAATCATTAAAAGCCATGCCCATGGATCAAAAAACAAATGACAAATTGATTAAAGGATGTCAATCACAAGTTTGGCTTAACGCTTATAGTAAAGATAATAAACTATTTTTTGAAGCTGATTCTGATGCTATTTTACCTAAAGGAATTGCTGCTATGCTAATCAGAATATATTCTGGGCAGCCAATGGACGATATATTAAAATCGAATGAAAATTTCATTCAGGAAATTGGATTACAGGAATTTTTATCCCCTACCCGAGCCAATGGTCTCTTAGCTATGATTAAACAAATTAAATATTATGCCATAGCATATTCCGTAAAAAAATAATAATTGAACTGTGAATACTAGCAAAATAAAAATACTGGTTTTCCGATTTTCTGCGATGGGTGATGTCGCAATGACTGCTCCCGTACTTAAAGAACTTACAGAACAAAACCCTGATATTGAATTAGTCATTGTTTCCAGGGGTTCTTACCAACCTTTTTTTAACTCGGTTTCAAATTCAACCTTTGTGGGTGTTAATCTGGAGGATTATAAAGGAATTGGCGGTTTGAAAAAATTAGCATCTCTGTTAGAGGGTTATAAAGCGGACATGATCGCTGATTTGCATAACGTATTAAGAACTAAAATTTTAAAATTTTTCCTTACATTCTCTGTGAAAAAAATAGCTACACTTAACAAAGGAAGAAAGGAAAAGAAAAAATTAATACAAAAAAATAATAAAACTCTCAAACCTTTGCGACAAATGTCCGAGAGATATGCAGATGTTTTTCGTGAACTTGGTTTTAAAATTCGTTTATCCCACCAATTATCCAGCCAAAATAGTAAATCTTGCCGTATTATAGGTATTGCTCCTTTTGCTAATTACAAAGAAAAAATGTTTCCATTGAAAAAAATGGAAGAACTGTGTCTTCATTTAGCAAATAATAATTACACCATTTTATTGTTCGGCGGAGGAAAAGAAGAAATCAAAATTTTAAATTCATGGGAAAATCTTAATTCTAATATACAATCTATAGCTGGAAAAAAAAGTCTGGACGAAGAAATAAAGTTAATTCAAACACTACCACTAATGATTAGCATGGATTCAGCAAATATGCATATAGCCTCACTGGCAGGCACACGCGTAATTTCCATCTGGGGAGCAACGCACCCTTTTGCCGGATTTTTAGGTTACGGACAGAAAGAAGATGATTGTGTGCAACTTAATACTCTTACCTGCAGACCTTGTTCAATATTTGGGAATAAACCTTGCTATAGAAAAGATTGGGCGTGCATGAATAACTTAGCTATTCAGGATATTTTATCTAAAATATAAACACTTACCCAACTTAATCTATTTTCTATTGTTTTTTGTATTATAAAAGCTGATCACCTCAGAGGGATTAAATGTAAAGATTTGATAAACTTTTTCATCAAATATAAAACTACCAGATTCATTCATGGGATAATGCCTATGAATTTGTAACGACTTCTCATTATTTTTTTCAACAAAAGCTGCTCCTAATACAAAATCATTTTCAAGGGTTAAACATATATGGGTTAAAAGTAAAGTAAGAATCCCTCTTCCCCTGTAACTACGTTTAATTGCAGCCGGTCCATATAAAAATATTTGTTCTTTATTCACTCGTGGGAATATATCTACTACCGACTTATATAACTCTCCTGCGGGTCCATTTTTAATAACTCCACCTTTGGATACAAGAACTACACCTGCTATTTCCCCAAAACTCTTTGCTACATAAACTCCTAAACCTTTAATAAATTTTAAAAGTAAATCTTCATTAATTTTACCTTGAACAAAACCTTGCTTCTTTCTTTCTTCTTCGGATAAATCGCTTCCTTTTGCTTCATCTAAAATACTAAGAATTTCTTTTATATCTTCCTGAACTGCTTTTTCTATTTTCATAATTATTTTTCTTCCATATAAATTTATTAAATAATTAGTTTATAAACTCGGAAAAATTCAATAATTAATTGAACGATAATTTTGTATACTGCAAAATCAGGCTTTATTTAACCCAATAATTAATAATGATTTAACTCTATTACATTATGTCATATTTACAAAAAAGATGTTATTTTAACAGAGCCTAATTTGAATATATAAAAAATTTGTACTTTTGCATTATTAATTATACAGAAAATGAAGGAAGTTCAGTTTAGACAAGCAATATGTGAAGCCATGAGCGAAGAAATGAGAAGAGATCCTTCCATTTATTTAATTGGTGAAGAAGTCGCAAATTATAATGGAGCTTACAAAGCTTCAAAAGGTATGTTAGACGAATTTGGTCCCAAAAGAATTATTGACTCCCCTATCGCTGAAGGCGGATTTTCAGGAATAAGTGTGGGTGCAGCAATGAATGGATGCAGACCTATCGTAGAATACATGACTTTTAACTTTTCATTGGTTGCTATAGATCAGATTATTAATAACGCAGCTAAAATATACCAAATGACCGGAGGACAATGGAATGTACCTATTGTATTTCGTGGTCCTACAGCCTCAGCTGGTCAATTAGGAGCAACTCACTCTCAGGCATTTGAAAGTTGGTTTGCCAACTGCCCTGGGTTAAAAGTGATAGTACCATCAAATCCTTATGATGCTAAAGGTTTATTAAAATCAGCAATACGAGATAACGATCCAGTTATTTTTATGGAATCTGAACAGATGTATGGAGATAAAATGGAAATTCCTGAGGATGAATATTTAATTCCTATAGGAGTTGCAGATATCAAAAAAGAAGGATCAGACGTTACTATAGTCTCTTTTGGAAAAATTATGAAAGTTGCTCTACAAGCAGCAGAAGAATTAGAAAAAGAAGGTATTAAAGCTGAGGTAATTGATTTAAGAACAGTACGTCCTTTAGATTATAACACAATAATAAATTCAGTTAAAAAAACCAATCGTTTAGTATTATTGATTGAAGAATGGCCTTTTGCTTCTGTTGCCAGTGAAATTGCATATATGGTACAACAAAAAGCATTTGACTATCTAGATGCACCTATTAAAAGAATTACAACCGCGGATACCTCGGCGCCTTATTCGGCCGCCTTATTCACTCACTGGTACCCTAACGCATCTCAAGTTACTAAAGCAGTAAAAGATTCTATGTATAAAAAATAATTATTTTTATATAACAAATAGCAATCTATTTAATAAAAAATATCAAGTTTATATTAATAAATTTGTGAAGAAATTAAGGTTTCAGTCAATTTAATGTAAAATTGGAACCTTAATTTTTTATAAATAATAACTTCATCCTAAAATTTATGGAGGAAAAATGTACTTTCTGCGGAAGAAAAAAATCGGAAGTTCAACTATTGATAGCCGGACTAAATGGACATATTTGTGATGAATGTATTGAGCAGGCTCATAACATTATCATACAAGAAGAAAATCATAAAAAACAAGACAAATTCGAACTTACAGTTAAAAAGCCTAAAGAAATTAAATCTTTCTTAGACGATTATGTAATTGGGCAGGAAAAAGCAAAAAAAACTTTATCCGTAGCGGTATACAACCATTATAAAAGACTCTCACATTCCCTCGAACTCAATCGAGAGGTTGAAATTGAAAAATCAAATATATTAATGGTTGGAGAAACAGGAACCGGTAAAACTTTATTAGCTAAATCAATAGCCAAACTCCTTGATGTACCTTTTACCATTGTTGATGCTACTGTACTAACTGAAGCTGGTTATGTCGGAGAAGATGTAGAGAGTATTCTTACCCGTTTACTTCAAGCCGCAGACTACGATGTTGATCGTGCTGAACAAGGGATCGTTTTTATTGATGAAATTGATAAAATAAGTCGTAAAAGCGACAATCCGAGCATAACCCGAGATGTTTCTGGAGAAGGTGTTCAGCAAGCCTTGCTGAAACTTTTAGAAGGAAGTATTATTAATGTACCGCCACAGGGAGGTAGAAAGCATCCCGATCAAAAATATATTCAGGTAAATACACAAAATATTTTATTTGTTGCCGGAGGTGCTTTTTCAGGTGTGGATAGAATTATATCCAACCGATTAAATAAAAACACAATCGGATTCGGAAAAGACAGTGAAGAAAAATTAGAGCAGGAATTAATTTTATCTAAAGTTAATTCTTTGGATTTAAAAACTTTTGGATTAATTCCAGAACTTTTAGGTCGTTTTCCGGTTATAACACATTTAGAACCTTTGGATGACGATGCCATGCTGGAAATTCTCACAAAACCAAAAAATGCAATTATAAAACAATATCAGGAATTATTTTCTTTAGATAACATTTCATTAACTTTAGATGATGACGTATTAAAAGAAATAGTTAAAGAAACCAGAAATTTAGGTTTAGGAGCAAGGGGCTTACGAAGCATTGCAGAAAATCTATTTTCTCAAATTAGCTATAACATTGACGAATATTACGGAGAACTTAATATTGACATGGAAAAATACGTTACACTCATGAAACACAAGAAAATAAAATAATTGATTTTTTATTATTTAATAAATTTTTATGTATATTTGCACCGACTAGTATATTTATTTATCATTCAACTATTAAATGCTTAATCAATGAAAATGAAATTTATACCCTTACTTCTTGTATTAGGTTTAGCAACAGCTAACTCACAGATAACCACAGCTTCAGGAGCTCAGGTATATGTGAGTACGGGAACTTTAGTATATAGTACTGGAGATATCACCGTAAAAAGCGGGACAACAAAATTCCTAAACAAAGGAAACGTAAAAATTGGGAAACTTGGAGATGCGACAACTGGAACTTATAAAGCTGACAGTGACGTAGGAGAAAATATTTTTATATTATCTTATGATGATGTTGATCAGTATGGACAATTAATCATCGAATCTGGTAATGCAGCCTCAGGTAAAATTACAAAACAGTACAATTTAAATATTAATAATCCCGGAGGTACAAATGTATATTTTGGTTCTCCTTTTGATGGATATTCTTCAGCAAATTTACTTAGTGACTTGACCAATAAGGATAAAACATCAATAGGTGATTTATCGAAATATGCATGTGTAGCCCTAAGTTGTAATCCTAGAGATTATATTAATTACCCTGTATTAGAATGGAGTAACACAAATTTAAGTTTTGATCCTTCACCGGTAACAACAAATAATCAAATAGTTTTTACCCCCTCAAAATTCTACCTTTTTAGAAAAGGTAACAATGCTGTATTTCCTGCTACTATAGATTTTACAACACTAAAATCTTTTACCGGAACTCCATTTGTATCAAGCACTACTGCTCCTGAAATAAAATTTCAAAAAAGAACTATTAAAATTGGAGATAATTCAAGAAATGCGTATAGAGTTAAATATTATACCTATTTGTCAGATCCGGGAGCTACTAGTATAACCAGTTTCCTTGCTTCAACAACAGAAGCAGCATTAAGTGCAGCCGGTTTCGGAGATTATACATATCAATTGACCAATCCTTACACATCCAATCTTAATCTTAAAACATTAACTAATAATTATACTAATATTCAAGCAATTTCCAGTTATAGAAGTATAACTAAAGGAGGTCTTGAAAAAACAAGATATACTGGACAATTATTGATAGCTACAGTAGCTGGAGCTGGTACAACAGCTGCTACATTAGTGGGTAATTCCGTTTTAGAAATTATTCCGCCTATGACCAATTTTGAAATAAAAGCAACTTCTGACGCTGCGGGAACCTCTATTAAATTTGATACTTCTACAAGCCACAAAGTTTTTGATATTAGTAGCTATTTCACAGAGGCTACCAAACCGGATCCAGCTCAAGAAACATCCTCAAGATCAATGATCAGTGCAAAATCTGTAGATTCTGAATTTACTGGATACCAATTAAATTTACAGTTATTGAATAGTAACCAAAATGAATTTATAAGCAATACCTTTGTTTTTGCATCCCCAACTACACCTACAGGTGCATTGAATGAAGTTGAGGCTTTAAATTTAGATGTGAGTTCTAATACCACTGGAGTATATACAATTCCTGAAGCCGTAACTGGTGGACCAGATCCTAATAATAGTAACACGATGCTTTACATTAACGCAATTAATACTGATGCTGCTAAAGTTGCTATACCTTTAGGAATTAACATCGCTGCTAACGATAAAGATGTTAATTATACTTTTAAAGCAGATTTAACAGAAGGAGGAAGAAAATTATCCAGTAAAAGTGTAAACTTTAGTAACCCTTCAGCTAAGTATTTCATTCATGATAAAAAGACTGGCTCAGTTACGGAATTATCACAAGATTTTATATATCCGGTAAAAATTGAAGATGATGAATATACTACTGTAAATAAAGACGGTTCTAAAACAATTAGCAGATATGAATTATTTTGGAGAGAAGTCGGAACAATGGGTACAGATGATATAAACTCAATAGATGGTGTGACTAACGTATATAAATCTGGAAGTGACTATAAAATACGTTTTAACAAAAACTGGAATAAGGCAGATGTTACCGTATTCAACGTTGTAGGTCAGCTTATTTCATCAGAAAAAAATATTAACGCTCAAGATGATTATTTACTACCAATCAAAGGTTCTTCATCAACCATGTATATTATTAAAATAGCTAATGATAAGGGTGAAACAGTAACCAAAAAAATTGTAAAGTAATAATAAAATTTATTAGAAAAAATGAAAAAATTATTTGCCGTAATATTCTTGACATTAATATATACCCAATCGTTTGCTTTTAATATTTTACAGACAACAATAGAAACTCAAGATGCTCCACCAGCTCCAGGAATTAGTCCTTTTGGTGCAGGAGATCCGGGAACACCCGAAGATCAAACTCCTATTAATTTTATTGTTCCTTTTTTAATTATAAGTGTTATAGCATTATCAGTATATATAGTTAGAAAGAATAAAACA
Source organism: Apibacter raozihei (assembly GCF_004014855.1). Classification (NCBI taxonomy): domain Bacteria; kingdom Pseudomonadati; phylum Bacteroidota; class Flavobacteriia; order Flavobacteriales; family Weeksellaceae; genus Apibacter; species Apibacter raozihei. The sequence continues at coordinate 192,307 of NZ_CP034930.1, forward strand.
AAAACTATATAATTAAATATAAAAAATTCATAAATTAGCCTTGTTATAATTTAACAAGGCTTTTTTATGAAAAAAATTTTAATTTTAAGCTTGCTAATAAGTTCTTTATTACAAGCTCAGTTTACGTTCAAAGGAACTATAAATAATTATCCCAATCAAAGAGTGGTAGTTAAAATAGCAAAAGCCTTTGATGAATTTTTAATTGGAAACTACACAACAGATACTTCAGGTTCTTTTTCTGTGTCAATAAAAGAAAAATATATAGGTATAATATCTATTTCTTTATTAGATGCAGTAAAAACTTATTCATTTATATCAGACAACACACCCATAAGTTTTATAGCTACTCTTAATCAGGACAATAACTTAGTATTAAATTCACCTGGTAATGAAGTTAACCGTATCTATCAGGAATATCAAATCTATAGTACAAAAAAAGACGCAGTATTACCTCAACTACAAAGTATTCAAAATTTTTATAAATCTACAGATCTTTTCTATATGCCTCTTATTAAAGAAATTTCTTCAATAATTACGCTAAAAGAACCTGATACATCAGCCTATCCATTTCTTACCTATTATATTTCGGCAGAAAATATGATAAAATCAACCGAAGCTGATGATTCTAGCAAAAATATGAATATCATAATTGACTATCTGAAAAATGCAGGTGAAGAATTCGAAACTTTTGGAATCGGACGTTCATTATTACTTAATTATCTACGAGCAACAACAGCTAATACTTCCACGCAACAACAGTGGGAAAGCAATGTTGATACCGGTATTCAAAAATTATTGGATGAAGTAGGTGAAGACACTAGCAGAGGACAAGAAGTGCTATCTGCAACCATAAATTTACTCAATGCATATGGTTTTACAAAACTAGCTAATAAGTTTTTAAGCAGAGCTGAAACCCTGACGTGTGAAATAAGTCCAGACTTAAAAGAAACTATAAATAAGAACAATACCATCAAGGAAGGAAAATTAATACCAAACGTTACGTTTACTCACAAACTAAATGGAAAATATTCTTCGTTATATGATGTAAAAGCAAAATACAAATTAATCATGGTATGGGCATCATGGTGCAGTCATTGCCAACAAGAATTACCTTACGTGAAACAATTTTACGAAAACTTTAAAAAGGCGGGTGGAGAAATAGTAGGTTTGTCAACAGATTTTGATAAAGAATCTTACGAAAATGTTATTAAAGATTTACCTTGGTTAAACGATTCCGACCTGTTATATTGGGATAGCAAATTTGCGAAAGAACTTAACGTAACCGGTACTCCTACTCTATTTTTAGTAGATCAAAATAATAAAATACTTAAAATATCAGCAAAAATATCAGATATAAATAACTTAATTAAATAATATTAACATATGTCAACAGGAATTTTCGTAGTACCTACCCCTCATAATGAGCCTGTAAGAGCTTACGCTTCCGGTTCTAAAGAACGAGAGTCACTATTAAAAACTTACAAAGAGTTATACAACCAGATTATTGAGATCCCTCAATACGTTGGAGAAGAAAAAATTTTTTCTGGAAATAAAATTGAAATTACTCCACCTCATGATCATAAACATATAGTGGGAGTATACCATAAAGGAAAAGTTGAAGATATACAAAAAGCTATAGATGCTGCATTGGAAGCAAGAAAAAAGTGGTCTGCCATGCCATGGGAGCATAGAGCTACCATATTTTTAAAAGCTGCTGATCTTGCTGCTGGAAAATATCGTGATTTATTGAATGCTTCCACAATGATTGGACAATCAAAAAATATTTTTCAAGCGGAGATTGATTCTGCTTGTGAGTTGATAGACTTTTTAAGATTTAATACACATTTTATGTCTAAAATATATTCAGAACAACCTTGCTCCTCAGAAGGAATTTGGAATCGTTCAGAATACAGACCTCTTGAAGGATTTACCTATGCAGTGACACCATTCAACTTCACAGCCATTTCGATGAATCTTCCTACTTCTATGGCTCTTATGGGGAATGTGGTTATTTGGAAACCGTCAAACAAACAAATATATTCTGCTAAAATTATTATGGACATACTTGAGGAAGCAGGACTTCCTAAAGGTGTAATTAATATGGTTATGGCTGATTCAGCGGAAACAACAAAACTTATATTATCTCATCCAGATTTTGCAGGAGTACACTTTACCGGTTCTACAAGAGTTTTCAATAGCTTTTGGAATGAAATAGGTAATAATATAAATAATTATAAAACTTATCCTAGAATTGTAGGGGAAACCGGAGGTAAAGACTTTGTGCTTGCGCATGAAAGCGCTGAACCAGTAGCTTTAGCAACAGCTCTTGTTCGAGGTGCTTTTGAATATCAAGGACAAAAATGTTCAGCAGCATCCAGAGCTTATATTCCAAAAAGTTTGTGGAGTTCTGTAGAACAAAATATGAAATCCATGCTTAATGAAATTAAAATGGGATCTCCGGAAGATAATACTAACTTTGTTAATGCAGTTATAGATCAGGGAGCCTACACAAAAATTAAGGGTTATATTGACCGTGCACAATCTTCGAACGAAGCTGAAGTAATTATCGGAGGAAAATGCGACGATAGCGTAGGATATTTTATATCTCCAACTGTAATACTTGCCAGCAATCCACACTATGAAAGTATGGTTGAAGAAATATTCGGACCCGTTTTAACCATTTATGTTTATGATGACAAAGAGTGGGATACTATATTTGAATTGGTAGATACCTCTACAGAATATTCTTTGACCGGATCTGTTTTTGCACAAGATAGATATGCTATTGTTCAGGCTTCAGAAGCTTTAAAAAATGCATCAGGTAACTTCTATATAAATGATAAACCAACCGGAGCAGTTGTTGGACAACAGCCATTCGGTGGGGCAAGAGGTTCGGGTACTAATGATAAAGCAGGTTCTTACATCAATCTTATTCGATGGGTATCTGCCAGAAGTATCAAAGAAACTTTAGTTCCTCCTGTAGACTATAAATATCCGTTTTTAGAAAAATAAGCTAAGATATTTTTTATATACAAAAATGCAGAATCGGGTTTTTATAAGTTTATAAAAACCCGATTTTTCATATTTTTGCATTATGAGTAATCTAAGTTTACATTCCTCTTTGGAATATGTTAACAGTATAGGCCCAGAAAAAGCTATATTACTTAAACAACTGGGACTTAAAACCTGTGAAGATTTACTCTATTATTTTCCTTTCCGATATGTTGATAAAAGTAAAATTTATACCATTAGTCAGCTAAATTCTTCTGCGGCCGAAATTCAACTAAAAGGGAAAATCACCTCTATTCAGGAAGTTAGTTATAATAAGAAAAAAAGAATTGTTGCAATATTTGAAGATCTTACGGGAACTATTGAACTTGTATGGTTTCAAAGTTCAAACTGGTTGATTAAAAGTATTCCTTTGCATGAGGAAATCGTTATTTACGGTAAAGTAACATCTTTTAACTCTAAGCTAAACATGGCTCATCCAGAAATAGAGAAAATTTCAGAGTTTAAAGCCGAATCAGCAACATTGGAACCCGTTTATTCCAGTTCTGAAAAATTACAAAAAAGAGGAATTAATCAACGTTTTTTAAAAAAAATAGTTAGAGAAGTCCTAAATAATACTATAGAAGAAATTCAAGAAAATTTATCAAATAAGATTATTTCAGACTATAAACTTATATCAAGAAAAGACGCATTTGTAGAAATACATTTTCCAAAAAATTATCAATCTCTACAAAAGTCAGAATATCGATTAAAGTTTGAAGAGATGTTTTTTTTTCAGTTAGGCTTTGGCTTGCAAAAAATTTATAGACAAAAAACTACTCCTGGACATTCATTTGAGCATATCGGTACGTATTTTAATGAGTTTTATAATAACCATCTTCCTTTTAGTCTGACTTCAGCTCAGAAAAGAGTTATAAAAGAAATTAGAAAAGATCTTCGTCAGAATATTCAAATGAATCGTCTGCTACAAGGAGACGTAGGAAGTGGAAAAACCATGGTTGCACTTCTTTCGATGCTGATAGCTATAGATAATGGTTTTCAGGCAACTTTACTTGCTCCTACAGAGATTTTAGCTATGCAACATTTTAATGGAATATCTGAATATCTTACATCTATGAATGTTTCTGTCTCTCTTCTTACCGGATCCACATCTACTGCTGAAAGAAAAATAATACACAGAAAACTTGAGGAGGGTAATCTAAACATTTTAATTGGGACTCATGCAATTTTAGAAGATAAGGTGAAATTTTCAAATTTAGGTTTGGCTATTATTGATGAGCAACATAGATTTGGTGTTGAACAACGCTCTAAATTATGGAAAAAAAACTCAATAGCTCCACATATATTGGTTATGACAGCCACACCAATTCCCAGAACTCTTGCAATGAGTTATTACAGTGATCTGGACGTTTCTGTTATTGATGAACTACCGGCTGGTAGGAAAGAAATTAAAACTTATCACAGAACAGATGCACAAAGACTGACCGTTTTTAAATTTATCAGAGATGAAATAGCTAAAGGCAGACAAGTTTATATTGTTTATCCGCTAATTGAAGAAAGTGAAACTTTGGATTATAAAGATTTAATGGATGGATACGAGAGTATCGTAAGAGAATTCCCGCTACCAGAATATCAAATCAGCATTGTTCATGGAAGAATGAAGCCTTCTGATAAAGATTATGAAATGCAAAGGTTTATTAATCACCAGACCCATATAATGATAGCAACAACAGTTATTGAAGTGGGTGTTAATGTTCCTAATGCTTCGGTGATGATTATTGAAAGTGCAGAAAAGTTCGGATTATCGCAGTTACACCAGCTCAGAGGCCGTGTAGGCAGAGGAGCAGAGCAGTCCTACTGCATTTTAATGACCAAGTCTGAGTTAAATCCGGAAGCTTTGAAAAGAATAACTACCATGTGTGAAACTAACGATGGCTTTCGTATTTCTGAAGTGGATTTAGAATTGCGTGGACCTGGAAATCTTTTAGGAACTAAACAAAGTGGTGTTATTGACTTAAAAAAAACAAATCTAGTTCAGGATAAGATCATAGTTTCTCTTTCAAAATCAGCTGTTGATCTATTGCTAACAACCGATCCAAAACTTCAGCTTGAAGAAAATAAAATTATAAAGAGTTATTTTTTGAAACATCATAAAAATCAATTTCATTGGGCAAAGATAAGCTAAATAAAAAAGTTGAATAAATTCAACTTTTTTATTATTATTTATTTAGAAGTAATGATAAATTTTAAAACTTCTTTAATCCCTTTTTCATAAACCAAATCATTCATTTTAGTATACTCATTACAAAATTTATTGTTTTCAAGTAATTTATTACTTGAAAAAGGAGATAATAAAAGAAAGTCTAATGAATTATTGCTATTAATATTTTTTTCATCTTCATCATCTAACCAAGGTTCATTAATAGGGAATGAATGTCCTGTATCATCTTTTTTATATTTTAAATAATGGCGATACGAAGCGACAAAAAAAGCCAGTCGAGTCATATCTTTGTTTTCATTGAGCATCTTATTTAGGTTAGGCATTATATAAACAGGTATTTTTGAAACACCGTCTGCACAAAGACGACTTATCTGGTCACTTACTGATGAATTAGCGAAACGTTCAATTAATACTTGTTTGTATTCAGTAAGATTAATTCCTTCCGGTTCTTTGACATAAGGAGTGATATCTAAATTCATAAAATCTTTAACATATTGAATTATAAGATTATCTTTCATAGCTTCATCAACTTTTCTGTATCCCATTAAAAAAGAAGGATAAGAGAGAAGAGTATGTGAGGCATTCAATAAACTTAACTTCATATTTTCAAATACAGATACATCTTCTGTCATTTGAACACCTACTTTTCCCCAATCAGGCCTTCCAGCAATAAAATTATCTTCTACTACCCATTGTATAAAATCTTCACAATAAACCGGTGCTAAATCATTAATATTATTTTTTTTGTTTAGTCGTTCCTTATCTTCTTCAGATACAGCCGGAGTAATTCTATCAACCATTGCATTGGGAAACGTTATATTATTTTCAACCCATGTCGATAATTCTTCATCTTGAGCTTTTATAAATGATAAAAAAGCTTTTTTAGCTGTATTTCCATTATGTTGTAAGTTATCGCAAGATAAAATTGTTATGGGCTTATTGATTGTATTTTTCCTTTTTCTTAATCCTGCAGCTATATAGCCAAATACCGTTGTAGGTTTATTGTTAGTATTCAAATCTGATTGAATTGATGGAGTATTCAACATAAAATCACCTGAGGATTTATTAATATTATAACCACCTTCTGTTATTGTCAGAGTAATAATTTTAATGTTAGGATCTGCTATTTTTTGAATAATTTTTTCGGAATCTTCCATAGCCCATAATGACTCTACTATAGAACCTATCATACATGTTTTATCTATTCCATCCCTACCAAAAATAGTAAGACTATACAGGTTATCCTGACTTTTTAATGCTTTGTACAGATTTTCATCACCAGGTAAAAGACTTACTCCACATACTCCCCAATTCTTTTGATTCGGATCTTCTAACAAACTATTGATATAATATTCCTGATGCGCCCGATGGAAATTTCCAAGTCCTATATGCAGTATACCGGGTTTAATTTTTTCTCTGTCATATTTTAGCGATAAAATATTATTATTAACAGACCATTTTTTTAGTGTTTCATTATCCATATACTTACGGTTTTTTAATGTTTTTAAATTCAGATAATTATGTAAATATAACTAAAAAAAGGAAAGAATAAAAGTTAAAGACACTAAAAATAAAAAGTAAATTATGTAAGCATGAAGATAATCTAAAACTAATGATATATCAAATCAAGCTGTTTTTATCTGCATAATTTAATCGAAGAAAAATAAATACGAATAAGGAAAAACCTAATAAAGAACTTCCTCCATAGCTAAAAAAAGGTAGTGGAATTCCCACAGTTGGAAAAAGACCTATAACCATTCCTACATTGATTAAAAAATGCATAAGAAGTACAGAGCCTAAACAATAGCCGATAACTCTTGAAAAGGCACTTTTTTGAGTTTCTGCAAGGAAATATATTCTCGCTATAAGGCATGAATAACAAATTATAAGCAGACTACTTCCGACAAACCCCCACTCTTCACCCACAGTGCAAAAAATATAATCTGTTCTTTGTTCTGGTACAAAACCACCCGCTGTGACACTTCCCTGTTTATATCCTTTACCCCAGAATCCTCCAGAACCTATTGCTGTTTTGGAGTATAACAAGTTATATCCCGCTGTATCTCTATATTTTCTTTCCCCTTCATATAACACTAAAATCCTTTCCTTTTGATGTTTAGGAAGCTTTTCAAATATATATGGAGAAGACACACTTATAGCTCCTGAAATCGTCAAAAATATTATGATAAAGATAATATTAACCGGCTGGTTCCACTTAATTTTTTTTCGTAAAATGATTAGGAATAATAGTATTAATAAAGCTAATACTGATATAATTATCCAAGAAGAAATCCAAATGGAGCAGAGAAATAGAATTGCAAAATAAAACCCTATAATAAATAGCCATCCGGACATTCCTTCTCTGTATAAGGCTATAAAATAAGCCGTAAAAACAAGAATTGAACCTACATCAGGCTGTAATAATATTAAAATGATAGGAATAGCAACAATAACAACTGCAATAAGTAGGCATTGCATCTTTTTTATACTAAAATTTGGAGAATCTATATAGTTGGCAAGCATAAGTGCTGTAGAAATTTTAGCCATTTCTACTGGCTGTAAACTAAAACCACCGATTTTATACCATGCCTTTGCTCCATTGACATAACTTCCAAATACAAGTACTCCTGCTAAAAGTAATAGTCCCAAAATATAAAATAAACCTGCAAAGTTTTCAAAGAATTTAGGTCTGACTAAAAATGTTGATGTGCCTACACCCAAAGCTATAAGTAACCAGACAAACTGTTTGGTACCACTAGTGGCATCTACACTATAGATATTAGCTACTCCAAACATGGCTATAGCTAAGTATAAAAATAACATAAGCCCGTCGATTCCTCTAAATACTCTGTTCATTATTTAATCTCCTTCAAAATTATCTAATTCGTTATTTGCTCTAGGCTTTTCTTTTTTATGATTTATTATATTCTGTATTAGTTTTTGTTTATCTTTTGCAGAAATGGTTCTATCTGATTGTATCTTTCGAATGCTATCGGAAATAGCTTGTCCTAGATTAGGAGGAATATATCTTCCTATTCTTTTTAAGTGCTCTATCCACTGACGGGTATACTCAGCTTGAAAATTAGCTTTTTCTATACTTTCTTCCATTGCTTTTCTTTCAATTCCGCCTGTGAGGTATTTTTCTGCAATTAAGGAAGCTATTGGCCCTGCATAAGTTGCTCCAAATCCGCCGTTTTCGACAACAACAGCCACAGCTATCTTAGGTTTATCCGCTGGGGCTATTAGCACAAAAATAGAATGGTCTTTTCCATGTGGATTCTGAGCTGTACCTGTTTTACCTTCTTGCGAAAATGATTTAGTGGCTATTCTTCTCCCTGTACCACTTAATACCACCATTTCCATTCCCTTATTAACTATATCAAAATATTTTCTGTCTACTTTTGTGTATTTGGGTTGTGTAAAGTTAGCTTCTGTGATTGGCTTGCCATCAATCGCTTTTACAATATGAGGAGTATAAAAAAATCCTCTGTTGGCAATAGCTGCTGTATAATTAGCAATTTGTAATGGCGTTGATAAAATTTCTCCTTGACCAATAGAGTTGGAAATTATAGTGTAAATATTCCATCTGTCTTTCCCATATCTTCTATTATAATAAGCGGCATCTGGAATATTACCTTTACTTCCGACAGGTAAATCTGTGTTCATAAATTCACCCACACCAAAACTTTTCATAATATCACTCCACTCATTAATGCTTTTTTCAATATCTCCGGGATATTTGTTCATTACTTTAACGTACGCTTCTGCAAAGTAATTATTACACGATTTTTGGATTGCTTTATCAATAGCTATCGGAGTATAAAAATATCCGCAATGACATCCTATCTTTCGATTTCCATAATGAAATCCATGTCTGCAAATAAAGGTGGTTTTTTCATCAATAACTCCCATTTGCATAGCTACCAATCCATTTACTAACTTAAAAGTAGATCCTGGAGGATATGATGCCTGAACAGAACGGTCATACATGGGTTTATTAAGTGAATCTATTTGTAATGAGTATATATGTTTATTTTTATCCCGACCAACAAAAACCGAAGGATCTATTACTGGTGCAGATGCCATAACCAATATTTCACCGGTATTTGGATCCAGTGCTACCACTCCTCCTCTTTTATTTGCAAGTAATCTTTCAGCAAGATTTTGTAATTCATAATCAATGGTTAAGGTAATATCTTTACCGCTATGCATCTCTTGATCATACTCTCCGTTCTTGTAAGAGCCTATACTTCTTAACTGTCTGTCTTTCTGAATATATTTAATTCCCTTAACTCCTCGTAGGTATTTTTCATATGATCTCTCTACACCTGTCATACCGGCTAAATTACCAGGCATGTAGTACGTTGAGTCAGATTTTATATACCTTTCGTTAACTTCATTTATGTATCCTAAAATATTTCCGGCTGAATGAACTAAATAATTTCTCTCGGGTGTTCTTACTATTGAGAAAGCATTATATTTAAATAACTTTTCCTGAATACGAGCCAAATCTTCATTGGTCAAACCTTTCATAAAGGTCATAGGAACCAACTTAGAATAGCTTTTGTTAGATTTGATATTTTTAATTATTCTTATAAAATCTGGTTTGGTAATATTTACTAATCTACAAAACCCCAGGGTATCAAAGGATTTCTCCATTTGAGATTGAGTAAATGTAAGCTCGTAGGAGGGTGTATTTCCTACAAGAATTTTACCATTTCTATCCATTATGTATCCCCTGAGCGGAATTTGATATTCTGCCTTAATAGAAGTATTTGCAGCGTTAAGTTTGTATTTTTCAGTAAATAACTGCAAATATGATATTCGGGCAATAAAAATAACTGCGGCTAATATCAATACCCATATCATTATCTGAAATTTTTTCATCTTGAAACTTTGTTTTTAATAAATGCATATAGTATTATTATAAACAAGAATGAAAAGGCAGAAGTAATCAGAGCATCTTTTACAATAATTAAAAATATGGAAAGCTTAAAGCCTTCTAGTAAAAACAAACATAAGTGATGTAAAATTATAACCAGATATATATAAGATGTAAGCTGTAAAATGTTTAAATCTGAAAAATGAAACAATTTCATCTCTTTATGCAAATCGGATACATATCTTATAATAGGATTTCTTATATAGGCTATAAGTACACAGGCAAAAGCATTAATTCCACCAGTGTCCATAAAACAGTCTACTCCAAAACCTAAAATAAATGAAAATACTAAAAACCAATATTTATCGGATTTATTATAAGGATAAAATATAATCCATATTATGTATATAATTGGATTATATTTATGAAAAAAAAATATGTTATTAAACACAAAAACTTGTGCCAATATTAGTATAGGTATTATTATAAGGTTGTAAAAAAAGGTTTTATTCAGCATTAGTAATTGAATCTTTCAAACTTTTTATTTCTGCTCTGTCTAATTTATTTACAATATATACATTTTGCAAATTGCCCATATCTTGAAATAATTCAACTGAGATATTCCAGTTTCCAGTCTCTTCATCAATAGTTTTACTACTAACACGCCCGATTAATATACCTTCAGGATATACTCTTGATTTCCCATCTGTTTCAATGGTGTCACCGATCTTTACTCCTACGTATTTAGGTATATCTGATAAACGCATGATACGAAAATCTTCTCCTTCCCAACTTAATGTTCCATAATATTTACTTGATTTCAAGCGTGCATTAATTTTGGTATATTTATTAAGTATAGACATTACTTTGGAATAATTTTGGGTAGAATTGATAATCATTCCTACCACTCCTCTAGATGTAACAACTCCCATATCCGGGCCTACTCCTTGAGAAATTCCTCTGTCTATAATTAAATAATTGTTAGTTCTGGTTATTGAATTTGAAACAATTTCAGCTGTAGAATAATTATATTTTTGTTTGTATTTAGTGGAATCCATCATCTCGACAAACTCTGGCTTAACCTTAAGGTTTTTCCCTAAAAACATGTTTCTATACTGTTTATTTTCTTCCAGCAATCGTTCGTTTTCTCTTTTGAGATTAAAATATGCGGTCACATCCGATATTTTACCATCTATAAACCCTGTAAATACAATTACTTTATTTTCTAAAAGGGAGTTATGATAAATATTTCTGTTAAATGTGAAAAACAATGCTAATATCTGTAAAAATAAAAATAGTAAAAACCTGCTATTTTTGGACAGAAAACTTAGTAATACAGACATCGAAAAATTATTGTATTAAATATAGATTATTTAATCAGGAAGTTTTCAAATTTCTCAATATTTTTTAAAGCAATACCTGTACCTCTCACAACAGCTCTTAATGGATCATCTGCAATGAATACAGGCAAACCTGTTTTGCGACTAATTCTCTGATCCAGTCCTCTTAGTAGAGCTCCTCCTCCAGCTAAATAAATACCCGTGTTATATATGTCTGCAGATAATTCTGGGGGTGTCCTTGATAATGTTTCCATAATTGCATCTTCGATTCTTAAAATAGATTTATCCAATGCTCTGGCCATTTCTTTGTAATTTACCATAATTTCTTTTGGCTTACCCGTTATAAGGTCTCTACCTTGAACCGGCAAATCCTCAGGCGGATTATCTAATTCTTCTAGTGCTGACCCAACTTCCATTTTAATATGTTCCGCCGTTTTTTCTCCGATATATAAATTATGATGAGTCCTTAAATAATATACGATATCATTGGTAAAAACGTCTCCTGCTATTTTTATAGAATTATCACAAACTATTCCACCTAAAGCTATGACTGCAATTTCAGTAGTTCCACCACCTATATCAATAATCATATTTCCTTTAGGTTGTGTAACATCAATACCTACCCCGATAGCAGCTGCCATAGGTTCATAAATCAGTTTAACATCTTTTGCATTTACATGTGCAGCAGAATCTTTTACTGCTCTTTTTTCTACTTCAGTAATACCAGAAGGAATACATATAACCATTCGGAGAGAAGGATTAAAAATTTTACCTTTTATTCCGGGAATTTGTTTTATGAATTCCCTGATCATATGTTCAGAAGCTGCAAAATCAGCTATAACTCCATCTTTTAAGGGGCGTATAGTTTTTATATCATCGTGAGTTTTACCCTGCATTTGTTTTGCAGTTTCCCCAACGGCAATAGGCTTCCCTGTTCTTCTATCAATTGCTACTATAGAAGGACTATCTACTACTACTTTATTATTGTGTATGATTAAGGTATTAGCAGTACCTAAATCAATAGCTATTTCTTGTGTCAGAAAATCAAATAACCCCATTTAACTATTAAAATTGTATCTTATTTATTATTAAATTCTTAAAAAACTAAAAAACTACTTCATAAAAAGTTGAAGTAGTGCAAAGATATAACATCTTTATTGAATAAAATATACTGATAACATATTTTTAACTAATTTATTTAATATTATTTAATTTCCATATCATAAGGCATTAAATACATAATTCCCCGCTCTTTATCAATATTTTTAATTCTTTGATATATCATATATTTTTCTTTCCCAAGTTCATTTTTAATTAATTTTTCAGTAGCTTCACTTTGAATATTTTGGTCATCGTCTTCATCCGATTTCATTTTACTTAAAAAAGTTTCTAAAAATGTTTTTTCTACAGGATATGTAACTGTAGAATATTCATTTAGTTTTACAAGTTTTGCCGAATATTTAATAGCATCATCAAAAGTTCCAATCTGATCTATTAATCCATTTTTTAACGCAGAACTACCACTCCAGACTCTTCCTCCTCCAAGAGCATCAACTTGTTCAAATGTCATTTTTCTATTTTTCATTACTACTCCCACAAATTTTTTATAAACAATCTCCACCTCTTTTGTTAATACATTTTTAGCTCCATCAGAAAGCCCATTAAATACAGAATAATAGGCAGAATTAGCATTTGTTGAAACATAATCAGTTGTTATCCCTACATTGTTAGCTAATTTTTTAACGTTGGGAATTAAGCCTAGTACTCCTATGGAACCTGTTATTGTATTTTCCTGTGCATATATTTTATCTGCAGCCATTGCTATATAATAACCCCCTGATGCTGCAACATCACTAAACGAAACAACAATGGGCTTTTCTTTTTTCAGTTTTTCTAATTCATAAAGAATTTCGGCAGAAGCATTTGAACTCCCCCCCGGAGAATTAATTCTTAATACTACAGCTTTAACGTCTTTATTTTCTTTAATATCATGAATTTGTTTTATAAATGATTGGGAATAAATACCACCATCTTCTCCTTTTCCTGAAAATATCTGACCGGACGCATATAATAATGCAATTTTATTTTTAGTTGAAGAATTGAGCTGAGCTGTTTCTTTGTAACGAGTTAATGATACCTTATTTATTTTACTTCCTTTATCTAAACCTAATTTATTTTTAATAACCAAATCATAATCTGATTCATTAATTAATTTATCAACTAGTTTATTACTTATTATTTTATCAGAAATAAATCCGTATAAACTATCCGTAGCTTTATTTAAATTATCAACCGAGACTTTTCTTGATGAAGATATATCTTGAGAAACTTTCCCCCAAATATTACCTAGCAATTCTGTAAGCTGTTGTCTGTTTTCATCAGAAAGATTATCTCTCATATAAGGTTCGACAGCGGACTTGTATTTCCCATGCCGTATAACATCAAACCCAATTCCATATTTTTCACCTAAATTTTTAAAAAACATAACTTCAGTAGACAATCCTGTAAGTTCTAAAGTAGCATTTGGATTCAAATATAATGAATCAGCTACTGAACTTAAATAATAAGCTTTCTGGGAGCAATCATTTAAATAAGAATATACAAATTTCTTACTTTCTTTAAAATTTTGCAGTGCTTGTCTAATTTCAGATAACTCTGAATATCCAACTTCAGGATTTGAAAGTTTAAGACTAATTCCTTTAATTTTATCATCTGTCTTAGCATAGTTAATTAGATCTAGAATATCTTTAAAATATAGGGGAGCTTCTTCTGATAAAGTAAAAACAGAAACATTTTTTTCACTTGAACTTTCAATAATTGATTTATTCAATGTAATTTCTAAAATTGAATTATCCTTTACTTTTGTCGTTGATTTATTAAGAAAAATAGAGCCGAAAAGTATAGAGCTTATAAAAAACAAACCTATAAGTAGCATAATTCCTACAATGGTTGCTAAAACCTGAATTGTAAATTTTTTCATTATTTTTGTATGTATTAATCTTATAATTTCATTATTAGTATATGAATAAAGTGATTTTGTTACTAGGAAGCAATCTTGGAAATAAAAAAAATAACATCTTAGATGCAATTCAATTAATAAATAATGAAATCGGAACGGTAATCAATAAAACCGAGATTATTAGGACTGAACCTTTTGGGTACAACTCAAAAAATTACTATCTTAATTCCGGCCTTGAATTACATACATACAGTTCCCCAATGACGGTTTTAAAAAAATTAAAAGAGATTGAAAATAAACTAGGTAGAAAAATTGATTCTTCAATAAGTGGTAAATATGAAGACAGAACCATAGACATTGATATAGTATATTTTAATAATATTGTCTTTTTATCAAAAAAATTAACTATTCCTCATGTACAACACATTACAAAAAGAGAGTTTTCACAGAAGATTTTATATCAATTAATTTAATTTATTTTTTTTCTTCAAAAAAAAATAATACTTTTACACCCTATATTTGTATAAAAAAAGACTTGTATACTTACTAATTAATTATAGTTATGAATAAAAATTGTATTCTATTTGTACTTATAGCTTTATGTTCTTGCTTTAAAACACAAGCTCAGACACAAACTTTAGACAGTAGTAGCTTTACGGAAGATTATGTTAAATTTACTAATGATCAAAAGCAATTTAATGATTGGTCAATCTCAATATATGGAGGTGTACCATGGCTTCAATCTTCAGATTTTACATCCATTCAGAACGGAGCCTCCGGATCTTGGAGAGTAGGATATGAAGTACAAGCATCAATTGACAAACAGATTTCACACGTTTTTGGAATCAGTTTAGTTGGTCAAATGGGCGAAAGTAAACAAGGCTATAATGGTGGACCTGAGGTTGACGCAAAAACTAAATATCATTCTCTTAGCATTATTGGAGATGTGAAAGTATCTTCTTTATTCAGAAGGATAGATAATCGTTCTCCATACAGATGGGGGATTCACGCATATGCAGGTATCGGATTAATAGGTTATAAAGCTTACAGAAAAGATTTAAGCAGAGGAGAAACAGAATATTCTTTAATTGACAAAGCTGATTTAAATATAGATTCTTTTTTCGGTCAATTCGGTATGGGAATTGTTTACAAAATTAATAATCGTTGGGATGCTGCTTTTAAAGCTATGTACGTAATAACTGGAGATAAGCAATTTGATGGTTCCGGAAGAACCGGTTATTATGCAGAACTTCATACTGGAGGTAATTCAGATAATTTCATTACAACCTCATTAGGTTTAAAATATAAACTAGGTAAACACAATGAACATCTTGCTTGGGTTGATCCATTAAGAGAAGCATTTTCTAAAATTAATGAAGCTGCTGTTTCAGGAGGTTCTGTTGAAGTATGTGTATTTGGTGATAAAGATGATGATGGAGTTTGTGATGATTGGGACAGAGAATTAGATACTCCTAAAGGAGCACGTGTTGACGGTTCCGGTAGAGCATTGGATGTTGATATGGACGGAATCATTGATTTATATGATAAATGTCCAACTTTCCCTGGGGTTCCTAATTTAGAACATCCTGAATTACATGGTTGTCCTGAGCCAAAACAACTTCCAGCAGTTATCAACGAAACAATTGTTAACACAATGGGAGGAATTCAATTTAATCTTGATTCTGATAAGATACTTGTTGAGTCTCAACCTATATTGGATAATGTTGCTGAAGTTATCTTAAAATATGGTCAAAATACAAGATTTTTAGTAGAAGGACATACCGATGCGAGAGGTTCTGATGCATACAATTTAAACTTATCAAAAAGACGTGTTACTTCAGTTATTAAATATTTAGTATCTAAAGGTGTTCCTCCTTATCAATTAACAGGTAAAGGAATGGGATTCTCTAGCCCTAAATATCCAGAATGTAAACCAGCGACTAAATGTCCTGAATGGAAAAACAGAGAAAATAGAAGAGTTATATTTAAGTTATTAGATCAAGAATAATAACCAATTATATAAATAAAATAAAAAACCTTCCTTTTACGGAAGGTTTTTTTATTTTTAGTAACTTTAATAAAATTTAAAATTTATAAGTATGAAACCACAGGTTGTTATAGGAACTATGCAATGGAAAAACAATACTAAATGTTTATCAGTCGAAGAAGCTACTAATCTAATTAAAAATTGTTATAATGAGAATCTTCTTAAATTTGATTTAGCAGATATGTATGGTAACTACACAACTGAGGACCTTTTTGGTCAAGCTTTATCTAAAAGTGGAATAAAAAGAAGTAATCTTAAATTATCTACCAAATGCGGAATCCTAAGTCCTGGAACAAAATATAAGGTTAAAGCTTACGATACATCAAAAATACATATTATCAATAGTGTAAATAATTCACTTAAAAATTTGAAAACAGACTATCTTGATGTATTATTTATTCACAGACAGGATTTATTAATCAATTTTGAAGAATTAGAATCCACTTTAACAGAATTGAAACTTAGTGGTAAGGTTAAAAATTTTGGTGTTTGTAATTTCTCAACCTATGCTTTTGAAGCATTAAATAATAAAATACCGCTTTTAACAAACCAAATTAATTTTTCACTAACACAATATAAAGCTTTGTTTAACGATACATTGTTTCAATTAGGAAATCTCAATAAAAAAACACAAATATATTCTCCTTTGGGAAACTATTTTGATAAAAACTCTAATGACACCAGAGAGAATTTAAAAAATACCATATATTCCCTATCTGAAAAGTATAATGCTGATATTGATCAAATTTTATTAGCTTGGACATTGAAGGTTCCCTATAAGATTACACCTATACTGGGGAGTACTAATTTTCAACGAATTAAGGAACAAATAAATGCTTTTAATTTAACTTTATCTACAGAAGATTGGTATCTTTTATTAGAGGCATCTAGAGGAGTAGAACTAGAATAAAAAAGCCGGTTAAAATTAACCGGCTTTTTTTAAACTGAATATTGTATTAGTCTTTAGATTCCTCAGATTGATTTTCAGAATCTATCTGCTCTACTTGTGAATCTTCAGCTACTGCTTCAGAAGCTACAGTTTCTTTTTTAGTTGAACGACGACTTCTTCTAGTTGTTTTCTTAGAAGCATCTCCTGCATTGTAAACCTCGTTAAAATCTACTAATTCGATGAGTGCAGTATCAGCACCATCACCCAAACGAAAACCTGTCTTAATGATACGCGTATATCCTCCATTTCTTGATGAAATTTTAGGAGCAATAGCTCTGAAAAGCTCAGTTACAGCTTCTTTACTTTGAAGGTAACTGAATACAATTCTTCTATTATGTGTTGTATCTTCTTTTGATTTAGTTAAAAGAGGTTCCACGTAAGTTCTTAAAGCTTTAGCTTTAGCAACAGTAGTATTAATTCTTTTATGTAAAATAAGAGAGGTAGCCATATTGGAAAGCATTGCTTTTCGATGCGAAGCTGTTCTCCCTAAATGATTAAACTTTTTTCCGTGTCTCATGATTTCTTATTATTCTACGTCTAATTTATATTTTGAAACATCTAAACCAAAAGTAAGATTTTTAGAATAAACTAAATCTTCCAATTCAGTTAAAGATTTTTTACCAAAGTTTCTAAACTTCATTAAGTCTGACTTAGTAAAAGAAACTAATTCTCCTAAAGTTTCCACTTCAGCCGCTTTCAAGCAGTTTAATGCTCTAACAGATAAATCCATATCAACTAATTTAGTTTTTAACAACTGTCTCATGTGAAGAGCTTCTTCATCATAAGTGTCTGTTGATGCAACCACATCAGCCTCTAAAGTTATTCTCTCATCAGAGAATAACATAAAGTGATGAATTAAGATCTTTGCAGCTTCAGTTAAAGCTTCCTGAGGTGTGATTGAACCGTCTGTCTGAATGTCTAATATTAGTTTTTCATAGTCAGTCCTTTGTTCAACACGATAATCTTCAACGCTATAACTTACATTTCTAATAGGTGTATAAATTGAGTCAACTGCGATAGTTCCTATCGGAGAATGATTAGATTTATTTTGTTCAGCAGGTACATACCCCCTACCTTTGTCTATATTGAAAGTAATGTTTATGTTAACAGATTTATCCATGTGACAAATCACTAAATCAGGATTTAAAACTTGGTAAGAAGAAATAAATTTCCCCAAATCTCCAGCTGTCAACTCTGTTTTTCCAGAAATTTGAGCTGTTACTACTTCATTTCCTCCTTTATTGATTTGATTTTTAAATCGAACTTTCTTAAGGTTCAGTATTATTTCAGTTATATCTTCTATAACTCCAGGAATTGTTGAAAACTCATGATCAACTCCTTCAATTTTTATTGAAGTAATAGCATAACCTTCAAGAGAAGACAATAAAACTCTTCTCAATGCATTTCCTACTGTCAATCCAAATCCAGGCTCTAATGGTCTGAATTCGAATTGCCCTTTAAAATCATCAGATTCAATTAAAATTACCTTATCAGGTTTTATAAAGTTTAAAATTGCCATATAAATTTTAGCTAATTTTTTATTTTTATTTAGAATATAACTCCACTATCAATTGTTCTTTGATATCTTCTGGAATTTGGATTCTTTCAGGAACAACTTTGAATTCTCCTGAAAGTTTTTCATCGTTCCATACCAGCCATTCGAAGGTTTTATGAGAATTATTTACTAAAGCATCTTTAATTACTTGTAATGATTTAGATTTTTCTCTAACCCCAATCACATCACCTGGTTTTAAAATGTATGAAGGAATATTAACTAATTCTCCATTTACAGTAATGTGCTTGTGAGATACTAACTGACGAGAACCTGCTCTAGTATTTGATAATCCCATTCTGTAAACAACATTATCTAAGCGAGATTCGCATAGTTGTAACAAAACTTCACCCGTAATACCTTTACTTCTTTGGGCTCTATCAAATAAATTAGCAAATTGTCTTTCTAAAATACCATAGGTATATTTAGCTTTTTGTTTTTCGGCTAACTGAACTGCATATTCAGATTTTTTAGCGCCTCTTCTCTTGTTCGGACCGTGTTGTCCTGGAGGGTATTTTCTTCTTTCAAAATACTTATCTTCCCCATAAATAGCTTGTCCGAATTTTCTAGCTATTTTCGTTTTTGGACCAATATATCTTGCCATTATAAAATTTGAATAAATTTAATATTAAACTCTTCTTCTTTTAGGAGGTCTACATCCATTGTGAGGAATCGGAGTAACATCAACGATTTCACTCACTTCAATTCCAGAATTATGGATAGTACGTATAGCTGATTCTCTACCAGCTCCAGGACCTTTAACATAAACTTTAACTCTTCTTAATCCTAACTCGTAAGCTACCTGAGCGCAGTTTTCAGCTGCCATTTGAGCTGCATAAGGAGTATTCTTTTTGGAACCTTTAAATCCCATTTTCCCTGCAGATGCCCAAGAAATTACTTCACCGTTTTTATTGGTTAAAGATATGATGATATTATTGAATGAGGCTTGAATGTGAGCTTCTCCTACTGCTTCAATCTTAACTTTTCTTTTTTTAGTAGTTTTTGATGCTGTTTTTGCCATGTTTCAGTTATTATTTAGTGGCTTTTTTCTTATTAGCTACAGTTTTTCTCTTACCTTTTCTAGTACGTGAATTATTTTTAGTTCTTTGCCCACGTAAAGGTAAACCTAAACGATGTCTTATACCTCTCTGACATCCGATATCCATTAATCGTTTAATGTTTAACTGAATTTCAGAACGTAATTCTCCTTCAACTTTTACGTTTTCAGATATAAATTTTCTGATGGCATTAATTTCGTCATCATTCCATTCTGAAACTTTTTTATCTTCGCTAATTCCTGCGTCTTGTAAAACTTTAGCCGCAGTACTTTTACCGATACCATAAATATAGGTAAGACCGATAACTCCTCTTTTATTTTTTGGTAAATCTACACCGGAAATTCTAGCCATAGTATTAACCTTGTCTTTGTTTAAATTTAGGATTCTTTTTATTTATAATGTATAGACGACCTTTTCGTCTAACCACTTTGTCATCTGCACTTCTTTTTTTAAGTGATGCTCTAATTTTCATTTCTTTCTAATTTTAATATCTGAAAGTTATTCTTCCTTTTGATAAATCATACGGTGACATTTCTAATCTAACTCTATCACCTGGTAATAATTTAATATAATGCATTCTCATTTTACCTGAAATATGTGCAGTTAAAATGTGACCATTCTCCAGTTCAACTCTGAACATTGCGTTAGACAATGCTTCAATAATTGTTCCGTCTTGCTCTATATGTTTCTGTTTTGCCATTTACTAGTTCGGATTTCTACTTAATCTTGACTGCATTAAACCATCATAATGATGATTTAATAAATAAGTATTAATTTGCTGTACAGTATCTAATAATACTCCTACCATAATCAATAATGAAGTTCCACCGAAAAACAATGCAAATTGATCTGTCGCTGTAAGACCTATCATTTTTACTATTGCGGGAAGAACTGCTATAAGGGCTAAATAAATAGCTCCCGGTAGAGTAATTTTAGATAATATATCATCTAAATAATCCGCCGTTTCTTTACCAGGTTTTACACGAGGGATTAAACCTCCATTTCTTTTTAAATCATCAGCCATCTGATTTACAGGAATGGTAATAGCCGTATAAAAAAATGTAAATATTATGATTAATAAAGCAAACAACAAATTATATTGCCAGCTAAATACCTGACTAAATCCTGCCCAAAATGTACTGGTTGTAGATTCTGAACGAACAATTAGACCTGGTATAAACATCAAAGCCTGTGCAAATATAATAGGCATAACCCCTGCTGCATTTACTTTTAAAGGTATATATTGTCTGGCTGCATTTGCTATGGAACGTATAGAACCAGACTTGGTTCTACTTACGTACTGAACAGGAACTTTTCGAACCGCTACAGTTAGCATAATACACAAAACAATAACCAATAGCCAAGCTATAACCTCTAACAATATCATAACTAAATTACCACTGGAACCAGTTTGTACTCCAACTTCTTGTACAAATGCCGTAGGGAATCCTGCTAAAATACCAACCATAATAAGAATAGAAATACCATTTCCTATTCCTTTGTCAGTAATTTTTTCACCCATCCACATGGCAAAAATAGTACCTGAAATCAAAATAATGATACTTGGCACCCAGAATAAAAATACGCTATTAGGATCTACTAAATAGGCACTTCTGAATTGTTCTACAGGCAGAAAAACCTGAGTTATAGAAGTTAGATAAGCCGGAGCCTGGATCAAACAAATTAAAATAGTTAACCACCTTGTTATCTGATTAACTGTTTTTCTTCCACTCTCTCCTTCCTTTTGTAATTTCTGAATGTAAGGAATTGCTAATCCCATTAGCTGTACCACAATAGAAGCAGAGATATAAGGCATAATACCCAAAGCAAATATGGAGGCCTTACTAAAAGCTCCTCCTGTAAACGAAGAAAGTAATCCTAATAAACCTGTGGCCTGCTGGTTTCCTCCGTTTTGTTTATAAATTTCAAGAATATTATCTACTTCCACCATATTAATAGCAGGTAACGGAACATGAGTTCCGAACCTGTATACTAATATAAGAGTGAAAGTAAAGATTAATTTATCTCTTAATTCCTTTATGCTCCAGATATTTTTTATTGTCTGTATAAATCCTTTCATGCTCTATTATAGGGTGTTAGCTTTTCCTCCAGCTTTTTCAATTGCTTCTTGCGCAGATTTTGTATATTTATCTACAGTAATAGTTACTGAAGATTTTAACTCTCCTCTACCAAGTATTTTCACTAAATCTTTTTTAGAAGCTAACCCATTCTGAACCAATATTTCTTTCGTAATTTCTCCAGAAATATTTTTAGTATCAATCAAATTTTGGATAGTATCCAGATTTACGCCAACATATTCCTTTCTATTGATATTTTTAAATCCAAATTTAGGAAGTCTTCTTTGCAATGGCATCTGACCACCTTCAAAACCTATTTTATCTTTATGTCCTGAACGAGATTTATCCCCTTTATGTCCTTTGGTAGAAGTTCCTCCTTTACCGCTTCCTTGTCCTCTACCTAGTCTTTTACTATTATGTGTTGAACCTTGTGCAGGCTTTAAAGTATGTAAATTCATATCTTATTATTCTTCAACAGTTACTAAATGTTTTACGACAGCAACCATTCCTAAGATTTGCGGGGTTGCTTCATGTTCAACGGATTTATTCAACTTTGTCAAACCTAAAGCTTCTAATGTTAACTTTTGGTTTTTAGGTCTTTTTATTGAACTTCTTTTTAAAGTTATTTTTATCGTTGCCATGTTCTTATCCTTTAAATACTTTAGAAAGTGATACTCCTCTTTGTTGCGCAATAGTTTCTGCACTTCTAAGGTTTAATAATGCTTTTACTGTAGCTTTAACCACATTGTGAGGATTGGAAGATCCTTTAGATTTGGAAAGTACATCTTTTACTCCTGCAGATTCTAATACTGCACGAACTGCACCACCGGCAATAAGTCCTGTACCGTGTGAAGCTGGACGAATAAATACATTAGCTCCTCCGTATCTTGCTGTTTGCTCATGTGGAAGTGATCCGTTTAGAATCGGAACTCTAACCAGATTTTTTTTCGCATCTTCAACAGCTTTGGAAATTGCGCTAGCTACCTCTTTAGATTTACCTAATCCAAATCCTACTACTCCTTTTTCATCTCCTACTACTACTATAGCAGAAAAACCGAACGCTCGTCCACCTTTGGTTACTTTAGTTACTCTTTGTACACCTACTAAACGGTCTACAAGTTCTAACCCACCTGGTTTTACTCTTTCAATATTTTTTACTTCTAACATAATCTAATTTATTAAAATTTTAAACCTTGTTCTCTAGCACCATCAGCTAAAGCTTTAATTCTACCATGATAAATAAATCCGTTTCTGTCAAATACTACAGTTTCAATTCCTGCAGATTTTGCTTTTTCAGCAATTCTTTTACCTACAAGGGTAGAAATTTCAGTTTTAGTTCCATTTTCTCCGACAACTTCTTTCTCAAGCGAAGATGCAAAAGCCAAGGTTTTGCCGGAATTATCATCTATAAGTTGAGCGTAAATTTCTTTGTTGCTTCTGTAAACAGATAAACGTGGTTTAGCAGCAGTACCAAAGATATTCTTACGAACTCTTCTTTTAACTCTTATTCTTTTTTCTCTTTTAGTTAATGCCATAACTTACTTTTTTTATGCAGACTTACCTGCTTTTCTTCTAATTTGTTCTCCTACAAATTTCACCCCTTTACCTTTGTATGGTTCAGGCTTACGGAAAGATCTGATTTTAGCACAAACCATTCCTAATAAATGTTTATCATGCGAAGATAAGGTAATTATTGGATTTTTACCTTTTTCTGTTAAAGTTTCTAATTTAACTTCTTGTGGAAGTTCTAAAACTATCAGGTGAGAAAAACCTAAGGCTAATTCTAATTTTTGCCCTTGATTTGAAGCTCTGTAACCTACTCCAACTAGTTCTAATTTTTTAGTAAACCCTTCTGAAACACCTACAATCATGTTATGGATTAACGCTCTGTACAATCCATGCAGAGATCTGTGATCTTTACTATCTGATGGACGCTCTACAGTAATTTGAGCATCTTCTATTTTCAAAGTAATCCCTCCTGTAAGTTCCTGGGTTAGTTCACCATTTTTTCCTTTAACTGTAACCACGTTATCTTTATAATCAACTGTAGCACCTGTAGGAATATTTATAATTGCTTTACCTATTCTTGACATTTCTTCAATTTTTTAATAAACATAACATATTACCTCTCCTCCTACATTTTCCTGACGTGCTTTTTTGTCAGTCATTACACCTTTAGATGTAGAAATGATAGCGATACCTAATCCATTTAATACTCTCGGAAGTTCTTTGGAACCAGAATATTTTCTCAAACCTGGTTTTGAAGCTCTTTCTATTCTTTTGATAGCCGGAAGGTTTGTAGACTTATCGTATTTTAAAGCTATTTTAATAGCTCCTTGTACGCTTCCTTCTTCAAATTTATAGTTAAGGATATATCCTTGATCAAAGAGAATTTTAGTAATCTCTTTTTTAATTTTCGATGCAGGTATTTCCACAACTTTGTGTCCTGCCATCATTGCATTTCTTACTCGTGTTAAGTAATCTGCGATTGGGTCTGTAACCATATTGTTTAATTTTAGAGTATAGAAATTAATTCTACTTTTAAAATTTATAATTTATTTTTTACCAGCTTGCTTTTTTAACTCCTGGTATTAATCCTTCATTAGCCATTTCTCTAAAAGTAACTCTGGAAATCCCAAATACTCTCATATATCCTCTAGGTCTTCCCGTAAGTTTACATCTGTTGTGTAATCTAACAGGGGAAGCATTTTTAGGAAGTTTTTGAAGAGCTTCGTAATCTCCTGCTTCTTTTAAAGCTTTTCTTTTAGCGGCATATTTAGCAGAAAGTGCTTCTCTTTTGCGCTCACGCGCTTTCATTGATTCTTTTGCCATGTTCTGAATTAGTTCTTTTTAAATGGTAAACCAAAATGGGTTAATAATGCTTTCGCTTCTTTATCAGTATTTGCACTGGTTACAAAGGTAATATCCATTCCCTGAATTTTCTTAACTTTATCTATATTTATTTCAGGAAAGATAATTTGTTCAGTAATTCCTAATGTATAGTTTCCTCTTCCATCAAAACCTTCGGATTTAATACCGTTAAAGTCACGAACCCTAGGTAAAGCTGATGAAACTAATCGGTCTAAGAATTCATACATTTTATTACCTCTCAAAGTTACCATAGCACCAATTGGCATTCCTTTTCTTAGTTTAAATCCAGCCTCGTCTTTTTTAGATATACATGCCAGCGCTTTTTGACCAGCAATTAAAGACATTTCTTCAACTGCATAATCTACGATTTTTTTATCTGCTGTAGCTGCTCCTAAACCTTGGCTAATAACAATTTTTTCCAATTTAGGAACCTGCATAATCGATGTATAACTAAATTCTTCTTTTAAAGCTGATTTAATTTTATCGTTATATAATTTTTTGGGTCTTGCTATATATTGCATAATCTTTCTAATTAAATTAAATTGTTTGTCCTGATTTTACTGCAACTCTAACTTTTTTATCCCCTTCCACTTTATAACTCACTCGTGTTGGTTTTCCTGTTTTAGGATCCAATAGAGCTAAGTTAGAAATATGAATAGCAGCTTCTTTTTCAACAATGCTTCCCTGAGGATTTTCAGCAGATGGCTTTTTGTGTTTTTTTACAATATTAACACCTTCCACAATTGCTTTATTTTTTTCAGGATAAACTACTAATACCTGTCCTTGCTTTCCTTTGTAAGCTCCAGCAAGAACCTGAACTTTATCTCCTTTTTTAATTTTAACTTTTGCCATTTTCTTTTATTTAGCTTATAATACTTCAGGAGCTAAAGATATAATTTTCATATATTCTTTATCTCTTAACTCTCTGGCAACCGGTCCAAAAACACGGGTTCCTCTCATTTCTCCTGCAGCGTTTAACAATACACATGCATTGTCTTCAAAACTGATATATGAACCGTCTTTTCTTCGTACCGGTTTTTTAGTTCTTACGATAACTGCTTTGGATACTTGTCCTTTTTTTGCGTTTCCTGATGGAGTTGCATCTTTAATAGTAACAACAATTTTATCACCAACGGATGCGTATCTTCTTCTAGAGCCTCCTAATACCTTGATAACTAAAGCCTCTTTAGCTCCTGTGTTATCTGCAACTTTTAATCTTGATTCTGTCTGTAACATATCCTAATTATTTAGCTCTTTCTAAAATTTCTACTAATCTCCATCTTTTTCTTTTACTTAATGGACGAGTTTCCATAATACGTACGGTGTCTCCTTCGTTACACTCATTTTTTTCATCATGAGCTGTATACTTTTTCGTTTTCAAAACGAACTTACCATACATAGGGTGCTTCATTTTGGTTGTTTCACTAACAACAATGGTTTTATCCATTTTGCTGCTGGATACTACTCCGATTCTTTCTTTTCTTAAATTTCTTTCCATAGTTGAAATTAACTTCTTTTCGGATAATTTTAATTACTAAGGGCTGTTGACAGCCTTGCTATTGTTTTTCTCATCTCTCTTAATTGAATCGGATTTTCAATTGGAGACACTTTATGTGCTAATCTAAGTTTTGCATATTCAGCTTTTGTTTCCGCTAATTTTGCTTTTACTTCTTCCTGACTTAAATTTTTAATATCTACTGCTTTCATCGATTTTATTTATTAAGATTGTACAAAATCGTTAGCAACGACAAACTTAGTTTTAACCGGAAGTTTCTGAGCAGCTAAGCGTAATGCTTCTTTAGCAATATCGTGAGGAACTCCTCCTACTTCGAAAAGGATTCTACCTGGTGATACTCTGGCTACCCAATACTCTACAGCTCCTTTTCCTTTACCCATACGAACCTCTGCAGGTTTTTTAGTAATAGGTTTATCCGGAAATATTTTAATCCATAACTGACCTTCTCTTTTCATATATCTGGTCGCGGCAATACGAGCTGCTTCTATTTGTCTTGCAGTAATAAATACTGGATCTAACGCTTTAATTCCGAAAGTACCGTATGCTAACTGGCTTCCTCTATGAGAAAGACCTTTCATACGTCCTTTTTGCATTTTACGGAACTTTGTTCTTTTTGGTTGTAACATAATTACCTAAGATATTTTATCTTCTTTCTTTAACTTTTCTTTTCTGAGTCTTTTTCTGAAGACCTACTAACGGAGATAATTCTCTCTTGCCATATACTTCGCCTTTCATAATCCATACTTTCACACCTAATCTTCCATAGGTAGTATGAGCTTCAGCAATGTAATAATCAATATCTGCACGGAAAGTAGATAATGGAATTCTTCCATCTTTAAAAGATTCAGATCTTGCCATCTCAGCTCCGTTTAAACGTCCGGATATCATAATTTTGATTCCTTCTGCATTCATTCTCATAGTTGAAGCTATCGCCATTTTAACCGCTCTTCTATAAGAGATACGATTTTCAATCTGACGTGCAACGCTTTCAGCTACTAATTTAGCATCCAGTTCCGGTCTTTTAATCTCAAAAATATTGATTTGAATTTCCTTTTTGGTAATTTTCTTAAGCTCTTCTTTTAGTTTATCTACTTCCTGCCCTCCTTTACCAATAATGATTCCGGGACGTGCAGTTGTTATAGTGATAGTTACTAATTTAAGAGTTCTTTCGATGTAAATTCTGGAAACACCAGCTTTTGATAAACGAGCTTCTAAATATCTTCTGATTTTGTAATCTTCTGCTATTTTATCTCCAAAGTTTTTTCCACCATACCAGTTGGAATCCCATCCACGTATGATTCCTAATCTATTGCCTATTGGATTTGTCTTTTGTCCCATACTTAATTTACTTCGTTTTTGTTTCCAAGAATAATTGTAACGTGATTAGATCTTTTTCTAATCCTATACCCTCTTCCTTGAGGAGCCGGACGCATTCTTTTCAGCATAGTCCCTCCGTCAACAAAGATTTCTTTTACATAAAGCTGAGCTTCTTCTATATCTTTTCCTTCATTTTTCACCTGCCAGTTAGCAATAGCGCTTAATAAAAGTTTTTCTAATTTATTGGAAGCTTCTTTTTTGGAATATTTTAAAATATATAGTGCTTTATCTACATCAACTCCTCTGATGATATCGGCAACCAATCTCATCTTTCTTGGAGAAGTAGGACAATTATTCAAGCGAGCAATAACCAAATCTTTATTGGCTTCTTTTCGTGCAGCTGCACTATTTTGTTTTCTGTTACCCATTGCTTACTTATTATCTATTTCCTTTATTTTTATTACCTGCATGACCTCTAAACACACGTGTTGGAGAAAACTCTCCTAGCTTATGTCCAACCATATTTTCAGTTACATATACCGGAACAAATTGTTTACCGTTATGTACTGCGAAAGTTTGTCCTACGAAATCCGGAGAAATCATAGATGCTCTAGACCAAGTTTTAATCACGACTTTCTTTCCTGACTCAACATTAGTTTGAACTTTTTTGCTTAATTTATAGTGAATGTAAGGTCCTTTCTTTAACGAACGTGCCATATCTGATTATTTTCTTTTTTGTAAAATATAACGATTCGATTCTTTCTTTTTAGAACGAGTCTTGTATCCTTTTGCAGGCTTACCGTTTCTAGATCTTGGATGTCCTCCGGTTGATCTACCTTCACCACCTCCCATTGGGTGATCTACAGGGTTCATTGCTACTGGTCTTGTTCTAGGTCTTCTTCCTAACCATCTGCTTCTACCTGCTTTACCAGATACGATTAACTGATGGTCTGAGTTGGAAACAGATCCTACGGTAGCCAAACATTCAACTAAAATCATACGAGTTTCTCCTGAAGGCATTTTAAGAACGGCATATTTCCCGTCTCTTGCTATCAGCTGAGCACTGGTACCCGCGCTTCTTGCCATTTTAGCTCCTTGTCCAGGACGAAGTTCGATGCAGGAAATAA
Organism: Apibacter raozihei; assembly: GCF_004014855.1. Taxonomy (NCBI): domain Bacteria; kingdom Pseudomonadati; phylum Bacteroidota; class Flavobacteriia; order Flavobacteriales; family Weeksellaceae; genus Apibacter; species Apibacter raozihei. The sequence continues at coordinate 221,233 of NZ_CP034930.1, forward strand.
CAGTACCTAAAGGTATGCTTTTCAATTTCATTGCGTTTCCAATTTCAGGAGCTACTGTTTCTCCTGAAACGACTTTTTGCCCCACTTTAATTCCATGTGGAGCCACAATGTAGCGTTTTTCTCCGTCGGCATATACCAATAAAGCGATAAATGCCGTTCTGTTTGGGTCATATTCTACTGATTTAACAGTAGCCGGAATTCCAAACTTATTTCTTTTGAAATCGATATCTCTGTATCGTTTCTTGTGTCCACCTCCGGTATAACGCATGGTCATTTTTCCGGTATTGTTTCTACCTCCTGATTTGCCTGCTCCTTTTAATAGAGATTTTTCAGGTTTTGAAGTAGTAATTTCTTCAAAATTGTTAACAATTCTGAATCTTTGTCCGGGGGTGATAGGTTTTAATTTTCTTACCGACATGATTCTTTAAATAATTATATAGTTCCAAATACATCAATGGCCTGACCTTCTTTAACGTCAACCATTGCTTTTTTTAACTTATTCGATTTTGCTACCTGTAGCCCTGTTTTTGTGTATTTAGTTTTCACTACAGGGGCAGATATTAGGGTCCTTACTGCAGTTACTTGTACACCATAGGCTTGTTCTACAGCACGTTTGATCTCTGCTTTGCTCGCTCTGGGATTTACTAAAAATGTAAAGCGATTTCTTTTTTCAGCGACATCATTTGCTTTTTCTGATATAATAGGTCTTACTAGTACAGACATAATTCTACTTTCTTAAATTTTCTTGAATTTTTTCTACTGAACCTTCAAATAAAACTACTTCATTCGCTCTTAAAATGTCATAACTGCTTACTGCATTAAATTCTAACACTTTAGTTTCCTGCAAATTACGAGAAGACAAATATACAAATTTGTTAGCCTCTCCTAATACAAACAAAGTCTTTTTGTTAGCCAATCCTAAGTTTTGTATTACCTGAATAAACTCTTTAGTTTTTGGTGATTCGAATTTCAAATCTTCAACTACTTTAAGATTATTGGTTTTTATTTTTTGGCTTAGTACTGATTTTTTAGCTAACCTTTTTAAAGATTTGTTTAATTTAAATCTGTAATCTCTTGGTCTTGGCCCGAATACTCTTGCTCCACCTTTGAACAAAGGATTTTTGATATCCCCTTTTCTGGAACCACCGGTTCCTTTCTGACGGTGTAATTTACGGGTTGAACCGCTTAATTCTGATCTTTCTTTGGACTTATGAGTTCCTTGTCTCTGTGCAGCCAAAAATTGTTTTACCTCAAGGTAAACCGCATGTTGATTAGGCTCCACAGCAAATATTGTTTCGTCTAAAGAAACTTTTCTTCCTGTTTCTTTTCCGTTTTTATCTAGTACTACTAATTCCATCTTCTTACGATTACATATGAATTTTTAGGCCCCGGAATTGCACCTTTTACTACTAAAAGATTTTTTTCTTCGTCCACTTTTATTACCTCTAGATTTTGTACAGTAACCTGATTACCTCCCATTCTTCCAGCCATTCTCATTCCTTTGAAAACTCGTGAAGGGTCTGAACCTGCACCAATAGAACCTGGTGCTCTTAAACGGTTGTGCTGTCCGTGAGTAGCTTGCATTACACCTCCAAATCCGTGTCTTTTAACTACCCCCTGAAAACCTTTTCCTTTAGATGTTCCGGTTACGTCTACGTATTCTCCTTCAGAGAATAAATTTACTTTTACCACATCTCCTAATTTCAAATCATCAAATCCATGATGAAACTCCACCAATTTTCTTTTTGGTGTTGATCCTGCCTTTTTGAAGTGACCTAGTAGAGCTTTGCCTACATTTTTTTCACTTCTGTCATCGAAACCTAATTGAAAGCTTTTATATCCGTCTTTCTCTTTGGTTCTGACCTGTAAAACTGTACATGGACCCGCTTCTATAACGGTACAAGGAATATTCTTACCTTGCTCGTCAAACAAACTGGTCATGCCAATTTTTTTACCAATAATTCCTGACATTTGTTCTATTTATAATTTTTTCGGATTGCAAAAGTATAAAAAAAAATCAACATTTTAACATTCTGATTCAAAATTTTTTATATTCTTTACTTATTTTTATTTTTCTGTATTCGAGATAAATAGAATTTGTCAAAAATTTGTCTTTCTTCTAATTTTAACTGTTTAAAAAACTAAATAAAATTACACAAAATATTTAATTAAAATTCTCATTTCCCCTATCTGAAATTTATCTGATTAAGTATGGTGCGTAATATTTATTATCTTTACATCTTTTAACTATTTAAAATAATTTTATGAGCAAATTAATCCTACCGGAGGGGTACACACCTTCCCTAAACTTAAGACAAACCGAGTTAGGTATTAAACAAATAAAAGACTTTTTCCAGTCTAATTTATCTTCTGAGCTGCATCTACGTCGTGTAACGGCTCCTTTGTTTGTATTAAAGGGTACGGGAATCAATGACGACTTAACGGGTTTGGATCGTGCCGTGACATTTCCGATTAAAGACCTGGGAGATCAGCCAGCAGAAATTGTCCACTCACTGGCAAAGTGGAAACGATTAACTCTTGCCGATCTACAAATCGAAGAAGGATTTGGTATTTACACAGATATGAACGCAATTCGTGCGGATGAGGAAATGGATAACACTCATTCTCTTTATGTTGATCAGTGGGACTGGGAACGTGTGATTTGTATTGAGGATCGTACCGTTTCATTTTTAAAGGAAATCGTAATCAATATTTACGATGCTGTCCGCCGTACAGAATATATGGCTTATGAAATGTATCCGGAGCTAAAGCCTCGTCTTCCTAAAAACATTCAGTTTATTCATTCGGAAGAATTGTTGCAATTATATCCTACTCTTTCGCCTAAAGAAAGGGAAAACAAAATTGCTGAAAAATATGGTGCTGTATTTATTATCGGAATCGGAGATCGTTTGAGTAACGGTGAGCCTCATGATTTACGTTCACCTGATTATGATGACTGGACCTCCGTTTCTGAATTGGGATTGAAAGGACTCAACGGGGATATTATTTTATGGAATGATGTTTTAAAACAGGCTTTTGAAATTTCTTCTATGGGGATACGGGTAGACACTGAAGCTATGATACGACAATTGGAAGCCACCGGACAAAACCAACGTAAAAATTTATATTTCCATCAACGTTTACTTGCTAATGAGCTCCCCCTCTCTATCGGTGGAGGAATCGGACAATCTCGACTGTGCATGTTCCTGTTACAAAAAGCTCATATTGGAGAAATACAATCCAGCATATGGCCGGAGGATATGAGAAGTGCTTGCGATAAGGCAGGTATTCCTTTGATTATATAACTTCTACACACATAAAAATTAAAAGCCTTCTTATAAGAAGGCTTTTAATTTTTTAGAACGAAACTCGTATTCTTGTTCCTCTTCGGTCAGAAATCAGAGATACTTTATATCTTCCGGGTGTTTTCTCTTGATAATCTTCAATTGATTGATTATATAATTCAACTGATTTTTTTATTTTCTTTTTACCTACTATTTTTAAAGGAATTGTTGCTACTAAAAAAGTTCCTCCTATGATTGCTGTTGTAACGGATGTAGTTGTTTCAGCGTTTGAGTTAGATTCTGAATTACCATACGTATCAATTAGAAAACCTCCAGCAGCTATTGCTATTACCCAAAAAAAGTTATATCTCCCAGTGTTCTCAACGTTTTTCCATCACTATATTTCTCTAATGCTGCTTCATTATTTTTCATTTGTTGATGAACTTCGGTTCTGGAAAGAAATCTATCTCGTAGTTTTATTTTTCTGAAATTTTGAATTCCAATGTCTGTGCTTGAATCTGACTTAATCCAACAACAAACATTAAGGCAAGTGCTTGTACTTTCATCGTTAAATATTTTTAAATGTGTTTCTCTAGTTTTAATTTATCTTACTTTATTCCGGTTCAAACCATTCTCCTTTTTCTGCTACTTTAATTAAATGCCCTATAGTTAAAAGGGGTATAGGAGTACGCTTATTTTTACCTGTGAGTCTTGCCCATATGTCTTTTAAATTTAAGGTAAGTTCCGGATAAAAGTAATCTAGTATATTGAAGTCATTGATTTTTATTTTGAAATATTCAAAGTAATCAACAAGCTCAAAATATATTTCATCTTCGGTAGTATACAATTTATTTAATATAGTATTTTCATCAATTTTAACAAAACCTTTAAATTTTCTTTTAAAATAATCAATTACTTTATTTTCTATACTCGTCCTATTTACTAAAAACTTTTTCAAATTCTTCTTTATACGTAAATTCCCTATATTAAAAACTATTATAACAAAATCGTTTTACTTGAGAATTAAATATTATATTTTCATTAATTATTTTTTCAATATATTATATCAATAAAATCATGTCCACTAAATTTATCTTCATAAATATTATATTTTCCAAAATTAGTTTTAGTGAGTTTTTCATATAATTTTTTTTGCTCATTCTTAATACTTATTTTATATTGATGAAAACTATTAAAAAGAATTATTTTAACTTTTATTTTTTCATCACATACATTGTTTCTCATAATTTTGTATGTCAATTTTTCTTTTGAATTAGCATTAATCAAATATACCAACTTTTGATTACTTTGAGTGTATTCTTGATATAAATCAGATTTATGATATAAATTTTTTACTAATGAATCAAATTTCATATTTACTTCTTCCCATGGATTATTGCGACTATCATATTGCCCTAACTTGTTTATAAACAAATGTTGACAATCACTAATAAATAATAAATCTTCATTCACAATTGATCCTTTTTGATAATGATTAGGAAAGCCTACTTGAAAATACGGCATATATAAATAATTTTCCTGAGATAAATTATTTATATTTAATACAATTAGAGAATCTTTCTCATTATACAGAAGTTCTACATCTATATTTTTCTTATCATTTTGATAATATTTATCACATGAGAAAAAAATCAATAATATTATAAAATATTTTATACTATGTAACGTCATTTTATTTTTATGCTTCCTAAAAATTTTATTTTGTCGTATAAACCTACTTCAACAGAATCTGTGAAAACATTTTTTATATTACTTAAAAGTTCTTGTCCACGTAAACCTAAACCCAACCAACCATTTGTTTTCAAGAATTGATATGTCATTTTCTGAATAACCTGATGCTCTAAATTATCAACTAAACCTGTTGCAGCGTCCTGCCTCCCATGCGAAAGACTGGCTCGTTCGCTAAAAATGTCTACCAGACATTTTCTTTACGCTCCGCCCTCATCGGTTAAGGCGGAACCGAAACCTCCGCTCAAGGTGCCAAAAAACAGGGTTCCAAAAGTCTTCGATCCATTAATTCCTGCGGCTGCACCTCCTAACCCTACGGCTGAGGCTACCAAGCTGGAAATCCCTCCACTGGACATTCCGCTTAATACATCCTCCTACTATAATATCCTAAGACAAACCATGGCGGCCTGCTACATTTCTATCATGTTGCTAGTTATAAACTGTATAATGATAAGGGTAATCTATTAGTTATTCCATAAAATTCTAAATAAGAGATAATTAAAAAATATACTGAATATATAAACAGAATAATAAAATAATAATAATTTAACCTTATTGCATACGCTATTGCTTTATTATTAGACTTTTTACATAACCACTTTGAAGTAACTAAAAATAAAATACTTTCTATCATAACAATGAGAGGAACGCTGTCTAAACAAGTTAAAGTCACCAGTGGACTTGCTCCTATCTTATAATTAAAATAATGTATACCTTCCGCTAAGATGGAGTACATTATTTGAAATACAAAAATGAATAATATATTACTTACTATTATAAATAGTATATTTATTACTATCCTTTTCATAATTTCTTTTATATCAATAATTTAACTATCTGTAATCTTTATTACAAACCTATTTTCAAATTAAGTTATAAATGAAATAATTTACACAAAATAAAAATATACATACTAGTACTACGTTTATTAGATAGAAAAAATCTTTTTTTATGAAAATTCTCCATAAATAAAAAACCATATAAATGATACTTATACTATTTATTAGCTTTCTCGCATAAAGTATTGGAGAAAAAATACTATAATGTCCTTCACTTATTTTATATGGTTTGTAATAAACGTATTTTGACAAGACAATAGCTATAGAAATCATAGTAAAATATAATACTAATGATATAAATATTTTTATTATTTTTTTAGAATCCATAACCATTTGATAATTTATTATTTTTTTGAATACACATAAAATACTAATAAATATAAATTAATATTAAAAAAAGTATTGTTATAATTATACCATTTATAAATATTAAATATTTCACTATTTTTTCCTTTTTAAATAGAAAAAATAAAAATGCTATATTAAGAAAAGCACCTATGATATAAATATATACTGGATAAACCAGGCTATCTAAAACAGTATAAGAATGCCAATCAATAGCACTATTGATTATAAAAAATGCAATAAAATAGATACTGCAATTAACCAATATATATAAACTACTTTTAAAATATCTTCCAACTTGTTTTTTCATTTTTTTATCTATGCTTGCCCGCTAATTATAAAGGTAAGCATTTTATAAGAAAAGAGTGGTTTTCTTTTACCTTGAAAAACAGACCATCTTCAGACTTTTGGGAAAAATATTTACAAAGAAAAATTTAAAAGACTTCTTTAATAAAAATGTAGGAGTTTTTTTAGATAAAAAACAGAACTTATTGTTCTGTTTTTCTTACGTATTTGTAAAAATTATCATTCCCCTCTACAAAATAGCCTGCTTCATCATCTAAGGTAAACCAAATAATCAAACTATCATTATTTATCACATTATAATATTTCAAAACATAGTGTTTATATCCTACCTTTTCATTAGATCTAATGTAGTATTTCCATTTAAAGTTATGCACATCTATCTTTTTTTTTGTTAAAGTAATCATTACTCCTTTTTATCAGAATTTTTTCATTTATCTTATCACTTTTACAAGAACTAAAAGCTAACAAAATAATAGCAATTTTATATAATCTCTTCATTATTTTCCTATTTTAAATATCCTTTTTTTTATAGTAAATAGCTTCCCTCTCATGCACAACAATCTGGCTCAAAAAAAATTACTTTATTCCGGTTCAAACCATTCTCCTTTTTCTGCTACTTTAATTAAATGCCCTATAGTTAAAGGTGGCTTTATAGGATAATCATATTTTTTTCTTTTTACTATTTGATTTATAAAATAGTTCCAATTTATATTGGGAAAACCCTGAAAATAATTATAAACATTAAAATTATTATATTTTATTTTAAAATTTTTAAAATATGATTCCATTAAATACTCAGCATCCAATTCTATAATTCCAAATTTAGGATCAGCAATATTAGTAGTATCATTTAAATTTTTTATGCCTGTTTTTAAAAAAAAAAATAAAATTACTTTATTACTCATTATTTATATTCTAAAAACTAATTCTTTTATAAATTTTTCTACTACCATCATAAAATAGGATTGGACCTATAATTATGGAATTTCTCCCTAAAAATGTCGATAATGTTGAGGCATTTGGACCGATTATAGTAAGCCACTTACCCCCTAATGAATAATTCGATTGATTATATTTGAGGATTTTAAAGAAAAAAACTGAAGACTTCAAAGTCGTTTTTGAAGCGAATTCTCCAACTTGCATTGCTCTTATTCCAGAAGAGGCTTTAGGTACAAGTGTCATTCCCATTTTTGCAAGTGCTAACCCTCCTTTTATCTCACCATATCCGATATAAAGTTGAAACATATCCCAGCTAGGATCATATAAAGATCCTCCGGTTCCTTTATTGGCTAAAACGCCATAGGTTCTGTTTTTGGAAACCTCACCTCCTGTTTGAAAGGGAACTCTGGATTCTACAACTTTCCCATTTTCATATAAATAATCCATACTATCTCCTCCATTATTATTTATCTGCTTATATCCTCCATTCTCATCTTTTTCATATCCATTATCCGGTGAATCTACATGCGTCACATGATTCAATCCACTTACAATTAAGCCTGTTTCGGCGCCCTGCCCCCACGCGACAGACTGGCTCGTTCGCTAAAAATGTCTACCAGACATTTTCTTTACGCTCCGCCCTCACCGGTTAAGGAGGAACCGAAACCTCCACTTAACGTTCCAAAAAACAGGGTTCCAAAAGTTTTAGACCCATTAATTTCTGCTGCTACAACTCCCAATCCTACGGCTGAGGCTACCGAGCTGGAAATCCCTCCACTGGACATTCCGCTTAACACATCTCCTCCTGAAATTCCTACGATCATCCCTTGAGATACCACATGAAAGCCTGATCCTATTCTTGCGGAAATAATATTTTATTTACAATTAATATTGTTAAAAAATAGTAATTTATTACTTCTTGAATAATTTTAATTCTGTCAAAAATTCATTACCCCATTTATTATAAGTAAATAAATATATTTGAAGAGTATCTTTTTTCATATCCCTTTCTTCTAAATTTATATTTAAATTACTACTAGTAAAACCATTAGAATGATATTTCGTTTCTAAATTTATCGTATCCTTATCACTTACATTTAATTCTCCATTACTTAAAAAAGGACTAAAAGAAAAAACTATTTGTACTCCCTCATCTTTAGTAATAGTTAAATCTTCAGTTTTTGTCTTTGTATATGTTGGATTCCAAAAACTTTTACCTTCATTTCTTTTATCTTCATATAACCAATTCTGTTCCGACCATATTTCTACGATCTTATATTCTTTTCCCTTAACAACTATTGTTTCAGGATAAAAATCATATTCTGTAACAAACACTCTATTATGTTTGGCTTCTTTTACTGATTCAGAAACTTGGGCTGTATATAATCTACTATCATTTTCTAGTAAAGGTAATTTCATTATTAAAAAAATAAATATAGCAGACACAACCAACACAAGGCTTATTATTTTTATTTTATTCATACCATTGTTTTGGGTTATAATGATTATATATGTTGTAAAATCCTTTATTAGGAATGAAAGTTCCAATTCCTCCATCATATAAACCTATAGATCTCATTGCAGCTGCAACCACATGAAAACAATTAGAAGTTGCAAACTGATAATAGGATTTCGCCTGAATTAAAGCAACTTTCATTGCTTTATTAACTTACTATAAGTCAATTTACCTATTGTAATCATTTTATTGTATCCTCCTTTTTGAATAATAGTACTATTTAATAAATCTTTTTTTGTTTTAAACGTTTCTGATGTAACTTCAGACTCTCCTCCAGTAACAAAATTTCCACTTGTATCAACTCTTCCTTCACTAGAAACATACTCCCCCATCCTTGCTTATCATTCCCCCCTGCTATAGAAGTGTGTCCATTCCCATAAACTCTCTCTGTATCATCAAAAATAAGCAACTCGCTATCTTTAGGTTCTGATGAATGAAACGTATGATTCAATCCACTAACCACTAAACCTGTTGCGGCTCCTTGCCTCCAACGCGACAGACTGGCTCGTTCGCTAAAAATGTCTACCAGACATTTTTTTTACGCTCCGTCCTCACCGGTTAAGGCGGAACCGAAACCTCCGCTCAAGGTGCCAAAAAACAGAGTTCCAAAAGTTTTAGATCCATTAATCCCTTAATTCCTGCGGTTGCTCGCAACTTGAAGAATATTCTCATAAATTATCTAGATTTAATAACATTAAATCAATTGTTTTTTAATCAAAAATTTTATTTTTATTCCTCATCTTCTGGTGGGTAATATATATCAAAATCAAACTCTACATCTACCTTTCGTATAAAATCATTATACCTTTTATTTAGATGTACCCAGGGAGTACTTTCATTTTGATTTAGTATAAATATAGCTAATGAAAATTCAAACTCACATTTATGCTTTTCACTTAGCATTTGTAATTCTTCTATTTTCGGCTCTAACAAGTCTAACATAACATTTAGCTGATCTTCAAAAGAAACGTATTTATCTAATGAACTTTTTAATATCCATCCGTTTTGTTTTGATATCTTTGGATTTTCAGGATTTATTCGTTCTCCTTTTACATAAACTTTTGAGGGTATAATTCTTAGTATATGAGTGATTTCTTTATGGGTAATATCTTCATAATTCCATATACTAAAATCAAAATGAATTTTATTTTTATATTCTTTTTTCATTGCTATAACATTAATTGCTTATTATTTAGACCATCATCTAACATCATAAAAATAATTTCTGGTATTACGGGTACTCTAATTAAACTCCCTGCTGCCTTCTCCATTATTTTTAATAATCCATCTCCTCCCATTTTATTTAATAAAGAACTTGTAGATAAATTATTTAAATTATGTCCAGTCCATTCTCCCGGACCATTCCCTCCTTTAGGTTTTTCATATACATTCCCCTCTTTATCTTTATATAAATCCTTTTTTCCACCACCTTTTCCTTTATCACTATGATCCCATCCGGCTTCTTGCAATTTTTCTATTTCTCCTTTTGATAAAAGTTTATCCTGTCTCCAATTTCTGTTAGGATTGGGATCTCCTCCAGTATTTTCTAGAAAAGTTATCTTTTCTATCTTATGCACCACATGATTCAATCCACTAACCACTAAACCTGTTGCGGCGCCCTGCCAGAAATTGCCGTTAGTCAAGACAGAACCGAAACCTCCGCTCAAGGTGCCAAAAAACAGAGTTCCAAAAGTCTTTGATCCATTAATTCCTGCTGCTGCTCCTCCTAACCCTACAGCTGAGGCTACCAAGCTGGAAATTCCTCCACTGGACATTCCGCTTAATACATCTCCTCCTGAAATTCCTACGATCACCCCTTGAGATAAGGTATGAAAACCAGCCGAAACTACTGCGTGAGCTATCTTCATTCCCATGGTTGCTGTATTGGCGACTACGGAAGGAAACATTGTCCCGGCTAATGTTCCTACCCCATAAGCTGCGACTCCGCTTACTCCTCCCATAATCGTACTGGTTGCAAAACCACTCCAGCTAAAAGTATCCGTGTATAAAGCATAAGCCGTATAGGTGGTTGCTCCAATAAATGCTCCGACGATAGCTGCCGTTGCTAATTCACCTAATCCAAAAAGTTCACCGGAAGGATCTGTATACATCAAAGGATTATTCAAAACATAACCGTAACGGTTATAATTTTGAGAGTTAAACGCTTCCTGTATAAAATTATCCGGAGAAAGAAACTGTTTCAATACCGGATCATACACACGTCCGTTCATATGTATAAGCCCTACCGTAAAGAAATGCTCATGACCGGTATACCCGCGATCCAGAAATTTAAACTGAGCATTCACCGATTGTGTATTCCCGTTTTTATCGGTAACTTTTACTACATTACCCCAAGGATCGAATAGACGGCGTTCTACAGTCTGCCCCTTTTCATTACTTACTGCAAGAATCGTTCCCTGATAATCGCGATGCAGGTAATAAATTCCTTCTTCCGATTTTGACCCTGAGGTTGTAAACCGGGTCATCCATAAAGCAGGTGCATCGTACGGAGTACCGGATATATAGGTGATTATTTTTGTTCCTTCTTCATCAGTAATAATTTCTACCTGCTTATCATCGGAATAATATTTACGTGTATGTATCGTACTCCCAGTGCTAACTTCTGCCTGAGTACGGCTATTGTGAAGGTTGTATTCAAAAATTACTTTTTCCTGTCCTTCTGTAATCTGAACTGGGTTTTTAAATACATTATACGTAATTTGCTGTGTGGGCTTGTCTTTATAATAGTTATTCCCTGCTTTGTTAAGGTTTATAGAGGATTTTTTATATCGGGAAGAAGTAACGTAATTATATTCTCCTATCTGAGAATTGCTGGTAATCCTTCCATCTGAAGCATAGCTATTAGAATTTACTCCGGACGGATCCGACCAGGAAACCAACCGATCAAAGGAATCATAGGTAAACTGTTCGTTCCAGTTATAATACTGATTATACCGAGAAGTAAGGGTTCCTCTTTTCCAGTCAAAATCATACGATGCTACTAAAGGTGCAGACAGTTCTCCTTTTTGTTCTGTTTTAGTAATAAACCCGGCACCGTCAATCGTATTTTTAATGGTTATTCCGTTACCTAATTGGGCGTTTAACACCTGCATTCTTTCATTCATGCCGGTGAGCTGCCAAAGAATTTTTCCACTTTCTGCATGTGTTTTTTTATCTAAAATCCCATTATACAGGTTATATGAATTTTGAACCGTAATTGCTGAAACCTGCTTCCCTAAAGAAGTGGTAACTCTCTCTGTCTGAGTCCTTCCCAATGGATCGTAGGTATATTCTTTAAAATAAGCAGCCTGAGGCGTTATTTCCCTTGTATTTTTTAACCGATAGAACGTATCGTAGTTATACACATTAGTATAAGCCTGTCCGTTTGCCGTTCCTGTTTCTTTTAAAAGCAATCCTTTATCCGAGTATTCATAGCTCACGGTTACCTGTGTATGGGAACCTGTTATTCTTTTGGTAAGCACCTTGCCCATAGGTGAATAGGTATAAGTCGTAGTTCCATCCGGTGTGGTTTCCGTAATTTGCTCTCCGTAGTTATTATAAGAATAAGTATACGGTTGGGAACTTACGGCCGGATCATGCAAATAGATCTTTCTTCCCCATCCATCTTGTTTGGTTGTAATAATATGTCCTCCGTAATTTGAGGTTTTAGGGGTACCATTGGCATAGTAGCTATAGGTTATGGTTTCGCCATTATCATCCACTTTTATGGTATTACCATTGGCATCTTTGGTTAGGGTTTTCTTTTTCACCCCATCGGATGTGGTAACAGAGAGTCCTTTATAGGAAATTGTATTTACTTTACCGGTAAATAAAGTTTGTTTCACCGGTCGACTCAGCTCGTCGTATTCGGTTAGGTTCCAATAGGCGGGACTTCCCTCGCTCTCAAAATACGGTTCGCTTTCTTTTAGCTTTCTACCCAGTACATCGTAAACCGTCTCTTTAGAGACATAGGTTCCCGAAGCAAAACCTTTGGTCGTAGCTTTGATATCCCGCCCGTACACATCTTTGTATAGTGCCGAATATTCTCCGGTCTGGTTATTGAAGCTGATTATTTTTGCTCCGCCTTCTGAGGTTCTTTGATATTCCGTATAGGTAATCAAAGGTTGATCGGAGGTTCCGGTAGTTGTTACTTTTATTAATTTCCCCCAGCCGTCATAAACCGTTTGTATTTTAGTTCCTAAAGCATCGGTATGTTCCAGTACCTGTCCCCAAGTATTATAAATAAAGTTTTCGGTAAGGTTATTTATATCTGTTTTCCTGATAACAAACCGCCCTTCCGAATCATAGGTATCTTTAACAGTACGTGGTGACACTCCCGGTGCAGATATTGTTTTCTGAATCAGATTTCCCCAGTCATCGTATGTGTATGATTCTGCTATTTCATCAGTTTTATACCCTTTTTTGAAACTTTGTTTTATCAAATTCTTATCATAGGTAAATCTTTCTTCGGAGGTATAGGTATCATTGTATGCAGTTACTGCGCTTTCTTTTTTCACCAGCCTTCCAATATAATAATTTTCGTTGGCTCCTGTCGCATCATTATCATAGGTATATTTACTGATAAGAGTGCTAACTCCGTTATTCATTTTTGTCTGAATTGGATTTCCGTAACTATCGTATTGATAGTTCTCGGTCGTTGTTTTTCCGGTTATGTAGTCATTTTCTGACTTATCAGCCGGTAAAATTTTAATGATTCCGGATGTAGATCTTTGAGTGTAAAAACGCGTGGAACTTTTAGACAAGAGCTGATTATCCTGAGGTGTACTAATAAGATTGTAGTTATTGCCTTTAAAGGTCCAGGAAGATATCCATGGGGAATAACTTCCTTCGTTTCGCCCTAGTTGCGGGTACATTTCTTCCACTGACCATATTTCAGCTTTCACGATATTTTCATCCGTCATCCAGTTGGAACGTGCAACTTTTTTAAACCCTAACAGCCCTAGCCCTTGGGTATGCGCTGTTAACCCAAAATATTTATATTTCTGATACAGGTACTTGGTCCCGGTCCTTACCGTTACTTTTTCTACGACATCCATATTAGGAACCTGAATGATCTCTTTATACGGATACACTTCTTGATCGGAAGAGAAATAAACTCCTGCCGCATCACCTAAGCCTTTATTTTGTATATTAGGAATCAAAGAGGCATAATCTAGTTGGGTTACTATATTTCCGCCGGATTCTGAAACCTGCGTTATCAGAATTTCTTTTCGTAAATCCTTATTAAATTTACCTTTCCATATTTGCTTCCCCTGGCCAAATAGATAATTCCCTGTTTTTTCGTTATTTTTATAGTCGGCAACTATCAGTTCTATGGGTTCTTCATATCCATATCTGGATCGAAGAGGAGTACTTTGCATCATATTGGCGAAAACCGGTTTTTCCGCACCTCCCATATTTTCAAAATAACGAATATAGCCTCTTCCGTCTCTGTCTCCGGGCTGAACCGTCCAAGATTCATATTCTGATTCTACAAAATCCGCTTTTCCGTCTTTGTTTAAGTCAACCAACTGGTATTTTCTCACCCGTACCCTATTGGCAGATGGACGTCCTTCCCAGTATGGCTTATACTCTCTAAAATAATTATATTTGATCTTATCAAACCCTTTTCCTGTTGATATATAGATGTACCAATTGGTAGAACCTTCAGCTTCAGGTACCATAATATCTATTTTCCCATCCCCATTTAAATCTCCGACTAAATAGGTCTTCTCACTACCATATTCGGGCATATGGCCTCTAAATAATTCTTTAAAATTACTTTCTTTATCAAATGTGTATAGAGTAAAATATCCATCAGAATTGATGGTAAAAATATCGTCTTTTCCATCCCCGTTAAAATCTGCAATGGTAATAATATCATCATATTTTAAATTCATTCCTGTAACGAAATAGGTTTTTTGTGATGAATTAGGGTTCATATCAACGTAATAGGCGGGAACATGCTTTTCAATTTCTCTTTCACGACAGATATCTACTCCTCCACTTGGAATAGGTGCTGGTATACTCTCAATATTGTAATAAATAGTTTTGGATTTTCCTAACACAAGAATTTCCGATATTCCATCTCCGTTAAAATCTCCAGAAAGTATTTTTTTTTGTGCTCCTCTTCCTGTATATATTGGTAATTTAGAGGTACTGTAACAATGTTTTCTACTTCCATATACATTTACATAGGGATAATCAATTTCCTTTGTATATACATCTTTAAACTGATTAGAAGGCTTATCAAAATCCTTTACTTTTAAAATAAGTTTTTGCCCTTTGAGATATTCAATATCATAGGTACTCAACTCAGAATCATTCTTATCTCCATAGTATAAAATTGATTGATAGTTGTTTAGTTTATTTGCTGTTGAAAAATTAATGGAAGTACCTAGGAATAATCCCTGAGGATCAATTGAACTGATACTATTATCCACTCCCAATTTATTGAATATATTCCAATAAAGTTTGTTATTAGCATCAATTACATCTGCCTCTCCATCACCATTAAAATCTCCGGTTGCTCTAACATCCCTCAGATTTCCTAATGTTTTAAGTTCAACTTTTTCATATCCCGAAAAAGAACCGGCTGTATTTTTATAAGAAAAGGAAACCGGATTAGCGGCTTGATTTTTACTGTTAAATTCTTGTATAGAAGAAACCCTTTGATAATTTCCACTTATTTTTTCGTGAGTAACCTGATATTTTTTAAATAATGCACCGGAGGAATATACTTCAATTTTATCAAGGATTCGGGTATTTATTAGTTTGATTCCTTGTATATAAGCGAACTCCATCCGTTCACGTTTTTTATAAAAAAACTGGATACTGTTAGATACTCCGGAGGATTTATTTTCGTTTTTCCCCCACAAAATTTTACTTATATATGTGGTATTAAACTCTTTTTCATATATATATTCAATATAATTGCCCTGCGGATCTTTCCATTTTTTAATCAGCCATTCCGTAATGCCTCTTGAATCTTCCGAAGAACCGTAAAATACTTGCGTTCCATCCGGAAACGTAACTTTAAAATATTCAGGCTTAACACCTTCCTGCCCGGATAAATTTGCAGTACCCAGCGATTCAATTTTTAAATTCGAATAGTTTTCTGTCTGATAAATAGCTCCCGGTTTTCCATATTCACCTTGCTTCAGAATAAGTCTTTGACCATCTAATGAAAATCTGATATTTTCGTTAAAACTTACTCCCGAAACGAAACCGTCTAAATCTAAACGTGTTGAGACCACTGAAATAGAGGAGATTCCTGAAATACTCCATCCATAACCAGCCATTCCATTATCAGAGGAGCTGTTATAACTTAAAGAGATCTGCGGCCCAATATTTTTAACTCCCGGTGGAACCGCAACGGGTATCACGTAACTAGCCGATCCCATGTTTGAGACTGAAATTTCTCCTTTAGTATCAGCAACGCCTAAAGACGAAGAAGATGACGGATCATCCGAAATATTAGAGGTTCCATCTCCTTTCCCCCCGGTAATAGAGGCAGAAAACTGAGTCTCATTCTTAGCCGTAACCCTAAATCCCGGAGTAAATATGATGTATTCCGAATCTGTTATCTTTTGGTTAGAATCATTGTCAGGCAATGAAGATACGATCTTTTGTGCATTCAAATTAAATGTATATAACAAGAATACCCCTATAAAAAGTATTGTATTAGGTAGTTTCATAGGAAATAGTTTAGTTTTTTATAACGGAATGGAGTAATACTTCTCCGTTAGAACAGTAAATTTTAAAATAATATACTCCGGGTAATCTGTAGGCCATATTTATCCATATTCTTCTTTCTGAAGCTATAAATTTAACCTCTTCTACAGCATTGCCATTATAAGGAACTAATTCTATTTTTGTTAACAGATTGGCTATGGATGAGTCCCATTCAATAAATAATCCTGTTTCTACCGGATTAGGATAAATAAGGATTCTTTTTTCTGAAGACTTATCTAAAGCATCTAAGGAACTTTCTTCTCTAAATTTCTTTTGATTTTCTAATTGATATTTTCTTAGTACCTGATTACCCGAAATATCATAATCGAATACCAATTTTTCTGATTGGGAAAACGTAAATACGAATAAGAATAAAAGTAAGGCAGAGTAACTTTTTTTCATAGACATTATTTTAATTTGACTTTAGTTAGTACTCAAAAATACAAATAATAAAATAATTAAACCAATATTTAATCCTATATTTATAAGTATAAATGCATAAAAAAACAGATTGATATAATCAATCTGTTTTTTAACGAAATTATTGATAATTTTATTCTAAATTTTTAATTCCAAAATTATATAAGATAAAAGCAAATTTATCTGCAGATTCTTCAATGATTAACTCTGTAGGCTTACCTGCTCCATGTCCTGCCTTGGTTTCAATTCTTATTAATGCTGGGTTTGAACATCCTTGTTTTTCCTGTAGTTCAGCAGCAAATTTATAGGAATGAGAGGGAACTACTCTGTCATCGTGATCTCCTGTGGTTATCAGGGTAGCAGGATAACAAACTCCTTTTTTCACATTATGCACGGGTGAATATGATTTTAAATACTCAAACATTTCTTTGCTATCATTAGCCGTACCGTAATCGTAGGCCCAGCCTGCTCCTGCTGTAAAAGTATGATATCTCAGCATGTCCAACACTCCCACTGCCGGCAAGGCTACTTTAGCCAAATCCGGTCGCATAGTCATTACTGCTCCTACCAGCAATCCGCCATTGGAGCCTCCAGCAATTGATAAATATCGGGAGGAAGTATAGTGATTGTTTATCAGATATTCTCCTGCTGCAATGAAATCTTCGAATACATTCTTCTTTTTCATCTTAGTACCTGCATCATGCCATTCCCTTCCGTATTCTCCTCCTCCCCTCAGGTTTGCTACGGCGTAAATTCCACCATTTTGTAACCATACGGCATTAGCTACAGAAAAACTTGGAAGTAAACTTATATTAAATCCTCCATACCCATACAAAATCGTAGGATTAGTACCGTCTAACGTAATTCCTTTTTTATAGGTAATCGTCATAGGAACCTGAGTCCCATCTTTAGAGGTGTAAAATATCTGTTTGCTTATATACTCGTCGGGATTAAATTTAATGTCGGGCTTTTTATAAAGCTCCGATTTACCTGTTTCGACATTAACCTGAAAAATTGACGATGGATATATATAATTCGTAAATGAATAATAAATATTTTTCTGATTCGTTTTCCCTACAAACCCATAGGTTTGACCTTCGCCCGGTAAATCAACCATGCGTACCAGATTCCCATTAAAATCATACTGCCTAACCACTGAATGAACATCCGTGATATAAGAGGCAAATAAATATCCTCCTGCCGAAGTAACGTTCATTACCGAGCTGGTTTCAGGAATTACATCCGCCCAAATAAGATTGGAACTCCCCATTTTTGATGCATTAAATTTTTTAAGCACCTGATTGGGTGCATTAAGGTTTGTTTGTACATATAACCAATCTCCTTTTGAAGTTATAACTTCATAATTGTTATCAAATCCTGATATTATTTTGTGAATATTGTTATCTGCCGAATGAAAATCCTGTATGTAAAGTTCATTTCCGGAAGTTGAATTGGCTGCTGTAATAACCAAATATCTCTGATCTTCGGTTACAGATGCCATAATATATCTTCTGGGAGTACTTTCTCCACCAAAAACAAGCTTATCCTTGGATTGCGGCTCGCCCAGCGTATGATAGTAAAGTTTATGATGTTCTGTTTTTCCTGCCAGCTGACTTCCTTCTTTAGGCTTGTCATAACTGGAATAATAAAAACCCTCACTCCCCTTCCAGGCTATTCCTGAAAATTTAACATCTTTTAGGGTATCTTCTATCTGTTTATTGGATCTTGTATCGAGAATTACTACTTTCCTCCAGTCAGATCCTCCTTCCGAAATCTGATACGCAGCCAGATTTCCGTCTTTACTAAATGAAATATCTCCCAGGGAAGAAGTTCCGTCTTTTGAAAAATTATTAGGATCTAAAAACGTTTCTTCCGGTCCACCAGTGGTAAGTTTCCGATATAAGACAGCTTGAGGCTGCAATCCGTTATTTTTATAATAGTACGTGTATTCACCTTCTTCAAAAGGAGCTGAAACTTTTTCATAGTTCCACAAGCGGGTGATCTGCTCTTTAAGCTGATTTCTATAAGGAATTTTTTTCAGGTAATCAAAAGTCAGTTTATTTTGCTTCTGAACCCAATCTGCCGTTGCTTTAGACTGATCGTCTTCCAGCCATCGATACGGTGCCTGAATTTTTTCTCCAAAATATTCGTCAATAACTTTTCCTTTATCGCTTACCGGATATTTCATATTCTGTGCATTTAAAACTGAGGCAATAAAAAGTCCTCCCAGTATTACTTTAATTTTGACCATATGTTATTAATACTTTTTTTCTCGAATGTTAAATATATAAAAAAAACCCTTAATTGCTTTAATTAAGGGCCTATATTATAAATTTAGTTTGTCTGAGTTTAAATATCGTAACTATATTCTGTTAAATTTTTAAATTCATTTAAACGAATTTCAAATTCTTTTGATTGTAACTCTTGTAATTTTTCAGTACCAAATTTTTCAACAGAGAACGAAGCTAAGGCACTTCCCACGATAATTGCTTTTTTCATATTTTCGAAAGATAAGTCACCGGTTTCTGCCAGATATCCGGCAAAACCTCCCGCAAAGGTATCTCCGGCACCTGTAGGATCAAAAACATCTTCCAGAGGCAAAGCAGGGGCAAAAAATATTTTACGTTCATTAAATAACAATGCGCCATGTTCCCCTTTTTTAATAACTACAACTTTAGGCCCCATTTCCTGAATTTTCTGAGCTGCTTTAACCAGGCTAAATTCTCCTGACAACTGACGGGCTTCTGCATCATTGATGGTAATAACATCAACTTTAGCTATTACTTCCATTAGTAAGTCCCAGGTACTGTTCATCCAGAAATCCATAGTATCCAGAATAGTCAGCTTAGGCTTTTCCTCCATTTGCTCAATTACTGATAATTGAACCGCCGGATGAAGATTACCTAACATAACAATTTCCGATTTTTTTTGCTCTTCCGGAATAACAGGATCAAAATTTTCGAGAACATTTAACTCAGTAATCAAAGTATCCCGGTTGTTCATATCTATATGATATTTCCCAGCCCAGAAAAAGGTTTTCCCTTCTTCGATCACTTTAATTCCCTCGATTCCGATGTTATTTTGAACCATCATATCTAAATAAGATCCTGGAAAATCCCCTCCGACTACAGAGACAATGTTTACTTCGGCTTTAAGTTTGGAAGCAGCTAGAGCTATGTAGGTAGCAGCTCCACCTAAAATTTTATCTGTTTTACCAAACGGTGTTTCAATAGCATCAAATGCAACCGTTCCTATTGCTAATAATTTCATTTTTTTCAATTAATAATAAAAGGCAGCTGCAAATATAGTTCTATTAAGAAATATATACTAAAAAAAATAACCCTTATCTTTTATATTTTGATTTATATTATTTTCTTTTTCCGGATTTCATATTAGGACTTAAACAAAAAAGGCTTAATTCTTTCGAAACCAAGCCTTCTATTATATTTAACTTATCGTAACCCTATTCGTTTGTTTTGAATTTGTA
This sequence comes from Apibacter raozihei, assembly GCF_004014855.1. Lineage (NCBI taxonomy): Bacteria > Pseudomonadati > Bacteroidota > Flavobacteriia > Flavobacteriales > Weeksellaceae > Apibacter > Apibacter raozihei. Next base: position 241,852 of record NZ_CP034930.1, read on the forward strand.
CGAAACACCTACTCCAAATGTCTGACGCGTTTGTGTTTTTCTTATTTGATCATGATCATAAATCAAATCAAAGGTAAGTTTTGTTGAGATATGATTGTTTACTTTCATATCTATAACACTTCCAAATGTTATATCCACCCGTTCTGCATGTCTTAAATAATTGGAAAATAAAGATAATGAATTATCCCAAGTAATATTTTTCACTACTTCAGTTTTGTATTTTGCAGTGACCATGGCACCTAATTCCATAAACATATAATCCCCGTCGTGTCTTAAACCGTAATTTCCTTTTTTCTGAAGCTTTTCATCCAGTACAAAAGTATTTTTAGAAGTCAGGGGTAAAACTGAAAATTGAAATTTGCCTTCAGGCTTATATTCAAAACCAACTCCTAAGGTTAGATAGCCGGGTGACATAAATGATGATATTCGATCTTTTGAAGTATAATCCGGATGCGCGGAATAATCGTAACCATTAAACATCTGAGTTTTCATAGACATTGCTACACTGGCATACCAATTTTTTGAAATGGAATAGCCATACATGGATTCCAGTAGCAATATATCATCTGTTTTTTTCATTTTATCACCTTTGTTATTTATTTGTCCGTATCCAACAGTGATTTTATTCTTTGAAATATGTTTGCCATTTTTATAATCAAAGGAATAATTAATTCTTGCGGCTCCTCCAAATGAATTGGTTCCTCCGGCAATCCAATTTGAAAATGAATTCTGATTGATAGTCAGTGAATGATCTCCACTTATTTTCCAATGATTTTCTTTTTTTGGAATAAGCACTGAATCTTTTACGGATGTGTTTACCTCATTTTCCTGCGCTTTACTAAGTCCAGAAACAGACAAAGCCAACAAAAGCAATAAAAGTTTTTTTAGCATTTTTTATTTAATTTTGACATTTAAAGGAGCAAATGTAATAATAATTTAAAAAATATACTTACATTTATCTATCATTCAATTAATTATTTATCCACAAGTGAAAACGTTTGGCTACCTCTTTTTCAGCATTTTAATTCTTAATTCATGTTCCGTTAATAAAAGCAGGCCTGCACTATCAGCTGCTCAATATCAGGCAGAACTCAAAGAACATTATGACGGTCCTAATACACCATTGAAGAAAGAAGATATTGCAGATTTTAAAGGTCTTAACTTCTTCCCTATTGATAGTAACTTTATTGTTCAGGCAGATTTTATCAGGCTAAACTCTTCCGATATTTATAGCTTTAAAACATCTAAAAATTTGTATAAAAAGTATTTAAAATATGGTAGGTTAACTTTTGAACTAAATGGGAAAACAAATCATTTATACCTTTATCAACCTTTTCCGGTTACCAAGCATCATAAAGATTATTTGTTTTTACCCTTCCGAGATTTAACTACAGGTATATCTTCTTATGGAGCCGGAAGATATTTAGATTTCTCAAAAAAATCAATTGTTAAAAATAAGATTATCATAGATTTTAATAAGTCATATAATCCTTACTGTGCATATAGCAGATATTACAGCTGCCCGATGGCTCCTTCAGAAAACACTCTTACAATCGCTATTGAAGCAGGTATTAAATATGATTATTCCGTTCAAATTGAATAATGATATACAAAAAATAGTTAGAGTTTTTTAATTACTTTTTACTGTTATAAAGTACCGGATTTAATTCTTCATCATTATACATTTTCATCTGCTTATATACTTTCATATATTTTGCTCCTCTTTCATAGTCATCCAATAATTCTTCGATAGCTGTAGATAAATCTATATATTGCTGTTGTAGTATGTTTAACTTTTCCTGACATTTCTCTTTATGCTGAGCAGATGCATCTTTTCGCTCTACTTCCGATTTCATATGATATATTTTTAAAGCCAGAATGGAAAAGCGATCCATAGCCCAAGCGGGGCTTTCCGTATTTATTTTGGCTTCAGGCATAATATTTACCTGTTTGTATTTATCTAAAAACCAACTATCCAGATTTTCAACCCTATCTGTTCGTTCCTGATTAGATTTGTCCACCCATCTCTTTAGTCTCAATGCTTCTACCGGATCTATATTTTCATCTCTGATTAAATCTTCGAGGTGCCACTGAACAGTGTCTATCCAGTTTTTCAAATACAATAAATGTTCAATCTGACCGGCAGGATAGGGATTGTTAATTGGTTGGTTAACATTGTCTGTAGTGTGATAATCCTGAATACTTTGATTGAAAATATTCCAAGCTTTTTCTGTAAATTTCATTTGCTAAATTTTAAGAACAGGATAGGTTGTTTATTCTTCCTTTTTTTCAGATGAAGCAGAATCTTTCTTTTTATCATCATCTGATTTCGTAGCATCTTTGAATTCCTTCAGTCCTGATCCCAGCCCCTTCATTAATTCAGGAATTTTCTTACCACCAAATAATAATAATACTACAACCAGTATTATTACAATTGACATAGGATGTTCAAATAATCTCATATTTTTTAATTATTTTTTATTTGCTTCAAAGTTAACAAATATTTTAGAATTCACTTATTTAAGTTTGTAGAGTTTTTTTCGGTGGATTTACATTCCGGAAATCCAGTTAGCCGGATTTTGTGGGGTTTGCCCTTTCCAAATCTGAAAATCTAATAAAGTGGTATTGGTATCATCAGAATATATTTTACCTAAGGCTTGCCCTATACCCACTTTATCTCCTACAGAAACTATCACTGTTGATAAATTAGCATAAAGTGTAAAATATTCACCATGACTCACCAATACTGCTTTTCCTCCTCCAGGAATAACCAAGACTTTGCTTACCACTCCAGAAAATACAGAATTAGCTAAGCTACCTGGTGCCGCTGCGATTTCCACACCCCTGTGTTCTACCTGTATGTTAGGTATAACCGGATGCGGAGTAGTTCCGAATTGTGAAACAATCGTTCCTTTAACCGGCCAGGGTAAAGATTTTTTATTAGCTTCAAAAGACTTCGATAAAGCTTCTGTGGAAGTAACCTGAGATTTATTAATACCTAAAGAAGCTCTTTTTTCTTCTGCTTTTTGCTCTGCATCTTTAGCTTTTTCAGTTTTCTGAATCGCTAACTTTTCTGCTGCGGCTCTTTCTGCTGCAGCTTTTTCTGCTGCCCTTCTTGCATCTTCCGCTTTTTTGGCTGCCGCTCTGTCGTTAGCTTCTTTTTCAGCAAGTAGCTTGGCTGCTAGTGCCTCCTCTGCTGCTTTTTTGGCTGCAGCCGCTTTTTCTTCCGCGAGTTTTTTGGCTGCCAACTCTGCTTCTTTAGCTTTTCTGGCTCTTTCCTCTTCAATAGTCTTTTTTCTGGCTAGTTCAGCTTCCTGAGCTTTTCTCCTTTCTTCAGCCTCTCTTGCTTTTATTATTCTTAACTCTTCTGCAATAATTGATTGCACCTGTCTTTCCAGATTTTGCCTTTGAGTTTGCTTTTGTTTGATTTTAGCTACAATATCGCCTTGTTGTTGGATATATTGAGCAACAACTTCTTCTTTTTCTTTTTTCTCTACACTTAATTGCTTTACCTGAGTTTGTTGCTGAGCCAGAACGTTTAATTTGTCTTTCTTAGCTTTCTCCCTGAGTTCTATAGTATGTAAAATTTGTTGCTGTTTTTCATTTATTTCAGCTACTTTACGGTCTTGAAATTCTGAATATTTTTGCAAATATTTGATACGTCGGAACGCTTGAGAAATATTTTCTGAAGAAAGAATAAATAAAATTTTATTTTGTATGGATTTATTTTTATAAGACCTAATTAAAACATCCGCATAATTTTCCCTTAATACTTTCAGCTCTCTTTTTAATTTATTTATTTCCAGTTGATTTAAATAAATCTCATCGTCCAAAACTCTGGATTCCTTTTTTGTATTCGTTATAAGCTGAGTTCTCGCACTTAATTTTTTATTCAGATTAGCAATGTAAATAAGCGAGGTCTTGGATTCGTTTTTACTAGCTGCCAACGCCTTATTTAAATCTGCTATTTCTTGTCTTAACTGTGCACTTTGTTTTTGTAATGCTTCTTTGTTATAGGGCTGCTGACTATATACTAGCAGGCTAAATAAAGCCAGAAAAAATGTGTATAGAAGTTTTCTTTGATTCATTAGTTAATTTTTCTCTGAGTGTATCCTTTTGGAATATCAAAAGGAGTTTGCATCTTAACAGTTTCAAATTTATTATAATCTAACGATATTTTTGCTTCTTTCTTTTCTTTTATGAAAATTTTAATATTTTTTGGCAAAATTTTATTTTCAAAATCTACATAATTATCATAATCTACCTGTAAATAGGTATTATTTAATTTATCTTCCAACACTACCTGTAGCAGATTAAAGTTTGAATCAAATGCAATAATACTTGCAAAGTTTCTCGTATTCTTTCCTGAACCAATGGGAATTGTTCTGTCTGAAGTGAGAACGTATTTGTTATCCTGAATTTTCAAAGTGTAATCCTGTGGTGCTACGGGAAAAAAAAGTTTTCCTACCAGAAGATTTTCCATACTTTGATAATCAATAAAGTCTACTTTTAACAAGTTATTAACATAATCAAAATCGGAGTCAATATAAGTCTTACCAATTTTTTCGTACATTTTAAAACCAGAAGGCATAATACTTGCCCTTGCCAGAGGTAAAAGTAAAGAAGCGTTTGCCCAAATCTGCTTCCCTTGATCTAAATATAAAGTTAGAGCCACAGACGGGTAATTAGACCCTGCTTCAATATCTGCCGTTGCTTTTATTTTAAGACTTGAAAATGTATTAGTTTTATGAATGGCTGTAAAAAGTTTTTCTTCGTCAGCATTTTCATACTTGATATCTTTATTTTTTACAGTAACACCATGGGTCGTACGACAGGAAACCAGGCTAATTGCGAGCAGTATATATATTATCTTGTTCATCAAAATTATTTCGTCTCCAATACGCTGTAATCTCCTAAGCTCAAAGAACTGGCAACGCCAAAATATTTAGCGGAATTACCAATCATGGAGTTATTCAAATTCCCATGAGCTATTAAAGTATCTTCCTGTATTAAAGAATTCTCTATGTTGCTACTATCAATTTTAGTACCATTTCCCAGAGAAACATAAGGTCCAATCTTAGAATTAACAATTTTAACGTTTTCCCCAATAAAACATGGTGGTATGATTAAGCTATTTTCAATTTCTGCGCTCGGAGGAAACACTGCTACTTCTTCTTTTTCATAGGCCAATATTTTGGAATTGGTTTCAACAGTAGCCTCTTTATTTCCACAGTCCATCCAGTCATCCACCTTACCTAAAGTAAATTTAGCTCCTTTTACTCTGAGATTATCCAATGCATCTGTAAGCTGATATTCATTTCCTACTTTAATATCGTTATCAATTAAATAATCAATTTCCGTCATTAACCGTAAAGCATCTTTAAAATAGTAAATTCCTATTATAGCCAGATCTGAAACATATTCTTCCGGTTTTTCGACTATGTCCTGAATAATTCCGTAAGCATCGAGCTTCACAACTCCAAACGCACTAGGGTTATCCACTCTTTTAACCCATATAACTCCATCAGAATGTCTGTCTAACTGAAAGTCGGCACGAAATAAAGTATCGGCAAATGCTACGATAACCGGTCCTGACATACTTTCTTTTGCACAATGGATTGCGTGAGCTGTTCCTTGTGGTTCCAGCTGGTAATAAATAGATCCTTTGGCCCCCAGTTTTTCAGCAACACTGATTAGCTTTTGTTCTATTTCAGCACCAAAATCGCCGATGATAAAAGCTATTTCATCTATCTCTTCATCTACAACTTTAGCTATATCTTCAACCAATCTTTGCACAATTGGCTTTCCTGCTATCGGGATTAATGGCTTAGGAACTGTTAACGTATGCGGACGTAATCGAGATCCTTTACCTGCCATGGGTACTATTATTTTCATATTTTTTAATGTATAATAATTATTGTATCTTTATTTTCGTTTATTTTATTCCTGAACTTCCGTAACCGCTATCTCCCCTTTCAGTATCATTCAATTCATCAACCTGTTCCCATTCTACTGTTTCATGTTTGGCTATAACCAACTGTGCAACTCTATCTCCATCATTAATCGTAAAATCTTCTTTAGATAAATTTACTAATATAACTCCCAATTCTCCTCTATAATCGGCATCTATGGTTCCTGGAGAATTAGGACATCCTATTCCGAATTTAGATGCTAATCCACTTCTCGGTCGAATCTGCCCTTCATATCCTTTAGGAATTTCCATGTATAATCCGGTTGGTATAATTTTTCTTTCCAAGGATTTTAAAACTAGGGAACTATCCAGATTGGCTCTCAAATCCATTCCGGCAGAAAATGCAGTTTTGTATTCCGGAAGTTCATGCTTTGATTTATTTATAATTTTAATCTTCATCAATTTAAAATGTTAATTTAAATACGTTATACAAAATAAGGTCAAAGTTTTATAAATTACAAAATAAATGCCATGTAATTATTTATTGTTGAAATTTGGTTATTTAAAAATTCAAAACTAACCCGATTTCAATTTACTGATTTACAGAAAATTAATTTGATTAACTCAATATTTATATTTTTTTAGAAATAAAAATATTTAACTTTACCGTTTTATTTTAATTAATATGAAAGAGCAATTTATTAGTGATCTTACATCCAGATATACATTTAAAGGACAAAAGATAGTTTTAGGTAAAGCTATGTTGGAGGGTGAAGTCGTTTCGGAAGTTGAAGTTGGCGTGCCTTTGAAAATGATTAACCGTCATGGTCTCATTGCTGGTGCAACAGGAACCGGTAAGACCAAATCTCTGCAAATACTGGCTGAGCAATTATCCCTACAGGGAGTTCCCTCATTATTGATGGATATAAAAGGTGATTTGAGTGGATTGGCAAAACCGGGAAATGCAACTAATGCTAAAATAATTGAAAGGTACCAAAAATTAGGTTTTAGCTATACAGCCCAAGGCTTCCCTGTTGAACTACTTAGCATTTCCCAGGAAAAAGGAGTTCGCTTGAGAGCTACCGTTACTGAATTCGGTCCTGTATTACTTAGTAAAATTTTAAGTCTTAATGATACTCAGAGCAGTATCATGTCTATTATATTTAAGTATTGCGATGATAAAAAACTTCCATTAATCGATTTAGATGATTTGCGTAAGGTTTTGCAATTTGTAACGGACGATCCTCAAGGTAAAGCAGAGCTATCCCAGAATTATGGTTCTATAGCTTCCAGTTCTTTAGGCGCCATATTAAGAAGTATAGTCACGCTTGAACAACAAGGAGCCTCCCGCTTCTTTGGCGAGCCCAGTTTCGATCCTCAGCATCTCCTGCGAACAAAAGACGGACTGGGTGTTATCAGTATTATCCGATTAACGGATATACAGAACAATCCTCAGTTTTTTTCCACTTTCATGCTGAGCTTACTTTCAGAAATTTATCAAACTTTTCCGGAAATCGGAGATCAGGATAAACCAAAACTGGCAATATTTATAGACGAAGCGCACTTAATTTTTAAAGAAGCAACTAAAGTTCTTCTTAATCAAATTGAAACTATGGTAAAGCTTATACGCTCTAAGGGGGTCGGAATTTATTTTTGTACTCAAGTTCCGGGAGATGTACCCGATGGTGTATTGAGCCAGTTAGGATTAAAAATTCAACATGCTCTACGAGGTTTTACAGCAAAAGATAAAAAAGAAATTGACAAAGCGGTAGAAAATTACCCTTCTTCTAAATATTATAAAGCCAACGAATTAATTCAACAACTAGGAATTGGTGAAGCATTCATAACTTCTCTGGATGAAAAAGGAATACCTACTCCACTGGCGGATACATTTATGATCTCTCCCAGCTCTCGAATGGATATATTAACTACAGAAGAAATTGACGAAATTGTCACTAATTCTGATTTGGTTAAAGAATATGCACAGGATATTCATAAAGAAAGTGCTTACGAAATTTTAAGCAAAAAAATGGAGGTAGTAGCTGAAAGCACTAATCCTTCAGAAACATCTAGTTCAACTACTCTCCCCAAAACAACATCAACACCCCGTAAAAAAGAGGAACCTTCGCTATTCGAGAAAATAATGAATTCTCCATTTGTAAGAGATATGGGCAGAACCATTGTACGAGAGGGATCTAAAGTTTTTTTTGGTGCATTAGGGGTTAATAATAAAAGGAAATATAAAAAATAAATACTGCTCCAACAGTTTATAACTATGGACTATGCTATTTTAGATGTAGAAACTACAGGAGGTAAATTCAATGAAGAAGGCATAATTGAAATTGCGGTTTACAGGTTTGACGGAGAAAAAATAACCGATACTTTTATTTCACTGGTAAACCCTGAAAAAGAAATTCATTTTTATGTGCAAAAACTTACGGGTATAACCAACAAAATGGTTCGTACCGCTCCTAAATTTTATGAGTTGGCTAAACGATTGGTTGAAATTACTGATGAGACTATTATAGTGGCTCATAATGTAGCTTTTGACTATCGGGTTATACGAACTGAGTTTTCACGATTAGGCTTTAATTTTCAACGTCCTACTCTGGATACCATTTCGTTAAGCAGGACATTAATCCCGGATATGAGCTCATATTCTTTGGGTAATTTATGTACTGCAGTGGGAATTCCTTTAAGCGACAGACACCGAGCTCATGGAGATGCCCGTGCTACGGTGAAATTATTTCAGCTCTTACTGGCTAAAGATTTGCAGAAAAATATTATTCAATCTTCTATTAAACAAATACGCCATCAATCTTTAAATAAAAAAATATTATATCTTTTAGAAGAACTTCCACTGGAAACAGGCGTTTTTTATTTACAAGATGAAAACGGAAAAATTATTTATATTGATCAAAGTACTAACATTGCTAACAAGGCCAGACAGATTCTGACCGGAAAAAATAAAAAGTCTATCGAGCTTCAAATAAAAACGGAATCAATTACTTATGAGCTCACAGGTGATGAAATAATTGCAAAGATTAAAGCCCAAAATGAGATTAAAGTTAACGTTCCTGAATTTAAACCTAAAAGAGAAACAAATTCATCTATTTACGGCTTATATTTTGAATTTAATCAATGGGTAATTAACCCTCTTAATAGTAAAAACAAAAAATACGCCTGGCTTTCTTTCAGTTCTGCTGAGAAGGGTATCTCGTTTATTAATAAAACTATTGAAAAATTAAAAGGGAAAGAAGAGGATTCAGACCTTATTAATCAGCATATATTGGACTATTTTTCTTTAGATGAGCCTAATATAATATTATATGGAAAAGGCAGAGCTCTCGGTGAAAATTCTTTTATTTATCTGGAAAACGGAGTGGTAAAAGGATACGGTTTTTACAATCTCCATTCGCAGATTAAAAATTTAAGCCGTGTTAAAAAAATAATGACTTCTGCTCTTTCTTCCCGAGATATTCTAATGAAAATAAGAAACAAACTTTTTATTACGGAAGGTTTTAAAAAGATACTTTTGGCTGAATAGTTTAAAAACACTAATCAGTTTCTTTAGATTACAAACTTTTTTTAATTTAATTATTTTGATTGAAATTTTATCTATTCAGCTTATAAATGCGTACATTTATAGGTATTAAAATCCTATATATTTTCAGTTATGGCAGAAACAAAAATTGCTCAATTACTGGGCGAACAAGCTGATTTTTATTTAAAACATGAATGTAAAACGGTAGATAAAAAACTCTTACATTCTCCCTCTCCTTCGATCATTGATGATGTATGGTCTTTAACGGATCGAAATATTCCTACCCTTAGAAGTTTACAAACTATATTGGGACATGGAAGACTGGCTGATACCGGATATGTTTCCATTCTACCAGTTGATCAGGGAATTGAACATACCGGCGGTGCATCGTTTGCCCCTAATCCTCTTTACTTTGATCCGGAAAATATTATTAAGCTGGCTATTGAAGGGGGATGTAATGCTGTGGCATCTACTTATGGGGTTTTGGCCTCAGTAGCAAGAAAATATGCCCATAAAATTCCTTTTATTGTGAAAATAAACCATAATGAGTTATTGACATATCCTAACACCCCTCAACAAATTTTATTTGGTACAATAAAAGAAGCCTGGGATATGGGAGCGGTAGCGGTAGGTGCTACGATATATTTCGGATCTGAAGATAGCCGTAGAGAAATTGTAGAAATTGCAGAAGCATTTGAGTATGCTCATGAGCTGGGAATGGCTACTATTTTGTGGTGTTACCTGAGAAATGATAATTTTCAAAAAGATGGTGTAGACTACCATTCAGCGGCAGATCTTACCGGACAGGCAAATCACATCGGGGTAACATTAAAAGCAGATATTGTTAAGCAAAAGCTTCCTGTTAATAACGGGGGATTTACTGCGATTAAGTTTGGTAAAACTGATCCTAAAATGTATACTGAACTCACTACCGAACATCCTATTGATTTATGCAGGTATCAGGTAATTAATGGTTATATGGGAAGAGTGGGTCTTATAAATTCGGGAGGAGAATCTAACGGAAAATCTGATCTTAAAGATGCAGTTGTCACAGCGATTGTAAATAAACGCGCAGGTGGTATGGGACTTATTAGTGGTAGAAAAGCATTCCAAAAACCTATGAAAGATGGTGTAGAATTATTACAAACCATTCAGGATGTATATCTGGATAAATCTATTACTTTAGCGTAATATAATCTTTGTTTAAAAATAAAGAAACCTGATTTTAGGAATCAGGTTTCTTTATTTTATTTTATTAGAATGTACTTTTTATTTATTTCTTCTTTGTAATTCTTTTTGAATATAAGACAATTCTCTACCTGTTTGCCCAGCAACAGATGTATTTTCTTCAGCTCTTCTTGTCAGATAAGGAACTACATCTGCAACTGGTCCATAAGGAAGATATTTGGCAATGTTATACCCATCTTTCCCTAATTTAAAGCTGATATTATCACTCATCCCGTACAACTGACCAAACCAAACTTTATGAAAGTTGTTTTCGATATGTTTTTCTTTAAGTAGTTCCATGATAGTGGTGCAACTGATTTCATTATGTGTTCCTGCATACAAAGATATAATATCGTTGTTTTCAATCATAAATTTAACAGAATCATCGTATTGTTTATCAGTGCTTTCTTTATCCGGCTGAATAGGTGAAGGATAGCCTTTTTCCTGAGCTCTTTCACGTTCTTTCTCCATATAAGCTCCTCTAACTATTTTAAATCCGATAAAATATCCCCCTTGCTTAGCTTTTTCAAATTGTGATTTCAAAAATTCCAAACGTCCGGTTCTATACATTTGGATTGTTCCGCATACAATACATCTTTTCGTATTGAATTTTTTCATGAGTTCTTCAGTTAAATCATCTACTGCATCCTGCATCCAGCTTTCTTCAGCATCAATCATAAAAGTAACGTCTTTCTCATAACAAAGTTCCGCAACCTTATAGTATCTTTCAACTACCCGTTCCCATTCTTTTTGTTCTTCTGGAGATAACGTCTGCTTACTTCCTATTTTCTCATAGAGCTCTAATCTTCCAAAACCTGTAGGCTTAAAAACTACGAAAGGAATAGCTGAGTTTCCTACGGAAAAGTTCACATTATTAATAGTTTCATTAAAAGTTCTATTAAAAGTTTCTTCTTCAACTTTACCTTCCACAGAATAATCCAATATGGAAGAAACTCCTAATTGGTGCATTTTTTCAACTACCGGAATACATTCCTGCATAGTTTCTCCTCCACAAAAATGATTAAATAAGGTACTTTTCACTGTTGATTTAACAAAAGGTAAATCCCATTTAATCACTGTATTAAGCAAAGAAACCCCCATTTTAGTTACGGTTGGACTTTGTATACAGGAAAATAAGAATTTAGCTTTTTTTAAATCTTTATCGCTTTTTAATTTGAATGCTACTTCAGTATCAGAGAATGGATTCATAATAAAATTGTTTTAATATCTGCAAATCTAAAATTTTTCAGAAATATTTAAGTAAAAAAACAAAAAAATTACATTTTTTTATTTAAATAATATTTTACTTGCTTAAATCTTAATACATAAAACATTTTAAATACTACTATTAATTCTTATTATCAGAAGAGAGAATTTATTAAAATGAGATTGTTAATTTTGTAATGTAAAATAAAAAGAATGAAAGGAATACTGTTGGTCAATTTAGGATCGCCAAAATCTACTAGCGTTGAAGATGTGAGAGTTTATCTGCGGGAATTTTTAATGGACAAAAGAGTGATTGATGCGCCCTGGCTAATCAGAAAATTTGTAGTTGAATGTACTATTTTACCTCAAAGGCCTAAAGATTCAGCTCATGCTTATCAGACGATCTGGTGGGATGAAGGCTCTCCTTTGGTTGTCATTTCACAACGGGTTACCAACAAAATTAAAGAACAAGTAAAAAGTCCTGTAGCTTTAGCCATGAGGTATCAGGAACCATCTATAAAAAGTGGATTACAAGAACTTTTAGACCAGGGAGTATCCGACGTTCTGGTTATTCCATTGTATCCTCAATACGCAATGAGCACTACGGAGACTGTTGTTGAAAAAGCCAAAGAAGTTCAAAAGAAACACTTTCCCGGTATGCGTTTAAATTTTCTTCCTCCGTTTTATAATGATGAAGATTATTTACAGATTTTAACTGAAAATATTAAAAACCAACTTCCTGAAGATTTTGATTTAGTGTTGTTCAGCTATCACGGATTACCGGAAAGACATATTTATAAAACAGATCCAACCAAACAATGCCGAATTGATAATCACTGTTGCTTTGAAGAAAGCCGTGCTTCACATCCGTATTGTTATCGTCACCAATGCTATTATGTTACTGAACAGGTAAGAAAAAGACTCGGGCTTGAAAAATCTCAGGTTAAGCAAAGTTTTCAATCAAGGTTAGGAAGAGATCCGTGGTTACAGCCCTACACCGATAAGACTTTAGAAGAACTACCTTCTATGGGTATTAAAAAAATAGCAGTTGCAGCCCCTGCATTTGTGTCTGACTGCCTGGAAACTCTGGAAGAGCTGGCTATAGCAGACAAGGAATTATTTATAAATAAAGGAGGCGAGTCTTTTCATTATATGGAATGTTTAAATGAAGATAAAAACTGGATCAACTGGCTGGTTCAAAAGATTGAATCTTATCTGGCCTAGTTTTATTTTTCGAGGTAGTACTCTTTATGGAGAACATTTCTTATTTTTGCCTTATAATTAAAGCAATTTGAAAGTCATATCTTTATTTTTTATAAAATTATTTTCTAAGTTACCGTTTCGTGTACTTTACGGAATAGCTGATTTTTTATATTTTATTCTGTATTATATTATCGGATATAGAAAAAAGATTGTTAGAAACAATTTGTTGATTGTTTTTCCCTATAAATCTAAAGAGGAAAGAAAAATAATTGAAAAAAGTTTTTATAAAAATTTTTCAGACTTCATGGTAGAACTTCTTAAAGCTTTCACGATGACAAGTGAAGATTATAAAGGGAAAATACGGTTTACAAACCTGGAGGTACTTAAGCAGGAAAAGGACGTTATCTTACTTACAGGACACATGTTCAACTGGGAATGGTTAACCGGTATCGCTCCTGATCTGCCTCAGGAAAATAAGTTTGCTATCTATAAAAAAGTAGCCAATAATTTTTTTGATCAGGAGGTTCATGAATCTCGATCTCGATTTGGTGCAATTCCTTTAAGTGTAAAAGATGTAGGGCGAACTATGATAAAACAGCCGAATGACGGCTCTCATATTTATTTTTTTGTGGCTGATCAAAGTCCGTTTAAAAACAGAATCCATTATGAGCTGAACTTTTTTAACCGAATGACTCCTGCTTTTAACGGATACGATAAAATTGCAAGAAAGAAAGATTATGTAATTATCTATGTTGACATGGTAAAATTAAAACGTGGAAGCTACGAAGCCCGTTTGAAAAGAATATGTCCGGAAGGAGAAAAATTTTATGAGAATGAAATTGTAGAAAAATTTTATCAGGAACTTGCTCAAAATATAAAAACACATCCAGGGCTATGGCTCTGGTCTCATAAGCGATGGAAATACACCAGCGGAATAGATTACCAGCTTTAGCCATTGTTATTTTAAATTATAACGGTGTTTCCTGGTTTGAAAAATTTTTACCAGGAATTATTCATTTCAGCACAGATGCTTCTATTTATGTAATTGATAATGCTTCGACAGATCATTCGGTTTCATACTTGAAGAAAAACTTTCCTTCGGTAACTTTGATTCAGAATAATACGAATTCGGGATATGCTGGCGGCTATAATGAAGGGCTACAATTTATAAATGAAGATATCTATTGTTTATTAAACTCTGATGTGGAGGTTACTGATAACTGGATTTTACCTATACTTACTTTGTTTAAAGAGAATGAATCCATCAGTGCCATACAACCCAAAATTTTAAATTATAATGAAAAAATACAGTTTGAATTTGCGGGTGCTGCCGGTGGTTTTCTTGATAATCTAGGCTACCCTTTTTGCCGGGGCCGAATTTTTTATACACTGGAAAACGATAACGGGCAATACAATAATAATCAAGAAATATTTTGGGCTACAGGAGCTTGTCTGTTTATAAGAAGTAAAGATTTTTGGTCACAGGGCGGCTTTGATAATGATTTTTTTGCACACATGGAAGAAATTGATTTATGCTGGCGGCTAAAGATTTCCGGAAAAAAGATTTTTTATTGTGCGGAATCTAAAGTCTATCATGCCGGAGGAGGTACTTTAAACCCGGACAATCCAAGAAAAACTTTTCTTAATTTTAGAAATAATCTGTTAATGCTATTAAAAAATCTTCCGGCAAATCAAGTTTTCTTTATTATTTTTTTACGATTGATTTTAGATGGTATAGCAGGAATAAAATTTGTTTTTTCCGGAAACTGGAAACACTGTTTAGCTATTCTTCAAGCACATTTTTCTTTTTACAGGCTACTTCCCCGATTTTTAAAGAAGAGAAAAGCCGGAAGCATCATTTATTACAATAAAAAGTATTTACTTTATCAATATTTCATTAAAAAAAGAAATCGATATTCTGACTTGAAATAATTTTTGTATTCCCCAGGATACAATAACAATTCAATTGGTTTTTTTATAACTTTGCAAACTATTTATTTTAAACTATGGAATTAGCAAGAATGCATCAAATGGAGGAAATAGCCCGAGAATACGGTGCGCCTCTCTATATATATGACAGTGCAGTAATTGAAGAACAATTTGCACGTTTGACCCGCGCTTTTCAGGGGGTAAAAGACGTTAAACTTAATTATGCCTGTAAAGCTAATACTAATATAAATATTATAAAATTTATACGCAATCTGGGTTCTGGATTAGATGCTGTTTCTATAAATGAAATAAAGCTTGGACTTAGAGCCGGTTTTTTGCCTCAGGAGATAATATTTACACCTAGTGGTGTTCATTTTAATGAAATTCGTGAAGCTGCAGAGCTGGGTGTTAAGATACATATTGATAATTTTCCTTTTCTCAGAAGATTTTCGGAGGAATTTCCGGATTATCCTATTGGTATTCGTATTAATCCGCATATAAAAGCAGGAGGTAATGAAAAAATATCTACCGGACATGTAGACTCTAAATTTGGAATTTCTATAAACCAGGTGAATGATATTGTAGATTTAACCCGTAAAATTCCATTAAAAGTGGAAGGACTTCATGTGCATACCGGATCAGATATTTTAGATATCGATGTTTTTTTAGAGGGTGCTGAAGTATTGTTTGGTGCTGCGGAAAACTTCCCGTCACTTACTTACCTCGATTTTGGAAGCGGTTTTAAAGTTCCGTATAAAGAAGGAGATAAAGAAACTGATATTGTAACCCTAGGAAATAAATTAGGACTTCTTTTCAATCAGTTTGTTGAAAAATATAAAAAACCTTTACGCCTGATTTTTGAACCTGGAAAGTTTCTGGTTAGCCAATGCGGCCTTTTTGTTACAGAAGTAAATGTGGTAAAAGAAACTCCATACCGTAGATTTGCTTTTATAAACAGTGGCTTTAACCACCTTATACGCCCCATGTTTTATAATGCATTTCATCATATAGTAAATCTTTCTAATCCTGATTCAAAAAATGAAAAAACATATGACGTGGTTGGCTATATTTGTGAAACAGATACTTTTGCATCAGATAGAAAAATAGCAGAAATTCATGAAGGTGATTATCTATGTTTTGAAAATGCCGGAGCTTATTGTTTTTCCATGTCTTCAAATTATAACTCAAGGGTTCGTCCGGCAGAGGTTTTATTATTGAATGGTGCTCCTCACCTGATAAGAAGAAAAGAAAATTTTGAAGATTTATTGGAAACTACTGTTGAAATTTCTTTGTGAAAAATTTGGAAAAATAAAAAAGGTTTGTATATTTGCAACCGCTAAACAGACCTCCTGATTTTAAAATCAGGATTTTGGAGAAATGGCAGAGTGGTCGATTGCGGCAGTCTTGAAAACTGTTGACTGTAACAGGTCCGGGGGTTCGAATCCCTCTTTCTCCGCAACAAAAAAAGCCTTATCGAATTGATATGGCTTTTTTTGTTCATATTCTTAATTTTAACTATTTTTTTTTAAAGCATACCACCTAAGCTATCAGACTATTAATTAGTGCTAAACAGGACTTTTTTCTTTTGTATAGCTATAAGCCCATGCAATAAGAATAAATTGCAATGGAAGCCTTAGTATTGCAACTGGTAAATACGGATTATTTTGCTTATAAAAATCAATGGCCATTTGAATATTTGCCGGAAATACCGCAATTAATAATGCAACGGTTAACCAGGCTCCCAGCCTCCTCGTAGGTTTTAATAAAAGTAAAATACCGCAGATCATTTCACATATTCCACTTATTTCTACTAATTCTCTGTGATAAGGTAAATATGGCGGCATAATTTTCATGTATAAATCCGGTACTATGAAGTGATTAATTCCTGCCAACACATACATAACTCCCATTAGGTAATACAATAGTTTTTTCATGTTAATTATAGATATTTAAATTTATATTAAAGGTACATTATAAATATATACAGAGCAGGAAATATATGCTCATATTTTTATTTTATTACCTCAATACTTTATGTACTCTTTTCAATAAAAATATTTTAATGAACTGCAACGTAAAAAATGTACGTATTTTACTAAGTGTTAAGATATATTCATAGCTGTAATATTAATTTCTTACTGATGTATTCTTTAATTTTTACGAACGCGCAATTAAGACGAATGAAAAAGTATACATGTTTATATTTTGTGTCATCTACAGTTCTAGCTATATATCTATCTGTCTATCATTTTTTAAAATCACCTTTATTTTCAAATTCAGAGCATTTTGCTAACACTACGTTACTACAAACATAGAGTTCTGTTAACAGCCATAGCCCCCCACTGCTCTATAACTTTTAACACAGGCTCTAAACTTTTACCAAAATCCGTTAAGTGATAACTCACTTTTAGCGGAGCTTTATTTGTATGAACTGTTCTTACTATTAAACCGTCTGTTTCTAATTCTTTTAATTGTAAACTCAAAGTACGCTCCGTAATCGAAGGAATTTCTTTTCTAAGTTCATTGTATCTTTTTTCTTTTGTAAGATGCATTAAAATAACTGCTTTCCATTTGCCTCCAATATACTTCATGGTAACACTTGTGTTGCAGGGATATTGATTGTTTTTAATGATTTTCATTTTATACTATCTCTTTTGACCGTTATTGCAAAGTTAAAATACTATACTTATGTTTGCAACTATAAAATTGATAGTTTAATTTAATATTTACAAAACATGGATTTTTTAACATTAGCACAAAAAAGATATTCTACTAAAAAGTATACTAAAACCAAAAAATTATCTGAAGAACAGTTAAATGAACTTAAAGAAATTTTGAGATTAAGCCCATCATCTATCAATAGCCAGCCATGGAATTTTATATTTATTGAAAATGACGCGGTTAAAGCAAGTCTGGCTGAAGCTTCCTTTTTTAATGAAAATAAAATTAAAGATGCCAGTCATCTGGTAGTATTTTGTGCAGAAGATAGTATTTCAAATTTCGAAGAACAAATTATTAATCATTTACCTGAAGGTTCACAGGCTTATTACAACCAGTTTATTAAAACAAGACCAGAACAGGAAATTAAAGCATGGATGCAGCACCAGGTATATATTTCATTAGGATATTTTTTAAGTGCATGTGCTGCTATGGGAATAGATTCTACTCCTATGGAGGGTATAGATGCTGTGAAATATGGCGAAATATTAAATCTAAAACATTTAAAACCTTTGTTTGCTGTTGCTATAGGATACAGGGATTCGGAGGATAGTAATCAGCCTTCCTTGCATCCTAAAACCAGACAAGAAAAAGATAAAATTATCACGGTAATAAAGTAAATAAATTCTAATAAAATTTGCCTGAAAGCTACTTATCAGTAACTAATCCGATACCTGTTTTCAGGCAAAATTTATACTTATATTTTATACTATTATCATTTCTTTAAGGTGACCATCTTTTTCAATAAGAACCATTCCTGTTAATTCCGAAACAATAATTACCTGCTTTCCAATCAGTAGTTTCATGGGATGTCTTAGTTGTAAAATAATATTTCAAATTATCTTTTTCGGATAATATTTCAATACCTTCTTTATTTTTGGAAAACCGAATCTCGAATCCATTTTCTTTAAGTTTGTTGATAAGAAACTCTATAGTTCTTTCGAGCGAAAACGATATACTTTTTCTAACATCCAAACTGATATAATCTGGCAGGCTAAAATTAATTACATCTGTTAATTCCTCGTTGATAAAATTATACCTTTCTGCATCACAATATTTTTGTTTAAACTGTTTCCAACGTGAGTCATAATTTTTTTTATAATTATGAAATGAACAACCTAAAAAATATAGATTTTCATTATTACATTTTTTGTATTCCGATAAAAAACTTAAATTAATTTTACTATGATACCTCTTTTTTACTTCTTCCGTATATTGGGGAAATACCCTAAGCTTATCTGACTTCTCTGAATTCCCCCCACTGTTATTGTCAAAATTTGCTTTAATTTCTTTGGATTTATCTTGCTGTTCAAGTAGACTCAGTTCTTGTTCTAATTTATACGTTTCGAAAAGTTCTTTAGGTATCATAGGGCTTACATGCAGTTTATATTCAATTTATCCATCTGTAGCGTTACTCTTTTTTACACATAACTTATAACAGACAGATTAAATTCAGTACTAACTTTAGGTTTATCTCACATAAAAATAAATGTAGTTTTTTCATTCATATACGTATGCAATTATATAGAATTACATATACATTTATTAATAATTTTTTATCAAGTTCAGGATGTTTTAGTTTTTTTTTAAATATTTATTTTATGTTGTATTATAATTCTTGGACCTATAAAAACCTTTTTAAATAAAGAGTTATACAAAAAAGAATTAACCATTTTTACATTTGTTTATAAACCATTTTAATAATAATTCCAAAATAGATTATTATATCATAAAGATATAAATAAATAAATATATAGCCAAATATTAATTATATTTATTTGTATTTATATTTATAAATTAGTTAAATTATATGCTGAAATGTAACATTACAGACGTTCCAACATACTTTAAATTTTAGTATAATTGAAAAAAAGTTTAGGTATATTTGTTCCTTATTAAGTCTCTGCATTATGGCAACATTACAAAACGATATTCTTACTTTACAAATAAATTCTCTGGGAGCTGAGCTTTGCAGTATAAAACACAATGATAATGATAAGGAATATATCTGGCAGGCTCATCCTGAGTTTTGGAAAAGACATTCTCCTGTTTTATTCCCTATTGTCGGCAGTTTATGGAATGGAAAATATATGAATGACGGTGAGGAATACAGCATGGGACAGCACGGCTTTGCCCGTGATATGGTTTTTGATTTACTCTCTGGCTCTTCTCAGGAAATTAGCTACCAGCTGGAAAGCAACGAGGAGACACTTTCTAAATATCCTTTTCCGTTTAAACTTATTATAAGTTACGGGCTTGAACAAAATTTTGTACATGTGAACTGGGAAGTAGAGAATACAGGTAATAAGGTTATGCATTTTCAGATAGGTGCACATCCGGCTTTTAACCTGATTGACACAACTGAGATGAGTAAGGGGTATTTAGGTTTTTCTGAAAAGGAACTTCAGTACATGCTTATTAAAGAAAAAGGCTGTATAGATGTTTCTGAACATTATGTATTATCGCTAAACGAAGGTTTGCTTCCTATAACCTCTACTTTGTTTGACCGTGATGCGCTTATTTTTGAAAAACAAGGAATCTCTCGTGTTGATTTGCTCAGCTCTGATAAAAAACCCTATGTACGCGTGCATTTTGAGTCTCCACTGGCTGGAATATGGTCTCCGGCAGGTAAAAACGTTCCGTTTGTTTGTATTGAGCCCTGGTATGGCCGTTGTGACCGAGTAAATTATTCCGGAGAATTTAAAGACCGCGACTGGATGAACCATCTAAATCCGAATGAAATTTTTAAAGCTAAGTATTCTATCGAGATAATATAAATTAGAGAATAAGTAATATTTTAAGACAAATAAAACTTTTTATGTTTATGATGCAGTCTAAAGCTTATTATTGAGCAGGTAAAAACAATGGCGAACAAAACTGCAAATATAGTTTCACAAATGTTAAGTCCATCATCTACAGGCGAAAAACCAAAAATTTTATTTAATTTTTCAATTTGAAGAATTATAATTAAATTAAAACTTATAGGTTGTGCTACAATATACATTATACCTCCAGATATCAGTATTTGCTTTACATTAAGTTTTAATTTTTTTTCATTAAAGTATATTAGGATAAGGAATGCTAAACACATGCCTATAATATATGATAAGGGCAAAGCTATGATAAAGAATATGAATAAACGTAATCCTAAAAACATAGTTTTGGTTTTAAATAAGTTATTGCTGTTTTATTATTGTATGTAAAAAATTCACCCATTTTTTTGCTTCTTTAAAATTTAAGTTACAATCAAAAATTAATTCTAGCTATACAATTTACTCTATTTTCTATCAAAGGGTATTACCTTTTGTGCTAACAAGCGAGCTTTTAGCTCATCGGCATAATAGTGTGCAAACTTTTCTTTTTCAATAACTGGTATTTTAAAATATGCTTCAAAGCACCTTTCCCAAAGCTCATTCTCTTCGTCTTCAAGAGCTGTTTTTTCTACTACATTTAAATAATGTACATAGTGCCCTATTTCATGAAGCAAGGTTCTATAAAGTTGCGTGTTTTAACATATTCCAATTCATAGTCTGCAAGGTAGTATTTTCCATTATCAATAATCTTATGACCGTCTTGTTGTAACCTGCTTATTTCTTTTTGATCTTCAATCGAAAGTTTCTTCTTCCATTTAAACTTCTTTTCATAATCAATTGCATCTAATATAATTGCAGGATAATATTCATTCTCATAATCATATGAATAAATTAATCTACCCCATACGGGCGATAAAATTTCCTCTTTTCTTTTAGGTTGACGAAAAATCACATATTTAAGCTCTCCTAAATCCTGAGGTGGAATTTCATTTAGTAAAGTTACAACATCATTTACTGTACAAGCGTGTTCTGATGTTTTACGTGTTTCCTCTACTATAAAAACAAACTCATTACCTTTAATGTTTTTATGTATTTTTTTATGATTCCCTATTCGCTCATAAAATGATTTTCTTGCTAGAACCGTAGATCCTGGTATAACTAATTTATTGTTTTGTCCAGATCCTTGTTTAGCTGTTCCAATATTTCTATTTCTTCGTGTAGGATTATACATATTTAATCAGAAAAATTCTACCCTCTACCTTTCAGAACCTCTTCCAAAAGTCTAACTTTTTCCTTTTCTGTTTCCAAGAGCTTCTCATATAGTTCTACAATTTTATCTACTGTATTGAAAGTAGGATAATTTTGATTGGCTACAGCATTATCTTTAAAATCCGTAAATGTATTTGCAACAATATTTACCGTTGTTCCTTGTTCCAGTTCAGTAATCGCTTCTACCGGAATATCTAACGCCTTAGCAATTTTTTCGAGAATCTCCACATCCAGCTTTTCTTTCTTTTCAAGCTCTAAATACTCTTGTTTATTAATTCCTAATTTTAGTGCAATTTCAGATACTGGTATATTTAGATGTTCTCTAATTGATTTTATTACTTTTCCTTGTAAACCCTTTTCATTATCGACAATAAAATTTTTTATAAATTCATGTTTTATATCTACCATTTTTTTATTGTTTAAATTTTCAATAACTTCTATAGGTACTTGAAGAATATCTGCGATTTTTATTAGAGTTTTTTTATTATCAAATTCTTTACGTTCAATTTCTGATATTGACTGTTGTGTTATATCTAACTCTATAGCTAAGAACTCTTGTTTATAACCTAAGAGCTCTCGAATACGTTTAATATTTCTTCCATGATGTATATTTAAATCCGGTTTAATCATCTTTACAAATTTAAAATTTATTTATCAATAAGATAAAATTAAACTACAATATGCTACCTGTTTTATACAAGTTATTTAGAGTTAAGAATAAGACCGAGAAAATATATTTATTGAAAAACTACAACATAATGTTTTGACTTAAAAATTAGATTCCTTTGGAGAAATAAGAAAATGAGCTATGAACTGATATTTTCTATCTATTAGTAATGAACAAAACCTACGCACTCATCTAATTTGAGTTTTTTGAAAGATCATTAAGTTAGATAATATATCTTATAATCTGAAATTAAATTGTGGTATTAACTATTTATATCCTGTTTTGCTTGCCTAAATATTAGAATGAGCAAATATTCCTTAATTGACATAAGCTATTTATATATAAACAAAATATTTATTATTGAACTAATTAATGCACGCTTTTTGGCATAATAAAAGTATATAACACTAAAAGATTTTTTTTGAATTTATTATAACTAATTTAATGTTTTAAATTAACGCTAAACTTATTGAAGAAAGCTGTCTAATACACAGCTTTTTTTTATATATCATTTCCTTTTAAATACATTTAAAAAAATATAGCTCCATTTTTTTTCACCTAGTTTATAAAAGCAAAATAAATAGTCCTATTACTATAATTAAAAATTCTAGTAAATAAAATGCATAGGTATTATTTACTAAGAACCTGACTACAACATCAAGCAATAAAACAAACAATGCCATTGCCAGTAGTGTCGAAAATCGTAAAAATTGAATAAAATATGGACTTGCTGAATTTGTTAAAGTAAATCCCATCCATACAAATACAACTGAGAATATGTTAAGTGGCGATATTTTGTATTTTTTGATTTCCATAGGTAATTAGTATTAGTTAGCGTTTAAAAAAATATAATAATAAAATTTATGTAACACCTTTTTATACAGGTAAATTGTATGGTGTTTAACATAATTTGACATCTATATCTGGCATTATCTCTCTTTTTGTTTTTGTGCACATGAGGCCACAGAGATAAATTTAGACAGCTAAAGGTAATTAATTACTAAATATAAGAAAAATTATTTATATAATTAGGATACATGAATAAAATTATATAGTAATTAGAGATTTATATTTTTTCTTAATTATCAATATAATCTATTTACCGATATACAAATTTTATTTTATACTATTTAGTTGAGCATGCTTTTTGGCATATTAGTTAATAGAAACGCTAAAAGATTTTTTTATAGAATCAAATTATTATAATTACAATTAACACTAAAACTTATTGAGGAAAGCTGTCTAACCCGCAGCTTTTTTTATTTTATCTTATTTTAATTGATCTGCGCAATATTTCCCAAATAAAATCATTTTTTACAAATCGTTATAATACAAGCTGTTATACTCAAACCTAAACCTATGTAGGAATAAACCAAAGAGTTAGTTTCAATGATTTTTTTATACTTTTAATTTAAAATTAACAAAATATTGTGCGATTTATCAGATAAATTTATTATTTTTGTTTTCATATACAAATACATTTAATTAAAGCGCTCTTTATAAGGTTAATAAATTAATAATAAATACAGTTAAATCCTGCTTTTTTTAAACAGGATTTAACTTTTTTTAACAATCAGCACCTCTTCATTAATCTCTTTTGCATTTGTCTGTTTACTATATCAATTCGAGTTATATTTAAATATATAAATATTATTATATTTGGTCAAATCAGTATACTTTTTGATAATTATTATATAAGAAATTACAAAGATATTTTCACACTTTTTTATAGTAATTTAATTTTTATTTGCACTAACAAATTAGAGAAAGCTGTTAATTTTTAACAGCTTTTTTATTTGTTTAAAACTTTATTAAAGAAAATATTTTTATATAAAAACTTTTAATCTATCAACCAAATTATTAAATACTCACAACAACATGATTATCAATTATATAAATAATCAGTCTATTAATTATATTGTTTAATTATAAATTTAAATATATTTAGTTCTCTAAAGATCCCCAATTTTATATTTTTAATTAACATTATACAAAAAAAATCATTATTTATATTTATCCTATAGTTTTAACATCTATTTTTTTATCTTATAAAGGATAAAAAAAGTATTCTTATTGAATATTTTAAGTCATTATCTTTATAAAAATGTTAGATTTTACGGTTTTCCTTTTTTTATATGTTATTTTTCTCTGTTATTTTGCATCATAGAAAAACTTTATTGCGAACGCAAACAACTAATTAATTTATTAACACTACGATTTTTATTAAGGAAAGCTATTTAATGGCTTTCTTTTTTTTTATAAATGTTTTTGGTTCAGATACTAATTGTAATTTTTATTAACTCTAAACTCAGACTATAATATAAAACTTTAAGAACATTAATTTTTTAAACAATTAAATCACTGATAAACAATTGATTAATATGTAATTTAAAAAATTTAAATAAAATATTACTATGAATTTTTAGCTCATATATTATTTTATTCTTACCTTTATCTTGTCTTAAGAGAATTTTGATTCTTTTAAGTCGTATAAATTTAAAATGAGATTTAATCCTGCTTATAATAAGCAGGATTTTTTTATATATTCAGATACTATTTATTTACTTAAATTGATAGGTTGAGGGTATCAGATATGAATCAAACCTTATTTCTCCTTGATATAAACATTTTAGCGTCTTATCATCGATATATTTTTGTAACTGATTTTTTACCTCATTTTCTTTTATATTTAAATTTTTGTATATAGAAAAAGTTTCTATAAAGCATTTTAATTCATAATCATTAAAACATATATAGTAATATTCTCCTTCTGTTCCATAAGGTATAATACTATAATCACATAGTATTTCATTTTTTTGTATTTCACAACCTATACCGTGAAAACGATATCTAAAGTTTCCTGCCTTACCTAACCTGTTAAATGCAGCTCCTCGTACATGCCAGTATTTATCTTTTAAATTGTATTCTTTTATTAATTCTTTTTCAAACTCATTTATAAATTTAACGTATAACTTTACTACTTCCAATATTTCAAATTTCATATATCTAAAAACTTTTTTTATACATTGATTTACAATAATTCACAAAAATATGTTAAAGTTAAAATTTACCTTATTCCTACTATTTTAAGACATAAAAAATTATATAGTATACCGATACAAGTATGGCTTAGTTATTTACCATCCTCCCTCACAACACTAGGGGTTGCTTATTTATTACATTTAGTAATATTAAATTTATTTCTTAACAATAATAAAATTACTAGCTTCTAATTCTTTTGCTATTTCAAAAAGATATCCATTATAGCCAATTTCTTGAGATACTTTATAATTAATATGGGCAAAATTATTTATTACTAATATTATTTTTTTTTCTAGTTTTTCCAGAAAAGGATCTAGAGAAGTTAGACAATCTATAAATGCATTAGATTCTGCACCAAAATATCCTCTTTTTCCAAAAAAAACTTCACTCAATAAACAATGTAAATCAAGAGGAGTTTTAAGTTCTTTTTCATCATTAAGGACATACTCTTTATCTAATTTTAAAGATACCGGGACTCCATTCCAAAAATAACAACATCTTAGCCATTCATTCCTTTCTTGCTGTACCTTAAAATCCCTCCATGAATATTCTTTCCCCTTGTACCACCCGTAAAAAATATCTAAATATCTCTGATGAAAAGTATAAATTTCATCTGTATAAACTTCTTCTAAATAAAAAATATTTCTATCTATTTCTATAATTTCATTTGAATTAATGATTAATGTTAGCAGCATTAATTTTGCTCGATTTAAATAAATCTTAACAACCAATTCTTTTCCAATTAAAAATTCAGAAGAAATATCGTTTATTAATTTTAAGTCTAGTATCTTTATACTATAAATCCCATTATTTTCGGATATCTTAAGGTACTTTGCTGTAGCTATTTTGAATTCTTTATAAAGAAACAAAATTTGTAAGATATTATTTTTTTCCATAACATATTTATTCATAAATATAATAGGCGAACTTGTTAGAATCTTATAAATCTTTGTATAATTAAGATAAAAAAATTATCCTTAACAATCTGAATATTAATAAATTATATTACTCATACCGCTTTATTTGCAAACCTATCATTCCCTAACCAAACGGAACACACCCAATGAGACATTTACAACATTCTTTCCCTTATTCTATCTCTTATTCCTAATAACGAGTTAGAGTTGTTAGAGTTGTTGGATTTACTTAATAAAGAGGCTTAAAAGAAAAAGAGACTGATAGTTATCGGTCTCCTTCCTATTAATACCTAATGAGTTTTTATTTATAATTTTTGAATGCAGCCTACATTGCAAGTTTTTTTTGTTTGTTATTTAATATAGATAATTTTAGAAATTTTTATTATTGTCATATTCATTAAAAAACAATTCTATGTCTTTACCTTTTTCTATTTATAACTTTGTACACTAAAATAATAGAAATTAAAAGTAAAATTAATCCATTTATAAATAAATTAAATAAAGAAAATCCATATTGTTTTACCCCATTTACATAGACCTCATGATAAAAATTGAATGGTAAACCAACATTTCTTATAACATAACGATCTTTCAATATTAAATAATCAATAATATTTACAGGAACAAATATTATAAAAAAAACAATTATAATTTTAAAAAGATTCCATTTCATTATTCTACATTTTAAAGTATAGGAAACCTCATTATAGATGGTGCTCTCATTATTGCAGAATTTCTCTTTGATTGCTCTGTATCATTCACAACAGCACCTTTACTATTGACAGACAGATTGCCATAAATACTAACAATACCTGACTCTTGAGAAAAAACTTTCTTAGGAAGTATCTTACCATCCTGCTGAGTAACCATATAAACATTACCCAAACCAAACCAACTAGAATCAAAGTCTCCCTTATAAGTATAAGAACCTCCCGAATATCCGGCCATACCAGACGAATATTTCACGTTAGAATAATTTAAAAAATTCGAAGCAAAAGGTTCTTTATTACAACCATAAAAAACAGCTATACTACCATTAGGATCAAAATTCCAATCAATCAACCCCCATCCTTCAGGAGATAATTGTCCCCTATCGTCAAATACTCCAGTCTCTAATCTCAAATTATATTGTCCTGAGGTTACCAATTCACCAACCGGTCCATCTGTACCACCATGCCCAAAAAATGAAGCTTCAACGGTCATTCCATATCCTTCTTTTCTAGCCTTTTGAACCTCGCTCTCAACAACTTCTTTTAGTTTCCCTAGATCTTTAACTGTCAATTCTACAACTTTGTCTTTAGGATTATTTTTTTTGATTTCTTTAGCTCTTGTTTTCAACGCATCTACAAAATCTCCCGCCCCACCTGTGTGAATTAAAAAATGTACATTACCAGATGGATCTCCTGCCCCATTCTCTGGCATCATTCCGGTAGGATCAATATATTTAACTGGATTATTAAACGTATACGCATAAGGACTTACACTCGAATATTTTTCTGCCATAGGATCCACGCTTAAGAATATACTCTCCCTTGGATTATAGTATCTTGCACCGTAATAATAAAGACCGGTTTCCTCATCCAACCCCTTACCGTTACATACGAAAGGGAGAATTCCTTCAGTTTTTACATTTTTCTAAAAAAACATTACTCCTGTTTATATATCTTAACAAGGCTACAGCAAACTATTTCAATCAACTCTTTTAACTGCCAAAGATACTATTTTAAGATAAAATACGAATAAAAGTCCCGAGACTTTTCTACTCTGTAGATTTTGTTTATAGTGACCTGCCATTTTTTTTATAATTATTCATTTTGCAAACCGAAAATGTACAAACAAATTCCAATGAAAAACCAAACCCTAAAGACTTCTTAGTTACTTTACAAAAGCTCAAAACCATTCCTGACTACGAGAACTTAGGTTTTACCCTCAAACCCCTTTGATATCCTGTAACTTATCCGCTCCCTTATCCCTAAAGACGAACTAGAATTACTCGATTTGCTAAATAAAGAGCATTAAAATAATATACCCCGCTCAATGAGCGGGGTATATTTAGTTTACATTACGAAAATCACATTCCATAGATTTTAGGCTGACAATTATCACAAACGATAATATTACAACCCATTGATTCCAAAGGAACTGGGTCGTGAACTAAAGTTTGTTTCTCTTTATCAAAGTAATAAAAAGTCATATTAACATTATAAAGTTCCGTTTTTACTCCTATAAAATCTTGGTATTTTCTTGGAGGAAAAGTATTAAGCATCGGTTTTCCTAAGATTGTACCAACTTTTACTGAATCCCCTTTTATAACTGTAATATTTTTTATAGACTCATAAGATATCAAATTAATATTATCATATATTATTGCTAAACAATTAGTACTATCATCTACATACAAAACTGTCCCTTGTACAAAAGATTTCACATCTTTACTTCCCCTATCTGCTATGATTGTAACACCAATAGGAGATAAGTTATCTTTAAAAAATAATCCTTTGTATAATTGCGTTTCTTTATCATTCCTATATCCTTTAATCACTTTCCCATCACTTATAGGACATTGATATATTTGCGAGAACATATTTTGTGAAATACAAATAAAAATAATACACAAATACTTCATAATAATTTAAATTTTATTTAAATACATCTTCTTTTTTAATAGTTAAGGCTTTTTCTACTCATTAAAATTTGTTGTCAGCGACCTGCCTTTTTATTTAACTTAATCACTTTTTACCATGACAACACAAAACAAGTCTTCAAAACAAAAACTAAACCCTAAAGACTTCTTAGTTACTTTACAAAAGCTTAAAACCATTCCCGACTACGAAAACTTAGGATTTACTCTTAAATCTCTTTGTAAAATTACGCAAACAGCCCTGTTAACGGAAATCTCGTTCCCCAATTACACGGAACACAACCAATTGGACATTTATAACATTCTTGCGCTTATTCCCTCCCTTATCCCTAAAGATGAGTTAGAGTTATTGGATTTGTTGAACAAAGAATAAAGAAAAACCCCGCTTATTAAGCGGGGTTTATTTAGTTTACATTATGAATAATCACATTCCATAGATTTTAGGCTGGCAGTTATCACAAATGATAATATTACAATCTATTGATTCCAAAGGAACTGGTTCATGAACTAAAGTTTGTTTCTCTTTATCAAAATAATAAAAAGTCATATTAACATTATAAAGTTCCGTTTTTACTCCTAAAAGATCTTGATATTTTCTTGGAGGAAAAGTATTGAGCATCGGCTTTCCTAAGATTGTACCGACTTCCACTAACTCTCCTTTTTTAACTGTAATATCTTTTATGAATTCATAAGATATCAAATTAGCATTATCATACATTATTGCTACACAATTAGTACTATCATCTACATACAAAACTTCTCCTTGTACTATTGATTTCACATCTATACTCTCACTATCTGCTATGATTGTTAAATCAATAGGAGCTGAATTATCTTTAAAAAATAATCCTTTGTATAATTGCATTTCTTTATCATTCCTATACCCTTTAATCACTTTTCCATCACTTATAGGACATTGATATATTTGTGATATCATATTTTGTGAAATAAAAATAATATACAAAAACTTCATAATAAAATTAATTTAGTTAGAATTTTCTTTTATAGCCTGTTTAACCATATCTTCTAATCTTTTTTGTCGCTCATTATGAATCTTTTTTTCCTCTGACAATTCAAAATCTTTTACCTTTACTTTAGATAATGGTCCTTTTGTTACAATAGGCTTAGAGTCTCCTTCATATTTATCTCTGACTTGTACACCTTTATTAGATTTAGTTTCAGCTTTCATAGCCTCCCATTCAGATAATGATATCCCAGTATCTCCGACCAAAATCCCACTATATATTTTAAGAGGAAGACCCTCATCTTTATCCCATAAATTAAAGTGATTAAGCTCATGAACTAGTACAGAAGCCGATGATAATATTTCTCCAGAATCTCCCTCTATACCTAATAAACTATTCCATCTTAAACTTTGATCTTCGTGAAAAAAGGCCGACCCCAAATCTGTATTTCTTACTGTAACAGTACTTGATGTCTCTAATGCTTTAATTACATCCTGTTGAGTACTCATTGCATTTAAGGCCTGATATACCGATTGAACATATTCATCACTTATCCCTTTTAATTTTTGTATATCATTTACTGAAGACAGTCTAATACTCTGATCATTTTTTGCTCCATATAATACTATAATATCTCTACCATCAGGATCTATTGCATTTATTGGGTTATTTGCTACATAAGCATAAGCACTTGTTCCAGGATACTTCTCTGTCAACGGATCCACTGATAACCACACAGATTCCCTAGGATTATAGTATCTGGCACCGTAATAGTAAAGACCTGTTTCCTCATCCAACTCCTTACCCTTACATACGAAAGTGTGAATTCCTTTGGTTTCTACTTTTTTCTAAAAAACTCTTACTCCAGTTTGTATAACTAAACAAGGCTATAGTAAACTATTTCAATCAACTCTTTTACCTGCCAAAGATACTATTTTAAGATAAAATTTAAAAAAAAGTCCTTAGACTTTTCTACTCTGTAGAATGTGTTTGCAGCGACCTGCCTTTTTATTTAACTTAATCCCTTTTTACAATGCAAACACAAAAAAAGTCATCCAATGAAAAACTTAACCCTAAAGATTTCCTAGTTACTTTACAAAAACTAAAATCCATTCCCGACTACGAAAACTTAGGTTTTACTCTCAAATCCCTCTGTAAAATTACGCAAACGGCTTTATTAGCAGAAATCTCTTTCCCTAATTACACCGAACACAACCAATGGGACATTTACAATATCCTGCAACTTATTCGCTCCCTTATCCCTAAAGATGAACTGGAACTGCTGGATTTGCTGAATAAAGAGTAATAACAAAAAAGAAGGCTACTCAATGAGTAGCCTTCTTTTTTAACTTTATCTTTAAGCCTAAACTTGATATTATTTTTGATTCATTTATATAATTAATACCTTTATTAAAAAAGATATATAAAACATTATTATTAAAATTAATGGAATAACTGTTATATATAAATTATTATTTGTTAATATTCCTTTTCTTATCTTAATATAATTAAGTATAAACGAGTAAGTAAAGAAAATTATTAATGGTATAAAAAATATCCAATTCAATATAAAATGAAGTAATGATCTTTCATAGATGTTAAATTTATTTAATATAATAGTAATAACTATGAATATGCAAAAGCATATCAACAAAATTCTTGGGTTAATAATTTTATTTCTCATATTAATAATACTTTCTACCATCAAAAATTGCTCTTTGATCTGCTTCACTATCTCCAAAATTATAAAACTCATTAAGGTTAGATCCTCCTTTAACTTCAAAATCAAAGAGACCTATTTCTTCTGTCCATGCTCCCCACATAAAATTACCTGCATCAAATAAATTATATATTTTATTGCTACCCTCAAATCTATAATTATAGATAGTCTCCTCAATAAAAACATTGTATATATCTTTTCTTTCAGCTAAGTATCCCATTGTAAAATCAGCTCCAGTATGTGATGCTAATGCAACTAAAACATACTTTGAAACACTTAATGGAGCCATATATTTAGATAGTTTTATTCCTGAATTTAATGACACCCCTTTGACAACTTTATCTAACTCCGCCCTGCTAACTGGATAATATAATTGTTCTCCAACACTATAGTTATTTGTAAGTTTGCTTTTATCTACTTCTTGAGTATCATTAAATTTTAATTCATTTCCTTTCTCATCATAAAATCTATTTGGCTTATCATTTTTAACAACTTTACTAACAATTCCTTTATTATTAACTGTTATATCATCATCAACACTTTCACCTTCCATCCCTGTCGGATCTATAAACCTAACTGGATTCTGATAACAATACTGATACGGAGTCATTGTTTGTTCAAAGAGTGGATCCACTGACTACCACACGCTTTCCCTTGGATTATAGTATCTGGCACCGTAATAGTAAAGACCTGTTTCCTCATCCAACTCCTTACCGTTACATACGAAAGTGTGAATTCCTTCGGTTTTTACTTTTTTTAAAAAAAACTCTTACTCCTATTTAAATATCTAAACAATACTATAGTAAACTATTTCAATCAACTCTTTTACCTACCAAAGATACTATTTTAAGCTAAAATTTGAATAAAAGTCCCGAGACTTTTCTACTCTGTAGAATGTGTTGTCAGCGACCTGCCTTTTTATTTAATTTTTAAATCTTTCTATCATGCAAACAGAAAACAAGTCATCCAATGAAAACCTAAACCCTAAAGATTTCCTAGTTACTTTACAAAAACTAAAAACCATTCCCGACTACGAAAACTTAGGTTTTACCCTCAAATCCCTCTGTAAAATTACTCAAACCGCCCTGTTAGCGGAAATCTCTTTCCCTAATTACACCGAACACAACCAATGGGACATTTACAACATTCTTGCCCTTATTCGCTCCCTTATCCCCAAAGACGAGTTAGAGTTGTTGGATTTGCTCAATAAAGAACCTTAAAATAAAAAGCGACCGATAAATCGGTCGCTTTTTCCTAAAATTATTCCCTATTTATTTTTTCAATAATTAATCATTCTTTTCTAATAAAAAATAATTGTGTTTTTATATACCCAATTATGCTATCATTACGCATATAACTAATTCCTGGGTTTTGTAATACAAAAAAATCTGGTTTTCTTAAGTTTGCTTTTACAAAATACTTACCCTCTAATGTATCCAATACTAAATTAAATGCCATACTGCATTTTTTATCGCTTTCACCTAACTTAACTCCTTTATCTGAAAATACACCTTCTTTAGAAATATGGATATTAATAGCTGTATCTTTCACCATTGTAAAAGTCTTTTCAAACTTTTTATTTATAATAATTTTAGCTAAAACCCAATCACCTAGAAGCATATCGTATTTTTCTGGATTAATTACGCCTGAAATTCGTAGCTGATTTTTTGTTATTTTATCTTCTAGCTTCACATTTTTATCTTCAAAGCATGAAAGAAATATGAAAAAGATTAAAAATAATATTATGTTAGTTTTCTCCATATACATCTTTATCAAATTGTTTAATTGAGTCTATCAGATCATTAATACTAACAGATTTATAAATCTTTTCCACAATTTTAGGGACAGCCGGCCTATAAAGTTTAGCATCTTTTAAATCTGACATTCCTCCTATAGTTCTATTGTATAAAAGAATATCCTTTAGACTTCCATAATAAGCTTTTTCATCTCCTGCAAAATAACTCTCCCACACCAACTTACCTTCTTTTTTAACTGCTTCCATAATATGTCCTCCTCCTTCCCACAAATAAACATCTCCTTCTTTATAATTACTTACTCCTTTCATTTCTCTATATCCTGATGCCTTCAAATATTCACCTATATCTCCTCCTGGTATAAAGTATTGCCCACCAGTTAAAACATAACCAAAACAATTAGTTGAATACTCCATTAAATCTTTATCTATGAATTTACCATTTTGATGCCTAACCGTATAAAGCGCGGGTAATATTGCATTCCTTTTCTTTAAATAAGATACTTCTGCATAAACATAAACATTAAACGTTTCATCATTTCCTATTTGCTCCATCGCTAATTCTCCACCTAGCCAATATTCTCGTTTATTTCCATCTAATAGATTTGATCTGGCCTGTTTACCATTAGGATCTACTAACACAATAGGATTCTGATAACAATACCCATAGGTATTATGGTTAAACGAGTTATAAACTCCACCATTATGCTGACCGTCAATGTAATGCTCGGTTTCAAAGATTGGATTATAACCGCTTAACGGGTCAGTAGATAACCACACAGATTCCCTGGGATTATAGTATCTGGCACCGTAATAGTAAAGACCTGTTTCTTCATGCCCTCCTTACCCTTACATACGAAAGTGTGAATTCCTTTGGTTTCTACTTTTTTCTAAAAAACTCTTACTCCAGTTTGTATAACTAAACAAGGCTATAGTAAACTATTTCAATCAACTCTTTTACCTGCCAAAGATACTATTTTAAGATAAAATTTGAATAAAAGTCCCGAGACTTTTCTACTCTGTAGAATGTGTTTGCAGCGACCTGCCTTTTTATTTAACTTAATCCCTTTTTACCATGACAACACAAAACAAGTCTTCAAAACAAAAACTTAACCTTAAAGACTTCTTAGTTACTTTACAAAAACTCAAATCCATTCCTGACTACGAAAACTTAGGTTTCACCCTCAAATCCCTCTGTAAAATTACACAAACGGCTTTATTAGCGGAAATCTCTTTCCCCAATAACACCGAGCATACTCAATGGGACATTTACAATATCCTTGCCCTCATTCGCTCCCTTATCCCTAAAGATGAACTCGAGTTGTTGGATTTACTCAGTAAAGAGGCTTGAAAACAAAAACCCCGCTCGATGAGCGGGGTTTTTCTTTCAAGAATCTAAGAATTACTTTGCTATTTTTCGATAACAATTTTGATTAGGCAAACTTGCTGATAAGTGACCTACACAAAATTCTAAATTTCCATTGTTTTTATGTAGATTACCACTCCATCCCCCCAAAGTATCCTGTATAACTTCCGGAAATTTAACTAAGTCATAATCAAAGTTCAAAAAAAATGGTCGAAAATTAATTATATCATTTTTATGCTCCCACTTACCTTTCATTTTCAACAACAACTTGCCATTAATATCATAAACTTTTCTACTGTATATACCATCATCTTCAAGTCGAATAGTATCAAAAT
This sequence comes from Apibacter raozihei, assembly GCF_004014855.1. Taxonomy (NCBI): domain Bacteria; kingdom Pseudomonadati; phylum Bacteroidota; class Flavobacteriia; order Flavobacteriales; family Weeksellaceae; genus Apibacter; species Apibacter raozihei. Next base: position 277,078 of record NZ_CP034930.1, read on the forward strand.
TATTCTTATAATTAACAGGAACATAAGTACCTTTTAAGTCTTGTTCTTTAATACATGAGAAAAGTACAATAGAGCTTAATATTAAAAATTTCATAATTATTATTTTTCTCATTATTAATAACTTAACAACCATCTATTAAATCCTTGTTGACCTTGCTGCATTTGAACTTTTTGTTGAGGGGTATATTGTAACTGTAAAGTTCCTTTTTGCATTACTTCACTCATACTTTCAGTCCACATATACGTTTGATAAGTATTCCCATTTAAATGGTATACAGATCTTTCCCAACATGGAAGTAGCCTATACGCTAAAGATGTCATTGATTTGGAATCGTTTATCATAAACAACACTTTATCATCACCCAATTTATAATACGAAATATTCGCTCTTCCTAAAAACTGTTCCCACATATCAAAACCTGCAGTCATTGGGTTTACTTCTTCATAATCATAAGAAACTCTTCCTTTATTTAAGCCTTCTGATAAGACTGCTGTTCTTGCTTTTGATGCATAAGTAGAATTTTTCTTATCCATTGATCCAAATATTCCTAAAGTAGAATCTTCAAAATCTGCAATTAAACTCTTGGTAGGACCTACACCTTTATCAAATTCTTTAGACAATGTCCACCAACTTGTACTTTTTTTTCTATGAGTATATCCTTCAATAATAGACTTTCCTCCACTAATAACATTAGATTCACCACTTTCCCTATCAACAACTTTGGTATCACCATTCTTTTGGTGATAAAAGTCTATCTTATCCCCTCCTAGATCACTAATTTTATTCCCTTTATCATCAAATTCATCTGTTCCTTTCATTCCCGTAGGATCGGTATATCTAACTGGATTCTGATAACAATACTGGTAAGGAGTACCTGTTATCTCTGTTAGTGGATCCACAGATAACCAAACAGACTCCCTCGGATTGTAGTATCTGGCACCGTAATAGTAAAGACCTGTTTCCTCATCCAACTCCTTACCGTTACTTACGAAAGTGTGAATTCCTTCGGTTTTTACTTTTTTTTAAAAAACTCTTACTCCTATTTAAATATCTAAACAATACTATAGTAAACTATTTCAATCAACTCTTTTACCTACCAAAGATACTATTTTAAGATAAAATACAAATAAAAGTCCCGAGACTTTTCTACTTCGTAGAATGGGTTGTCAGCGACCTGCCTATTTTTTAACCCTTAATATTTCTTATCATGACAACCCAAAACAAGTCTTCAAACCCAAACTTTAACCCTAAAGATTTCTTAGTTACTTTACAAAAGCTAAAAACCATTCCCGACTACGAGAACTTAGGCTTTACCCTCAAATCCCTCTGTAAAATTTCCCAAACCGCCCTACTGGCGGAAATTTCTTTCCCCAATTACACAGAGCATACTCAATGGGACATTTACAACATCCTTGCTCTCCTACGCTCGCTTATCCCTAAAGATGAGTTAGAGTTGTTGGATTTACTCAATAAAGAAAAGTAAAATAAAAACCCCGCATTAGCGGGGTTTTTATTTTTATATACTTCAATCTAAATTTACTCTTTTTAATCATATATGCATATAATTCTTCTATAGTCAATTCATCTATTATTTCACTTTGTTTTAATTGTTTCCAACATAACCATCCTCAGCATCTAATTCATTTTATACCTCAAAACTAAACTTCCTCCATTGATTTTTGACAATGGCTTATATTTAATCTTTAAATTAGGTTCATACCATTCTGTATTATAAATCTTATCTACACGCCCGTTAAGTTTAATTTTAGTATAGGGGCCTTTACCTCTAACATCATATAACTCCAAAATTGCATCCCCTTGAATTTCACCTATAATTTTAATTTCCAGAAAAATAATATTCCCCTCCTTCTTATAAGATAAGATATCTTCAAAACTCTCATTTAATTCTGAAATAACAAGCTCATCATAATTTTGATTGTGAGAACTACAATTAAATGAAAAAATAAAAAATGAAACTACCAATATAAGCCTACTCATAATCTTTTGTTTTTTGTTGTGGATTTTTTAATATTTCAGTAGCTATTTTATGAGAAACGTCATATTTCCTAATTTCAGATTTAGAGTTTTTTATCCCACTTCCATCAGATTTCCTTATTTTAGTTTGATCTTCATTTAATATTAATAATTCACCCTTTGATATTTTATCTAAAATAATACTTTTCAATTCCTCTGGTGTAGCTTTAGGATTACTCTTTCCTATCTCTATACCAACATCATTATTATGAATATCCATATATAAATCAGTATTAACTTCATGAGGTGGGGTAGAATATTCATGAGCATCAGACCAAGCTCTTGTAAGTTCCTCTCCTACATCTTGGGTGTTTCTAGCTTGCCAAAATGCATGTCTAAAAGCATCACTTTCATCACCCTTTCCCTGTTTATTAAATGTTTCTTCTGTCATTTTAAATGCTTCATTAGCATTTTTTTCAATATAAGTAACCCTATACCATTGAGGATGCCATCTTATTATATTTTTTTCTTTATCATTAAGTTGATTCCACTTATCTGTAATTTTCGTTTGCTTTCCATTCGGATCTACATAAATAACAGGGTTCTGATAACAATAACCATACGTATTGTGATTAAACGAGTTATAAACTCCTCCGTTGTGTTGACCATCGATGTAATGCTCAACTTCCATCACGGGATTGTAACCGCTTAACGGGTCGGTAGATAACCACACGCTCTCCCTAGGATTATAGTATCTGGCACCGTAATAGTAAAGACCTGTTTCCTCATCCAACTCCTTACCGTTAAATAAGTAAGGGAGAATTCTTTCAGTTTTTACTTTTTTCTAAAAAACTCTTTTTACTGTTTGAATATCCAAACAAGGCTTCAGTAAACTATTTCAATCAACTCTTTTACCTGCCAAAGATACTATTTTAAGATAAAATACAAATAAAAGTCCCGAGACTTTTCTACTTCTTAGAATGGGTTGTCAGCGACCTGCCTTTTTATTTAATTTAATCACTTTTTACCATGACAACCCAAAACAAGTCTTCCAATGAAAACTTTAACTCTAAAGATTTCTTAGTTACTTTACAAAAACTAAAATCCATTCCTGACTACGAGAACTTAGGCTTTACCCTCAAATCCCTCTGTAAAATTACCCAAACGGCCCTTTTGGCGGAAATCTCATTTCCCAATTACACCGAACACAACCAATGGGATATTTACAATATCCTGCAACTTATCCGCTCGCTTATCCCCAAAGACGAGTTAGAGTTGTTGGATTTGCTCAATAAAGAACCTTGAAAGAAAAACCCCGCTAATTACTTAGCGGGGGTTTTTATTGTTTATAAATTTATGTTAATTATAGTTAGGGAATCCCGGAATAAGTTTTGATAAATTTTCTTGTCCATCCACCTTTTTTATCTCAAAAAAATCAATATAAGAAATTGATTCCTTACTGACACCTCCATCATCATATACCAAGATTAATGTTTTATCTGCAAATTGAGAAATTAACGTTCTTAAATAAGTATAATATCTATTACAACTCACATAAGCCATAGCTTCAATATTTGTGAAAATTATATCATAATCATTTATCATTTTCAAGATAAACAAACACTTAAATTGATAATAATCTAACTCTTTAATCTTACTCAATTTCGTTACCCCTTCAATTTCAAAACTCAAACTATCCATAAATTCATCTATAAATAATTCCAAACCTATTTCCTTAAAAAAATCAAATAACAGGACATCTTTATATTTATCTCTAAAGTCATATACATCAAAATTCTCTACGTATGTTTTTTTATAAATTTCAACATTCTCATTAGAAATAACATCTACAATACTTACCAAAAACGGTTTCTTAACAAAATAAAAATTCCCCGATTCAAATATATACTTATCTATCAAAAAACCATTACATCTAAACGCTTCTTTAATTTTTATTGTTACCATACTCTAATCTAATTTAACAGAAAAATTATACACTTTACTTTCAGGCTTTTTATTGACTGAGCTTTTTGTATTTAACAATAACTCAACATACTTATTAGAGCCTGTCTCTGTTTGATATAACAGTGCTGCTGCCATATGATGACTCCCTTCGTTAACATACGTCACCCCATTATCTACAAAAGCTCCTAACTTCCCAGTAACATCAATATCTCCTTTAACCATATTATTATATATCTGCTCCACATACTTTTGATTACTTAACCCATCTTGTAAGGACATTATTTTATTTGCTGCTGCTAAATCTTCTACTTTAGATGCATTACGCAGAACTAAAGCACTTTCTGTAGCTTTTAATGTATTAGTTAAAACTTTTCCTCCCTTAGCTGTAGATGTAGCTGCTCCTATTCCTAGATCTGATAAACCAGCTACTAATGCTCCTGCTATTTGGCCTTGAGCCTCTGGATTATTTTTTATCCCTTCCACTATGCTATTTCCTACCTTAGATAGTGAGCCTCCTGGATCATTAGCTATTACTTTAACTCCCTCAACAAATTGCTTCTGAACTTGTTGATTCGTTATTATTTTATAACTCGTTTTTGCTACATGTACAGTCGTTTCTATCTGAGATTTAATTCCTCCTATAGCTGTTCCTGCATCCCATAAGCCTTTGAAAAATCCTTTAGTAAATGAATAACTTGATTTTTCCTGCTTCCCATTCGGATCAATATAAATAACAGGGTTCTGTAAACAATACATATAAGTATTATGGTTAAATGAGCTATAAACTCCTCCATTGTGTTGACCATCAATGTAATGTTCAACTTCCATAATTGGATTGTAACCGCTTAACGGGTCGGTAGATAACCACACGCTTTCCCTAGGATTGTAGTATCTCGCTCCGTAATAGTAAAGACCTGTTTCCTCATCCAACTCCTTACCGTTAAATAAGTAAGGGGTATTCCAACTGTTATTACGTTCTTCCACAAAAACCTCGCCAAAAGGTACATATTCTACGTGTTGTACGATATCACCGTCTAAACTGGTGATATAACTGCTGCTTCCCAAATGGTCGGCATGGTAGTAATACTGCAGCTTTTCGTAGTTCACGGGTTCTGTGCCTGCGGTGGCTTTGCTGCTGCTTTGCTTGCTGGTGCTCTGGTCATCGCTACAGCAGAAGCCTTGTCCGTTCACATAGTCGTCATTGTCTTTCCCGTTATAGGGTACTTCAAAGTGGGCATAGTTGCTGCGGATGTCTTGCAGACTCTGCTGGTACTTGCCTTTCCAGTCTATTTTTATTCCGTCCAGGGTGGCTCCTGCATATTCAATTCTTCTGGGGTCGGCTCCGAAGCTTTCCAGATCGCCGAGCTTACTTACTACCCGCTGACTGCCTATGTAGTAGTGTTTGGTGTATTTGCCTCCGGCGGCTACGACCATATACGGGTTGATGTAGGCACTGAAGCGGTTAGTCTGGGTAACTCCTCCGGCAAAGAGTGAGTTTACATATACCTGCTCGCTCTCGCCACTGGTTTTGATTACTCGCTCGCCGCTGGCATCATACCAGTAGTTACTTACGTATCCGTTGTCATCCAGGGCGCGCAGGCGGTTCTCTTCATCCCACAGAAGCTTGCGCTCATTGGTCTTGTCGCTTTCGCTCTGGTCTTGTTTTTTTAAACGGGTGTTCACGTACACCAGGTTCCCGTTGGCATCGTACTGGTACGCTTTCTTCTGCTCGCGTTTTTCTTCTTCTTGTTTCTCTTCGGTGCGATAGTTCGTGTCGTCCAGCTGCTCTATCTGGTTTTTCTTGCTTTGGTTATAGTTGTACACCAAATCGTATCCGGCGTTCAGCCCGCCCTGGAATGCCAAATTCTGCTGGCTTACGTCCTGGGTTTTGCGGGTGATGTTATGAAGGTTGTCATAGGCCATCGTTAACTGGTAACGGGCCGTTTTCTGGTCGGCTCCGGTATAGGTTCCGCTGGCTCCGGTTAATCGGTACAGCCCGTCGTAGCTGTAACGGTGCTCCATCTGTCCGCCCTGCAGGTTCTTCCCATTGCCGGGTAAGGGGGCCTGGTTGGCTACGCTTAGTACGTTGCTTACGGCATCGTAGGTGTAGCGGTTGTCCATGATCTGGGTTCTTGGAGTGGTACTGTTGCTACGGGACTGCGTCCATACTTGTAGCTGGCTCAGCCTTCTTCTTTGTGGATCGTAGGTGTAACTGGTTTCTGAACCGTTGCAGTATTTTAAATAGTTGCGTTGTTCGAATTGGTCATAGCCTATTTTCTCTACGTAGTTGTAGCTGTAGGCTTTGCTGCCTTTTACTTGTACTAACTGACCGGCTGTGTTGTATTTGTATTCTACTTTTTCTTCATCGGGATAGATGATTTGTTCGATACGGTTCCAACTGTCATATTTGGTCTTGGTTACGTAGGTGGCTATCGCCTGGTTGGGGATAATCACTGTACGGCGTACTTCGGTTACTTCGCCTAAGCGACCGTATTTGAATTCCTGGGCTCCGGTGGCATCTTCTTGTAAGACTACTCGTCCTACCCGGTTTTCTTTGGCATTTTTGCCGCCGTAGTGGTAGGTAACGTTGTTTTCGGGATGCTCGGGATATAGGATCTTCGTTAAACGGGCATACTGGTACTCGTATTTAATCTGTTTCCCGCTGGCGGCTAAGTTCGAGCTTTGGCGGCTGATAACATTCCCCAGGGCATCGTAGCTTAGTTGTGTGGTTCCGGCACTTGGGTGCTGAACCTGGATGCGGCGACCTGCCAGGTCATATTCCGAGCGGGTCTGCTGCCCTTCGGTATCGGTAACGGTGAGCAGCTGGTTAATGGCATCGTAACTGAAGCTTGTGCTGATGGTTCCTGAGGGGCCTGATAATTGCTCGGTTTTCAGGGTAAGTCCTGAGCCGTTGGTATAGGTGCTTTGTTTTCCTCCCAGCGCATCGGTTACGGTGGTAACCAGGGTACGGCTGGAGGTATCGATTCCGTAGTTCATACGGCTCACACTTTCGTCCGGTAGCACGGTTTCCAGGGCTCTGTCCAGAATGTCGTAACGGGTTCGTGTCGGGGTTACGGCATCAAAGCTGCGGTTAAAGGTTAACCGTTGGGATGGGTCTTCGCTGACCGGATAGTAGCTTTCTACTACTCGTCCGTACGGATCGAGCTTGCTTCTGCCGCTTACTATCAGTACTTTTTTATCTTCGGGATGACTGCCCTGGGCATCGGTCTGGGTAAGTACTCCGTCTTTTTTTACTTGCAGGGCGCGTCCTACTCCGTCTACAAAGCTGATGGTTTCTATATCATTGCCTTGGTGCTGCGGATCGTAGTGTTGGGTTATGGCATAGGCCGGACGCTGGATGCTGCCATCCTGGGCGAGTTCGGCATGGGGCTCATATTCAAATTTGATCGTGTACGGTAGTCCCAGCTCCATTTCGTTCGGTCCGGTAATGGTCCGGATTCTTCCCAGGTTGTCCAGGGTCGTGGCCATATAGTAACCGTTGTAGTCTTTGGTGCTTAGTGGTACTCCGTAACGGTAATCGTAATTCTCCAGCTCGCTGGTGTAGCCGTAGGCATCGTCAATGCGCTCCAGGTACATATTGTATTCCCTATCATATCGGTATTTATACCATAAGCGTTCGCCTTTCTGGTTGCCCGGAAGGGTCTTTTGGGTGATGTTTCCGTATTTATCGTAAACGATATCGGTTACGGATTCTTCGCCTTGTTCATTTAATCGCTGGCGCACCTGGGTCAGGTGGTTGGCATATTGGGTATCGTAGCTCGCCTGTACTTCCCGGTAAAGGGTTCCCTGGCTGCCGTATACTTGTACTTGTACGGGTAATCCGTAGATGTTTTTAGACGGGTTGGAGGTATAGCGGATACGGGTTTCGTAGTTATAGCTTCCTTTGCCCTGCTCGCCTAAGCTGCCGCTGTCACTGTACCGGTAACGTACTAATTCGCCGTATTGGTCCTGCGTGTCGTAGGCGTACCAGCTTTCGTTGGCTACCATCCCTTCGTTTTGTCCTTCGTAGACGGTGCTGCGGGTGTATTGTACCGGGGTATATGAAGACTGGGTATCGCCGCATAAATCCGTATTGCTTAGGGTATAGTTGTTTTTCCCTGACTGACGTACTTCGTACTGGTAGTAACGGGTGATGCTTTCGCTATAGAGTTTCCCCTGGGCATCTTCTACGCTGCTGCGCAAACTGTTCCCGGCACGGTAGTAGTTGCTCACGTCGTATTCCTGAACGTGCTTGCGATACACCTGATTATTATTCTCGGTATCGATGCTCAGGCTTTCTACTTTGCCAAAGCCTAAAAACTCCCGCTCGTGGCGGTCATGTTTTCCTTTGCTATAACGGTATTCCATTCGGGTGTTACTTCCGTCATCATGGATTCCGTCATTGATTTCTACGCTTGATAGTACCCATTTTCCTCCCGGGTGATCATAGGTGGCTTCGGAACGTGTATAGTCCACACTGAAACTGCCTCCTAGGGTGTTTGTTACGGTTTTTAGCTTGTTGCTCTTTCCGATTAACGAACGTTGTACTTGTAACTGGTTCTCTTTGTCGGAACTTACGATATCTAAATAACCATCGCCATCTACGTCTTTTAAGTCTGACAAAATGCGATTCATACTTCGCCCTGTATTAACGGAAGGATTCAAAACCATTTTTGTAGCTCCAAATAAAGTAAAACCATACGTAAATGCTCCATTCTGAGACTCACTTACGGAAGTTGAACGATTAGGTCTGCTTAAACCGTTCCATTCTATTTCCGGAGCAAAGGAATTTCCTTTGTTTAAAGAGACATAAACGGTAGATCCGGATACTCTGACCTTATCCGTTAATCCATCACCATTGATATCTATCAACATAAATTCCGGTTTTATCTTAGAGGCTGCCAATCCAATTCCTACAGACCAGCTGGATTTGCCAATATCATAACCTAATCCCAAAGTCACATCCTGACTACTTCCTTCTTGTATTTTATCTAACTCCCAATCTATCGGTTCCGAAAAACTGTATCCTAAGTTAATCCGTACCTGTTTGTTTCTTAGAATTTTATCCGGTAACCCATCCCCATTCACATCTGTAAAACTATCGTAGGTTTCATCTTCTGCTTTATTTATGGAAGCATTAACACTAAAAGAGAGTGAAGCCGATTTAGAATTGCTATTGGAATTGGATGAACTCTCCGATTTTTCTTTTTCTGAGCCTTTATTTTTTGTTGCTAAGCTTTTTATTGCTGTTGATATAAATGAATACGCATGCACAGGACTTCCTCCTATACCTAAAGATATCCTGCGGGAAGCGGTATTTTGAAAGCCTGCATAGCCTCTGTCTTTAGTTACAATTTCTCCATCAAATCCTCCCCGGGTATTGGTTAGCTGTACCTGACCTTTAGATACTATATCCGGATAACCATCCCCATTCATATCCATAAATGCTAATAGAGACTGTCCTCTACCCTCTGCTTTGCTTCGGGTAAGTACACCTTCACTCATTAATAGTGAAGTGCTTTCATTTTTAGATTCCTGGCGTACTCCGATGGCTGTTCCGCCGTTGATGCATAATGAATCCGTACTATCTGATTTTCCTAAACCGGTCAATGGGTTTTCTAAAATCACATCTTTGATTCCCAAGCGGGAAGAACTCATCACGGCTTTGTTTATATACACCTGAGAATCATTTCCCTGCCAGAAACTCCGGGTCTGGATATCCGTATGCAACGGTATAAATACCATTTTTCTCGGATCAGCCTCTGCTTCGGTTTCCGGAAGTTGTAACAGGGATTCTTCGATAGGTTTTTGAGATCTCTTATTCATCGCGTTGTAGGAAAAATGTCCCCACTGGCGATGCAACGGACCGTAACCCTGTAGTTCCCAATTGCGGTAAACCCCTGCTGTGGATTGTGTCTGAACATGTAAACTATCGGTAATGCTTGCCTGAACGGATTTCAAATGGTCTAATCCTTTGCGGCTGACATTGGTACTGTATAGTTCTACCCATACCTTACCTTGGGGTAAGTCTATTTCCTGCGTAGCACCTTCGGTGATTTGTCCGTTTTCTACTTTCAGACTACCGCTATGGAAGGTCCCTGAGACATCTTTGACTTTTACTTCAAAATCCCCTTTAATTGCGGTTAACTGTTCCGCGGTTAGCGAAGGTTTCTGCTGCAAGGAAAGAACCAGCGTTCCTTTTCCGGAATGGGTGATAGTTTGCGGACTTTCCGGGCTTACTGCCACCTGGTAAGTAGTGGCAATCCGTACGCCCGCGGGCTGGCTTTGTTCTATTTGCTGGCTTACGCCTTCGGAAACATCTACCTTCTGCTGGTAATGAACCACCGGTTTCCACTCTACTGTTTCCCAGGCTATATACGTCGGAGAGTCCATGATAAATTGTAACTGCTCTGCCTGTTGGCTATTGGCAACCGGAATTTCCAGTTCTCCGTCGTACTCTTCTTCAGCAGCAAACTCCCGTCGATAAACTTCTTCGGAGTCTCCAAGCAGTATTTTAAGGGTTACCTTATCGGAGGTTACCGGTTTGGTAAAGGATCCTTTTACTGTATAAGATGCCACCTGCGGAAGCATTACGACTCCACTTTGATAAGCTAAGGTTTCCTTTCCTGCCTCATAGGTAAGCGTATATCCATTGGGATCTTCCTGAGCGGTTACGTCCGTATAGGTAATCTGAGGACTCCAGTCCACCTGATCGAAGTTTCCGTTAGAGGCTCTGTCTGTACCTGATTGTACCCGAAAGTAAATTTTCTCTCCGGCTTGTACAGCAAAGGAAGCTACGGCCATATTTTTAAGGCTGTAGTCTGTAGACCCTATTACTATCGATTTTAGTTCGGTTCCTGTATGCTGAACTGCCAGACGTACGCCATCAGCCTTAGCCAGAACTTCTTTGTCTACTTCTCCTTCGGGAGCTAGTAAACGGGCATTTCCGCTGATTTTGACCATTCCTGAATAAGGAGCTACCCATACGCGGACTACATCCTGTAAGGGATTATTGGCGATCATTTCTTCCTTTTCCTCTTCGCTTACCGCTGTATCGCTATCATCTATCTTACCGCCCCCCATAATCGGACTCGGGGTATCTGTACTGCTGCTGGTAAAGGTAGGTATCAAATTGCCTTGTTCATCCTTATGTATATGGTTAAATAAGACCTTGTTCCCTACAACCAAATCTAATAAACCGTCGCCGTTCACATCTGCAAAATAACGACTTACTTTGGTAGTGGAAATTTCTTTATCCATTCCTGTTATGGTAACTAAATTCACTGCTCCTACAAGTGCACTAGCTCCAAAAGAAGTTGTATTGGTATACGAGCTTGAAAACTGGTCGATTCCCTGGATTTTGATCTTCTCTCCAAAGCTGCCGTCTCTTTTTCCGGGACGATAATATAATCCGGTATTTTTCTTTATAATTTTATCAGGTATTCCGTCCCCGTTAATATCCACCAAGGTTGAAAGCCCTTTATTTTCTGAGTAAGAATACCCAAAACTTGCTCCACCTGAATTAACTTTAGATGTTATATTTCCACCCCAACCAACTCCTACATAGATGGAACCTCCCTGACTAATGCTTTTAGAACCTCCCAGGGCGGTAGCTTTGTCTGTAAAATCTCCGGTCTGTTGGGAACGGGAAACAGCATTGACAAAATCCGCCGAAATACCATCGTCGTAGGTATTCCAGGTTTCGGGTTCTCCGTACAGGGCTCCTTTTTCTTTTACCGGGTCATGGTAGGTAAGGGTATTGCTGGTAAATTCTTTTCCCTGGTCGTCTTTGTGGGTAATTTTTTGTAGTAAATCACTGTAAAAGGCTCCGGGGGTATAAGTAAAGCTGTACTCACGAAGCTTCTGGCCTTCAAAGTATATCTCTACCTGGGTAAGCAGCTGATTTTGTGAGGTCAGGTATCCGTAACGAGCACTGCTGGTTTGCTTTTGTTTGGTCTGGTCTCTCTGGAATTTTACTACCGTATGGGCCGAACTTCCTTTGTTCCCCGCACGTACTTCTTTCAGGTAAACGGCCTGGGAGGTAAGTCCTCCGCGTACGGCTTCTGAGACCGGTTCGTAGTGGTATTCAATCCAGTCGCCATGGAGTTCTTCTACTCGCGAGAGCTTCCATTCGGAGATCACCTCGCGGCTTTGTCCTGAAACATCGGTAAAGCGTCCTTTGACTACTCCCTGATTGCCTCCATAGGTGTATTTTGTCCCTTTTCTATCGGTTACTTCCCAGGTATAATTGCCCGGATGGCTTCCTTTTCGCTGTATGGTGGCAAAGCTGCCTTCTTTTCGCGGATAAAAATAACGGTCGGCTTCCCGGGCAATCTTATTACCCCGGTGGGCTAAAGAGGGCTTGCCATCTGCTCCGCGGGTAACCAGCTGGCTTCCGTCCATCAGGTAGGTCTCGGTTTCCTGATCGTTGTGGTACCGCGGAACGCCCCAACGGGTCTCTACGGAGATGCCGGGTACTTGCAAATCCCAGCCTTCGCCTAACCAGCCGGAACCTCCGTCACTATTGTACTGGATTCCTAAGGAGGGACTCATCCCGTTTCGGGCTGGGGGCATTTCAAAGCTGTACCCGGTGGAGGCTGTTCCCCGGTTGTTGGACTGGGGGGCGCTTACCTGGTTAACTTTTGATTGGGGGTCGGCTACTTTGATATCGCTCAGGGTCGTAGGGGTAAAGCCACTGGTCTCCGGGGATTCCGGCGCCTGGATGACTCCGTTGATCATATCGGTAAAGTGAGTGGTGCGGGATATGATCACCTGATTTTTGGTATCTACGCTGTCTCTTTCTAAGGCCACCCAATGTTTGGTCTGAAGGTCAAAGTAATAGGTGCGGATGTCTTGTTCGGTATAGCCGCTGGGAAGCTTGCTGCGATCGTAGGCGAGTTTGACTACGGCTCCCGGGCGGAAGTGTTCTCCGTGGGGTAAAAATCGATACCCCCGGCTTTGGGAGGTCACATTGTGCAAGCCCATGTCTAAGGCCGGTAAGTCTACGGATCGTAAATTCTGTACCGTGATTTTTTTATCGTTTACTAACTGACTGCCGGGGACTTCTAATTGAACTCCCTGAAAGTTCAGTTGGTTGGCTGCCTGTTTTTTGCTGAAATCGAAGGTTTTTCGTACTAGTTTTTCTTCTGTTGAAAAACGGTAGCGGGCACTCCCGGAAAGAATCCGGGGGACTTGTGCGTAGGTCTGCCCCTGGCTCTGTAACTCTACCTGGGATACGGCTCCGTTTAATACGGCTTCGAATTCGCCCTGGTACACCGGGCTCGACAGGCCGTTGAGCTGAACCTCTCCTTCGCGCTGATCGGCAAAATATCCGCGTACGTAGGTATTCCCATCCTGATAACTTACGGATTCCCATTGCAGTGGGGAACTACTGGCAGGTACCGTGGATACTTCTATCTGAAGATTTTTTATTTTATACCCGTAGGTCGCGCCCTGGGGTACGGTGAAATAAATACGGTTTTCTCCGGCGTTCAGCCAGTTGGAAGCTATTTCTTCGCGCTGGTGACTCCAGCCGTTATGGAGACTCACCAGATAGCCCCCGCGGGACGCGCGGTCGTTGATACTGCGGGTAACGCCGCTTTTATCGCTTACTCCGTACAGGTCATAGCTCAGGTAAACCTGCTGACCGGCTTCGGGCTGACGATCCAGGTGGATGCTGAATACGTTATCCTGGGGGTTATCGAAACTTCTTTGGTTGTACAGACCTATTTCTCCTTCGGTTAAATCCGAGGAATAATGAAGGGTCGTGCTTACTGCTGGGATTGCTCCTGCTAAGACCGAAGGGGTCTGTAAGCGGGGGATACTTGGGAGGCTGGCTCCCGGGATTCCCGGGGTCAACAACCCCGAGGATTCTGCCCGGGGGGTGATCCGCCCGGATAGGTTTGCTTTGCTTGTCGTCCTGCCGGCCAGATAGGGGGTAAAGCTTTGTACCACCATCAGCCAGAGCAGAAAATAAGATATGCATCGAGCTTGTTTAGAGCTTAATTTCATCATTATATGTATTTTTTTCTATGTGTTAGTCTTAATTTATGAGTATCTTTTTGCTTAATTCGCCTTCGTTGCTGAATACTTTGCTGATGTAAACGCCTTTGCGTAAGCCGCTCAAATCTACGGTATGTTCTTTGACGCTCTCGCTGATGTATTTGCTGTACACCTGGTTGCCGGCATAGTCATATAAAGCTATCTGAATCGGGGACGGGCTATTGAGTTTTACCCGGGCCGTGATTTGTGATTTATCGGAATAGTCTTTATAGTAGAACAGTAGGTTCTCATCTCTGATCTGGGCATAGGGCCCTATCAGAGCATTCTTGTGGCAGTCGGATTCCAGTACTACAGGGTGCTCTACACTGGTAAAGGACAGGTTGCTGCTTTTCGGCTCGCTCTGGGCTCCCTGGTAATTCCAGTTCAACGGACTGCTCCAGCTACTGCCATTGCTGTTCTTTACGTGATAGACCCCGCTGTTGCCTGCGCTTTGTTTTATCATAAAGAATTTAAAGGAACGAAGGTTGCTCTGGGTGTAGACGGTACTGCCATTGATGCGGTAGTATACATTATACGGCGCCTGGCGCTCGTTGTAATCTTTGTAAATCTGAAGCTTGTCGCCGGGTTTTACGTACACTCCGGCTAAGGGAGTGGTGCTTTTCTGGCGGTTGGTGATAATATAGAGGCGTCCCTGGCGGATTTCAAATCCGTTTTCGATGTAGATATTGGAAACACTCCCGCCTTCGGGATACGGGGTTAAGCCCATCTGGTACTGCTGCTCGGTAGATTTAAGGGTCGTCTCAAAAAAACCGCCGCGATTCCAGTCTATGCTCTGGTGGCTGTTGGACTGGGAGTCTGACTGATTCTCTGTGGGCAGGATATGAAACCCTCCGAGTTCCTGAAGCTTCAGCTTGTAATTGCCTGCTGCCAGACTGTCCAATTGAAGGTTTGTACCGAAAAATACTCCGCTTTTTACGACTTCGCTCGTCTGCTCGTCTACCAGCTGGTATTCGAATCCGGCATCGCCCTGACGGATTTCTACCTGAAGGCTACCGTTGGATAGGGGTTCTCCTGTTCCATCGCAACCCGGGTTTTGTTTCTCCAGGTTCGCCACTATATTGCTCTGGCGGTAACCAAAGGTGAATACATCGCTCCCATTGGTATCGGTATCGAAAAAGACGTGGTTAAATACAATCTTTTTTCTGTAGGGATCGTATTCGTCTGAGGGATAGATATCGGTGTGTTCTTTTTTGAATTCGCCGCTGCCTGAACGGTCGATGAGAATATACGACTGAGTATTGGTCGCATAATCGGAAAATGCATCGGCCTGACCGGGCATATAGGAGAGTTCTATGCGGTGGCCGGATTCTACGATACCGCCTACCCGCACGTCTTTCATCCAGACATCGCGGTTGCTCTTATGCATCAACAAGGCTGCATAAAAGGGCTTGTCCCGGTCTTCTGCTGCCAAAAATATCTGGGGAAGACTCTGACCGGATTGTGGGGTTGAATTGCCATTGGTGCTGATTATAATGCTATTCTCGGTCTTGCTGATGCGTACACGGTCGCCTGCTTTTAAGGTCAGACTCCAGGGACGGTTATATTGTACCTGGCTTTGGATCACCGGATACACCCGACCGGATTCGTCTATGAAAATGCCGTAATCGTACCCGCTGCTTATATCGGCGGTATTTCCTCCGAATTTGATGTGACTGTAGCCGGGTAGGCTGCCCAGGGTGAAGGAGATCTGGCCCTGAGTCCCTTGTAAGGGCTCCTGGGTAACGGCTTCTCCGAGGGTATTGCTCCCTGCGGCTTTATAAAACGTGGTCTTAAAGCCTTCGCTCTGAACTTCTATTTCTTTGCTGTTCCATCTCACATAGTCTTTTTGAGGGGAGGTGAAGCCTGTATTGGTCTTTATTTTCCAGTGGCGGGGCATCAGCTTCATCCCCAGGTAATCTTCCCGGGTTTCTACTGTTTTGCCCTGGGCATTGTCTCCCCATAGTACATAGTCCTGATCGTGCATGGATTCTCCTGGGAATTTTTCAATAACCAGCAGCCGGTTACGGTTCGACAGGTTATAGTTATTGGCCAGATCGTAGGAATCTCCTGCCGACTGGTAACTGAAGTAAGGGGTTTCTTCATAGGAGGTGCTCCCCTGCTTTTGGTTCAAACTGCTGGCATCGTCACGGTAAAGGCCCGTAACCCGGTGGTCGTAGGTTTTATTCTGTTCTTTGTCCCAGAGTAACTGGTTGTTACTGCCCAGCAGGGAACGCTCCAGCATAAATCCGTATTTTAAGGCCAGGTAGCTCTCGGCCTTGATCCTTTCTACGGGGGTCAGAATCCGCTCATATACTAACAGCTCCGGTATATAGGCCTCGAACTGATTCCCGTCGGTTCCGGATATGCTAAAGCCGGAACGATTATTTACATTGCGGGAGTCGAAAAAGGACCCTAGTGATAGTACGGAGTGACGGGGTTCCCCCCATATGCTGTGGTTGGGCTGGTTCGTACGGAAATACACAAACGAACGAAGTGTTCTTTCCTGGTATTTTTCCAGGGTTGGCTCCGGACTCTGACCTGCGTGGTACATCAGATCATAGCCTTCCTGGGAACCGTAATCTAATACGCCCCGGGAACTTTCGGTACTGTTGATGATTTTATCGGTGCCCAGCAATACGCCTTTTCCGGGTAAGCTGTTAAGCCCTAGCAAGTAGGCGGATCGGGTGTGTTTGTCTTTGGGCTCCCCGCGGGAGGCTATCGCGCCGATGATAGTCGCCGTGGTTAGGGGGCTGTTTTTTATCC
The DNA here is from genome assembly GCF_004014855.1 of Apibacter raozihei. Classification (NCBI taxonomy): domain Bacteria; kingdom Pseudomonadati; phylum Bacteroidota; class Flavobacteriia; order Flavobacteriales; family Weeksellaceae; genus Apibacter; species Apibacter raozihei. The sequence continues at coordinate 293,822 of NZ_CP034930.1, forward strand.
AGATTTCTTTGCTGATATTAGTCCCGTTATTTAAACTAAGTCCCGGGTTAAAGTTGTAGTTACGTAAAAAGGTTCGGGCATCTACGAGGTATTCTGTCCCGAAACGGCCGCCTCGGGCATCGTAGTACCGTACGATGAGTGAATCTCCGGAGTAATCCTGCCACCGGTAGGTACCGTATAAATTGGCTGTGGCCGGCTCGGTCTTCATCCATAATACCGCCCCGGGTACGCCGCCGGGACTGCTCCCGGATAGTACCTGCTGCGATTGTAGCAGACTACTGAGGGTAAGGCTGAATAATAAGTAAAATTTTTTCATATAGTTAATAAATATTAATTTTTTAAGCCGACGAAGTTAAAAAAATTATCCTTATTTTCACCCTGTTTTATATCCTTATTATATATTTTATACCCTATTTTACTGCTTTTCAGGATATTTATCACTGAAAAATATTGCGTTTTTTTCTTTTACACTCCCCCTTATGATCTTTTTGATATAAAAAATAATACGGGATAAGGATTTTACCTGGATTTATCTGTTATCTCTGGATCCCCCCCCTTCCAACCCCCTACTTCAACTCTCTCTTTCTGAAATCCTTCTTCTTTTAAATTAATCCAAAAAAAAGGAATGAATTTTTACTACTTTTTTGAAAAGGCATAGCTTTTGAACAACATAAAAAGATTACAAACTTTAATTTCACATGAAAAAAACACTTTTTTTCCCATCCATGCTACTGGCCATACTAATTATTGTCGTATCATGTACAACTAACCGTTCGGTAACTTATACCGTGGCTTCCGAAGCTATTGATTGCGTTGGAGTAGCACCTCAAAAATGTTTACTAGTAAAAAAAGGTAACACACCTAATTGGGAATATATGTATAGCTCTATTGAAGGCTTCGATTATGTTCCTGGCTATGAATACGTCTTGAAGGTTAATGAAATTCCTGTAGAAAACACACCTGCCGATGCATCATCTATTAGATATGTCCTGATAAAAGAGGTTTCTAAAACACAAAAAAATTCTGAAAATTTACCTCTTTCAGTAGTTAATTCTAAAAAAGAAGCTTATCAATGGATAGGAAGGGTTGTTGATATAGAAAATATATCTACCGGCAGAGGGGCTGCTGCAGGAAAATTCCCTGCTGTACTGGTAAAAATTATGGTAACCAGTTCTTCCTCAGTTGAGCTTAAAGAAGGTTCTATTATATACGCAGAAATATTGAAAAACCCGAAGGTATATCCGGTTATTGGAAGAGAATATGTATTTAAGGCTCAATATATACATCCTGCACATGCAAAAGGAATTTACTTACTGGAAACACAGGTTCAGGATTTGGTCCATTAGTAAATCCATAATTTACTCTATTCTTACATTCTTTTACGTATCGAGATCAATCTTTATGATAAAGCTATAAAGTCAACAGGTTATACGTTTAAAATTTTATTCCATTTTTCTTGGAATTGATAAAAGGATTTTATTACTTTGACTTGATATGGAAAAAGTAATTCTCAGAAAAAGGATAACTTCTATAGACATGCTTAGAGGTTTGGTTATGTTGTTTATGCTGTTGGATCATGTTAGAGAAACGTTTTTTTTGCATCTACAGATGGGTGACCCTGTAGATGTTCAAACGGTAAGTTTCCCTTTGTTTTTCAACCGTATGCTTGCCCATATCTGTGCTCCTGTTTTTATATTACTTACCGGACTTTCTGCTTTTTTATACGGTCAGGCTAGGGGTGGCTCACGAAAAGAAATTTCTTTATTTCTCTTTAAAAGAGGTGTTTTTCTCATTTTATTAGAGCTTATAGTAATCAATTTTGGCTGGACCGGTGAATTTCCTCCACATAAAATATATTTACAGGTAATCTGGGCTATAGGCTTTAGTATGATTTCTTTATCCCTTTTGCTTTGGCTTCCGGAAAAGTTGTTACTTATACTGGCTTTGATTCTAATTTTTGGACATAATACCTTAGATTCGTTGCACTTTGACAAATCTTCTCCCTGGTATACGCCCTGGGCCATTCTACATGATCGCAGCTGGCTAAACTGGGGATGGATTAACATACGAACTTCCTATCCTATCCTTCCGTGGATCGGGGTTATAAGTCTGGGATACTGCCTAGGCCCTTTATTTAAGAAAACGACAAAACCCGTATTCAGACAACGTTTTTTACTAATTTCAGGATTTATTTCCCTATCCTTATTTTTAATATTAAGATATATAAACGTCTACGGTGATAAGCCCTGGATGAATTTTGATTCTTCGTGGTTGACATTTATGAGCTTTTTTAATATTACCAAATATCCTCCATCTTTATTGTTTCTGTTATTTACTCTATCTATTGCTTTTTTTCTACTATTCGGATTTGAAAAACTAAGTTCTAAGCTGGAATTTAAACCTCTACTGGTTTTGGGTAGCGTTCCTATGTTTTTTTATATTGTACATCTGTATTTTCTCAAACTTTTATATCTCCTTTGCGTTGCTGTATGGGGTAAAAATAAGGGTGATTTTTTTGGTTTTACTCATGTATGGCAACTATGGACCACAACTATAGTTATTGCATTTATTTTATATCCTTTCGTTAAGTGGTTTTCCAAATACAAATCTGAACATAAAAATATTGAATGGCTAAAATATCTATAATTAAAATCTACACTTAAATAAAATCGGGAAAATCATTTTTAAGTTTTATTTCGTGTTTTCCCATAAACTGATGGGTAATTTTATACCCCATTTCAAAAATTTCTTCCACATGCTTTAAATCAAAGAGACTATATTTGGACAACACGTCAGATTCAATTAAATAATCACACATTTTCCTATCCTGCATCATATTTGCATTGGACATATAATGAAAAGACTGTTCTGCAATGTATGTTAATGAATTTTTAAATGGGTTTTTTATAAAGGGGCTCACATTTATCCCTATTATTTTATCACATTTTTCTCTGAGGACCGATACGGGAAATTTTTTTAACAAACCTCCATCTACATAATATTTATTATTAATTTCCACCGGGGTAAATACAACAGGCACAGAACAAGAAGCAATAACCGCAGGAATGATGGGCCCGGTATTAAAAAATTCTACCCGCCCTTCTTCAATATTGGTGGCAGCTACATATATGGGAGTTTTTAATTCTTCGAAGTTTTGAACCTTTAAATTATTTTTTAAAAAGGATTGAAAGGGTGTATTTTTAAAAATCCCTCCTTTAGGCATAGAAAACTTAGCAAACTTATTAAAAGTACTTTTTTTAAAAAAAGAAATAATATCCTCAGGTTGATGACCGTCTGCATATAAGGTTCCTGCAAAAGCTCCAGCGCTGGTACCGGAAATCACATCCGGATAAAGACCTCTTTCGTTAAGCGCCTGCAAGGCTCCTAAATGAGCAAATCCTTTTGCTCCCCCACCCCCTAAACTAATTCCTAATTTATATTTATTTATTTCCATTTTTTATCTTTGATTACATTTTCTTCATATTTAGAATCAGCATCTGTCAAAATTTTATTGTTGATGTAATATTTTCGAATAAAATTACACATATTATTCATTCGTTTAAAAATTTTCTTTATGTAGATTAACAAATATTCTCATTCAATCAATTTAAATTCTATTTTTACTCAAGCTTCTGAATTGTATAATAATTACCATCATATTTTAACCTTTTAATAAAAAATGATTGAAATTCTGATTACTGGCAAAAAATAAAAAATAATTAATTTCCAATTCCATAATCTACCCTATCCAGTATTAAAATAAAGTATATATTTATTTTAGCATATATCCTGAAATTAACCCTCAATAAATCAGGTATTCATATAGATCAATTACAATCGTAACAAAATCTTAATTACTATTGAAATAATTATTTTTTTTGGTTTCCTTAGATTTGCCTCAGAAATTAATTACTACGTTCCTGTTAAGAAACAGGAAGTTATATGAAATGAATACTATAAAAAAATGAAAAAACTAAATTATTATTTTGCCTTTCTTTTACTTATAAAACTTTCTTTTGTTAACAGCCAGGAAGTAAAAGAAGAATCTGCTTTTAAACCTAGCGGCAATGTAATTGCGAGAGGATTTTTGGATTATAGCAATAACTTTAAAAATGAAAGCGGTTTTAATATTACTCGGGCATTTTTGGGATACAGTTATAAAATATTGCCCGGTTTGGAAGGTGTGGTCATATTAGATGGAGCTTCAGGGAAAAATTCTTCCGGAAAGCTGGAACCTTACCTTCGAAATGCTTATTTATGCTGGAAAGATAAACAGTTTAACGTGCATGCTGGTTTGACCGGATTATTACAGTTCAGCATTCAGGAAAACTACTGGACTCATCGATATGTAGCCAAATCTTTTCAGGATATGAACAGTATGGCTCCGAGTGTTGATTTAGGTTTTACAGCTGAATATGCCATAACTCCGAAGATATCAGTTGATTTTAGTTTAACTAATGGTGAGGGATATAAGAAAATAAAATCTGATAATAATGCCCGTTATGCTGCCGGAATAAGTGTAAAACCCCTGAAAAACACTTTATTCAGAGTATATGCTGATTATTATAACAAGTCTAAGGATTCTTTAAGTACTAAAGACCAGAGTAATGTTGCTTTGTTTTTAGGCTATCAAAATCCAAAATTCTCTGCCGGAGCAGAATATAACCATCAGTTTAATCGCGATTTTGTAAATGGCAAAGATTTTTACGGCTATTCTTTTTACGGCTCTTTAAAAATTGCTCCTAAATGGAGAACTTTTGCCCGGTACGACTGGGCTGATTCTTCCAATCCTTCTACAAGTAAGTCATACTGGAGTAAGCTTGACGGTCAATTACTGATGTTCGGTTTCGAATTTTGCCCTATCAAGCAAATCAAATTAGCTCCTAATTTCAGGAATTTAAATTATGCGCGAAGAGATGCCGAACAATATTTCTTTATTAATGCGGAATTTCGATTATGATTTAATTTATGATGTAAATGCTTCTTCAACTAACTGATGAATCATGGGCATATACTCTTTTATATGAATGATTGCATGAACATCTTCAATGATATTCACTTTTACCGCTTCATCAAAAATGCGCTTATAATATTTTGAATCAAGGGTTTCATCATTTTTAGAGATTATCAGACTTACATTTTTATTTACGATATTTTCGTAGGTAGCACTGAATATCTTATTTCTCATATCCGGTAATATTCTATACTGATCTTTAATTTGCTCGGCAGAAAATACCGGATTGGTCATAACATATTTCAAATCTGGAAACTCATTAACTAAATACCAGGCTAAATTTGCTCCCATACTGTCTGCCATAAGAATATGCGGGAAAGTTTCATTTTTTAAGATGTTTACTTTTTGTGTTAAAAATTCCGGTATGTTCATATATTCATCCCACTCCCAATATATGGGTTGGAAATCTGGAAAATCTGAATAAAATTCTTTTATGCATTCGAATTTTTTTCCGGATGTCCTATAACCGTGAAGATAATATATTTTTTTCATTTTGGATTTTTAATCTGTATTGATATAAACCTAATCAAATTTATTAAATTTGTAATTAATTTTAATTGTTTTGACGAATTTTAACTTTCCATTAAAAGCAATTAGTAAAAAAAGACATACTTGTATAAAAAATTATTCAGCCAGACAATTATATATGGGTTAAGCAATGTACTTGTAAGAGTATTTCCTTTTATACTGACCCCCATGTTAGTTAAAGCTTTTGGACCCGCAAAATATTCCATTTATGCTGATTTTTATTCAGCTGCTGGAATTATTTCTGTACTGCTTACTCACGGAATGGAAACTACATTTTTTCGTTTTTTTCAAAAATTTAAAGATAATGCTTCTCGTCAGAATACAGTATACTACACTTCACTTACTTCTGTTTTTATAGTTTCGATCGCTTTTTTGTTTTTTGGAATCAGTGCCAGACAACCGTTAGCCAAAGCTTTTAAACATCCGGACGAAGTAAATTTTCTGGTTTGGTTTCTTTTTATTCTTGCTGCTGATGCAATGTCAGCCGTTCCGTTTGCTAAATTGAGAATTGAGAACAAAGCCATACATTTTGCTTCTTTAAAAATTATGAATTCGGTTGTGATGTTTTTGTTAACTGTTATTTTGATTTTCTGGATTCCGAATCAAATTAACAATAATGGATGGGGAAGTGGATTTTTTATAAAGATTTATAACTTTGAATATGGTATAGGATATGCTTTTGCAGCAAATTTGATTGCCAGTATTATTACTTTTGCAGCCTTATTGCCTACCATACTTAATGGCTCTTATAAATTTGATACTTCTTTATGGGAAAAAATGCTAACGTATGCATGGCCCATCACAATTGCCGGACTGGCCGGAATTATTAATGAAACGATGGACCGCCAGTTTATTAAGTATTTGCTTCCGGAAGGAAAGGCAGAAATAGAGATGGGTATATATAGTGCCGTTTATAAAATTGCAACTTTTATTACCTTGTTTAAAACTGCATATTTATTGGGAGTTGAACCTTTTTTCTTTTCTCATGCCGGAGAAAAAAATTCTGGAAAAACATACGCAACCCTGATGAAATATTTTTCTATTTTCAGTGCAGTTATCCTTCTTTTTTTAGTAGCTAATCTTGATTGGATAGGTAGATTATATATTCGCAACACTGATTACTGGAGTGGATTTAAGGTAGTTCCTATTTTATTGATAGGTTCAACGTTCCTTGGTATTTATCTCAATTTATCTATCTGGTATAAACTTTCTGACAAAACACATTATGGAGCTTTAATATCTTGTATAGGTGCTTTTATAACTATTTTGTTTAATTATTTAGGATTAAAATATACTAATCTTGGTTATTGGGCTTGTGCATATGCTACGTTATTTTCATATTTCACTATGATGTTAATTTCTTATTTGTGGGGGCAAAAATATTACTCGATACCTTACAATCATCGTAAACTGATTTTTTATATAGGAGGAAGTACAATTTTAAGCTTACTCTCTTATTATTTAAGTAATTCTATAATAGTGAGAACTTTGGTAGGTAATATCTTATTTATGCTATTTATTTATGTTACTTTAAAAATAGAATATAAAGATGTTGCTATTTTTAAAGCTAAGATAAATACTATACTACAAAGCAGAAAAAAATGATTTTTGGAATTTAAAGAAATCAAAACCAGCTTTTATTTCTACTGAAAATTAAAAAAAGTATGAAATTTATTTACAGGATTGTAAAGACTTATATGATTGTAAATATCAGCAACAATATTTATCTTTTAGAGTTTTTTGTATAACCTTACTAATTGTTAATTTCATTTGAAGTTAATGTATAAATAATCCGCATATAAAAAGACCCTTAAAAAAAGGGCCAAACTACTAACTTATTAATTCGTATAATTCTTATTGATTGAAATCTTTTAACTTTAATTCAAGTTAAAATTTACTTATATACAAATTTGATACATTCTTTTTATGTTTTTGTTAATTTATTATAAAAAAAATTTATATGAATATAGATTATATTTTATATGCGTTTAAATATTTATAAATCAAATACATAATAATAAAATAATATTATCATAAATTATGTTTTATAAAAAAATTTATGTTTTTATATACACTATTTGAAAGATATTTATTTATGGCACAAAATTAGAAGTAGAAGTGCAAATTATGAATTTCATTATGAATACCTTTAAAATTAGCAGTTTCACATTTTTATTATTATCAATCTTTTTATTTTCCTGTGGTGAAAAATCATCTACAAATCCTCCTAAAGATTCTTTAAATTCATCTTTAATTGAAAATGAGAGTACAGAAGAACAGAGTTTACCCATATCTGATTTACAGTTATCTTCATCTCAAGACCAGTTAATAAAAGAAATATACCAAAAATACAGAGGTAAATTTGAAGAAGTGGGAAGAAACAGAAATATAACTGGATATGAAAAGGGAGTAAGAAAAAGAGAATTAGCTTATGAGCGTAAAGAAGAGATTTTAAAAATCCTGAACGCTGAACAACGAAAAATTGCAGAAAACTGGTCGGGAGATGTGAATGATCAAAATAATGATTATTTAGAATCCCAACTTGAGACATTAGAAAACAGTTATAAAGTAAATAAAAATAACATTGAAAATAATACAAATTTATCTAAAGAGGAAAAAAAATTAAAGAAAGAAGAATTAGAAAACCAATATAAAATTGATAGAAAAAAATTGAAATCAAGAAAAGATATTATTAAAGATTCTCACTTAACAAAATAATTCAATTTTATTATCTAACTAATTAACACTTAGACTTTTATTTTATTTTATTTTTTTTATAATTGTATTAAATATATTTATAATATTAATGTATATTAATATTAAAATTTCCGTTAATTTGTACTACACAATTATATCATGAAGACACTTACAAAACTTTTTAATTTCAAATTAAAAAAAGAAAACATTTTATTAACCTTCACTATTTTACTATTTATATTTTTTTTATTACACCTTAGAGGTTTATCTGATTTATCATTTTAAATTAGGCTTTCATTAAAAAATATTACGAGCTAAAATTTTATAGCTCGTAATTCTGATTTGTATTATTTTTCAACATTTTTAACCATTTCCATCATTTTATCATTATCCAAATCCTTTTTCAAGTATTCTTCAGTATTAAATAATTTTAGTGATAAATTAAACTTAGTTTCATAGAATACTTCGGCTTCTAAACAATCAAATTCGAAAACATGCCCTCCCACTTTCTTATCTTCACTTACATAGTGTAGATGAAATCCTGCTACAGAAACATTTTCAAAAAATTCCGGGCTCCAAAAACCGATAAGTATTCCTCTGCTATTCTCAAACGTTCTGACTAATTGATTATGCGCAAATTCACTTCCATCTTTATAATTCTCCCCTCCATCTTTAGGGGTTCTGATAACAACTTTATTAAATGTTGCAACAATTTTTACAGCTAAAAAAACATTATCCAACAACACATTTTGTGATAATTTTTCATGTAAATTAGATTTGTTTAAATGCGTTGCCTGAAAAGACTTTTCCGGATTAAAAGTCGTAATTTGGGCAAAAGGTAACAAATCTGTATTTTTTAATTCTCTTAGTTCATGATTGTCTTTGCCTTCTAACATTTCGCCATCAATAATAATTTCTCCTGACATACCATCCGAGCATCCCAGCCCGAAATTACCACAAGCTAATACGTCTTTTGCTTTAAAATTGCCTTTAATTATACCACTCATTAATGCATTAATAGTTGAAAATTGATATAAAACTTGTTTTTTAGATTTAGTGTCCATTTTTTATTTATTTAATAATCTGAATGTTACAAACTTCATACCACACGGACATTAATTAATACCTATAATTTTGATAATAATAAGCTAAGGTTATTAAATAAAATATTCTTATAAAGGAAACGCTCTATATATATAAAAAGCTTATTTTCAAATAATTATACTTAATCTTATTTTAACAAACAATAATATTATATTATCATATTAAAATATATAATTAATAAATAATAATTTAAATTGAAATAAAATTTTATTATATAAAAATTAATTAATATTTTTGTATAGTAAATATAATTTTGAGAGCAATTCATGGTAATTTGGTTTGCCATGGATAAAAAATGAAAGCAACCGTACGGTTGCTTTTATTTTTTATAAAAAAGTTTTATGTGTATTATTTATTAATTTCTTTATACAGATTATTTTTAAAAAAATCAGTTCCATTTCTTTTATCGAATTTATCTGCAAGGTTTACTGCAAGCTCAAAATAATATATATACAATTGTTTGAAATTATATAAATCATCTGAATTATATAAGGGAAACTTAGGGCTGAGATTCATTTTTTGATTTTTATCACTTTCAAATAATCGTAAACAATTTTTAGAAAATGTAAATCGAATTGAATCTTCGGCCTCAGGTTCCCAGCACGAATATTTTTCAAAATATTCAAGCCCTTTCTTCCTGTCATTATCGATCATGTAATTTATAAGTAATGAAACGGTTGACAAAACAGAACTATCTGACTTATCTATCAATTCTAATTCCTTTATAGCCATTTCATAATAAGTATGAGCTCTCGGATCTTTTGCTTTGTTCAAGTAGTAAGACAATTCGCACAAGGTAACAAAAGGCATATGAGCACAGGTAACTCTTTTATTAATTAAATCGTGAGCCTGAACAATAGCTTCATCATAATTTTCTTTTAAAAGCTCCATTACGACTTTAGTATCAAGTTCACAGGCCGGGCAATGTGACATATCATCTCTGGCTTCTGCTTCTCTCAATTCTATAAAATGTTCCGCTTGTTTACTATCTCCTAAAAATTGATTCCAAGCTATTAACACACTATAATACCCTCTAAGGCTAAAGCCGTTTCTTTGCATCCTCAGCTTTAAATCTTCCAAAATTTTCTCTACTTGCTCTCTGGATATATTTACATTTCTGTAAGATGCATTAGCCATCCATTTATATTCCCATAAAAATTCATTTTCGCTAAACAAATCCTGATTTTTCTCCCAAGTATCTAATATCCACGAAAAGGCAGAAAAACTTTCTACGCAACGAGCTGTGTTTACTTCTTCAGCTATCAGATTCAAACGAAAATCAAAACCCCAGTCTAAATCATTATTTACATCAGCTATATTTATAGCTTGTTTGAGCAAAGCTATTCTATCTTCGATAATTACTACCTCTTTTAGTTTGAGTTCTATTTTCTGCAGTTCCAGATTGTAATTCATAATGCTTCAAGTTCTTATAATCTCGATAATTCTTCAAGTAATAGTTTATTATAATTTTGTGTTTTATTTCTGGCATCAAATTTATAAGCCAAATCTTCTGCTATTTTTTTATAGTAGTCAAAAAAAACATGTGTCCTGTATAGACCGTTTTCTTTATAAAAAGGAAAAGAAGGTCTCAAATTTTCCAATTTAATATCTTCATCTTTTTTAAATAGTTTAAGAAAGTTTAAAGATACTTCAAAGCTTATTTTATCTTCAGCATTTAATTGCCAATGCGCATATTTAGTGAAAAGAGATATAGCTAACTGTTTGTTATGTTCTGCACTGTAATTAATTAATTTTGATATATCGGATATGGCCGAAGTATTTTTATCTGATTTTAATTCTCCCAATGCTTTATTAAAATAAAACCGGGCTTCCGGGCGATTTCCTTTATTTAAATAATAGGCTAAATTACAATAGGTATTAAATGGAACTTCGGCACAAAATAATTTTTTCATTTGCATTTCTTTCATATCAGAAAGAGCTTCATCAAAATTCCCATTCATTAGTTTAATTTTAATTTTTGCATTCTGTTCGCAGGCTTCACAATCTGACATACCATCCCTTCCTAATCTATCACGTTCTTTAATTATATTCATTGCTCCATATATATCTCCTATATTTTCCCTCCACATCAATTCAGGAACAAAATACCCTCCCAATCCAAAACCATTATTCTCTAATCTAGTTTTTAAATCTTGTAATATATTTTGAATTTGCTGATAGCTTATTGATGAATTATCAATTGACGATACCGCCAACCATTTATATTGCCACAGTATGTCTTCTTCATTAAACAATTCTTTATAATTATCTACCGCTTCCAACAGCCACGCCATAGCCGAAAAACTATCTGTACAATGCGAGGTATCATTTTCCTCTTCTATTAATTGTATTCTTAAGTCAAAAGCCTCTTGAATTTCGTTATGCGAGTCTGCCAACTGTATTGATTGCTTTAATAACGAAATCCTTTCATCTGCACTTTCCATTTCTTCCATTAATTGATATCGCAAATCTATTCCTTCAAATAAATCATTATTATCATCAGCTATTTCTATAGCTCTGCCCAGTAATAATTTTCTTTCTGAGGAGTTGTTTTCCTGACTTATTTTAATTAGAAGCCTCTGTATCTCCAGATTATAATTCATCTTATTTGCTTTTAGATAAATCAATATACGCACACAAATATACCTAATTTATCTTTCTATTGTGATAAAGTAAACATACTTTACTTTACTATTTTCGTAGTCTAATATTAGTATATTTGTGTGATTTATAAATGTACTTCTGTGAAATTTTTTTCAAAAAAATTGTTTCTTGAAATAGACAACTCATCCCTTATTGTCTTTCGAATATTTTTTGGTTTTTTATTGACTGCAGAAACCTGGGGTGCCATACTTACAGGGTGGGTTAAAAATAATTTTATCACCCCTAAAGTATTTTTTCCATTCATAGGTTTTGAGTGGTTGCACCCTTTACCAGGAAACGGAATGTATTATTACTTTATTGTAATGGGTATTTTAGGTCTTATGGTTATGGTTGGATATTATTATCGTATATCTTTATTTTTTTTCACCTTACTATGGACATCCCAGTACTTAATGCAAAAAACTGCTTATAATAATCATTATTATTTTTTAATACTGATTTGCTCTCTTATGTTATTTTTACCAGCAAATGCTTATTGTTCCTTGGATTCAAAAAAAAATAAACGATTGCGCTCATATACTATGCCTCAGTGGTGCTCAGTTTTATTAATTTTTCAGGCAGCTATTTTGTATTTTTATGCGACTCTAGCCAAAATATATCCAGACTGGCTGGACGGGACGTTTACCCGCCTTCTTTATTCCGATAAAACTGATTTTCCTATAATTGGTAAATATTTTACAGAAAAGTGGTTTTATCTTCCAGTAGCATATTTGGGGATACTCTTTGACGGTCTAGTAATTCCTTTATTGTTATGGAAAAAAACAAGGACATTTGCTTTACTTGCAAATTTAATATTTCATCTTTCCAATTCTTTCATTCTTCAGGTAGGTATATTTCCATATCTAGCTTTAAGTTTTGTTATTTTTGTATATCCACCGTTAACTATTAAAAAAATATTTTTCAGAAAACGGCCCTGGGTCAGTAATGAAAATTATTCCAGCTATAAACCCCGATATTTTTATTATCTTTTTGGAGTCTATTTTTTAATTCAGCTTTTTCTACCTCTTCGCCATTATTTTATTAAGGGTGATGTTTTCTGGACAGAGGAAGGACACAGACTTAGCTGGAGAATGATGCTCAGACAAAAAAGCGGAAATACTCATTATAAAGTTATTGATAAATCAACTAAAGAAACCATTCCTTTTAACCTATATGATTTACTGACTGATAAACAGGTTTATAAAGCTAACTGTTACCCGGATTATATTTGGCAAACCGCTCAGTATATTAAACATGAATTTTATAAAAAGGGTATAATTGTAGATATTTATGCTGATAGCTTTATCTCTGTCAATGGACATCCGTTTCATCGATTTATTGATCCTGATGTAAATCTAGCGGAAGCTGACTGGAACTACTTTTTTCACAATAATTGGATCTTACTTTACAACAATTACATGGAATAATTCATGGATATTTTTTTAGTTCAAATAATTTTATTAATTAAATAATTGAATACAAGCTTTGATGGTTCGATAACATGAACAAACCTTGGAATAAAAAAGGATGAATCCAACGATTCACCCTTTTTTAGATAGTACTAAATGTTACTTCTAATCAGGGTTCAATAGTATGTTTCCATCCATAGTCAATATATTCCCATTTTATTTTGTTTGCAGAATCAACATCTACAGTTAAAAATCCTTCTTTTGTACCATAAAATGGCCCATACCACCAAGCTGCACTAATAGCTCCTGCAGTAATATATTGAACATCCTGAGAATATATTTCTTCATATAAGTGTTGATGTCCCTGAAGAACAAGTTTAAGATTGTATCCTTTGAATGCTTCTAGTAATTCTTTATAATTATTTACAACGTCCAGAAATACATATCTGCCTTCAACTACAGGATAGTAAAGTGAATATATAGGTACATGAGTCACCACTATAATAGGAGTTTCTGGAGAAATAGTTTTCAAATTATCATTTAACCAGTTTATTTGTTCTTTGTTATAATAATATCCTTCTTTATCGCCTGTCTGAACACTGTTTAAAACAAAAAATCGAACGTTTTTTTTCTCAAAAGTGTAGTATGATTGTTTGAAATGTTTATTAAAAAGCTCATCTCCTTTTGTATATCCTTTTTCCTCATCAAAAAAACGATCGTGGTTACCTATTGCAGGATAAATACTTAAAGAGGATTTATTTAATTCTGCTTTAAATGCTGTATATAAACTATCTGCTCTATTGTAATTTTTATTCAGCTTATCTACGTCTACTAAGTCTCCTCCTAAAAGGATAAATTCTACATTAGATTTTTCAACCTTTTTTAGAGCTTTCTGAAACCCTTCAAAACAATTCCCTTTATTTTTATAATTAAGGTGGATATCTGTCATAAAAGCAAATCTTAATTTCGGTTTACCAGATTGTGCTTCTGCGAAAAGCACACATAAAACCAGAAGAATTGTCATAATTTTTTTATTCATTTTAATATGTATTAGGTCGGTTATTATAAATTTTATTGTTGAATTTTTATTTAAGTATCCACATAACTCCATTACTATCATCTCCTCCGGGATATTGGCTGGTAATCGCATTTGCAAGATTGGTATTATTGTTTGTAATTTCACTGGATGGATACATCCACCTTTGAGGAATTTTACGACCATTTAGGGCTCCGGATCCATCAGTATTGAATTTAGGATAACCGGTTCTTCTTTGGTCATAAAATATTTGCCAGCCCGTATTAAAAAATAAAGCTATATGTTTCTGATTCATGATTTGCTCAAGTATATTTCCTGACTGTAACTTTATAACCGGTTGTTCTAAATATGTTTCTACATCAGAATTTTCTACATGATAAAAATTCATCGATGCTTTTATACCGTTTACATAACATGTATTTACATCCCTATTTATCCATCCGTAAAAGGCTGCTTCTGCAAGAATGAACTGCAATTCTGCAAATCCCATTAAAATGCCCGGTTCATTTACCGGATCATCAAAATACCTGGGATGTATTCTGGATGCAAGTCCTGAGGATGCTTTTTCGGAATTTGCTCCTAAATCACCACTTCCATACAGTCCATCGTAATAACTAAACGGGTCAGAATTATCTATTCCTGCTAAATTGGTTTTCTTTTCAGCCATTTTAAAAAGTCTGGGATCTTTATATAATTTGAGTTTATCAACAAAACTCTGTTCCATATAAAAAGCTGTTTTTAATTCGTTGCTATTGAAATAGGGATAACGATTATTCGCCTGGTTATAGAAATTTAGTAAACCACTATCGCTATGGCTTTCCATGATAGGGTTTTCTGAGGGATTGTTTATTATTTCGGCAAAAGACTGTTTTACATTCAGGGTTGTATCTTCTGATCTTTTGGATAAATCCATAAGGATTCTTAGTCTGTATGAATTTATTAATTTCCTCCATTTTAAGACATCTCCACCGTAAATTATATCACCACTTATTTGATTTGTAACTGTTGATAATTCCAGATTTGCTGCTTTCAATTCTTCCAGCACATTTTTATATATACTTTTTTGTGTATCGTATTTTGGATAAGAAACCCCTTGTTTAACGGCCTCGCTATAAGGTATATCTCCAAAAGTTTCAGTTAAGGAAACAAAATAATAGGCTTTGTAAAAACGTGCCAGGGATACATAAACCTGACTTCCTGAACGACCGGCTTCTTCAACCATTTTTTCAACTTGTTTTATATTATCATATAATTGAAATGAACCTCTCTGCCAGTTATAATACTGGTAAACATTTAATCCATTTATATAAGCTAAGTGTCTGGAAGCTAAGGCTGCTCTATCATCAATATTTTTGAAAGCAGACACTTGTATTCCCGGAAGTAAAAAGTCGGGGCTGACATGTATGACACGATTAGGATCATCCTGATAATCATCTACATAATTGCACCCTGATATACTAAATGATATGGATAACAAAAAAATATATATTTTAATATTTTTCATATTTATTTACTTTATATAATTAAAATTTAACATTTACATTAATTCCTATGCTTCTGGTTGCGGGTGTCTGAAGGTTATCAACTCCGGAATCCGGATCTACATTTTTAATTTTTGAGGCCAACCATAAATTTCTCGCTATTAATGATATACTTACTGCATTTAGAGAAAGCTTTTCTAGCACAGGTTTACCCAAATTATAGGTTAATGTCACTTCTCTAAGTTTTATAAATGTTTGCTTGTAATAATGATAGTTTGCATTGAAAGCGTTGCTAGTACTTTGCATATATCCGTTATAATTGACAGCAACGTCATTTGGTGCAAACACACGGGTATCGGAAACCACATTTCCTCTTTCGTCGTAATTAATTGACCCGCTAACAATTTTGACTCCCTGAGCTATATAGGTGTTATTACCAGCATTAGCATCATCTCGATACTGATTTACAGTTCCTGGGGCAATCCCTCCCCACCACATTTTTTGATTCGTTGTTGAATACATCGTACCTCCAATTCTACCGTCAAACAGAAATGATACGGTAAAGTTTTTATAACTTAAACTATTTGATATACCATAAGTCCAATCTGGTTCTGAATATCCCATTGTCGAAGGGTAAGGTGCTTTGGACCTAACCGGATAACCGTTTTCTAAAACTAATTGTCCATCCGGAGAAGTTTCATAAACTACCGTTGATAGTTTATCCATTCTTTCTCCCACTCTTATGTAATTGCTGTTAATACTATATCCTCCGTAAATTTTCTTGAGGTATTTTCGATATTGACTTAAATTGATTTGTGAATTCCATTTTATTTCTGTGCGCTTTAAAATATCCGTGTTTAATGTTATTTCTACACCTCTCCTTTGATAAACATCTCCGTTAGTTAGAAAATATTTGTATCCGGAACTTTCTGATAAAGGCACATAAACTAAATTATTATAATCTTTAGTCTGAAAGTAAGCTACATCCATGTTTATTCGGTTATTTAATACCGCCAGATTCGTTCCTATTTCCCATGAATTAACTGTCTCCGGTTTAATATTTGCATCTATTAAAATATTACCAAAATAGAATGTCGGCTGTCCATTCCAGCTTGTTTCACTTTTTTCAAAAGCAGTTATATAACCGTAATTATCATAACCTGTATTATTTTTATTTGCTATTTTCCCCAATGTTACTTTGGCAAATGATCCGCGGATTTTAGCAAAACTTATCCAAGCCGGAAGTTGTAAAATTTTGTTAACTAGTATAGAACCAGATACTGAAGGATAAAAATAAGTATTATTCCCTTTGGGTAATGTAGATACTTTATCATGTCTTGCCGTAATATTTAAAAAAAACATTTTATAAAATTCCATATCTATAAAACCATAGACACTGTTTATCCGTTCATATTCTTTTCTGTTTAAATCTGGTGGAGCAACTAATGAAGGTCCGGCATTATTTGCAAAACTATATAACCCAGGAATAATCAATCCATCGGTTTGTATTTGACTATTCTTCTTCTCACTGTAAAAACTGGATATATATCCTTCTCCATTCAATGTGAAATTTCCTGAGAAAGTATTTTGATATTTAAGACCAAATTCTGAAGTTATATCAAAATAATTAGCATTTATTTGAGTGAAATTACCTAAAGATTTTTGACCATATCCAACATAACTTTTAGGTTCTTTATACTCTCTATTTAAACTATATATATTAGTTCCTACTCGCCCCTTAGCTGACAATTTGGGAATAATCTGATATTCGAGATTTACGTTGCCCATCACATTATCTTTGTAATAAGGCCTCAAATATTCATACGCCTGAAAATATGGATTATTGTAATAGGATATATTATAATGCCTTTGCTGAAATCCTTCTTTTCCGGCTACCCAGTAGTTTCGTAAATCTCTTACATCTACATCTGCACCTGTCCATAGCACCAGATTGTAGAGGTAGTTTGTAGGCCCGTATCCTACTTCGGGAAAATTAGCAGTATATTCTTTATTATATGTTAAGTTTGTATTAATCTTTAATCCTTGAAGCGGATTAAGAGATCCGGCTAAACTTATTGATGTATTTTTCAGCTCTGTATTGGGTACAATTCCTTTTTGATAAATATTGGAAAGAGAAAGCCTGAAAGTTGCTTTTTCATTTCCCCAATCCAAGCTTATGTTATTAGACTGTATTATTCCTGTATCAAAGAAATTCTTAATATTGTTTTTACCCCTTGATATCCATGGCAATGGTATTAATTCCCTGGTGATGGGATCGACGGGACTATTGTATTGTCTAGTCTCAAAATACCCACTTAAAGTGGAAGGATCTTTTTGATCTAATTTTGGTCCCCATATCCAACCTCCTCCTTCGCTTCCGGAACCCTGTCCGTTAATGTAAGCATATTTACCATTATTTCCCGCACCATATACCGTTTGAACTTTTGGAATTCGTATGAAGGAGGTTTGAAACATTGTGCTATTATTAATTGAAATGGTAATTTTACCTTTTTTCCCTTTTTTTGTGGTAATCATTATTGCACCATCTTTACCAACAGAACCATATAACGCTGAAGCTGTAGCTCCTTTTAAAACACTGATATTATCAATATCATCTGCATTTATCTTCCATAAATCTGCTGTTCTGTCAGGAATTCCATCAATTACAATTAAAGGCTTTGCTCCTCTTAGGGTTATTCCCGGATCCTGAAACAGATCTGTACTATTCTTAATGTTCAATCCTGAAACACGTCCTGTTAGTGAGTTTACAAAATTAGGTTCTTTAACTTTTTCAAATACTTCTCCTTTTACTTCCTGAACCGAATAACCTAATGATTTTTTTTCTTTTTTAATTCCTAAAGCTGTTATTACGACTTCATCCAACTTTTTTTCGATCTCATCTTCAAGTATTACTTTAATTGTTTGATTATCGCCAATCACTAACTTCGATGGTTGATAAAAATCACGAGTGAAATTGAGTGTATCCTGCTTAATAGCTTTTATAAAGAAAGTTCCGTCTTCTTTTGAATAAATAATTTCATTGGTTCTTGTATTTAAAATTTCTACTTCGGAGAGAGGTTCTGAACTTTTATTTTCAATGACACCACTTATTTCCTGTGCTTCAAGTGAAGTAAAACAAATGAAAAGTGATAAAATCAGTAGTAGTTTTTTCATTTTTTTGTGCAAATGTCATTTATTTCCACAAAAAGTGTATTACATTATAATTAATATATAATTAATAAAATATTACGATAAATAAAACTCATTCATTATACAAACCATACGATATAAGCCAATACATAGCTATATTATCTATTTTAAATACAACCGATTAAGTTAAAGCAAATAGTAATTTAAAATTGTTATATCAAAGTATACCAATCCAGATTATGTACAATGAAAAAATTGTTACACAAATTATTTATCCAATAGGTATCTTGTTGTACCTAAAAAAACCTCCAATTCAATTTAAGAAATGATATTAGAGGTTTTTTATAAGATATAAAATTGAATTTTTCTTTGCTTCTTTCTGTATAAGAAGCATTTATTTTTTATAATCAATATTTTAATTCCAAAACTAATCGGATAAAATCCCTATATGAGGTATTTAAATTTTTTAATTGTTTAAATTAGGCATAAAATCATTCATTCCTAAAATAATAAGTTGATATAACGAAGTGTTGAAGACTTCCATTTCTTTTTTATTTATTGGATATCCTCCTAACATTAGAGACTGAACATACATTATGTTGACTATGGACTCAAACATAAAGGAATCTTCTATCTGAAAAAGTTTTTGTACTATTTCATTATCTTTATTAAAACAAAGTGTTGGAATATTTTCGTCTTCTTTTTTTATAAAATTGTGCAAAGTGGATGCAAAGGGATTGGAAGATTTGGATAAGTTTTGAATGTTTTTATTATTCATAGCTTCATCATTTGCTACGTAAATTGCGGGTGTATCAACCGGACTGAATTCTTTTATCTGTGATTTACAATAAAAATCATTAAGTATTTTGTTTACTTTCTCTTCAAATTTAGCATAGGTCTGATTTTCTTCTACATTAACTTCTCCAAAATTATTTAGTATATCCTGCGGGGTTATTTTCTTGAATCTAATCTCAGGAATTACAATTCTCATTTTACTTATTAATTCGGTTTCAAAACTATAGGCCGAATTTATTACAGTTTTACCTTGTGAACCGGCAATTCTTCTGATCTGCCTGAAGTCATCTATAGAAGGTGTATAATGTATTACATCATTATAGGTTCTGAGAGATAAAAAATTCATCATTCCTTTATTGGTTTCAAAAGGAATGTAATCTATAAACATTTTTAAAAGTTCTGTGTCTTCAACTGCAAGCGCTTTTATATATAGATGATGAATTTTTATAATCTGATTTAATGTAAAGGTATCTGAAACGGTCAGATACTTAAGATAGTCTTTAAAACAATAGGTCAATTCCTTTTTCGCTTTTACCATTTGCTCATCATTCATCAATGCTTCCCTTGAGGCTGTAGGACGCAAACTTTCTGTATTAATTATGCAACGTACGAAAGTGGACCATTCCGGAAGTAATCCTTTTCCATCTTCACACAAAAACATTCTTTTTAAATATATTTTGTTTTGTTTGGTATTTCCTATAAACTGTACTTTATGGGGCATTATGTAAGCAACTCCTTTGATTTCTCCTGTTTCGGAATGCAATTTAAAGGAGTCAAGGAAATTAATATTAAATATTTTTTTTCCATATTCGAGCAACTCCTCTCTTGTGCTTTGTGTATTTAACCAAACCGGTTCTTTGTCTATTAAAACTTCAGATTTCTGATGTGTTATAAAGTTTATTTTAACCGGTAGGGCATCTCCGAAATAAAGGATGTTTTTTTTAATTTCTTCTTCCCGAAAAAGAACCTTCCATTCTTTTTTTGGTATAAGAATAACTCTTGTTCCAACTCTCGGATTATTAGGAATGGTTTCTACAGTGTATGTACCATCGGCTTTTCCTCTCCAGCATACACCTTCTTTTTTCAATAATGATTGAGTCTCAACTACAATTTCATCACTGACTACTAAACAGGAAAGCATTCCTATTCCGAATTTCCCTATGTAATCTTTTTCATCCAATTCTCCTCTTTTTGAACTCTGGCCTATTACTGACAGGAATTGGTGAACTTCTTCTTCCGAAAGTCCTATTCCATTATCTTCAAAAATAAATAACAGTTCTTCTTTATTTTTTTTTAAGTATATGTTTATTTCTCCTTCTATTTCATCAATACCTTTTCTGGCTGTAATGGCATCAATGCCATTTTGTAATAATTCTCTGATGAAAACATTGGGTGCGCTATATATATGTTCTGACAATAATTCTATCATCCCTTTCAGGTTAACCTGAAAGAGATATTTATTTTCCTGTTCCATTTCTTTTAACTCTAATTATAAATTCCTTGATCATCTTACTACTATTTATACACTTTCAAGTAAGCTTGTTGTTTTTTATTTGTTCAACAATATTACTGCACAACTTAAATTGAAGTGCTATTCCGAAAATTTCAATATCGTACGAAACATCAATTAAAATATAATTTCATACTTTTTTTACACTTAAACTTCTCCTGCATTTAATAATACGCTAAAATATATTAGAAATCTGATGACCTAAGCCCTTAATTTAATGTATAGAACCTATTATTTTACACTACTATGAAATAGTGTAACTTATTATTATTACTATCTAATATTTTATACGAATAATTTATTATAATTAATTCACAGTTTGTTTTTTAATCATTTTTTGGAAATATTATTCAATATTAGTAATATTTCATCAATTTAAAACAATTTTTTAAAAAATTCACCTTCTTCTTCTTTCTCTTTTACCTGTGATTTTAAGTGACTGTTCATGTCCGTTTTCCGCAGCTTTTTGATACCATGCCATTGCCTGTACTTCGTCTTCTTCCACTCCTTTTCCTATAAGATAACAATTACCCAGCTCGAACTGAGCTTCGATATGTCCTTTTTCCGCTATCTCCAACAAAAGAGTAATAGCTTTATTTAAATCCTGCTCTACTCCTTCCCCTTTCAGTAACATCATTGCTGCATGATATTGTGCATGAAAGTTCCCTTCTTGTGCTGCATCCTGAAACCACACGAATGATTCTGCAAGATTTTCTTCTGTTCCCATCCCATATTTATAGGCTAGTCCTAGTCTGTATTTTGAACCTATACTCCCCTTTTCTGCTGCAAATTTATACCAACGGAATGCTTCCTGACTATTTTCATCAACTCCAATTCCATATTCATAGCAAACTCCTAATCCTTCTGATACTATTCCGTTTTCTTCCGCAATGCAATAGTATTCAAATGCTTTATTATTATCCGTTTCTGCATCATATAAATAATAATCTCCTAAAAATAAAGCTGCATAAGGATATCCGCTTTGACAAGATATGCTTAACCATTCTAATGCTTTTTCTCTATTATTTTCTATAAGACCATAATAGTAATAACAACCTACTTTATATTGTGCAAAAGGATACCCCTGCTCCGCAGCTACTAGCATATAGCTCATTATTTTAGACTCATCAAAAGACAATCCTCCATATTCATCCTCATATGATAATGCTAATTCAATACAGGCTTCACCATATTTAAATTCTGCTGCTTTACGGTAATTTTCCAAGGCTAATTCCGGGTTTTCCGGAATCCCTATCGTATATTTATAAGCTCTACCTAAATTGTAATAGCCTTCAACATTTTCTCCTTCTGCTGCTTTTTGAAAATATTCAAATGCTTTTTGAGGATTTTTTTCTCCAATTAATCCGTCTTCTTCATAATACCCCAACTTATTATAAGCATATATGTAACCGTTTACAGCAGCTCTTTCGAACAAATCGTAAGCCTGCACATAATTTTTTTCAACACCAAAACCTGCTTCATAACAAAAAGCCATTTCAACTTGCGCATACTCAGAACCCATTTCTATTGCTTTGTTTAAATATTCAATTGCTTTTTCAGGATCGCTTTCTTCCTGCGATGTTATACCTACCCTGTAGTAATGCCCCATCATTTCCAAACCGTAAACATGTCCGCGTTCGGCAGCAATTTTAACCAATTCAAATGCTTTATAATAATCCGGTTCTCCAAAATATCCGGTTTCGTATAAACGGCCTAACCGGTAGGGAGCATATGAATCTCCCAATTCCATTGCATCTTCTAATAAACTTTGCACTTCTTTCGGATCTGAATTTTCATTGTTTAATAACCAATGTGCTTTTTCAGACATAGCTCTTGCATTACCTTCCTGCACAGCCCAATTCAGATATATTTTTCCTTTTTCTACGTCTTGAACTTCTTCCTCGTATAAATAAATGAGTGACAGTTCGACTAATGAGTCTTCAAAATAATATAGTTTAGCTCTTTCATGCCATTGAATAGATTTTTCTAAGGAATGATTTTCTGCCTGTATGTAATAATAGTACCTACCTAACCAGTTTGCAGCATATATTATTCCGTATTCGTATGCTTCTTCTAGCAAACAAATACCTTGTTCAACCGTATATCCCTGTAGCCTTTCATTTAATATATTAATTCCAAAAATATATTTTGAATACGGGTTATTTACTTCAATACCTTTATGTAAAACTTCAAGTGCTTGTTCAATATTTTGTTCTCTATATAAGTAGTACTCTGCTAATAAATGATAGGGCTTTTCAGATTCCTTTTCTTTGCTTTCAATTTGTTCTTTTATTTTTTCTAATACATATGTATTATCTTCTTCTGTATAAAAAACAATATTTAAAAGGCAGTTTTCCGCCTGATCGTAACCTAATTCCTTCGCCTCCTGAATAAGTTTAAGACCTTCTTCTTTGTTTTCTATCTCACCTCTTGCTCCAAAGAAAAGATTATACCCATAAACAGCCCTGCAAGCTGCATCTCCTAATTCAATTCCCTTTAATAAATATTCTCTACTTTTACTCCTGTTACGAAATGGTCTTCGTGCATTCTCTAATATATAATCTCTTTCAACATATGCTTTATGATAATTAATATCTAAAAACCCATCATTTATTCTTTCGCATAATTTAAACCAGAACTCATAATCTTCCTGATCTAGGAAAGAGGAATAATAAAGATTCCAGTTTCGCTTGAAAAGTCTTATGTATAAAGCTTTAGTTTTATCAACAAGACTATTGTTACTTAAACCATAATCACAAATTGCTAATCCCAGCAACCAATTTTCTTTATTTTTATAATCATCTTTATATAAAAGATGATCTAATTTTTCATTTATATCTATTGTTTCAAGCTTCTTCAGACTATCTAACAAGTTATTGTAATGTGACTTTAATTTAGTCTTTTCCATTTATAATATCTTAGGTTTAAATTCATAAAATTATAAAATTTATACTAAATAAGTTTCTTTTTTTTGACATACAAATAACACAAAATTAGCCTCTGTATACTAATAAAACGATTCACATATACTAACATAAACAAAAAAAAATATATTTATTTTATATTTTTTTGATATTTTTGATAGAAATAAAAGAATATGAACTGGAAAAAATTTTCAATCTGGGGAATAACTACTCTCCTTATATGCCTGTTCATTCAAATGGGGTTAAAGATGTGGATCAATAAGAGTCTTCCTATGTTTATAAAAGAGAAAAATGATACTCCTTATAACTTCAATTATGAACAAGTTTCTTATTCTTTATGGTCTCGACAAATAACCATTGACGGTATAGCCATTTCCCCTAAAACTAAAAAAAATGAAGCATATCATATTCAAATTAAAAAAATCCTAATTCATGGGGTACATTTTTTTACTTTTTTGAGCAGAAAAGATCTTATTGCTGATTATATTGAAATTACTAAACCTGAGATACTTTGTATCCAGCCATCTGGTACTGATACTGATCTGAAAAGTTTTAAGTCCTATCGTCTTGGTAAATCTATACAAATAAATAACCTGCATATCAAAGAAGGAAAATTCAAATCGGTTACTAGCAATGATCATAGTAATATTGCCTCATTTGAAAATCTGAATATACATTTAAACGGAGTGGTCTGGGATATGGTTAATAAAGAAAAAAGAATTCCTGTTACTTACAAAAATGCTCAAATAAATGCTGAAAAAATATTTTATAAAATTAACAAATCTCATATTTTATCGCTAAAAAAATTT
The DNA here is from genome assembly GCF_004014855.1 of Apibacter raozihei. Taxonomy (NCBI): domain Bacteria; kingdom Pseudomonadati; phylum Bacteroidota; class Flavobacteriia; order Flavobacteriales; family Weeksellaceae; genus Apibacter; species Apibacter raozihei. Next base: position 318,922 of record NZ_CP034930.1, read on the forward strand.
GTTTTAGAAAATGATAATCTTTTCGCTAAAAAAATTTATGTATATTCCGACAGCACATCGCAAGGAATTGATAAAAATGTAAATACAGAGAAAACATCATTAAATATAAAAGTTCCTTCAGCTAAAATCAAAGATTTTGATTGGGGTTATAACCGTGGTGGATTATTTGTAAAAACATCAAAAATTGAAGTAGATTCAAGCCAGATTTTAATAAGCACAAAAAAGAATATTCAACGGACAAATACTAGTAACTATGAAACCGAAAGAATTTTACCTTTTAACTTAAATATTGACACTATTCTCATTACCCGATCGATTCTCAACCTGAATAATCATGTTAAAAGTAAAAATATAAACATTTTATTAAGCAATATCAACAATCGTACAAACGAAAAAATCACGATTGACCTTGTTAAATTATTTAATACTTATGTGATTATTAAAGAAAACAATAATCTTGCTTTTACAGAAAATTCCAGAGTGGGTTATTTTTTTAATGATTTACTTTTAATTAACAAATTTACCTTAGCTTCTACCAATTTTGATTATTATGATAGAAATAATCAAAATATTTTGCAGGTTAAAAACTTAAATTTGAATATTAACCAATTAAAAATAAATACTTTAATCCCTGAAAATAAAAAAATCCCTCCTTTAAGTTTTGCAAGTTACAACATTTCAGCTGATACAGTTTTTTTATCTGACTTGCAAAGTCATAGCATTAGAGCAGAACATATAGGTTTTTCTGATCATAATCTCGTTACCTCCAAAGTTGAGTTATTTCCTAAACTTTCAAACAAAAATAAGATCATTAAAAATTTATTTTATATAAAAATCAACTCTTTAAATATCAATAACATTCAATGGGGTAATAAGAAAAATCAGTATTTTATTGATATTCCTGATATAAAAATTAATCAAATGAAGGCTGATATATATCAAAATAAAACAGCTCATAATGCAATTAATAGCATCAATCTCAATTCAAAAAAATGGCTGATTAACGTAGATAAATTGAGCATCATAAATTCTTCAGCGGAACTTTTTAATTTTGATTCAAAAAAAAGTTTATCTTCTATTCAAGATTTTGATTTAATTATTAAGCAGATCCAATTTACCCCATCTAATCGAGAGGTTACTGATTTACCAATTGTTTTTTCAAATTTTAGTTTACGTGGCAATAATTTAACCTTTAGTTCGGGTTTTCATATTTCAAAAATCAAATATATATATTTATCCAATCACACATTTTCAATGAACAATCTTACCATCTTACCTGATCCTTCTAAAACAAATTACATGAAAAAGAATGGTATAGATGCGTATTCTTTGTTTCTTCCTGAAACGAAAATTATTAATTTATCAGCTAAACTTACAAACAATAAATTTTTTATCACAGTTCCTGAAATACCTTTAGATAAACTTTCTCTTACCATTCATCAATATGATATACCTGACAGCATATACAAAGCGGTATACAAACCTTTTTTTAGTGAAAAGCTGAGAAGATTAAGTCATAAAGTTAAAATTGATCAAATATCTCTGTTAAATTCAACTATTAACTATGAGGAAGAATCACTGAATAAAGGAACAGGTAAAATAAATTTTTCAAATATAAACGCTGTGATTCATAATTTAAATAACGGATATCCTAATACTATACCTAATGATGTTCTTGTCACTTTCAAAAGTAATTTTATGGAGCGGGCAATTTTTAATGCGGAATGGACTTTTAATATATCAGATCCGGAAAATAAATTTAGAGTAAAAGGATATATAAACGATTTGCCGGCAGAACAGGTTAACCCATTTATTAAACCTTACTTGCATGCTTCTGCCGAGGGTATTTTTAAAAAAGTTTCTTTTGATTTTTATGGAAATAATGAGATAGGTAATGGAACTTTTGGAATAAATTATAAAGATTTACATGTTACTTTATTTAATAAAAATGGTCTTAAAGAAAAAAAATTAATGTCCAGCTTAGCTAATTTATTAATTATCAACGACACTAAAGATTCTTTAAAAACGCTGGAAATCAAAGAAACTAAAAGAAGTCAGGATAAATCATTTTTTAATTTTCTTTGGAAAATGTCATTAAACGGACTTAAGCAAACTTTATTGATTTTTTAATTTGTTTTTATCTGGTTTACTTATATATTTGTCTTATGAAGTTTGGTCTTATTTTGTTGATATTTCTAACATTCTTCAGGCCATTAATCCCTTTGTTGGATTATGGTCTTAACTACAAGTATTTTTCTACTGTATTATGTATTAACAAAAACAAACCGGAAACCCATTGTAACGGAAAATGTCAGTTAGCAAAAGAAATAGCTGACAAAGCGGCTCAGGATAGTCAAGAAAATACAACAAGCAATTCTATAAAATTTGTAGACGTTTTTATTATAATAGACAAATTGGATTTTTCTATAAATAAAATTCAAATCTCTCCTGTTACAAATTTTTATCATTATATAGATTTATATTCTATAATTTATCAAACCTCTATTTTTAAACCTCCCGTTTTATCCCGATAAACTTATACTTTTTTTTCTTCTGTTTCAATTTATTATAAGCGGAAGTATAATCTTGTTTATCAATAATAACTTTTTTTAATCAGGCTAATAGCATATTAAGCCCTGGGATAATCATTTAATTTATTAGAATATGAAAAACGTATCAATTTTAAATTTTCTTAGCTTATCATTATCTATCTTTTTTTTACTCATTACTATCTCTTGTAAAAATGAGGATTCTTCTTCTGATTCAGGTAATTCCGTCCTTTCCGGATTAATTAAAATTCAGGAAGAAGCCAATGAAAATCACATCATAACTTTATATAGCAAAACCGGAAAGATAATTACGGGTTATAATGAAATTTTTCTTCGCATTCAAAACAAAACCAATGGCGAGTTTATATCCGGAGCTTCAATATCCTGGAAACCTTTGATGCGTATGACTAACAAAAGCCATTCTTGCCCATATGAAAGCATCGTACATTTAAGTAACGAACCCACTTTATACAAAGGTTTCATTTTATTTCAAATGGCTAATAACGATTCCGAATACTGGGAACTTGAACTTGATTATAAAATAAAAAATCAGAATTTTAAGACTTCAATTAAACTCACGGTTTTAAACTCCCCCAACAAGGTAATACAGAATTTTACAGGTACCGACAACAACAAATATTTATTAGCTTGGGTTTCGCCGATATCTCCAACAATTGGTAGTAATGAGTTGACTGCCTATTTATACAAAATGGAAAATATGTTCACTTTTACCCCTGTAAATAATTATAAAATAATAATTGATCCCAGAATGCCTGAAATGGGAAATCATGGTTCTCCCAATAACTCAGATTTAATTAATTCAGAACTTTCCGGTTTTTACAAGGGTAAAATTTCTTTTACAATGACCGGATACTGGAAAATCAATTTACAGGTATTAGATGCGTCAGGACAAGCTATTAAAGGTGAATCTATTACCGAAACCAACAGTTCTAGCAGCATTTTTTGGGAAACAGAATTATAAAAGATGAAAAAAATTCTAACTTTTTTATGTTTATTATATTTTCACTTTTTTTATACACAAATTGCAGATAGTTTAAAGAATATAACTATAGAAAATATTATTATTCTGGGAACTAAAAAGCCGGATATTTCATCTGAATCCAAGCCTCTTGCTACCATGGATGAATATATGGAAACTTCAGGAAAAATTGATTTAATTCGTAGAGGTAATTATGGCTGGGAACCCTCTTTAAACGGAATGACTTCTGAAAGGATTTCTCTTACGTTGGATGGAATGAAATTATTTAATGCGTGTACCGATAAAATGGACCCTGTAACTTCCTACGTAGAAATTTCCAATCTTAAAAACATACAAGTTAGCTCAGGCTTGCAGGGTGGGATACATGGAAGTAATTCGATTGGCGGCAACATTACCATGAACTTAAAAAAAACCGGATTTTTACAAAAAAAATGGAGTAAAAGCCTGTACACCGGCTATGAAACGAATGGTAATTATTTCATCAATGGAATAGACATCTCTCACTCTAACAAAAAATTCTATTTTTCTTCCGGCTTATTTCACAGAAAAAGTGAAAATTACAAATCCGGAGGTCAAAAAGAAATATACTTTTCACAATTTGAAAAAACTAACCTTTACACTCATTTAGGCTACCGCATATCCAAATCTCAGTTTCTGGAAAGTACATTTATTTTAGATAAGGCTACCCATGTCGGCTATCCGGCACTTACCATGGATGTAAAGAAAGCAGAAGCCTGGATAGGCTCTTTGAGTTACAGAAAAGAAAATATTTCCTATCTATTAGATTCATGGGAGTCTAAAATTTATTTTAATTCTATAACTCATATTATGGATGATACTCACCGTCCCAATAATCCCGTCCACATGGATATGCCAGGGCGAAGCAATACTCTGGGGTTTTATTCAACAGTAAAAGGTAAAACTTCAAGTCATTCTTTTATTGCCCACTGGGACGGTTTCTATAATCATTCCCAGGCGGAAATGACGATGTACCCTAAAAATTCTGATGCTTCTCCTATGTTTATGTATACATGGCCGGATATTCGCACATTTAACACTTCTTTTTTTCTTGAAGATCGTTATACTTTAGATGCCTTAAATTCATTTTCAATTTCTACAAGATGGGGGTATCAAAAAGATGGTATAAATGAAGAAATTGGTTTAAAAAGTATACAGATTTTTTTTCCTCAAACTGCTCAATTTAATCATCGAATATTTTTAAAAGCAACAGCTTTTTATGAGTATACGGCAAATGATTTTCATATTTCTTTAGGAGGCGGTTATGGTGAAAGAACGCCTTCAGTTTCCGAAGCCTATGGATTTTACCTTTTTAACAATTTTGATAATTTTGATTATATAGGAAACCCGACTTTAAAGAATGAAAAATCATGGGAAGGTAGTTTTATTATGCATGGGAAGATAAAGTCATTAAAACTGGAAACAGGATCATCCTATTTTTATTTTAATGATTATATTACAGGTAAAAAAAATGAGGAACTATCACCAATGACTCTGGGTGCCAAAGGTGTAAAAATCTATAATTCTTTAAAGTATGCATCTATCTTTACTACATATTTACAGTTAAATTATACAATATGTAATCGTTGGAAATGGAGCAGCAGGTTTTCTTACCAAAAAGGCAGGGATGATAAAGGCACTTCTTTACCGCTCATTGCTCCGTTTTCTTACACATCTTCCATTCTTTTCAATAAAAACCGATTTACCGGTGAATTTTCATTTAAAGGATCGGGAAGGCAAAAGAATTATGATCCGGATTTTGGTAATCAGAAATTCTCTGATTTTATTATATATAACTTTTCAACAGGCTATTCTTTTCTCTTTGGTTCTTATAAATTAGTGAGTAAGATAGGAGTTGAAAACCTTTTGGATAAAAAATACACAACATATTCAGATTGGAATAATATTTTAAGAAAAGGACGTAATTTTTTTATTAATATATCCTTTGACTGGTAATATTTGTTTTAATACAATAATCATTTAATACTTAAACCTCTGGTAAATATTTTATAACCGGAGGTTTTTTATTTCCTCCCAACTCATTAAACAAATATTAAACATCTTAAAACGAATAATTTAAATACAAATAAAACATATTTGTTAGATTAATCTAATTTTTTATTACATTTGTAATAATTAAAAATAGTACAAACAAGAAAACTTAAGATAATGCATATCACAAAAATACTTCCTCCGTTACCTTATGACAGACATGCACTAGCACCTGTAATTACAGAGGAAACCTTAGATTATCATTACGGAAAGCATCATGCAGCCTATGTAAACAATCTTATGAATATTGTTTCAGACAGTAAATTTAACAATTTATCTATTGAAGAAATGATTAAAACCGGTTTTGAAACACATAATGAAGGACTCTTTAATAATGCGGCCCAGCATTGGAATCACACATTTTTTTGGAACTGTCTTTCCCCCCATGGGGGGAAGACACCCAAAAATGAAATTGCTGCCTTAATTAACCGTGATTTCGGAAGCTTTGAAAGTTTTAAAAATAATTTCACCACCATATCAAGTAAACTTTTCGGCTGTGGATGGACCTGGCTGGCTTTAAATAATAACAAAAAATTAGAAATCCTGCCATTAAAAAATGCCGATAATCCTCTTATTTTTGGAAAAAAACCATTAATAGCTTTGGATGTATGGGAGCATGCTTACTATATAGATTATCGTAATGCAAGACCCAAATTTATTGATGGATTTTGGGAAATTGTAAACTGGGATTTTGCTAATCAAAATTTAAAATAATATGAGCGACACTTGCATGCATCACATTGAAAATCACTGGAAAAAATTAACGTTTTATTCCAACGAACTTTTTAACAACTCAAAGTTTGAACGTGCTTTGCACGGTTATGAAGAAGCTCTTTATAGATCTGAAGTTTTAAATAACCATATTGAACTGTGCAATAAACTAAAAATACCATTTGTGCAGATTTATATTATCTCCTGTAATAATCTGGCTAATACGTACAAAGAAATAAATAAAAAAGACAAGGCTGAAAAAATACTAAAGAGAGCCCTTTTTTATCTTTTACACCTTACAGGAAATAAAAGTCTAGACAAGGAAAACATAAAAATGGAAATGAGAAAAGCTATGATATCTTATACCTACTTCATCAAAGAAAATAACATTCCTATTTCTAATAAGGAGAAACTTTTTCAGACGATAAAAGAAGAAATTTTGGAAAAATCCGCATAACCATAATTTAATTTTAATACTACTCATCTCAGACATTAATTTAGAAAGTTAATTAAGCCTCAAGCGGATAAAATTTATCCGCTTTATTTATATTGTTTTTTTTACCTGAAAACAAAAATATATAAAGGTAAATTAAGTTTATGTTAATTTTTATTATTTTTGCCACTTTTAATAATTACTAACTATTTTTAAAATGCCTGTAATAAACTCACTTTTAATGAATCATTTGCTTGATCTTGATTCTTTTCTCTTTATAAAAACATTTTACGAGTCACAATTTAAGTTACTCCACCTTTATTTCACCCACTTTTAGAAATATTATTTATTACACATAGATATATGAAAAATACGCTTTTTGTAACTTTTTTTTTGTTAATAACTAACTTTTTTTATTCTCAGCTAGTAGATTTGGCTAAAATATCATCAGGAGAATTTATTGATTATAACAGAATCTATAATAAAAATGAACTATACGGTTATATTTATTTTTTTGATCAGGGTTTAATTGATAAAGAAACACTTCAAATTGAATATATACTTTTTGATAAAAATTTCAATAAATTATCTACCAATACTTTTACTTCCAAGAAATATTTCGAAAACATGAAGACGCGTTTCATATGCGGCATTAGCGATCCCGACGAATTAGAGATATCGATTATTTATTCTGGTAAAGAAAATGGTATCTATCATTTTTTTCGGACTAATTTCGAAATATCTTTATCTACTAATAAAATTAGTCCCAAATATTATTGTATCAATGAGCAATTAAAAGAAATCCCTGAGAGTTTTTCTGAATATAAAAAAAGTTTCACAAAAGAGAATAAACCCTGCTACATTCAATATTTTCCTAAATTAAACAGCTACTCCATAAAAGATGACATATTTGAAGACGTTGGCTCTGAAACCTATCTAAAATTTTTTAATGATAAAAACGAACAACTATGGATTTATGAATATAATTCCAATGCTTCCAAACAGAACTATAATAAATCTTATGTTAGATTTTCTACTGAGCATTATTTATATATGTTAGAAAAGAAATATATTAATGAAGTCCCTGAAGAACATAAAATATCAGTTTTAGATATAATGACCGGGAATAAAAAAAACGAATACGTTATTGAAAATTCTCAGAGCGAGTATAATTTTGAAAATAATTTTGATAAAATAAACAATCATATATACATAACAGGAGTATATTCAAAGTATAAAAAAAATAAGAAATTTAATTTTTTCGAATCAATAGATTTAGATAATTTAGGATATTATAAAATTGTTTTAGATTCTTTAGGTAATGAAATATCTAAAAATTACATACTATGGGAAGAATTGCAAGGATCATTGGATATTGAAAAAAACGGAATTGTAGATAAAAAATTTATTTTAACACCAGTGACTCACTTTATTTTCAAAGATGGCTCAATTTCATTTCTAGTTCAAAAATACCGTCCTTATAAAAATGGTGTTTTGATACCAATAATCGGAATTGGAGACATAATCCTCTCAAGTACAGAAAAAGAAACTCTAAATTCTGACTTTGTATTAATATCCATGGATAAAGATTTTAAATTAAAGAATATTAATACAATAAAAGTAGATTTAGTAAAGGGTTTTAATGTTTATAATACTTTTCTATTTTCTCAATATATAAAGGATAAAACCGAGGCTTTCTTCTTCATTAAAAACTATATAAAATCAGAAAAAAAATGGTATTTAAACATATATAAGATTTCAAATGGAGAATTGAAAGAAGAAATAATACCACTGCATTCTGAAAAAGATAATTATGAAATAATTCCTATGCAGGCTAAGGAAGGATATATTATATTAAGAGAGTACAACGAAAAAGAAAAGTATAACCAAATTCGTCTGGAAAAACTTAATTAAAATTATATTAATTCTTAATCATAAAAACAATTTATTACATACACATATGAAAAACACATTTTTTGCCACTATATTTATATTAGTTACTCATTTTATTCAATCTCAAACTCAGGATTTATCTAAAATGGCTAACGGATACCTAGATTCAAATTTTATTATTTACGATTCTAATGAGCAAGTTTACGGTTATATCTATTTTTATAACCAAGGTTCCGTTGATAAAGATCATATTCAGTTTGAATACGTTTTATTAGATAAAAATTTAAATAAGTTATCAAATAACATTTTTACAACAAAAAAATATCTTAATAGATTTGTCAGATATATTACAAACTGTACATTAGTTAATAATGATGAGCTGCTTATCAACTTAAAACATCATGATACATTCTTTATATCTTTTGCTCTTTTTTCATTTAGAAAAATATCGATTTCTAAAAATATTGTAAGCCCAGAATATTATTATATAGATGAGCAAATAAAAGTAATACCAGATAATTTAGAAGAATATAAAAAATCTTTAAATCCTGTTTCAAAAGCAGGAGTTAGCTTAGCTAAAGCAAGTACTAACGGTTACTATATTTTAGAGCACAATTATAATAACTTTCATTTTTACAAAACTAAATTCATTAAATTTTATAATACGGATAATCAATTAGTATGGAATTATACCTACAATCCTATTGCAACTAGACAAAATTATATTACAGCTTCTATAATTCACAATACCTCTGACAACTTATATATAGTAGAGTCTAACAGTGAAGGATTAACTAAACTAGATTGTAAAATTGTTACATTAGATCAAAAAACCGGAGATAAAAAATATGAGTATCTTCTTGAAAAGGATGTAAGGCAATTTAATCATACTAAAAATTTAAAAGAATTAAATAACCAGCTTATAATTTTTGGAAATTATTCTAACTATAAGAAAGGCACATATTTCGATTTGGAAAAAAATCTGGGATTTTATAAAATAGTATTAGATTCAACAGGAAAAGAAATATCTAAAAAATATGTTGTGTGGGAAGATTTTAATAATAAAATTAAAATAACAGCTAATGGGAGGTTTAAAAAAAATCTCAGAATAAGAACCTTGAAATTTTTTGTTTTTAACGATGGTAGAATTTGCATTCTTACAGAGTTAGTTAACAAAAAGCAAAATCAAATCAGTGATTTTGTGTTATTTTTTATGGATAAAGATTTTAATCTGATAAAAACTGAAATTATACAAAAAGGAATTTCATATTATAATGATAGCGATGGTTACATGTTTTCTCAATATACCAAAAACGGAAAAGAAGCTGTGTTTTTCTATACAAGATTTTCAAGTAATGAAAGAAAATGGATACTGGGGGTTAATACCATATCTGATAATGAATTAAAAAAAGAAACTATTCCGATTTATTCAGAAGAAGATAAATATATAATATACCCGATGAAAGCCAAAGAAGGATATATTATATTAAGAGAATATAACGAGAACGATAAATATAATCAAATTCGTCTGGAAAAGCTTAACTAATAGCAAATATAAAAAAGCACCTCTACTGAGGTGCTTTTTTATTATAATAATCTGAAATATTCTTTATTTCATCCAATGATAAATTCCACATAAAATTGAGAAATTGCTGATAACTTTCAGACTGATTTTTAGGATTTATCTTTGCCAGATAACGGTTAAGTTTATAATTTTTCCTTCCTTCATAAATTTTTTCAAAACATTTTCCCAGCCATTCTGTATAATAAGTATCTTCAGGATTATTCTGAAGTTGATACAAGCATAAATATATACCTACACCATATTGTTCAAAAAAATACAAGGACGGAACTCTTTCGTAACCCGCAATTTTCTCCAGTTCTTTAAACTCTTCGTTAGGCGTAGATTTCTTAAAATCAGAGTTAAGTTCACTAAATTCAGATTTAAGCCTGGCAATCCTGAATTCTATTTCCGGATGAGTAGAAACGGAATCCTTATTTATTTTTTCTTTATACAAAGAATAATCATATTGCGAAAAATCCTCCTTTTTTAACCATTCATCTTTAAAAAGTTGATTGGGTAAATTAAATACCTTTTTATATATTTCATCTTCTAATCCTTTAGGACGTATACTATCGTATTTTGCCATCAATTCAAGCGCTCCTAAAAAGGCACCTTCGTTATACGGAGATTTTTTCATTAACACATAGCCCAGAGAATCTGCCTGATATTCATCTTTTTTACTGGATTCCCCGGCAGCATATAATCTGTTTTTATACAAATCCAAAGCTGCTTGTGAACGATTATATTTTTGCTTTTTTATCTCCTTTATTTTCTCTTTATTCGTTGAAGATAAACGTTCCCTGACAATTCCCACCTGTTTGCGTAAAGAGTGGTTGAGCATATTATGGCTTAGTTCATGAGAAAGAACAGAAGCAATCTGATCTTCGTTATCCATCCAATAAAATAATCCCATATTTAAAACAAAAGTTCCATCGGGAAGGCAGAAAGCATTTAAACTAGGATCCTTAGATATTAATAAGTTTAAGTTTTGTGGAATAGAGGAATTATTTACTCTCAATTTCTCTAGTATTTTAGCTGCATAATCCGTAAAACGCGAATCATAACAAAAATTTCCTTCCTTAATTTCCTCTTTAAATTCTTTATTAAATTCTTCAAATTCCTTAACCAGCAACTTGAGTTCCTTTCCCGAATACTCTTTCTTTAAAGATTCAATAAACTTTTTTCCTGATTCACTAAATAAAGAGGCTGCTTCCTCTCGTTTATTTTTGTCCGCTGTATCAATAGGCATATAGTTTTGAGAAAACGCGATACCCGAACATAAAATAAATAACATTCTGATGATTTTCATTTCATTAATTTTTAGGCAAAAATACACTTTACATTATAATTTCAAAATGGATTATAAATCAAGAAGACCTTTCATTTAAATGGCTTCATACAGCAACCATATAACTCTCTCATTTGTAAAACAATTTAAAAATTAAGATAAGTAAATAAAATATTATATTTATTTAGACTAAATAAATATATTTGTATAAAATATAATATGAAACTTTATATATTTATCGTTCTTTTTATTACATGTTGTAATGTTGTACTATCTCAGGTTGATACAACACAAAATTCCCTGACAACTGAAAATTCGGATTCTTTAAAAACTTCGAAAATTTTCAAGGAAAACCATCTTGACTCAATAATCATCAGAAATAATCAAGAAAAATATAATTCAAAAAATATATCCGGTTCTTTACGCTTAGATGAACCCATTTTAGAAATCCCTCAGAATATACAGATTGTTAATTCAGCTATTATAAAAGATCAGCTTATTACAAGCATGAGTGACGGACTTATCAAAAATATTAGTGGTGTTACCCGCTTGGAACACTGGGGAGATACCTATGTACGAATAAATATGAGAGGTTCAAGAGCTTCTGCCTTTAGAGATGGCATGAATGTAACATCCACCTGGGGACCGTTAACAGAAGATATGAGTTTTGTAGAAAGAGTAGAAATTGTGAAAGGTCCTTCCGGATTTATGATGTCTAACGGAGAACCCAGTGGAATATATAATGTAGTAATGAAAAAGCCAGTTAAAAATAATCAAAACTTAATATCTCTTATGTTGGGCAGTTACGATTATTATAGAGGAGCATTGGATATCGGGGGTAAAATAGATCAGAAAGGCAAGCTACTGTACCGATTAAATATCTATGGGCAGAGCAACAATTCATTCAGAAAATATGAATTTAACAAAAAAGCAGGAATTGCCCCTGTATTAAGCTATCAAATAGATGACAACACCTTACTAACATTGGAATATACTTACCAAAGCGTAAACATGTCTAATATTGGATCTTACTATAGCTTTTCTCCGTCGGGTTATGCCAGCCTTCCAAGAAACTATTCAGTATTAGCTCCAGGAATGGAACCCACCAAAATAGAAGATCAATCTTTTACAGTCAATTTGCAGCACAACCTTTCCGAAAACTGGAAAATTACAGCTCAAGCAGCTTACTTCAACTATTATAAAAAGGGCAGTTCATTATGGCTTAATTATATTAACACCCATGGAGATTTAAGGAGAACAGTATCCATTGGAGATGCCATAAACGAAATGAAATTTGGACAGGTATTTGTAAACGGCTCAATAAATACCGGTAAGATAAAACATAGAATACTTGCCGGTTTGGATTTAGGCAATAAAGAATATTGGGGAGACTGGTCACAGACTTTTGCTCTGGATACAGAAGATTCTTATAACATTTACGCTCCCGGAAACGGTTCAGCTTCACTGGGTCTACCCACCTTTGACAGAAGTAAAAGTATTAAAGAAAGATCCGGTGGGTCAAAATATCTTTTAAAATATACAGGGATTTATGTACAGGATGAACTAGGAGTTTTTGATGAGAAATTACGAATCACCATAGCTACGAGATATACTTCAGCTGAAGATACTTCTTACGGAGTTACTGCTGAAAAAAACAGGTTTACACCCAGGCTGGGCATTAGCTATTCCCTTACCCCAAATACTTCCTTATACGCCTTATACGATCAGGCTTTTGTACCTCAGTCCGGAAATAAAAGAGACGGAGGTAAGATTGATCCTATCGTTGGGAATAATATAGAATTGGGAGCAAAAAAAATATGGTTTGACGGAAAATGGAACAGTTCTCTTTCCGTTTATCAAATTACAAAGAAAAATCAACTTTCTGCCGATCCGGATAACACTTCCTCAGAGTCCTATGTTCTTCAATTAGGAAAAACACGAACCCAAGGAGTAGAAGTTGATATACAAGGAACTTTAAGCAAAGGATTCAACATGATAGCAAATTATGCTTTTACAGAATCTAAAATAACAGAAGATACCAAACAATATAAAAAAGGAACTCTTGTTCCCGGTTATGCGAAACACGTAGCAAATATAATTTTAAGATATTCGTTTTCCGAAGGAATTTTAAAAGGCTGGGGTATTAATACGGCATATACTCTACAGGCAGATCGTTCAACCTGGAATACTGTAGAAGGTGAAAAAGCACTTCCTGATTACAATCGATTTGATGCGGGAATTTCCTGGACTAATAACAAAATAACTATAGCTCTCAACATAAATAATCTTTTTGACCAATACTTATACAGTGGTTCTGCCGGTAACATTGGAAAAGTGATGACCTGGAGATGGCAGACAGAAGCATCCAGAAACTATCGTTTAGGCATCTCTTATACATTTTAACAGTGAAAAAGAAAAAATTTAATTTAAAATTCTTATTTCATTGGCTCCATCTATGGGTAGGACTTATATGCGGAATCATAGTTTTCATAGTCGCTATTACAGGATGCTTATATTCTTTCAAAGATGAAATAACAAGCATTTTAGATTCTCACTTGATTATAAAAACTCAAAACAAACCTTTGTTGAAGCCTTTTGTATTAAAAAAAAGAGCGGAAAAATATATATTTTTAACACAGGCAGACAGTGCTAACAAAATATATGGGGTTTCATACGAAAAAAACAAAGCAGCATCAATTGCTTACAGCCATTATGAGAAGGGATATTCCACCATTTACCTTAATCCATACACAGGTAACTACATAGACAAAAAACATATCAAAAAAGGCTTTTTTCCTTGGGTGCTTTCCGGTCACCGAAGCCTTTGGCTACCTTACAAGACAGGGCATCTAATAGTAGGCTGGGCAACCTTTCTTTTTGTTATTACAACCCTTTCAGGACTCATACTATGGTGGCCAAAAAAATGGAAAAAAAAACATCTGAATTCAGCATTTAAAGTAAAATGGAATGCCCGTTTTTTCCGGTTAAACTATGACCTGCATAATGTATTAGGCTTTTATACCTGTATATTTGCTCTTATAATTGCTGTTACAGGACTAAACTGGAGTTTTCAATGGTTTTCGCATTTGTATTATGGAATTATATCCGGAGGTCAGAAAATTATAATACATTACAAACCTCCTCCGGATGAATCCCCCCCTACCCCTCACGCAGATTCTATATTATGGGAAAAAGTATTATCAATATATCCTATAAACAAAAAAGGTGTGTTCATTTTTGACTATCCTTCAGACAACGATCACAACTTTAGAATAGGCTATAACCCCGATACTAAAAATTACTATCGAAGAGAATTTAAATTTTATAATTCGTCCGAAATTCAAGAAATACAAAACATGAACAGCCTCTACTCCATCTCTTATGAAAAATCTTCTTATGCACAAAAATTATATCGTATGAATTATGATATTCATATTGGTTCTATTGCGGGCATTACGGGCAAAATTATCGTCTTTTTGATAAGCCTGATTCTGGCCAGCTTACCTGTCACAGGATGCATAATATGGTGGAAGAAAGGATTTCGCATGCCCTGAATGTATATACAAATACCCAAAACTAATTCAAAAAACCAACAAAAAAAGGTTGGACACATATTCTATTCATTTTAGGCAAAATAGATTTCATTTTAACAAACAGAAAACAACTATAATAATCATCAAAATTGTACCTTTGTAAAGTTTTACAAACCATGCAGAATACATTAAAATTATCCGGATTAGAAGTTTTCTCTGTTTTTCCTGACAGTAACTTTATCAATATAGGTGAAAGAACCAACGTGACCGGTTCCCGTAAGTTTTTAAATCTAATTAAAAATGAAAAATACGACGAAGCTCTTTCAGTAGCTAGAGATCAGGTAGAAGGAGGTGCTCAAATCATTGACATATGCATGGATGAAGGTTTGATTGACGGAGTAAAAGCCATGACTACCTTTTTACGGCTTATTGCTTCTGAACCGGATATTGCAAGGGTTCCACTTGTGGTTGATTCTTCCAACTGGGAGGTCATTGAAGCTGGACTAAAAAACCTTCAGGGAAAAGGAATCGTAAACTCCATCAGTCTTAAAGAAGGAGAAGAAGAATTTATACAAAAAGCTAAAATCATAAAAAGATACGGAGCTGCAATGATTGTAATGGCTTTTGATGAAGAAGGGCAGGCTGATAATCTTGAAAAAAGGAAAGTTATATCTAAACGCTCGTATGATATACTAGTAAATAAATTAGGAGTCAACCCTTCCGATATTATATTTGACCTTAACATTTTTCCTGTAGGTACCGGTATGCAGGAACACCGTAGAAATGCTCTTGATTTTTTCGAAGGCACCCATTGGGTTAAGGAAAATCTTCCCGGATGCTTTGTTTCAGGAGGTGTCAGTAATGTTTCATTCTCTTTCAGAGGTAACAATAAAGTTAGGGAAGCCATTAATGCTGCCTTTCTTTACCATGCTATAAAACATGGAATGGACATGGGTATCGTAAACCCAACTCAGCTGGAAATATATGAAGAAATAGAACCTGAACTGCTTAAAAAAATTGAGGATGTTCTTTTTGACCGTAGTGAAGAGGCTACTGAAAACCTAATAGAATATGCCGAAACCATTACGCAGGACAAAGAAGCAAAAGAACAGAAAATAGAGGAATGGAGAACTTATCCTATAGAAAAACGACTGGAATATGCCTTAATTAAAGGAAATGCTGATCATATTGAACAAGATGTGGAAGAAGCTCGTCAATTGGCCAGTAAACCGCTGGATGTAATTGAAGGCCCTCTGATGGATGGAATGAACACCGTAGGAGAACTTTTTGGAGCAGGTAAAATGTTTTTACCTCAGGTAGTCAAAACTGCAAGGGTTATGAAAAAGGCAGTTGCATATCTACAACCATTTATAGAAGAGGAAAAAAACGGGGAAACCCAATCGAATGGAAGAATTTTGATGGCTACGGTAAAAGGCGACGTACACGACATTGGTAAAAATATTGTGGGTGTTGTTCTTGCTTGCAATAACTACGAAATTATCGATCTCGGGGTTATGGTTCCCAAAGAAAAAATCATTGATACCGCTATTAAAGAAAATGTGGATCTGATTGGACTCAGCGGTCTTATTACTCCTTCTCTTGATGAAATGATCAGTGTAGTTGAAGAGCTTGAAAAACGGCAACTATCCTATCCGGTCATGATTGGGGGAGCTACAACTTCAAAAATTCATACAGCCTTAAAAATTGCACCTAAATACAGTCATACAACTATTCACGTTTTAGACGCTTCCAAATCAGTTACAGTAGCCTCTTCCCTTTTATCCTCCCAAAGTGAAGAATTTAAAAAGAAAATACACGAAGAGTATATTCATCTAAGAGAAGGATATTTAAACCGAAGCGTGGAAAAAGAATACTTAACTCTTCAACAGGCACGAAATAATAAATTTCAATTAGACTGGTCTGAATTTTCTCCCTATACACCTAAGCAAATCGGAGTACAGGTTTTTGATTCTATACCTCTGGACGAGTTAAAAGAATATATTGACTGGCAACCTTTTTTTAGAGCTTGGGAATTAGCTGGAAAATTCCCTAATATATTGACTGACAAAATTGTGGGTGAAGAAGCCAGCAATTTATATAAAGATGCCTTAGAAATGCTTGAAAAAGTAGTCAGTGAAAATCTTTTGCAACCTAAAGCAGTAATAGGTGTTTTTCATGCCAATTCCAATGAACAGGACGATATAGAAATTTACGATAAAAATAATCATAAGATAAACACATTCCGCACTTTACGCCAACAAAACAAAAAATCAGAAGGAATTCCTAATCTTGCGTTATCTGATTTTATACTTCCTAAAAATGAAGAAAACACTCATGATTATATAGGATGTTTTGCCGTTTCTATTTTCGGTGCAGAACAATTAGCCAAATATTATGAGGCTGATAACGACGACTATTCTGCCATTATGATAAAAGCAATTGCCGATCGTCTGGCTGAAGCTTTGGCTGAGTACATGCATGCAAAAATTCGTAGAGAAATATGGGGGTATGCTTATGACGAAACTCTGGACAATGAATCGCTCATTAAAGAAAAATATCAAGGGATTCGTCCTGCCCCGGGCTATCCTGCCTGCCCGGATCATCTTGAAAAAATTGCTATTTGGGAATTACTGGATGTGAATACAGCCATAGGTGTACAACTCACTGAAAGCCTGGCCATGTATCCAGCCTCATCAGTATCTGGTTACTACTTTGCCAACCCTAAATCCAAATATTTCGGACTGGGTAAAATTACCCTTGAACAGGTTGAAGATTATGCTAAGCGAAAAGAAATAAAATTGGAGGATGCCAAATATTGGCTACAGCCTAATTTAGCCTGATATTTATTAGAGTTTAAAAGAACATATTAAAAATCAAAATTGTACCTTTGAAATTCATGAAATTTTTTTGGCTTACTTTAGGTTCGGTTTCATTAGTTTTGGGCATTATTGGAGCATTTCTTCCGATACTTCCTACCACTCCTTTTTTACTTTTAACTACCTACTGCTATGCAAGAGGTTCTAAAAAATTTCATACATGGTTTACCTCTTCAGCTATCTACAAAAAGTATCTGGAAGATTACGTTCAGGATAAAACCATGACTTTGAAACAAAAGCTGATACTTCTCACAACTGTAACTTCTGTTTCTCTAACTTTTATTATTTTGTTTGATAATTTATTAATGAGATGCTCATTAAGCCTCGTAATACTGGGACATATTTTGTATTTTGGATTTTACGTAAAAACAAAGAAGAAATAAAAAATATTTTAATTAATTAATAATAATTTAAATACATATTTTAGTAATTGTATTTTATCACTCTAACTAATTACAATAAATAGACCTAAAAATTAATTATGACTCATATAAATATTCCTAACAGCCCTGATCAAATGAATCAATGCTTTGCTGATGCCTATAATTCAGGAGATGTAAACCGGATAAATGCATTATTTGAAAAAGAAGCAAAAATTGTGAAATATAATGGTGACATCATTTCAGGATTTGAAAAAATGAATGAAGAACATTTAAACCTTTTAAAATTGGGAGGTAAAATGACTTCTGTTAATAAATATTGCATTGAAGCAGAAGATATAGCTATGCTAAGAGCCGATTGGAAAATTGAAACGAAGAATGAAAAATCTGAAGATATAACCATTACGGGATCAAGCGTTGAATTGATAAGGAGACAGAAAGACGGAACCTGGCTGTATATCGTTGATAATCCTTTCGGCGCAAATTAAAACTTCTTACTTTGCAAATATTAAATACAAATAACTAATTCTTGAAATATTTTTTTTATTATCAAAGCCCTTCATTCTTTCTGTGCCAATAAAATTTTTAATGAGTTGTTTTTTTTAATTGCTACAACTTTGAACAATTATTTGTGTACATGCTATAAATAAAACTAATAGAGTAATATTTTTGATCAACCACTCCTAAACAATCTGAAAAATATTTTTTTACTATTGGATCAAAAAACCTAAATTCAACAGCTCCTGATAAATCTTCTCTTACCATAAAATAGGTTACAAACCTTTGATCAGAAAAACTTGTCCTTTCTTTACCTTCATAAAAAGCTATTTTATCATTCTTTAAATTATCATATAATTTTAATAAAAGCATTCTATTATCATCAGTACGAATATACTCATATCTCTTTTCTTCCTGCATAATATAATCAATATCTTGATAAGTAAGTTTTTCTACACTTTTAGTCTTTTTGTTAAAAACTTTATCCCCTTTTATTTTATATTCACCTTCACAGACTTCTCCATTTTTCATATGTACAGATAAATGACCTTTAAGAACATAACAAGCAGATGAAGGAGAGCAAGCAATTTTAATTTTTTGAGCTTTAAGAAAAGAAAAATTAATCAAAATAAACAATATCAAAAAGATTTTAATCTTCATTTGTAAAATTTTTTAGCGAATTTAAATAAAAAATATTATCCACTTTCTAATAATTTTCTAATAATTTTTTAAATCTTTTCTAATAAGCTCCCGGATTATTATCCCTTACTTTTGCACTACAAAAAAAGGAACATGGAAGAGTATCCCAAAAAAATTAAAGCAATTGAATTGAATAATACTTCACTCTAAGAACACAATGACCAGAATGTTCTTGAGTGAACATAAATGTACAGGTCATGAGGTTACTATTTTTATATCTTTATTATAATAAGCTGTTAAAAAACACTGTCTATAATTTTTTCTGGATTTTAAATCGGTTAAAATCTAGAAAATCCTTATCCATTTTTACTATACAAAATTCATATTCACCTTTTAAAATTAATCGCTATGTTACAAATATCTGAATTTGCCATGCGTTTGGCACTGGCTTTCGTATTAGGTATGGCCATTGGAATTGAAAGGCAGTGGAAACAAAAAAGTGCAGGCCTGCGTACCAATACATTAGTTGCAGTAGGGTCTGCTGCATTTATACTCATATCCATGTCCGTTAGTGGCAGCCATGGAGATCCCAGCCGGGTAGCCGCACAAATTGTAAGCGGAATCGGCTTTTTAGGTGCGGGAGTGATTATGAAAGACGGACTGAGCGTTCGGGGATTAAACACAGCCGCCACAATTTGGTGCTCTGCTGCGGTAGGATCTTTAGCAGGTATCGGATTATATGCTCAGGCATCATTAACTGCGCTCACTGTTATTATTATCCACATCTCTTTGCGTCCGTTGGGAAATAAAATGAATAAAATTTCATTCACTCCCAAAGATCATACCGCTACCACAGAATATCAAATAACCATTCATTGTAAAAATAACATTGAAAACCATATCCGCGTATTACTTATTCAACAATTAGGAAATAACGAAAAATTATTACTCCGCTCTCTCTCCAGTAAAGATGATGCAGACGGAGAAAACACACTTATTACCGCAGAAATTACAGCTAATGGCATTCAGGACTACCTGATGGAACAAATGGTAAGCCGCCTTACCATAGAACAGGAAGTGATAAAAGTAAGCTGGGAATTTATCGGTCAGCAATCTGAATTATAAAAAATCTAACCCACTATAAAATGAACCCCATGAACCATACTACTCCCAAAGGAATTTCAAACTTTGAAAAAAACTCCACCACGAAACTTCAGATGGTAGCAAAAAATGACAGCAACTTATTTTATGCTATGTTAGAAAGCAGTGAAAAGGGTTTAAGTACATCTACCGTAGAAGAAAAAATAAAAAAATTCGGATACAACGAAATAGAGCATGAAAAAGCCCCCTCCTGGTATAAACAATTTATAATGGCTTTTTTTAACCCCTTTATTGCAGTTCTGTTTGTACTGGTGATTATATCTGCAATCATGGATGTATGTATTGTTCCTCCGGACGAACGCGATTACAAAACCATTCTTGTCGTGGGCTCTATGATCATATTAAGTTCCTTATTGAGATTTTGGCAGGAATACAGCAGTAACCGTGCAGCTGAAAACCTGAAAAACATGGTAAAAACCACTGCTACCGTATTCAGGAGAAACAAAGGAAAAACAGAAGTAAACATAAGAGATATTGTTCCCGGAGATATTATTTATCTAAGTGCGGGAGATATGATTCCTGCTGATGTACGTATTATTAAATCCAAAGACCTTTTTGTTAGCCAGGCTATACTTACGGGAGAATCTCATCCTTTGGAAAAAAGAGAATATACCATACCCGACGCTGATAAAAAGTCACCTCTTGAACTTGAAAACTTATGCTTTATGGGAACCAACGTGGTTAGCGGAACAGCTACGGCTATCGTAGTCACAACCGGTAACCATACGTATTTAGGTTCAATTGGTAAGGCTATAAGTGGAAAACGGACAGAAACCAGTTTTGACAAAGGAGTGAATAAAGTAAGCTGGTTATTGATCCGGTATATGCTCGTAATGGTTCCTTTAGTTTTTCTTATTAACGGATTAACCAAAGAAAACTGGCTGGAAGCTTTGCTTTTTGCCGTTGCTATTGCTGTAGGATTAACTCCGGAAATGCTCCCGATGATTGTAACTGCCAATCTCGCCAAAGGGGCAAAAAACATGAGTAAACAAAAAGTTATCGTAAAAAAATTAAATGCCATACAAAATATTGGAGCTATGGATATCCTGTGTACAGATAAAACAGGTACACTGACAATAGATAAAATTGTTTTGGAAAGACATCTGAACGTATTAGGACACGAAGATGATGAAGTATTAAAATGGGCATATTTAAACAGTTATCACCAAACAGGATTAAAAAATCTTTTAGACATTGCTGTATTAGAACACGTGGAAATTCACGAATATCTGAAAGTGGAAGAAGATTATGTAAAAATTGATGAAATTCCGTTTGATTTTCAACGAAGAAGAATGAGTGTAATTCTGGAACAAAAAAATAAAAAACACCTTCTTATTTGTAAGGGGGCCGTTGAAGAAATGCTAAATCTATGTTCCCATGCATTTTACCCGGGAGAAAACTCTAAAATTCATACAGAAACTGATTCCATCGTTCCTATAGATCCTAAAATGAGGGAAACCGTTTTGCAAACCTCTAAAAAATTGAATGAAGACGGACTAAGAGTTTTACTTGTAGCAATCAAGGAATATGAAAATCATGATACAGATTACACTGTTGAGGAAGAATCTAATCTTATTCTTACAGGATTTATCGGATTTCTGGATCCTGCAAAACCTTCTGCAAAACCTGCGCTGGAAAACCTTCAAAAACTGGGAATCAAAGTTAAAGTCTTGACAGGCGATAACGACATTGTTACCAAAAAAATATGCCGGGATGTAGGGATTCCCTTTCAGGAAATTTTATTAGGAACAGATATCGAACATTTAAGCGATTCCGAACTTTCAGATAAAATTAATGAAATTAGTATTTTTGCCAAACTTAATCCCATACAAAAATCAAGAATCGTTACACTCCTTCAGAAACAAAACCATACGGTAGGCTTTATGGGCGATGGCATAAATGATGCTCCGGCGTTACGAAATGCCGATGTAGGCATATCGGTAGATACTGCTGTGGATATTGCTAAAGAAAGTGCAGATATCATACTTCTTGAAAAAGATTTAATGGTTCTTCAAAAAGGAGTTATTTATGGACGAAGAACATTTGGGAATATTATCAAATACATTAAAATGACCACCAGCAGTAATTTTGGAAATATGTTTAGCATGATCGGAGCTAGTATTTTTCTACCCTTTTTACCTATGCGCCCTATACAGCTACTTATCCAAAACTTGCTTTATGATATATCTCAGACTTCCATTCCCTGGGATAAAATGGACAAAGAGTTTATGGAAAAACCTCAAAAATGGGATGCAAAAGGAATCAGTCGCTTTATGATGTACATTGGTCCCATTAGTTCAATCTTTGACTATATAACTTTTGCCGTAATGTATTTTGTATTCAAAGCAAATTCACTTGAACATCAAAACCTTTTTCAGACCGGCTGGTTTGTAGAAGGCCTTTTATCCCAAACCCTTATCGTACATATGATACGTACACGAAAAATACCTTTTATTCAAAGTTGGGCAACCGCACCGGTAGTTGCATTAACTTCTTTGATTATGCTTATAGGCATCGCTATTCCATTCACTCCTTTTGCCAAGGCCATATATATGGAGCCTTTACCTCTAAGTTACTTCCCGTGGTTGATAGGAATACTTACCGGTTATTGCCTGTTAACTCAGTTTGTTAAAAACCTGTTTATCAAAAAATTTAACCAATGGCTTTAAAAAACAACTCCTCTAAAAAATGGTTGATTTTGATACTGTTTTTTTCCCTTTTTGTCTTAACCGTGGATTTTTTGGTATCCAGATGTTCCAGCCATAAAATTCTCAAAAAGAAAATGTACATTTGTACCCATGAATATTCTTCTGGTTGAAGACGATTTAAGGGTTTCCGAGCTTATAAAAAGGGGTTTGGAAGAAGAAGGTTTTACTATTACGACAGCTTTTGACGGTTTATCCGGTAAAAAGCTCGTAATAATGCATGAGTATGACTTATTAATTACAGATATCATATTACCGGAAATAAACGGGCTGGATCTTTGTAAAGAAGTGAGAATAATTAAACCGGAACTTCCTATTTTAATGCTTACCGCATTAGGAACCACTGATGATAAAATTGAAGGATTTGATGCCGGAGCTGATGATTACTTGGTAAAACCGTTTGAAATGAGAGAATTGGCAGCTAGAATTAAAGTTCTGCTGAAAAGAAGTTCTAAAAACAAATCAGGATTTATTTTGAAATTTTCTGATCTGGAAATGAACTTAAAAACCAAAATTGTTAAGAGAAATAACCAGGAATTGAGCCTTACCCCCAAAGAATTCAAACTTTTGGAATTTTTACTGCAAAATCAGGGTAGAGTTATCTCAAGAACGGAAATTGCTGAAAAGGTTTGGGATACCCATTTTGATACCGGAACAAATTTTATTGATGTCTATATTAATTATCTGCGAAAAAAAGTAGACAAAGGATTTGACAATAAACTAATACATACAAAGTCAGGAATGGGTTTCATACTAAAATCGGAAGTATGAAAATACGAACCAAATTAACTCTCCTATTTTCTCTTGTTACCGCATCCATTCTTTTGCTATTTGCATCAGTAATCTATTATTCTGCGAAACAAAACCGAAACACGGAATTTTATTCTTTATTAAAAAAAGAAGCAATTACTAAGGCTAATCTTTTTTTCGACGCCAAAGTACCCTCCCAAACGCTTCAACAAATCTATCATAACAATACCAAAACAATTAATGAAGTAGAAGTAGCAATTTACAATAGTTCTTTCCATCTTCTATATCACGATGCTGTAGATATAGATTTTGTTAAAGAGACTCCTGCCATGATTAATGATATTTACAAAAAAGGAGAAATTAAATTTTATCAGGGAGACTGGCAGGTCATTGGATTACTCTATAAATTTGAAAATAAAAACTATGTAATAACCGCTGCGGCTTATGATCAATTTGGGTATAACGAATTAAGCACTTTACTAAAAAATACCTGTATCATTTTCATTATCTCCATCATTTTTATTTTTATTGCCGGATATTACTTTTCTAAAAAAGCCTTCGAGCCGGTTAAAGAAATCACTGACAGAATGAATGAAATATCCGCAAGTCATCTGAATCTGAGACTGGAAGCCAATCCTAACAAAGACGAACTCTCCGATTTAACGGTTACCTTTAATCAAATGCTTACCCGGCTGGAAAAATCGTTTGAAGCACAAAAACATTTTGTTTCTAATATTTCCCACGAATTACGAACACCTTTAGCTGCCATGATAGCAGAGCTGGAACTTTCCGTAAATAAGAATAAAACATCTGAAGAGTATAAAATTATACTTCAAAATTCATTATCAGATGCAAAAAAAATAACCAAACTATCCAATAGCCTTCTGGATTTTGCCAAAGCAAGCTATGATCCATCAGAAATAGCTTATAAACCGGTACGAATAGACGAAATTCTGCTGGATGCATGTCAGCAGGTACAACAGGCAAATCCCGGATATAAAACCAATCTGCTTTTTGGAAATGATTTTCTGCATGATAATCAGATTCTGGTTAACGGCAATGAATATCTGCTTAAAGTAGCTTTTGTAAATTTACTGGAAAACGGTTGTAAATTTTCTGAAGACCACCTCTGCCAGGTTTCCATTTCATTTTTCTGTAACACCATCCAAATCGAATTTGCAGATCTGGGTATTGGCATTTCTCAAGAAGACATTCCTCATATTTTCACTCCCTTTTACAGGGGAAAAAATAAAGAGTTTACCTATGGAAACGGAATAGGTCTGTCATTAACAAAAAAAATTATCCTTTTACATTCCGGTACTGTTACCATAAGCAACAATTTACACAAAGGAACTACCTTCACTTTACAGCTTCCTCATCTGTAAAAATCAATGCTCTAATAAAATTCTAATTTTTTTTTAAAAGGTTTCTAATAATCATCCACAAACAGTTCTCCTAGTTTTGTAGCCGAAAAAAGAGGTTTACTAACTAAAAAAACGGAGAAAATGAAACATACAAAAATCCGCGACCTGTCCTTACTTGTATTAGGAATATTTATCATGGGTTCATGTCATAAACAGACATCCAAAGAAGAAGAGCAAAGTTATACGATAACTGGCAATATCATTACCTTATCTGAAGATTCCAATATAAGTAAGAAATTAAAACTGGAAACAGTTAAAAGTGAATGGTTAAGCCCTGATTTGTCTACCGTAGGAGTTGTAAGAGCTATACCCACTGGTTATGCGGAAATAGCTCCTCCTTTTGCAGGTAGAATTATAAAATCATTTGTTAGACTGGGACAAAAGGTAGAAATAGGTTCTCCTCTTTTTTCCATTAGCTCCCCGGAATATTTTAATGCCCAAAAAGAATATTTTGATGCTCGGCAGGAATACTCTTTATCCAACTTAAATCTTAAAAGACAACGAGATTTATTACAGCACGGAGTAGGAATACAAAGGGAACTAGAAGAAGCCAGAACAGATTTTGAAACTAAAAGATCTGCACTTGAAAATGCAACTGCAGCACTAAAAATATTTAACATCAACCCTAACAATCTCAGATTAGGCCAGCCCCTGGTAGTCACTTCACCCATCAAAGGAGAAATTATCACTAGCAGCATCGTAATCGGACAATATGTGAAAGAAGATGCAGAGCCTATTGCTACCATTGCTGAATTGAATAAAGTATGGATTGCCGGACAAATCAAAGAAAAAGATTTAGGCTTTATCAATAAATTAAACGAAGTTAACATCAAACTTGAAGCCTTTCCCGATAAAGTAATAACGGGAAAAATTTATCATGTCAATGAAATGGTAGATGAAGAAACTCGAAGTGTGGAAGTACTTATTGAATGTATTAATTCCGATAAAACACTAAAACCGGGCATGTACGTGAATGTTCATTTCTTAAACGAGCCGGAACAAGCAGTTACAGTTCCTACCCAAGCTATTTACCAGATGAATGACGAACAGTTTGTTTTAGTACAGGTTGATAAAAATAAGTTTGTCAGAAGAAAAGTGGAAACCAAAGATATCTCTAAAGATAAAACAGAAATAAAAAGTGGAGTAAAAGCAGGTGAAAAAATTGTGACCGAAGGAGGAATTTATTTACTGGAAGTTCAATAACACAAAAAGAAATAACATGAATAAACTTATACAAACTACCATACATAAACGTTGGGTAATAGTAACCCTGTTCATTCTGCTTGCCATTTTCGGGTATTATTCTTGGAAGCATCTTTCCATTGAAGCCTATCCGGATATTGCAGATGTAACCTCACAGGTAGTAACCCAGGTTCCTGGGCTGGCAGCTGAAGAAATAGAACAACAAATAACCATTCCTATTGAGCGTGCCTTAAACGGACTTCCCGGTATGCATGTCATGCGAAGCAAAAGCACTTTCGGACTTTCCATGATTACCATTGTTTTCGAAGACGGAATCGACGATTATTGGGCTAGGATGAGGATACAGGAACGTCTTAACGATGTGGAATTACCTTATGAAGCAACTCCAGAACTTGACCCTCTCACCTCTCCGATTGGCGAAATTTACCGATATATTATTGAAAGTAAAACACACGATTTACGTGAGCTTACCGATTTACAAAATTTCGTCATTATCCCCCGGATAAAACAAGTGGCCGGAGTAGCTGATGTTACCAACTTCGGAGGAATTACAACCCAGTTTCAAATTGAACTGGAACCTAAAAAACTGGATCAATTCCAGCTTTCTTTGGGAGAAGTTATTGAAACCATTGAAAATAATAATGTAAATGCCGGAGGAAGTGTTTTACCACGTGGTGATTTAGGCTATGTAATACGAGGTATCGGGCTGGTTAAGGACCTTGAAGATTTAGGTAAAATTGTAGTAAAAACAGAAAAAGGAGTTCCCATATTATTGAATGATATAGGTAAACTTAAATATGGAAATATTGAACGAAAAGGAGTTTTAGGATATACAGACAAAAAACGAAATCATTCTGAAAGTATTGAAGGAATTGTACTTCTATTGAAAGGACAAAACCCTTCCGTAGTACTGGAAGGAATACACGAAGCGGTTGATGATCTAAATACACAAATTCTACCGGAAGGAGTAAAAATACACACATTTTTAGACAGAACAGAATTAGTAAATACCACTTTAAATACTGTATCGCATACCTTATTAGAAGGTATGTCACTTGTAGTTGTAGTTTTAATTGTTTTCCTAGGCAGCTGGAGGGGGGCTTTACTCGTTGCAATCACTATCCCCCTTTCCCTGCTTATTGCCTTTATTCTTATGCATTTTACTAATATTCCAGCCAATTTACTTTCACTGGGAGCTATTGACTTTGGAATTATTGTAGACGGAGCCATTGTAATGATGGAAACCATATTAAGGAAAAGAGAAGAAGAACCAGACAGGGAACTCAAAGAGAAAACGGTTGCGCAGAGAGCTACAGAAGTAGCAAAACCTATATTATTCTCAACTATAATTATCATAACTGCATACCTTCCTTTATTTGCTTTTGAAAGAGTTGAAAAAAAACTGTTTACTCCCATGGCATTCACCGTTGGGTATGCACTTTTCGGAGCGCTAATGGTCGCTTTACTATTAATACCTGGACTAGCTTATTTCATATATAAAAAACCTCAGAAGCTTTACCACAACAAATGGTTGGAAAAACTGACGGATAAATATTACAGAAGCATAAAAAATATTATGCAGTCTCCTAAAAAAATATTTCTTCCTTTAGGAGTTATTCTCGGGTTTACTTTCGTACTGACTTTTTATGTAGGAAAAGATTTTCTTCCTCCGCTAGATGAAGGCTCCATATGGCTTCAAGTTCAATTACCTCCGGGAATATCAGTTGAAAAATCTAAAGAACTCAGTGATACCTTGCGTGCGAGAACCATGAAATATGATGAAATTACTTATGTTATGGTACAGGCCGGAAGAAATGATGACGGAACCGATCCGTGGACGGCCTCACACTTTGAAGTATCCGTAGGATTAAAACCTTATAATGAGTGGAAACGGGGAAAAACCAAATACGACCTGATTGCTGAATTGGAAAAAGAATACGAAAGCTTACCCGGATTTAACGTTGGTTTTTCACAACCTATGATTGATGGTGTTATGGATAAAATATCCGGAGCACACAGCGAACTGGTGGTGAAAATTTACGGTGATGACTTTAACGAAACCCGTAGAATTGCTGATGACGTATTGAAAACGCTGAAAACGGTAAAAGGAGCTGTGGATTTAGCCATAGATCAGGAACCTCCTCTGCCTCAGCTTCAAATTCATGCAAACCGGGACAAAATTGCTCAATACGGACTCAACGTAGCAGATGTGGCAGAACTTATTGAGGTAGCAATCGGAGGAAAAGCTATTTCACAGATTTTTATCGGAAATAAAGTATACGATATTATATGTCGTTACGATGAAAATAGCAGAAATACTCCGGATAAAATATCTAACCTTATGCTTACCTCCGAAACCGGTGCTAAAATACCACTATCGCAAGTATGTGATATTAAGCTAAGTACCGGAGAAAGCACTATTACCAGAGAGATGAACAAAAGACATTTAACAGTTAAACTTAACTTGAGAGATAGGGATTTAGGACAATTTTTAGTAGATGCACAGAATAAAATAGAGAAAGATGTAAAATACAATCACGAAAAATACCACATCAAATGGGGAGGGCAATTTGAAAATCAAAATAGAGCTTATGCTCGCCTGGCGGTCATCATACCTTTAGCCCTTGCTATTATGTTTATTATTCTTTATACAGCGTTTGGCAAGTTCAGACAAGCCGGATTATTGATGAGTATTGTACCCTTAGCTTTATTTGGAGGAATGCTGGCGTTAAACGTGAGGGATATGACCTTGAATGTTTCCTCTGCTGTAGGCTTTATAGCTTTATCCGGAGTTGCCATCCAAAACGGAGTCATTATGATTTCTCATATTAATTTTTTAAGAAAACAGGGCTATTCTCTTCTGGATGCCGTTATCATTGGGGCCAGAGATCGTTTCCGGCCGGTATTAATGACTGCTACAGTAGCAATTTTAGGATTGCTTCCAGCCTCCCTGGCCACCGGCATAGGCTCGGATGTACAAAGACCTTTAGCCACTGTAATAGTTTACGGATTATTATTCTCAACGATTATAACATTGTTTGCTTTACCTGCTCTGTATTATATGATTGAATCAAGATGGGGAGAAAAAGATAAACCAGCAGACAGTTAAAAATTGAAATTTATGAAATTAGTAAAACATATATTTAAAATAGTTCTATGGCTGTTGATCACTACGCCATCAATGAAAGCCCAAATAGATACGACCTTCTTCAAGCAACCGATTAATTATATAAATTTTATTGAACGGGTTAAAGAAAATAATCTGGAATATGCCGCTGAAAAGTATAATATTAATCTGGCTGAAGCTGAAATAGAAAATGCTAAAATTATTCCTGATGTTGAATGGAGTGTGGAAGGTACAAGCAACAGAAAGCAAATGGGTAATGGTCTGGAAACCGGTCTGGGATGGACCTTGGAACTGGGAGGAAAACGCAAAGCCCGGATTGATTTAGCTAAAAGTGAAGTGGAGTTGACTCGATATCTGCTTCAGGATTTTCTTCGAAATTTACATGCTGAGGCAACCTTACAATTTCTTGAAAGTATTCAGAATAAAAATCTTTTGGATGTACAGCTAAATTCGTACAAAACCTTACAGACCTTATCTTCTTCCGACAGTATTCGTTATAAACTGGGAGATATAGCTCTTATAGATTTTAAACAAAGTAAACTGGAAGCACAGGCTATGCTTAATGAGGTCTACCAGGCAGAGTCCGATTGGAAAAATTCTTTGGTTGCTCTTAATTTGCTGATGGGAATGCAACACACAGATACGCTGTTTTCTGCCTATAGTAATTTTTCAGATTTTAATCGTGATTTTATTTTGTCTGACTTAATTATCACAGCACAAAATAACCGGGCTGATTTACGGGCCGCTCTACAAGGTAAAAATGTATCCCAAAAAATGTTAAAATTAGCAAAAGCAAACCGAATGATGGATCTGGGAATTAGTGCAGGCATGCAGTTCAATGGAAAAGCAACCAACGAAGAAGCTCCTTCTCCTTATCACACCGGGTTTTCTGCTGGGTTAACCATTCCTCTACGCTTTTTAAATAATAGAAAAGGCGAAGTTCAGGCAGCTCAATACACAATTAAAAAAGCTGAGACAGAATACAAACAAATAGAATTACTCATTCAGACCGAAGTCACTCAGGCCTATTATAATTTTGTAAATACAAAAAAACAAATGCAACAGTTTTCTAATGGATTATTATCTGAATCAAAAGCAATTTTAGAGGGAAAAATATATTCCTATCAGAGAGGGAATACCTCTTTGCTTGAGGTATTGGATGCACAAAGAACTTATAATGATGTACAGCAAAACTATTATCAGACTTTATTTAATTATAGCTCTGCTTTAGTTGAGCTGGAAAGAACCGTAGGAATATGGGATATTAATTTTTAATTGTAAACTAACTACATCTCAATCATGAAAACTTTTTTCATGAATATAAAAACCGGATATACTCCGGTTTTCTTATTTCTTTATCTTAAAAAAATTATCAAAAATTTTTAGATATATTTTACTAAATTACTAATCTTAAAAGTTATAATTATGTTATACCAGGCTAAACGATGGGTAAGACCGGAAGATTTAAATCCACACAACACTTTATTTGCCGGAAGATTATTGGATTGGGTTAATGAACAAATTGGAATAGCAACTGTTGTGCATCTAAAAAATAATAAGTTTGCAGCAAGAAACATCTCTAATATTAATTTCCTTAGTCCTGCACGCTCTGGTGAGGTAATTGAAATTGGTGTTGAAATGATTAATATGGGAAAATCTTCAATTACATTTAAAGCTGAAGTATTTAATTATTCCACTCAGAAAAAAATGCTCACAATTGACAAAATTATCATGGTTTGTTTAGATGATGGAGGAAATCCAATTCCTCATGGACTGATATTTTAATTATAATATTACTTCATTTTAGTTAATGAAAATACGAAGGAATAATTTTCTTTGAGAAAATATTTATTATCCAAATATAAGTAAATCCGGATAATTTAATTTATCCGGATTTTACTGATTTAATTATACTAAGAATTTTTGGTAAAAATCAGTAAATTTATCTACAGCTTTATCTACATATTCACATTTATCATACAAATCAATATGGGAGGCTTCTTCCATGACAATTAACTCTTTTTCTGCGGATGCGGCTTTTTGATAAAGTTTGTGTCCATCTTTATTGGCCCCAAAAGCTCCTTTTGTACTACAAGTAATAATTAGTAGTGGTTGAGTTAAAAGTATATCGGCAAGATGAAAAGCATCAAATGCTATAACTGAGCTTAAGCTTGTAAAATATAGTTTATTTGGAGAATTTGAATGCTGCCCTCTTGATGTACGATAGTAATCATAACCTTCTCTCAAATCTATATTCTGAGAATCTTTATAGTTTTCGGGTAACCACGAAACTATCATGGGTTCTTCCCCTCTGGCTTCTGCGGTGCGCTGCTTGCTAACTGTTTCCAACGTAGAAAGTATCGACTGTTGACCTTCGTCCCTCTGCAATCTACCAATATTGACAGCAACTACTGTTCCTACCGCTTTAATACGTCGCTCGGTCATTGCCGCATTTGCAGCATAGCCTCCTCCGGCACAAAACCCTAATACACCAATTCTATTTTCATCAACATAAGGTAATGTTACCAGATAATCTACAGCACAACGAATATCTTCAACTCGTATTGAAGGCTCTTCTATAAAACGAGGCTCTCCCCCACTAGCCCCTTGGTAACTTGCATCTATAGCTAAAGTCACAAACCCTTTTTTCGATAACTTTTCCGCATAAACACCTGCTGTTTGCTCTTTGCAACCACTAGCAGGATGACAGGTTATAATAACTGCGTATTTTCTGTTCTCATTAAAATTTTCGGGAAGATAAAGATCAGCAGCAATTGGGATGTTACGATTAAAAAAATTAACACTTTTTTTCATTTTTATTAAATTTAGATTCTATGTATATATATTTTTATATCAACAAATATATATGCTTAAAGCCTGAATGTATTTTTCTTATTAGTCCAAAAAAGCTTTTCTTAAAAGTTTATTTAGATTATTCAGACATTTTACTGATAGAATCTGGTGTACATCCGAATTGTTTTTTGAATGCTGTGGTAAAATGAGATCTATTTTTAAACCCTACCCTGAAGCAGACATCTCCAATTTTTTCTCCATTTAATTTTATTTTTTCATAGGCTAAATCCAATCTTTTTTTAATGATCCATTTTTGAGGAGATAGATTACTAATTTTTGCAAAATCTCTTTTAAACGAGGAAAGACTTCTTCCTGTATACAATGCTATTTCCTCCACTGTTAAATCATACATAAAATTCTCAGAAAGAAAATCCAAAATATCAATTTTCCATGGTTCAGTAAAATCAAATACTGTTGAGTAGAATCTTTTATCAATATGTAAAAGAGAAATTAATCCCTGATACAATTTAAGCTCCATTAAATCTTCTCTTGGTTTCTTTTTAGTATTGAAATAGGGAATTATGGAATAAAAAATGCTGTCTATATCTTCACATGCACATATTTTAACAATAGAATCTGTAAACGGAACTGAGATTTCTGTACTGCAATTTAATTTTTTAAAACATTCTCGTAATAAATTTCGTGAAAATTTCATTGTTATACCCTGATAATTTTCACCATTATCCGACCCCTTAGTTATTACCACCCGATGATCTCGTTTTATAAATATACATTCGCCCGAAGTAATCTTAGTACTATCTCCGTTATCATTGATTACCATTTTTCCTGAATAAACATACACTAACATATGTGAATCAGCTCGATGAGTACAAACTGATTCATTATCAATGATAAAACTAAAAATAATATCATTATAGTTAAATATGGTTGTTGCTTGTGATATATCCATTCTATACCTGATTTATAAAACAAAAATAAATAATAAAAAAACTATTCCTTTTCCTCTGTAGTTCAGATATTATTTTCCAAAAAGCTCATTTATAAAGCAATTAAATATAAATATAAAATTATAAAAAACTTTATATCCTAACTTTGCGACTAACTTATGCTAGTTTTTAAAGAAAAATTAATGATTTAAATAAATATCGTTGAAAATTTTTGAATTGAAAAATTTATTAACTCAGTAATATTAATTCTCTTTGTTTTCCACACATAATAATATCAGATTAAAATAATACTTATCAATTTAATATATTAAATAAAAAAATCTCCCGATCTTTGATCAGAAGATTTTATTAAATTTATATATTATTATTTTCTTAGTACGGGCATTTATAGGTTGAAGGAACTATACTTGGATTGGTACAATCACCGTATCCACCGGTTCCTTCAGAAGCAAAGAATAAAGATTGGCTTGATGGACATGTATAAGTATAATTTGAAAATAAAGTTCCATCATCTTTATATACACACTTAATATATTTTCTACAACCGGTTCCAGGGACTAAAAAGTTACCTGCGTATTTACATGCAAAAGAAGATGTATTAACATAAGCTGTAGCTGTTTGTGTGTTACCACAATCATCTTTAGCTGTTACTGTAATAGTATTCACAGCCTGACTCGTATTTATTATTGCTATCATAGTTGCAGTAGTACTGCTCTGAGGTTCACCATTTACAACCCACTTATATGAAATAACATTATCTACACCACTTGCGGTAAATTCTATTTTTGTTCCTGGATTGACTGTTGAATTAGCAGGCCTTAAATTTAACGTACCGGACATAGCCGTACAGGCAGGCTTAGGAGTACCTGTATAAGTTTCTGTTCTTAAAGAATCTCCACATCCCTGAGCTATCACTTTTATGGTTACAGGATCGGTATTTAAAGGCGTATACTTAAATTGATTAGTTTTTTCATTTTGTAAATCATCATTTAAATACCATTTATAACTAGTTGCATTAACAACGTTACTAGCTGTAAAAGTACTTTCAGTATTTACCCTTAATTCCGGAGAAACTGTTATTACCAATTTGCCCGATACTGGTTGACACATATTAAATATCTGCTCGCCACTCTTAATTTCGGAACCATTACATCCACTTGCTTTTACCTCTACTTTTAACGATGTTGTACCTATAGGTATAGTGTAAACAATTGAAGAACCACTTCTGGTTGTTGTGACTCCACTATTTGTTGTTATAGTCCACTGATATTCGCCGATTTTGTTTTGAACATTACTTTCGAGTACAGTAAATGTTACTCCCTTCCCAGCTACTAGTGAGTCAGAACTAGGATCAGAAGAGATAGAGATATTACCTGAAATGAGTTTACAAACATTAAATATTCCAGTAATTTTTATAGGGGTAGCTGCATCACATTGTCCCAAGGCTTCAACTGTAACAGTTAAAGTTCCTACTGAATCTTCAATCGGATATGTATTACATGTTATTCCACTTGTCTCAATCACCGTTTCCTTATTGGTTTGACTTACAAATGTCCACTTATATCGGGAAACATTAGACACATTACCTATAACTGTAAATGTATAATATCCGGTAGCACTGCCTGCTACTAAAGACTCAGTATTAGGATCTACAGTTATGGAATTTAGTTTACCTGATGGAGGAGTACAATCAGGCACAACCGTATAATTGGCCTTTAATGTATCAGTACCACATCCTTTAGCTACAACTTTTACAGCTAAAGAAGTAATATTAGCCGGGATAGTATATGTAGTAGTTGTATCGGGTGGAAATGTTATCACTGTAGGAATAGTAGTTGGATTATTAAAATACCAATCGTAACTAGTTGCACCGGTTACTCCGCTAACAGTAAACTGTTGATTTGCCCCTGCTTTTAATTCTGTTCCGTCTGCCGGAGAAATTGATAATTTCCCGATCATTGGAGTGCAACAAATCTGCAACCATTTCGTTGGCTGACTTATATTTACACAATCTGTATCTAAGTTATATAGCATCAAACCTACAGGAAAAGGAGACGTAAATAAACTATCTCTTTCAGCAGTTTTTAGTTGAGGCAAACGTAATCCTCTACTATCAGAAAAAATTTCTAATGCAGAAAAATCAGAAGGAGTTATTGTACCTATACCAACACTTCCATTTTTTGTGACAATAAAGTCATTCTTGATTTCGTCATCTGTAGGAGTAGTATTATCTCCTCCTCCATCTACATGAAATGATTGACGAGGGGTAGGTGTATTCATTCCTACCTGTGAAAAAAAAGATGCAGGAAATATAAGTATCAAAATAAAAAACAGTATATTTTTTCTTTTCATAATTTTAAATTTATAGTGAAAGCGCAATCCATTCTTGACCATTGAAAAATTCAACAGAATTATTTTCAGTATTGAATATTAGTAATCCTTTTGCTTTTTCAATATTTGCAGCCGTACTGTTTATAAGAGTCGTTAGTGTTGACTTAGCCGCGCTATTCAACTGAGGTATCCTTAAACCTTTTGAAATTGCAATATCCATTGAGGTTGATGTAGTAGGTTTGATAATGCCTATACCTACCTGTCCTTGAGCATTAACTATAAAATCATTTAATTCCTCACTCGATCCAACACTAGTAGCAGGACTGTCCTTTGGATTATCAGAGGCTCCGTCTACATGAAATACCGCTTTGGGAAAAGGCGTTAAAACACCAACCTGAGCCCAATTGATTTTGGCTGTTATAATTAAAATAAATAAAATTAGCTTTTTCATAATTGATTATTTTAGTTTATACTTTTTAGACACAATAGACATAAGAACCAATTTTTCATACCTATTGATTCAAAATATTTTATGTATTAAAAATTTAGTTTTTGACCAGATCGTTACAGATTTCTGTCCATTTGGATTTGATCCAATAACTGAAACAATTAGTGGTCGAATTATATATAAGTAACCCATTTTTCATAGGAGCAGATCCCGACAAACTATCACGTTGAATTGTCGTCAATCTTGGTAAACGAAGTGGTTTTTTAGCAGCTATTTCTAATGAAGATAAAGCAGAAGGACTTATAGTACCAATACCCACCTGTCCTTCATTATTTATTATAAAATCATCTAACTGCTCATTTGAAGAAGGATTTGAACCATCATCCGGGTTATTACCAAGACCATCAATATGAAATGCAGACTTAGGAAATTTTGTATTTATTCCTATTTGAGCATTAACACTGTTTAAAGTAATTAATAAAGAACACAAAAATATTTTTTTCATATTTTATATATCATTTTTATCTTCAAAATTAATATTTTTTTTCACGAATTGAGGTTTTTTTTAAATTAAGTTTTTCAATTTTTTTTTTAAAAGACAATTAATATAACAAATTAACATATAAAAATGATTATATATCATAAATGATTATACACAACATCTCCTTCAATCTATTAAATAAAGCAAGATTAACTGCCCTATTATTAAAAAACATATAAGTATTTTAAATTTTAGAATATATATTTGTAGAAAATTTAGGATTTTTGATTAAAATAGGAAATATAGAATTGTCGGAGTTCCCCTTTTTATTAGCTCCTATGGAAGACGTAAGCGACCCACCTTTCCGGCGGTTATGTAAAATGCACGGGGCTGATCTTATGTATTCTGAATTTATATCTTCAGAAGGCCTCATAAGAGACGCCATGAAAAGCAAAAAAAAATTGGATATTTTTGACTACGAACGCCCGATAGGTATACAAATTTTCGGTGGTGATGAGGAAGCTATGTCTCTTTCAGCTAAAATAGTGGAAACCGTTCAACCTGATTTGGTCGATATAAATTTTGGATGTCCTGTAAAAAAAGTTGCATGTAAAGGAGCGGGTGCAGGTGTTCTAAAAGATGTCGATTTAATGGTTAGGTTAACGCAGGCAGTGGTAAAAAGCACTCATCTTCCGGTTACCGTTAAAACTCGTTTAGGGTGGGACGATTCCTCGATCAATATAGACGAAGTAGCAGAAAGACTACAAGATGTGGGAATACAAGCTTTAACTATTCATGCGCGAACTCGTTCCCAAATGTATAAAGGACATTCTGATTGGTCTCATATTGCTCGAATAAAAAACAATCCTCGAATTAAAATACCTGTTTTCGGCAACGGTGATATTAACTCACCGGAAAAAGCCAAAGAATATAAAGAAACTTATGGAGTAGATGGCATTATGATCGGAAGAGCTGCTATAGGAAATCCTTGGATATTTAACCAAATCAAACATTATTTAAATACAGGAGAATTACTTCCCCACCCTACACTCAATCAACGCATAGAAGCTGTAAAAAATCACGTAACCTGGTCTATAGACTGGAAAGGAGAACGTACCGGATTATTAGAAATGAGACAACACTATTCTAATTATTTTCGCGGAATTGATAATTTTAAATCATATAAAACGCAAATTTTATCTGCTTTAACATGGAATGAATTAGAAAGAATTTTCACCAGTATACTTGACAAAAATCCTATTTAATAAATTCTTACACAATTTAATTATTTATTGTTTTATCATAAAAAAACACAGATATTAGTTCATTAATTTCAGCATTATATTCATTTTACTTTAAAAATATTTTTAATCCTATAAAGAAAGTACTAACTTTATAGAATTAAATGAAAAAAATGAAAAATGAAATTTCACTAGAAACAAAATCTGAATTTTTAAAAGGAAATGATATTGGTATTCTCATTATACATGGCTTTACAGGCTCAACACAAAGTATGAGAGAAGTAGCTTATCAATTGAACAGGTTAGGATATACTATACAAATGCCCAGGCTAAAAGGCCACGGAACTACACCAGAAGATATGGAAACTACCGGTTATAAAGACTGGATTGAATCTGTTGAAAACGCTTACAATGAGCTAAAAACTAAAGTTAAAAACTTATTTGTTTTAGGCCTTTCTATGGGAGGTACTTTAACTTTATATTGTTCTATACATCATAAAATTGATGGAGCCATTACTATTAATGCTGCTATTAATTTACCGGAATTCAAGGTATTGTATGACGATCCTCAATCACCCAGATTTATTCCGGGAATAGGTTCTGATATAAAAAAAGAAAGCATTAAAGAATGGGCGTATGATAGAACTCCTAAAAAATGTATTCAGGACATATTAACATTAAGTAATCAGGTAAGAGAAAAATTATCTTATATTAAATGTCCTTTATTAATTTTCAAGTCTAAAGAAGACCATATTGTTCCTCCTGATAATCAAGATTATATATTTTCTCACACGGGAAGTGAAAATAAAGAACTCATCGAGCTGGAAAACAGTTATCATGTAGCTACTTTAGATAACGATCAGGAATTAATTATTCAAAAAACACATCATTTTATCCAATCTATATTAAAGTAAATACTTCTACTATGAAAAATTATATTTTACACGTTCTTTGCATATTTTTCATCTCTTTTTTTATATCATCATGTAATGAAGATGACTACCAACCTCAATATGCCTATGAAGCCAGGCCAGAATTTCTTGCAGGAAACAAGATAGGAATCATTGTAGTCCACGGTTTTACCGGAAGTCCACAAAGTATGAGACCAGTAGCTCATAAATTAAATGACTTAGGTTATACAATAGTGTTACCTTTACTTGAAGGGCACGGCAGTACTCCTGAAATAATGGAAAAAACTACTTATAAAGACTGGGCAAATACAGTACATCAAGCATATACTTTGCTAAAACCAAAAGTCGATAAAATATTTGTTTTGGGATTATCTATGGGGGGAACACAAAGTCTGCATCTAGCTGCGAATTATCCTGTTGATGGAGCCATTGTTATTAATGCATCTGTATCCACCTCTCCCTACGAACCTCTTCCCGAATATGATGGGTACCCAAGATTTTTAGATGGAATCGGATCTGATATAAAAAAACCGGGAGTAACTGAATGGGCTTATAAAAAAGTACCTTTACTTTGCAGAGAATCAATGGATGAGTTTAAAGAAATTACCAGCAAAGAATTAAATAAAATAGCCTGCCCTGTTCTAATTTTCAGATCCATTGATGATCATGTGGTTGATCCTGAAACATCCATCTATATTTATAATAATCTATTTAATATTGAAAGAGCTCTGATAAATCTTGAAAATAGTTATCATGTCGCTACACTAGATTACGACCAAGATTTAATTGTTGAAAAATCTCATGAATTTATTCAGTCAGTATTAGATAAATAATTTTTTACAATAAAAAATCCGTTTAAATAAATCTCACATATTAATTATAAATATAAAAATTTATACTATAATTAGAGACATTCATTAATAAATTCAAATATCTTTGAATAAATAATTCCTACTATGCCTTTGTTCATTAAATTCTCTACCTCCTATAAAACAATAATTTTAACAATTATTTTTTCTATCGCATCTTTTACTTGTTACTCTCAAAAGAATAATCATCCATGTTTAGCTGAAAGATTATGCGAAACTAAAAGTTTAAATAATTCTTACCCTGGTCTTAGCAATAGTTTTTATATAAAAACCATTTGTAGTTATACTTACTTTTCGAGAACTATTTTCTATAAACTGATTATTAAAAGTG
Source organism: Apibacter raozihei (assembly GCF_004014855.1). Lineage (NCBI taxonomy): Bacteria > Pseudomonadati > Bacteroidota > Flavobacteriia > Flavobacteriales > Weeksellaceae > Apibacter > Apibacter raozihei. The sequence continues at coordinate 359,099 of NZ_CP034930.1, forward strand.
GTAATAAATTTACATTTAAAATTAAACCTGAAAAAGCCGCAGATTATGATTGGGCAGTTTGGAAAAATATTGATGATTGTGAAAATATTTCTAAAAATTCACCTGATCGTTTTTCAGCTAATGACGGAATAAAGTCTTATCCCACATATACATCAAACTGGGATACCGGATTAGATATTTCAAAACCAGAATCATTAAAATGTCAATCAAATGGCTCATTAAATGACGGTTTGGTAGCAGCCTTAGATGTTAATATAGGAGATGAAATACTCTTAGCTATAAATTTAGCACAAAGTCAAAATGGTATTTCTGATTATTTACTTTCTTTTGGAGGAGATTCTGGAGGAGGTGGAAACGCTGATTTCTTATGTATTGAAGAATTTACACCATTTTATATTTGTGATATAAATAACGATAATATTGAGAAAAATTTCGACCTTAATCAAATAAAAGAGTCTATAATAAATGATTACTTGAATGGAAATAATAATTATACTATAAAATTTTATTTAAATGAAAAAGATTTGGTTAAAAACACTAATTCTATAAATTTTATTGATGTTACTAATAAGGGAACACAAATTTTCTGTAATATTATTAAGCCCAATAATGACGTATACTCAAGTCTATCTATTGATGTAAATCTAGTCAAATTTCCTGTAGGAAAAGATATTGAAGACACAGTTTGTTTAAATCAAGTTGATTTGCATTATTATGATGATTTATTAAGTATCACACCAGATAAAACCGTTGTGTATTATGATGATTTATCTAAAGCTGAAAATGAGGCAGCTTCATTAGTTATGCCGATTAATATAAATAAGAAAACTACCTTTTACGCTTTAATAAAAAGCAACAAAGGTAAATGCTCTATTATTCAAAAATTAACTTTACAACCTCAAGCCAGTCCCCAATCAGATCCTATTGTTATTTGTAGTGGGAAAAATGCAGTGCTATCAGTAAAAAATTCAATACTAACTACTCATTGGTATAATGTTCCTACTGGAGGAAACCCTATATTTACTGGATCTGTTTTCTCATTAGGAATTCAAATAAATAACGGAAAGATCCCTGTAATTAAGACTTATTATGTGGAACAAGAAGATAGCGGTTGTATAAGTGAAAGAATCCCTGTAACTGTTACCGTAAACCCACAACTCAGCGTAGACTTAGGAGCCGACCGAAGCATTTGCCAGGGAAGCTCTACCACTTTAGATGCCGGAAATGCAGGCAGCACCTACCTTTGGAGTACCGGAGCCACTACCCGGAGCATAGAAGTTACCCAGGCAGGAACCTACAGTGTGGTGGTAACCGATGCCAACGGCTGTCAGGGAAGCGGTTCAGTAAAAGTAACAGTTAATGCGTTACCGGTAGTCAACTTAGGAGCCGACCGAAGCATTTGCCAGGGAAGCTCTACCACTTTAGATGCCGGCAATGCAGGCAGCACCTACCTTTGGAGTACCGGTGCCACTACCCGGAGCATAGAAGTCACCCAGGCAGGAACCTACAGTGTGGTGGTAACCGATGCCAACGGCTGTCAGGGAAGCGGTTCAGTAAAAGTAACAGTTAATGCGTTACCGGTAGTCAACTTAGGAGCTGACCGAAGCATTTGCCAAGGAAGTACAACGGTATTAGATGCCGGCAATACAGGCAGCACCTACCTTTGGAGTACCGGAGCCACTACCCAGAGCATAGAAGTTACCCAGGCAGGAACCTACAGTGTGGTGGTAACCGATACCAACGGCTGTCAGGGAAGCGGTTCAGTAAAAGTAACAGTTAATGCGTTACCGGTAGTGAACTTAGGAGCCGACCGAAGTATTTGCCAAGGAAGTACAACGGTATTAGATGCCGGCAATGCAGGCAGCACCTACCTTTGGAGTACCGGAGCCACTACCCAAAGCATAGAAGTTACCCAGGCAGGAACCTACAGTGTGGTGGTTACCGATGCCAACGGCTGTCAGGGAAAAGGTTCAATAAAAATAACAGTTAATGCGTTACCGGTAGTGAACTTAGGAGCTGACCGAAGCATTTGCCAAGGAAGTACAACGGTATTAGATGCCGGCAATACAGGCAGCACCTACCTTTGGAGTACCGGAGCCACTACCCGGAGCATAGAAGTTACCCAGGCAGGAACCTACAGTGTGGTGGTAACCGATACCAACGGCTGTCAGGGAAGCGGTTCAGTAAAAGTAACAGTTAATGCGTTACCGGTAGTGAACTTAGGAGCCGACCGAAGCATTTGCCAGGGAAATACAACGGTATTAGATGCCGGCAATCCAGGCAGCACCTACCTTTGGAGTACCGGAGCCACTACCCAAAGCATAGAAGTTACCCAGGCAGGAACCTACAGTGTGGTGGTTACCGATGCCAACGGCTGTCAGGGAAAAGGTTCAATAAAAATAACAGTTAATGCGTTACCGGTAGTGAACTTAGGAGCTGACCGAAGCATTTGCCAGGGAAGCTCTACCACTTTAGATGCCGGCAATACAGGCAGCAGCTACCTTTGGAGTACCGGAGCCACTACCCGGAGCATAGAAGTTACCCAGGCAGGAACCTACAGTGTGGTGGTAACCGATACCAACGGCTGTCAGGGAAGCGGTTCAGTAAAAGTAACAGTTAATGCGTTACCTTTAGTGAACTTAGGAGCCGACCGAAGTATCTGCCAGGGAAGCTCTACCACTTTAGATGCCGGAAATGCAGGCAGCACCTACCTTTGGAGTACCGGAGCCACTACCCGGAGCATAGAAGTTACCCAGGCAGGAACCTACAGTGTGGTGGTTACCGATGCCAACGGCTGTCAGGGAAGCGGTTCAGTAAAAGTAACAGTTAATGCGTTACCGGTAGTCAACTTAGGAGCCGACCGAAGCATTTGCCAGGGAAGCTCTACCACTTTAGATGCCGGCAATGCAGGCAGCACCTACCTTTGGATTACCGGAGCCACTACCCGGAGCATAGAAGTCACCCAGGCAGGAACCTACAGTGTGGTGGTAACCGATGCCAACGGCTGTCAGGGAAGCGATGAAATTAAAATAAGTATAAATCCACTTCCGGTAGTCAACTTAGGAGCCGACCGAAGCATTTGTCAGGGAAGCTCAACCACTTTAGATGCCGGCAATACAGGCAGCAGCTACCTTTGGAGTACCGGAGCCACTACCCAAAGCATAGAAGTAAACCAGGCAGAAACCTACAGTGTGGTGGTAACCGATGCCAACGGCTGTCAGGGAAGCGATGAAATTAAAATAAGTATAAATCCACTTCCGGTAGTCAACTTAGGAGCCGACCGAAGCATTTGTCAGGGAAGCTCAACTACTCTGGATGCCGGCAATACAGGCAGCAGCTACCTTTGGAGTACCGGAGCCACTACCCAAAGCATAGAAGTTACCCAGGCAGGAACCTACAGTGTGGTAGTTACCGATGCCAACGGCTGTCAGGGAAGCGATGAAATTAAAATAAGTATAAATCCACTTCCGGTAGTCAACTTAGGAGCCGACCGAAGCATTTGTCAGGGAAGCTCAACCACTTTAGATGCCGGCAATACAGGCAGCAGCTACCTTTGGAGTACCGGAGCCACTACCCAAAGCATAGAAGTTACCCAGGCAGGAACCTACAGTGTGGTAGTTACCGATGTCAACGGCTGTCAGGGAAGCGATGAAATTAAAATAAGTATAAATCCACTTCCGGTAGTCAACTTAGGAGCCGACCGAAGCATTTGTCAGGGAAGCTCAACTACTCTGGATGCCGGCAATACAGGCAGCAGCTACCTTTGGAGTACCGGAGCCACTACCCAAAGCATAGAAGTTACCCAGGCAGCAACCTACAGTGTGGTGGTAACCGATGCCAACGGCTGTCAGGGAAGCGATGAAATTAAAATTACAGTAAATCCACTTCCGGTCGTCAACTTAGGAGCCGACCGAAGCATCTGCCAGGGAAGCTCAACTACTCTGGATGCCGGAAATGCAGGCAGCACCTACCTTTGGAGTACCGGCGCCACTACCCAAAGCATAGAAGTAAACCAGGCAGGAACTTACAGTGTGGTGGTTACCGATGCCAACGGCTGTCAGGGAAAAGGTTCAATAAAAATAACAGTTAATGCGTTACCGGTAGTGAACTTAGGAGCCGACCGAAGCATTTGCCAAGGAAGTACAACGGTATTAGATGCCGGCAATACAGGCAGCACCTACCTTTGGAGTACCGGAGCCACTACCCGGAGCATAGAAGTTACCCAGGCAGGAACCTACAGTGTGGTGGTTACCGATGTCAACGGCTGTCAGGGACGCGATGAAATTAAAATTACAGTAAATCCACTTCCGGTAGTCAACTTAGGAGCTGACCGAAGCATTTGTCAGGGAAGCTCAACTACTCTGGATGCAGGCAATACAGGCAGCACCTACCTTTGGAGTACCGGAGCCACCACCCAGAGCATAGAAGTAAACCAGGCAGAAACCTACAGTGTGGTGGTAACCGATGCCAACGGCTGTCAGGGAAGCGGTTCAGTAAAAGTAACAGTTAATGCGTTACCGGTAGTCAACTTAGGAGCCGACCGAAGCATTTGTCAGGGAAGCTCAACTACTCTGGATGCCGGCAATACAGGCAGCAGCTACCTTTGGAGTACCGGAGCCACTACCCAAAGCATAGAAGTTACCCAGGCAGGAACCTACAGTGTGGTAGTTACCGATGCCAACGGCTGTCAGGGAAGCGATGAAATTAAAATAAGTATAAATCCACTTCCGGTAGTCAACTTAGGAGCCGACCGAAGCATTTGTCAGGGAAGCTCAACCACTTTAGATGCCGGCAATACAGGCAGCAGCTACCTTTGGAGTACCGGAGCCACTACCCAAAGCATAGAAGTTACCCAGGCAGGAACCTACAGTGTGGTAGTTACCGATGTCAACGGCTGTCAGGGAAGCGATGAAATTAAAATAAGTATAAATCCACTTCCGGTAGTCAACTTAGGAGCCGACCGAAGCATTTGTCAGGGAAGCTCAACTACTCTGGATGCCGGCAATACAGGCAGCAGCTACCTTTGGAGTACCGGAGCCACTACCCAAAGCATAGAAGTTACCCAGGCAGGAATTTATAAGGTTACCGTTACTAATAAAAACGGTTGCTCTTCCTCTTCTTCAATTCAGATCAACTACTATGAAACTCCACAAATCAAAGAAATTAAGATTAACGGAAATGATGTAGAAGTATATGCCATAGGAAAAGCCCCATTGGAATATAGTCTGGATTTAATTAATTGGCAAAGTTCTCCGTTTTTTACAGGATTAAAGCCTAAAATATACCATGCATACGTAAGAAATGCTTTAGGTTGTATAAATGGCCCATTAGTTTTCAGTATACTGGATATCCCCAATATCATTACACCGAATGGAGATGGAATCAATGATGTCTGGCACATTAAAGGACTAGAAATATATTCAGGTAGCAGTATCACTATTTTTGACAGATACGGAAAACTTCTTTTAAAACAGAAAATTGATAAAGAATTCATCTGGGATGGCAAATATTTAGGCAGGAACCTTCCGAGTTCCAGTTACTGGTATATTTTAGATCTTACTGATGGAAGAAGACTGACCGGGTGGATTGCTATTAGAAACCATGATTCAATTAGATAATTATAGTGTGCTTTAAAAACAATAAGCAATATTTACACCCTGATATGTTATATCAGGGTATTTTTATATAATTAGGTATATATATAAAGAGTATTTAAAAAATGCGATGAGAATACTAGAGTAAGATTTGGCAGTACATATAATGTATATAATAATAAAAAAGTTTTTAAAATGCCATATAATAGTTATCTTTATCCTGACTATTAAAAAAATTACGGCCTATGGATCAAGATATTCTTTACCTTAGCGCACTAAAACATTGTCCTCATATAGGAGAATCAATTATAAAAAAAATTATTTCAAAATTTGGTTCTGCAAAAAAAGCGTGGTTTGCTTCTTCTGAAGAATTACTTACCATATACCAGATAGGAAAAAAAACAATTCAATATATAGGTGATAAATCCACATTAAATCAAGCCTATTCAGACATTGAGTATTGTATAAAAAATAATATACAAATAGTACATTTATGGGAAGCCAAATACCCTAAAATGCTCAAAGAATGTACAGATGCCCCTGTCCTTTTGTACCACAAAGGAAATATAAACTGGGACTTACCCGCTCTAAGCATTGTTGGAACCAGAAAGATGACTTCTTATGGAAAAGATTTTACGGAAAAACTAGTAGAATGTTTTCAGAATAAAAAAATTAACATTATAAGTGGTTTAGCCTTAGGTATTGATGGATGTGCTCATAAAAAAGCTTATGAGCTTAAAATCCCTACTTTAGGAGTATTGGCTCACGGACTAAAAAACCTCTATCCTACACAACATAAACTATTAGCTGAAAAAATAGCTGAAAATGGAGGTATAATTACTGAATTCCCTCCCAATATTAATCCGGAAAGAGCAAATTTTATTCAAAGAAATCGTATAATTGCTGGTCTATCATTAGCAACTATAATTGTAGAATCTGCTTATGGAGGAGGAGCTATTTCAACAGTAAAATTTGCGAATTCCTATAACCGGGAAGTATTTGCTTTACCCGGAAAAATAACGGATCATAGCAGCCAGGGATGTAATCAGTTAATCCGGAATCTGGAAGCTCAAATTATAACTCGTCCTGAAGATATTATTTCGCTTTACCATGAAAATACGCAAAAACATTTTCAAACCCGGCTATTTACAGATTTGTCCGCTACCGAATCTATCATAATTGATTATCTCAGAGAAAAAGGAAAAACCCAGATTGACATTTTATCGGATGAGCTTAAAATTCCCACACACCAGCTTATGCATGAACTACTGAATCTGGAACTCAAAAATTTAATTGATACGTTCCCTGGAAAATATTACAATCTAACATAAATTATACTATAAATTCTTTAACTTCTTAACAAACATGTATAACCACGCAATGTTATAAATCCATATTTTATCTATGCTGGAATACACTTGAAAACGCTTGATTTTTCTGTATTGCGTCATTATTTTTCCTTATTACGTCATAACATTGATCGTATCACTATATAACTTTGAATAAGTTGAAAATTTTGTTAAAAACCAGAACATATATTTTCTATAGTATCCGATAAATTTTATAACACCGATAAAAGAGAAATATGAAAATTCGATTTATTACTGCATTAATAGTCAGCCTCATCTTCCCCCATACCATAGCTACTTCTCAGGAGATAACAGATGAGTCCGAACAACGAAAACCAATAAGTTTAGAAGAAGTCATTATTACCGCAGAAAAAAAGGAAACAAAACTTCAAAAAACACCTATAGCCGTTTCAGCCATATCGTCTAAAGAAATTGAACAACGCAAAATAACGGAAATGACCGATATGGTTATGACAGTTCCAAATCTGGTATCAATGACCGGAGGTTCTCCTACTTTAAACTTTATGTCTATCAGGGGTATTTTAACCTTTTCTACAGATCCTGCCATTGGTATATATATAGACGGAGTCCCAATGTTTGACGGTTATGCTTCTTCCATTCAATTACAAGATATTCAACGGGTAGAAATTTTAAGAGGTCCACAAAGTACTTTATACGGAAGAAATGCTTTAGGAGGAGTTATTAATATACTTACTAAACAACCAGGTAATATTTTTAAGAGTTTTATTGAAATGGGTGTGAGCAATTACAATACTCATGAGATTAGAGGAGGGATTTCAGGGCCTATCATAAAAAACAAATTATTTACCTCATTGAATGCATTTTATACTGACAGAAAAGGTTTATTTACTAATGAATACGATAACCGTCATTTTGATAATTATAAAAATTTTGGTGGCAATTTTTTTCTAAAATATCTTGTTAATGATCAGCTAACCGTTATTTTGAATTCAAAACTGGAAAATAATGATCTTACCGGAACCTTCCCTTATGCGCCAAACGTAGGAGTTGCTTTATCTAAACCTTTTAAAATCAATCAAAACGGAAAAAATATAGAGAATCGTATACTGTCCACTACTTCATTGCAACTAAAATACCAAATTCGTCAATGGGATATCAGTTCATTGACCGGATATACCTATTTAAGTGATACATACAAAGATTATGACCAGGATTATTCCCCCTATGATATTATGAGCTGGTATGCTCCTAAACGTCCTCAGAATACATGGACACAGGAAATCAGAGCCGTATCTAAAAATTTAGGAAAATGGGAAGTAATAGGAGGTATTTTCGGCTTTATGGATAATCATCAATCCAATACTGAAACGGTCTATGGTAAAGATGCAATTTCTATGGATCCAAACGCTCCCTATATTTATTATTCATTTTCCAAACAAAAGGGAAAAGGATTTGCTACTTATGCAAACGTAAGTTATTCATTGACTCCTAAATTAAAAATTACAGCCGGATTACGATATGACTACGATGAAAAAGAATTAACGGCTCATAATGAATATAAAAAAGAACCATTCCCTGTATTAACCTACCCTACTAAGTCGGTCAATACGTCAGACAATGCGTGGTCTCCTAAAGTTAACCTTTCTTATCTTTTAAAAGAGGATATTACCCTTTATGCTAACTATGCCAGAGGCTTTCGTCCGGGAGGAGTTAACCAGTATACTAATGAAGGAAGTCCTAATTTAACGTATGAGCCGGAATACACAGATAATTATGAAGCAGGAGTAAAAACGGAATGGTTTGAACGAAGGCTAAGAGCTAATCTGGTTTTATTTTACACTTATTGGAAAGACCAGCAGCAAACACTTATGACGCCGGAAAACAGAATTGCCAATATCGGTAAAATGTATAGCCGCGGTGTAGAGTTGGAACTGGCTGCATTACCAGTAAAAAATCTGGAAATAAATTACAATTTCGGAATTATAAACACAAAATATGATCAGCTTATACTCCTTGACGAGGCAGGAACTGCCAATAAAGATTACAAAGGAAATAAACAGATATTTACTCCCGATGTATCCTTTGGTTTATCGGTGACGTATTCAGGTAAATTGTCAGAAAATATCGGATTTTTCATAGTTCCGGAATGGAAGTATCTGGGAAAACAATATATGACTTATTATAATGATCTTACACAAAAACCCTTTTATTTACTCAACCTGAATGCCGGTATAAAGTATAAAAAATATGAATTGAAATTATGGGCAAAAAATATAACAGACAGTCGTTATATTTCTTTTGTTTATGCTAATTACAGAGGCCATAACTCTCCTGTATCCTTAGGACTTCCGGCAACTTACGGAACCAGCATAAAAGTAAATTTTTAACTATTAAACCTTGTTATAGCATGACTCTTGAAATTACAAACCTATCCAAAACTTACAATAAAGAAAAAAAGGCATTATCCGACATTACTTTAACTATTCGTCAGGGAATGTTTGGACTGTTGGGACAAAACGGTGCCGGTAAATCTTCATTAATGCGTACCATAGCTACTTTACAGAATCCTGATTCCGGAACTATTACACTCGGTGCTATTGATGTTTTAAAACAACCTGAAGAAATGAGAAAAATTCTCGGATATCTTCCTCAGGACTTTGGAGTATATTCAAACGTTTCTTCTTGCGAGATGTTACATCATATTGCAAAAATGAAAGGAATTTCCAATTCAGCAGAACGAAAAGAAACGGTTAATGAATTATTGGTTAGAGTTAATTTATTTGACGTTAAAGACCGTAAATTATCACAATATTCCGGAGGAATGCGTCAAAGATTCGGTATTGCTCAGGCATTACTGGGAAACCCTAAGATTATCATTGTTGATGAACCTACAGCTGGTTTAGATCCTATGGAGAGAAACCGCTTTTATAATCTTCTGAGTGACATAGGTGAAAATACTATTGTTATTCTTTCCACTCATATTGTGGAAGATGTTTCTACCTTATGTAATGATATGGCAATAATTGGTGACGGAAAAGTAATCAAAACCGGAAAACCTAATGAAATAGAAAATGAACTGGCTGGTAAATTATGGATTAAAACACTGGAGAAGGATGCTCTGAAGCAAGCATACGAAGAATATCCTGTAATATCAACTTATTATGAAGCAGGAAAACCTGTAATAACTATTTTATCGGACTTGCAACCCAATGATTCTTTTACTCTTAAAAAGCCTACGCTGGAAGATGTCTATTTTAACCTTATGTTTCAACAAAATATCAAATAAGATATGTTTACATACATATACCTTTTTGAAATCAGACAACAGCTCAAACGACCTTTTATCTGGATTGTATGTTTATTAATGTACCTTCAGGGGATCTATTATATGCGTCACAGCGGAGAATTTTATGCTAATGATGAAACCTATGCCAATGCGCCGGCCATTTTTTTCACTGTCTTTGCAGGTATTGGGTATGTTGGCTTTATAGTTACGGCTATTATTGCCGGTACAGTTATTACTAAAGATTTACAATCTCGTTTTTCATCCATACTTTTTACCACATCCGTTTCCGAAAGCGGTTATTTCTGGGGTAGATACTGGGCAGGTTTTACCTTATTACTTATTTTGAATTTCTTTTATCTTCTCGGTGCATTTTCTTATTCTTTCTTACCCGTCAAAAACATAGGCCCGGTTGATTATTATTCTTTATTAATGGCTGTAGTATATATTTTACTTCCTAATACCTTTATACTTTTCACCTCTTGTTTTTGTGCTGCTTCTCTAAGCAGAGATGTGAAAAGTTCGTATTTGATGAGCACGTTCATAATGCTCATTATGATTTTCTCCGTTTCCATGCATGAGTTTGACCGCTCGGTGGCCTTTTACGATCCTACTTCTTTCGGAGTTTTACTAGATGATTTAGAACATATGTCTCCGGCAGAAAAAAACGCTTACCTTCCTTCTGCTACCGGAAATTTATTATGGAATAGATTAGGATGGATTCTACTTTGTCTCGTTCTTCTTATTTACAGCAAAATACGGTTTAGTTTTAAAAATTTCAGCAAAGGAACTTCCGCTAAAAAAGAGAAAAAGAAAGATGCTACTATTGCTAACCTGTCATTAAAAATTTCAAACAAAAATCAACTTGAACCGGTAAACAAAAAATTTTCACTTTCCAGTTATTGGAAAAATGTTTTTTCTTTATCATTAACCGAATGTAAAAGTGTAATTGCCCCTACAGGTTTTAAAATTTTTCTGGGGATATTATTAGTTATGTATGTTTGCTATATAGCCGTCTGGCAACAGCAGTATTATTCGGAAGCACCTACCTTACCTGTAACTGTTGAAGTGACTAATATAACCATTGCCTTATCCTTTTACTTTCAGTTATTTATTATAATAAATACCGTAGAATTGCTATTTAGAAATCAAACCAGTGGTTTTTGGAAGATCGCAGATGCCTTACCGATTCCTTCCTGGGTTACTACGGTTTCTAAAATTAATGCTATGATTATGGTTAGCTTGCTGCTTTCCATCTGTCTTATCGTTTTTGGTATAGGAGTACAAATATTTAAAGGATATTATCATTTTGAGCTGGATGTATATTTTAAAGAAATTATTTTACGGTGGCTTCCTAAATACATAGAATATATTTTATTATGCGTAGCTGTAGCCGGAATTACAGGAAATAAATATGCTACCCACGGCCTGAGTATATTAGTGCTGGTAGTTACTATTATACTTCATGAAATCGGAGTACTGGAACAGCATAGGTTTGCTTTTAGTTTTTCTCCGGGAGCGTTGAAATATACCGATATGAATGGCAGTAGTTTTTACGCCTTTGCCAATCTCATTTACAGTCTTTACTGGATATCTTTTACACTTATACTTACTTTTACAGGTTTATGGGTATGGCCCCGAGGATTGGTATCTCCTTTAGCGAAAAGATTAAATTTCAGGGGAAACCTCTCCAAACTATTTCTTTTCTTACTTGTTATATCCGCCGGAATTTTTATGTATTCCTCTTATTATATTTATGAAACTGTAAATGTCGAAAACAAATTTTCAAGCAGAGAACAGGAAAGAAATGAAGATGCGGAATATGAAAAGAAATACAAAAAATACCAGAAAACACCTCAGCCTCAAATTAAACATATAGATATCAGTCTCAATGTATTTCCTGAAAATAGAAAAATGAATTATCAGGCAACAATTGAACTTCTCAACCCTCATTCTGTTGCTGTTGATACGTTACACCTAGATTGGGACGATTTTCTGGTTATTCGAAAAATTAACTTACCTGATAATGAACTCACTCTCATCTCTCAAGATGAAGAAAACAGACATTCGGTTTATAAAATTAAATATCCGATTCAGCCGCAACGTTTACAAAAGATACAAATTGAGGCTCAAAAGGAATATTCAGGATTTACTAATGATGATCCTCAAAAAGACCTCACATTTAACGGCTCTTTTATCTCTGAAAATATACTCCCGTTTTTTGGGTATGATGACAGACGGGAACTGGCAGAAAATAAATATAGAGAAGACCTAGGGCTAGAAAAGATGAAGTCTTCATTGCCGGAAGTAAATAATTCATACGGTAATTCATTGCTTTTTGCTTCTACACAGGCACAACAGTTCACCTATAATTGCACAATAAGCACATCTGAAAATCAAAATATTGTTATGCCCGGAATTTTATTAAAAAAGTGGTCGAAAAATCAGCGGACTTATTATAATTATACAACAGAAATACCTGTCACCTTACCTCTTAATATTTTATCTGCACGTTATGCTTTCAAAAAGGCTGATGTAAATATTAACGGTAAAACGATTCGTATTGAAGTTGCTTATCACCCCTACCATTCCTATGCTATAGATAGTTGGATACAATCTGCAAAAGAAGCCTTAACTTTTCTCTCCAAAAATCTGGGTGAATATCCTTACAGTAATCTGGTCATTGCTGAAAGACCAAGATATGATGAAGATTTAGCTACCTCTGGAAATCTTATAATTCTTCCGGAAAATCATGGCTGGATTGCTGATATTAAAAGAAATGAAGATCTTGATTATTTACGGTATATAACTACCCGATTAATTGCTGAACAATATTTAAAAAGGGGAAATTTTTCCCGTGTACAAGGATATCCATTTCTTACCCAATCTATACCCGGTTATCTGGCTCTTGTACAGCTTGAATCTTACTACGGTAAAAATTCTACAGAAAAGTTTCTTAAAAAAAATCATGATAAATATTCTCAAGGGAGAGCAGTTGCAGGAATTCCTGAACTTCCTGTTTTATTTTGTGATGAAAATCAAGAGTATTTATCCAACCACAAAGGAATAGAAACTCTCTATTCAACAGAAGCCAAAATTGGTACTCAGAATCTTCTTAATCAAATTCATTCGTTTTATAAACAATCTTTAATATCTAAGAAGAAACTTACTGCTATCGATTGGTATAACGGGTTAGTGTCTCAGGAAAAATCTACTCATAATGATTATTTGAAAAATTTATACTTTTCATTAAATTAAAATACCGGAGTATGAATCTCTGGATTCGTACTACGGTATTTTTTTTAAATATTTTTATTTATGATAAAATTAAAACTAAGCTTACTTAGCTCAACTGTCTTATTCCCTTAGGAGTAATTCCAAAATTCTTTTTAAATGCAGCAGAAAAATGAGTGTGGTTTTTATATCCCAATTTTTCACCAATGGTTGAAATGTTATGTTCCGTGTTTCGCAATAAGCTATAAGCCTTATCCATTTTAGATTTTTTTACAAATTCAAAAACAGGGATACCAAAAACTTCTTTAAAGCCCTTTTTCAGTGAACATTCATTGGTTCCTGTTTTACAAGCTAATTCAGAAATGGTATACCATTGATTGAGATTATCTGTTATTATCTTCCTCACTTCATGCATTCTTTTATATTCAACTTTTTTCAATGAACAAAAAACCTTGCAATCGTGATTTTCAATTTGTTCAAAATGCAGCATTACCAGTTTAAGCATGAGAGATTCCAGATGAAGTTTTAGCAGGAAACCTTCCCTGCCCGAATGAAACATTTCTTCAATACAATTGCGCATAGAGAATGTTATCGGCAATAAATGGGCATGAAAGGGAAGTCTTCCCTCCTTTTCAAAATGAGAAGCCCATGAATTTTCCATATTGGTGAAATAACTCATCGTATTTTCATTCGTAGTTATAAGTAAACAACACTCAGAATCAGCATCCAAAGCAAATGAAATATTTTTATTTTCTGAAAAATAAATGTTTTGTTCGTCAGATTTTAAAAGTAATTTTCCGAAATATCCGCTAACTTCAACTTTGCCAGAAAATTGATAATGGAAAATAATTGTGTCTTTTGTTTGAGGAATAGTAAATTTATAATCTATTGGAGACCGGTTTTGCAAATGCAAAATTTGTAAATCTTCGAATACCCGTTCACTTTTAATTATCTCGTTATTCACTTTTTCTCTGTAAACCTCTGAATACGCTAATGAAAACAGATTATGTACATTTATCCTTTCAATTCCTGAGATCTGATTTTGTATATTTAATGTACCTTCCATCCATGTGATTTTTGTTGAATTTCCCATAACCGTGCATAGGTTCCATTTTGAGTTAACAACTGCTGATGAGTTCCTCTTTCTTCTATCTTTCCTTCTTTTAAAACCAGTATTTGTTGTGCTTTCTGAATGGTAGAAAGCTTATGAGCAATTACAACAACGGTTTTTGATTTTACCAGTTCCTGTATGGCTTGTTGTATATATATTTCATTTTCAGGATCCAGGCTTGCAGTTGCTTCATCCAGCAAAACGATAGGTGCGTTTTTAAGCAAAGCCCTTGCTATACTTATGCGCTGCTTCTGACCTCCGGAAAGTTTTCCACCCCCTTCTCCTACCCGGGTATCCATACCTTCCGGAAACTCCTCTACAAAACTTAATACCTGTGCCTTACGTGCAGCTTCCCATATTTCTTCTTTTGCAGCCTCCGGATTCCCAATTTTTATATTATTGTAAATCGAATCATCAAAAAGGTACACTTCCTGAAATACCTCTGCTATCATTTTATAAAAATCTTCCTGATTTATGGAACGAATATCGATCCCCCCTATTTCAATACTACCCTGAGTAACATCCCAAAAACGAGCTATTAAAGAAGCTATGGTGGTTTTTCCGGATCCGGAATGCCCTACAAGTGCCAGCATTGATTTTTCAGGGATTGAAAAGTTTAAATTATGAACGGTTAATTTTTCCTGATACCCAAAACTTACTCCTTTAAATTTTATATTAAATTTTTCAGGAATTAAATTTTCCTGCGTTTCCATTGTAGGTTCTTTTAAAACGCTTATTACTCTTTTTAGACTTTCGTTCATATAGCGAATTGTCAGATAATCAACCATTAAGACTTTTAAAGGATTATACAGGTTGTAGCCCATTATTAAAAAGGTGATGAGCACAGGAATTGTTATAGAGCCTGCGGAAAGATAATATAATCCTAAAGCAATCATAGAAAGAAAACCGATTTCAAAGACAATACTTGCTGTTACGAGAAAAGGTCCGGGTAAAGCTTCCATACGTATGCTTCTTTTACGCAAATCATCAAAAGCGTTTTCTAATGTTTTATGCCTTTCTCCGGTAAGTCCGTAAGATTTTAAATGACGAATGCCCTGAACATATTCCAGAAATTTAGCTCCCACCTGATTTCTTGCAGCTATCTGTTTTTTTCCCAAGCGACCCAGCAAGTAATTTGCAAATCCTAAGAAAGGAAGAATTAATGGAATAGCAGCCAGCAGACATAATGCCAAACGCCAATCGTAGATGAAAAGAAACAGGGAAAGAACAAAGGTTCCAAATCCGGCTGATGCAATATTACCGATACTATGTCCGAAAATACCTTCAAAATTAGCTACATCCTGTAATATTACGGAAGCTATTTCTCCGGGGTCCCGTTGTTTAAAAAAAACCAGGGAAAATTTCTGAATACGATTCCCCAGATTAATTCGTAAGCGATGAGATAATCCATACACCCAGATATTGGAAGTGACCATTGCTTTAGATGCCACTGCAAACTGTATAAGAAGCATCAGAAACATGATCCCTACCACCGTCCATATTCTTGAAATATTTAGATGACTTGAAAATAACTCCCATACAATCACCAATAAAATTCCGGAAGGAGCAGCTACGAAAATACTATGAATTATTTCCAACAGCATAACTATTCGTGTATCCTTTTTATTATAGGAGGTTACGTACTTTAAATTTTTAATCATACTCATTTTGTTTACGCTTACTAGTTCATTATTCCTTTCTGGCTAACAATTTATTTCTGAATAGAACCAATAGTAAAAGGAAAAACACTAAATAAGAAATATTAAATCCGGCGGCATTTACCCAGCTTTTTAATTCCGATGATGGCATAAGTAATTTTATAGGCTGTTGGTATAATGTAAGGAATACCGGACTTATAAAACCTGCCCACCGAGGTAATACGGTTTTTTTCATAAAAACCAATAGAGAATATAATAACCAGCCGATAAATAAAATAATTATTGCCGGAGCCCAGGTGATATAAAACACCTTCATAAATCCTGCGGCTGTTTCCAATAAGTACGGATGTGCACTTGCATCGGTATGGTAAATTGCCTTATAAATTTCTCCGGTAAAGAAAAATACCGCATGTCCTAAGGGCATCAGCATAACACTTAAGATTAGAATAAAGTATACTATATAGACATACCATTTGGTTTTATCTTTAACAAACTGAAAAGCCAACCATATCCCGGGCAAAAACAAAGAGGCTGTCATAGCTGCAATTAAGGCTCCTGCCATGAGCCGCTCTGTTGAACCCTGTAGCATTAGCATAGCAATACCAGTATCCACTTTATCTGCATAAACTTCTGAAAACAACGGATAATCTTTAGGATTTACACTAAATCCCGCAATAAGAATATCTCCTGTAACCCAGCATAGGGATGCTATAATTGCTGATAGAAAAGATAAGTTAATTTTAGTCGGATAGTTCATATCTTCATAATTAGACGTTTAGAATTCTTTTTTTTCATTTTGACGATCTACTACAGACCTGTCTTCGGATATTCCTGCTTTCCAATAAGAATAAGCGTACAATTCTTCCTGTTTCCATTCTTTTTCTTTTCGTAAATAATGACGAATTTCTTTTACTGAGGAAAATTCAGCAGCTACGTACCCCGAACGAGAGCACTCGGGCAATGGTTGCTGTTTTACGATTTCGGCAAGCCTGCTACCTTTTTTAGGGTGTTCATTATGTAACCAAATAAATTTAATGTCTGCCTGAGTCTGTAAATCCTGTTCATCCTCTTTTCCATAAACTTCCAGGATACAGATACCTTTTGCCGTTTCAGGCAAATCTTCCAATATAGATGCAATCAACGGAATTCCGGTTGAGTCGGCAACCAGAAGATAGTTTTCCGCTTTAGTATACAGCTCGGCTTTGCCCTCTTTCATCAATACACCCAGTATATCCCCTTGTTGGGCTTTAATAGCCCAGGCAGATGCCGGTCCTTCATCACCATGAGCTACAAAATCTATCCATATTTCATTTTTATCTACATCTATTCCCCGATGTGTATACGTACGAACCACGGGACGAATATGATCAGGCTGGGGAGTCCACTGCATTTTTTCGTAATCAAATTCCGGAAAATAGATTTTATTACATCCTGGAGGGGGAATTAGTATTTTATTGTTCACTCCGACTGTAGTATTCATAATTTTATTCACCTGATCTCCCGTTAGGTAAATCCTTATATAATGAGGTGTTATATATTCTTTTCTGGTCACTGTGAGTTCAAGCTGAATAGGTATAAACTTTTTCATATCATAGATCTTTATTTTTGCATAGTTGATATTATATATGGACGAAGCAATTTTTGACCATCTTTACTTACTGCATTATCGCTATAAAACTGATATTCAAAATTTTTAAATCCTGCTTTATTACCATACATTTCAATTTCCTCTTTTTCATAAAAAGTAAAACCCTTTTGTGTGAAAGGTAATTTTACACCCAAACTTTTTTCAATAAATGCTAATGAGAAAAGGCCATTCGGTTTTAAAACACGATATATTTCTTTAAAGAAAAATTCAGGGTTATCTATAAAATAAATAGTATTTACAGTAAAGCAAACATTAAAATAACTATCTTGAAAATCATATTTATTTTGTCCATCAGCAGCGAAAAATGAAGCCTTATGAAGGGAATGTCTCACCGCATTATTTTTAAGAGCCTCAGTAACCATAGCTTGTGATATATCAACTCCGTAATACAATATATCAGATTCCCTATCAAACAAATAGTCTAAGTGCTTCCCGTTTCCGAAACCTATTTCCAATACCCGCCATCCCGGTTGAAGCGTAAAAGTATCAATGGTTTTATAAATCATCAAGCTATTGCTCTTAAACATATTTTCTGCTGTTTCAATTGCCTTTTCACCGTTCGGACATCGAAGCTGATCCGCTAATTCTTCATAATTTTTTTCCTTCTTCATTATACAAATGATTTATATTACAAATTCCTGAGCTCTGATGTGTGCATTCCACATTCTTTGATATAGCTGGCTGTTAAGCAACAAATCCGCATGTTTACCTTTATCTGTAATTCTGCCTTTGTCAAAAACCAGTATCTGATCAGCATCTACAATGGTACTCAGCCGGTGTGCAATAATCAAAACCGTTTTATTTTTAATTAATTCACTGAATGCCTGCTGTATTTTGTATTCGTTTTCAGAGTCAGCAAAGGCCGTCGCTTCATCCAGAATAAGGATGGGAGCCTCTTTTAGTATAGCTCTTGCATGTTGAATTCTTTGCTGCTCCCCTCCGCTAAGGTGTACCCCCGATTGTCCGAATAAGGTGTTATACCCTTGCGGAAGACTCATAATAAGATCATGTATCTGGGCAGCTTTGGCCGCCTGTTCAACTTCTTGTAAGGTTTTATTCATACCCATACGAATATTTTCTAACAAGCTGTCCTGAAACATGAAACTGTCCTGAAATACAAATGATACTAATTTCATCAGTTGTTCTGTCGGATACTCTTTTATATTAATTCCTCCTATTTGCACAGAGCCTTCATTCACATCCCAAAACCTGGATAAAAGCTGTCCTACAGTACTTTTTCCTGCTCCTGAGGGGCCTACCAATGCTGTAATACTTTTTTCTCTGACCTGAAAACTGACATCTGTTAAAACATTTTGATTTTCTTTATAGCTGAAAGTAACATTTACAAACTCAACATGATTGGCTTCTGAATTTTGTAAGGTTTTATTTTCAGGTAATACTTCCTGGTAAACCAATTGATCAATTTGTTCTACTCCTCTGTTAATAATGGAAAGTTGCATTCCCATATTACTTAGCACAAAGAGAGGTTTTATATATCCGGTCCCTAGTATCAGGAATAATAACAGCACAGGTAAAGTAACTCCGTTCTTAAAATATAAATACAGCCCCAGTGCTAAAACAGGAAGCATAGCATTGCTTATAAAACTCATAAATACAGCAAATGCAGGCGTACTACTCCGTATCCATTCATTTACAAAATGATTATAATTTTTTACTGTATTTCCATATTTATTGAAAGTTTCTGCAGACTGCCCGAAAATCTTCATTACGGGCATTGCTCTTACGTACTCTACAATACCGGCATTCATATCTTCCAGAGATTGATGATATTGCTTGATTAAAGCTTTATTCCTACCTCCGTACAAAACAGGAATCCAGACAGCCAGTATGGATAAGGGTAAAAAACTGATAAGCGCCAGCCTCCAATCCTGACTAAACAGATAACCAATGGTTATAATCGGCAAAGCAATCCCTTTAATAAAATCGGGTATTTGATGAGCTATAAAATTTTCAATCCTTTCCACATCGTCTGAAAGTATTTTTTTAAGTGATCCGGAATTGTTGTTATTGAGAAATCCCATAGGAAGCCTCCCCACTTTTTCTGTAATATGCTTGCGAAGTTCAAACAAAATACTAAATGCAGCAATATGAGATAATATAACTGAACCATAGAATACGCACATACTTATAATTGCTGCTATTACAGCATAGACTATATATTCCTTAATTATTTCAAAATTAATCGATTCCTGAGCTAATTCTTTTATGATGTAGAATACAAGTATATAAGGTATCATACTCAGCAAAGCATGAACAATTGCTAAAAAATCTGAAATAAAAAGAAGACCTTTTCTTCTTCCAGCAATTTCAAGCAATCGTAAAATCCCGTTTTTCCTGTTTTTATCTTTATCCATATTCAAAAGATCTTTGATTATCAAGAATGATTCTAAATAATTTATCTATTTTTGCAAATATATCAGATTGAAGGATTCATTGAGGGACGCTAAACGGAGTAATAGTTCCGCGATAAGGATAATTAGAATATCTGGCAGATAAAAAATGAAACTATATGGCTCTACGATTGTATAATAAAGACGGAACCAAACTTTTTATGGAAAGCGAATTCCCTTGTATATCTCATACCTCAGATGGGGTTATCTGTGAAAATATTATTAGTATTGAACCTCCTTTTGGAAGAGGATATTATAAGGAAATTTATTTTGAAGGGATACATATCGGCTTTGGTGCTGCTTCTCTAAATGAAAATACTGTCTTTTACTTTGAAAGTGATGATGAAACTGTAGAAATGCATTTTTCGTTGAAGGGTAAAAATACGGCTTTTTCTGATAAGTTTTCTTCTAGTATAGGGTTTGAGGCAAATCAGCATAATCTAATTTATGCCAATCAGATCAATGGAAAAATGCAATGGGAAAGCACGGAATTTCATCTGTGTGAAATTAATTTTAATCCAAATGTTTTCAAGCGTTTTTTACCTGATGAAAAACTTTTCAACGATTTTAAAAATTCTATGGAAAATGGAAAATCAGGTTCTTTTAGTCCAAACAATTTCTGTATGAAGCCTCAAATGTATCAAATAATAAAGGAAATTATAGGATGTGAGAGAAAAGGGATCTATAAAAAAATGTTTCTCGAATCTAAAATTATTGAGTTATTATTAGTACAGCTGGAACAAATCACCACTCAGGAAAACCAAATCCATTCCCTTAAGAAAAAGGATATAGACAAGATCTATGCTGTTAGAGAAATAATTATCAACAACCTTAATAAAAACATATCTCTCATTGAATTAGCACATCGGGTAGGCACGAATGAATTTATGCTAAAAAAAGGTTTTAAAGAACTATTCGGAACTACTGTTTTTAATTTTTGGAATGACACAAAAATGGAACAGGCAAAATCTATGATTATCCATCAGGATGTAAATATCAAAGAAATATCAGATTTGATCGGTTATAAAAATCAAAGACATTTTACCACTGCATTTAAACGCAAATTCGGAATACCTCCTAGCCAGCTGAAGAATAAATTTTAAAAAAATTTATCTATAAAACCTTATTTTTTATCCGCCAATTATCTTATTTAACCAAATTCGATACTCCTGAAATTTCAGTATTTTTTAACCTCTCTATTACAATTTTCCCGTTTTCTTATCCTAGATCAAGAATTTGTATTACTAACCGGTATTACCTTTGTTTCAATAAAAAAATAAAAAACATGAAAAATTTATTATTGACTCTGACATTAGCATTTGCTACATTATTTGTAAACGGACAAAAACTAACTATGGATCCTTATCATGCTAAGCTACAATTTGCTGTAACTCACATGACCATATCTTCAGTTGATGGGGAATTTAAAAAGTTTAATGTTAAGCTTGATCATACGAAATCTGATTTTTCTGATGCCAAATTTACTGTTACTGCTGAAACTAATTCTATTGATACAGGAATTGAGGCCAGAGATAATCATTTAAAAAGTGCTGATTTTTTTGATGTTGAAAAATATCCATCTCTTACATTTGTTACTACTTCTACAACTAAAGGAAAAAGCAACAATTATATATTGAAAGGAAATCTTACAATACATGGCATAACCAAACCTGTTACTCTAAACTTAAAATATAACGGAACTACTGTTAACCCAATGTCTAAGAAACAAACCTATGGATTTACCGTTACCGGAACTTTCAAAAGATCAGATTTTAGTGTAGGTACTAATTTCCCGGAAGCCGTAGTAAGTGATCAGGTAAATCTTCTATCTAATTTGGAATTTGTAGCTGAGTAAAATCATATTGCATAAATAACGCTAATTCTTATATTTAAGCATTACATTCTTTCAAATCATAAATACCTGAATATAATGAAAATAGCTATAATCGGAACCTCTGGTTTTGTAGGTTCCGCACTTTTAAATGAGGCATTACTTAGAAATTTGGATGTTTTATCAATTACCCGAAATAAAGATAAGATTTCAAATAAAAATTTACCTTCAGTCTCATCTTTATCAATAGATATATACAATGTAGAAGCTTTAACCAAAGCGTTAAGCGGTGTAAATATCGTAATCAGTGCTTTTAATGCAGGATGGAGAAACCCTAATTTATATAATGATAATATGCAGGGATTTCAGGATATTGAAAATGCATCTAAACTAGCTGATGTGGAGAGGCTTATCATGATTGGTGGAGCCGGAACTTTAAAAGTAGACGGTAAACAGCTGGTTGACAATTCTGACTTTCCTTCGTCCATAGTATCAGGTGCAAGATCTTGCAGAGATTATTTTAATGTCCTGAAAAATGACATTTATCTTAATTGGACTTATTTTGCTCCAGCTCCTGAGATGAATCCAAATGTAAATACAGGAAGGACGGGTAACTATCGACTGGGTTCTGATAGTCCTGTAACGGACGAAAACGGAATAAGCCGAATTTCGGTAGAAGATACGGCAGTAGCGGTTTTAGATGAAGTTAATAATAAACAATTTATAAAAAAACTATTTACTGCTGCTTATTAAAATAGTATATCATGAGTCTGAATTCATTAAACATATTAAATCAACCATTTAAAAACTCCCACAAAATGCCTGCATTATTTTTAGGGCATGGCAGCCCTTTAAATGCAATTGAAGATAACGAATTTACTCAGGGATGGAAAAAAATCAAAGAAAAAATCCCTCAAAAACCGCGGGCAATTTTATGCATTTCTGCTCATTGGGAAACAAACGGAACCTGGGTTACTTCAATGAAAACTCCACGGACTTTACATGATTTTTATGGATTTCCGAAAGATTTGTATGAATTCAGTTATCCTGCTCATGGAGATCCGGAATTAGCTTTAAATATACAGCAAAAGTTTACCTCGGCTTCTATTGGGCTAAATGAAAACTGGGGATTAGATCATGGATGCTGGAGTGTTATTAAACATCTATATCCTGAAGCAGATGTGCCTATCTTACAAATGAGTCTGGATTATTCTAAAAATAGTAAAGAACATTTCTTTATAGCTAAAGAGCTATCATTTTTAAGAGAAAAAGGCATATTGATTATCGGAAGTGGAAATATAGTTCATAATTTACAAAAACTAAAATGGAATTCACCTACAGAATGTTATGATTGGGCATATGAAGCAAATAACACATTAAAAGAGCTGATAGTAAATGAAAATTATTCTTCTTTAATCGAATACCAAAAATTGGGTAAAGAAATTTTGTATTCTATTCCAACTCCGGAACACTATTTGCCACTTCTTTATATAATGGCAGTAAAAAATAAACAGGAGAAATTAGAATTTTTTAATGATAAGATTGTTTTGGGGTCTTTATCCATGACTTCATTCATTATTCAATAAATAAACACACTATAATGAAATTTATTTTTGTCTGCCCTTTTTGAAGAAGATGAAAATTAAACCTTTTAAAAACTTTAAACATATGACAACAAAATGGTCAATAGACAAATCACATTCAGAAGTATTCTTCAAAGTTAAACACATGGTAATTTCAACTGTTACCGGAGAATTCACTGAATTTGACGGCTCAGTAGAATCAGACTCTGATGATTTTTCAAATGCAGAATTTCAATTTTCAGTAGAAATTGAATCCATAAATACTAAAATGAAAGATAGGGATAACCATTTAAAATCTGCTGACTTTTTTGATTCGGCTCAATATCCAAAATTATCATTTAAAAGTACTTCTGGTTTGCAAAATGGAAAAATATCGGGCAATCTAACCATTAGAGACGTTACAAAAGAAATAATTTTAGATGCAGACTTTGGTGGTATTATTAAAGATCCATGGGGTAATAGAAGAGCCGGTTTTGAACTATCTGGCAAAATAAACCGTAAAGACTTTGGTCTTAACTGGAGTCAGTTAACTGAAGCAGGTGGGATGGTTGTAGCTAATGATGTTAAACTTTTAGTAAATCTTGAATTTGTTGCTCAGTAATTAAGATATATTTACTATAGTTAATAATAAAAGTGAGATATAATCTCACTTTTATTGTTGTTACAGTGAATATTCATTAATGATATTTTTATACCTTAAGCCTGAAAATTATTTTGAACTTGTCAACGATTTTTATTGAGCTTTACAGAAATAAAACAAATAAAAAATTCTCTTAATTTTGTTAAAAAAAATGAATACATCAGAAACATTGAATTATTCAGGTGTCTTCTTATCCTGCTTTTACGATAATGACACCAGTTGTGTTCATGCAACCAAAGACCATACACTGGTTTACCTGTATTCGGGAAAACTTATAATCGAAGAATACAATAAAGAAACTATTGTTGGTGCTGGAGAATGCGTATTTATTAGACGTAATCACAGAGTTAAAATGAGAAAAGTTTTTTCAGGAAAAGATCAGTATAAAGGGATCTCTATGACTTTTAAACGAAACTTTCTGCTAAATTTTTTTAAAAAAATTGATAAAAAATATATTCCTGAAGATATTAAAGCTCCTGAAAAAAATACATTCAGAATACCTACCCGACCAGATGTTACAAGTCTTTTCCTGTCTTTGACTCCTTACTTTAACTCTTCGGTTTCGCCCTCTACTGAAATTATAAATTTAAAAGAGCAGGAAAGTCTTCATTGCCTATTAAGAACCGATGCTGTTTTCTTCCCTATACTATTTGATTTTTCAAATCCCTGGAAAATTGATATTTTGGATTTTCTTAATGAAAATTATACGGATGATCTTACCATGAGTGAAATTGCCGCTTATACAGGAAGAAGCCTGGCAACTTTTAAAAGGGATTTTGCTAAAATCAGTAAGGTTCCGCCTCAGAAATGGATTATCAATAAAAGATTAGAAACCGCTTATGAAAAATTACAGGATAAAAACAAAAAAGTAAGTGAAATTTATTCTGAAGTCGGATTTAAAAATTTATCTCATTTTTATTCGGCTTTTAAAAAGCAATATGGATATTCTCCAAAGAGATGATTTTTTAGAAATATCTTACAGTGATTTACCCCCACTTGAAAATCATGAGCTTTTAAACAAAAAACATTGAGCTTATAAACAAAGGCGTATAGCATTATCTCCATTAATTTTGTGATAAATTAATTTATTAATAATACAAAAATTAATATGGACATATTTGAAAGAATGCGAAAAGGAGAACTTATACTTGACAGTGATCCTGAATATCCAGAATTGTATAAAGCATTGATTCGCGGCATGCGAATTACGGGAGAACTTAATTCCTCGTATCATACCAAAGAAGAAACACGGGTTATTATAGAAAAGCTTACAAAACAAAAAATAGATAAGTCAACATGGATAGTCCCTCCTTTCTACAGTGATTTCGGACAATTCATACGCTTAGGTAAAAAAGTTTTTATTAACAGTGGATGCATTTTTATGGATCGGGGAGGAATAACTTTAGAAGACGGAGTTTTTGTCGGTCCTAATGTAAATATTATTACTGAAAATCATTCGGAAATTCCTGAATTAAGATCAAACGTTTATGCCAAACCTATTCTCGTGAAACCCAATGCATGGATCGGTGCAGCTGCCATACTATTACCCGGTGTAACCATAGGGGAAAATTCCATAGTTGCCGCAGGTTCTGTAGTCACAAAGGATGTACCCGATTCTACTATTGTAGCAGGAAATCCTGCAAAAATAATTCGAAAAATTAAATCTGAATAACGTGGTTAAACCATTTATCTGCTTAATTACATCATTGTTTTTATATTCATGTGTTGACTTAAAAAACAGGAACAGGGAAAATTTTACTTCATTTACTTCAACTTCAAAAGACCGTCAAAAAATGTTTTTTACTATTACCATTAATGATCATATTTTACAGGCTACTTTATCAAATACTGAAGCTGCTAAAGAACTTATAAAGCTATTACCTTTAACTATCAAAATGAATGATTTGAACGATAATGAAAAATATGGAAATCTTCCTCTTGAAATTCCTACCTCAGATTATTATCCCAATATTATAAGCGAAGGAGATATCATGCTTTATGGTACAAAAACTTTAGTTATTTTTTATAAAACTTTTCCAACAACCTATCAGTATACTTTACTAGGAAAAATTAATAAACCTTCTCAACTTAAAAAAATTATGGGTTCCGGTCCTGTTACTATTAAACTATCCCATCCTATGTCCGAAAAATAGTTTTGTATTCCTATGAGTTTGCTTAAATATGCCCTATTCATTTATCCGGCTATAGAGCTATCAATAGAGTATATGATACATATAAATTTTGCATCTACAGATTATGTATATTTGTATAACTGATGTTATAGCAAATGAAAATTGAAGATCTGATTAAAGATAAGATACTTATTTTGGATGGTGCCATGGGAACCATGATCCAACAGCATAAACTGAAAGAAGAAGATTACAGAGGTAAAGAATTTAAAAACTGGCATAAAGATATTAAAGGTAACAATGACTTATTATCTATTACCCAGCCTGAAATAATTAAAGATATTCATTTAGAATATTTTGAAGCTGGAGCTGATATAGTTGAAACCAATACTTTCAATGCTAACAGAATTTCAATGGCTGATTATGATATGCAGGATTGGGTAAATGAACTCAATATATCTTCTGTTAAAGCAGCAAAGGAAGCAAGAGATGAATATTACGATAAACATACTTTTCGCCCTTTGTATATTGCCGGCTCTATAGGACCTACTTCTAAAACTGCTTCTATTTCCCCTGATGTGAATGATCCGGCATACAGAGAAGTCGATTTTGATTTTCTTGCCCAAATATATAAGGAACAAGCTATAGCATTAATTGATGCGGGCTCGGATCTTCTTCTAGTTGAAACAATATTTGACACTTTAAATGCTAAGGCTGCATTTTTCGGTATTGAAGAAGCTTTTGAC
Organism: Apibacter raozihei; assembly: GCF_004014855.1. Classification (NCBI taxonomy): domain Bacteria; kingdom Pseudomonadati; phylum Bacteroidota; class Flavobacteriia; order Flavobacteriales; family Weeksellaceae; genus Apibacter; species Apibacter raozihei. The sequence goes on from NZ_CP034930.1 coordinate 386,298, forward strand.
TCAACAGGCAAATCACTTCCATTAATGGCTTCAGGCACTATTACAGATGCTGCCGGAAGAACGTTATCCGGACAGACAACAGAAGCATTCTTAGTATCATTATCTCATTTACCTTTGCTATCGATAGGTCTGAATTGTGCTTTAGGAGCAGACCAATTATATCAATACCTGGAAATTTTAGCTAAATATTCACCTTTTTATGTTAGTGCTTATCCAAATGCAGGATTACCAAATCCATTGGGTGGATATGACGAAACCCCTGAAATGATGGCGGAAAAGGTAAAATTATATCTGGATAGCGAATTAGTAAATATTTTAGGTGGTTGCTGTGGCACCACACCATCTCATATTAAATTATTTGCAGAAATGGCTTCAAATTATACCCCGCGAGCAATAAAGGTAAGTTAATCGTTTTGTGTTTTCTTACATAAAGAATATGAAAAAACAAATTAACTGTCCGATATTAACTATTATAAAAAGAAATATTAAAATAAAGTATCCTGCAGAAAATAAATCCAATTAATTAAACCCAATAAATAATAAGTTAACATGAAAATTAAAACCATTTTTCTGACGACACTACTACTATTTGCATTAAAAATTTCTGCCCAATTCAGTCTTCCAAAATTAGATTATTCCTATGATGCTTTACAGCCTCATATTGATTCTACTACCATGCGTATACATTATACTAAGCACCATGCTGCTTATGTAAATAACCTGAATGCAGCAATTCAGAAATATCCGCAGTACTCTAAAAAAACGGTTGAAGAACTGATTATGAACTTGAACAATTTACCCGATGATATTCGTACGGCGGTAAGAAATAACGGAGGAGGTCACTATAATCACTCTTTATTCTGGACCGTTTTAACACCTGAGAACAATTCTAAGCCTGAAGGAGAAGTTGTTAAAGCAATTGAAAAACAATTCGGCTCATTAGATACTTTTAAAGCAGAATTTGACAAAGCTGCTGCTAGCCGTTTCGGTTCTGGATGGGCATGGCTGATTGTGGATAAAGACGGGAAATTAAAAGTAACATCTACAGCTAATCAGGATAATCCATTAATGGATATTGCTGATCTCAAAGGTGTACCTGTTCTTGGGCTTGATGTTTGGGAACATGCCTATTATTTAAGTTATCAGAATAGAAGAGCTGATTATATTAAATCCTACTGGAGTATTGTAAACTGGAAAGAAGTCAATAAAAGATATTTAGCTGCTTTAAAGAAGAAATAAAAATTATAAATTTTGCTAAAAAAAGGCCGGAAAATATAAATTACCGGCCTTTATACTTGTTATCCTTAACTCAAATTATCTTCTCAATATTTGTCATATTGATTCTACTATTTTACTTCAATTTGTTTAGGAGCCATTTCGGTGTGTTCTTTTTTAGGTAAAATAAGTTTTAACACTCCATCTTTATAAGAGGCATCAACTTTAGTTTCATCAATATTATTTTCATCTAAAGTAAAGCTACGTTTAAAACTTGTATGATAATATTCTACTCTATGAGCCTTTTTCTCGCTGGTTTCAGACTTTTTATCGTAGCTGATAGTCAAAAGTCCTTTTTCAAGACTCACTTTAAAATCATTTTTATCCAGACCGGGAGCAAATAAATCTACAAGATAACTATCTTTATCTTCAGATATGTTTACGGGTGGAAATTTCACTTCAGTTCTGTTCCATGCAGGAGCATTTGAAAAAATTTCATCCAATAAATTCCCAAAACTCTTGTTGTTTGTTTTAACTATATCAGTCATAATTTTTTTATTTTTTAAGATTTACAAAACAAAATATTCAAAACTCAGACCAAATAAGACAAATAATATTATAATTAATTGATTATTAATAAATTAAAATATTAACAAAAAAACCCAACAAGACATATTGTCTTGTTGGATTGCGTAAATATCTAAAAAAAAGGAATTTTTGTCATAAAAATATTACAGATTCACCAAGTTTCATTTACTTGTACTCAATGATTTTATTATCTTTGCTGATAATACGAAAGTTCATTTTTATAATTTTAATATTATAAACACGCCTTATTACTAATTTAAATTCAATTAATCTGAATATTCATGGAACATTTATACTCTTTACTAGATTTCATTCTTCACATCAATAAGCATCTTGACAACTTAATGCTAATGTACGGAGTATGGGTCTATGCTATATTATTTTTAATTATTTTCTGCGAAACCGGACTGGTAGTTACTCCTTTTCTTCCAGGTGATTCTTTGCTTTTCGCAGCAGGAGCTCTTGCAGCATCCAGTAACGAACTCAATGTTTATTTTTTAGCGTTGTTATTAATTTTAGCAGCTATACTTGGAGACTCGGTAAATTTTGAAATAGGTAAATATTTCGGTCATAAACTTTTCAGTAACCCGAATTCAAAAATTTTTAAACAAAGTTATCTTCAAAAAACTCATGATTTTTATGAAAAACATGGTGGTAAAACCATTATACTCGCACGTTTTGTTCCTATAGTAAGAACTTTCGCCCCCTTTGTGGCCGGAATGGGACGCATGAGTTATAAATACTTTTTTTCCTATAACATCATTGGAGCAATTATCTGGGTTGTCCTATTCCTATTTTTAGGCTATTTTGTAGGAAATATACCTTGGGTTCAAAATAATTTACCTTTGGTTATGGTTATTATAATCATCGCTTCTGTTGTTCCCGGTATTTTTGAAATAGTCCGGAATAAATTAAAAAAAAGCAACTAACATAGTGTATTACAAAACTTTGTAATCACTTCAAAACACTATAGTTATATTTATCAAATATTTGATATATTTGCTACTGCCACTTTTGGCTATACACTTAAAACCACGCCTTTGACAGGCATTCAAACTAATAAACCATTAAATTATTAAGTAATTAATATGAAAAAATCTCACTTATTCACCTTATTTCCTATACTACTTTTTACCTTAACAGCAATTATCTATGCCATCGACTATTTATTTGGAGGTATTTCCAGTAACGTATTATTTATTTCCAGATGGGCTTGCGTCGCTGGATTAATTATTTATGGATTCGGAAAAAAAAGTCTAACTGCTTGGATATTTATAGCTTTAGTAATGGGAGCTTGTCTGGGTTATGATTTTCCTTATTTAGGCAAAAATTTACAGGTATTGAGTAAAGTTTTCCTTAAACTTATAAAAACTATTATAGCTCCTTTAATATTTGCCACATTAGTTCATGGAATTGCCGGTCATTCCGATTTAAAGCAAGTAGGAAGGATGGGATGGAAATCACTTCTATATTTTGAGGTGGTTACAACCATTGCTCTATTTTTAGGCTTAGCTGCCATCAATATAACAAAAGCAGGTGTAGGAACTAAACAAATAGCCAGTCATAATGGAGAGTTACCTCAGGTAGCAACTCAATCATGGGAAGATATTATATTACATATATTCCCTGAAAATATTGCTAAATCAGTAGCTGAAGGACAAGTATTACAAATTGTTATTTTCAGTATTATTTTTGGTATAGCACTAATTATGGTAAGTGAAAAAAAACGAACTTTATTAGTTAATTTCACAGATAGCCTGGCAGACACTATGTTTAAGTTCACCAATATTATTATGTATTTTGCACCACTAGGAGTTTTAGGAGCTATGGCGCATACTGTTGCTGAAATGGGACTAGATGCTTTTCTTCCTTTATTAAAACTTTTAATGACCTTATACGCAGCGTTAATCGTATTTATTCTTTTAATTTTTATACCCATAGCATTACTTATTGGAATGCCTATGAAAAGATTTTTCTCTGAAATCGGTGAAGTGGCTTCCATTGCCTTTTCCACTGCAAGCTCTGAGGCGGCTTTACCTAAGGCTATGACTGCTATGGAAAGATTAGGTGTGCCCAGAAAAATCGTGGCTTTTGTAATGCCTACAGGATACACTTTTAATTTAGACGGGACTACTTTATATTTATCTCTTGCAAGTGTATTTGTAGCTCAGGCAGCAGGTATTCATATGTCTTTTTCACATCAATTAATCATGGTATTAGTTTTAATAGTAACCAGTAAGGGGGTTGCCGGGGTTCCTCGTGCATCATTGGTTATTTTGATGGGTACAGCATCTTCTTTTGGACTTCCTGAATGGCCTATTTTAATGATTCTGGGAATCGATCAACTTATGGACATGGCAAGAACCACTGTAAATGTTGTTGGAAATTGTTTAGCTTCCGCAGTTGTTGCCAAATGGGAAGGAGAATTTGATCCTAAAGGAGCTTTAGAAAATTACACTAAAGGTGAAAACCTTGAATAAATGCATTTTTCACTAATTTTATAAGTCTATTTTTATATAAAACATATGCGACAAATAAGCAATAAAAGATTCTGTCTGGTAGTTTTTGCTATGCTTTTAACCTTTTCTGCTGAACTTCATGCCTGGGGACTAACCGGACATAGGGTTGTGGCTGAAATAGCCGAAAGAAATTTAAATCGTAAGGCAAAAAAAGAAATAAAAAAACTGTTGGAAGGATCTTCTATGGCTTATTGGGCAAACTGGCCCGATGAAATAAGATCTGACTCTACCCTTAGCTGGCAACATACTTTTAACTGGCATTACGTAAACTTTCAATCAGGACTTACCTTCGAGCAACTTTCTGTCAATCTTGAAAACTACCCGGTAGAAAATATATATTCCGCCATCAATCTAAATACAACAAAATTAAAAAATGAATCACTTTCTTTAAGCGAAAGAAGGGTTTCCCTTTATTTCTTGATTCATTTAATAGGAGATCTGGAACAACCTCTTCACATAGGTCGCGAGGAAGATTTAGGGGGCAACAAGATTGAAGTAAACTGGTTTTCATCAAAAACTAATTTACATTCTGTATGGGATTCCAAATTAATTGATTATTATAAATATAGCTATACTGAATATTCCTCCTTACTTGATATTCATTCAAAAAAAGTAAATAAAAATTTAGCTAGTGGTGATTTAAAATACTGGATATATGATTCGTATTTGTTGGCCGATAAAGTGTATGATGAAATAAAAACCTACGAAAAACTGGATTATCAATATGCATATTATCATAAGGAAATACTGGATCTCCAACTTCTAAAAGGCGGCCTTCGCCTGGCAAAGGTACTGAATGAAATATTTTCAAATTATTAACCTTAAAATTCAGTAAACTTAAAAATCTTTTTCAATACTTTATATGTACAACAAATAATTAAGTGATGATAAATTAAATATGAATCATAGTTATTAATTGCTTTTATTTTATTGTTTTATCCATTTAATTCCATACAATCAAGTCAAACGGGACATAGGCCTTTGGGAATCCGGAACATCAACTCCCATGGCCATCCATACCAATACTCCATATGCTAAGGAGGTAAATAAAACATCATTTCGCCAGACAAAATGAAGATTCATTTCAGGCGAAGAAAACATACTGAGAATAATACCTGCCATTGCAAAACCTACCGCTAACCATTGATAAACAGACAAATGTGAATACGAAGGTGTTTGAGGCTCTCCGCGGAAAGCTTCTTCAAAAAAACGAAAACAGGCACTAAAAAACAGATACAACCCAATGATCAGGGAAGCAGGTAAACCATGAAATGCTAAAGTCCATAACAAAATTATAAGGAATGAATTACCTATAATGGAATATAACTGAGTAGGATAAACCGGTCGATTGTACAGTCCGGCAATACGCACCACCCGGTTCAGCGGTTTCCGGTAATGTACTCCGTGTTTTTCATTACATACCCTGCCGTGGCAACACCCTTGCACAAAACAGCGCAAACGTCCTACTGCCTGAACCCAAGGAGCTACACAGGCAAAAGCCGCACTTAACTGCCAGAAATCCTGAAATCCTACCAAAATCATCGCAACGGAACCTCCGAATACTCCTCCATAGTAACCGAAAGGACGCATCAATTGACTGGATGCTTCCAGCCATTGCCCCCAGATTCCGGCTCCTACCAATCCTGCCAGACTGACTACTGCAAGTTTCCAGAAAGGAATCTGAGGTAAGAAAAGGCCCATCAGCAACAATCCAAAACCAGAAGCCAAACCTACATACACTCCGTGATTTATAATCCGAACCTTACCTACTTTCCATTCCTGCCAGCTATTTGCCAGTTTTTCACAATAAAGCAATATCATTTTGTAAATCTGTGAATATTGAAGAGATACAAGCATCAGTATAAATCCGGAAACTACGTCCAATACTGAATGAACTCCGGTAAGGATACAACTTATACTTATAAGCATTGCTATTCCCCAAGATATCCATTTTGATATAATTTCCTTCCATACAATCACAGACAGACAAGCCCAGAATACATGAAGGGAAGGAAATGCACAGGCCGACGTATCCATCTCCCGTTGTATTTGCAGCCATTCTCCCCAAACATCCCGTACAATGAACGGACGCGGGGTTGCTCCTAATGGAAAAAGTACAAAACAGGAAAATCCGATCATGCTACCTAAAATTCCGGCAAACATAAACCTTCGTAATGACTTTTGGCTTTTAGCTACTAACGGGACTATGGCTACCCAAAGATAGGTTACTAAATATGGAATTACGGCCCAAGTTTGTACTTTCCAGGTATATTCTACAGAAAAATACGTATCATGTAAATTTTCAACTGGAAGCAGTTCTGACAAATACAGATAAATTAACAGCCAGGGAATCAATATAAAAAAATAGGCTGCCAGACGATTTCCTGCTGTTGGTTTTTTGTTACTGAAAGCTGGAAAAACCGTTTCGGCTTCTTTATATTCTTTGCCGAATCTTCTCTGCAAATCAGGAATTTCATATCCAAATAATAAAACAAAAATTCCCACGATAAAACAAGGTATTATGATCCATACTCCGGAAGCTAATCCAAATAAAAAAAAGATTCCGGCTAAAGTAAGTACACTTCCCAAATAAATTGGATGGGAAATCCAGCGGTAAACTCCTTTTCGCACAAATTCGGAAGGGGGAAATGCATTCATAGGCAATCCTTTTCCATCTTTCCACAAATGCCACATTCCTTTAATCATAAACCAAATTCCAGACACAATAAAAAGAACCGGAAGATAAATCCCTGTTTTTACTTTGGGTAATCCGGGAATCAAAATATCCAGTCGATAAGCCCAAAACCCTAAAATAACCGGAAGCACAAAACAAAACATTGCTCCATAAACTATTTTACCTATTGTACTGTCTTTAGAAAATAACTGTTTCATCTATAATCCATCCTTTATGTATATTCCCAGATTCTGTTTTTAATTCCCCTGGTGCCAAACGTTTGTATTCATTTATATTTAAAACACTTTCAGGAAAGAGCATTTTTAACATGGGTGTCCGTTTAAATGCAGTATCCTTTAACAATCCGTTTCGTATTGTATGTCCCTGCTGAATTTCCAGTCTTCCTGCTTTGTATTCAATAAATGAATCCTTTATTTTTATATTTTGTTGCAAATTTCCATCTAAAAATAACCATTGTTTTTCACCGCTATCTTTTAATTTCCAGTGAATCCAGACCAAAGCAATCTGTTCCGAAACAAATCGTCCCCAACGCAGAATTTTTATTGGAAGTTTCCAAGGAGGTAAATCTATACTCATACATTCCACATATCCTAACCCTGTATAATTTTGTCCTGAAATTTTTGCCTGTGCTCGTGCTCGTGGAAGTATGTTATTCCAGATTACTTCTCCTTCTCCGGATTTCCAAAGGCTGACAGGAGTAGTTCTACTCTCTCCGGATTTCCATATAATTTTACTATTAAATTCGTCTGAATTCCAAAAATACTCAGCCTGATTTTCTTCAGGAAATTCATATTTGAGACTGTATTTTTCAATAAATGATTCTTTCGGACTTCCTTGTAAAAATGCAGAGTAACCCAGAGGAATCCCCATTAATTTTAATTTTGCAGCATATGCTATACATGTCATTCCTTTATCATCGATAAAATCCATGTACCACTTTACAAGTTTCATAATAATATAAATAGTTTTATATATTAACCTTTGTTACTTTTTTTATTGTTTATTTTTTTTAATATAAACAATAAATTAAATTCTTTTAATTAAAAAAACTATTTAAATATGTAAATTTATTCAAAAACTGTTTATTGAATTCAAATAATGGGATAATAAATAATTTATCCAGTTATTAAAGGTTAAAAAATATGAAATTAGAGTTTATCCCTGTAAAATACTTAAAACAAAATTTGTAAGATAATTTTTTATCTTAATTTTAATCACAAACAAAAGTACTTATTTTATTAATTACATATAAGGCATAAAAGCTTTAATTACTTCCGGCGGAATATCCAGAATTTTATAATCTTTAGGAGAAACAAATATTAATTGTTGTTTGCCCTTTCCTAATAAATTTCCAGCAGAGTCAAAAACCTGATGTTCTAAAGTTGCAAACTTTCGGTTGTACTCTGATGCACGTATTTTAACACTGATTTTTTCAAATTCCCTGGTTTCATTAATATATTTGTGCTCGAATGAACGGGTAAGAATTAAAAAAGTAGTATCCTTTAAATTAAAATCTGGCAATACGTAATTAAAAAACAATTCCCTTGTTTTTCCTACCCATAATGCATATACTCCGAAATAAACATTCCCTACAGAGTTAGTATCTGCATAAGTCGCCATAAAAGAGTGTACAAACCATTTTCCTTCAAAATGACTGCCTGTGCTTACTTCTTCAGTTTTACCATTTATAACCGTTTGAGTAGCTTTTGAAAGAGTCCTTAACACTGGTATCTCTGATGCTGCATCCATAACTTCTTCTACTTTTTCCTTAACAACTCTAAGTAAATCTGTATTAAGAACCAGCCAGATAACGTAAAATATAGGTAAAATAGACCCCATAATCATTACCCACGCTACCTGCATAAAATATCCACTGGCAAAAACCACTAAAGAAAACGCTCCTATTGAAAAAAGTTTAACCTGAGGAAGTGAATGCTGTGAATTAGGTACAAAACACCGTGCAATTCCCAAGGCAGCATAAGCAACAAAAAACGTTGCATAAAACACCATAAAATATTCAATTTCACAGTCGGTAAGAACCCCGAAAACAGCTATAAGTGCTGCTGTAAGATATGTAACTATTGGTGAGTCTATAATATTAGATGGAATCATAGAAAGCACCGGGTTATTACTGGTTTTGGAATTCTCTTTAAGAAACCATTTAGTAGCAACATAGCCACTATCAAGGGTAGTCAAAACGGCAAGTGCTATAAAACAATAATAACCTGCAGGAACCCACCAGGGCATTACAGAATGAAAATACACCATATAGTTTACAATCATTTCGTGACCATAGGTAAGTCCTCCTAAGCCAACGGATGCCATATCCTGAGAGAACCAGTCACTATTGAATACGTAACTGGCTAATACTCCATGAAAAATGAGAAATAAAAAAAACAATAAAGCTCCAAAAAAATATCCGGAGGCTATATTTGTATTCTCTTTTCGCATTTGTATAGCTCTCTGCCACTGCTGTAAATCGAGCCAGGGACCTACAAAAAAACCTATGAGAATAGGTATCATATATCCCCAAAATATAGGTTTACTGTTATTTTCAGTTATCCATGCTGCAGGGTCATTAAGCACCTGCGGTTGTAAATATAAAAGTAAAGCACTAGCTATAACGGCTATAAGAATTCCTACTAATAAATGCCAGTATTTAATAGATTTTATGGTAAACTCTTCCCCCACCAGACATGCTGCGGATAATACCAGAGCAACAACTAAAAGCAAAGTAAATAATTGAAGTATGCTTCCCTGTTCATCCCATCCTGGCCAATAGGATATGAGTAACGGACGAAGTAAATAATTTACAATGGCAAATATAGTAAGTGCTACAGCTAAAAGCTGATATAGATATAAACTTAAACGAAAAGGTTTGGACCATCTCTTAAAAAATCTTTCCAGAGATTCTTGCCCCTTATCTCTCTGTGCTATCTTTTGTGTTCCGTATCCAAACATAAATAATCCGAGTGCATTTAAAAATGCAAAACTAAACAGACCTGTCAGACCAAATAAAAAGGTCATTTGCACTGAAAAAAATAATCCTAATCCCCACAACCAGGATAAAGCTACTGAATTACCCCAAAAAAAGGAGTTAACTAATTTGTATTTCATTTAAATATAATTTGGATGCTCTATTTTTATTTATTTTGTACTTTTCTAGCTCTTTAAACTAAAGTTTAGTTTATAAATTTCCAGATTTTAAATCATAGGTACAAAAATAAAACCAATTTTATTTAAATTTTAATTAGTTTTTTTATAGCTTACAATAGCACCAAGATTAAGAAATATAGCAAACCCCACAATTACTGAAAGTTGTGGAAATATATCCCTGAGTGTGCTACCTTTCATGTATACCAATCTCATTACATCGATAAAATAACGAACAGGATTTAGTAAGGTTACTTTCTGTGCCCAGGAAGGCATACTGCTGATGGGAGTATATAAACCGCTTAAAAGAAAAAATATTATCATGGCAAAAAATACCACAAACATAGCTTGCTGCTGCGTAGAAGAATAATTAGAAATGATAAGACCAAAACCCGTAAAGGCTAGTAAATAAAAAAAGGCAAATAAATAAATTACTAATAGATTACCTGCCGGAAACAAACCATAAATCAGCCAGGCTAAGCATATTCCGGCCGTAAGTATAAACATACCGATAACCCAGAAAGGTATGACTTTAGCAATTATAAATATATATTCCGGAACCGGAGAAACATTGATTTGTTCTATAGTACCGTCTTCTTTTTCTTTAACTATATTTAATGCCGACATAGCTCCTCCTATTATACTCAGCAGCATGACCAATATACCCGGCACCATAAAATTACGGTAATTCATTTCTTTGTTGTATTTATAATACGATTGAATAGTTATAGGAGAATTTGTAATTACCTGTCCTTTCATTTCTTGATTGTACGAAGCCAGAATCTGTGCCATATATGAAGCACCCAGCCCTGCCTTTTGTCCATTAACAGCATTAACTGAAAGCATAACTTCAGCTTTTTGATCGCGGATAAAATCAGATTCAAAATTACGGGGAATCTCAAGAATTAAATCAGCCTGATTTTTTTCAATTGACTTAATTGCCTGATTATAAGAGGATGAATAGTCTGCCAATTTAAAATAGCCGGAAGCTATTACTTTTTCAACGAGTTTTTCCGATACGGGACTATGATCGTTATCGATGACACTTAAAAGTATATTTTTCTGTTCAAAAGTTGCCGCCCAGGGTAAAAGCATTAATTGTAAAACAGGCATCATAAATATCATTCGTAACATGGTCTTATTCCTGAAAACCTGAATGAATTCCTTTTGTAATAAAAATTTAAGTATTTTCATAATCTGTTTTTAAACATTCGTACGCTCACCAATAATAGAAATGCTGTCATTCCAATAAGAATAAGACATTCTTTAAGTATAGAATATAATCCCAATCCTTTGATCATAACGTCCTTTACAGCAGTTATAAACCAGGTAACCGGTAACAAATTAGAGACAATTCTCAAAGGTAATGGCATATTTTCTACTGGAAAAATAAGTCCCGAAAGTAATAAAGTGGGTAACATTAATCCCATACCTGAAATCATCATGGCGGTTTGCTGGGTTTTAGTTACAGATGATATTAATAACCCCAGTGAAAGCGTTGACAAAGTAAATATTGTACATAAAAAAAGAAGTAAAACTAAGTTTCCTGCAATAGGCACATCCAACACATAGACAGACAATACTAAAATGGAAATTATATCAATAATGGAAATAAGCAAATAAGGTACAGCCTTTGCAAGAACAATACTGATAGGTCTTAGTGGAGAAACTAAAAGTATTTCCATAGTACCCTGTTCTTTTTCTCTTACTATTGAAATTGAAGTCATCATAGCACATATAAGCATTAAGACCAAACCCATAATCCCTGGTACAAAATTATAGGCACTTTTAAGCTGAGGATTGTATAACATTTTCACCTGACCTTCTAATGTGTAAGGTACCCGGTCAACATTGGCTATTTGCTGTTGCTGATATTGAAAGATTATTTGTTGAGCATAGTTGGTTACGGTTGAAGCCTCATTAGGGTTAGATGCATCAGCTATAAGCTGTATATCTGTATTTCCTGAATGATACAAATCATCTGCAAATCCAGCGGGAATTACAATTGCCAGCTTTGCTTCTCCTCTTCGAAAACTGTTTTCAATATCAGAGACTTCACTAAAGTATCTCTTCAAATTAAAATATTTACTCCCGTTGAATCGTTCAATCAATTGTTGAGATTGAATAGTTTGAGATTTATCCAAAACAACAAAGGGGATATTATTTATTTCCGTTGTGATTGCAAAACCAAAAATCATAAGCTGGGCTACGGGCATAAGCAGCAGCATACACATTGTTCGTACATCCCGTGTAATATGATAAAGTTCTTTTTTTATAAAGCTTAAAAATTGTTTCATCTGTCCATTAGCTATTTAAGGTGATTTTTTTTATAAATGAAATTATTCATCTCTTTCTGCTTTTCTTGCAAGTAGCTGAAAAACTTCATCCATAGTATTTGCCTGATATTTTTCCCGCAGATGAGCAGGTGTATCTAAGGCTTCTATTTTTCCATCAACCATGATAGAAACACGATGACAATATTCTGCTTCATCCATATAATGGGTAGTTACAAAAATGGTCATTCCTTGCTCCGATGCTTTATAAATCATTTCCCAAAAGGTTCTTCGAGCTATGGGATCTACTCCGCCGGTAGGTTCATCAAGAAATACAATTTTTGGAGAATGAAAGGTTGAAACTGCAAAAGATACCTTCTGTTTAATACCCAAAGGTAGAGAACTTATCAATGTGTTTTTGTCTGAAAACAACCCCAGTTCAGCCAAAGCATGTTCTGTTTTGTTTTTAATATCTTTAGTTTCCATTCCATAAATCCCACCGAAAAGCCTCATATTTTCACGTATTGTCAAATCTTCATAAAGTGAAAATTTCTGACTCATATACCCGATATTTTGCTTAATCTTATTGGCTTCCTTATAAATATCAAAACCAGCTACTTTACCTTCTCCCGATGTTGGATACAAAAGTCCGCAGAGCATTCTCATGGCTGTAGTTTTTCCTGCTCCGTTAGCTCCAAGGAACCCAAAGATTTCACCTTTGGAAACTTCAAAAGTAATACGGTCTACAGCAATAAAATCTCCGAATTTTTTAGTTAATTGACTGGCTGTTATGGCTTTCATCTTTCTTCATTAAATAAATAAAACAATCTTCAATACCTGGCTGTATTTCTTTTACTTCTGCTCCAGGTATTTCTACTTTATCATTTTTAAAGGTTATGTGCAGATATTCTCCGAAAATATAACAGGAAGAAATTTCTTCCTGTTTACGAAGCTTCTGTAGCATCTGATAGTTATTTTTGGACTTTAAAGAATACAGATGATAGGGATATTCCTTCACAATTTGTTGAGGGGTGTCAACCGATAGTATTTTTCCCGATTGTATTAAAGCAATCCTATCACACAAACCGGCTTCGTCCATATACGGAGTGGACACCATAATTGTAATACCCTGTTTTTTCAATCTTTCTAACATTTCCCAGAATTCTTTTCTGGAAACCGGGTCTACTCCGGTCGTAGGTTCATCTAAGAATAAAACTGTCGGCTTATGTATTAATGCACAACATAAAGCTAGCTTCTGCTTCATACCTCCTGATAATTTGCCTGCTCTTCTTTTTTTGAATGGTTCTATTTGTACATAAATGTCTTTTATTAAATTATAATTTTCTTCTACTGAAGTATTAAATACATGAGCAAAAAAATTAAGATTTTCTTCTATCGTTAAATCCTGATATAAGGAAAATTTTCCTGGCATATATCCTACTTTATCTCTTATTTCCCTGAATTTATCTACCGTATCATAACCTTCTACACTTGCCTTTCCTTCCTCAGGAACCAGCAGAGTGGTCAGAATACGGAAAAGAGATGTTTTTCCTGCACCATCGGGGCCTATAAGTCCGAATAACTCTCCTTTTTTAATTTCCAGATTTACGCAATCCAAGGCTTTTACGGGTGGCTTACCCGGATAAATTTTAGTTATATTTTGAATTGATATAGCACTACTCATAAATTTATTTTAAGAAATAAAAGTTAATCTTATTAAAAATTTACATCTCCGTACATTCCGATTTTAATAAGTCCATCCGTATTTTTTACTGCAATTTTTACAGCATATACCAGATTCTGTCTTTCATCTTGTGTTTGGATTGTTTTTGGTGTAAATTCAGCTTTATCTGATATCCAGCTGATAGTACCGGGATAACTTTTCTGCTTATTTTCGGAAAGAGTTATATAAACGGTAACTTTTTGTCCTATTTTTACTTTTTCCAGCTGTCCGGCAACTATATATGCCCTTAAAAAAAGATTTTTGGTATCAGCTATTTTGTATAAGGGCTTACCCTGAGTTACAATTTCTTTTTCTTCAATATATTTATTTAAAACCGTACCTTCAATAGGATTGATAATCTTACTTTTTTGCAGCTGATCTTCAATTTGAGAAATTTGTACTTTGTTCGTGTTGGTTTCTTCATCGAGCCCTTTAACAGAGGTTGATAAAGTATTCACCTGAGCATCTATTGATTTTTTAAGCACGGCTATCTGTGAATTGGCATCATCCAGCTGCTTTTGAGTAGCTGCATTATCTGCCAGTAGCTTAAGTATTCTCTCTTTTTCAAATTCTGCTTTAGATAGCTGCTCCTGTAACGAGGATACTTGTACGGGTATATCTGGTCGCTTAACCTGAATTGCTTTATTTGCAGCCATTAACTGCATTTTTTTAAGAAAGAGCTGTGTACTATCTACATAACCCACATATTGATTTTTTTTCAATACATCTCCTTCTACTAGTTGTAAAGACTCCAGTTTTCCGCTAGCTTCAGATGAAACTATTATTTCCGTTGCTTCAAAAGTCCCAGAAGCATCATGTTCAAAAGTATTTCGGTTACAGGATATGATCGTTGAAAATAATCCTGCGAGTAAGATGCTGTTTTTCATTTTAATTACCCTGTACATATTTATAATTGTATATTGTTTGTAAGTATTGCATTTTATGTAATGCCTGAGTGATTCTGGCTCGGTTTTCCGCATTTATGTCTCCTATCCAGTCATTCATCTGATATATTCCATTTTTATATTTACTTTCTCCTGCTAATTTTACCCGGTTTCTTAATTGGATAATTTCATTATCTTTTTCCAATAATTTCTGATATTTTCCAATTTCATTTTTTATCTGTGTCAATTGTACCTGAGTATTAAAAAGAAAAACTTCTTCCTGAACATTGACTTGTTGTCGGTTATTTTCTATTAGTTTTCTTTCATTTTTTCTTGTATAAAGATTTCCGAAGTTCCAGTTTAATCTCAAACCTCCTATAGCAAATGTTTTAAAATCAGGTTCCAGCATATTAAGTCCTGGTTTTCCGTATCCTCCTTGTGCAAATAGAGAAAATTTTGGAGAATTTTTAGCCTTTACAGAGGATTCCTGTGCTTTATACAAACCTCTTTGACTTTCGTAAAAAGAGAGCTCCGGACGACGAATCTCATGTTCCCAGTCTAAAATATCTCCAGGTTGTTCCAGTTTTGTGGAAGGATCTAAGCTTTCATGAACAAATAAGGACAGCATTTCCAGATAAGCTTCACGCATGGTTTGCATCTCAATTTTATTTTGTTCAGCATTTAAAAGCTCCACTTTTACCAAATCCAAATCTGAAACCATTGCCACACCATTTTTAAGCATAGCTGCCACCCAATTATAATTCGTTTGTAAATCCGAAGTCAAAACATCCAATTGCTTTAATTGTTCATCGAGAGTCAATATTCCAAAATATAATTGGTTAACCTTATCCTGCACGGCATATAGCGAAACATCTGTTTTTGATTTTTCAAGAGCAGCATTGGCTTTGGTTATGACTGACTGAGAACGTATGGTCCCCCCATCCCAAAGAACCTGTGAAACATCCAGAGTTATTTTATATTGATCTTTATCCATGGTGGGAACATTCATTCCGGGTATTTTTATAGGCATTTTGGTCACATCCGACTGATAAGATGCCTGCCCGTTTAAAGATATTTGCGGATAAAAATTTTTAACCAGATTCTCAAGATTATATTTTTCAGTTAAAGAAACTAAATCATATTGACGAATCAGTGGATAATTTTCCTTTGTTTTTTTTTGGCATTCTTCCAATGTAATTAGCATATTCTGCGCCATGCCCCCTAATGAAAAGGATAACATGCCTAAAAATAAATAAACTTTCTTTTTCATTAAATTACGTGTTTTCAAGTTGCAACATAGCTTTTAACCATATAGGAATCATTATTTTACGCTCTTCTATAAATTGAAGGTATTCGCTTTCTTCCATCTTATGTATGTTGGATAGTAATGGCTTTGACATAATAGGAAATATAGATAATGATACAAGATTAACAAAAAGATGAAGCGGCGTAAGATCCAGATTTTTTTTGTCTATTTGATCCTGCAACTGACTATACATGGAACTATGAGCTATTAATTGATCAGGAATTCCTAATTTATCAAGTAACTTAACCGGATTAGCCTGTAATTCACTAAAAACAAATACCGGTAAATGCGGATTTTCCATTAAACCATCAATATATCTAGCTACGCCAGCATCAATTTTTTCCGACAAGGAAGTATTCTCATCATTTATAATTGTACTTATATAAGAAAGCATCTCTCTCATACTATCCTGCATAACAATCTCAAATAACTTTTCTTTACTACGATAATAATAATTCAGTAAGGCTAGATTAATATCCGCCTCTTCTGCAATATCTCTTGTACGGGTTAAACCAAAACCTTTTTTCTGAAAAACTTTTTTAGCTGCTTTTTTTATTTTTTCTTCAGTCGAAATATCTTTATCCATAACTGTTTCTGTAATCATATGTATGTTGAATATTTAACTCGATATAATTTCAATCTTTAAACAAATGAATAGCAAATGTAACTAATTTTTTGTTTTAAACAAATGATTAAATATTTTTTTTAAAACTAAATTTTAATTTTTTATTGCTGTTTTGTATCTTTGATAAATGCTAAATTATTTTCAAAGCCTAAATCTTTTAACATCTGAAGAATTACTCTATCTTGAAGAGAAATCCTATACCAGACAATTAAATAAAGGAGATTATTTTATCCGAGAGGGAGAAATTAACCACGAAATTGCATGGATTAAAAAAGGAATAATCCGATCATTTTATACTACTGAAAAAGGAGATGAATTTACTTATTGTATTTTGTTTGAAAACACCTTGATTACTGCTTTATCTTCATACATCTCAGGAAAACCTACAACTGAAAATATGCAGGCTGTTTGCAATACTCAACTGGAGGTCATAAAGAAAGAAGACATTGTATCATTTATGAAAAGCAGCGTAAATTTTATGAAAGTTGAGAAAATGCTTATAGAAAAAGAATACATTGAACTGGAAAAAAGAATGTTTTCGTTTCAAAAAGAAAATGCTGCAGAAAGATATAATGAACTTTTAAAAAATCAATCCGAGTATATTAAACAGATCCCATTGCAACATTTAGCCTCTTACCTTGGAATATCTTTACGACATCTGAGCCGGATTAGAAAATCTGTTTTATAGACATTTGTCCTATATATTTTTTTTAATTGACGTATACTTTTGTATGAAAAAAGTATATGTCCAAAAGAATTTTACTTGTAGGTGGTTCGGGGTTTATTGGAAAAAAAATTGAAAAAATTCTGAAGCAAAGAAATCCTGATTTCCATGTGTATATTGGTAGCAGAAAACCCGAAAAAAGCAATCATATATTAATTGATTTAGATACGCCGGAAACTTTAACTCAAATAATTAAAAATTCTATAGAATTGGTTGTTTTATGCACAACAGACAAAAAAAACATCCTATTAGAGTACTGCATAAATTATCAAATTAGTTATATAGATATTACTTACCCTTCAGAACAACTAAAACTTTCTTATGAACTTGCAAAAAATAAAAATATTAATAGCCGTATTATTTTTAGCTCAGGATGGATGTCTGGAATTATTGGAGGTTTAATAAATCAAAACAACATTAATAAAATAAAAAAAATTAATATATACATCTATTACTCTTCAAAAGATGATTCTGGTAAAAGCTCTTCTCATTTTATTGCAGAAAATATAACCAAAAAATACCCCGTTTACCTTGATAATACAAAGAAACAAATTAAAAATTTCCAATATCCTGAAAATTATGAGTTTATAATTCTCAAAAAAAAATTTAAAACCTATTCTTTTGAAATACCGGATTTATATATCCTTAATCATATAGAACAAATACCTACAGTAACTTCTAAAATCACTTTTGAATCAAACATGACTACACTAGGAGTTGCTTTATTACAAAAATTACATGTATTCAGGTTACTTCCGCTTAATTTAAGAAAAAAAATTTTCTTATCCGATAAGAAAGGAGATCAAACTTCATTCGATATAGTTGTTACAAAACAAAACGATAGTATTGAAACCATTTCTGTTCAATCAGTAAATGGACAGGGCG
The DNA here is from genome assembly GCF_004014855.1 of Apibacter raozihei. Lineage (NCBI taxonomy): Bacteria > Pseudomonadati > Bacteroidota > Flavobacteriia > Flavobacteriales > Weeksellaceae > Apibacter > Apibacter raozihei. The sequence continues at coordinate 404,888 of NZ_CP034930.1, forward strand.
ATTTAACGGCATTTTCAACGGTTTTACATATCGAAAAATTATTTTCATTTCCCTCCGGAACTTATTTTAGTCATCAGCTATATGATAATTTTGAATTAGCAAAATCTTTACAACAAAACACATCAATAAAAATTAAAATAAATTAAATGAAAAAAATACTTATAATTAATGGTCACCCTTCTCTAAAAAGCTTAAATAGCGCATTGGCAGAATCTTATTTTAAGGGAGCAAAAGAATCTGGAGCTGATGTAGAATTAATTAATATCGGAGAATTAAATTTTAATCCAAATCTTCAAAATGGATATCAGAAACGAATGGATTGGGAACCGGATTTACAACATGCTTGGAAAAGTATAGAAAAAGCGGAGCACCTTGTCTGGGTGCACCCGGTATGGTGGGGTGGATTTCCGGCTATAATGAAAGGATTTATTGATCGTGTTTTTCTTCCTGGGGTAGCCTTTCAGTATAGAAAAAATTCTGTCTGGTGGGATAAATATCTGAAAGGGAAAACTGCACGGATTATCACAACTCTCGACCAGCCTCAATGGTATTACAGACTATTTTATGGAAATCCAAGCATCAATCAATTAAAAAAATCAATTCTGGCATTCTGTGGAATAAAGAGGGTAAAAACAACCTTTATTGAATTTGTGAAAAAATCCGATTTAAATCAAAGGAAAAAATGGATTCAAAAAATATATACTCTTGGAATAAAACAAAAGTAAAGTTTGGTACTATATGTCTGCATGCTTAAATACACACATAGACTTTTTGACTTTAACATACTACTAAGTCGTACAACTTATCTCATCTAACTTAATATTATAGTATCAAAATGTAAAAAGATTTAACAATCTTTTTGATAAGATAACAACTTATTTTAGCATATTCATATAAATTACAATTACCCAAACGCTGTACAGGTAATTGTAATTTATAGTTTATCTTTTATTATATAATTGTTTTAACATAACTAACAATTAAAATCTAACGTTAAAAAATATTTCTTATAACATTGCATTTATTCTTACGAACCTATTAAATTTTTATGAAAATTATCAATTTCAAAATCTACTACCTCCCTGAGCAAATACCTCTTAAATATTCAATATAAATACGCCAACGTAATTATTTAAACTTATAATTCTAAATTTTGTTATTTAAACGGATTTAATGTAAATTTGCCTCACAAATAGAAAAGGATGAAAGAATTTAGCAAAGAAGTGTATCTCAACTGGTTTGAAGAGATGACTAAATGGAGACGGTTTGAAGAAAAAGCCCGTTCTCTCTATTTAAAAGACAAAATTAGAGGTTTTTTACATCTTTATAACGGACAGGAAGCTATTGCAGCAGGGTTTACCCATGCTATGGATATCAAAAAAGATAAAATTATAACATCGTACCGATGCCACGTTCATGCCTTGGCCATGGGAGTAACTCCAGAAGTTGCCATGTCTGAACTTTGCGGAAAAGCTACAGGTTCTTCAAAAGGTCTGGGTGGTTCTATGCACTTATTCAGCAAAGAACATAACGTATACGGTGGACATGGTATTGTAGGTGGACATATTCCTTTAGGTGCAGGTATTGCATTTGCTGACAAATACTTTGAAAGAGATGCTGTAACAATTTGCTATATGGGTGACGGAGCTGTACGACAAGGTACATTACATGAAACCTTTAATATGGCAATGAACTGGAAATTGCCTGTGGTATTTGTTTGTGAAAATAATCAATATGCAATGGGTACTTCCGTAGAAAGAACTACGAATAACCTGGATATTTATCAATTGGGATTAGGATATGAAATGCCTTGTGCTCCTGTAGATGCTATGAATCCGGAAACTGTTGCTGAAGCTGCATTTGAAGCTATTGAAAGAGCACGAAGAGGTGATGGGCCAACTTTCCTGGAGGCAAGAACCTACCGCTATAGAGGACACTCAATGTCCGATGCTGAACCTTACCGTACTAAACAAGAAGTAGAAGAACACAAAAAAGAAGATCCTATTCTTTTTGTAAAACATAAAATACTTTCTAATGGCTGGTCCACAGAAGAAGAGTTGGATGCTATGGATAAAAAAATTAAAGAGTACATGAATGAGGTTGGAAATTTTGCAGAAAATGCTCCTTTCCCTGAACCGAATGTTATGTATGACTACATTTATTCAGAGCCTAATTATCCTTTTTTAGACAAATTTGAAAATCAATAAAAAATAAAAGAATCATAACCGAATTATGGCTGAAAAAATAACAATGCCCCGTCTGAGTGATACGATGACTGACGGAAAAGTTTCCAAATGGAATGTGAATGTTGGTGATCCTGTAAAAGAAGGGGATGTCTTAGCTGAAATAGAAACCGATAAAGCGGTTCAGGATTTTGAATATGACGGTGAAGATGCTATTCTCTTATATCAGGGAGTAAAAGAAGGGGAATCTGCCCCTGTAGACTCTCTTTTAGCTATTGTTGGACAAGAAGGAGAAGACATAAGCACCCTATTAGGTGGTAGTGCAACAGCAACAGCTGCCACTCCTGCTCCTGCAACAGAAACGCCTGTGGCTACTCAGAGTACTGCTCCTGTAGCTGTACCTGAAGGAGTAGAAATCATAACTATACCAAGACTTAGCGATACCATGACTGACGGTAAAGTTTCCAAATGGAACGTAGCTGTCGGTGATGCTGTAAGCGAAGGAGATATACTAGCAGAAATAGAAACCGATAAAGCGGTTCAGGATTTTGAATACGACGGAAACGGAGGAGTCTTATTATATCAAGGAGTTCAAGAGGGAGAATCAGCTCCTATTGATTCACTTCTTGCAATTATCGGACCTGCAGGAACAGACGTAAGTGCTATTGTAGCCAATGGAGGCAACGTATCTTCAGCTCCGGCAGCAAGTACTTCTTCTGATACCAAGAGTACACCAGCACCTGTTCAGTCTGAGCAACATGTAACTACTCCCAGTAATGGAAGAGTCTTTGCTTCTCCTCTTGCTAAGAAAATTGCAAAAGATAAAGGCATTGATCTTTCCCAAGTAAAAGGATCAGGAGATCAGGGGCGTATTATCCGCAAGGATGTGGAAGGCTTTACTCCTTCAGCATCAACTACTACTACAGCGGCAAGCTCTAAACCACAGTCGTCAGCTGCACCGGTAGCATTGCAAATAACTCCTGGGGTTGATTCAGAAACTCCTAATTCTTCAATGAGAAACGCAATTGCCAGAAGTTTAAGTCACAGTTTATTTACTGCGCCTCACTACAATCTGGTATTTGAAATAAATATGGATAATGCCATTCAGGCAAGAAAAGGTATAAACAGTTTACCTGACACCAAAGTATCTTTTAATGATATTGTGATTAAAGCAGTTGCTGTGGCCTTAAGAAAACATCCGCAAATTAACAGTTCATGGACGGATACTAAAATCGTTCATCACGGTAACATTAATATAGGTGTTGCTGTAGCTGTTGAAGACGGACTGGTAGTTCCTGTAATTAAAAATACTGATTACCTTTCTCTTACGCAGATTTCAGGACAGGTTAAAGACCTGGCCGGACGTGCAAGAGATAAAAAATTAAAAGCAAATGAAATGGATGGTTCAACCTTCACTATTTCCAATCTGGGTATGTTCGGAGTAGAAACATTCAATTCAATTATTAACCAGCCGAATTCTTGTATTCTATCTGTAGGAGCTATTAATCAGAAACCTGTAGTTAAAGACGGACAGGTGGTTCCCGGGAATGTAATGCAAATTTCACTGGCCTGTGATCACAGAGTGGTTGATGGTGCTACTGGTGCTCAATTTTTACAAACTCTTAAATTGTATCTTGAAAATCCGGTTTCATTATTGGCCTAATAATTATATAGATACGATACAAAACAATAAAAAACACTCAATTCTTAACCGAATTGAGTGTTTTTTATTATATTTAATCCTCAATCAACTTTAATCAAAGAAAATGTCAGATATTACACTTACTATGATAAAACCCGATGCTGTATCAAAAGGATTAATAGGTACTATCCTGAAAGATATAAGCGATGCCGGTTTTGAGATAACAGCTTTAAAGTTAACTCAGCTCACCAGAACAGATGCAGAAAAATTTTATTCGGTTCATCATGGAAAACCTTTTTTTGAAGATTTAGTTAGTTTTATGATTTCAGGACCTATAGTAGCCGCCGTTTTAAAAAAAGAAAATGCTGTAGAACATTTCCGTAAATTAATAGGTGCTACGAATCCTGATAATGCAGAAGCAGGCACACTTCGAAAAAAATATGCTGAAAGTATGCAGAGAAATGCTGTTCATGGCTCTGACAGTAATGAAAATGCTTATATAGAAGCACATTTTCATTTTGCAGATAAAGAAATTTTCACTTTAAAGTAACGTACAATGTATATTATTCTTACCGTATAGGATTAAGTTCTTTATTTTAACAAATTTTATATAAATTTCCGGTTTATTATAAAAGCTATTACGCATTTAATTAGTAATTTAGAACCCCTTCAAAAAAATATATGGTAAAGACATTACAAATAGGATATGAGGAATATTCTACATGGGAAGAACTAGATAAGGAAGATTTTCAGTTGATACAGGAAGCGAAACGTATACGAGAAACTGCATATGCTAAATATTCAGATTTTCGGGTAGGTGCTGCTTTACTATTGGACAATGGTAAAATTATTGTAGGAAACAATCAGGAAAACGCAGCTTACCCCAGCGGCCTTTGCGCTGAACGTACAGCTATTTTTTACGCTATAGCTAATTATCCTGATGCGCAAATAGTAAAAATGGCTGTAGTGGCCGGAAAAGATGAAAATACGGATAATCCTGTTGCTCCATGTGGAGCCTGTAGACAAGTTTTATTAGAATATGAAACACGACAGAAAAAACCTTTTGAATTTTTATTTACCGGGATGAAAGGCCGGGTAATCAAATTTCATCAGACAGCACAGCTTTTGCCTTTTTGTTTTGACGGAAGCCAGCTATAGTTGTTTCTAAATTTATCACCATTAATATATTTCAAAATATTTAACGATATTTGCCTGAATTTTGCGCAGCCGGTTGCGCGTTAATAATACATTATGAAAGTTACTGAACATATAGAAAAAGCACAAGGGAAAACCCTATTCTCTTTCGAAATTCTTCCTCCCAAAAAAGGAGATAACCTCCAAAGCATTTTTTCAAATATAGATCCTTTAATGGAGTTTGATCCTCCATTTATCGAGGTAACCTATCACAGAGAAGAATATGAATATAAAGAGACACCTGAGGGATATATACAAAAAATTGTTACGCGTAAACGACCGGGAACGGTAGGTATTTGTGCTGCTATACAACACAAATATAACATTGATGCTGTTCCGCATGTTATATGCGGTGGGTTTGACAAGGAAGAAACTGAAAATTTATTAATCGATCTTAATTTCCTTGGGATAGATAATGTTTTGGTACTAAGAGGTGATCCAATTAAAAGTGAGGGCGTTTTTAAACCTGTGCCTCACGGGCATTCCTATGCCAATGAACTTACCCGTCAGATTTCGGATATGAATCATGGAAAATATCTCCATGAGGAATATGCCGATGGTGCTACAGATTTCTGTATAGGTGTGGCCGGATATCCGGAAAAACACTTCGAAAGCCCTAACATGGATACGGATTTACACTATCTTAAGAAAAAAATAAACGCAGGCGCCAATTACATCGTCACTCAATTATTTTACAACAATCAAAAATATTTTGATTTTGTGAAACGATGTCGTGAAATTGGAATTACTGTTCCGATAATACCTGGTATTAAGCCTATATCTATAAAAAAACATTTAACCATACTTCCTAATATATTTCATATTGACATGCCACAGGAATTGGTTTTAGAAGTTGAAAAATGTAAGACAAACAAAGAAGTATATGAAGTAGGTATTGAATGGGCAGTAAATCAGTGTAAAGAATTGATGGATCATGGAGTGCCGGTTCTTCATTTTTACTCTATGGGCAGAAGTGAAAATATTCGAAGAATAGCAGAAAAATTATTTTAGATGCAGAAAATAGAATTAAAAAATATAAAAATATACGCCTATCATGGATGTATGGAGGAAGAAGCAATAGTTGGTTCTTTTTATCTGGTAAATTTAATCGTATGGCTTGATTTGTCAGAGGCTGGAAAAACCGATAATCTTGAACAGACAGTTAATTATGGAGAACTCACTCAAATAGTAAAAGACCAAATGGCTATTCGTTCTAATCTTTTGGAGAATCTTGCCTATCGTATTCTGACAGAAATTGAAAACAAATATAAAAGTATTAAAAAAGCCCGGGTTTCAGTTTCAAAAATTAATCCACCGGTGAACGCAGACTTAGATGAAGTAAAAGTTACATTTGAAAAGAATTTTTCAATATAATATATAGTTTAATTAAAAAATAATTGTAAATTTGCAGTCCTATTAAACAAGGCTTCGTGGCCGAGCGGCTAGGCAGAGGTCTGCAAAACCTTGTACAGCGGTTCGAATCCGCTCGAAGCCTCAGAAGAAACCACCTATAAAAAGGTGGTTTTTTTATTATATTTCTTATCTAAAATATGACTAAATTTAAATTAGTTTATCCACGGTTTCTTTTAGATTTCTTTCTGAACAAGTATTTTTCTGCTTCTAATAACAGAGCTTCTTTTATTGATTACAGTTCATTTTTCTGCATTCCTCAGCTTATTGCAATAATAAATTTATACGTTTTTTAAAAGTACAACTGCTTCATTTGCTAACTCATCTGTCAGGCCAATCAGAGAACTGTTAGAATTAATCTTTTTTTCAGTTCAAAAGGTAATCCATTAAGTGATTTATCATCATCAATAATTATAAATTGATTATCATACTTATTATTCTGACATTCAATCAATATTTCTTGTTTTCTACTTAACTTTCAAATCTATCAACAGATACAAAAATATTTCTGGATGCAAAGACCTTATTCCATTGTTCAAGTGTGAATCTAAACCTATGAGAAGTTGTTAATATTATTGAAGCATTTGTTGCCTTAATAATTTTATTTAAGGATTCTACTGCAATATCTTTAAATATATAAAAACCATCATTTGAAACTTCAGGTTTCTTCCAAGAAGCTGCTGAAACCATTACTCCGTCAATATCCAATAAGATATGCATACACAAAGATATGTATTTTATGTATGTTATAAGTATAAATATATAAAAACCAGATTTTAAGCGAATATAAATTATTTCTTTTTGACAAAAAACTTGTTATAATTAAAAATGTATTAACTTTGTTTTTCAAAGTGCTTTATAAATTTAATTTCTTTTAAACAAAATATGATGAAACATAGAAATTTTACACACTATCTTATAGTACTAATAATCATAACTATATTAAAATTAATATATAAATATTCGGAAATGGATGATCTTCACTTTCTTCTGGAACCAACAAGCAAAATCGTCGGTTTCCTCAACAATTCATCTTCAATTTTTATCAAGGACGCCGGATATTACCACGAAAGTTTAAATATAATAATCAATAAATCCTGTTCCGGATTTAACTTTTTAATCTTATGTTTTGCTATCCATATATTCTCAATAATTCCTTTACTATATACTGCTCAACAGCGAGTGTATGCATTTTTCATATTGTTTGTAGGTAGTTATTTTTTAACGATAGTTATTAATTCTTGCCGAATAGTACTTATTATTTTACTAAATAAACTCTTGGTTGCTTACGGATTTTCCATCAACTGGATGCATCAGGCTGCCGGAACTTTTGTATATCTATTTTTCCTCATAGTTATTTACTTAACTTTTAATCACTTAATCGCTCGATTCGCTTTTATTAAATCAATGAAAAACGATGAAAAATTTGCTTAATCCTAAGTGGCTTTTGTTTATAAACAGCCTACCTGTAATTATATTGTTTATTCTTCTGAAAAATAACTATGATACAATTCTAAGCCTTCTTGATGAGTCATCAATAAAAACGGCTCATTATATAGGCACATTCTTATTACTCATAGGAATAGTAAATCTGATTTATGCACTATTCAGCATTTTCAAAAAAAAGAAAGTTTCTTTATATTGTGGTATTTTCTCACTTATAATCAATATTTTGTTTCTATATATTTTCACACAATACTTCAGGGATATTTTCCTGTTTTCAATTCCCCAATGGATGATTTCTGAATATATACAACTTTATCCCTGGACTTTTCTAATGCCTTCTCTTTTTTATTCTTTATTAGTAATTGTGCTACGACTTACACCTGAAAATAAAACTTACAGTGTTTGGCAAAGTTTTTTATATGCTGTACTGATTCCTGTTTTCTGGTTTTTAATTATTCAAGTAATTATTCCTCTACGACTAAATTTGCCTTACAATTTCAGCGAACATCTTACCATAGTCTTTATCATTGTTACTATACTTTTATTCTTTTTTTTACTGATACGGGGAATTTATATTCTTACCTTAAGAAAAAATGAACTATGGAAAAAATATGAATTACTATGGAAAATTCCTGTCGCTTTAATTTTACCTCTTCTAGGGTTGTATATTAATAATTCTGAATTTAAACATTGGAATTGGACCTTATTTAATCAAAAAGGAGGTATTTTTGGAGATTTCAATAGTCTATGGTTTTATATTCTGGCAATCATTAATGGATCTTTGATTTGTATTCCTGATGCAAAAAAAACCAACACCCGATTGCTTCTTTTTCTAGGAAAAAGTATAACCTTTGCTTATACCTTGTACTTTTTTCTAGTATTTATTCCTTTTCTCCCTTTATCCATATTTGCTATAGTCATTTTGGGTCTCGGTTTTTTACTACTCACTCCTCTTATTTTATTTATTCTCTATATTCATGAACTATCTAAAGATTTCCTATTTCTACAACAATATTATTCAAAAAATATTCTTCGAATAACTTCTTTCTTAGCATTCTTACTCATACCCACATTCATTACTATTGTTTACCTAAACGACCGTAAAAATCTAAATGAAGCACTAGATTATGTATATCATCCGGATTATTCACAAGAATACTCTATTGATACTCAATCTTTATCTAAATCACTTCAAACAATCAAGTATTATAAACAAAAAAACAACAATACATTACTAAGTACTAGCAATATACCCTATTTATCTTCTTATTTTAATTGGTTGGTATTAGATAATCTTACACTTAGTGATACTAAAATCGATTATTTAGAACAAATATTTTTCGGATATAATAAAGATGAAAACAGGGGTATTGCACAAAACACTTTTATCCCTACTCTATCTAAAGACTCTGTAAAAATTTCAAATATTGAAGTCAAGAGCCATTTTGATATTCAACAAAAAGCATGGAAAAGCTCAGTTGACTTTAAAATTACCAATTATACAAATTCTAGAACGGCAGAATACCAAACCTTTTTTGAACTTCCAGCTGGTTGTTGGATAAGTAATTATTATCTATATGTAAACGATCGAAAAGAATCAGGGATTTTAGCTGAAAAAAAATCTGCTTTATGGGTTTATTCGCAAATTGTTAATTATAGACAAGATCCGGGGATTTTGTATTATCTTACAGGAAATAAAATTGCTTTTCGGGTTTTTCCATTTTTAGAAAATGAAACACGAAAAACAGGGATAGAGTTTATACATAAGGACCCCATACAATTGTCTATTGACGGACATGCTATTCAGTTAGGGAAAGTTCAGTATAACAACCAACTTATTGAAAGTGCTAATAAAAATATTCTATACATTCCTGCCGAAAGAAAACAGTTTCTTTCTAAGGTGCAAAGAAAACCTTATTATCATTTTATTATTGATATTTCCTCGGACAGCAAACAGGCTAAAAACAACTATATACAAAGAATTGAATCTTTGCTTTCCAGAAATTATTTAGACGTATCTAAGACTCGAATATCTTTAGTAAACAGCTATATTTCTCCAGTATATTCTGCTAATGATAATTGGCCAAATGTCCTAAAAAATGAACATAATAAAGGGGGATTTTTTTTAGACAGGGCTATTAAGAGTCTTCTTGTTAATACTTACCTGAAAACAGAAGAAATATATCCTATCATAGTGATAGTTACAGACAGTTTAGAAAATGCTATTATTGAAAATAATTTCGCAGATCTATCTTTTACTTTTCCTGAAAGTTCTATTTTTTATCATTTAGATAAAAATGGAGTTTTAAATTCCCATTCATTAATTTCAAATCCTAAAATTATCTTAGAAAGAAATATTTATCCTGATTTTACCGCTGAAGTACTTGCTTACCCAAACGTTGAAAAACCGATTGGTTATTTGACAGATGATGATTCTGCCTGCTATTTATTAAAGAAAGAAATGATTTCACTTAATGAAGCTGAACTTAAAGCAAAAGACTGGAACTCTTCTCTGGAGATCCAAGGAGTGTGGATGTCACAGATAATAAACCCTAAAGCATTTAAAGAAAACTCGACTCAACTTGTAAAATACAGCTTTCTCGCTAAAATTATGAACCCCGCCACCTCTTTTATAGTTGTAGAAAACGAGGCTCAAAAAGCAGTATTGAAAAATAAACAAAATCAGGTATTAAAATCAAACCAAGCTCTTGACTTTGATGATGAAACCGAACGTATGAGCGAACCAGGAATCATTTTACTTTTTATTTTTCTATTAATTTTTATATTGATCAAAAAAAAGAAAGTCAGACTCAATTGAGTCTGACTTTCTTTTTTATTGCATAAATGTTTATCTATAAATTTTCAATAATAATAGCACTCGCTCCTCCTCCTCCATTGCAGATAGCTGCAGCTCCGTATCGGGCATTATTTTGCTTTAACACATTGATAAGAGTAACTATTATACGGGAACCACTATTTCCTAATGGATGCCCTAATGATACAGCTCCTCCATTTACATTAACCTTTTCAGAATTTAAATTCAGCAGATGTGTATTTGCCAAACCTACTACAGAGAAAGCTTCATTAAATTCAAAATAATCTATATCTTCTAATGACAAGTCGGCTTTTTTAAGAGCTACAGGAATTGCTTTGGAAGGAGCTATAGTAAATTTATCGGGCGCACACGATGCATCGCCGTATCCAACTATTTTAGCTAAAGGCTTTAAATTTAATTCCTTTGCTTTTTCCGCAGTCATTAAAACTAACGCAGAAGCACCGTCATTTAATGTTGACGCATTGGCTGCTGTAACCGTTCCTTCTTTTTGAAAAGCTGCCGATAGTTGTTTTAATTTTTCAAAATTAACATTTTTATATTCTTCGTCTTCAGACACAATCACAGGTTCTTTCTTTTTCTGAGGTACAGTTACAGGAATTACCTCTTCATTAAAACATCCGTTATCCCAGGCATTTTTAGACCTCGTATAAGAAGCAATTGCAAACTCATCCTGTTCTTCTCTTGTAAAATTATATTCTGTAGCACAGGCATCAGCAAACATACCCATATGAAGCTGGTCATATACATCTACCAATCCGTCTTTCAACAAACCATCTATCATTTTTTGGTCTCCAAATTTATTACCGGTTCTGCCATTAGTAACATAGTAGGGAACATTTGACATTGATTCCATTCCTCCGGCAACTACAATTTCGTTATCTTCAGACTGAATAGATTGAGCTCCGATAATAACAGCTTTCATTCCTGAGGCACAAACTTTATTAACAGCAGTACATGGAACCGTATCCGGTATTCCTGCAATTAAAGAAGCTTGTTTTGCAGGAGCTTGTCCCAGATTAGCCTGCATGACATTGCCCATAAAAACTTCCTGAACCAACGATTTATTTAATTGTATTTTATTTAATGCACCTTCTATAGCTACTGCTCCCAGTTGAGTCGCTGAAAGAGAAGACAAACTTCCTAGAAAACTTCCAATTGGAGTTCGTACAGCTGATACGATAACAATATCTTTTTTCATTTTTATTACTTATTTTACCAATTTTTGAGAATAGTTATAACAAATATACAGTATTTAATCAGAAATAAGTAGTACTATTATTAAGAACTCAAAGGTTTACATAACTTATTTTACTCTATTTGATTTTAATTATGAATTTTAATCCTATTGAATTTGTTCTCTAAATTGATTAAGTAAACTTAAAATGGTTCACCACTAAAAAAGAAAATTTTAAATATAAAATAGATCAAAAAATATATAGCGATTCAGATAAAAAATCTTTGATTTATGAATCTATAATTTTATAAATTTATAGTCAGTAACTTAAAATACATAAATAAATGGATCATTTACATATTGACTGGTCACAACTGCCAACGTATAATACAATTATGGCATTATTCTCCGGAGCTTCTTTGATTTCTGTTGCTCATACTGGTAAAAAAATGTTAACCGGGGAAGTAAACCCTAAAGGGTGGAGCATTAATTTTTTTGTATTAGGATTTGTTCTTACTTTAACCGGAGCTCATATGACACTTACCTGGCCGCTAGCTAGATATTTCCCATTCGATAATATCATTTTTGGAGAACCAGTTCTAGCCCTTGGTGTTCTAAATTTAGTACTTTCTTTTCTCTTTTGGAACAAAGCGGATGAGATACTTCACAGTATTTATCCTTTGCAATATATTTGTAAACTTTTATCTCCTCTAAAAATTATTTTCTATGGATTAGGCTTGATGTTAATTAGTATCAGCATAGCGGGTGTAAATTTTGAATTCTTTGCAGCTCCTAAAGAAGAACCTGTATCAGGATATTTTGCAGACTATCCATGGCTGGAGGCCTGGGGATTATCTTCTGTTTTCTTTGGAGTGGGTATAGCCGCTTTTTTATCTGCTTATTTTATTACTCATTATCAAAAGCAAACAATACAAACCAGCTGGATTGCAATGTTGAATTATCGCTCTTAATGTTACGGGATGGTTCTTCCTGATTTTCGGGGCATTAAACTATTATACTCATATTGGATTAATTCTGAAAACCGGCCAATGATAAAATATTTTTTTTATTTAAAATATAAATATCAATAAATTAAAATATTTTATTTTCAGTAATTATTGAAAGTTTAGAATTTTTCGTATATTTGATTCATGGAATTAAATGAAGCAAAAGAAAAATATATCAAGACTTGGGGAACTTTAGCCTCACAATGGGGTACTAACAGAACCATGGCCCAGATTCATGCACTTTTACTTATAAGTTCCAAAGTCTTATCTACAGAAGAAATAATGTTAGAGCTTAAAATATCCAGAGGGAATGCTAATACAAATATTAGGTCTTTGATGGATTGGGGACTCGTAAAAAAAGAATTGATTGCTGGAGACAGGAAAGAATATTTTAAGGCGGAAAAAGACGCTCTTGAAATGTTTAAGCGAATAGTTAAGGAACGTAAGAAAAGAGAATTAGAATCAATCATTCAGACTATGGATGAACTTCAAATCATTGATGATCAATCAGAGGAAGGAAAAGAGTTTAAAAAGGTTATTGGAGATATTCATAGCGTTACTAAGAAGTCTAACCGTATTATTGAAATAATATTGAAACTAGACAATCACTGGCTTTTTGAAAGAGTAGTAAAAATACTCAAATAAATTAATTTATTTAACATTAAATATTACATTATGAGCTTTTTAACCGCAGAATGGAGAAAACTAATTATGGCAAATTATATAATTCCTAAAGAATTAGTTACTCCTTATCTTCCTAAAGGAACAGAAATAGACACCTGGAATAACAACTGCTACGTAAGTTTGGTTGGCTTTATGTTTTTAAACACTAAAGTTTTAGGTATAAAAATACCTTATCACATTAACTTTGAAGAAGTAAACTTACGTTTTTATGTAAAACGCAAAGAGGATAATTCAATAAAAAGAGGTGTTGTTTTTATAAAAGAAATTGTACCCAAAGCCGCTATAACGCTAGTAGCTAATAATTTATATAAAGAAAACTACGAAACACAAAAAATGAATCATCAATGGGATATTTCAGATAAATTAAATATTTCTTATCAATGGAAAGCTAAAAAAGAATGGCAAAGTATGGAAGTTACGGCATTGAATACACCACAAATTATGGAGAAAAACTCTGAAGCTGAATTTATAGCTGAACATTATTGGGGATACGCAGAAATTAACAAAAATAAAACCATGGAATACGAAGTGACTCACCCCAGATGGAAAACTTACCCTATAGAAAACTATTCTATTCAAGTTGATTTTACTAAAGTTTACGGCAATGAGTTTGCCCTGCTGAATTCTATACAACCAGCATCTGTATTTCTTATTGAAGGTTCTGAAATTACAATAGAAAAAAATAAAATTACATCTTAGCTGGCTTAATAAATTTTGAATAACAGCCAATAACTATGGTCCCAATAAAAGCAACAAAAATAGGTGTAACTATCATATTTCCAATGGCTAATTTTTCAGGTTCCAGTACAAAGCGTATGCATGTAAAAATAATTGTCCATAGGATTAAAAAATGCCAATAATTATTTTCGGATTTTAAATTTAAACACTTATTATCAGGAAGAATTATTATTGACCAGCAAATCAGAATAGCTCCTAACAAAGTACTTATATGCTGAAGTAATTTATATACAGGAATATGAGAAACTTCTCCTTGTAAGATACTTAATTTAGTTACAAAATATCCATCAAAATGGGTAAATGCATCCCAGAACAAATGTGAAAATGTTCCTAACAAAATTGAAAAAATTACTTGAATTTTATGATTTTTCCAATATACAATCCAATTGAAAGATCTAAATTTATATACTTTTGATTTGATAAATAAAGGTAAATGATCTATCAAAGGGTTACGAATTAATTGATGATACAGAAAAGCAAACAACAAACATAAAGGTAAATCCATATAGAAAATCCCAGCCAGGGTATGACCTTGTTTACCTATCACCTGCATTGATATAAAATACTCAAAATCAGGGCTCATACTTCCCAACACTAACCCTGTAAATGAAAAATACTTACAGCTTTTCAAAGGTAAAATTAAAGCCGGATGGCTAAAAGTAAAGGGCATTTATTGTTCATCCATATTAATAACCAAAGCTTCTGACTTAGGCTGAGCTACACAAGTTAATATTTTACCTTCAGAAATATCTTCTTCTGTTAATATTAGATTTTCACCTAGTACTACATCTCCAGAAATTTTAATACATTGGCAGGTACCGCAAACTCCGCCTTTACAGGAGAACGGAGCATCAATCCCGCTGTCAAGAAGAGCATCCAGTAAAGAAGAACCATTATTTATCCAGTTCATACTACGGGTTTCACCTTCATAAGTGTACGTAACTTTTACCTCTTTCACTGTAGATCTTTGAATTTGTTCATCATAAAAAACTTTCTCAATTGGCTCATATAATTCGTAATGAATATTTTTCTTGGGAATCCCATTCCCATAGATAGCATTAGCCAGAGTAACTATCATCTCTTTGGGGCCACAAATCAAAGCTTCATCCACCTCATCCCAATCCATGATTTGATTAATGATTAGCTCAACTTTGTGTTCATCTAAAATTCCTTTATATAATTTATCTTTAATATCTTGTTCAGAGTAGAAATGGTGAAGAAAAAAATTTTCAGGATAAGCCTGATGCAATTCTTCTAGCTCATGCTTAAAAATAACTTCTTTTTCGTGAGAATTACCATAGAACAAATAAAAATTAACTCCTTTTTCCTTATAGAGTGTATCTTTAATTATACTCATGATAGGAGTAATACCACTGCCTGCAGAAAAAGCTACAATAGTCCTTTTTTCATTGGGACGGGAAGGTATTCCAAAAGTTCCCATAGGGGCAGAAACGTTTAAAAATGTGCCATTTCTCACATTATCCTGAATATATCCCGACACTAGAGAATGAGAAGTTTTTTTGACTGCTATGGATATATAATTTTCATACGGTGCCGTACATATAGAATACTCCCGCTCTATTATTTCTCCATCAATAGTAAATTGAAATCTTAAAAACTGACCGGGCTTCCATATAAATACATGTTTTAAATGCTCCGGAACTAATAGGTCAATTTGTAAAGTACTTGAAGTCAACTTTTTTACATTATGTACTACTAACGAATAAAATTTCATAATTTAACTAAACATTTTCTTTATCCGCTAAAATTAACTATAAAAACAGGTAACAATCAACAAATAATAATTAAGTTTTTAAATAAGTCTATAAATGATACATAAAGTTAACATCTGCATCTTATTAATTCTGAGAAGGCATATCCTCTATTGAGATAATACTATCTACAATATATTTGGTATATCCTCTCCAAGGCAAAGCTCCAAAATATTCTTTATAATGTAATTTTACATCCTTTCCTGTAACACTCATTAATTTTTGTGCCAATTCTTTATTTTTTATTGAAAATTCAAATTCATTGGACTGAACACCCCCTGAAACCGGAGATTTGAACCCTGTCTGAATTAGCTTTCCTTCGTAGGTTTTAAAGAATATTCCTTTATGCATAACATAATTTAATTGGCCTGCTTTGACGCTACTATCTCCATAAGGAAGATAAAAGTACACAAAAAAAGCTCCTATGCTTACAATGATAATTCCAACTATTATTTTTATTATAGTACTTTTCCAAGTACCCGACTTTTTTTCCATATTATATTTTTAAAAGTATTTAACACAAAATTCCTGCTATTTTTATTGATAAATAAATAAAATGCAAGATAAGAAATATACTAACTTCTTTAATTCTTTTTAGACGACTATAAAGTAATAAAAAAGTAGCTTTGAAGAGTTATGGAAGTAGCTACCATATATTATATATTTTGTTGTAAAATCACAGCTCAACACCTTTTATAAAACATTGCAATTTATTTATATACAATATAACCAGAATTATCATTTAATATGGCATTACCTACTTGACAATTGCAAGAGATTGAGTTTTAACTGTAAGTTCATCATCATCAAAAACGCTGTATCGGATAATCACATTACCTTCTTTCTGCTTATCTACCTCTATGGGTACTACTCCATTTTCCCATTGACTACAATGCGTAGAAAATGGCTCAACTGCATACACCCAAGCTCCGTTTTTAAATGTCCAGACATAATAACTATGCCAACAACTGGTAAACCACTCAGGCAAAAATCCAATCTCATCACTCCCATTATTATTTAGATCGCCTTCGTTAACCAAGGTTCCACCAATACAATTTTTAACGGGTATTGAGGGTAAGTCCTGAGTTGAAAAACGTATGTAGCAAATGCACTCTCCTAAACAATCGGCTTCTTCTTCTTTGATTTGAGGCTTTTCTATCCACATATATTCTGACAGACCATCTCCATTGTAATCACCCTTAACCGCATTTTTAGGAATACGATTCTCTCTGTTTGAATGTTCCTTACCCAAAACTTTATCCGTAAGTAAATCGCCCTCTACTTTAATTTTCCAGTTTTTACCTGCTTTTTTAAAAATCAGATAGGAAGGATATTTAAGTTTCTTACCTCTAATTACCACTTCTTTTTCAAAACTGCATTTAACTTCATTATCATTTAAGTTTTCCAGACTGATATCATTTACAATAATTTGATTAAAATCAGGATATTTTCTAAAAAAAATCAATTTATCCTCTATACACGAATTTTTATCTTTATATGCCCCATAATACATCACAGAATCTGAATACAGAGCGGCAAATATCCCTACATCTTTCAAAATATGAGCTCTATTCCAGTTCCAAACCAGATGATTAAAATCAATTTGCTGATTCACTTCTTCTGCTATAGTTTCTTTATTTTTTGATTTACACCCTATCATTATAAGCTGTAAGAATATTAACAACCATATAGCGGATATATATCTATATTCTTTATTAATTTTATACTTTTTCATTATCAGATTAAAAAAAACTATACTAGTCTTATTTTATTTAACTATAAACAAAAATAAGAACTCAAATCAATTAATCATAATTAATTATAAAAATAATTGATTAAATTTTTATTGTTAAAAAATATTGAGAAAAAATTCAACTAACTGCTTAGATTTTACCCCTGTAATTTAAGGAATCAATTACTTTATATTCGTTATGATTTTGATCATAATAAAAGTAAATATGATGCATCCCATTAGTAAGCATTAAGAAATCAGCTTTTATTTGTAAATTATATCGGGCTGCCTGTTCAAAAGTTTCACGAGTCAACAATATTTCCGGAGCTTTACATTCTACCAGTAACCATGGCTGTAATTTATTATTTATTAAAATGTCTATACGCTTGGTTTGCCTGTTAAGCTCTATTTTCTTTTCAATTACAAATGCTGAATCTGTAATTTGATTTTGTTTTTTTAAAAAACGAATCGTGTGTTGTCTCACCCATTCTTCAGGTGTCAGGATTAACCATTTTTTCCTAACTTCGTCAAAAATATACCAAAGAGAATTACTCTCTTTGATTTGAAATTTATACTTTTCAGGAAAATTTAAAATTGGCAGTTCCATTATTCTGATTATGAAAGAATACAATAATTTGGTCAAAGATATTAAAAACAAAAAGTTTTTACCTATTTATTTTTTAGAAGGCGAAGAACCTTTTTATATAGACAAAATAAGTACCCTTCTTGAAGAAAATGTATTAAATGAGGACGAGAAAGCCTTTAACCAGAATATTATATACGGCACGGAATCCGATTTGGATCAGATTATTTCTCTGGCCAAGCAGTTCCCTATGGGATCTGATAAACAACTGGTTATAATTAAAGAGGCAAAGGGGCTTGCCTTTGATAAATCAGATACTTTTGAAAATTACATAAAAAACCCTCAGCCTTCCACCGTGTTGGCTATCAATTATAAATATAAATCGCTTGACAAAAGAAAATCCTTAACCAAATTACTTAATAAACAAGGATACCTATTTTCCAGCGAGAAGCTTTATGACAATCAGGTTCCTGCATGGATAGGCTCTTTATGCCAGTCATTAGGGTTGGACATTGATGAGAAATCAAAAGCACTTCTTTCTGAGTTTTTAGGAACTGACCTTTCCCGCATTGATAATGAAATACATAAGCTAAAGCTTATACTGGGAAATTCAAATAAAATTACTCCGGAAATAATCGAACGTAACATTGGAATAAGCAAAGAATATAATAACTTTGAATTAAGGAAAGCCATAGTAGAAAAAAATTTAAGCCAGGTGTATAAGATTGTGGATTATTTTGAAAAAAACCCAAAAGCAAATCCTATTGTATTAACTTTTGGAACCTTAATTAGTCTTTTTACCAATATTCTTATTGTACATACGCTTCCAATTAAAACACCTCAAAATATAGCGAAAGAATTAAGAATCAATCCTTTTTTTGCCAATGAATATTTAACCGCCATTAAAAACTATTCGTTAAAAAAAACAACAGCCTGCATAGCTTTTTTGAGAGATGCAGATATGAAATCTAAGGGTGTGGATGTATCTTCACAAGCAACTACCAAAGACATACTAATGGAAATGCTTTACAAAATTTTACATTAAACACACGTATGAATTTACCTCAAAGCTCTCATAAAATCGGAATTATTGGATGCGGATGGCTTGGATTTCGTTTAGCTAAATATCTGTCTGCTCAATATGCTTTAACTGTTACTACCACGACTCCATCAAAAGTCCCTTTATTGAATAGTGAAGGTTTTTCATCTCATCTGCTGGATTTATCGAGCATTTTTTTTGAAAATAACACACATTTAAAAAATGAATTATCAGAAACGACTCATATAATTCTCAGCATTCCATTCTCTAAAAACGCCCTCTTGTCTGAGATAAAAATAAAAATTAAAAATTTACTTACTCTTTTAGAAGGATATAGGGGTATTGTTATTTTATTCAGCAGCATTGGCATATATCCGGATACAGGGCAACCCATATCAGAAGATACCATTGATCCTTGCTTATTAAATAAAAACCTACACTATGTCGAAAATTCTTTGCAAAGTGCTTTCTCTGATCTTTTAATTTTACGATTAGGAGGATTAATGGGCGATGATCGTTTCTTTTCAAAGTACTTTAAAAATAAGCCTATTCCCAATCCTTACAGCAGAGTCAATCACATTCATTATACTGATATCTGCAGGCTTGTGAAAAAATTGATTGAATATAATTACAATAAAAAAACTTACAATCTGGTTGCTCCTTTACACCCAACCAAAGTTGAGTTATTTAATTTCCAAATGAATAAAAAAGAAAATGATATTGTTCAATCAGAAAATACTTTTCAATCCGGAAAAATCGTTTCTTCAGAAAAAATAACTACGGAATTAAACTATCAATTTACTTATCCGGATCCACTTAACTTCAAATAATATACATATAATTTCATCACAGAAATAAGTTGATGTTTTTGTCCCCTAATAAAGATTTAATATAAAGCATTGCGGTTTACGAAATTAATTGTGTACATGTAAAATATTAGTATATTTACTGAGAACACAAATAATTTAAAATCACATGTCCGAGTTAAAAATCATAGCAGGAATCCTTTTAAAACCTGAACATAAAGAAGAAGTAAAAAAAGCACTTTTTACTATTGTTGACGAAAGCAGAAAAGAAGAAGGAAATATATCTTACGATCTTCATCAAGACACCAAAGAACCTCTTAAGTATATATTTATAGAAGTCTGGAAATCTCAGCAAGCTATTGACTCACACAATACAAGTATCCATTTTCGAAATTTCGTCAAAAGTATAGAAGGTAAATTTGATAGCCTTGAAATAGATATTATAAAAAAAGTATATTAAACAAAAAACCTAATCAGTAAGTAAATAAAATCGGATTTTAATTTAAGAGTTGATAAACAAATACGAGACAAAAATATATTTATTTATAATATTTTTATCAGATTAGTATGGCCATTTAATATTTTTTTATACATTTGTATACAAATAAAGAAAGAAATGACTTTTACACATTTACATCATCATCATTTAAGATCTTGCAAGCAGGCGAGCTAGATGTTGATTTTGTATATGTAATAACAAAATAGATAAATAAAAACCGCCTGAGTAATCCGGCGGTTTTTTTATTGGGGATTATTCAGGTCTAAAAAAATACAGAAAAATGAACAAACTGAAAATTGCTATTCAGAAAAGCGGTCGCCTAAGTGATAAATCTCTGGAATTACTAAGAGAATGTGGTATCAAAATATCTAATGGAAATCAAAAACTTAAGACGGTATCTTCCAATTTTCCCATTGAAATACTTTTTTTACGTGATGATGATATTCCGCAGTATGTTGAACAAAACGTTGCTGATGTCGGAATATTAGGTGAAAACGAAGTTTGGGAAAAAGAACGAAAAGTGGAAACCATAAAAAAAGTGGGTTTTGGAAATTGCAGGTTATCTTTAGCTATTCCTAAAGATGAAAACTATACCGGCATTTCCTATTTTAATCACAAAAAAATTGCTACCAGCTATCCTAAAATTTTAAGTAAATTCTGCAAAGAAAATAACCTGAATGTAGAAATTGAAGAGATAAGCGGAAGCGTTGAAATAGCACCCGGTATAGGACTTGCCAATTGTATTTTCGATATTGTTAGCACCGGTAGCACTCTCTTAATGAATGGATTAAAAGAGGTTGAAACTATTACAGAAAGTGAAGCTGTCATCATTAAATCTACTAATCTTTCCAACGAAAAACAGCAAATACTGAATCAATTACTTTTCAGAATTCAATCGGTGCTATATTCAAGAGAAAATAAATACATACTGCTTAATGCACCCAATGATAAAATAAAAGATATTATTTCTCTACTTCCCGGAATGAGAAGTCCGACAGTTCTACCTTTGGCTGAAGAAGGCTGGAGCAGTATCCATTCGGTAATTAAAGAAGATGATTTCTGGGAAATTATTGATCAGCTCAAAGAAATAGGTGCACAGGGAATTTTAGTTATTCCGATTGAAAAAATGATTCTTTAATTGATGCTTTTAAATTCATAAATAATGAAAATTGTAAATTATCCCGATAAAGAAGTATGGACCGATTTAACAAAGCGGCCGGAAAATGAAAAAAAATTTTTACAGGAAACCGTACAAAATATATTTTCTGAAGTTGAAAAAGACGGAGATTCTGCATTACTAAAATTTACTCTTCAATTTGATCAGGCAGAAATTAATGAAATTAAAGTAAATCAGACAGAATTTACTGAAGCAGAAAAATTAGTGTCTGTAGAACTTAAAGAAGCAATTAAACAAGCTATTCTAAATATAGAAAAATTTCATAGTTCGCAACAGGAAAAACCTAAAACTATTGAAACCCAATCAGGAGTTGAATGTTGGAGAGAATCCAGGGCAATAGAGAAAGTAGGCTTATATATACCCGGAGGAAGTGCTCCCCTGTTTTCCACCGTATTAATGTTGGGGATTCCGGCAAAACTGGCTGGATGCAAACAAATAATTTTATGTACCCCTCCGGACAAAAACGGAAATATTCATCCCGCTATCCTATTCGCTGCACAATCTGTCGGAATTTCGGAAGTTTACAAAGTTGGTGGAATACAAGCTATTGCAGCACTTACTTTAGGCACCGAATCCATACCTTCTGTATATAAAATATTTGGACCCGGAAACCAATATGTTACCGCAGCCAAACAATACGCTCAGGAATTTAAAGTCTGCATTGACCTTCCCGCTGGTCCGAGTGAAGTATTGGTGATTGCCGATTCTCAGGCAAACCCGGAATTCGTTGCGGCAGATTTACTTTCTCAGGCAGAACATGGTGCAGACAGCCAGGTTATTCTCCTGAGTACTGATGAATCAATCTTAAAGCAAACCGTAAATGCTGTAACAACTCAGTTAGAAAAACTCCCACGAAAAGAAGTTACACAAAAAGCACTCAATAACAGTAGGGGAATTTTATTTAGTTCTTTAGATGAATGTTTCAATTTCAGCAATTTATATGCTCCCGAACATTTAATTTTAGCTATTGGTAAAGCTAAAGAATATACACAGAAAATAGAAAATGCGGGGTCTGTTTTTTTAGGAAATTACAGTTGTGAAAGTGCCGGTGACTATGCAAGCGGAACCAATCATACCCTTCCCACCAATGGATATGCCCGAAATTATAGCGGAGTTTCTTTGGATAGTTTTATTAAAAAAATAACTTTTCAGGAATTGAGTAGAGAGGGACTTCTGAATATTGGACAAACCATTGAACTAATGGCAGAGGCAGAAGAACTATTTGCTCATAAAAATGCGGTAAGCATAAGATTAAAAACTTTAAAATAAACTATTATATTAACTTTAATTCAAGATGAGAGATATAAAAAAATTAGCCCGCCCCAATGTTATCGCTATGCAACCCTACTCTTCTGCACGAGATGAGTCCGGCGGTGTAGAGGGTATTTTTCTAGATGCCAATGAAAATCCTTTTGGGGAAAACAACCGATATCCCGATCCTTATCAACAGCAACTCAAACAAAAATTAAGTCAGGTTAAAAATATTTCTCCCGATAAGATTTTTGTAGGTAATGGAAGTGATGAAATTATTGATCATATTTATCGGGTTTTTTGTAATCCCGGAAAAGACAAAGTTATGTTTTTCAGCCCTACCTTCGGAATGTATCAGGTTGCCGCAGAACTTAACGAAGTAGAGATTATAGACATTCCCTTAACTTCCGATTTTCAAATTAATTTAGAGGAAGCTCAAAAATATTTTGCAGACCCTCACTTAAAAGTAATAGTAATTTGTACCCCTAACAATCCTACCGGAAATAACATCAATCCTAAAGACATTGATTTTATTTTAGATAATTTTAAGGGAATTATTGCGATTGATGAAGCTTATATTGAATTTACCGATCAAAATTCCTATTTAGATAAAGTAAACAATTTTCCGAATCTTATTATTTTCCAAACTTTAAGTAAAGCTTGGGGTATTGCGGGTGCCCGCGTAGGAATGGCCTATGCTAATCCAGAAATTATTCAGTTATTAAATAAAGTAAAGCATCCGTATAATATTAGTGTTTTAAATCAAAAAGCAGCGTTAGAGTCGTTAAGCCATAAGGAAGAGTTCGAAAAAAGAAAAAAAATAATTCTTGACGAAAAGGAAAAAATACGTCAAGAACTTGAGAAGTTATCTATGGTTACTAAAATATTTCCTTCGGATACGAATTTTTTTCTGGTTGAGTTTACCGATGCCAATCAAGTTTTTCAGAAACTTCTAGACCAGGCTATAGTGGTTAGAAATCAATCTTCTAAAATTAAAAACTGCCTGCGAATCACAGTAGGATCTCCTGAAGAGAATGAAAAATTAATTGCTGCTTTAAAAAAACTAAACTAACTGACTATGAAAAAAGTATTATTTATAGACCGGGACGGAACGTTGGTAATTGAACCTCCTGTAGATTATCAGCTGGATAGTCTGGAAAAACTTGAATTTTATCCGGGAGTATTCCAGAATTTAGCTAAAATTGCGACGGAAATGGATTATGAACTGGTTATGGTAACTAATCAGGATGGTTTAGGCACTGATTCTTTTCCGGAAGAAACTTTCTGGCCTGCACAAAATAAAATAATTCAGGCTTTTGAAAATGAAGGAATTAAATTTTCTGAAATTCTCATTGATAAAAGCTTTGAACATGAAAATCTTCCTACCCGAAAACCTGAAACCGGAATGCTCACGCATTATATAAAAGGAAATTACGATTTAGCCAATTCATATGTGATCGGAGATCGTCTTACGGATGTTCAGCTGGCAAAAAATCTAGGGTCAAAATCCATTTATATGGGGAATGAAAAAAATTCGGAAGCTACATTACAAACTCAAAACTGGGCGGAAATTTATCAGTTTCTTAAAAAACAACCTCGTAAAGGAAAGGTAGTACGAAATACCAACGAAACCAAAATATCAGTAGAAATAAATCTGGATGGTTCCGGAAAAAGTTCTATTCATACCGGTTTAGGATTCTATGATCATATGCTGGAACAAATTGCCAAACATGGAAACATGGACTTATACATACAAGTTAATGGCGATTTATACGTAGATGAGCATCACACGATTGAAGATACAGGGATTGCCTTAGGAGAAGCTATTCTACAAGCATTAGGTAGTAAAAAAGGTATTGAGCGCTATGGATTTCTTCTACCAATGGATGATTGTCTGGCACAGGTAGGCATTGATTTTGGGGGACGCCCGTGGATTGTCTGGGATGCTGAATTTAAACGCGAAAAAATTGGCGAACTTCCTACGGAAATGTTCTATCATTTCTTTAAGTCTTTTAGTGATAATGCCAAATGCAATCTGAATATAAAAGCAGAAGGTGAAAATGAACATCATAAAATAGAAGCTATATTTAAGGCTTTTGCCAAATCAATAAAGATGGCTGTAAAACAAACCGATGATAATTTTTCCTTACCCAGCACCAAAGGGGTATTATAATTAAATCCAAAATTCATGATAGCTATAATCAAGTATAACGCCGGAAACATCAAATCTGTACAAAATGCGCTTTCCCGATTAGGGGTTGAATCGGTAGTTACAGACGATGAAAAAACCATTCGGAATGCCGATAAAATTATCTTTCCAGGAGTTGGAGAAGCCGGTAGTGCCATGTCTTACTTACGGGAAAGAGGTATGGATACTTTAATTCGATCTCTTACCCAACCTTTCTTGGGAATTTGCTTAGGTCAGCAATTAATGTGTAAACATTCCGAAGAAGGAAATACGGACTGCCTGGACATTTTTGAGGTAGAAGTACGAAAATTTCCACCCACGGATATTGTTCCGCACATGGGCTGGAATACCATTTGTGATTTGAGGAGCGAAATTTTTAAAAATAATTCTGAAAATGAAGATGTTTACTTTGTACATAGTTATTATGCCGATATATGCATAAATACGGCAGCAACATGTAATTACATTTTACCATTTAGCGCTGCCCTGCATAAAAATAATTTTTATGCCACCCAGTTTCATCCGGAAAAATCCGCCGATGTGGGAGAAAAAATACTGAAAAGTTTTGTTGCATTATAACAGAAATAAAACCAATATTTAATAAATCCATATTTAGAATCTTTTATTATGAGAATTATACCCGCCATTGATATAATTAACGGTAAGTGCGTACGACTCACCAAAGGTGATTATTCTACGGAAAAAATATACAGGGAAGATCCTTTAGATGCTGCCAAAGAATTTGAAGATGCTGGAATCAGCTATTTGCATCTAGTTGATTTGGACGGTGCAAAATCCAGCCGAATTATTAACTATAAAACCTTGTATAAAATAGCTTCTCAAACTTCTTTAAAAATTGATTTTGGAGGAGGGTTGAAAAGTGATGAGGATCTGAAAATAGCATTTGAAAACGGTGCTTCACAAATAACAGGCGGAAGTATTGCCGTAAAAAATTCTGAGATATTTAAATCCTGGCTGACAACCTACGGGAATGACAAGATTATTTTAGGAGCCGATTGTGATAATCGTATGATTGCCACTCAAGGTTGGCTGGAATCTTCATCTTTGGAGGTCACGGATTTTATTCAAAAATATGAAACCCTGGGGGTAAAATATGTAATTTGTACAGATATATCTAAAGACGGAATGTTGGAAGGTACGTCTAACGAACTATATAAGGAAATTTTAGATAAAACTTCTGTAAAACTTATTGCCAGCGGTGGGGTTTCTTCTATGGATGATTTATACACACTTAGAGAAATGGGATGCGAAGGTGCCATTGTAGGTAAAGCAATTTATGAAGGTAAAATCCGTATTCAGGATCTAAATTCATTTAATACGAAACAATAATTAGAATTAACAACTTAATACTCTTAGATTTTGCTAAAAAAACGTATTATACCCTGTCTGGACATAAAAAACGGAAGAACGGTTAAAGGAATCAATTTTGTTAGCCTTATTGATGCCGGAGATCCGGTAGAACTGGCAAAAGCGTATGTTAATCAGGGAGCCGATGAATTGGTATTCTTAGATATAACCGCTACGATAGAAAACCGCTCAACCTTATTACATCTGGTAGAAAGAATTGCTCATGAAATTAATATACCCTTTACCGTAGGTGGAGGAATTAATTCTGTCGATGATGTTTCTTCTCTTATAAAAGCTGGAGCCGATAAAGTAAGTATAAATTCTTCTGCTGTAAAAAGGCCTGAATTGATTTCTGAAATTGCCTCGCAATTTGGTAATCAGTGTGTAGTAGTAGCCATTGATACCAAACATGAAAATGACGGATGGAAAGTTTACACTCATGGCGGGCGTACTCCCACTCCTTTATTTACTATCGACTGGGCTAAAAAAGCGGAAGAATTAGGCGCAGGTGAAATACTGCTCACTTCCATGAACAATGATGGCACTAAAAATGGATTTGCTATTAATATAACCGGAGAAGTTGCCTCACAAGTCAATATACCAGTAATCGCTTCGGGAGGTGCAGGTAGCGAAGAACATTTTTCTGATATATTTATTCGAACAAGTGCATCGGCAGCACTTGCTGCCAGCATTTTTCATTTTAATGAAATTCCGATTCCCAGATTAAAAAGTTTCCTTGCTTATAAAAACATCCCGGTGCGTCAAAGCTAATAATGAATTGAAATAAAGATCTCATAACAGATAATTTTCAATGGAACAATAAATAAATTGATAACTTACTTTATATTTTTAAAATGGATATTGAAGCGTTCAGAGATTATTGCTTATCCGTAAAAGGGGCTACTGAAAGTTTTCCTTTCAATGATAATACTCTTGTATTTAAAGTAATGAATAAAATGTTTGCTTATGGCTCTATTGACCCAAAAGATGGTGAACTTAATTTTAATATGAAATGTAATTCTGACATGAGTATTGACTTGAGAGAAAAATATTGCGGAATATGCAAAGGAAAACATACGACTTCTAATTTATGGAATGCAGTATACCTGAATAGAGATGTACCTGATTCACTTATCAAAGAACTTATACAACATTCAGTGGTAGAAGTAATAAAAAAATTACCTAAAACAAAACAAGCTGAATATCGCCAATTAAATCATAAATAACTTATATTATTATTATTAATCAAATGAATATAGATTTTACTAAAAGTAACGGATTAGTTCCTGTAATTATACAGGATTATTTAACATTGCAGGTGCTCATGCTGGGCTATATGAACGAGGAAGCCTTTGAAAAGACAAAAAATGAAGGTAAAGTAACCTTTTTTAGTCGTAGTAAAAACCGTCTTTGGACTAAAGGAGAAACATCTAAAAATTTCCTATGGGTTAAAGATATAAAACTTGATTGCGATAAGGACACCCTTTTAATTAAGGTTTTACCAGACGGTCCCACCTGCCACACAGGAAGCTATTCTTGTTTTGACGAACAAACTTCACAAGGATTTGTTTATGAATTACAAGATATCATAAACCGTAGAATTAATGAAAAAACAGAAAATTCTTATACTTATAAGTTGTATCAGCGTGGAATAAACAAGGTGGCTCAAAAAGTTGGAGAAGAGGCTGTGGAAGTTGTAATTGAAGCTAAAGACAATGACGATAATCTTTTTAAAAATGAAGCGGCTGATTTATTATACCACTATTTAATATTACTAAAAGCTAAAGGTTTTAAACTCGAAGATATTGAAAATGTATTAATGAACAGACACAGGGATAAAAAAAGATAAGCTGTAAAGGGATATGGGCCTTTACAGCTTACTAAAGTAGTAACTTAAAAAGATAGTTTTTTTGAAAATTCAATGTTTAGTTTTTATTATTTTATCTATATCTTGTGTTCATAATTACATTCAGTAAGTCAAAACATTGAATTCAATTTTAAATTATACCAAATTAATTAGTGCTAACATTACCTGTTTTTCTATAACACAAAATTAGACTTATTTCTTTGGGTTTAATTACATAAAACTTCCCGATGTTTACATAAATCCGCCTTTTTCAAAATAAAAAAAGTAAAAAGAAAGAGCTACATCTATGAGCCTGATTAAAAAAACCAAACTGATAGATGTAGCTCTTAGTAATTCAATGTATTCTAATTATTAATATAATTTATACCCTTTTTAATTATACTAGATTATAAATTCATTGAATAGTTATATATAGATGATTAGTGTTAAAATCTATAATAAATCAAACCTCGTTTTCATTCATTCTGACAAAATTCATCTTACATTTAAACACTTTATGGTCTTATTATCTTATTTAATACTCAACACTTATATTGACTTATTTAGCGATATTTTCTTTTCTTATTTTCCCAGGTGTAATTCCAAAATAGGATTTACAAAATTCATTGAGATGTGCCGGTGAGGCGAAACCGAATTCTAAACTTATTTCTTTTAAAGTTTTATGAGTACAGTTTATCTCATGATAGATATTCTTAGCTCTTTGTTCCTTTAACCATTGGGATGGAGGAACATTAAAAGCTTTTTTAAATCTTTTTTCAAATCCCGAGACACTATAATGGGTCAAATCTGCCAAATCCTTGACCGTTTTAGCCTTGTAATGATTTAAAAGTATCTGATTAGAGAAACTGGTATCATTAGTCAGCAAAGGATAAAAAAACCCCAACAACTCTTTCTTAGGATAATAGCCTCTTAAAATAAAAAACAATTCTTTAAGTTTTATTTCAAATAACGAGATACATTTTAGTCCGTCTTTTACTATAATGTATAACAGCTGCATATAACTTTGTAAAATTTCGTTGCCTTGAAGTGTGGTTTGTTCTTCCAGATCGGAAACATTTTCATCTTTCAGAAGTCTTTCAATTGAATATCTGTCGCACAATTTTATATGCGATCGGAGTCTAAGTACACAAATAGATGTATCTTTTTCCGCTTTTGATACAAATTTTGTTCCAGCCGGAAGAATTATAGCTTTCGACTGTGATAAATTTTCTCCCGAGAAGCCGTTAAACAAAAATTTAATTTTTCCTTTAACAACGTATACTATTTTATTTTCCTGAGTTGAAATATCCCAATTTTCATTCTTATGTAAATCCACCACTTCTATCAAAGGGTTAGCTCCGTCATCGTAGTTACGACAAGAAATATGCTCCTTTGTATAAAGTAATTCAATATCTTTACTTCCCTGCATTAGTTTTATCTCAACTTATAGTATAAACTATTATCGTTTAAAATATTTCAATAATCCACATTCTTTATTCTATAATAAAAATTCAAACAAATTATTTAAATTTTTATTAATATATCTTAATATTTACTAAATAGCTATTTAACAAACACTAAAATTACAATCAGGCAATTAAATTAATTATAAAAAAAATAGTTATACACAATAATGTAGACAAAAGTAAACAAAAAGCCTATACGAAACAAGCATATAGCTAACAATTTGTAATAAAATCTAAACATTTTCAAAAAAAATGACAGATAAATTATCATATTTTACTCTCATTTATTTCATTAATTAAATATATTAAAATACAACTAAGCTTCTAATTACATATTTAATAAAAAAAAATAACAAAAATTTCTATATTGGCAACTAAATATTTTAACATATATTCAATATTATCTGCATAAAAAACAAATTAATTTAATTACATCCCCTAATTAATTAGAACTTTTACAAAAAATTCAATCATTTAATACGTTACACTACTAAAAAAACACCTCATTTACGAATAATTTATATTTTAAAGAAAAAATAAAAAAATTACGAAAATATAAATATTACATAAAATTCAACTTATCCGTAAAATATTATAAATTAATATGAAGTTAATATTTTTAATTTATTAAGCTATAGAAAAATTTTATTTTATTGTTTTATTAATTCAAGAAACTCGTATTCATCTAAAATTTGAACAGTTCCAAGTTGTTGTGCCTTTTTCAACTTAGATCCGGCTTTTTCGCCAACGATCAAATAATTTAAATTTTTACTTACAGACGATACATTTTTCCCACCATGCTCTTCAACCATCTCTTCTGCTCTTTCTCTGGTAAATGCTGTTAGTTTTCCTGTAAATAAAAATGTCTTATTTTCAAGAACATCCGACACCTGTGAATTTATTTCTTCAGACTCAAATTTAAGGCCAGCCTCTTTTAATTTACGTATAACTTCCAGATGTTTGGGTTCTTTGAAATACTCCTGAATACTTACAGCTATTTTTTCACCGACATCATCTGTATGTATCAATTCTTCTAACGTTGCTTCTCTTAACTTTTCAATATTTTTAAATCGCTTGACGAGTTTTTTTGCCATCGTTTCCCCTACATGCCTGATTCCCAAAGCAAAAAGAACCTTTTCAAAAGGTACTTCCTTTGATTTAGCTATTCCGTCAATTATATTTTGAGCCGATTTATCAGCCATTCTATCTAAATGTACCAATTGCTCTTTCTTCAGTGAATAAAAATCAGAAACATCAGTTACCAAGCCCTGCTCATGCAACATAATCACAGTTTCAGCACCAACACTATCTATATTCATAGCTTTACGTGATACAAAATGTTCAAGCCTTCCGGCAACCTGAGGGGGACAAGTTTCCTCGTTTGGACAAAAGTTTGCCGCTTCTCCCGGTTTTCGGATCAATGCAGTTCCACATGCCGGACAATTTTTAATAAATTGAATATGCTGGGTATCAGGTTCCCTTTTATCGTAGCTGACATCTACAATTTTGGGTATAATCTCTCCTCCTTTTTCAACAAATACATAGTCATTGATACGCAAATCCATATTGTTGATAAAATCTTCGTTGTGCAAGGAAGCTCTTTTAACGACTGTTCCCGAAAGTAATACCGGCATTAAATTAGCTACCGGAGTGACAGCTCCAGTCCTTCCTACCTGATAATCTATACTCAGTAATTGTGTTTCAACCTTTTCTGCTTTAAATTTATATGCTATAGCCCAACGAGGTGATTTTGCCGTATATCCTAATTCTTCTTGTTCCGATACAGAATTTACTTTAATTACCACTCCGTCGATTTCAAATGGAAGCTGGTATCTTTCAGTATCCCAATGATGAATAAACCCGTATATTTCATCCAGATTTTTACACAGTCGAGAATAATTCCCAACTTTAAAACCTAATTCTTTTGCGTGTTTTAATGAATCCCACTGAGTTGAATATTGAATATCATCTGAAATTACGTAATACAGGTAACAATCTAAACCTCTTTTCGCAGTTTCAGTATTATCCTGCAGTTTTAAACTTCCACTTGCCGTATTTCTAGGATTTGCATAAGGCTCAAGTCCCTCTTTAATTCGTTCAATGTTTAACTTCTCTAATGATTTTTTAGGCATGATTATTTCTCCACGCACATAAAAACGCTCGGGAAAATTCCCTGACAGCTCTAAAGGAACAGAACGAATAGTTCTTACATTGGAGGTAACTTCATCTCCCTGAAATCCATCCCCACGGGTAACTGCCTGAACTATTTTCCCATTTTCATATAAAATACTGATGGATAAGCCGTCATACTTCAATTCACATACATATTCAACCTCATCGGATATAGATTTAGTTACTCTGTCCACCCAATCTTTTATATCTTCAAATGAATAACTATTATCAAGAGAATACATTCGTTTTTCGTGAACAACAGTTGGGAAGTTTTTAGTAATTTGCCCGCCTACCCGATGTGTAGGTGAATTAGGATCATCGTATTGAGGATAATCCTTTTCTAACTGCTTTAATTCTTCAAGCATTTTGTCAAACTCGTAATCAGAGACTTCCGATTCATCCAATACATAATACTTGTAGTTCAATGTATTTATATCTTGACGTAAAACTTGGATTCTGGCTTGTATATCATTCATATTTGGGATACAATTTAAAACCAAAAATACTAAAAGAAGTACTTAAAAAAAATTTTAGTCCCAAGATTTACTTAAATGATAAGAAATATACAGATATATTAACTAATATTAAGATATTTTTTTATTTTTCTTAGCTATAAAACTATCATAAAAAGGTTTCCATCCATGATGATGTATCAAATAGAAATATTTAGGAAAAAAACGGTTTATTTCATAGACTATCTGACGAGGAACATTCGATTTTCTCAATTTTTTAACCAGCTGTATCTGGGTTGCCATACCGCCTGATCTTACTATTGAAGGTAATAAATTATAAATTCTAAGGTTGAATTCCCACGGATGTTGAAGATCGCAATCAATAGGTCTTCTGACAATCGGTCGAGTACTCATTATTTTGCTTAAAAACTTTTCAGCTGCTGAACGTGTCCATATTGCTGCAATAGTTGTAATGGGAACACTGGTACCACAGGCTGCAATAAAGTGATTTTCATCAATATCTTCAATCTTAATGTGCCTTCTCTTACCATTAAAAAGTTTTAGGACATCCCAATCAGCTTTTTTATCCTGATTTATGTGATGAACTGCAATACTTTTTTCAACTACTTTTTTAAAATCATCACTTAATACAGCATCATCTTCAATAATAACAGCATATAAATATTCCGAAGCAACTAAAGTCTGAAGAGCTTTGACATGACTCAGATAACAGCCAATTTCACCAGGTACCAAATTTCTATCATATTTATTTTTTAATAAATATTCACTCCCATTTAGTAATGCTCCATCCACTGCCGGAATCCTCTCAAAATGTATCTGCTGTTTATCAAATTCTTTTTTCATAAACTCCAGCCGATCCTGAGACCTATCCAGGTTTATTAAGTAGGTTGTATAAAGAGCATTATTCATTTTTATCTCGTTTAATTTCCATATATATTTAGGGGACAAAGGTACTTATTTTTATAAATTTTTGTAGAATATTTTAATATAATGCCTTAGAATTATGATATAAAAAAATAATTTCTAAATTTGTCTCGTTAACTTTTTAAAAGAATAATATGTCTTACGGATTATTGAAAGGTAAAAAAGGAATTATTTTCGGAGCTTTGGATATTAACTCTATTGCATGGAAAGTAGCTGAACAAGCACATGCAGAAGGTGCAGAATTTGTTTTAACAAATGCACCAGTAGCTTTGAGGATGGGAGAACTTAATGCCCTTGCCGAAAAAACAGGCTCAGATATCGTTCCTGCAGATGCTACTTCTATGGAGGATCTGGAAAAACTTTTCGATCATGCACTTGCTAAATTTGGGAAATTGGATTTTATTCTACACTCTATAGGAATGTCTATAAATGTTCGTAAGGGAAAAGAATATACTGATATAAATTATGAATGGCTGGCTAAAGGATGGGATATATCTGCTGTTTCATTTCATAAGGTAATGAAAACTGCGTGGGATAAAGATGCGATGAATGAATGGGGAAGCATTCTGGCTCTTTCTTACATTGCTGCTCAAAGAACCTTCCCTGGCTATAATGATATGGCTGACAATAAAGCTTATCTGGAAAGTATTGCCAGAAGTTTTGGTTACGAATGGGGATTAAAGAAAAAGGTAAGGGTTAATACTATTTCTCAGTCTCCTACCCCTACAACTGCCGGACAAGGAGTTAAGGGTTTTGGAGGATTTATTGAGTTTGCTGAAGAGATCTCTCCTCTTGGAAACGCTTCGGCCGACGATTGTGCTGGTTATTGTATTTCTTTATTCTCTGATTTTACTAAAAAAGTTACTTTACAAAACCTATTTCACGACGGAGGTTTCTCTAATGTTGGAGTAAGTGAATTAGTAATGAAACGTTATGGAAAATAAAATTTCATACTATATAAAAAAAGAGACTCTAAATGAGTCTCTTTTTTATTTATTATAAATTTTTTTTATTTGCTAACTTCTGTAGATGTCGAAATATTTTTCATTTTTGATTCATCAATATTATAGTATTTTATTACACTTGCATAGTCATTATAATCAACAGCAGGTGTAGTACTTTTTGTACTTGGAAAAAAGCCGGGAATTATAACTATTCTAAATACTTGATTAGTTAAGAAATTAGGTGTAAGCGTTTTTATATCGTAATTTGCATCCATATAAATTGTAAAATCTTCTTTACTAAAATCAAAACTGTGGGTAATGGTTCCTGAGTCATTAGTAAATGAACTAGGCAATAGCACCCAAACCGGTGAGCCGGAAGTTGTAGTATCTACCTGTCTGTATATTAACAATTGATCTGAATCATAATCCAATCTAAAATTTAGTCTATACTGATAAGAATAAATTGAATTTGCTGTAAACACCGGATTAACCAACTCATGAACTTCTGCAATAGTATCCTTATCTACTGTATTAACAGGTTGTGGATTGTCATCATTGCTACAGGATACCGTATTAAGACTGAAAAATATAGTCAATACTAAAAGTGGAATTATTTTCTTCATAAGATTTATTTTAAACAAATATAATTATTTCTATTTGACAATATAAAACGCAATTAAGTTTAAAATAGTATTTTTGCATGTTTAAAAAATTTAAGAGAAAATGATTTTAGTTCAAAACCTGGGATTACATTTTGCAGGAAGATATTTATTTGAGAGTGTTAATTTTAGAATTAATAAAAATGATCGCATTGGACTCGCAGGAAAAAATGGTGCAGGAAAATCTACATTGTTAAAAATTCTTTCCGGAGAACAACCTTCAACTGAAGGTAACGTGGAAAAGGAAGGAGAAGTACGTATTGGCTTTTTGAAACAAGATCTGGATTTTGAAAAAGGGAGAACTGTTTGGGATGAAGCAAAACAGGCATTTAAAGAACTTAATCTTATCAACGATCGTATAGATACCATTAATCATGAATTGGCTACACGTACTGATTATGAATCAGACGATTATCACAAACTGATTCACGATCTTACTGATCTTACTGATCGGTTTTCACATCTTGGGGGATACAATACCGAGGGTGAGATTGAAAAAATCTTAAAAGGTCTTGGATTCCGGGAATCAGACTTCACCAAACTTACTGATGATTTCTCAGGTGGATGGAGAATGCGTATTGAATTAGCAAAACTGCTGCTTGAGGAGAATGATGTTCTTCTTTTAGATGAGCCTACCAACCATTTGGACATAGAATCTATCATCTGGCTGGAAAGTTTTTTGGTTAATTATAAAGGAGCTGTAGTATTGGTTTCGCACGATAAGCAATTTCTTACTAATGTTACGAATCGTACTATTGAAATTTCAAACCGTACCATACAGGATTATAAAGCAAATTACACCAAATATCTTATTTTAAGACAAGAAAGAAAAGAAAAATTACTTCAATCCCAAAAGAATCAAGAGCAGGAAATTAAGCGTACAGAACAATTAATTGAAAAATTCCGTGCTAAAGCGAGTAAGGCTTCGTTTGCTCAATCTTTGATTAAAAAATTGGATAAGGTTGAACGTATTGAAATAGAAGACGAAGATGTTACCCGATTCAATATCAGATTTGAACCTAGTGTTACTCCCGGTAAAATAATTTTTAAAGCAGAGGGACTTGGAAAATCATTTGGAGAACATATTGTTTTTCAGGGAGCTGATTTTTTTATAGAACGAGGCGAAAAAATTGCTTTTGTCGGACAGAATGGGCAAGGAAAGACAACATTGGCAAAAATTATGGAAGGTATACTTCCTTACGATGGTGCTTTAGAAACAGGACATAATGTACAAATAGGATATTTTGCTCAAAATCAGGCTGAAGTCCTGAATGGAAATAAAACCATACTGGAAGAAGCGGAAGATTCTGCTACTGAAGAATCAAGACCAAGAGTAAGAGATTTGTTAGGCTCATTCCTTTTTCAAGGAGATGAGGTACAAAAAAAAGTTTCTGTCTTATCCGGAGGTGAAAGAAACCGTCTGGCTCTTTGTAAGCTACTGCTTCGTCCTTTTAACACGTTAATTATGGATGAGCCTACCAATCACCTCGACTTGCAATCGAAAGCCATTCTTAAGCAGGCCCTCAAAAATTTTAAAGGTACCCTTTTACTGGTATCTCACGACAGGGAATTCCTGGACGGGCTGGTTGATAAAATTTTCGAATTTAGAAATGGTGAAGTTAAGGAATTCTTAGGCGGAATTACTGAATATCTCGATTATCGTAAGAAAGAGAATATGAGAGAGGTGGATATGGAAAAATCTACAATGGCCGTTAAAAAAGTTTCTGTTTCTGAGACATCTAATAAAACTGATAAGGAAACTGAATTTAAGTCTAAAGAACAAAAAGCCTTAGAAAACAAATTAGCTAAGGTTGAATCTGAAATAGAACGTGTGGAGTCTAAGATTCAAAAAGCAGAAAAACATTTTGCAGAAAAAAATCCTGCTGAAAAGGAACTTGAAGAATACACCCATATGAAAGAACAGCTAAGTAGCTTAAATCAGGAATGGGAAAAAATTTTTAATCAAATAAATTAAACTATTAAGCCTGATAAAATCAGGCTTTTTTTACAGGAAAAGGTAATACATTTTTCTCTTTTATACATATCTGAGATTTAATCTGTATTCTTTACCTTTGCTGAAACCAATAATACTCATAAGCTGTGACTATACTTTATTTTACCCTGATTTTATTTTTGGGAGCCATTGCAGCCGGAATGCTAGGCTCATTAACAGGACTTGGCGGCGGAGTTGTAATTATTCCTTTACTCACTTTAGGCTTTGATGTTGATATTAAATATGCTGTTGGGACAGCTTTGGTAACGTCAATCGCAACATCCTCAGGAGCAGCTGCAGCCTATATTAAAGAAGGCATAACCAATGTACGTATAGGTATGTTTCTGGAAATTGCAACTACAGCTGGTGCCGTACTTGGAGCTTTAGTCGCCGTTTATTTACCTATTTCATCTATATACATTATTTTAGGAATTACCCTTATTTTTTCTTCAGTTATGACTGTCAGAAAGAAAAATCAAAGTATTGATTATTCCAAACCGGGAAGTAAATTAGGGACAATTTTAAAGCTTAATGGTTCATATCCTACTTCTGAAGGAATACAAAAATATAATGTAAGAAATGTAGCCGGAGGATTTTCTTTAATGACTCTTGCTGGTATTCTTTCCGGAATTTTAGGAATTGGTTCTGGTTCCTTGAAGGTTTTAGCTATGGACACGGCTATGAAAATTCCATTTAAAGTTTCAACTACAACTTCCAATTTTATGGTGGGTGTAACAGCTGCTGCCAGTGCTGTAATATATTTTCAAAGAGGACAGATTAATCCGGAATTAGCTATGCCTATCGTATTAGGAGTTCTGATTGGTGCTTTTTTCGGTTCAAAAATATTAATGCGGATTGATGTATCATTACTGCGAAAAATTTTTAGTATTGTAATTTCAATTTTAGCTTTACAAATGATATACAGAGGTATAGAACCTAGCCTGGTAGAATGGTTTCCACATATCAATTTTCCAAAAATTTAATACATCTGGTAAAATGGCAAATTTATTTACTAAATCGTTTTGGGTAGAACGTGATGTTGAACTTCTTATTGGCAAATTATTACGCTATGGTGTAATAATTTCTTCCTGTATAACCATTTTGGGTGGTTTAATTTACATATATCAACACCCTCATGAAAAACCGAATTTTGAAGTATTTACCGGAACCTCTGAATATTTGAGGGAAATACCTACTATTATTCCCAGAGTCTTTGAATGGGATGGATTAGCTATCATTCAGTTGGGGGTTGCTGTCCTTATCGCAACTCCTATTGTCAGAATAGCTTTTTCAATCTTTGCTTTTGCTGTTGAAAAAGATCGTATGTACGTTATTATTACCTGCATAGTTCTGGCAATCATCCTTTCCAATTTATTTTTTGGTATCGAAGGATAATCTTAAAAGACTTACTTTTCTTTAACCAGACTTATTCAATTAATGTATCAAAAAATAAAACATATAGTTTCCGAAAGTACTTTTTTTATTTTCAGCTTTTATTTTAGCAGGGGTTTGAGAATAGCTTTTGTAATGCTTATGCCTATGATTATTGGTATTTTGTTTAACCGTTTGGACATTGGCGTACTGGCTTCTTCTGGTGCTTTGGTAGCAGGAATAGGAGATAATCCGGGAACTATTAAAATAAAACTTTATACTCAGTCTATAGGAGCTGTATTTTATTTTTTGGTCGTTCTAATCAGTCAGTTGTTATTGCCTTATACCTCTCATGTCGTGTCTTTTGGTTTATGGGTAACTTTTAGTGGTTTCTTTTTTTCACTTTTATTTATCTATGGTTCCCGAGCAGTAAGCATTAGTACTTCTGCGTTATTATGTATTGTATATGCCTGTAGTTTTCAATCACATGATATATTTACGAATACTTTAGCCATGATGTCCGGTGTTGTGTTTTACGGAATTGTTTCACTGGGTCTTTGGCGTATTCAACCCTATCGCGTTATAGAGCAAAAGCTTAGTGAGAATATTAAACAGTTAGGAGAATATACCGACCTTCTCTATCATTATTTTCTGATAAAAAGTAATTCACCGGAAAAGAAGCAAAAACTAAACGATATTCTTATTAAAATTTTTGAAAAACAGGAAAAAATTCATGCTACCCATGAAGATATACGTGAAAATCTCTTTCGACTGCGTATTAACGCAAAAAGCTTTTCCGCTAAAGGAAGGAGAATGACACTTATTTTCAGTGCTTTGATAGATTTATATGAGCAGCTCATTTCTTTAAATATCCAAGATGATAAGCTTATTTACTCGCTGGAAAAAAGCGGATTAAAGCAGGATTTTACTACCGGTTTATTAAATATGAGGCTGATTCTTGATGGTATTAACTGGTCTATAAATTTACATAAAAAAGTTACTATTACTATAGATACTTCTTTGCTTACTAAGTTTAAAGAACATATTTTAAATATTGAAAACGGTAGTGTTGCCTGTAGGGATGTTAATGTTCATGCGTTAAAACATGTAAGATTTATTTTCAGATCCTTTTACAAACAAACCCAAATTATTAAATCCATTATCAACGGAAACTTCAGTAATGAAAAAACAACTTATGAGGATTTACAATTAGAAAAATTTACACAAGAATACAATTATAATTTTACCACATTAAAAGCTAATTTAAACTTACGTTCCAATATATTCAGGCATGCCTTACGTGTAAGCATGGCAATACTTTTATCATATTTTATATGTATTGCCTTGGAAATCAAATATTTTTCATGGGTTTACCTGACCATTATACTTATCCTTAAACCTGTATACGGAAATACAAAGAACTATGCTATTCAACGTTTACAAGGAACGGCTGCCGGGGCAGTTATTACTTTGCTTTTGCTTTTACTGACTCAAAACGTTTATGTTATTACTTTTCTGACGGTTATCTGTATTGTAGGTGCTTATAGTTTTATTCCCATCAATTACAAGGTAGGAGTTGCTTTTGTAACTATTTTTGTCATCCTTTTAATTTTCTTGGAACATCAGGGGAGCGATAATTGGATTAATATATATCACAGACTGGGAGGAACTGCCATTGCCGTAATTATAGCTTTTATTCTCAGTTTTCTCTTTTTACCTACCTGGGAGTATAAAATTCTCCCCACTCTCATCAGTAAATTATTAAATTATAATTTAAATTATTTTAAAAAACTGACTTTTAATTTACAACATGAAGATAAATTATCTGATACTGAGGTTAAATTGGCCCGAAAGGATGTTTTGTTAGGAACTTCAAATTTATCCAGTTCTTTTCAACGAATTATATCTGAACCTTCTTTATCTAAAGATTATAAATCTGATATTTATAATATTCAGACACTTATAAACTTACTTTCTACGAGAATTTCTGCATTAAGAACTTATACTTTTACATCGCAAAAAAATACAATTACAGAAACAGATAATCGTTTGATACAATTAATCGAGCAAACATTAACCAATTGTATTAGCTTGATACAAAACAGGAATCCTGGAGAAGAAAGCAACTGGCTGGAAGAGGAATTTAATTTGAATTTAAATAATCAAAGTTTAAATACTTATCAGCTTAAAGAAATTTATATACTTTCCCAACAAATATATAACTACGTAAAAAAATTAAAAGAATTTCATGAATGGAAAAATTCTCAATTCGAATTTTCTTTGTGATATTTCTTTTCTATTAAAATCTTATTTTATAAATATAAGTTAATCTTATAAAAAATAGCAAAAAAAAACATACTATGTTTTTATTAAAAAAAACGAGTATGTTTTTACAATTTATTGATTCTTCTTCTTAAAAATTTATAAAATGCTGAATATTTCACAATTGAAGGCTTACACAAAAATCAAACCAATATTTTAGCTTATTGCATTGTAATAATTTAATATTTACTTTTGTTTCATATTAAGATTAAAACATTAGTATAATCATCAA
Organism: Apibacter raozihei; assembly: GCF_004014855.1. Classification (NCBI taxonomy): domain Bacteria; kingdom Pseudomonadati; phylum Bacteroidota; class Flavobacteriia; order Flavobacteriales; family Weeksellaceae; genus Apibacter; species Apibacter raozihei. The sequence continues at coordinate 446,019 of NZ_CP034930.1, forward strand.
TTATATATTTTAAATATTGATAGTCGCGAATATCAACATAAAAATTAATTGATGATTATGTCGGAAAATCCGAAACAGCGACATTTAAAAATCTGAAAGTAGGAATTTTTAAACTTATTAAATTATGAAAAAACTATTATTTTCGGCAGCGATTATAGTTGCCGGCCTTGCCACTTCAACACAGGCAAAAGCAGACACGTTACCATTAGCCATTGAAAACAATTACACAACCGTAACAACTACTTCCAAAATGTCACTGGAAGATGAAGCTGTTTACAGATGCGTTTACTGGTATTCATATTGGTTGAATGGAAAACTATATCATAGATATAGATGCTATGTAGCTTAAATGTCATAAATATTATTATTTTCAGTTTATTATACTTAGTTATTTTATCCTGATTTTAATTATAAATCAATCAAACATAGTGTATAATTCATAGTATAAACAATGTACATCGCTAGTGTATAAATTTTATACTATGAATTATCTTATTTACTATTGAAATTTATCACAATTAAAGATCCGAAAAATGAAAAGATACTTACTTAATACTATTATAATTATAATAACAGTTTTCACTCCGTTACACTTATACAGCCAAACATATAAAATAGTTTATAAAACTATTTTTAATTTAGACAAAATTAAAAGTGAAAGCCCAGAGGGAGAAGCAGTTCAAAATTTAAATTTATTTTTTTCGGAACCGTTTACTTATAATTTATATTATAAAAATGGAATTTCATTATTTTTAAAAGACAAGTCTATACAAAATAAAGACAACACTAAAATCATTGAAATTGGTGCAAATGATCAAACCTATAAAAATATGCAAGAAAATTTATATGTATATCAATCTGATTTTTTTGGAAAACTTTTTCTTGTAACAGACAAACTTAATAATACAAAGTGGAAATTTACAGGAGATGAAAAAAAGATTGATTCTTATACATGCAAAAAAGCCACGACTTTATCTGAAAGTCAAGGGCCTATAACTGCATGGTATACAATAGATTTAGCCATTCCGGACGGTCCGGAAAACTATTGTGGCCTGCCGGGATTAATTATTGAACTTGAACAGGAATACCAAACTTATAAACTTGTTTCAATTGATTTCAACTCCGATTATGAAATTGTAAAACCGACGAAAGGAAAAGCTATATCTCAAAATGATTATAATATTTTATTAAAAGAAAAAATTCAAGAAATACAGGACGGAACTATTGAAGAAACATTTTAAAAACAACTACTTTGAAAATTTTGTCTTTTAAATTTATATGTATATTTTCAGCCTCCCTTATTGCTAATTTTACGATTGCTCAAAATCTCTATTTTATCGAAGGGAAAATATATAATTCTGACGATACGGCTATACCTTATGCATCAGTTCAACTAACTGATTCAGCAAGCAACCTAACCATCGGATATAGTATTTCCGATCATGAAGGTTACTACAAAATTGAACATATTCCTTCCGGAAATTACCATATTGAGATAAATCATATTGAATACAATAAAAGTATAGAGAGTCTGTTTTTATCTAAAAGCAAAACTCAAAATTTCAATTTATATAAAAAAGAAAAAGAATTAGAAGAAATTACTATTATAAATAAACTTATAAAAAGTAAGGGAGATACTATTTCTTATAATTTAAATTCTTTTACCAACGGACATGAAGAAAAATTAAAAGATATTCTTAATAAATTACCAGGAATTGAAGTAAACGATGGAAATATAAAGGTAAACGGAAAAATTATTGACAAATTATTAATTAACGGAAACGACTTTTTTGGAAACAATCATAAACTAGCTACGGACAATTTAAATGCTCAGATGATTAAGTCCGTTGATGTATTAAAGAATTATCAAAATTCTCTACTAGCTAAAAACTTGGAAGGAGGCCAACAAACAGCCCTAAACGTAGATATAAAAAAGGAATATCAAAACAAAATTACCGGAGATATATCCTTATTTTCATCGTATAAAGAAATGTATAACTCTCAACTCAATTTATTTAAATTTGGATCTAAATCATCTATAAGTTTTATAGGAAATGCTGGAAATACCGGAAAAAACGGATTTACTATCGATGATTATCTGAAATTAAACACGGATGTCCGAAATGAACTTATGAATAACGAAATTTCTTCTATGAAAGAAATGAGTGATTTCCTTCCTAACTTTTTACTGACCGATAATAATATTATAAAAAAAAATAATCAATTGGGAAGTTTAAATATCTCTTTTATACCCAATGAGAAGTTAAAAATATCGGCTTATTCTATACTAAACAATGTAAGCCAAAGAGAAAAAATATTTTCAGAAAAATTATTTTTAGATAACAATTCAGAGATATCTGATAAAAACAACACAAAAGGAAATTTATTATTTAATCAGACGTATTTAAAAATTAACTATGATATTAATAACCATATATCAATATCCTATTCCGGAGCTTTGGAACCTGCTTACAATAAAGGAATTGGAATTACTGAATCAAATAATAAAATTAATATTCACTCTTACGATGAAAATTTATCTACTAAAAATTTAAAATTTTCTCAACAATTTAGTTTTTTATATAAATTTTCAGAAAAAAACTTAGTCACCTTTAATCTTTATCAGGAACTAAAAGATGATAGAAATAAATATACAATTTCCTCATCTGAACCTCTATTTCACTATAATAACCTTAGCCTACAACAAAGAAGTTATCGAAAAAATGACGAAAAAGGTATCATTTCTAAGTTTACTCATAAATTTAGTATATTTACTTTGAAAGGAAATTTGGGATATATATGGAAAAGAAATATATTTAAAAATACAATTGTTCAGGAGCTTACTAATGAACACATTCCTATATCAACTAATTATTTGTTCTTAAAAACCGGAATCAGTAATTCTACTCATTTTTTACAATACCTACTTGACTTTGAAATAAGAGACTATAAATTATCCTTTAATCCTGAAAAATCTAAATCTACTTTTTTTTTACCAAAAGCTAAGTTAAAACTTGAGTTTACTCCAACTCATACTCTTTCCATTTATTACACAAAAGATATTACATATCTCTCTGCTGATAAATTTAATCAACAAAATTATTTAAACGACTATTATAGCTTGTTTACAAAAAGTTTAATTGAAAGTAACAAAGAGCTTTTGAATTCAACCACAGGCATTGAGTATTTATTCTTAAATCTTTATAATGGTACAAATTTAATTATTAATACTAATTTTAATCAGACTTCAAACACTCCTGTAACAAATAACAATTCACTAAATAATTATACAGTTATTAATTACATAAACTCAAAAAATAAAAAATCATGGAATGTAAATCTGATATTTGAAGCTAAACTAAAATTTATTAAATCCAGAATCAGCTTTAACAATGATTATAGCCTTTCGTTTGAAGATACTTTCACAAATCAGGAAAAAGACCCCATGAAATCTTCATTTATTTTTAATGAAATAGCCTTAAAATCTTACAGTAAGAAAGCATTTTTAAATTATGAATCCGGTATTAAATTATCAAACAGTATTTCTAGTTATAAAAACCAAAAAAACTCACTAAAAAGATCTCAAATTACTCCTTTTTTCAATTTATACTTTAAATTTTCAGAAAACTTAAAAGGATCATGGACTAATAATTATACTGTTTACCGAAGTGGTCAGATAAAGAAAGATATTTATAATTTGGGCTTTAAAATCATATACAAAAATAAACTGTCTTCCTGGAAATACTGGATCGAAGGAAATGATATTTTAAATATAGCTGGTTCAGAAACAATTGAAACCTCTACCACTAATAATATTTTACAAAGAAATATTTATCATAAGCTGCCAGGTTATGCCGGAGTCGGAATGAGTTATAATTTGTAGCTGAAACTATTTAAACCACTCAACACCATACATTATGATTATATAACGAGCCAATTTACCTAAAAACATAGAGAATGTTACTATAAAAATATTAGCTCTCATATACCCTAAAGCAACCGGAATTATATCGCCAACAACCGGAAGAAATGAAAAAAAAGCCATGGATGCTCCTTTACCTTCTAACCAATTATGCATTTTATCAATTTTATCTTTCTTTATTTTCAGGTATTTTTCAATCCATTCAATCTTACCCAGCTTACCCAAAAAATAATTAGTCATTCCTCCTAAACTATTTCCAAGGGTTGCTATAATAACACAAAGCCAAGGTTCACCTCCTATTGCTAAAATTCCCCCTAACACTACCTCAGAACTAAATGGTAAAATTGTAGCTGCTAGAAATGAAGCTAAAAATAACCCATAATACCCATATTCTATCAATCCATCTAACATAACTGAATGAATCTATTTAAGTTCCGGATGGATAATCGGAGTATCTTTAATTTGTTCATAAATCAGATGATATGTTTGATCTTTTAACTCTTCTTTTGATTTATTTAAAGGATACAAAATATCTAACCTTTCCACCTTCACTTTTCCGGGATAACCTAGAGTAAATACAAACGGAAACATATTATTAAGATTATGAATAGCATAAACAACTATGGGCGCATTACAGTAAAGAGAAGATATAAATGCTCCATCTTTAAAATTTGCGAGAATAGTATCTCTGTCAGGCACACCTCCCTCGGGGAAAAGAACCACATTTTTATTTTCCAGAGTAATAGTTTTCTTAACAGCCGGAAACACATCCGCTCTGCTTTTTTTATCTGATCGATCTACCGAAATTGAAATCTTCTTAAAAATTCTTCCAAAAACAGGGTACTTCTCCAGTTCCTTTTTACCTACAAATACAATAGGATGATTGGGATGAAGAATAAACATTAATGCTACATCCATAACAGATGTATGATTTGACACTAAAATATAATTTTTTTTAGGATCCAGTTTTTGGCTGTACTTAAGAGTATAAGTAAAACCCATTCCATAAAACAAAACATATGACCACAATCTCATAAAAAAATAGGTCAGTTTATCATTTTTCTGGTACGTTAACAAATAAATGGTTGTACCGATAAAAAGGGTACATAAGGCTGCCAGAATATAAAACCATATTTTCCAAATAATGACTAAAATTTTTCTTATAAATTCCATAAAGTAGTTAAATATGAACTTCTAAAAGTGTTAATGGTTGGCTTATTAAAGATTTTATCGTTACTTCATCTAGCGAAGCTGGAAGTAAAACAGTTTGACCTTTGTTTATTTCTATTTGACCGGATTCACTTTCTAAAACCCCTTTTCCTTCTAAAATAATTATTATTTTAAATGTATTAGTTGATTTCTCAATTTTCAACAATTCATGAATAATCTTTTTGGAAGTTGTAAAGTATGGCGATTGTACCAACAGCTCATTATCAGAAGTTTTATTATAATGTATAAAAGGATCCTTAATATATGAAAAATCAGAAACATCTGCAGCTTGTTGCAGATGCAGTTCTCTTTTCTTACCGTCTTTATCTACTCTATTATAATCATAGATACGATAAGTAATATCTGAGGTTTGCTGAATTTCTGCAACCATAATTCCTTTACCTAAAGCATGAACCCGGCCTGCAGGAATATATACAACATCACCTTTTTGAGGGTGAATTTTCCGTAAAACAGATTCAATTTCCCCTTCTTTTTCCTTTTGTAAGAAAATTTCTTTATTCACATCTGGTTCGAAACCCACGATAATTTCTGACTCAGGATCAGATTCTAATACATACCACATTTCGGTTTTACCAAAAGAGTTATGATACTTTTTTGCATATACGTCATCCGGATGAACCTGTACGGATAAAGGCGCATCAGCATCTAAAAACTTTATCAGAAGAGGGAAGTCCAAACCAAATTTTTTATAAACTTCAGTACCTAAAAGCTTTTCTTTATATTCAGTTATTAAATCATTTAAATTACGTCCTTTATGAGCACCATTTGCTATCTTACTTACAAAACCCGGAACAGTAGATATCTCCCAGCTCTCTCCAATATTTTCTTCAGTAATCTTTTTCCCAAAAGCAGTTAATTTATTCCCTCCCCATATTCTATAGTGGTAAGAAGGCTGAAATAATAATGGATATAATGACATATATTGTAAAATTTAATTAATACAAAATTAATACATTTAAATAAATTGAATTTACAAAAGGCAATTCTGCTTACTGAATTAAAAAGGATAAATCATCATCAGAATTAAATTCTTTGGGTTCCTCTCCATATTTAAATATACGAACCGTACGGTTTCCCTGCAATTTGATTTTGCCTTTATGATATGACAGCAATGTATTTTCTCTTAATCCAGCTACATATATATTTCTGTTCAGTTCTATAAATTCTTCTATTCTTTCCTCTCTTGTTTCCCCTCTATGCCCATCAGGGTTAGCATCCATATAATGAGGGTTTATTTGGAAAGGTATTAATCCTAATGTTTCAAAACTTGAGGGTTCAACAACGGGCATATCATTAGTAGTCTTTAAAGTCGGACATGCAATATTAGAACCTGCACTCCATCCAATATATGGAATCCCCGAATTTACATGTTCTTTAATCTCATTCATTAAATCATATTCGTGCAAAGTTTTAACCAACTGCCAGGTATTCCCTCCACCTACCACTATAGCTTTAGATTTTCTAACGGCCTCTTTAGGATTACTAAAATGATGAATGCTCTTCACCTGACGTTCAATTCCACTCCAAGCCAGATTAACTCGTTCCTCATATTGAACATGAGAAAGCCGAACCGCTGCATAAGGTATAAATAATATATCCGTATCAACCTTATCTAAAAATTCATGTATATAATTGGTTGAAAAATCAGCATGTGTGGAATTACTTAATAATAATAACTTCATTAGACTATTTTATTGTAAAATTAACATTTATTAACAAAACACGGTGTTTCATAAAATTATTTATCCATTCATCTTATACGCAAACAAAGAATTAAAATATTCATAACGTATAAATTTTAATTTTAATATTTTTGAATAAAATTTATAGAAGATGGAAATTAAAACTCTTGCAGAGCGTTTATTAGGCAGACAAATACTAACTAATGAGGGAACTAAAAATTCTGAAATTGAAAAAGTGGAATTAAAATATGACCTTAAATTACCCAAATCTTTAAAAGATCTATATTTATTTGCCGGTAAAAACACCCTACTTCTTGAAGCTTTTAATCGCTTTGCATTACCTGCACAACTGGAAATAAGCGACAATAAAATGGTTTTTCTGGAAGAAAATCAGAATATATGTTACTGGGGGTTTGAAATTGACAAAAATACGAATAACCCTAAAGTATACCAGCTAATTAATGAGAATGAATGGTATGAAGAACAGGTACTATTAAACGAATTTTTAACAATCATGCTTTATTATCAATGCGCTCAGGGCGGGTATGAGTATTGTGCAACTTCAGGTATAACTTTTGAAGATTTAGATATTTTTGTTCACACTGAATGGGAGGATGTTGTTCGTTACAATGGCTTACAAATTTATTGGAAAGCAGATTGCCTTTTATGGTATGTTTACGATAAGGAAAATAAAATCGTTGACGATCTATATTTTTCCGCTAGAACACAAGAGGCTTATAAATCGCATGTACAAAAATATGAGTTAGAAGAATTGTAACATAAAGTATAAGTATGTTATCTAATCCTAATTTCAGAAATTGGATGCCTCGGATCAATGGTATTTGGGACATGAATTTGAGGATATTTACTTAGTAAATCTAATAACTTTGAAAAGTATTGAATTGGGAAGCATGTACGGCGACCCAACATGCGGAATTATTGATAAAAATGACCAATGGTGCATAGCTGGTGGAGAATATATTGTAATTTGGTATAATCAGAAAATATCTTTTATCACTGATGAAATTTTAAAAGATACCCACGCGATACGACAAATCGGCTCATTGAAAGTTGAAATATTAACTGATCCCTGGTCTGAGAATTGTGCTGTCTGGGAATTAGATATAAAATCGGATACAATTAGAAAACTAAAAGATTTCAACTACTATAACGATAAAGAATGTACAGAGAATGTGATATGGTAAAGTTTTGACATAAAAGCATTTGACTATATATTTTGATCACACGAAAAATCTGTTTAACAAAATTACACTTTGTGTTTAATAAAAAATCCATAAAAGTGTAGGTCTTTTCTGCGCCTTTAATTTAGAGTCTAAATACCTCATCATAGGATCACTTGTTACAGGACAGCCTAAACTCCAGCCCATCGGTAAATGCTTAGGAGCTATTTCATTGTCAGGAACGGGAGTATAGGAATGTAACACAATGACTCTTTTATACGCATTGGAGTTGGTAGGCTCCAAACCATGCATTTTATAATGTATGTTAATACCCCATTGGCTATAAGAACGAACTCCTAACTTATACTTTCCCAAAGAACTACAATAACTTCCATCTTTATTACTGAAAACAGGGGTTTCTTCAGTGCTTTTTAAGTCTCCAGTTCCCATTCCATGAGCACATAAAGCACTTCTGATAATTGTATCTTTTTTAAAATCCCAAACAAACATTCGGTTCTTTCCTGATGGTATTTTCATATCTATCAAAATACAAAAATCCTGATTGAAATTATTTTTTTTACAAAATGTATAGGCTTCTTTTGATTTCTTTTTAATATCATCATAATTATCCTGATTTTGTGAATAAACATCTTTTAGTATTGTTTTTGCCCCTACATCTTTACATTTATAAAAATTGGAGAAAATATACCCGAAAATACATACAATAATAAATAATCTTAGAATTTTAACAAATCTATACATATAATTAATACAGTTATAGAATATTTAACTGTAATTTATATAATTTTATTGCACAATAACTATATGTATTGAACTTATTAATTGACATAAGTTCCGTGTTCACTAAAATAATAGTCATAACTTGTAACTATACATAGAATTTACTATTTATTTATTAAATAATGAATTTTAAATTAGTAAATTTACTGAAAGAAGATTTTTTATGTCAGTAAAAACCTTGCAACAGCCAAGTTACCAATGGATTGATTTATTAAATCCGGAAAAAGAAGAGTTACAAACCATTGCAAATCAGTGTAATCTTAATTACTATAACCTTGCTGACAGTCTGGAGCCTAATCACCTGCCTAAATTTGAGACGGAAAACGATATTAATTTTTTTATTGTCCGGATGGTTCATAAAAATGCTAAAAAAGAATCCAATATTGAAAATCTTTCAAACAAAATAGCTATTTTTTATAATGATAAAATTATTGTATCCATCCATCGTGTCAAAATGGACTTTCTTTCCACTATTGAAGAAAAATATATAAATCCTGGGAAAGCTACTACAACCACCAGTGTAATTATAAAAATTCTATATTCAGTCTTACAAACATATAACGATTCTATTATTGCAACAATAAATAAGCTCGATTTTTTCGAAAACCGCTTATTTACGAAACATCCCTCCTCTTTAGTTCTTCAAAATATTTATTCATTAAAACGTAAAACCAATCTTTGCACAAAAATGCTCATTCTTACAGAAGAGGTTATAAAATCAGTTAAACCCTCAAAACAAGAAAAAGCATCTTATCAGGATTTAAAAGATTTATATGTTAAATTAACTACCCTGCATGAACAGGTGATTGAAGATTTAAACAATTTGCTGAATCTTTATATTTCTCTTTCCTCACAGAAAACCAATGAAATTATGAAAACACTCACCATTTTTTCCATTTTTTTTATGCCACTTACGTTTATTGCCGGTATTTATGGAATGAATTTTAAATACATGCCTGAGCTTGGCCAAAAATGGGGTTACCCCATAATTATGCTTTCTATGTTGCTAATTACCCTTCTGATATATTTCTGGTTGAAAAAAAAGAAATGGTTATAGTTTATAATTAACACGCATCAATAAATTGCTATGAAAAAAATTATTTTATTTGTAATCCTAACATTACTAATTGTTTTTTCTATTTATTTATATGCCTTAGGCTTTAAAATACCACAAAAAGACATACATAAAGATTGGCCTCATTTTCCTGAAACAACATTTTCTGAATTTAAAACTACAAAATACGATTCCATGCATATCATTTTTGCTTTTAAAATTCCGAATCACCCTTATATGTTTATTTACTATAATACAGAAAATATTGATCCAGCACAAATTCGTGAACATCCTGAATTACTTAATAATAAAAACAAAATAGGCGTTTTTGATATTAATTTAAACCCTGTTTACTTCAAAAAATTTTCAAATACTTTGAATAAAAGTTATCTCTTTATAAAACAAGACCGTATTTATGAGCTAATTATAGATGAAAAAGATAGTTTAAAAAGCGAACTTTATTATTCTTCTATCTCACCAAATTTATCTTACCATAAAAAAGCATTTTCATTTGTAAAAGATACAAATGAAGCATTTCTAAATAATCACGGAAAAGATTTAATTCCTGAAGAATCTATTGGCAGTCGTTATGAGGACAAATTTTATTACTTTTTATTAATAGATAAATATACAGATGAAGTTTATGCATATAAACAATTAAAAAATCAAGAAGACATTACCCGTAAATATGCTTCTTTACAATATAGTGATGATTCTATGGATGAAGAATATCCGAAAATTCAACTTATTGATTCTATTTTTTCGAAAAACCATCTGACAACCAAACCTCCTCTTAGTTTCACTCCAATGATTAAGTCATATTACACGTACTACTATAGCTTAACTATTAACAATAAAGTTACTTATTTTAAAATTAAAGCATTAGATTCCGATTTTATAAACCGAAACTTCACCCCCATTTTAGTTTCACAAAAAAAATATTTTTTTCTAGAAAATAATCTTGCCTATCCCGGAGAGAAAATTCTCTTCAGTATATCGACTGATTAAAATTTCTATTTTTATTCGGTTGATTATCGCTATTTTTGTAAACAAATATTGTTAAGATATGTACAGAACAAATACTTGTGGTGAACTGACCGAATCAAATGTGAATGAAACCGTAACCCTTAGCGGATGGGTACAAGGTGTGCGGGATATGGGTTTTGTGATTTGGGTGGATTTAAGAGATCGCTACGGAATTACCCAATTGGTTTTTGACGAACAAAGGTCTTCCCCGGAGTTAATGGAACAAGCTCGCAAACTAGGTCGTGAATTTGTTATACAAACAACCGGAAAAGTGATTGAACGGACAAGCAAAAATCCTAATATTCCCACCGGAAATATTGAATTATTGGTTGAAAACTTATCCATTTTAAATTCTTCTTTAACTCCGCCTTTTACTATTGAAGATGAAACTGATGGAGGCGAGGAATTACGAATGAAATACAGATATCTCGATATACGAAGAAATCCGGTAAAAGATAAATTAATTTTCAGAAGTAAAGTAGCACAGTTAGTTAGAAATTATCTTTCTAATGAAGGTTTTATTGAAGTAGAAACTCCGGTTCTCATTAAATCAACTCCTGAAGGAGCCCGTGATTTTGTAGTTCCTTCAAGAATGAATCCGGGGCAGTTTTATGCTCTCCCACAATCACCACAAACCTTTAAACAGCTCCTTATGGTAGGTGGTCTGGATAAGTATTTTCAGATAGTAAAATGTTTCAGGGATGAAGACCTTAGAGCAGACCGTCAACCCGAGTTTACTCAAATTGATTGTGAAATGTCTTTTGTTGAGCAGGAGGACGTTATTCAAACATTTGAAGGTTTAACCAAGCATTTGCTAAAAAAGCTTAAAAATATTGAATTTGAACAATTCCCTCGTATGAGCTATGAGGAAGCAATGAGAAAATACGGTAATGATAAACCTGATATTCGCTTTGGAATGCAATTTATCGAATTAAATGATGAATTGAAAAACAGCGGATTTAAAATATTTGATGAAGCTGAATTGGTTGTCGGTATTAATGCCGAAGGATGTGCCAGCTATACCCGTAAGCAGATAGACGCTTTAACTGATTGGGTAAAACGTCCGCAAATAGGTGCCAGTGGAATGGTATATGTGAGATATAATGAAGACGGAACTATTAAATCTTCTGTTGACAAATTTTATTCTGAGGAACAATTGCGTAAAGTTATCGAAAAAGCAAAATCTCAACCTGGCGACTTAATCCTAATTCTTTCTGGAAATGCAGATAAGGTTCGACCTCAGCTTAGTGCGCTACGAATGGAAGTTGCTGAAAAACAAGGATTAAGAAATCCGGAAGTTTTTGCACCTTTATGGGTGGTCGACTTTCCGCTGTTAGAATGGAATGAAGAAGAAAAAAGATTTGCAGCCATGCACCACCCGTTTACATCTCCCAAGCCGGAAGATATTCCTTTACTTGAAAAAGAGCCCGGAAAAGTGCGTGCAAATGCTTATGATCTGGTTCTAAACGGAAACGAAATTGGAGGAGGTTCAGTACGTATATTTGATAAAGAACTACAATCAAAAATGTTTTCTTTATTAGGATTTAGTCCGGAAGATGCTGAAGCACAGTTTGGTTTTTTAATGAATGCATTTAAATTTGGAGCTCCCCCTCATGCAGGTCTGGCTTTTGGCTTTGATCGCCTGGTTGCTCTACTTGGAGGGCAGGAAGTCATTCGTGATTATATAGCATTTCCTAAAAACAATTCAGGAAGAGATGTTATGATTGATGCACCATCCCCTATTCATCAACAACAGCTTGATGAGCTTGAAATAGCATTATCTCCGAAAAAATGATAAAATAAACTCTTTAAATAAAAAATAAAGCCTTTGTTAAACAACAAAGGCTTTTCTTTACAAACTAATAAAATAAAACCAATTTATGTGAATACACAGAAATGAAAAAATTACTTTTTATCACTATAAAAATGAATCGTAAGTAATTTTCATTTTTTATTACTGCAAATATAGTTTATTTATTTAGAATGATTATAAATAATTTACTGATTTTAATCATATCTTAATTTTTTACAGAAAAAACACAGAGAAACCCACACTTATTAGAATCTTAAGATGCAACTTACAGCATTAATCTTCAGGAATTCCCGGATTTCTGCGATCAATATAAGAAGGTTGTTGATTTGTATTTTCAATTCTTCGGCCTTGTGGATCATAGCTTTTATAAACATTGTCCGGATCTGTAGGATCTAATGTGTTTGTATCTTTCCTTTGATTTACATTGTGTGGTTGTGAAGTATTTTCTTTTTCCTTTTTTGTGAAAAAATCTAGTAATTCAGCTGCTTTTTTTCCTTCCTCTCTATTTTCAAAAGCCGTGGCAACTCTTTGCAGACCGTCCATAAAAGCCTGTTTATTTCCCATTCTTCCATCACAAAAAACGGAAAGAAGAGAAAACTTAGCAATAATCTCATCTGTCGGATAGTTTTTCAATGCCTGCTCAGACATCTCTTTCACTTCTGAATATTTTCCCTGCTCATATTTTTTATATGCCTCTTCATAATACCTTGTTGCTGTACCAGATTTTGATTTAAAAATATCTATATCTGGATTTAATATACTTTCTGCATATTTAGATCCTGGATATTTAGATACCACCAAATCGGCGTACTTACGAGAAATTTCAGGATTTATTTCTTTATTGTAACGATAGAGGTTATACATGGCAGAAAGTGCTACAGACTCATCCATTGGAGGAGTAGATAGTAAATGTTCTAAAGAAGTATTGGCTGATTTTAAATCTCTTAACTTATCATAATATAAGATACCTAAAGCTAGTTCAGTGGTATCCCGTTCCATTTTCAACTTTTCAAGATCCACACGGCTGGAAGGTATTTTTTCAGTATAGAATTCTACTTCAAATCTCCTAGGATTTTTAACTTCTTTTTGTCCTAACAAATCATTTTTAACTTCATCCAGACTGGATATTTTTTTGCTCATCCTCCAATTATCTACAAGTGAACGACTTCCCCATAATTTTCTGAATTCAGATTGTCCGGATTGTTTAAGATTGCTATTATAAAAATACCATTTTCCACCTGTCGTAGGAGTTCCTGAAACTAATCCCATTGAACCATCTGCTAAAGTTTCGGTAGCAAAAACAACATTATTGTCTCTTTGCATCTGCTTTTCCATCTCTATTCTAGCTTTTTCCTCCTGATCTTTCAGCTTTGAGATATATTTTCCGTAATACTCATTTCTCTGTTCGGGAGTCATATTTGCAACCGAAAGTATACTATCATTTTTTTTAACCAGATAATATTTTGATGTTAAATCTTTCAAGGCCTTGTTTTTAACTTCAAGTCTGGCTTTCATAGAAGGATCTACAAATCTGGAAATTGCACTATCATAATAAGCTCCTGCATATACATAATCGGGTTTTGAAAAATAAACATCTCCTACTGCCTGGTATGTTAATGCCCGTACCTGAGGATCACTCTCTCTCTCCTTCAATGATTGTAAAAAACATTCCATTGCTTGTTTTTCTCTGCTTTGTTTAGCGGCAACCAGTCCCATAGCATAATACAATTCATTTTTTCTTGATTGATACAGTCCCTGTCTGGTCAGCTTTTTCAGAAAGGACATTCTTTCCTTATAAGCTAGGCTGTCACCTGTAAACAACCTGGACAAAGCTATTTGTGATTTTATTTCAAGTTCTGGAGAAGGCTTTTTATCATAAGCCATCTGATAATACTCTGCTGCTGATTTTTCTTTTTTCAGCTTTTCCGAAAGCTGACCCTGAATAAAACTATAACGTCCCCTTTCATATTTTCCTTTATGATATTTTTTTGCAACCTCCAATGCAGCAATCCCTTCTTTAAATCTATCTTCATCCATTAAAAATTGAGAATATGCTTTCGTCAGTAATTTAATATCTTTCTTTTTCAGATCTTCTTTCAGTAATTTATCAAACTGCTCATTAGCTTCAAAAGAATTACCTGCAAGTGCATGGGATAAAGCTATATACACCTTACCTTCATTAACTTTATTATTTTTAACCATTGCAGCATTCATATAGTTTAAATAATTTAAAGCTTCAAAAGGATCTTTTTTATAGTAACTTGCTTTTCCTAATAGAAGATAGGCTTCAGCAAGCATAGAGTTATATTCTTTGCCTTTGACCTGCATAGAATGATTTTCAATAGCTTTTTTTCCTTTTTCAATTACCCTATCCAAACCCTGAGCCTGAGATTGCACTGTATTCTGATTATTCCCGTTTAATAATCCGTAAGGATTAAATTCTTTTTTGGATGGATTGCTGTAAGTAGTAGAAAGACTCAAATCTTCCGAACTTTCCGTAAATGGATCTATCGGATCAACTTTTAACAAAACAGAAAAATTATCTTTATATCCTTCTCTTTTTGATTTCTGATCTTCTTCAAGAGCTACATTTCCATTAAATATGGTATTATACCAGGAAGTAATTCTGTGATAAGTGCGGTTAGTAATTCCTGTTTTTTTAGTAGAACATGAAACTATAAAACTCAATAAAAGTAAGATATAAAGTATTTTTTTCATTTATTTTATTAACTTATAGCAAAGCTACTAAAAAAACGAAAATATCTTATATTTGTTGTCTTAAAAAGCACAATTAAGCTACTAACTAAAAGATTATCTGAATTGATAAATTTTAATTAGTAAATTTAATGTTAAATTGAATAAATTAATGCAAAATTATATACTTGCTGAAAAATATATAAGTTACAAAAAAAAATTGTATTCTATTATAGAAGATTTTGATACATTCACTGATATTTTAGGTAACCCGGAGAGAAATATAATCAAAAAGATTCCTTTTCAAAATGATTGCATAGCTGTAAAAAGCTTTAAAAAACCACATTTCATCAATAAAATTGCCTATAAATATTTCAGGAAATCAAAGGCCGAACGCTCGTTTTTACATGGAGAAAAACTTTTAAAATTAGGAATATTAAATCCTGAACCTATCGCTTATATTGAAAATTCAGACCTTATAGGTATCACTTCCAGTTTTTATATATCCTATTACACTCCTTATGACTTTACTATTCGCGAAGTGTATGATCAACCTGATGCCATTCAATGTGTTCGGGCATACGCCAGATTTTCTCATTTTGTACATTCCAAAGGAGTTTTTATTAAAGATAATACGCCGGGTAATACGCTGGTCATTCGGAAAGATAATAAATATGAAATGTATTTAGTGGACTTAAATCGCATGCAGTTTCATAATGAATTAACTTTTGACCAAAAAATGAAAAGTCTTTCCAATAATATTAAAGAACAACCTTATCTTGATATTTTTATGAATGAATATGCCTTGGCTTCTGGATATGCCATTGAGGAAATAAAAGAAAAAATATTCTTTTATCAGGGAGAATTTGCAAGAAAAATGAAGTCTAAAGCTAAATTAAAGAAAAGGCTTAGAAAATTATTTCCTGTATAGTATAAACAATTCTCGGTGAAGTCGATCTCTGTAATCTTCTGAGCCCGGAGAAACCGTATTCAGATCAACGTAAGAAAGATTTTTAATTTCATATTTACTACTGAACTTTTTCATTAAAGACTCCGAATCTCCTTTAATGCATAATATTCCAATAGGCTGCCCAGATTCATTTTCCAGTTTTTCTGCAAGCTCGTATTCGTTAATTACCGGCATTTTTTTCCCATACTCCCATACAATTTCCGGAGTCATGCTGTTAAATGTATAAAGTTCAATATTCTTATTTAGAACTCGCTTTAAATCCTCTACGGATTTGTAGTTGGAATTATGTAAGAAACTTTTTGACAAAGGAAAAATAAAGGCGATTACTACACATTGTACTACTACTACCATGTAAAAAGCTTTGTCAAATATTGTTTTGGTTAGATAATAGCAAATAAGCACTCCTGAAATAAACATAGCTACAGAGGACATTATTACCCATCCTTTCTGACTATAGATACTATCCTTAAAAAAGAAATAAAGAACTGCCGGATATACAATACCGACAATACCCACTAAACCTAAAGATATATTGCCAAGAATTCTATCAATTTTCTTTTTTGTTCCACAAGTCAGATAATTAATATAAAAACCTGTATTTAAAGCTAATGGGATAAGTACAGGTAATAAATAACGGGTCTTTTTTTCAGGTATAATACTTAGAAGGATTACTGATGCCAGCGTCCATATTAAAGTAAATTGATAGGCTTTGATATTAGAAACTCTTAATTTCATGTACGGGTATAATAGACCTAAAAATGCTGCGAGAGTCCAAATCCCAGATTGCGTAAAGAAACTCCAATAGTAAAAAACTGATTTGGAATTATAATCGTTAACCCATCGGGAAGTTTCAACTTTTGCCATTGAAGCAAAGGTTTCGGGATCTGCCCAATGCACGTAGGTTGTCCAGGAAATACCTGTAAATATTCCTAAAATCGTATATAAAAGTATTGCCAGAATATGTTTTCTTTCATTTCTGAATGAATATCTGTACACCCATCCATAGGCAATTAAAAATGGTAATAATAATGCATATAATGAGATAGGGCCCTTACTTAAAATAGAAAATGCTGAAAAAACGGCTCCTATAACAGCATTTTTAAAAGGATTTTTACGTATTCTGAGTATTTCCCATAAATAGTATATGGAAACAATCATAAAACTGTGACAATACATATCCCACTGGTTATCTCTTCCAGCAAAATAAATATAAAAAGATGTAATTGCAATCAATCCGTTTTGCAGACTATTAAGTCCAGAAAGACCTAATTTCAAAGAAAATTTATATAAGTATACCACTAATAAAATGGTTATAAAAGCTACGGGTAAACGTAAAGACAAATTAGAGTCAAATCCCAGGATTGATCCAAAGACAGCCGTTATCCAGGTTGGCAAAGGAGGTTTCTCGTAGCGAGGTTCACCATTCATTGTCGTTAAAATCCAATGATTGTCTTGAACCATTTCACGGGCTGTAATAAAATTTCTGGCTTCCATAATATTAACTGGCAGAATCCCAAGGTTGGAAACTAACATGATTAAGGAGACGATGAAAAGAAATATAAGATGTTTTCCAGGATTATTCAGCATAATTACTTTTTCTTACTATTATAATATTTCTTGTGTAAACAATAATTCCCATACAATGTCCTGCAAAAAGCACCGGATCTTTTCTTATGATAGAGTAAATAAAAATCATTAGGGAACCGGTAAGACTGAGAATCCAAAAACCTAAGGGCAGTTCTGATTTCTTTATCCTTTCTGAATAAATCCACTGATAAATAAATCTCATAGTAAATAATACTTGTCCTAAACTTCCCCAAATTAAAAGCCATAAGGGTATATTTTCTCTACTAAAAAGCTTATTTGTATTGATAGTCCCATTCCAAAGAGCTAAGGAAATAGCCAAAATCGGAAAGAAATACACAAAATAACGAAACACTATATGATATTTCATCCAGGCATTATGTAATTGGATATTACGAATATAAATATAATAAGTAATAACCTGACCTAACATAATTGAAAAATCGTGTCTCAGATATCCATAGATAAATAAAAAGAAAGAGGCCACAAGACTTACCTGCCAAAAAATGAGATCAGAGGTTACTTTTTTATTTTTTTCAGCAGAAATCCACTGTATAATCATACGGCTTGAAAATAGCAATTGTGCTAAAAAGCCTATAGACAGTGTTATGTACTTAAGCATTTTAACATTGACAATGAAAACTTCTGTGAACGAATGATTCATAATTCTTTTTCTGAAACCACATAGTTAATATATTTTTTCTTCATCCACAGGTAAGCAAAACAATCGCTTAAAGGACCAAATAAGCGGTTCCATAAGTGAAATTTAGATTTCCCTGCTATTCTTTCAAAATGCTGAACAGGAACCTGTTTCACTTTTCCACCCTGAAGCAATATCATTGCAGGGAGAAAACGATGCAAACCTTTAAACATAGGAATTTTTTTAGCAAAATCCGTACGTATAATTTTCAATGGACAACCGGTATCATCCATACCGTCATGGGTAAAAGCTCTGCGTATTCCGTTAGCTATCTTTGAAGATAAATTCTTAACGAAGCTGTCTTTACGCTGAGCCCTTACTCCGGTTACCAGCTGATATTCTCCGGCATATTCCAAAAGAATGTTAAAATCGGAAGGTGCTGTCTGCAAATCGGCATCAATATATCCCACCCAGGGAGTATCGGCATAATCAAAGCCTGCTTTTATTGCGGGACTCAGACCGTAATTACGATCAAAAGAGATATAAGTGAAATTAGAATCCTGACTGCATATAGTCTTTATAGCCCCCAGACTGTTATCTTTAGAACCATCGTTAACAAAGAGAATTTTAGTTTTTTTATTAGCATTATTTATGTAGGCTTGCATTTCTTTAACTACACGCTCGAGATTATCTTCCTCGTTATAAACGGGAATAATAATCGTTAGTTCGTATCCCATTAAAATACCTGATTATTATTTTATATAAAATTATTATTTTTTTTTAAATTACACCTACAAATTCAAGTTAAAAAAAGCTGACAAACGACATTTTATTTGTTGTACGAATGGCTTAACTTTGAATAAATTTAATAATAACATAATTAAAAAATACAAAAACATGAAAGTAACTGTAGTAGGTGCCGGAGCCGTTGGAGCCACTTGTGCCGATAATATTGCAAGAAAAGAAATTGTTGACGAACTGGTAATTGTTGATATAAAAGAGGGATTTGCCGAGGGAAAAGCTTTGGATTTGACCCAGACCACTTCTCTTTTAGGTTTTGATACAACTATAACCGGAAGCACCAATGACTATTCTAAAACGGCAGGCACCAGTGTTGCTGTAATAACTTCAGGTATCCCCAGAAAACCTGGAATGACCCGTGAAGATTTAATCGGAACCAATGCAGGAATTGTTAAAGAAGTTGCTTCCAATATTTTAAAATATTCTCCGGATGCTATTTTAGTCATCATTTCCAACCCTATGGATACGATGACTTACTTAGCTCTTAAATCTTTAGGTTTACCTAAAAACCGTGTAATAGGTATGGGAGGTGCCTTAGATTCTTCTCGTTTTAAGACTTATTTATCTTTAGCCAGTGGTGCTTCTCAGAATGATATTCAAGCTACGGTTATCGGCGGACATGGAGATACGACTATGATTCCTTTAACACGTCTGGCTTCTTGTCAGGGAGTGCCTTTCTCTAAAATATTAACTAACGAACAACTTGATAAAGTCGCTGCAGACACTATGGTTGGTGGAGCTACTTTAACTAAATTATTGGGTACTTCTGCATGGTATGCACCGGGTGCTGCCGGAGCTGCCGTAGTGGAATCTATCATCCGTGATGAGAAAAAAGTGATTCCTTGTTCTGTATTTCTGGAAGGTGAATATGGTGAATCTGATATTTGTATTGGTGTTCCTGTAGTTTTAGGTAAAAACGGTATTGAAAAAATTGTAGAACTGGATCTTAATGATGATGAAAAAGCGAAATTTAAAGCTTCTGCTGATGCCGTAAGAAATATGAATAATGTATTACATGAAATGAAAGTTCTCTAAGAATTTTCGTTACTATATTTCCATTCAATAAAAAAACAGCTTACATGGTAAGCTGTTTTTTTTATTATTGAAGAATTCTTTATTTATTATCGTGGAAAATTAATACTTATTTCTTATAAATATTTTATCTTTTAAAAATACCCGATAAATTTAATAGTATTTTTAATAAACCAATACTATTATCGAATTAATATTTACTTATTATCTTATTTAAATTATACTTATGTTTTTACATCTAAGGCTTTTTATTCAGTATTAATATATTTTAATATTATCTCATTAAACCTTACCAATAAAATTTAATAAAAACATTAGTCAATTTCTTCAATTAGACGATTTACTAATTCCTGACTAAATTTTCTTAACTTTAATTCGTAAGAGTTCAAATAATTGTTTAAAAAGTTTTTAGGTTTAGTATTTTTAGCATTATCAAACATGACATATTCCGGTTCTTTAAAAATGGGCTGTCCCAGATTATTATATAATTTTTTACTTTTTGCAAAAGGAACCATGGTAGACGATGAGCCTTCACTGTAGTTAGAATAATCTATATTTTCTATAGTAATCCTTCCTTTTTTTTGAATTTCACCAAATTTTTCACTTAAAAGCTTATAATCTACGATTAGATTTGAAATATCTGATTCTGCTTCTCCTTCTCTGGATGTTATATTTATTAATATTATAAGGAGTACTCCTTTACTGAATTTTATATTAAAATAATTGGGAATACTTTTTACCGTTAATTCAATTTTCCTACCATGTAATTTTTCTTTTAATGAGTCTGTACCTGAATAATCTTTAATGTAACGATTTACTAAGCCTATCGGAATGGATTTTAAACTAACCTTATATTCGCTTTCACCTCCCCATGCTATAATATAGGGATAAATGGCTGTTCTTATTTTTTGTACTGCAAATAAGGTGTCTGTAAATTCTTCATTAACAATACTTACATTATTTTCTTTTAACCGGTTATCATAATTTTTCAAATATGCATAACGACTGTTAAGTGAATCCGTCAGGAACTTTTCACCTTTGCATCCGGTTAATAGTAGTAAAAGAACAAGAACACAAAATAAACGGTAGGCACCCATATCTTTATTTTTTTTAAAAATACTATTAATATTTAAAAATCAGAAATGATTTTAATCATAGGTAATAAACAATTTTTCAAGCAAAATCACTAGCATGCTACGTTTTTACTAATTGATTGTTTTTTTAAGAGTGGAAATCTTAATTTTGCGAAAAAATTATATTAGAAACAATAATTAATGGAAAACAAATCGATAGTCTTAAATATTCATGATAAGCCTAAGTTCTTACAATGGTTTACACTAAGCTTTCAACATCTTTTTGCTATGTTTGGATCGACAGTTTTGGTACCTACACTTACAGGAATGGATCCTGCAGTAGCCTTGGTATCTAGCGGATTAGCCACCCTTGCATTTATAGCTATTACTCAGGGAAAAGTTCCTTCGTATCTGGGTTCTTCATTTGCTTTTATAAGTCCTATTATAGCTATTAAAGCAGCCTCAGGTGCAGAAGGAATAATGGTCGGAAGTTTTATAGTGGGATGCATATATGCTCTTATTGCCCTAATCATAAACCGTACAGGGGTTTCCTGGTTAATGAAATTACTTCCGCCTATTGTAGTAGGTCCAATTATTATGGTTATTGGGTTAAGCCTTTCATCTACAGCGATAGATATGATTACTAATAATTCGGGTTCTTATGATATTAAGTTTGTTGCCGTAGGTTTAATCAGTTTAATAATAACTATTATAATAGCCATTTTCACTAAAGGTTTTATTAGTGTTATTCCTGTTTTGATAGGAATTGTCGGAGGCTACTTATTTTCAATACCTATGGGTCTTGTAGATTTTGAACCGATCAAAAACGCTGCATGGTTTCAAATTCCTAA
This sequence comes from Apibacter raozihei, assembly GCF_004014855.1. Classification (NCBI taxonomy): domain Bacteria; kingdom Pseudomonadati; phylum Bacteroidota; class Flavobacteriia; order Flavobacteriales; family Weeksellaceae; genus Apibacter; species Apibacter raozihei. Next base: position 468,373 of record NZ_CP034930.1, read on the forward strand.
TTTTGAAATTCCATTTTATACTTTTACTCCACATTTTTCATGGTCTATTTTTTTGTTGATGGCTCCTGTAGCCATTGTTCCCATAGCTGAGCACATCGGACACCAATTAGTTCTGGGTAAAGTTATTAACAAAGATTTAGTTAAAGACCCGGGCCTAGATAAATCCCTTTTCGGTGATGGTATGGCTACCATTATAGCTTCTGTAATTGGCGGGCCTCCTAATACGACTTACGGTGAAAACATAGGCGTTCTTGCAATTACGAGAGCTTACAGTATATATCTTTTTATAGGGGCTGCTATTTTTGCTATCGGTTTTGGCTTTTGCGGGAAGATAGCTGCTTTACTTAAATCAATTCCGGTTCCTGTCATGGGTGGAATTTCAATACTGCTGTTCGGTATTATTGCTTCGAGCGGCTTACGTATGGTGGTAGACAGCAAGGTAAATTTCGCTTCTAAGAGAAACCTTATCATATCATCCGTCATTCTCGTTTTAGGTATCGGGGGGGCATCCATTCATCTCGGAAATTCGTTTTCACTAGAAGGCATGGCTTTAGCATCCCTTACCGGTGTTATGCTTAACCAAATTCTTCCGGGGAAAGAAGTAGTTAATTTTGATTCCATGTTTAAAGAGTAACTACTATACATCTTATTTTTTCTTAGATTTACGCATATTTATTTTTATATATCATGACCGTACCAGAACTTTACTCTCTATATCTGCAATCTTCAGGAATTACAACTGACAGCAGAAAAATAAATAAAAACCAACTATTTTTTGCTTTAAAAGGTGATAATTTTAATGGAAACCTTTATGCTTCACAGGCAATGGAGCAAGGCGCGTTAGCCTGTGTAGTAGATGAGCAAAAATATGCAGACCCTCAGAAAGGAATTTTTTATTTTGAGAATAGCTTATTTGCTTTACAGAACCTTGCCAGACATCACAGAAAACAACTCAATATACCTGTTATAGGTATCACCGGGAGTAATGGTAAAACGACTTCTAAAGAACTTATTGCTTCTGTTTTAAAGGAAAAATATAACGTTTTGTTTACCCAGGGGAACTTAAACAATCATATTGGTGTTCCACTTACTGTATTATCTATTCAGCCTAAGCATGAAATAGCTATCATAGAAATGGGAGCCAATCATCAGAAAGAAATAGAATTATTGGCTGGTATTTCCATGCCTGATATAGGTTATATAACCAACTTTGGCAAAGCTCACCTGGAAGGATTCGGAGGATTTGAGGGAGTTATTAAAGGCAAATCTGAACTCTATGCTTTTCTGAAAGAATCTAATGGTACTGCATTAGTTAATACAGACGATCCTAAACAAGTTGAATTAACCCAAGATATTAAACAAATCACATTTGGTTCAGAAGGAGTTTATAGGTTTGGTTTGAAAGAATCTGATCACTTTGTCAGTGTATCTTATAAAGATAGCATATTCAATTCACAACTCACAGGTATTTATAATTTTTCAAACATCTGCGCAGCTGCCAGCCTTGGCTTTTATTTAGGATTAACAGCTTTTCAGGTTAAAAATGGAATTGAAAATTATCAACCTCGCAATCAACGTTCTCAGATAGTTAAAAAAAATGGTGTCAGGCTATTATTAGATACCTATAATGCTAATCCTAGCAGCATGGAAGCTTCATTGAAAAATTTCTCTTCTTTTGAAGGCTCTAAAGCAATTATTATAGGGGATATGTTTGAGCTGGGAGATAGCTCCGCAGATGAACATCAAAAAATTGCTGAATTAGCTCAAAATTTGAATTTTGAATATATATTCTTAGTAGGAAGTAATTTTTCCACAACCACTACTACGGCTTCTCAAATTAAAAAATTTAAGTCTACGGAAGATATGAGTAATTATTTAAAAAATAATTCTCTTACATCCGAAAACATTTTATTAAAAGGTTCCAGAGGTATGGCTCTAGAAAAATTAATTGATTTTATTTATTAATTATGATTATTTACAATCCTAAAGGTTGGTTTTCTTTTGTTTTTAAAATATATAAAGCGGATACTATTACCAAGCTATGGCCTATGCTGGTAGTAACCGGAATTTTTGCTTTTATCATAGCTTATGTAGAAATTAATTATATAGAAATTGATAAAATGAAAGCTTCCAGCTATGTGACCGTAGGACAAAGTCTTGTGGGTTTCGTACTATCCTTGGTATTGGTTTTCAGAACCAATACAGCTTATGATCGCTGGTGGGAAGGAAGAAAGTTATGGGGACAATTAACAAACATTTCCAGAAATCTGTCCATTAAGCTTAATGCCTTGCTCCCTTCTCATGATAAAGAAAACAGGGAATTTTTCATTAAATATATCCCTTTATTTGCACAGATTCTTCACAGACATTTAACCAATGATACCACTCGTTATACTTTAGATGAGCATGAAAATTCTGATGATACAACAGAATTTCGATACTCTCCAAGTCAGGTAGCCGTTAAGCTAACTCATAAAATTGTTCAATTAAACAAAGAAAATATACTTACAGGTGAACAATTATTGTTTATTAATCAGGAACTTAAAGGTTTTATGGATGTTTGTGGAGGCTGTGAGAGAATAAAAAATACGCCTATCCCGTTTTCCTATGTTTTATTTATCAAAAAGTTTATTGCTTTGTACGTATTTAGTATGCCTATAGGATATGTTATAAATTTAGGATATTGGGTAGTCCCTCTGGTAATGTTTGTTTTTTATGTACTTATTAGTTTGGAACTGGTAGCAGAAGATATTGAAGATCCATTTAATAACGGAGATAATGATATACCTACAAAAAAAATTGCTGAGAACATAAAAAAGAGTTGTTTAGACATTCTTGCAAAAAATAAATAATAAAAAAAGCTATCCTTTGCGGATAGCTTTTTAAACATAGCTTATAAATTTAATTTTATTTTAAACCTAATTTAGCTTTTACTTCGTCTAAGATGTTTGGACCTGCAGCATAAATAAGTGAAGGCTGAGATGTATCAAAAACATAAAGATATCCTTTAGCTTTAGCTACATCATTTACAGCATTCTGAGCTTTTTTAGTGATTGGATCATATAAATCATCTTGTTTTTTCTCTAATTCTTTAGCTGCTGTTTCTCTCAAAGCCAACAGGTTTTGATTGTCTTTCTGAAATTCTTCCTGATATTTCTGGAATTCTTTTTCTTGCTCTGCTTGAGGTTTTTTAGCTATTTCATCCTGAATCTTCTGATATTTAGCCGTAAAAGCATCTTCTTGTTTTTTTAGTTCTGCTTTTTTCTGATCTGCTAAAGTTTTTAATTGATCGTCAGCTGATTTTTTTTCTGGCATTAAATTCAGTAATTCGATGGAATTAAGGTGAGCTATATTCTGAGCTTTAGCTAACTGGAAAACTCCTGCGAATACTGTTAAAAGGAATACGAATGTAATTTTCTTCATTTTATTTCGCTTTTTGATATTATTAATTAATTATTCTCTTGTTTCTTTTTTTTTGGAACATACTTACTGCCGTATCCAGATTTTTGCTTGGTTTCGGTAGTAGATGTTTCTTTAGTTTCCACTTCTTTTGATTCTGCTTCTTCTTCTTTTACCGATTCTTTAGTTTCTGTTTTTTCTTCTGTCTTTTTAACCTCTTTCTTTTTTGGTACATATTTATTACCATATGAAGATTTGGTATCTGAACTTGTAGTTTTCTTTTCTGTAGTTTTTACCGTACTATCCTTTGCCTTTGTATCGGAAGTCTTAGTATCCTTATCTGAGTTTTTCTTAACCTCTTCGGATTTTACCTCCGTTTTTTTTATTTCTTTCTTTTTAGGTACGTATTTACTACCATATCCTGATTTTTTGGTTTCAGCTTCTTCTTTTACTTCTTCCCCTTCATTTAACTGAATGTCTTCCCTGATTGATTCACTATCTTCAACTGATTCCTGATCCATTTCCTGATTAGCATTCTGCTTGCTTTTAGGTACATACTTGCTACCATATCCGCTTTTAGATTTGGATGTTGATGTTGTGTTTTTATTTCCTGAATTTTTAGCTTCTTTATTAGATTGGCTTTTCTTAGAAGAATCTGAATTTTTCCCTGAACTTCCTGGCTTGTTATCTTTTTCAGAATCAATGCTAATTCCTCCCAATTGTTTGATAACTTTATCTGTTAAATCATATTTGGAGTCTGTAAACACCATGATTAAATCAGAAGACTTATCAAAAATAAAATTATATCTGTCTTTAGCTGCTAAAGTATTAATAGCATTCCAAATTTGATCCTGTAACGGTTTAATCAAATTGCGACGTAAACTTATAGACTCACCATTAGCACCGAACTTTTTTTCTATGTAACTATTTAATCCCTTTTCAGTACTATCTATAACAGCTATCTTAGTTTTTCTCTGTTCTTCTGTTAATAAAACTTTCTCATTTTCATATTCAGTCCTTAACTTATCTAAATTAGACTGTTTACTTAATATTTCATTCTGCCATTTTTTTACTTCTGCATTAAGCCTATCTTCCGATTGTTGATACTGAGGCATTTGCTTGAGTATGACCTGTGTATCCACATAGCCCATTTTCTGAGCGTTGATTTGGCTAAAAAACAACAGTATTAAAGTATATAGTATCAGTTTTTTCATTTGAAATGTTTTAAAATCTTTTCTAAAATCATACCAAGTTTAGACAAAAATATAATTAATTGTGAATCTATCCTAATTAATTTTATCTGTTTTTAAGTTAAGGTTTTAAAACTGCTGTCCGAATATAAAGTGAGTTTCCCATCCATTAGCACTGGTTGAATTAATAGTTTTATCAAATCCTTTAGCAAAGTCAAACCCTAGCATACCGAACTGAGGCATAAAAATCCTAACTCCGAAACCGGCAGATCTTTTTAATTCAAACGGATTAAACGATTTATTATTGCTCCAGGTATTACCTGCTTCTACAAAACCTAAGGCATATATTTTAGTAGCTCCTCCCATAAGTACCGGGTAACGCAATTCCATCATGAAACGTGCATAAGAGGTACCTCCTCCTAAAGGAGTTATATCATTAGTTTGTCCTCCGAAAGAAGATGAATCTTTATATCCTCGTAAAGGAATAATTTCCCTCCCGTCAAATCTGTTTCCGTATAGTCCTGTACCTCCAAGATAAAACCTTTCAAAAGGAGGAATACCGATGTTATTATTATAGCTGCTTAAGAAACCAAATTCTCCTCCGGCTTTCAGCACAAATTTACCCACCAACTCTTTATACCAATAAGCCTTCATTTTTATCTTATAATATTCTAACCACTTATATTTTTCTTTATCCGTTTTTTTACTATAATCTTCATTTTTAAATGCAGAATACGGAGGGGTTAACTTCAATGATAATTCGAATTCTGAACCCATGGTAGGAAAAATAGGATCTAATCCTGCGGAATATCTTCCAATATTAGCATACACACTGAAATTGTTACTTTCTCCATTAGGCCAGTCTTTTGAACCACTATCGCTAACTATACTAAATGGATAGTTCCTGAATGAATATAATTGATAATTAATTCCGTAGGATAATCTGAAATAATCATCCGGCCAGTTTAAACGAGTAGTTAGTCCAACCTGTGCTCCATAAATGTTTAATTTATTTCTACCGGTTGTTGTATAATACCTGTCATAATTTAAAATAGTACTATATAAAGATACTGTTAATGATGTTGGTCTTTTCCCAGTAATCCAAGGCTCTGTAAAAGAAACACTATAATTCTGATAATTACTTCCTGCCTGAGCTCTTAAAGATACGCTTTGTCCATCTCCCATGGGAATAGGCTTCCATGCTTTTTTCTTAAAGAAATCATTGAATGAAAAGTTACCAAAAGTTAATCCTAAAGTCCCGATAAATCTGTTACCTCCATAACCACCTTGTAATTCTACCTGGCTGTTAGAACCTTTTTCTTCTAATTTATAATTAACATCTACTGTTTTAGTTTCTGCATTTGGAGTTATGTCCGGACGTAATCCCTGAGCTTCGAAATACCCCATTTGGGCTAAATCCATAATAGTTCTTTGTATGTCTTCTTTCGAGAATAATTTTCCGGGTACAGTTCTCAATGATCGTTGTATTACATGATCATGGGTTCGGGTGTTACCAGAAAATGTTACCTTATCCCAATAAGCCTGCTCTCCTTCTCTAATTTTAACTTCAACATCTATGGTATCATTTCTCACTGCCTTTTCTATAGGAACAACACTTGAAAATACATAACCGTTGTTGTAGTACAAAGTAGCAATATCATCATTTTTTTCAGAACCGGATATTTTTTTATTTATACCTACTGCATCATACGGTTCTCCTTTTTTATATCCAACCACTTTGGTTAAAATTTCACTTGAATATGCCGAATTACCTGAAAATGTAATATTACCTAAATAATACCTCTTACCTTCAGCAACATTTAACTTAATATCGTAATTCTTTTCATCCGTTCTGATTACGGTATCCGAGGTAATTTTAGCATCTCTGAAGCCATACGATTGTAAGGTTTCAACAACTTTCACCAAATCCTCCTCATATTTTTCAGGTACATATTTGGATTTTTTCCAGAATCTGTATACTTTTTTCTGTTTTGTGTTTTTGAATGATCGAGCTCTGATTTTTGAAGCACTCAACTCTTTATTTCCTGTTATCTGAATTGATTTAACTTTAACCCTCGGACCTTTCTCTATAGCTATAGTCCAGTTGATTGATGAAGAATCAGCAGGATTCACTTTTTCTTTAATCACAGCATGAGCATCTGGAAATCCTTTTTCCGTATATTGATTTCTTATCGAATTTTGAAGTTTTGTTCGTAAGTCATCAGTTATTTTAGTTTTGGATTTTAACCCGTTTTCTTTTATTAACTTTTCATTTTTAGACTTACTGGCTCCTTCAAATTTTACAGAACCTAATTCTGGTAATGCTTTAAGATTGATACGTAAATACACATCTTTACCTTCAACTTTGCTCAGGAAAATTTCAACATCGGAAAACAATTTGGAGTCCCAAAGTTTTTTCACTGCGCTGTTTAATTGCATACCCGGAATATCAACATAATCTCCTTCGTAAAGTCCGGTATAACGCATAATCTGATTTTTGGAATATTTTGAAGTTCCGGTTATACGTATTTCTTTAATTTTAAAAGAGGATTCATCAATGGTAGAAGATTCATTTTCAGGAGAACTACTATTTTCTGCATCTGGTTTTTCAGTCTGTACTGACTGATTTACTGATACTGAATCTTGGGTGACTTGCGATGAAAGGGATATTTGTATTAAAATTGCAACAACTGCTAATAACTTCTTCATGGATTATTTACACTACTTTTTTACTTGACATTTAATTGTTCACTTATCTTTCCAAACCTTCGTTCTCTAGATTGATAAAATTTTATTGCTTTTAAAAATTCTTCTTTATTAAAATCAGGCCATAATACCTCAGTAAAATATAGCTCGGCATACGCTATCTGCCACAATAAAAAATTACTGATTCTTTGTTCTCCGCTGGTTCTGATTAAAAGATCTACATCAGGAATATCTTTCGTATACAAATGATTCTGAAGTAATTGCTCATTAATTTCTTCGAGAGACAACTCATTGTTAATCACTTTTGAAGTGATATTTTTAACAGCGTCAACAATTTCTTCTTTAGAACCATAGCTTAAAGCCAATACTAAAGTACCTGAAGTATTTTCCTTTGTATCTTCTATAAGCTTTTCCAGCTCTTTTCTGGCTTCTTTGGGTAGTTTTTCTATATTCCCTATAACCTTAACCCTTACTCCTTTTTCTCTGAGTTTATTGGTTTCCTTTTTTATTGTACCAATAAGAAGATTCATTAGTAGGGAGATTTCTAATGGAGGTCTTTTCCAGTTTTCGGTGGAAAATGTATATAGTGTGAGATAAGGAATATCATTTTCATTACAAAACTCAATGGCATCTCTAACCGCCTTGATAGCGTTCTGATGACCAAAAGTTCTCATCATCCCTTTTTTCTTTGCCCACCGACCATTACCATCCATAATAATAGCTACATGCTGAGGCAGTTTTTCCTTATCTATTACAATCTCTTTAGACATTTATAAATATTTAATAACAATAACAAGGTGGTCTTCCGAAAGTATATGTAATATTAAATCCCCAAATCAGATACCAGTCATTACTTTTAAATGTATTTCCGGTTTGATGCCTTCCTATAATTTCGGCATTCCTTTTTCCAATTTCGCTCTCATAAGCAGGCTCATTGAGCAAAGGACTTGTGTTAATTTCAAATTTATTAGTTTCAATTGCACTGTAATCCAGATTGTCCTGCAAGGTATATCTAGCTCCTACTTCAAACGAAACTAACCAGTTATAATTAAACTTAAATTTATACCCTACTCCAAAAGGAATACTAAAATCAAAGCGATTACTTTTTTTCGTATCTACAATAGTTTGAAAATCCGTTGGAGAAACAGGAGTTCTCGGAGAACCGTCTGCGTTATAATAGGTATCATGATTTATTTTAAAATCCAAATCGTTGGAAGCGTACGCAGCTATTCCTCCAAAAATATAAGGAGAAGATCCGGAACGTTTTATATCATTTATATCGAAGAAATAATATTCAAATACAGCAGAAGCTTCAATTATTGTATTATCACCGGCTAAACCACGAGTATACCTGTAATCTTCACTAGCTTCATAGTCGTCGAAAAACACACGATTGTATATAAGATTAAAGCGGAGACTTTGCCTGTTATTTAAATTTAAACGATAAAGCGCACCTATAGAAATAGGTAAACGTTCCATATCCATGGGAAATAATTCTATATAATTAGATTTACCTATATCGCCTATTATATTAGCCTTACCTATAGAAATTCCTATCTCATGCTTTTGAGCAAACAAAAGCATAAGGCAACTGGTTATTATAAAGGTTGCTAATAAGAAATATTTTCTCATATTTAGTTTTAATTATTTTACAATAATTATGTTTAACGGAAAACACGTATATTTTGTTGCATCAATATAAGTATTTTGTCCGATTTTCAGACGACAAATATAATAATTCTTTTTGGGTATGCAGGTTTTATTTCACATTTAACTTATTTTTATGAATGCATTTCAGATGTCTTACCTTTCTTGGAAAGACTTCGCATTTTTCTTAAAATAAATTTGATATTTAAAATTAAAATTTCTAAAAATTCACTATTTTTGACCTCTGAATGTCTAAAGTTACCGAACAAATTAAAACTCCTATTGCGGATGAGATGAAACTCTTCGAGAAGCGATTCTACGAGTCTATGAAGAGCAAAGTCCCCCTTTTAGATAGAATCACTCATTTTATAGTTAGAAGAAAAGGAAAGCAAATGCGTCCGATGTTTGTTTTTCTAACAGCTAAACTTTCAGGGAAAATTACAGACAAAACTTATCGTGCGGCTTCATTGATAGAACTCATCCATACGGCTACGTTGGTTCATGATGATGTTGTAGATGAAAGTTATATGAGAAGAGGTTTTTTCTCAATCAATGCTTTATGGAAAAATAAAATTGCCGTTTTAGTAGGTGATTATCTTTTATCCAAAAGTGTTTTATTAGCTACAGACAATCAGGATTTTGATCTACTTTCTATCATTTCCCGAGTAATAAGAGAAATGGCTGAAGGAGAATTACTTCAACTCGAGAAAAGCAGAAAATTAGATATTACAGAAGAAATTTATTTTGAGATTATACGCCAAAAAACAGCTGTATTGATTTCTGCCTGCTGTGAATCCGGAGCACGTTCTACTTATGCAGCTGATGAAGTAGCAGAAAAAATGAGTCTTTTTGGTGAGTATACGGGAATTGCTTTTCAGATTAAAGATGATTTGTTTGATTATACAAGTACCAATCTTATTGGTAAGCCTATAGGAATTGATATTCAGGAACGCAAAATGACCCTTCCGCTTATTTATGTTCTTAACACTACAACTCCTGACAAAAAGAAATGGTTAATAAATTCTATAAAAAATCATAATAAGAACAAAAAGCGCGTAGCTGAAATCATTGAATTTGTTAAACAAAACGGAGGACTGGAATATGCTAGGGCTGTTATGAATGACTTTAAACAAAAAGCGTTGGAAATCCTTCTTTCTTTTCCTAAAAATGAAAATAGAGATTCTCTTGAATTAATGCTTACTTATGTTATTGAAAGAAAAAATTAAATCTTCTTAATTAGTTATATTTATTCTGTTCTTATTTACTTTCAAATCATTTTAATAATTTTTATCATCTAAATTACTTTTGTATTTTTCTTATAAGTATTTATTAATAACATTATAATAAATCTTAGTATAAAGGAGATATTTGCGTCTAATATCAAGATTTAAAAGCATTAAAAATATTTAGATTATACTAAAATACCAATATTTTATTTTTTTTATTACATTTACTATCTGTTTGTTTTTATCAATTATTTTTAATAAAATTCACAAAATGACTACTAATAATCGTTTACTTTCATTGGATATTTTGAGGGGAATCACTATTGCCGGTATGATTCTCGTTAACAATCCGGGATCCTGGAACTTTGTTTATGCACCTCTAGGACATGCAGAATGGAATGGCCTTACTCCTACCGATCTCATATTTCCCTTTTTTATGTTTATCATGGGAGTATCCATGTATATTTCTCTTAAAAAACTAAATTTCAGTCATACTAATGATACTTTATATAAAATTCTAAAACGTTCGATTATTATTTTCATCATCGGGCTGGGAATAGCTTGGTTTTCATTATTTTGCAGAACTTATCAACAAACTGATAATTTACCATTTATAGATCGTTTTTTAAATTCCCTTTTGAATTTTGATAAAATACGAATTCTTGGTGTATTGCAACGCTTAGCTTTATCTTATTGTTTTGCCTCTCTCCTTGTAATCTTTATACGTCATAAGTATATTCCATATATAGTAGGTTCAACCTTAATTGTGTATTTCTTGATTTTATACTTTGGAGACGGTTTTGATAAAAGCGAAAATAATATTGTATCTGTGATAGATAGGGCTATTTTAGGTGTAAACCATATGTATAAAGATGCAGGTCTGGCTATTGATCCGGAAGGTATATTAAGTACTATTCCTTCAGTCTGTCAAGTACTCATAGGTTTTTATTGTGGAAAAATTATGCTTAACAGTAAAGATAATTATTCCCGGATAGTCAACTTATTTATTGTTGGAACTCTTCTCACATTTACAGGTTTTTTACTAAGTTACGGTTGTCCTATCAATAAAAAAATATGGTCTCCTACCTTTGTATTAGTATCCTGCGGAATGGCTTCCAGTTTTTTAGCTTTGTTAATATGGATTATTGATATACATGGATACCATAAATGGACATTCTACTTTAAATCCTTTGGAGTAAATCCTCTGTTTATTTTTGTTATGGCTGGAATCTTATCTACCATACTTAGAGTTATTTCTTTCTCTTCCGATTCGGAAAGCATTAATTTACATGGTTTTATATATTCTGATATCTTACAACCTATTTTTGGAAACTATCCGGGCTCTCTGATATTTGCCATAAGTTTTATGACCTTATGCTGGTTGATCGGCTATATATTGTATAGAAGAAAGATTTTTATAAAAGTTTAATATTATTCAATGATTAATTTGTATTTATCTAAAAGACCTTTAATATCATTAATTGAAAATTTAGAATTTTTCAGTTTATTACGTTCGGGATCTAAAGAAAAATTATAAGCAGTTCTAAAATCAGAAGTTTCCAGATTATTTTCCTGAAAAACAGCTCCCATCAGATCTGATTTTTCGAAAGTTGCCTGAGGAAGATCTGATTCAATAAATTCTACTTCGTGAAGACTACAATTTATAAATTTTATTTTTTTCATTTTAATCTTATAAAAAGAGCTGAAATTAAGTATTGAATTTTCAAATGTAAAGTATAAGAGAAAAGGATTACAGTTTTCAAAATGTAAACCCAGCAGTTTGCAATTTTTAAAACTAACTTTTTGTAATGACGTATTATTTAATTTTGCCATGCTTATATCGCAATTTTCAAACTTACAATCTATAAAATTGTATCCGGAAATATCCACTTCTGAAAAATTACAATTGGTAAAAGAGCAATTTTCATAATCTCCTATAATAAATTTATCCACTAATAAATCCTCTCCTTTAAAATCCTGGTCACGTATATACAGAGTATTCATTTTTTATTTATATTAAACATTTCTAATTATTGAAATAAACTTTTATCTAATTAAGCATAAATTAATTACAAAGACTTCGATCTACATAGATTTTATTGCCTTTGCTATTTATATAATAACAACCTCCCCTTGGCCCTCTAATATATTGTTTTTCAGATTTTTTTTAGATTTATTGCTCTTTATAGATTTATTAGGTTGATATATAGTCCCTTTTTGTTTCTCTTTACCGTTTATACCAGATATTCTTTTTACTTTCTTTGTGTTTATTGAACTTAAAACATTCTGTTCATTTTGTGGAACTAACTTTATTTGCTGTAATTTTTTTCTTGATTGAAATCTACTTTCTCCTCATTTTTTTGTTCCTGAACAAAAAAACTACCTTCATTTACCAATGACTTTTGTTTTTTAAGTGTATTACTATCCTCTATTTTTCCATTAAAAATTATCGATAAAATACCCGAGAACAAAACAATTTCATATTTCAAAAACCTGCTTAATTTAAAACCTAATAAATTCTCAATACACCTTCTAATTATAGGAAAACAAATTAATCCTCCTTTTAAAATAATTATGCATAAGAAACTATATTTTTGTTCATGTTTGAATATCAAAACTGATGATAAAGTCAGAAAAATCCCTATTAGGCATCGTATACTTATCATTATAACCCTTACCACATCTTAATATTTAATATAAAGATACGGTAATTCACCCTAATATAATATAATTATAAAATTTTACGTGCGTTATTTAACTTTATTTTCTAATAATAAATAAAAAGCATATTCCAAAGCTACTTCTTTGAGCGATTCAAATCTTCCGCTGGCTCCTCCATGTCCAGCATCCATATTGGTTTCCAAAAGTAAAAGATTGGAATCAGTTTTAAGTTCTCTTAATTTGGCAACCCACTTAACCGGTTCCCAATATTGCACCTGAGAATCATGTAGCCCTGTAGTGACCAGCATGTTAGGGTATTCTTTAGCTTCTACATTATCATAGGGGGAATAGGATTTCATGTACTCATAATATTCTTTATCGTTAGGATTTCCCCATTCATCGTATTCTCCTGTAGTCAGAGGAATGCTATCATCTAACATGGTAGTTACCACATCTACAAAGGGTACATCTGCCACTACCCCGTTAAACAACTCAGGAGCATAATTTACAACAGCCCCCATCAATAATCCGCCGGCACTTCCTCCATTAGCATATAAATGCTGGGCTGAGGTGTAACCTTCATCAATTAAATACGAAGCACAATCTATAAAATCAAAAAAAGTATTTTTCTTTTTTAACATCTTCCCATTTTCATACCAGGGTCTTCCTAAATCCTCTCCTCCCCTCACATGAGCAATAGCATAGATAAACCCTCTATCCAGCAAAGACAAACGAAGAGAACTAAATGTAGGATCCATAGAATATCCATACGAACCGTAAGCGTATAAAAGCAATGGAGTTTCTTTGGATAGCGGTGTATTTTTATTTTTAACCAGAGATACAGGTATCTTTACTCCGTCTCTTGAAGTAGCCCAAAGTCTGTGAGTTTCGTAATTGTTTTTATCGAATCCTCCTAAAACCTCCTGCTCTTTTAAAATGGTTTTTTCCCGGGTTTCCATATCAAAATCAATATCACTCCAGGGGGTTGTCAGGGAAGTATATCTGTATCTAAGAATCTGGGTATCAAAATCTCTGTTTACCGATATTCCTGCTGTATAAACTTCTTCTCCGAAAGGAAGTAAATAATTTGAAGACTGATCCCAACGGGTTACTTTTATCTGGGTAAGACCATTGCTTCTTTCCTCTACTACCAGATACTTTTTAAAGAGCTCAAACCCTTCTAGTAATACTTCTTTATTATGTGGAATTACTTCTATCCAATTTTCTTTAGAAGTCTTATCTACCGGCGTTTTCATTAATTTGAAATTGAAAGCCTGATCTTTATTGGTGAGTATATAAAAATTATTTTCAAAATGATCGAAAGAATACTCCAAATTCCTTTGTCTTTTCTGAAAAATTTTCCATTCACCACCGGGATTTGAAGCGGAGATGAAACGATATTCATCGGATACCGTACTTCCGGACGATATCACCAGATACTCCATCGATTTGGTTTTACTAACATATACCGTAAAGGTTTCATCCGTTTCATGATAGATCTCAACATCTTCATTCTGGGCAGTTCCTACAACGTGTTTATATACCTTGTCAGATCTTAAGGTTTCAGAATCCTGAACACTATAAAACAAAGTTTTATTATCATTTGCCCAAACGACATTTCCGGTCGTATTTTCCAGTCGATCGGCCAGTATTTCTCCCGTTAACAGATTCTTTATCTGTATAGTATATATTCTTCTCCCTACAGTGTCTGTTGAAAAACATGCCCATTGATTATCCGGACTGATACTAATTCCTCCCAGCTGATAAAATTTATACCCGGAAGCCATCTGATTCACATCAAACATAAGTTGTTCCGGTGCATTTAAATTATCTTTTTTTCTTATATACAGAGGATATTCTCCTCCCTTCACAAACTGTGTAAGGTACCAATATCCGTTAAATTTGTAAGGCGCAGATTCGTCCTCTTCTTTTATTCTGCTTTTCATTTCTGCAAAGAGATCGTTCTGCAATTTTTGAGTGGATTGCATTTGCTCTTGGGTATAAGCATTCTCCTGTTCTAAATATTTTATTACTTCCGGATTTTCTCTATCGTTAAGCCAATAATAATTATCAATTCTCGTATCATTGTGAATGGATAATGTTTTAGGGATCTTTTTTACTTTAGGTGCCTCCATCTTTTTTGTTTCTTGTTTATTCTGCGCTTCAAAATTAAGTGGAAATAAAAACAAAGACAACAATATCAGAGTTTTTATTTGAACTAAAAAGCATCTTTTAACCAGTAATAGTTTATATATCATACTAATTTGTATCTTATTTATACCAGCTAAATATAACTATTTTTTTGATCCTGAATTGATAATAAAAACAGATACGATATTACTTAAATAAAAAAACCGGCAAATTGCCGGTTTTTTAAACTATAAATGATTGGTTACTTTTTTATTACTTTTTTGTTCACTACCTGCCCTTGAGCTTGTACTTGTACCACGTACACCCCTGAAGGCTGATTTTGTATATTCACATCCACTTCGGTGCTATTAGCAAACATTTGGCTATGAATTACTGTTCCGTTGATGTTCACAACATTAAGTTTTCCTTCCGTGACACCTGTAAGCAGTACTTTAAATAAGCCTGACGTTGGATTCGGGGTAATTTTTATTTGAGACTCGGTTAGTGTTGAAGTTTGAGCTTCTACTGACTGAGCTTCTACACAATTACGTCTTACGGAAGAATTTACCGGTGTGTTGGCTATGGATTCTTCTGTAAATCTCGGTTGGTCTTTTGCACATCGTACTGGCATGGCTGTTCTAGGTTGTTCATTCTCTCCTACATCAATTTTTTCTGAACTTCGTTTGTAGTGTAATGATAATGCGTAATTTCTTATACCATTTATCATACTAGCTGACCAAAGTCCTCCGACGTCCCCTGGTTCTAATACTCCGGTACCTTCCTTTGAACCTCTATTAGGATAAGCCCTATACCCTGTAAAAGGTAATTGACCTAAACCTGGGACTGAGACTCCTCTATTCGCAATAATAACGCCTTTATAACCTTTAGTAATAATACTTTTTATATCTACATTCTCTTTTTTCCATGGGGAATTTTCACTCATACTAAAACCATGATCAGGTACTCTCCATCCTTCCGGACAAGGGTCAAAAGGAGATTTTTTAGTAGCATGCCCCCATAAAGTAGGATCTTTTTCAGGCAACCAGTTAGCTTGAATATTTTTATCCCCAATAACATAATATCCAGGGCCAAACATGACGGTTAAAGGATTTTCTACTGATCTTTTCATAACCGATCGGTTTGAATCTCCTTCCCTGAACATATCTCTATAACTTACATCATATATTTCATATTCAGTTATACCTAATTCATGCCAGTAAGCATTATTACTATTTCCCTTGAATATAGAGTAATTACCAAGCCAAGGACTATCTTCGTAGGTAAAAAAAGATGGTAAGGGATCTTTTCTCCCCCATTGATACAACATACCTCCAGTGTGTCTATATACGTTGGGATCTGAAGAAGCTATATCAAATTCCAGGGCTCCCAGATTTCTATCCATAAACTCCGTTGTTAACGGAGGATAAAAACTCTCCGTATTATACGCTAGTTGTTCGAAGTTAAGCTTGCCTGACCCAAATTTCTCCTCTGTAGTATAGGTAACCGAATTTTGAACCGGGCTATTATTAGGTACCCAGATATGCCAACTCCAAAGTATTTTGTCATTAGAGTTACCATTTACTCCGGAGTGAAGGGATACAACAGCATTACCCGATTTGTTTGGATTTACCGTTACTTTAATGGTCGCATTTTCATTCGTTCCTTCTAACACAGGTTTTTTCAACAAATTGGTATCTGTGGTCCAATATATATTCACTGATAATTTTGCCTCTTTATCCGGCCATTCATAATCGGTCAGATATTGGTTATACATAGCATATGCTTTGTTTACCGGTATATGAATGGTTTGGGCATTTTCTTCTTTCACAACCATATAACTGTTCGGATTATTAATTCCTTCGATATATTCAAGCAGATCGGGTGCTAAATATTGGGTTGGATAACTACCAATTTCGGATATACGGGTATCAATTACGCAACGAACCGCTTGTCCTGAATAAGTTGAATTTGCATTCGCAGTCTGAATTTGAAAGAAACCTTTATTTTCATTCTGACTTGCGTCTGATATTATTCGTAAACCAAGTCCTCTTCCATCAATTTCTCTTAGTTCGTTTTTGTACGCCTGAGTAGCTCCCCATAAATATGTTTCTGAAGCTTGATCTTCGTAAACAATAGCACCGTTTGCATATTTTCGATAATGCCCGGTAAGGGATAACTGACCTAATGGATAATTACCTTTTCCGGCTTTAAAATCCATCCCTAATCCCGGATATATTTTTACCGATGGATATCGCGCCCTTACGTATTCACTGCTCAAGTCTTCTTCTTTCGCTCCCAATAGTTCAGTAATTCCCAGCTTATATCCGTTACCCCAAGGCAAGTAAGATGGAAGTTTTGGAACGTCTACATTTACCGAATAGGCAAAGGATGGGACCCTCCAGCCTGACGGACACGGATCAAAAGAAGATTTAAGTGCTGGTTTATAAGTTACCAATCCTGTTTTCGCCTGATTGTTATCTCCCCACAAATCTGCTCGTACTCCTACTCCTGAAAACCAATTTAATAGGCTTTCATGACCATTTTCATTTGGATCGCTTTTAAATATTCTCAGTGGATTCTGAGTTGCATACTGGATATTTTTATTTATATCGGTACCTCCCGGTTTTATAACCGAAAAATTATGCAACTCATTTTGAATTTTACCAAATGGGAATGTACTTATTATTGGAAAGGTGTTATCTATATATCTCATAACAGGAAGAGGATCTTTTCTTCCCCATTGGTACATCAATCCTCCGGAACGATTCCAATCATGCCCTAAAAACGAATTAGACAAGGCTCCCAGGTTACGATCCATAAAGGTATTTGTCATTTCTCCGTTTTGATTGTTTATATACGTCTTTCCCTGGGTAGGATTATCGGTTACCCATACATGCCAGCTCCAATAAACCGGATCTTTTAAAGGATCGCCTGTTGTTCCTACATGTAAGGCTACTACGGCATTCCCTTTTCCTTTTACTCGATTAATCATTACCTTTATTTTGGAATCCTTAGCATTCTGGTCTACAGATACCGAACGTATCAATCCCTCAATATCTTCCCAATATACGGAAGCTGAAAGAGTTCCTTTCGGAATGCCTTTTCCTTCCAAATATTCATTGGTTTCCCACATGGCATAAGCTTTTGCCACGGGGATTTCCAATCCTCCATAGTTATTCGCTTTCGCTGCATCCACATCATAGATGTAACTATTAGGTGCATTCACCTGAGGATCTTTTATAATTTCCGGCCCTGCTAAACAAAGATCCGTTTCAACCGATACTTTAAAATCCTTCCACTGGCTGGCCTGATTATACTTCTTAAGAGTATTTTTCGGTACGGATAATTCAACTTTTGAAAAGTTTATTCCTTTAAATACTTCCGTTCCTAATTGTGGAGGAGTTATAGCACAGATTGAAAGTTTCTCCAATTCACCGCACTCCATAAATGCCCCTGTTTCTATTATTTTTAATGATGACGGCAGATAAATTTCTTTAATTGAAGAATATTTAAATGCTTGGTTGCTTATTTTCTCCAGTCCATTTGGTAAAACTACTTCTCCTTTGAATTGAATAAAGGCTACTGGAGATAAAACTTTTAAATTCAAGGGTAAGATAACTTTACTTGTGTTATTTGTAAAGGCTCCTCCATTCCACCCTCTTAAAAAGTTTTCCAACCGGGAATTTTTTGAAAAATCAAGTACGTTCTCTTCTAACTGAATGTTTGAAAACGCTAGATTATCTATGGTCTCTAAGGAACTGACCTTAGAAAAGTCTAATCGACGTGTCTTCATACTTTCAAAAGCAGAATAACCAATCTTTTTTACACTACTGGGGATGCGTAATTCTGTTGATGGTGCTGAAAGTTTAAATGATTCATTTCCTAATTCTTCTAATCCTTCTGGCAAAACTGCCTCTCCTTTGAATTGAATAAAGGTTGCTGGAGATAAAACTTTTAAATTCAAGGGTAAAATAACTTTACTTGTGTTATTTGTAAAGGCTCCTCCATTCCACCCTCTTAAAAAGTTTACCAACCGGGAATTTTCTGAAAAATCAAGTACGTTCTCTTCTAACTGAATGTTTGAAAACGCTAGATTATCTATGGTCTCTAAGGAACTGACCTTAGTAAAGTCTAATCGACGTGTCTTCATACTTTCAAAAGCAGAATAACCAATCTTTTTTACACTACTGGGGATGCGTAATTCTGTTGATGGTGCTGAAAGTTTAAATGATTCATTTCCTAATTCTTCTAATCCTTCTGGTAAAACTGCCTCTCCTTTGAATTGAATAAAGGCTACTGGAGATAAAACTTTTAAATTCAAGGGTAAGATAACTTTACTTGTGTTATTTGTAAAGGCTCCTCCATTCCACCCTCTTAAAAAGTTTATCAGCCGAGAATTTTCTGAAAAATCAAGTACGTTCTCTTCTAACTGAATGTTTGAAAACGCTAGATTATCTATGGTCTCTAAGGAACTGACCTTAGTAAAGTCTAATCGACGTGTCTTCATACTTTCAAAAGCAGAATAACCAATCTTTTTTACACTACTGGGGATGCGTAATTCTATTGATGGTGCTGAAAGTTTAAATGATTCATTTCCTAATTCTTCTAATCCTTCTGGTAAAACTGCCTCTCCTTTGAATTGAATAAAGGTTGCTGGAGATAAAACTTTTAAATTCAAGGGTAAAATAACTTTACTTGTGTTATTTGTAAAGGCTCCTCCATTCCACCCTCTTAAAAAGTTTACCAACCGGGAATTTTTTGAAAAATCAAGTACGTTCTCTTCTAACTGAATGTTTGAAAACGCTAGATTATCTATGGTCTCTAAATTTACTAAATGATTAAAATCCAATTTGAATACTTTGCTTGCGTAAAATGCATAAGATGAGATAATCTTTAAAGATTTTGGTAAAACAATTTCATTTAAAGTTATCCCACTAAATGCTTCACGAGGTAGAATATTATCTACTAAATTAACGTGTAACAAATTTAAATTCTTTAGCGCATTCATTTGACGAATGGTCAAAAAATCTGCACTATTAAGGGTGCCTGTAAGGCTTAAATTGATTATCTTGGCCTTGTCTGTTCCTACCAGCTGGGATAGGGTTCCGGGTGTTGTCACTTCGTAGTTCTTACTGAGCTGCCCCCATGAAAGAGAAAAGCATAGAAAGAAACACAAAAGCGATAAATAATAGCTTTGTTTCATATAATATAACTTAATGTGATTTCTTACTTTTGATTAAAACCGACTTTTGATTTTTTTACTATTCTAATGTGTTTTTTTAAGAATAAAAAAGGTAAGAGCAAAATATAACAGACAGTATAAATTCATATATTTATAGTTATTTTTTATACAATATTAATAAATATTCATTATTAATTCAAACATAAATGAGACAATAATCAGTATTTGATTATATACAAAACAGGTTTTCAATGAACTAACCCTAAAAAAAAACCGGCAAATTGCCGGTTTTTTAAACTATAAATGATTGGTTACTTTTTTATTACTTTTTTGTTCACTACCTGCCCTTGAGCTTGTACTTGTACCATGTACACTCCCGAAGGCTGATTTTGTATATTCACATCCACTTCGGTGCTATTAGCAAACATTTTGCTATGAATTACTGTTCCGTTGATGTTCACCACACTAAGTTTTCCTTCCGTTACACCTGTAAGCAGTACTTTAAATAAGCCTGAAGTAGGATTCGGGGTAATTTTTATTTGAGACTCGGTTAGCGTTGTAGTTTGAGCTTCTACTGACTGAACTTCTACATAATTACGGCTTGATAATCGATTAATTGGTGATTTTTTTATTAACTCTTTATTAAATCTTATTTCGTCTTTAGCACATCTTATTGGTAGGCCCGTTCTTGGTCTGACTAAATTTGAAGGGTCTACCCCATCATTTCCAGTACCAAAAGCCATTGCTAAAGGTTCTAGAGATCGTTGGCTACTTCCATACATAGATGCAGACCAATTTTGACCATAAATTAGTAGTCCATCCAAAAATATAGGTCTATCTTTCTCTATTCCTCTACCTCCGTCTGAAGGAAAATGTCCTAAATTATACTCTTCAGATGTAAGTACTACACCTACTGTTCCTGCACGATTAGATATTAATCTTCCGGATAAAGCTTCCAAAGACTTGTTTTGTGGAATAATGTCAAAATCCCATAAATTGTCTTTATTCTTTTTCCATAATCCCATTCCTTCTTTATACCAAGGAGAACCATAAACTCCGGCACTTGAAAAATCCGGCACCCTCCATCCTTCAGGACAGGGATCAAATGGAGACTTAGAATCGGCATGTCCCCATAAATTTGGAACTATTTCTGGTAACCAACTATACGTATTTCCTCTGGATATATGTAAAAATGGATTTCTTACTGATTTGAGTAATACATCTTGAACTTTTGTATCTGCAGAAAATAAGGCATAATTATCATATTCAAGTGATGAGCTTACTACAGAATTATATTGTTGCTTTTTTAAATTCGTAGTTCCTAAATAAATTCTATCATGCTCCCCCCAAAAACCACCACTTAATGGTATAAATAAAGGCGTAGGATCTTTTCTTCCCCATTGATAAAGCAAACCTCTTGTATTATCTATAACTTGAGAATTTTTAGACGAAACATCAAACTCTATGGCACCTAAATTTCTATCCATAAATGTTGTTGTTAATGGCACATTTCCTCCATAAGTGTTAAATGCTAAATATTCTTCATAATTTTTTGAAAATTTACTTTCTGTAGTATAGGTTATAGTTTGTATCTCATTATTCGATACCCAAATATGCCAACTCCATAATACAGGATCTTCAGAGGTTTCTTTATCTCCAGAATGTAGAGAAATAACTGCATTTCCCGATTTATTTGCATTTATTTTTACAGAAATAACTGCATTTTCATCAACGCCATTTACTTTTACCTCTTTAATTAACTGAGTATCTGTAGTCCAATTTACATTAGTAGATAATTTTCCAGATGGCCATTGATGGTCGGTCAAAAGTTGGTTATATACAGCAAAGGCTTTATTAACAGGTATGGATATCTCTTGCTCTGATACATTTTTCACCAACATATAACTGTTAGGATTTTTTAATCCCTCAGTGTACTCTTCAACATCATTTGAAATATAAGTTGTAGTAACTTCCATTGTAGGAAAATCTTCTTTCACACAACGAATAGCAGCAAGTCCTCCACTGTGTCCTTCAATATCTATGGTTCGTATTTGATATAGACCCTTTGAATTATTTTGAAGAAAATCTGCTATTATGGCAAGACCCGTAATACCTCCCCACATATTCATTGTTGAACTTGAAAGTGCAATTTCAGCACCTTGATCCTGATAAACCAATTTATTACCATAAAAGACATAATGTCCAGTAAGTGGCATAAGACCTAAATTATAATTTGGTATTCCACTAAAATCTATACCTAAACCAGGATAAATTTGTATTCCTTTATAATGTTCTTTGTATTTGGTTTCATAATCTTCATTTTGAAAATCTAGAATTGTCGGCATATTTTGCCCGCCCCAAGGAGAATTAGATGGAGTATTAATAAACATATGCGCATAAGCAGGAACTCTCCATCCAGCTGGACAAGGATCAAAAGAAGATTTAGTCTGCTGTTCAAATTTCAATCCCGGCATACGTTTTCCTCCCGTATTATCTGACCATAAATTAGGAGTTCTTTCATTTTTTGAGTAGAATTCCTCTAAGTTATTATGAAACCAGGTGGATCTTGCAGGCACAGTTTTTTTACCTCCCGAATTTACTACAATCTCAGACTCTAAAGGTGTATATATTGTAAAAGGGTTATTAATACTTTCCCGTATATTTTCAGATATAATATTCGAAGCCCTTTCTTTCTGGAAACCATCTATAGCTAGATAGTTCGCATTAGTTACTTCCCCAAAACGTAAAGAGTTTATTCTGACTGAGATTCCATCTTTATAAACCATAGCAGGAAAAGGATCTTTTCTTCCCCATTGGTACATTAATCCTGCTGAACGAGTCCAATCATTTCCTAAAAATGAATTGGATAACGCTCCTAGATTACGATCCATAAAGGTATTAACTAAATGCTCGTTGCTCCCTGGATTATTATCATAGGTTATTCCATTAGTAGGGTCATCGGTCACCCACACATGCCAGCTCCAGTATACCGGATCTTTTAAAGGATCTCCAGTTGCTCCTACATGTAAGGCTACTACGGCATTCCCTTTTCCTTTTGCCTGGTTAATCATTACCTTTATTTTGGAATCCTTAGCATTCTGGTCAACAGATACCGAACGTACCAGACCTTTAACATCCTCCCAATATATGGAAGCAGAAAGAGTTCCTTCAGGAATTCCTTTTCCTTCCAAATATTCATTAGTTTCCCACATGGCGTAGGCTTTTGCTACCGGTATTTCTAATCCTCCATAGTTATTTGCTTTCGCAGCATCCACATCATAGATGTAACTATTAGGTGCATTCACCTGAGGATCTTTTATAATTTCCGGCCCAGCAACACAAAGTTCGGTTTCTACCGATACAGTAAAATCCTTCCACTGGCTGGTCTGGTTATACTTTGTAAGAGTATTTTTCGGTACAGCCAACTGTGTTTTAGAAAAATCTATTCCATTAAAAACATTGCTCCCTAATTGAGGAGGATTTATAGCACAGATAGATAATTTCTCTAATTCTTTACATCCTGAAAAAGCACCTTCACCTATAGTCTGTATTGTGGATGGCAAGGATAATTCTTTAATAGTTGATTCTTTGAATACGAATTTACCTAATGATTCTAATTCAGAAGGAATTGATACTGAACCACTGAAGCTTCTAAATGTAACATTAGGAAGATATTTTAGATTTGAAGGCAAAAATACATCTGAAGAACAACCGGTAAAAACTCCAAATTCACCAAAATAATTAGTAAGAAAATTCGTTAATTTCGTGTTAGCTGAAAAATCCAACGTATTATTTCCCAACTGCATACCTTTAAAGGCTGAACCTCCAATGGTTGATAGGTTAGGACTTTTTGAGAAATCTAGTTTGGACATATTTGCTCTTAAAAATGCCTGTTCTCCTATAGTTTCCAATTCCAACGGAAGAGTTAAATCTCCTTTGAACTCGGTAAATAAAAGTCCTGGAATAGTCTTCAAATTTTTAGGAAGAATCACATGGCTGTTATTTCCAAAAAAAGCCCCTCGTTGTCCGTAATAATTATAACCAAAAACTGCTAATTTGTGATTTACTAAAAAATCTAATGTATTATTTTCTAAACGTATAGCCTCAAAAGCAGAGCCTCCAACAGTTGTTAAGTTGGAACTATAAGAAAAATCTAATTTAGACATACTTGCTTCCAAAAAGGCTTGTTCTCCTATAGTCGTAAGATTAGGGCTCTTGGAAAAATCCAGCACTGTCATTGTTGCCCCTCTAAAAGCTCGTGCTCCTATGGTTTCTAGTTCGGATGGTAAGGTTACACTTCCTTTAAAAAAAGAAAATGAGACTGCCGGAATTACTTTCATATTAGTAGGAAGAATTACATGGCTATCGTTACCTGCAAAGCTCCCTCGTTCTCCAAAATAATTTGTAAGAAAAGTTGTTAATTTTCTATTTGTTGAAAAATCCAATGTATTATTTTCTAATTTTATAGCCTCAAAAGCTGATCCTCCTATAGAAGTAAGGCTTGGACTATGTAAGAAATCTAATTTGGACATATTTGCTCTTAAAAATGCCTGAGTTCCTATGGTTTCTAATTCCAACGGAAGAGTTATACTCCCTTTAAAATCCGCGAATAAAAGTTCCGGAATTGATTTTAAATTTTTCGGTAATATTACATGGCTCGCGTTTCCATAAAAAGCTCCCCGTTGTCCAAAATAATTTCTTCCGAATGTATTTAATTTTTGGTTGACAGAAAAATCCAATGTGTTATTTACTAGCTTAATAGCCTCAAAAGCAGAGCCTCCAATGGTAGTTAGGTTGAGACTATTTGAGAAATCCAAATTTGACATACTTGCCCTTAAAAACGCCTGCTCTTCAATAGTTTCCAATTCCAACGGAAGAGTTATACTTCCTTTAAAATCAACAAATAAAAGTCCTGGGATCCTCTTCATATTTTTAGGAAGAATCACATGGCTGTTATTTCCATAAAAAGCTCCCCGTTGTCCAAAATAATTTCTTCCGAATGTATTTAATTTTTGATTGACAGAAAAATCCAATGTATTATTCCCTAACTTTATAGCTTCAAAAGCAGAGCCTCCTATAGAAGTAAGGTTCGGACTTTTTGAAAAATCCAGACTTTTCAGGGTAGCTCCCACAAAGGCTTGTTCGCCAATTGTGTAAACTGACTTAGGCAATGTAATCATATCCAATTTAATATAAGCCAATGCCCTTGTCGGGAAAATGTTATCTACTAAATCAGCATTTAGCATGTCTAAATTCTTTAATGCAGACATTTGACGAATAGTCTCAAAATCTACACTATTAAGGGTTCCTGTAAGGCTGAGATCAGTTATCTTAGCCTTATCCGTTCCTACCAGCTGGGATAGGGTTCCGGGTGTCGCTACTTCGTAGTTCTTACTAAGCTGCCCCCATGAAAGAGAAAAGCATAGAAAGAAACATAAAAGCGATAAATAATAGCTTTGTTTCATATAATATAATTTAATGTGATTTCTTACTTTTGATTAAAACCGACTTTTGATTTTTTATTATTCCAATGTGCATTTTTAGAATAAAAGAAGTAAAGGCAGAATTTGGCAGGCAGTTTAAATTCATATATTTACAGTTATTTTTTATACAATATTAGTAAAAATTAGGCATAAAACTATCAATTTTTAGATTTTATATTAAAGGTTTTACAAGTATTGTAGATAAAAAACAAGAACTGAATAGCTTAACAACTAAAAAAATTTGATAAAATATAATATATTAAATTTTATTCTACAATGATTGATTTTTCAACTATTTGAAGTCTTTAAAAAAAGCAGAATTTTTATTACACCAACTATAATTATAAATTTAAAATAGCCAGATAACTTACTTTGGATTATATTACATAATATCAATATGAAAAATTTTGGATATACCTGTCAAGGTTATTTGTATGCCTATACAAAAGGTGAAAAAAGCTATAAGTTTATTAATAATTATATTCCCAGAGCTACCTACCTTATCAACAATCTTTGAAGCATTTGACAAAAAAAAGTATACTAAAATACAAAGAACAAGTATAACCAGAGCAATAGTCAGATAGTTAATCAAAGTCAGGTACATGTTTTCTTCAATTGAGCTGTTAGCGGTTAAAGTAAATATAACGGAAATACTACCTGAGCCCATTATAATGGGAAAGGTAATAGGATAAAATATATCTTTTTGAATATTTTCATTATCTAAATCGTTTATGGTTTTCTCTTTTTTTTCTTTACTTTTTCCTTTATTATTCCCATCGGATAACCAGCCCAAGGCTGTCTTACAAATCATGAGACCTCCTCCCAGCTGTATAACAGGAATGGACAGACCAAACAGCAGTAATATTAAACGACCGATAAGTAAGCTTCCTAACCCAATAGATAAACAATAAATGGTTATTTGCTTTACTACAGATTTTCTTTGTTTTTCCCCTAATCCCTCCAGAAAATTATTTACAATAAATGCGTTGCCAATAGGATTAACCACGGGAAACAAGGCTACCATAGCCGCTGAAAATACATGTATAAAATTCTGTACCATTTCTTTAGGTTTTTTGAGTTGTAAAGATCGTATTTTAACTCAAGTGAACATCATTTTTTATAAAAAAATATTTATTTAACCTAAATTTTTAAATTTAATATATAAACTACTTTATATAATAAAAAATCCCCTTCAAATGAAGGGGATTTTTTATTATACTATTATTTTGTACGATTAAGCGTCTAACTCACCTGCAATTACATTTAAACTTCCCAGTGCAATAATGGCATCGGATAACATTTGTCCTTTAACCAGCTCTTCAAAAGCCTGATAATAAATAAAGCACGGTCTTCTGAAATGTAAACGATACGGACTTCTTCCTCCATCACTAACTAAATAAAAGCCTAACTCTCCATTACCACCTTCAACAGAATTATATACTTCACCGGTTGGAATTTTTGTTTCCCCCATAATGATTTTAAAATGATAAATTAGCGCTTCCATACTATTGTAAACATCCGGCTTATCCGGCAGATAAAAGTCCGGTACATCTTCATGGTAATTTCCTTCCGGCAAATTTTCATACGCATTTTTTATCAGCTTGAAACTTTCTCTTATCTCCTGCAATCGTACCATAAAACGGTCATAAGCATCACCGGCAGTACCTATAGGAATGATAAAATCAAAGTCATCATAGGAAGAATAAGGACTCATTACCCTAACGTCATAATCCACACCGGCAGCACGTAAGTTTGGGCCTGTAAATCCGTAATTTAAGGCTCTTTCTGCAGATATTCCTCCCACCCCAATCGTTCTGTCCATGAATATCCGGTTTCTTTCAAGTAAGCTGGCAAACTCTTCCAGTCTTTTCGGAAAATCAGCGATAAATTCACGAATTAACTGATGAAATTTAGGGCTGAAATCTCTTTCAAAACCACCAATACGACCAATATTGGTAGTCATTCTGGCTCCACATACCTGTTCGTAAAGATCATAAATTTTTTCCCTGTCCTGGAACATATACGTAAATCCGGTTAGTGCACCTGTATCTACTCCCATGACGGAGTCGCATACCAAATGGTCTGCTATTCGCGCCAGCTCCATAATTATGATTCGCATATAATCTATTTTCTTAGAAACTTTTATACCTAAAAGCTTCTCCATAGTCATATGCCACCCCATATTATTGATTGGTGACGAACAATAATTTAACCGATCTGTTAAAGTCGTAATCTGAGCATAGGTTCTTCTTTCGGATATTTTCTCAAAAGCCCTGTGAATATATCCAACAGTAGAGGATGAAGAGACAATTCGCTCTCCGTCCATTAATATATGATTTTCAAATATACCATGAGTTGACGGGTGGGTAGGTCCTAAATTTATTTTCTGAAGCTGACCGTCTAATTGTTCTTTAACGATATAATTATCAACGACACCCGCAAGGTTTATCAACTCACTTTTATTATTTTCCTGAGACATTTTTCTTTTTTTATCTTTTAATATTAGACGGGTTATCTACCAAACATGGCATCATCTTTATCTGTACGTGTTGCATCTTCCAGCTGATATTGTTTCAGCATAGGATGATATTCCATTTCTTCCATATTAAGAATCCGCTTTAAATTGGGATGTCCTTTAAAATTGATTCCATAGAAATCGAACGTTTCTCTTTCCATCCAGTTAGCACCGGAATAAAGAGAAGTTAAAGAATCTACATCTGGCTTATCAATAGACAAATAGGTTTTTAACCTCAGCCTGAAATTATTAATAAAACTATGTAAATGGTATATTACTCCTAGCTCAGCACCTTTGTGATCCGGATAATGGATACCGCATATATCTGTAAGAAAATCTATTTTAATCGTATGCTTTTTTACAAATTCGACTAAAGGCAGAACAGCTTCATCCTTAATTTCCAATGTCAGAATACCATCCGGCTCATAAGCTCTAAGAATAGAGTCTCCAAATTCATCTGTTAAAAGCTGTAAAACAAATTGATTGTCTATAATTGTATTTTCTTCCATCAAATTACGAAATATTATATGATTCTAATAAAGCTTTATACTCTGGTGAATCTCTTCTTCTCAGGCTTTCGTTTTGTACCATTTCCTGAATCTGCATAAAACCTTCAATAATTTGCTCCGGTCTTGGAGGGCATCCGGGTACATAAACGTCTACCGGAATGATCTTATCAATTCCCTGAAGTACAGAATACGTATCAAAAATACCGCCACTGGAAGCACAGGCACCCACTGCCATTACCCATTTAGGCTCTGCCATTTGAGAATAAACCTGTTTAAGCACCGGGGCTAGTTTTTTAGATATGGTTCCACAAACCATCAGTAAATCCGCCTGTCTGGGAGAAAACCTCATATTTTCAGCCCCAAAACGGGATAAATCATAGTTTGATGCTTGTATAGCCATAAACTCAATACCGCAGCAAGAGGTTGCAAAAGGTAAAGGCCATAAAGAATATGAGCGGGCCAACCCGATAATTTTATCTAAGCTCCCGGCAAAATATCCTGGTCCGCTTACTCCCTCAGGAGGTTCGACCATCGTAACTTTTTCTGACATATTTCTCTTTCTAAATCTAAAGTATATTGTAAATAGTATCTTTTATTTTTCCCAATCCAGAGCTCCTTTTTTCACTACATATAAAAAGCCTAGTAAGAAAATAGAAATAAAGGTGACTACAGCTAAAAATCCGGCAACGCCAAATTCTTTAACATTAAGTGCGTAAGGATAAAAGAAAACTATTTCTATATCAAATAAAACAAATAAAATTGCAGTTAGAAAATACTTAATTGAAAACGGTGTACGTGCATCTCCTTCGTATGCTACACCACATTCAAAAGTATCATCTTTTGCCTTACCATGAATTCTTGTCCCTAACATAGCTGAGCCGATAAGTGTCATTACACTGAAACCTAATGCTACAGCTACCTGAATTAATATAGGTACATAATCAACGGGTAAACTCATTTTTTAGTAATTTTTTTAATTATTATACAAAATTTATCGCCTTGCAAAGTTAATACATTTTTTAAACTATACCTTCATTTTTTAGTATTCTAATCTTTTATCTGTTAACGATAAACTAATTTTTCATTAAGTATCATAAAGCCTCTAACAGATTGGGATTTAAGCACCCCATTATTTAAATGATGAATATCATATATTTAGTTTGTAATTAGTCTAAATAAAAATTATATTTGCCGTAACTTTCTAAATTTTAACTAACATGAAAAAATTATACTTAATTTGTTCTTTAATTTGTTGCGGTCAGTTTCTTATGGCCCAAAACACTTCATCAATTAAAGGGAATGTTTCTAATATTGAAAACCTCCCTGTTGCAGATGCTGTCATCCTTGTAGATGGACAGTCAGTATCTGAAACTACAAAAAGTGATGGTTCTTTTGAAATTAAAGGTTTATCTCCCGGTAAACATAAAATTACCATCATTAGCCCTGATTCTGGTCAGTATACGGAATCTTTTTCTTTAGACTCAAATGAAACTAAAGAATTGAGAATGACTGTCTACCAAAAGGGAGATCTAGATAAAATTTTAATTTACGGACAAGGAAAACAGCCCAAAGGTCTTGATATGATCACCCGTATACCTTTATCTCCCAGAGAATTACCTCAAAACATTTCAGTTATATCTGATGAAATTATTAACGAGCAGGGTGCTCTTACTTTAACTGATGCTGTAAGAAATGTTCCCGGTGTTACGCTCTTCGGAACTTACGGTGGAACTACTGAGAGTATGTCTATCAGGGGATACAGAGGTACTCCGGTATTAAAAAACGGTATTCAGGTTGATTCTGATTTTAGAACATCAGGAATTTTGACAGATATGCAAGGGGTTTCAAGTATTCAGGTTTTAAGAGGATCTGCGTCAATAACCCAAGGTATCGGTAACGGATTAGGCAGCCCTGGAGGAGTTATAAACGTAGTTACCAAAACACCTCTATTTTTAAAGGATGCCGGACAGGTAGCATTGGAATCCGGTAGTTGGGGATTATTTAGATCTACACTTGATTACCAAACGGTTCTGGATAAAAAAAATACTTCGGCATTCCGATTAAATGCTGCTTTTCAAAGAGCAGACAGCTATAAGCCAAGAGTGGACAACAATCGTGTATATGTAAACCCTTCTTTTGAATGGAGACCGGATGATAAAACAACGGTGACTCTTGAAATGGATTACATGAATGATAATACGACCCCAGATAGAGGAACTACAAACTTATCTGAAATAAATACTTACAATTTATTAGATACATCTAAAAACTTTTTTGGTTGGGGTACGGATAATGTTAACACCAAAACAACCACTTATTCTGCAAAAATAGTTAGAAAACTGAATGATAAACTTAGCTTACGAGCCGTATATGCCGGTTCGGTAAACAATGACGAAACTTATGGAGTAGGTTCAATGGCTAACCCTTACAGGTACAAGGATGTAGTAACTGGCAAAACTATTTCTGATTACACAAAGAGAATAAGAACCCTTAGTTGGTCTGAGAGTGAAGATAAAAATAAAGTTATTCAAATCGATTTAATCGGTAAAAATTTATTTACCGGTAAAATTAAGCATACGTTTCAGGCAGGATTTGACTATAAATCTAATGAAAAAACTTCAATTTCTCATGGCTCCATAACTGTTGATACAGTTAATATTTTAGAAAAAATTGGTAATAATTTACCTTCTGGTATTTCCAAAAAATCATTTGGAACCACAGCTGTAAATACTAAAACTTATTCAGAAGTATACGGATTTACAGTACATGATGCCATAGAATTTAATCCATATATACGCGCAAACTTTGCTTTACGATACAGTGTTGACGGAAGAAAATCGAATGTAGGCGCCGCTAACGATGCATGGGACCCGTTTGTTGGGATAATGATAACGCCTGTAAAAAATATCAGCCTGTTTGGAAATTTTGCCACTACGACAAATTTACGTTCAGCCAGTAATCCAACCCAGGATGGTGGAACCATTGGAGCATCAGTAACCAATCAGTGGGAAGTCGGAGTAAAATCGGACTGGTTTAATAAAAAACTGGATTTTAATGTGACATATTATTTTATTAATAATAACGATATTGCTTATCAGGTCTATGATAATGGTGTTGCTACAGGATACTACAAAAAAGCAGGAGATTTAAGAAGAAATGGAATTGAGATTGAAGCAAATGGCCGGATTCTTGAAAACCTGAGAGTTATTTTAGGATATTCTTATTCAGATGTTCAATACAGAAAAAGTATTGCTTATGTAAATGGCTCAAGGCCTATGAATGCCCCTTATTCAACGGCAAACGGATGGGTACAATATTTATTTAACCAGGGTGCATTAAAAAATCTTTCATTAGGTGTAGGTGTATATTATGTAGGCAACAGACCTGTTAACGATTATAGTTCAGATTTAAGAACTGACGGACATGGAACTACTCCAGGAGTAAAACCATTTAATATGCCTGGTTATACAACTATTAACGCCCAGCTTGGTTATACTTATAAAGATGTGGGACTAAAAGTTTTCTTTAACAACATATTTGATGAACTGGGATATACTTCTTACTACCGTGGTGGTTATATAAATCAAATAGATCCTAGAAACTTTAAAATTCAGTTATCATATAATTTCTAATTTCCACATATAATTATGTTTTTTAAACCTACCCCTCATTTTGGGTAGGTTTATATAAAAGTTTTCAAATTAAATTATACACAAAAGATCTGAAAAGATAAAAAAACTACAGAATGTATTCTGTAGTTTTTTATTTATCCTATGTATAAAAAGTTTTACTTTTAATTACTGTTTTTCGGTCAGGAATTTCCAATATCTCTTAGGCATATATTGTTTTTGCAATTTTAAATTGATTCTTTCTTTGATTGATACTGATGTATGATATTTTTTCCACAATTCCTGAAATAACTTCTCATCCGGATGCAACATTTCCTCATCAACAAAACCTGTTCTGAGGTGTTCTCCGCTTCCTTCGAGAACCATGGGATGAACTTCCGACAAATCGTAATAAAAACCATAGTTTCGTTTAAGATCATAAAGAATCCATTGTTGAGAAGAAAAGCGATCTTTAAAATGAGGTATAACTAATGGTAAACTATTATATACGGGATGTACGGGTGCAAAATAAATTTCATCTTTAGACTTTTGAAACCTTACAAACTGTTGCCATGCATGAACTTCTTTGGATACCTTTTTTGCTATTTTATGTATTTCAAGAACTACCGGATGACCAAAGTTAGCTGAGTGTTCGAATTTACTGTCAATCGCATATTTTATATATTGAAACAAAAGAAAATCACTATTTTCAATTTCAGACAACCAAACCGCATTCAGCCTGTTTAATTCCATCACTGACATTTTATTTTTAAGCAAGGTTAAAACGCGCAAAAATTTTTCTGTTTGAGTTTCAATAGCAAAAACCTCACGGGTAAGTAATGGTACTATCTGTTCCTGTGATATTAACGACTCAGGATATTTTTTTTTATCATAGGCCTCGAACACAGCGCATAAGAGACCTTCAAAGGATTTATCATATTGAAAAACTACCATAAGCATCCAAAGATATTGTTATTCACTGAAAAGTAATGACATTTGATTACTTGCTACTGAACGAGGCGTTTTTTTTACCAGTAAACTTCTTATATATTCAGGACTGGAACTGTTAACATTGAGCCCTCTATAATCTCTGCAAACCATGAAAAATTTTGCTCTTTTCATACTTACTCCTATTTTTTTTAATTGATATGTATCTAATAAGCCAAATCTTCTTGAAGCAAGAATGAGCTTTGCAGACTTAACTCCTATTCCGGGAACTCTTAAAAGCAAGTGATAATCACAAATATTTATATCTACAGGAAAATATTCGGGATGACGTAAAGCCCATGATAATTTAGGATCTATTTCCAGATCCAGATTGGGATTTACATCGTCTAATATCTCCTCTGATGAAAACTGATAAAACCTCATAAGCCAGTCAGCCTGATACAAACGATTTTCCCTAACTAAAGGCGCTTGCCTGATTGCCGGAAGTCTAGTGTCACCCGGATTAACGGGTATAAATCCGGAATAATAGACTCTTCTCATACTAGACTGTAAATACAAAACAGACGAAACTCGAAGTATATCCTGATCAGTTTCATTAGTTGCTCCAATAATCATTTGAGTACTCTGGCCAGCAGGTGTAAATTTTGAAACCGATTTAGATTTCTTTCGCTCTTCCTTATATTCAGTTACTCCGTTCTGTATGTATTTCATGGGAGTAAAAACACTGGCATGATCTTTTTCAGGAGCCAGATATTTTAGATTTTTTTCTGAAGGAATCTCAATATTAACACTTAGTCGGTCTGCATATAATCCGGCCTGATATACTAATTCCTTACTTGCCCCAGGTATACTCTTCATATGAATATAACCGTTATATCTATGAATGGTTCTAAGCTCTTTGATTACCCTAACCATTCTTTCCATGGTATGATCGGGATTTTTGATTATTCCTGAACTTAAAAACAAGCCTTCAATATAATTTCTTTTGTAAAATTCCAATGTCAAATTAACCAATTCTTTCACACTAAATGCCGCTCTTTTTATATCGTTACTTTTACGATTAATACAATATGCACAATCATAAATACAATAGTTAGTCAATAGAACTTTTAACAGAGAAACACACCTTCCGTCTTCAGTATATGAATGGCATATTCCCCATCCGGATGCTGAACCTATATCACCGGATTTACTCTTTCTTGTAACTCCACTTGAGGAACAGGAAACATCGTATTTAGCTGACTCAGATAAAGTTGCAAGTTTGTTAATGAGATTTTCATTCACCATATACCAAAGTTACTAAACATATTTTCAATAATAAACTAAATATACGATAAACAATAATAAAACACTAATTACCAGACACTTAAACTCTGAAATTAAAAAATCCTCTCTACTGATTATAGTAGAGAGGATCTAAATTGTATAAGGTTAAATTTTATTAATGGCTATGCCCTGATTCCATTTCACCGGCTTTAAGATAGTAAACTCCAGATACGGCAACTTGTAATTGATTATCCCAATCCATTATTTCAACAAACTGTTCATTTTCTGCTCCTGTTTTTACTTCTTTCTTTTCGACATGCTCTCCTTTTTTGACAAATACATATTTTTTTCCAGCTTCTTCAAAAATGGCTTCTTTAGGTAAGGTAAGAACGGAATTCGTTCTGTTAATAATTGAAGCGTTCACAAATCTTCCTTCATAAAAATTTGTTGGAGGAAGTTTAGAATCTATATCCACATGCACCTGAATAGTGTTGTTTTCAGTATTAGTTACTTTTCCTATTAAATGTATACTCCCTCTTAAAGTATCTTTAATTTCCGGTAACATAAATTCTACATTTTGTCCGGTAAACAAACCTGATGCATGTTTTGAAGGAACATTTAACTCTATATGCAGTTCATCCTGATTAATAATCATAAATAATTCATCAGCCGTAGTAATTTGTTTGCCGGGAGAAATTTCTTCTGCATGAACAAAACCACTTTTCGGGCTGACAATGGCCAATATTGGATTTATTTTTTTTGTTCTGATTATCGTTGAAGGATTGAATCCTAATAATTGCAACTCAGAACGTAATCCTTCATATTCTGCTGATGAAACCTGATATAAAGCCTGAGATTGTTCATAGGCTTTTCGACTTATTGCATCGGCAGATAGCAAAGATTGCTTTCTTTGGTAATCTTTTAGATTCAGGTTCATGTTGTAGTAAGCTTCTAAAAATTGCTTTTGTAAAGTGATAAAGGAAGGATTTCTAACGGTAGCCAAAACCTGACCTTTTTTTACAAATTCTCCGGTAATAAAGTTTACTTTGTCTATAAATCCATCTACCTGGCTGTGTATTGATGACTTATTTTCCGGTAAGGCATGAATTACTCCACTTACTGTTATTTTGGTATCAATATATCTAAGTTCAGGTTTTCCAAATTTTATTCCATTGGTTTTGATTTGTTCATCTGTAAGAGTAATTTCTTCTGATTTATTTTCATTTTCAGCAGAACTTGCTTTATTCTCAGTTCCTGAACAAGAGAATACCAGCCATATAATACTATTTATGTATACTAGTTTTTTCATTATTTCTATCAATTTTGTTTGGTAATGTATTTAAGCTCGATGATTGATTGATTATAATTATTAAGAAGCTCGAGATAAGTTATGTTGGCATCTACAGAAGATTTTAACATACTGCAATATTGCAAATAGTCTATTTCTCCGTATTTATATTTTGTTGTTGCCACCTCTCTCATCTTTTGAAGTTCTTTAAAAGGATTATCTCCAAAAAACTCCAATTCATTTCGATACATTTCCTCTAATTTTTGCAATTGCTTGATTCTTACCTGCAAATCATGTACAATTTGTTCTTGTTGATTATTTAAAATTTGATTATCAATACTATTTTGCTCCTTTGCTTTTTTATATGAGTTGTTAAATAAAGGAACCGATAATCCTACAATTCCTGCATAGTACCCGGAACTTTGATCAATACTTTGGACCAATCCTCCCAAAGATAATTCCGGTCTTCTTTGTGCCTTGGTTAAGGCGATAGTTTTTTTATTAACATCTCTGGCTTTGTCAAATTGTTCAATATATACTGAGTTGGCACTATCTGACTGAAACCTATGGGAAATACGGGAAAATTTCTCAACCGGTTCTAAGTTTTCTTGATTTTGAATATAACAAAGCGAAAATAACTGATTTTCTATAGTAAGGAATTCTTGTTCATTCATTGCTTTTTGTTTGAGTACCTGCTCCAATTCTACTTTAAAAAACTGCTTTTCCATATAGTCAGTTTCACCTTTTTCATATCTGTATTCGGATCTTTTTAATCCGGACTTGTATAATGAATCCATTGATTCAAACATTTTTCTCTTTTCCAGTGTATACATCCATTGATTATACAACTGTTCCACCTGAAATTTTAAAGTATGCTGCTTTAAAACAAATTGAGTGCTTAACCAGTTTTTTTTCGTTTCGGATAAATTTCTGACATCTTTATAACTGAAAAGATTTCCAAAATCCTGTAGCGCTTCTATCTGATAGTCTCCTTGTTTATTATTGTATTGACCGTATCCGGCAGTTACCGTTGTATTTTTCAAAGAATACGCATACTTTTTTTCAACGTTTTCTCTTTGAATTTCAAGCTCTTTCTGTCTAAGCTCTTTATTATTTTCAGATACTCTCTGCAACATCTGTTCAAGAGTTACTTTGGTTTGTGCATTAACAGAAATTATCCCACCTATAAAAAAAATAATTAGGGTAAGTCCTTTTCTATTTAATTTCATTTTAAATCTTTTATTTTCAACTATATAATAAATAGCTGGTACAATAAGCAACGTTAACAGAGTAGAAGTTACCAGTCCTCCTATAACAACTGTAGCCAAAGGTCTTTGAACTTCTGCTCCGTTTGAAGTGGATAACGCCATTGGAAAAAATCCTAAGGTTGCTACCATGGCTGTCATAAAAACAGGTCGTAAACGAGTAAGAGCCCCTTCTTTTATTAACTCTTTTAAAGAAGCATGATTTTTAGTTTTTCTCAGGTAATTTAATTCGCTTACTAATACAATTCCATTTAAAACGGCTACTCCAAATAATGCGATAAAACCAACTCCTGCTGATATACTAAAGGGGAGTCCCCTGACAACCAAAGCAATAATTCCGCCGATTGACGCCAAGGGTACTGCAGTGAAAATAATTAAAGCATCTTTCATACTCTTAAATGCCATATATAGTAACAGTATGATAGTGGCCAAAGCTATAGGAATTGCTATGCTAAGCCTGGCACTTGCTTCCCGTAAATTTTCAAAGGCTCCTCCATACTCAAAGGTATAACCCGGAGGTAATTTGATATTTTTATCCAAATTTTCTTGTATATTCTCAACAAGGGTAGCAACATCTACTCCTCTTACATTTACCCCAATATTAATCTTTCTCTGTGCCTGTTCTCTTGATATCATCATGGGACCGGATTCATAATCTATTGTAGCCACTTCTGAAAGAGGAATAAGAGTATTCTTTGATGTTCTTATATAGAGTTGATCCAGATTTAATTGATTACGGTATTCTTGGCTAAGCCTTACTATCAACTCAAACCTTTTTTCGCCTTCCAGAATAACTCCTGCATCCTGGCCTGCTATAGTGGATCTTATAATTTGATTCAAAGAATTAATTGTAAGTCCATACTGGGCAATTTTAAGTCGGTCATAACTAATTTTCATTTGTTTTAACCCCTCTGTCTGTTCCACTTTCACATCAGCAGCGCCTTTGATACTCCTAATAATTTCCGCAGACTTATCTGCTAATTCTTTAAGCTCTCTGGTATCATCTCCGAAAATTTTAACTACTACATCTGCCTTTGCTCCTGTCATCAGTTCATTAAATCGTAACTGAATAGGTTGTGAAAACTCAAAAGCGGCACCTAAGATAGAAGATAATTTTTCTTTCATTTTACTTACTAATTCTTCCTGAGTTTTAGCCGTTACCCATTCATTTTTCTCCTTCAATACTATCATAATATCCGCATCCTCTATACCCATAGGATCGGTAGGCACTTCTGCCGTTCCTATTTTTGAAACCACATGAAGCACCTCCGAAAAATTTTCTTTTAAAATTTTCTCTGCTTTGGTAGTGGTTTGTATACTTTCGGTTAAAGAACTTCCCGGCTGTATACTCATCTGCATAGCAATATCTCCTTCTTGTAATGTGGGAACAAACTCTGAGCCCATTTTCATGAACACGATAACAAAGATTACCCAAACAATAACAATTGCACTTACTATAGTATAAGGTATTTTTAAAACTCTATCTAACACGGGTACGTAAAGTAACTTCAACTTATTCATAATCTTATCCGCAAAGGTTACTTTATGAACAATATTCTTTTTAAGAAATATTGTTGTCATTACAGGCACATAGGTAAGTGATAATATAAAGGCTCCTAAGATTGCAAAACTAACCGCTAAGGCCATAGGACGGAACATTTTCCCCTCAATTCCGGTCAAAGTCATGATTGGCACAAAAACAAGAATAATAATCATGATACCGAATGCAGCTGATTTATATATTTCACCTGCAGTATTGCCTATTACCTCATCCATTTGTTTCTGGGTCAGTTTTTTCCCGACATAACCTGTATATAGTACATGTATAACGCTTTCTATAATAATTATGGCGCCGTCAACTACAATTCCAAAGTCCATAGCTCCTAGGGAGAGTAAATTAGCCGAAACACCAAAGGCATCCATCATGGTTAATGCAAAAAGTAATGACAACGGAATCACAGAGGCTACTATCAAGCCTGCTCTTAGATTACCCAAAAGTAAAATCAAAACAAATATAACAATAAGCCCTCCTTCAATTAGGTTTTTTGTAACTGTAGATATGGTTTTATC
Source organism: Apibacter raozihei (assembly GCF_004014855.1). Taxonomy (NCBI): domain Bacteria; kingdom Pseudomonadati; phylum Bacteroidota; class Flavobacteriia; order Flavobacteriales; family Weeksellaceae; genus Apibacter; species Apibacter raozihei. The sequence goes on from NZ_CP034930.1 coordinate 507,466, forward strand.
AATTAATTTTGCTCTATCCAGATATTCATAAATATCTATTCCTTCCGGAAGATTTTTTTCTATCTGGGCAACTCGTCGTTTTACATTTTCAACAGTTTTATAAGAATCAGCGCCCTTAAGCATTAATGTTATACCTCCAACAACCTCTCCTTTCCCATCCATAGTCATCGCTCCAAATCTTTGGGCAGAACCTATTTTTATTTCAGCTATATCAGATATTTTTACCGGTACGGTTTCATTTACCGATACTACTACATTTTCAATGTCCTGAAAATTTTTAAGCATTCCTTCCGTACGTATATAAAACAGATTGTGTTTTTGCTCTATATATCCAGAACCCGAATTTTGGTTATTGCTTTCTAAAGCGGTATAAACATCTTCTAAAGTAAGATTATAACTTTGTAAAGCCACCGGATTTATGGAAACTTCATACTCTTTTACTTTTCCGCCAAAGCTCGAAATTTCAATAATACCTTCTACTCCGCTTAACTGACGTTTAATTATCCAGTCCTGAATAGTTCTTAACTTTTCTGTATCGTACTGATTTTCGTACCCAGGTTTTATTCTAATTACATATTGATAAATTTCTCCTAAACCTGTAGTTATAGGCATAAGCTGAGGTTCTCCTAAACCCGAAGGAATGTCTTCTTTAGCAATATCGATCTGTTCTTTTACCAGTTGTCGTGCCTGAAGTGTCGGTGTACTTTCTTTAAATACAACGGTTATGATAGATAAACCAAATCTTGATATGGATCTGACCTGGGTAGTCCCCGGTATATTTCTGAGCTGAGATTCTAAGGGAAATGTAATGAGCTGTTCTACTTCCTGTGGTGCCAGTGTAGGCGATGTTGTTACTACCTGTACCTGATTGTTGGTTATATCCGGAGTGGCATCTATCGCTATATCTTTCACAGAATAAATCCCGCCTATAAGTAAGGCTAACGTGCCTACAATAACTAATAACTTGTTTTGTATAGATAATTCAATAATTTTTTTAAACATAAATTCTGTATTTTTTTATGGTTAACATAAAACTTATACTACTTGATTCTATGGTAAAATTAAAATTAACAAAATGCAATTCAATTGCAAATCAACATATTAACATCTTAATTATACTGATTTATATATAAATATTTAATCAGATTTTAATTTATTAAGACTTATTTGTTTATTGAATAAATGGATACAATTATATAAGAGCTATACTTGTAAATAATAAAAATATTCAATTTTAATTTTATCTCAAATAGTAGATATTACAATATTTACCTCGTTATTTATAATGATAAAATTGTAATTTATATCAATAGAATTATATGCTGGGTGGAGCCCTTAATCCGCAACCTAAATCATTTTCTACGGATGAGTAATTGAAGTTATAATAAAATGTATGAGCTACTTTTTCAGGATCTTTCAGCTGAAATTTTAACAGAGATAATACTTCAGGTACCTGAAATATAATTATCGGATTAAAATTATACTCGAAATTAGATACCCTAAAGTTTTCTAAATGTTTTTCCCCCAAATTAACATGCTTAATGATGTCTTCAAATTTATCGAAAAGATTAGCAAATGAATCCTCATCTGAATCTGCAAAGAAACACTCGTGAATAATATTTTCCAACTGGGCTTTGTGTTGATGGGGTATAACCGTATGCGCCAATATGATAATAGTGGCAATAGTCATTGATATGTTTCTAATCAACTTCACAACTTTGCAAAGATAATTAAAAATTGAAAGCCAAATATAATTTGGCTTTTATTTATAAGAAATTGTATTTTATTATTAATTTAAATATCTATTCTATTGTACTGAGTTTTTTATAGTATGCTTTTTAAACTTTCTTTCCAATCCGGAACAGATACTCCAAAGGTTGTCTTAATTTTAGTTTTATCCAACAAGCTATATTTAGGTCTTTCTGCGGGAGTTGGATACCCTGAAGTAGGAATAGGTTCTATTTTTATTGCAGAACGTGATAATTTTTTAATTTCTTCTGCAAACTGATACCATGTGCATTCTCCCTCGTTAGAATAATGATAAACTCCATAAGCCTGTATATCATTTTGAACTATAGTGAGTATGGCATCTGCCAAATCTAAAGCATTGGTAGGAGAACCTAATTGATCATTAATAACGTTAACTTCTTCTCTTTCTTTAAACAATTTCAACATGGTTTTAACGAAGTTATGACCAAAGGGAGAGTATAGCCATGCAGTTCGCAAAATATATGTTTTCGGATTGTATTCCAAAGCAAATTTTTCTCCTGATAATTTAGTTTTACCATATACTCCGAGTGGTCCTACAGGATCATCTTCTTTTCGTGGAGTAGATTCATTTCCGGAAAAAACATAATCTGTTGAAATTTGAATAAATGTCGCTTTTTGTGCAGCACTTGCTTTAGCCAGATATTTTACTGCTTCTGCATTTAATTTTTCTGCTATTTGTTGATCTGATTCTGCACGATCAACTGCCGTATAAGCGGCACAATTTATTACGTAATCAAATTTATTTGAAAAAAAATACGTTTTAACAAACATTTCATCCATAATATCTAATTCCTGAACGTCTGTAAAAACAAAAGTACTTTCCGCAATTGGTTTTTCTTTGATTTTTTGTTTAAGAGACATACCCAGCTGGCCGTCTCCTCCTGTAACTAATATTCTTTTCATTTTAGTTCAACCGGGTTTAGTTTATCAAATGTAATTGCCTGTAAATCTTTTTCCGATAATACTTCTTTACCTTTTTCTATTTTCCAGTCAATATTTAAATAGGTGTCTAAAGGATTTATCCCCATTTCACTTTCTTTATGGTAATAGCCTTCACACTTATATGCAAATATAACGGTTTCTGAAAGTACTGAAAAACCATGTAAAAATCCTTTGGGTATAAATAGCTGTTTTTTATTTTCTGACGATAGTTCTACAGCAATGTGCTGACCAAAGGTTGGCGAATTTTTTCTTACATCTACTGCTACATCAATGACCTTTCCTTCCAAAACATACACCAGCTTAGATTGGGCAAATGGAGGTAATTGCTGATGTAAACCTCTTATAACCCCATAACTGGATTTTGAAAGATTGTCTTGGACAAATACTGGTTTTAGGCCTGTAACCTTGTTAAATCGTTCTTGATTAAAGGTTTCCATAAAAAATCCACGTGAATCTTCATAAAATGCAGGTTCAATTATAAAACATCCTTCTAAGGGAGTATCAACAATATTCATTTACTTGTTCAGATTTAATTTATTTAAATTTCGTAAACTGTTAACCCTATCTTCAAATAAATGCTCTGGTATATCTACATTAATATTATGAAATAAATCCATAAAATATTCCGGCTGATCTTCAGATTTACGACTTGTTAAATTAAAATAGATTGACGTTAACCATAATACTGCATGTATAACGGTTTTATCCTTATTACACATTAGAATTTCTACGGTGTTGGTTCTATCAGAGAATTTAACTATTTTACTTGTAATTGTAACTTCCTGATTAAATTTAACTTCCTTAATATAAGCTATCTGATTTTGTAATGCAACCCACAAACGGCCGGTTTTTTTAGATTGTTCAAAATTATCTATCTGATAATATTCAAGACAATGATCTTCGCGAGCATTTAGCATATAATCAAAATAACGAATATTGGAAAGATGACCAATCGGATCACAATCCATAAAACGTACTTTATGCAGAGATTCGGGTTCTTTAATTAACATATTTTTGTAAACTATAATTTCAGCACACAAATATAACCGTTTTTGCCATACCTAAATTATTATTTCAATGATAAAACTCAATGTAAGTATTTGAACTTAGAAACAAAAATCCTATTTCTCTTAAAATTAATTACCTTTGCAAAAATTATATACAGTTTATATGGCCAACATAATAGCATTAGTAGGAAGACCCAATGTAGGTAAATCGACTCTTTTTAACCGTTTATTACAAAAGAGAGAAGCTATTGTTGATAGTGTAGCCGGGGTAACCCGTGATCGTCATTACGGAAAAAGTGATTGGAACGGTGTCGATTTCTCAGTAATTGATACCGGTGGATATATTGTTGGTTCTGAAGACGTATTTGAAGAGGAAATCAGAAAGCAGGTAGAGCTTGCTATAGAAGAGGCTTCTGCTATTGTTTTTCTGGTTGACGTTACTGAAGGAATTACTGAAATGGACCAAGAGGTTTCAAGTCTTTTACGAAGGACTGATAAACCTGTTTTTCTGGTTGTAAACAAAGTTGATAACGCAATGTTAGAAAATGATGCCATGGAATTTTACAGCCTGGGTTTTGATAAATATTATACGATTTCCGGAATGACGGGAAGCGGAACCGGAGATCTGCTGGATGACATTATACCTACTTTTAAAGAAATTGAATATGTAGATCCTTTTGAAGGATTACCTAAAATAACTATTGCGGGAAGGCCAAATGTCGGGAAATCTACTCTGACAAATGCTTTACTGGAAAATGACAGAAATATAGTTACCGATATAGCGGGTACAACCAGAGATAGTATAGAGACTTTATACGATAAATTCGGATACAAATTTGTTCTTATAGATACTGCAGGAATGCGTAAAAAAAACAGAGTAAGTGAGGATTTGGAATTTTACTCAGTTATGCGTTCTATACGTTCTATTGAGGATTCTGATATAGTTATTTTAATGACGGATGCTACCCAGGGTTGGGAAAAACAGGATATGAATATTCTTCATCTGGCACAAAAATCCAGGAAAGGTATTGTAATTGTTGTTAACAAATGGGATTTAGTTGAGAAGGAAACGAATACACTTAAGCAATACGAAAATTATATTCGTGAAAAACTAGCTCCTTTTTCTGATGTTCCTATCATTTTTACATCTGCAATAACCAAACAGCGGGTATTTAAAACTGTGGAAACCGCTATGAAAGTATTTGAAAACAGAGCAAGAAGAGTAAAAACCAGTCAGCTTAATGAGATTATGCTTCCTATAATTGAGTCTACTCCACCTCCAAGTATTAAAGGAAAGTATATTAAAATTAAATATTGTACCCAGCTTCCTACTAAAACTCCTCAATTTGCTTTCTTTGCAAATCTACCTCAATACATTAAAGAACCGTACAAAAGATTTGTTGAAAATAAATTACGCCAACATTTTGATTTTACCGGAGTTCCTATTGAAATATATTTCAGACAGAAATAAACTTTACTCTTAATTTTTGACTATATAAAACATATAAAAACATAAAAAAAGACGGTAAAGAAATTCTACCGTCTTTTTTTATGTTTTTATTACTAATATAATAATTTAAAAAAGGGTTATTTATAAATCTCCCGGATGCTTAACTGCATTTTTGATTCTGGAAGAAGGTAAATAAATTTGTAGACCCAGTGCAAAAGTAATATCATGCTGATAACCTGTGTTTCCACCTCCGGCTAAACCTTGATATTTTACAAGTGCTTCAAGTCCTACGTTAGGTGTAATAAAGTAAGAATAACCAGGTCCGAATCCAAAGCCGAATCCGTTAGTAGTAGGTTCTCTTTTTTGACTAGCTCCCTCAAAACCAGCATTTGCTTCAAAGAAAAAACGTCCGTGTTTAAGCAGGTTGTTAATATCCTCTTTACTAGCGTAGTAACGCCCGAAAGCACCTACTCCGTAACCAGTTCTGGTTGTGCTACCAGTTCCCTGTTTAGAGATATTCAAATTAACGTAACCACCGACAGCCAGATTATCTTTAATAAAATACCCTGCTTTTGGAGTAACACCTATACTCCATGCTTGTCCTTTTTTCAATCCAAAGTCCATATTAGTGATAGAACCTCCCCACATAACATTTCCTTGTTGAATTTGCGCCTGTACCAGGTTATAGCTTCCCATTACAAAAAACATAATCAATGGTAAAAAATGTTTAATTTTACTCATAATATTTTATAATTTTAATTTATACAATTATAAATAAGAAAATACCATGCCAACTTATAATATTCAGTAAATAAAATAAATATTAATTTTTACTATTCTTTTTTCTAATTAAGTTTGGCAAAAACTATCAGAATTTCATTAATATAACAACTTATAAAAAAAAGCGACTCAATGAGTCGCTTTTTTAAATATTTTGATTTCTGTTTAGAATGGGTACTCAAATAATTCACTTTCGTGATAATATGGGTTTCCTTTTGCTTCAAGATTTAATTTACTAATAGCTGTCATAACTGTAAATATAAATAATCCTAAAACAAATATAAATGAACCTATTTCTAATAAACCTATATTCCAGAATGCACCTACCGTACCTGGCATAATAATATTGAAGAAATCCATATAATGTCCAAAAATAACAACACAAGCCATAATAGGAACAATTACAAAATTCCTTTTTACCTTACTACTTACTAGGATTAGGAATGGTAAAACCAAATTAGGAATTAACATGGTGAAATAAGTCTGACTGTAAAGCTTGTATCTTCCAAAGAAATAGTTGGCTTCTTCTGCTATATTTGCATACCAATAAAGCATGTACTGTGCAAACCAAAGGTAAGACCATAGTAAACTAAATCCGAATAAAAATTTAGTTAAGTCATGCATATGATTATCATTAAATGCAGGAAGATTTCCTTTTTTCTTCAAATATATTGATATAATCAGCATAACCGCTACGGATGATACCAAACAGCTTATCATCGTGTACCACATATATAGGGTTGAATACCAGTGCGGATCTATTGACATTAACCAATCCCATGCCCAACAAGCAGAAGCTAGGGCAAAGAAAACTATAAATCCAACACTCCAGTTATAAACTTTTTTATGATCTGCAATTGCTTTAGTTTCGTCCAGTTTTCTTGTTAATGACTTAATTTTCCATAAAAAGAATATTGAACCCGCAATATAAATTAATGTTCTTATTACAAAAGAAAATCTGTTTAAGAAAGGTTCTTTTGACTTTATTAGCAAATCAAAATGTGAAGATTTAGGATCTGTTAAAGCCGGATCCATCCAGTGATATAAATGATTTAACCCTCCATGCTCACCTCCATAGGATGAAAGAATAATAAAAATTACCATTAATATGCCTCCCACAGGAATAAAGGAAGCCACTCCTTCCATTACTCTGATCACAACCATTGACCAGGCTGCCTGTCCCGCATGTTGAACTGATGCAAAAAACAAGGCGGTTGCAGAAATTCCAAAAAACAACATTAATGGAACGAAAAATGCTGCCCAAGGCCGGTTATGAACCTGTACAAGCGCATGCTCCATATGTTCTTCAGAATGAGGTTCATCATGAAGATATGCGGAATTCATAGGTTGAGCATTCGCTATAGCTTCATTCTGGCTTATAATAAGTTCTATGTCTTTATGATCTATATTAGAGTTTTGATAATAACCAATTCCAAAGGCTATTAATCCTACTACGATTAATACTATGGATGTTAATTTAAGTCTTGATGAAAATGTATATCTCATAGTTTTATTTTTGTTCTGTTGATTGTTCTGTTTTCGGGGCTTGCTGACCTCCTTTAAACTCATTGATTACATACTCTGCAACTCTCCATCTGTCACCAGGCAAAAGCTGTCCGGCATAAGATCCCATTGCATTTCTTCCATGTTCAATAACATAATAAACAGACCCAACAGTTATTACTCTATCTTTATAATTAGGAACTCCTGAATAAGCGCCTGATTGTACAATATTTCCCTGTCCGTCTCCAGCAGTTCCGTGACATGCAGAACACGTCTTTACGTATAAATCTTTTCCTCTTGCTAAATCTTTTTCTCTGTTATCTGGATTTAAAGGAGATTTTAAAATTTGTTTTGATGCATCATATCCTTCCGGTGTATTGGGCAGTTCCATAGGTAAAACTCCTTCCGGATTTCGGGAAATAGAACCCGGCACCGGAGCCAATGCGGTTGCTCCTGATTGTTTTGAAAACAAAGGCACTGTTGTACTTTGTTCACCGTAAGCGACTACTGCTTCCTGATAAGGATCATAAGCCACCGGATAATACATATCTGGAAAATAAACTATACTCGGCTGTTTTTTACTACATGACGCAATAATCAAGCTACCAGTTACAGCTATTAAAATATATTTAGTCAACTTTTTCATCTTCAACTTTTTTAACAGTTATTTCTTCAACTCCTGTAGCTATAAGAATTTCCTTAGCTTTCTCGTAATCCTGATTAGTTAATTCAACCAAAAATTTATCATCGGTTGTTCTTGGATCCGGATTCTGAGCTTTTTGCCCCGGAAAATGTTTATTTAAAACCAAATAAGTTATAGACATAAGGTGGGCCGCAAAAAACACTGTTAACTCAAACATGATTGGAATAAACGCTGGTACGTTTTCTCCCCAGCTAAAACTTGGTTTCCCTCCTATGTTCTGAGCCCAGTCATGATTCATGGTATACCAGGTTAATAAACCTGCAACAGTAATACCTATTGATCCATAAAGAAATGCAAATTCCGACATTCGGGATTCTTTAAGTCCCATGGCTTTGTCTAGCCCGTGTACCGGGAAAGGCGTATATACTTCTTCTATCTGAATTCCTTTTTCACGAAGTTGTTTTACTCCATCTAACAAGAGATCATCATCTCCGTATAAACCGTATATTATTGTCTTAGTGGTGTTCATGTTCTGAATGATGTTTTTTATGACCTTCACTTGATGATTTTACAATAGTCTTAAGCTCAGCTTGTGCTATCACAGGGAATGTTCTTGCGTATAATAAATATAATACCGAGAAAAATCCAATAGTTCCTACGAAAATACCTACATCAACAAATGAAGGCTGGAACATAGTCCATGAAGATGGTAAATAATCTCTTGAAAGATTAATAACGATGATATCAAATCTTTCAAACCACATTCCGACATTAATAACTATTGAAACGATAAATGTCCAAAGGAAATTCCTTCTTAATCCTTTTATCCAAAGACTAGCAGGTATTAATACATTACACAAAATCAATAACCAGAATGCCCACCAGTAAGGACCGGTTGCTGCACCGATTGAAAAATAAGTAAAATCTTCATATCTGCTTCCTGAGTACCAACCGATAAAAAACTCGGTAATATAAGCTACGGTCACCATTCCTCCGGTAACAACAATAACTATATTCATGTACTCAATATGTTTAATCGTAATATAATCTTCTAAATGACATACTTTACGAGCAACACTCAAAAGAGTCTGTACCATTGCAAAACCAGAGAAAATAGCCCCGGCTACGAAATATGGTGGATATACGGTGGAGTGCCATCCTTTTATAACGGATGTAGCGAAGTCAAATGATACAATGGTATGCACGGAAAATACTAACGGTGTAGCTAAACCGGCCAAAACCAAAGACACTTCTTCAAATCGCTGCCAATGTTTGGCTTTACCTCCCCACCCAAAACTTAATATACTATATATTTTTTTTGTAATTGGTTTAACAGCTCTATCTCTGACCATAGCAAAGTCAGGAATTAATCCTATATACCAGAAAACAACAGATACAGAAAAGTATGTACTGATAGCAAATACGTCCCATAACAACGGAGAATTAAAGTTGATCCATAATGATCCGAATTGGTTGGGAATAGGAAATACAAAATACATAAGCCAAGGTCTTCCCATGTGAATTACCGGGAAAAGTGCAGCCTGAATAACTGCAAAAATAGTCATAGCTTCCGCTGAACGGTTAATTGACATTCTCCATTTTTGACGGAAAAGTAACAACACTGCAGAGATAAGGGTTCCTGCATGCCCGATACCTACCCACCATACAAAGTTGGTAATATCCCAACCCCAGTTTGTAGTTCGGTTTAGCCCCCATACCCCTATACCTGTACCGACAGTATAGGCTATACAACCTACTCCGTAGATAAATGCAACTAATGCTATATAGAAAGAAAACCACCACAATTTTCCGGCTTTACTCTCAATAGGTCTGGCTATATCTTCCGTAATATCATGATAGGATTTATCTCCTAAAATTAACGGCTCGCGAATAGGTGCTTCGTAATGTCCTGACATAGTAACTTTCTTAATATTTTATGATTCTTTTCTGTTTCTTACTTTATACTGATAGAACACATTCGGCTTGGTTCCAACTTCTTCTAATAATACATACTTTCTTTTATCCTTAGATAATTTAAGTATCTCTGAATTTGGATCATTCATGTCACCAAATTTAATAGCTCCTGTAGAACATGCAGTTGAACAAGCCACCTGGAATTCTCCGTCCTCTACTCTTCTTCCTTGTTTTTTAGCTTCAAGAATTGTTGATTGTGTCATTTGAATACACATAGAACATTTTTCCATAACCCCCCGTGAACGAACCACTACATCAGGATTAAGAACCATACGCCCTAGATCGTTATTCATATTGTAATCAAACTTATCATTTAAAGCATAGTTAAACCAGTTAAATCTACGTACTTTATATGGACAGTTGTTAGCACAATATCTTGTACCAACACATCGGTTGTAAGCCATTTGGTTTTGCCCCTGTTTTCCATGTGAAGTTGCTGCTACCGGACAAACGGTTTCACAAGGCGCATGGTTACAATGCTGACACATAACCGGCTGAAAAATTACATCCGGATTGGTTGGATGAGGATCTATAAGTTCTTTATACATAGGAACCTGATCCAAGTTTTCCAGAATTTCCTGCTTTTGTTCAATTTTCTTTTTAGATGAGTAATATCTATCAATACGTAGCCAATACATATCTCTTGACATTCTCATTTCTTCTTTTCCTACTACCGGCACATTATTTTCTGCCTGGCAAGCAATAATACAAGAACCACAACCTGTACATGCATTTAAATCAACTGATAGATTGAAATGAGGTCCATCGGTACTGTCATAATCTCTCCAAAGGTCTATCTTTCCAATCGGCATTTCTCCAACATAAGTCTGCATAGACATTTGAGGATTCCATTCTTTCGAATCTGTATTCAAGTAGGTATCTAATGGAACTTCTCTCGCTATTTCATACCTTCCCATTAAGGTACCTTGCATCTGCATAGAGGCAAATTCATGCATTCCCTCAGCAGGCTTTATTTCCACACTGTATTGTGAAAAATTTGACTTATAATAAGCCGGATAAGCATTAATTCCGGTTTGACCGACTTTTCCTGATTTTGCCTGTCCGTATCCTATGGCTAATCCTACAGAACCATGTGCCTGTCCTGGTTGAATAAATACGGGAATACTTTTAATTACTTCTTTTCCGTTAATGGTTAAATTAACTAAAGAACCATCTAACTGCATTCTTCCGTTTACTTTATTTTTAATTCCTAATTTTTTAGCGTCTTCTTCAGAAATAGTTAGATAGTTGTCCCAAGCTATTCTTGAAATAGGATCTGGTAATTCCTGTAACCAAGGATTATTGGCCTGTGTTCCATCTCCTATAGCTGTTTTTGTATATAAATTTAGTTCTAAATTACCCGCTTTTATAGAAGAAAGTGCAGATAAAGCTTTTTGAGCATCTCCACCACTAGCGGTTAATGATATACTTTCTGATGTTTCGTTGTATCCATTATATAAAGCCTGATTAAAGCTATATCCTAACATACCTCCTAGTTGAGATTGCCAGAATTGTTTTAAAAAGGTATAATATGCATTCGTTTGTACCGGTGTTGCGGTAGCTGTAGTATATGCGGAGTTAAACTGTGTAGTTCCATCTGCACTTACTGATGAAGCAGCTATTGACACAGAATCGTTTGAAGTAGAATCTGAAGTGATTTTATTAGCTTCGGAAATGGATGAAATATTTTTTGCCGGCTGATTTTTCCATATTAGAAGTGAATCTTGAAACTGGCGAGTATCAAAAATTCTCTGTATTGTCGGCTGTGATAACAAATAAACTCCTGTAGCTGGATTCAAATCTCCCCATGATTCTAACCAATGAGGAACCGGAGCTAATGCTTTTGCTGTTGAAGCTGTTTCATTTGCATATTCTGTTAATGATACTGAACATGGTATTTTAGTTAACAATTGAGTTAACTTAGCACTGTCATAATAAGAATAAACAGGATTTGTATTAAAGTTTAATAAAACACCTACCTGTCCAGATGACATCCAATTTACAAATTCTTCAAATCTGGTGTCATCAGATTCTTTACTTAAAAGAACTTTATCTTTTCTAATAACTTCAGAGTTTATTTTCTGATTAATCAGATTAGCCAACACATATGAAGATTTATCTCCTTCAGCAAAAACAACAGCTTTTGAACCTTTTGCTTTTAACAAGTCCGCAATTTTTTTTGCATTTGCATCGGTTGATACACCATCGATAGCTTTATAAACTTCTGCTAAAAATTTTTGTACGGCAGAAGGTTTTAAAGGAATTCTTTCATCTGAATTAGCCCCTGATAAGCTTAAATTTGATTCAATTTGAATATGTTTAAGCATATTCTGGCCCGGAGTTTTCGCTTTCGCATATCCTTCTTCTAAATGCCCTCCATTCCAGTCATTTAGAAAATCTGCTCCAAATGATACCAATAATTCGGCTTTGGAGAGATCATATATAGGTAATGCACGAACCCCGAAAACCTCCTGAGCTGCATCTAGTGCAGGTGCGTATGATACTGAATCGTATACTACATGCTCAGTAGTCGGATATTCGGCTTTAAAATCTGAAATAATTTTTTTGGTTGATGGAGAGGGTAATGACGGTGTTAAGATTACTACTTTTTTTCCTGTCGATTTTGCCTCATTAAGACCTTTTAATACATAAGCATCTAAAGTTTTCCAATCTGTATCTGCATTATTAAGTACCGGTCCTTTAGCACGATTGTTATCATAAAGGGACAGCACGGAAGCTAAACTTCTTGCTGTGCAACCACCAAATAAATTAGCATTTGTATTTTTATCTATTTTGATAGGTCGACCTTCTCGGGTTTTAACTAAAACGCTAGCAAAATCGAATCCGTCAAAAAGAGTAGATGCATAATAATTAGGTATTCCCGGAATTATTCCTTCAGGTTTTACTACATAAGGAACAGATTTGGTAATCGGAGCCTCGCAGGCAGCAAGAGTGACTGCTGCTGTTCCAAAACCTAAGAATTTTAAGAAGTCTCTTCGGGAAGTCTTAGTTGAGAACATTGCATTGTCATCGCCTAAAAATTCATCAATCGGAAGTTCCTCTACAAATTCATTTCTCGCTAATTTTTCAGTTAGAGAAGGATCATTTAATTCTTCTATACTTCTGAACTTTATTTTATCTTTTGAAGCCATGTTGATCTTCTAATGATTTTAATTGATTAATAATGACATTTACCACATTCCAAACCTCCGATAGCATCTACTGTTATCTTAGATTTATCTTCTCCATATTGTTTTTTCAGCTTGTCATGAAGTTTATTAAAGTAAGCTGCGTTATACCCGTTATTCATATCTACTTCGGTTGTTCTATGGCAATCGACACACCATCCCATGGTGAAGTCGTTAGCCATCCTAACAACATTCATAGTATCTATAGCTCCGTGGCAAGCTTTACATACCACATCAATCTGATTGTTCGGATTTTTCTTATTGTAGGCTGAAATTATTGCTTTTTCTCCTGCAACTACGTGTTGTGAGTGATTGAAATAAACAAAATCAGGCATGTTATGAATACGCTCCCATTTAACAGGTGTTTGTTTTCCTGTATAGGCTTGTTTGTCTTCATCCCATCCTACATGTTCATATAATTTTTTGATTTCGCCTGTATAAAACTCTTTTGATTTTCCAGGTTCTACATATTTTCCTGTATATTCACTAATATTTCTATGACAATTCATACAAACGCTTAGAGATGGAATTTCAGAAACCTTACCATATTTAGCACCTGAGTGACATAACTGGCAGTCTATATTATTTTCACCGGCGTGAATTTTATGCGAGAAGTATATTGGCTGCTCAGGAGCATATCCTTTATCTACTCCAATGCCCATTAACCAAGCCCAAAATCCGTATAAAGATAGTGCCAGCATTAAACCAACTAATATATAAGTAAATCCTTTGTACCTCTCATAAAACTGAGAAAAAGACCTGATTTTAGTTGCTTGCAATTCAGACAATTCTGAATTCGCTGTTTTAAGTTTTACAAGGGTATTGATTTTAAGTAATGTAAGGATCAAAATAACGCCAATAGCTGAAAAAGCCAGTAAAATTAGCTTAGTATCCTGAGCATCACTTTTCTGAACGGTTGCAGGAGCGGCTACTTCTTCCTCTTTAGGTTCCGGTGGATTGTTTACATAAGTAAGAACATCTTCAATGTCCTGTTCAGATAAACGACCTTCAAAGATATCCATGGAAGCTTTGTTATATTCTTCATAGATTTCATTCGCTCGTTTATCACCGCTTTTTCTAAGAGCTTCATTGTTCATTACCCACTTGTGAATCCATTCTTTAGTTACTCCTTCAGCGGCAAGAGAAGTTACGATTCCTTTAAGTGCAGGTCCTACCAATTTCCGGTCTAAAGCATGGCAGGCGGTACAATTGGCTTTGAATAATGTCTCTCCTTTCTTTGCATCTCCAGTAACATCCTGTCCAAAAACAGAAATGCCGGTAAAGAGAGCCAGCATACATACTGCTATAATTTTATTCATAATAATTGATTTCAATTGAATGAAACTTTACTTGTAATTATAATATAGATATAGATTGTCCCACAAAAAGTGACTATTGCAAAAATATAAATATGAAGTTTATCGCCAAACGTTTTTTTTGATATATATAGCGCAAAAGCTTAATTTATAACTATTCTAAATAGCATTATAAGCTAGTTTATTGTTTAATAACAACTTAGATTAATCACCTTGTCTACTGACAAATGATTTAAAAGAAAGAATATGATATATATCATTGATTTTTTATTCTTTTATACTCTCTTCCTGGCTAAGAATCGAGTCAGCTTTATTCCCATATCTAAAAAGATTATGCGGGCATTACCATTTCTTTCGATATGAAAAAATGCAGCGTTTATTTCCTCCATAATATCTTCAATATTATTCCCATGAACAAACGAACTGAAACTTTTCCATTTGAAATTGTTGTAGATAAGAGGATTATTTACCAGCTGCCCGGCCTGATAGTTTTCGAGAAGTGCCTGCCTAAATATTTCTGCACAAAATTGAAGAAAGTTCTTTTGCTTTTCCCTCCCCCAGCCAGAAATTTCCATAGACCAATCTACGATTTCCTTAAGGAACTCAGGTTTTTTCGGAGCCATCACTGCGGCACGGTTCCAACGTATAAAATATTGCTCGAATTCTTCCTGAAGATGGCTATTTATAACCAAATTGGAAGCTAGCTCCCAGTCTCCTTCTGCCCTGGAGGCTATTTGAGAAGCTTTCTGTTCATCAACCCCAAATACAGACTGTAACTTGGCTACTATTTTTCCTTCGTCAATACGATGAATGTCTACTTTTTGACATCTGGATAGAATAGTAGGTAATATTTTTTTTTCATCTTCCGCTAAAAGTAAAAACAGAGTTTTAGCAGGAGGCTCTTCAAGAATTTTCAATAACTTATTCGCTGCTTCTGTACGCATGGTTTCAGCCATCCATATCAACTGAATTTTGTATCCTCCTTCAAAACTTTTTAAATTCAGCTTTTCAATGATATGTTCCATTTCCTTAACAGATATAAAACCTTGTTTTTTATCTTCGTTCAAAAACTCATACCATTGATTAATATTTTGGTAGGAACTTTTTAATACAAACTCTCGAAACTGAGCTATATAATCTGAACTAATCGCTTCTTTTTTTTCAGAAGCATTATTAATTGTAGGAAAAGAAAAATGAAGATCCGGATGTTGAAGCTTTTCTGTTTGCTTGTAACAGCTTTCCGATCCTGAACAAAGAACTTCTGAAGCATAGGCCAAAGCGATCGCTAATAGACCATACCCTGATTTACCAATGAATAATTGGGCATGGCTAATTCTGTTTTCGCTGATTGAGTCTTTTAATTGTTTAATTAATAATTCCTGGCCTATTACTTCCTCCCATTTCATATAAACAAAGATATAAATATTATTGAGCACTGCTTTTAAAAAATATTAACAGTTTATTGATAAGAGCAATTTGAATGAGGTATTAGTAACCATCAACAAACTTAATTAACAATTTTTGTTAATAAGTCTTCTCATGTTCGCTGGCTAAAGGTCTGAAAATTGTTCACAAAAATGATTTATATATATCTATTTTTTCTATACTTTTGAAGATCTATGGAACAGTTAGAATCAAAATCAAATAATTTCACTAAGTCAAACAAAATCATAACCTTGGAAAAAGGTAAGCTTCCCCCGCAAGCAGTTGAGCTTGAAGAAGCCGTGTTAGGAGCTATGATGATAGATAAAAAAGGACTGGATGAAATTATTGATATACTGTCTCCTGAGGTTTTTTATAAAAAGGAACACCAGTTTATTTATGAGGCAATTGAGGATTTATTTAAAGAAACTGAACCTATAGATATTCTTACTATATCCAACAAATTACGTTCGCAGGGAAAATTAGAAGCTGCCGGTGGTGATTTTAACCTCATCCAGCTTTCTAATAAAGTTTCTTCTTCCGCCCATATTGAATATCATTCACGCATTATCCTGGAAAAATATATTTTGAGAAAACTCATTGAAATTTCTTCGAATATGATTGAAAAATCATATGACGAAACTTCAGATGTTTTTGATTTATTAGATTACTCTGAAAGTCAGTTATATGAAATAACAAACGGTACTTTAAAAAGAACTTTTAATGAAGCTAAAAACTTAGTATCAAATGCATTAAAAAAAATTAAATCCCTTGAATCTAAACAAGGAATGAGTGGAATTCCTTCCGGATTTAAACATGTCGATAAAATTACAGCTGGCTGGCAACCTTCAGATCTAATTATTATTGCCGCAAGACCGGGTATGGGTAAAACAGCATTTATCTTATCCATGGCCAGAAATATAGCCATAAGCTCTGAGGTTCCTATCGGAATATTTTCTCTGGAAATGTCAGCTGAACAGCTTATGATGCGTATGATTTCGAGTGAAACGGGAATAGAGTCTGAAAAATTAAGAAAAGCTAATTTATCAGAACTTGAGTGGCAACAACTTTATTCGAGGGTTAATAAGTTGGAAAAAGCGCCAATTTTTATTGATGATTCTCCGGGTATCTCTGTATTTGATCTTCGTGCAAAAGCCAGAAGACTGGTATCTCAGCACGGTGTACGAATAATCATGATAGATTATTTACAATTAATGTCTGCCGGTGGAAAAGGCATAGGAAACCGAGAACAGGAAATTGCAACTATATCCCGTTCCTTAAAGGCTATTGCTAAAGAGTTAGAAATACCGGTAATTGCTTTATCCCAGTTATCGCGTTCGGTTGAAACACGAGGGGGAAGTAAAAAACCTTTACTTTCCGACTTGAGGGAATCGGGTGCAATTGAACAGGATGCCGATATTGTTACATTTATATACAGACCTGAATATTATAAACTGGAAACATGGGAAGATGGTACACCATGTTCAGGGCAAGGAGAATTTATTATAGCTAAACACCGTAACGGTGCTCTTGAGGATGTAAGACTTAAGTTTACCAGTTCTCAGGCTAAATTTTCTGATCTGGATGATAATTTCTACTCTGGGGGTGATCAGGGCAATGATATTTCAACTACTTTTGAAAGCAGAATTAATGATGAAAGTTCATTTGAAAGCGCTATCAATTTGCCTTCTATTAATCCCAGCGATTCTTTCGGAATAGATGATAATATTAATGATCAGGATGCAGATATGCCTTTTTAAAATATTTTTCAAATAATTACGAAATCTTTTATAAATTAGCTATAAACCTTATATAAACCTATGGCTAAGAAAAAAATTGTATCCGAAAAAAGGATTTTTGTTCTGGATACTTCCGTAATCATATTTAACCATTTATCAATCACCTTATTTGCCGAACATGATATTGTCATTCCAATAACGGTATTAGAAGAATTGGATAATTTTAAAAAGGGTAATGACACTAAAAATTACGAGGCCCGTGAATTTATTCGTTTTCTTGATAAATGCTCACTAAATAAAGATATTAATAATTGGATTGATTTACCGGGTGAGAATAAAGGAAAATTTAAAATTGTTATGTCCACGAATGGAGTGAGCTATTCTGCTACCAAAATTTTTGATTCTAATTCCATGGATAATAAAATTCTGAATGTATGCCTGAAACTCAAGGAAGATGAAAAAGACAGAACGGTAACTTTGGTATCTAAAGATGTTAATCTAAGGCTCAAAGCTCGTGCTATCGGATTAAATGCAGAAGATTTTGAAACAGGAAAGGTAAAAGTAGATAATCTTCCGTCCGGAATCGAAAAGGTTGAAAATTTTGATCAGCAGCTTATTGATGAAATTCACAAAAAACAAGTAATTCCGTATTCAAAAATCAAAGGAAAATTAAACATATATCCTAACGCATGTTATATTCTACAAGGAAGAAAGTCTTCTGCTCTAGCCTACTATAATCCCTTTACTGAGGAACTTGAAGTAGTAAGCAAAAAGGCATTTTATAAGATTAATCCTCGAAATGCGGAACAAGCTTTTGCAATGTATGTGATGGCTAAACCGGAATTAAAGTTAATTGCACTTCATGGTGTGGCCGGTACTGGAAAAACTTTATTGGCATTGGTTAGTGCTCTGGAAGAACGAAGAGATTATAAACAAATTTATCTAGCCAGACCCATTATTCCTTTAAGTAATAAGGATATTGGATTTTTACCCGGAGATATAAAATCTAAACTGGATCCTTATATGCAACCTTTATGGGATAATCTGAAATTTATTCAAAATCAGTTTAATGAAAATGATAAAGAATTTAAACAGATATCGCAAATGGTTGAACAGGAAAAATTACTCATCACACCCCTTGCTTATATAAGAGGCCGAAGTTTATCAGACGTGATTTTTATTGTGGATGAGGCTCAGAACCTAACTCCTCACGAAGTGAAAACTATAATTTCACGAGCGGGAGAAAATTCTAAATTTATTTTTACCGGAGACGTTAAGCAGATTGACACTCCATATCTTGATGAACAAAGCAATGGATTGTCTTATTTAGTTGACAGAATCCACGGTCGAAATCTTTTTGCTCATATACGCCTTGAAAAAGGGGAACGATCCGAATTAGCCAATTTAGCTAACGAACTTTTATAGTAAATTTATTATAATAATATAAAAAGCCAAACAGTTATAAATCTAACTGTTTGGCTTTATTTTTTTTAGATTTATTTTTTTTGTTTCTACCTCTCCAAATTAAAAAACCAGTTATTGGCATAGACGCAATCATTAAACTTACTATAAAAGCAATAATTTTAGTCGGCAATCCTAAAATTGAACCTACATGTATGTCATAGTTTGCGGCAACCACTTTTTCTCCGAAATTTTTATTCTCAGGATTGTGAACGTGCAATAATTCTCCAGAATTTTCATCAAATATTAAACTACTGTTTTTGTGATATGAATATGCTAAATGTTTAACAAAAACCTGAAAATTTGGATGTTCATGATGATCCATGTGAGGATGGCCGAGGTCAAGACTAAAACTGTGAGATTGAGGGTACAGTTCTTTTACCTTATCTATTATATTATTTAAGGTTATATCTGTGCGCATTTCAACATCTGCACTTGTTTTAATATGTGAAAAATCTGGATATTCAGTTTTCCCACCGGAAAATAGAGTGTAGATAAAAGTCTGGACAATTAAAAAGGAATAAAATAGTCCTGTAATTGTCAAAACTAAAGCGAATATAGAGGAATAAAAGCCAAGAATATTATGTAAATCATAATTTTTTCTTTTCCAATTTTTAATATTTTTCCATTTAAACCAAAACCTTTGCTGTCTTGCGGCTTTATTTTTTGGCCACCACAATATAATTCCGGAAATAAGCATTAAAACAAATAGTATTACAGGAATTCCAACCAAGTACTTTCCCCATTCCATTTTGAAAAGAAAACTCCAGTGTATCATCTTGACTATATTAAAAAAGCCGTTTTTTTCATCATAGACTTTTAATACTTTTCCGTTGTAAGGATTTACATAAGCCAATTTAAACAGAGGGAATTCATCGAAATAGTTCCATGCATTATCATTATGCTCATACCAGTAAAACATGTATGACATTTGGGAATCTATGGGAATATTTACCCAATGTAAAGGATATTTTTCACGAACCTGAGCATTAACCAATTTTTCAAGTTTCCGGATAGGAAGAACTTCTTTTTTATCTATATTTTTTTCACGATGATATATATATTCTTTTCGGGTAATATTTTCGATATCATCTTTAAATACATACAATGCTCCGGTCAAAGAAATTATTAATATGAGAATCCCAATAAACAGCCCAAACCACAAATGGATTTTTTTTATCCATTTTTTTATGATGCCTTTTCCTTTTTTATTTTTTTTATTTTTCGACATGCGATTCAGGCTGTATCCCTTGATTATATTATTTATTTAAAATTTGTAACCTACCGATAATCTCCAGTTACGGGGAGCCTCTGCCTGATAATAATAATAATCTCCATAGGTAGAGCCTGAATATAAATATCTGTCAAAAACATTGTATACATTTAAATTGAGTTTCAGATTGGATTTTTCCCAGGATATACCCGCATCAAATTTCACATAGTCATCTAACGATAATTTTCCATTTCCTCCCCAGTTCCATGTACTTCTGTCTCCTAAATAGGTCCCTCCAAATGTTAATCCAAAACCTTTCAATAAACCTTCGGAAAATATATAGTCTAACCAGGCATTTGCCGTATGTTTTGCATATCCTGCCACCTTAGTTCCATCAGGAAATTCCGGTGTATTTGAATCAATAATTTTATTACTTGTTAATGCATAATTTACAATTACGTTAAAACCTTTAACAATTTCTCCTTTCAAATCAAATTCAATACCTCTTGTTCTGGTTTTACCTAATACTATAGAATATTTTTCACTACCTGTATTTTCAGGGTCTGCAGTTAATTCATTATTCTTCATAATTTGATAAATGGATATTGTAGTATTCAATTTCCCATTAAACCAATCTCTTTTTGCGCCTACTTCCATGCTATTTCCTGTAATTGGCTTAACAGATTTACCGGACCTTAAAAAGCCTGTCTGAGGAGTAAAAGCCTGATCATAAAGAGTATATATAGAAATATTTTCATCTATGGAATAACTTAATCCTATCCGTGGTGTAACTTTTTCCGCTTTTTTTGTAGTTCCATAATCATTCTGATTTACCTTGGTATACCTACCGGCAAGAGTTAAACGTAATGCATCTTTAAAGAAACCTAATTCGTCCTGTAAGTAGATTCCTGAATAAGTTTGTGAAATTGTTGATCCGGCACCTGCCCTTTCTTCCAATGATTTAGTCTTATTAAATGCAATTGAACCACTACTTGGAGCTTGGTAAACTGAAGAATTAGTGTCGAAAGGTTTTTCTGCGGTATCTAAATTATAGCCTTGACTCCAGTCGGCTAAATATTTTTTACTTCCTACATCCAGCCCTGCTAAAATTTTATGTGAAATGGCTCCTGTCTGAACATTCCCGTTTAAAAAAGCCTGACCAAATTTCATAATATTACTGGATTCCCAATATCCTACTCTTCTAATCATAGTTCCGTCATTATTAAATACCGAAGGCCATAAACTACTTCCCAATGTATACTCGTTAAGGTATGTCAGCTGAGTAGTCAATTTCCAGTTAGCATCAATCTGATGTTGCAGATTAACATTAAACGTATGACTGTCTATATTGGTTGGTGCTATGCCCGGATCCGACAAAGTGTATTTTACAGGTTTAGTCGCATAACCGGCATATGAAAATACATATGCAGAACCAACATCAGACATTTTAGCTTTTTGATAGATATATTCTGCAATTAAGGTAGTTTTTTCAGTAAGATTAACTTTTATAGATGGATTTATTATATATCTATCATTAAATTCATAATTACGAAAACTATTTTTGTTTTGTGCCATTAAATTTAAACGAACCGCAACTTTATCGGATATTTTAGAATCTAGATCTACTTCTCCTCTATACAGATCAAAGCTACCTAAGGTTATTCTTGCGTTTCCGTTAAAACTTTTTCCGGTTGGCTGTTTAGTAACTATATTATATATTCCACTAGGTTCACCGTTTGACATAAGAAAACCCGCAGGCCCTTTTATAATTTCAATATGATCCACATAACTCATATCTTCACTTAAAGGTCCCCAGGTAGAGGTGATATTTACTCCATTAAGAAAAGCTGCAGCACGCGAACCTCTCATATTTATGCGTGTATAAAGTTCTCCCCAGTGTTCTAAACGTTGTGCTCCGGCAATACTTCTAATTACGCCATCACTTAATGTTGTTATTTGTTGATCTTGAAGTACACTGTTTGTTATTACTGATATGTTTTGTGGTATCTTTAAAAGTTCTTCGTCTAAACGCAAAGAGGAAGAACTTTTCTTTTCAACATATTTTTTGTAATATTTACCTTCTATAATTATCCCTTTCAAATAATTGTCCTGAATACTATCTTTATGTTGTGCATTTAATACTGCAATTCCAAAGATTGCCAAAATGCTTAATTTATTACTCATAAGAAAAAAATTTTTGCAAATATAATATTATTTTAATTTATTCTAATTAAAAATAATACGTATAAAAATATATCTCTCATATGAGGTAATAGTGTATTTTATCCGAAAAATTCAGAAGTAAATAATTCTCAATTTCATTTATATAATTATTTGAACTGATTATTAATCAACAAAAGTAAAATTGTAGCGTTTGTAAACTTCTATTTCATATTAATTCATAAAAAAAGACTGTTCAATGAACAGTCTTTATATTTTGATAACGAATTATTTAAATTATTTTTTTACAGAATCCACAACCGCTTTAAACGCTTCCGGATGATTCATAGCTAAATCTGCTAGTACTTTTCTGTTTAATTCTATTTTATTGTCTTTTAATAATCCTATAAATTTAGAATAAGAAAGACCTTGTTGTCTGGCTCCAGCATTAATCCTTTGAATCCATAAAGCTCTGAAATTTCTTTTCTTTTGCTTTCTACCTACATAGGCATATTGCAAACCTTTTTCAACAGCATTTTTGGCAACTGTCCAAACATTTTTTCTTCGTCCAAAATAACCTTTAGCTAATTTTAAGACTCTTTTTCTTCTAGCTCTTGAAGCTACTGAATTTACTGATCTTGGCATAATTTTTTGTTTTTTTGAAATGGGCGGAAACTAAATTCTCTTAAAGCTCCATTTCAGGGTTAAACTTTTGTTGTTTTTAAACCGAATATTTAATTATATTCTTATTTAAGTAATAATTGTCTTTTAACGCTTTTCTCATCTACATTAGCTACTAAAGCTGAATGGGTAAGATTACGTTTTTGTTTTGTGCTTTTTTTGGTCAAAATATGACTTTTAAATGCATGTTTTCTTTTAATTTTACCTGATCCGGTAACAGAAAAACGCTTTTTAGCACCTGATTTTGTTTTTAATTTTGGCATTTTCTTACTTTTTATTTCGTTATCAAAATATATTTAATTTATAAATCAAGAAACAACTCTTATTTTTTAGGAGCCATCATCATGATCATTCTTTTTCCTTCTAATTTTGGCATTTGTTCTACTTTCCCCCATTCTTCCAATTCCTGAGCTAATCTAAGTAACAAAATTTGTCCTTGATCTTTGAATACAATTGAACGCCCTTTGAAGAAAACATATGCTTTTAATTTAGACCCTTCTTCTAAAAATTTCTGAGCATGTTTCTTTTTAAATTCATAATCATGTTCATCTGTTTGAGGACCAAAACGTATTTCTTTAACAACAACTTTGGTTTGTTTTGATTTAAGTTCTTTTTGTTTCTTTTTTTGTTCGTATAGAAACTTTTTATAATCAACTATTCTACAAACCGGAGGATTTGCCGTTGCTGTAATCATAACTAAATCCAATTCCTGTTCTTCAGCTATTCTAAGAGCTTCTTTTACAGGAAGAACTCCTTGATTAACATTCTCTCCTACTAATCGTACTTCTGGAACATCAATAAAATTGTTGATTTTGTGTTCCGGTTCCTGTTTCCTTGGGATGTATCTCCCTCTTGAATAATTTCTGTTAAGTGCTATGGTATAAAAATTTTAAGGTTTATCTGTTACTTTTTTCATCATTGATACTGCTTCATCCAAAGAAAGAGTACCTATATCTCCTTCTCCTCTTTTACGAATTGACACTGTATTAGATTCTGCTTCTTTTTCTCCTACAACAAACATGTAAGGAATTTTGTTAATTTCAGCATCACGTATCTTTTTACCAGTCTTTTCGTTACGCTCATCAATTCGACCGCAAATATCCGAATTTTCCATCAAATTCAAAACTTTTTTTGCATAATCTGTGTACTTTTCACTAATCGGAAGTATAATAAATGGCTCAGGACTTAACCATAGAGGTAAATTTCCACCGGTATGTTCCAGTAAAATCGCTACGAATCTTTCCAGAGATCCAAAAGGAGCCCTGTGTATCATAACTGGTCTATGCTTTTCATTATCGGATCCTATATAATGTAAATCAAACCGTTCCGGTAAATTATAATCTACCTGTATAGTCCCTAACTGCCAGCTTCTACCTAAAGCATCTTTAACCATAAAATCCAGTTTAGGCCCATAAAAAGCAGCTTCACCGTATTCTATAACTGTAGGTAATCCTTTATCTTTAGCGGCTTTTTTGATAGCATTTTCCGCTTTTTCCCAATTTTCGTCTGTACCTATGTATTTTTCTTTGTTTTCCTTATCCCTTAAAGATATCTGAGCCGTAAAATTTTCAAATCCTAGTGATTTAAAGGTATACAATACTAAATCAATTACATTTTCAAATTCACCTATTAATTGATCCGGAGTGCAGAATATGTGAGCATCATCTTGAGTAAATCCTCTCACACGGGTTAAACCATGTAACTCACCACTTTGCTCGTAGCGATATACAGTACCAAATTCAGCAAAACGTTTAGGTAAATCTTTATAAGACCAGGGTGCCGAACGATAAATTTCACAATGATGTGGACAATTCATCGGTTTTAGCAAAAATTCTTCTCCTTCATTAGGAGTTTTAATCGGCTGGAAACTATCTGCTCCATACTTTTCATAATGGCCGCTGGTAACATACAAATCTTTATGACCGATATGAGGAGTGGCTACTATCTCGTAGCCTGCCTTTTGCTGGGCAGCCCCTAGAAAATCAATTAGCTTTTGACGTAATTTTGCACCTTTGGGTAACCATAAAGGTAATCCTGCTCCTACTTTTTCCGAAAACGTAAACAGCCCCAGTTCTTTACCCAACTTTCTATGATCTCTTTTTTTAGCCTCTTCAATTCTTTCCAAATATTCTGTAAGATCTTTTTGCTTAGGAAAAGTTATTCCATATACTCTGACTAACTGCTTATTCTTTTCATCTCCTCTCCAATAGGCTCCTGCTGCATTCAATACTTTAGCTGCTTTAACAATTCCAGTGAATGGAATATGTCCACCTCTACATAAATCTGTAAAGTTATCATGTGTTACAAAAGTAATTGATCCATCTTCAAGATTATCAATTAATTCCGTTTTATATTCATTATTTTTATAGGCTTCCAGAGCTTCCTTTTTAGATACAGGATACAGCTTGAATGTTGAATTCTTTTTCGCATTTTCAAGCATTTTCTTTTCTATCTTTTCAAAATCTTTTTCTGAAAATACTTCATTGCCAAAATCTACATCGTAATAGAATCCATTTTCAATAGCCGGTCCGATAGTTAATTTAGCTTCCGGATAGTATTCCATTATAGCCTGCGCTAATAAATGGGCAGAAGAATGCCAAAATGCTTTTTTACCCATATCATCATTCCAGGTAAGCAATTGCACCGTTGCATCCGTCGTTATAGGTGTGGTTACTTCCACTTGCTTACCATTTACTAACGCAGAAATTGTGTTGCGAGCCAAACCTTCTGAAATACTTCTGGCTACATCCAACGGCGTAACGGAATTTTCAAATTCCTTTACACTCCCATCAGGAAGGGTTATTTTTATCATTCTTCTATTTTTAAGGGTACAAATTTACAAAAGTTTGTCCAATTTATTCGTTTTTTAGGTAGTCAAAGATGAATTATATATCAGAGAGGGATTTATATTGACTCCAAAACTCATGAATGAGTTATTTAATAAAGTTAATCGTAAAATTTTTTTGAGTACCATATAATTTATATGCAGTAAATCCGTACGATTCAAATAAGTCTTCTGTTTCACTTATTGATAGTTTATCCGGATCACCTGCCTGCTCTGAGATAGAGAGTATTCCTCCTTTTTTCAGCATTCTGTAAAATTCTTTACAATAGCTGTCTTTATTTTCTACTTCGCCAATAACCGTAATCATATAAATACGATCAAACATTTCATCAGTAAATTCAAAATTGTTACCATTGCATAAATAATATTCTACATTAGTAACCTTTTTCTTACTTAGTCTTTTTTTTGCATAATCCAACATTTCCTGCTGGATATCTGCTAAAACCAATTTACCTGCAAAAAGTTCTTTAGCTACTTTTTTACTAAAATATCCTGGCCCGGGCCCTAATTCCATGACAGTCATCTCCCCTTTAAGTTCTAATCTTTTAACTAATTCTCTGGGAGAAAGAAAAATATTACGTAAAGGAATTAATAAGGTAAAAGCCCACTGATATGGAAATACACCTTTAGAAACCAAACGTTTGAATGTTTTTTTATTTTTATTTTCAGTTATTTCCATAACATAGTTTCCAATGTTTCGTTTTTAATATTCAGAGTAATTATTTGATGGCCTAAAATATGTTTAATCGGTAATCTTTACTATTATGGCTTTCGATATTTCTACAAGATTGTGTGGGTCGAGCTGAATTTGTAACCCTCGCTGCCCGGCACTAATGAATATTTCATTGAAATTTAGACAACTCTCATCAATAAAGGTAGGAAATTTTTTTTTCATCCCAATAGGTGAACATCCTCCCCGTACATATCCGGTCAGATTAAATAAATCTTTCATCGGAACTAGCTCGCACTTCTTGTTACCGGATATTTGCGCTGCAAGTTTAAGATTCAGTTCTTTATCCCCCGATACCAGACACACAAAATATATCGTTTTATCTCCTTTTAAAAGTAATGTTTTAAATATTTGAGAAATATTCTGCCCTAATTGATTGGCTACGTGTAAAGCACTCAAATCATTAACATCTACTGTATAAGAAATAAGCTCATAAGGAATTTTTTCACTATCCAGCAATCGTGCTACATTAGTTTTATGATTTTTAAATTTACTCATTTAACAATTTAGACGAACTTTCTAACTGTATATTTAAATTATCTTTCAAATTCCAATGCTTTACCTCTTACTTCATTTACTTTTCCATTTTCGAACGCAATTTTTCCATTTAAAAAAGTTGTATCTATGCTTGATGAAAATGTGTATCCTTCGAATGGAGACCACTGACATTTGTAAAGAATATTATCTTTTGTAACCGTATAATTTTTATCCGGATTTATTAATACCAAATCTGCGTAATACCCTTTTCTGATATATCCCCTCTTATGAATCTGAAATAACTCTGCCGGGGCATGACACATTTTACGGATTACTTTTTCTTTAGTTATTTTACCCTTTTTCACACACTCAAGCATTACTTGTAGCGAATGTTGAATCAGAGGCCCTCCGGAAGCCGCCTGTAAACAACCTCCTTCTTTTTCACTTAATAAATGGGGAGCATGATCCGTTGCTATAACATCCAGCTTATCTTCACTAACTGCTTTCAAAAGCTCCTCGCGATCGTTTTTCGTTTTTACGGCCGGATTCCATTTAATCCGTGTTCCTTGGGTAAGATAATCTTCGTCTGTAAACCATAAATGATGCACACAAGCTTCTGCTGTAATCTTTTTCTCAGCCAAAGGTTTATTTTCAAAAAGGCTTAGTTCTTTTGCGGTTGATATATGTAAAATATGAAGTTTTGTCCCATATTTGTGAGCCAACTCCACAGCCTCTGATGAAGAACGATAACATGCCTCCTCGCTACGAATCAACGGATGATAAACTATCGGTATATTTTCACCAAACTTTGCTTTGTATTTTTCAAGATTTGCTTTAATAATTTCTTCTTTTTCGCAATGGGTTGCTATAAGCATTTCTGTTTCTGCAAAAATCGATTCCAAAACTTTTTTATTATCTACCAGCATATTTCCGGTAGAAGAACCCATAAAAATTTTAATACCACACACTTTTTTAGGGTCAACTTTTTTTAATTCTTTTTGATTGTCATTAGTTGCTCCCATAAAAAACGAATAATTGGAATACGAATTTGTTGAAGCAATTTCAAATTTATTTTCTAAGACACTTATTGTTATAGTTTGCGGATTAGTATTAGGCATTTCCATATATGAGGTAACTCCGCCTGCAATTGCAGCTTTACTTTCGCTTGCAATATTACCTTTGTGAGTTAAACCTGGTTCTCTAAAATGAACCTGATCGTCAATTACACCTGGAACTAGCCATAGTCCATCCGCTTTGATAACCTTAGATTTTTTTAAAATTTCTTCAGGTACTTCTTTATAATATATTTCAGAAATTAAATCGTCCTTAATCAGCACAGAACCTGCTAAAGATTTATCTTCATTAATAATTATTGCATTGTGTATAAGTATCATTTTTTAAGTTTTAAGTTAAGTTTTCAGTGCCCTGCTGTTTTAGAAAACAAATTGATGATAAGAACACCTATAATTATAAAAATTATTCCAATAACCGCCGGAAGATCTAATTTTTGTTTATAAAAAAAATACCCTGCAAAACTGATTAAAACTATTCCAATTCCCGACCATATTGCATAGGCTATTCCTAATGGAATCGTCCGAATTGCTTTTGTCAGAAAATACAAGGCAGAGAAGAATAAAGCAAAAAAAACAAGAGTAGGTTTCCACTTGGTAAATTCTTCTGTTTTAGGCAGGGTGGATGTAGCAACTACCTCAAAGCAAATAGCAAATAATAAAAAGATATAGGATTTCATATATTAAAAGAGTTCGGATTGATTGCCCAGTGTTTTAATTTTCCCTAAATGTATATACGCTTTTTCTGTAGCTTCTCTTCCCCTTGGAGTACGCATAAGATACCCTTCCTGTATTAAAAAGGGTTCGTATACTTCTTCCAGTGTTCCCGGATTTTCACCCACTGCTGTTGCTATGGTGGTAAGCCCCACAGGTCCTCCTTTAAATTTGTCTATTATGGAACTTAAAATTTTATTATCCATCTCATCTAAACCGTGTTTATCCACTTTTAAAGCTTCTAGCCCTATTTCTGCGATTTTAACATCTATGTTACCGGTTCCTTTAATTTGAGCAAAGTCTCTGATTCTCCTGAGCAGCGCATTGGCGATCCGGGGGGTTCCCCTGCTGCGGGAAGCAATTTCTATGGCAGCCTGTTGCTCTATAGGCATGCTCATAATCCTTGAACTTCTTTCAACAATTGTACTTAGAAGCTCAGTGTGATAATATTCAAATCTGAAGTTAATTCCAAAACGTGCCCGTAAAGGAGCTGTCAACAATCCGGATCGGGTTGTTGCACCAATCAACGTAAAAGGATTCAGGTTAATTTGGACTGATCGTGCATTCGGTCCACTTTCAATCATGATATCAATACGATAATCTTCCATCGCAGAATATAAATATTCTTCTACTATAGGCGACAATCGGTGTATTTCATCTATGAACAAAACATCATTTTCCTCTAACCCTGTAAGAAGGCCTGCTAAATCTCCCGGCTTATCAAGCACAGGACCTGACGTGATTTTTATACCTACTCCTAATTCGTTTGCTATGATGTTAGCCAATGTTGTTTTTCCTAATCCCGGGGGGCCATGTAATAAAACATGGTCTAAGGATTCACCTCTAAGCTTTGCTGCTTTAACAAAAATCTCAAGATTATCCATAATATGTTCCTGCCCTGCAAATTCATGAAAATTTTTGGGACGAACCTGTTCTTCCTGAGCTATTTCTTCTCGGGTATATTTATTTTTATCGGGATCTAATAAATCAGACATTTTGTAAAATTAATACATCTTTGGGTATCAAAAAAATAATATCTTTCAAAAATGAATACTCATTTATTTCTATATAATTGAAATATATTTATTATTTTTATAATCAGCTCACATCGTTGTCAGACAAGTCCCATATTTACCATCTCAACTAAAATAATTACATATCACAAGACTTATTTATTATTTAGAATGATTATTAATACACATTTGCTAAAATTAATAGCAAAATGAAAAAGGACTTTTAACTCTTTTTAATTATTAATACTTTAAGTCTATTTATGTTTAGATATTTATCATAAACTATTATCTTTAAAATTGTTTAAAAAATTAAGATACAATAAGTTATAAATATTTTAAAAAGTATTGATTATTTTAATATATTTAAAAACAAAAATAATGAATATTTACTTTATTCTACTTGCTCAATCTCTTGGAGAAATGTTTACATGGGGAGAATTATTACTTGCAGCAACCCCGGTTTTTTTACTGATACTTTTTTTAGGTATTTTAAAAATGGCAGGAGAAAAAAGTGCTCTGTTAACTTTAATAGTCACATTGATCATCGCATTATTTGCTTTTCATTTACCTGTTAAAGATACAGGGATCTCCGTTTTATATGGTATCGTTAAAGCCATATTCCCCATACTTATCATTATACTAATGGCTATATTCAGTTATAATGTTCAAGTTTATACTACGAAAATGGAAATTATTAAAGAACAATTTTCATCTATTTCTACTGATAAATGTATACAGGTACTTCTTCTGACCTGGGGATTTGGTGGACTATTGGAAGGAATGGCCGGCTTTGGTACCGCTGTGGCAATACCGGCAGCAATTCTTATAAGTTTAGGTTTTAAACCTGTTTTTTCTGCTGTAGTTAGTTTAATATCTAATAGTGTGGCTACAGGATTTGGTGCTGTAGGTACTCCGGTTATTGTACTCGCCAGAGAAGTGGGACTATCTGAAAATATACAAAGCATAAGTTCAGATTTAGTTATACAACTTTCTGTATTAATGTTTTTAATTCCTTTTATTATTGTAACTCTTACGGACCGAAGCCTTAAAGCTTTACCTAAAAACATAATACTCAGCATATTGGTGGGTAGCATTTCACTTGCCGTTCAATATTATTCAGCCTTATATATTGGAGCAGAAACTCCTGCTATTTTAGGTAGCATAGCTTCTATAATCACAATTGTTCTGTTTGGTAAAATAATTTCCCGCAAAAGCAAAGATTCTGAAGCTTCTAATCAAAAATCGTTTTCATTAACTGATGTTTTACAAGCCTGGAGCGTATATGGATTAATACTGTTTTTAGTAATTTTAACCAGTCCGTTATTACCTATAAAGGATCTACTTAAAAGTAATTTTGATTTTTTTCAAACCAATTTTAATTTTAAAATTTTAGATACTGAAAAAACCGTGGGTATTTTTTGGTTAACCGATACGGGAATTTTAATATTTTTAGGCTCTATTATTGGCGGCCTCATACAGGGAGCTCAACTTAAAGAGCTATTTAAACTTTTAGGAAAAACTACTATTCAACTACGCAAAACTGTTATCACTGTTTCCTGCTTAATTGCTTTATCAACTCTAATGGATGTCTCCGGAATGATTGGAGTGTTGGGTATCGCTTTAGCGACCACCACCGGTACTTTATACCCCTTATTCGCTCCTTTAATCGGATGTATAGGAACTTTTTTAACGGGAAGCGATACTTCTTCGAATATTTTATTCGGAAAGCTACAAGCTACTGTTGCAGATAGAATCGGTGCCGATAAAGGATGGCTGGCAGCGGCCAACACAGCCGGAGCAACAGGAGGAAAGATTATTTCACCTCAAAGTATCGCTGTAGCCACCACAGCCTGCGGGCAACAGGGGCAGGAAGGTATCATTATGAAAAAAGCCATTATTTATGCTTTAATCTACATTGTAGTAGCCGGCATCATTGTTTATCTGGGAAAATAAATTACAAATTAATAAAATGAAAATAGGATTATTTATTCCGTGTTATGTTAATACCGTTTATCCTGAAGTGGCTATAGCTAGTTATAAATTACTCACTCACTTTGGTTTAGACGTGGATTATCCTGTAGATCAGACCTGCTGTGGTCAACCCATGGCTAATGCTGGTTTTGAAAATAAAGCGCTTCCTTTAGCTAACCGCTTTAATTCAATGTTTGAGACTTTTGATTATGTCGTTGCTCCTTCGGGAAGTTGTGTGGGTTTTGTTAAAGATTCTTACCCAAAAATTCTGGAAAAAGAAGGTTGCCTGAGTGAAGTGAGCAGCAAAGTATACGATATTTGTGAATTTCTGCACGATATACTTAAAATCAATAAATTACCGGGTCGTTTTCAACATAAAGTAAGCTTACATAACAGCTGCCACGGACTAAGAGAATTAAAACTTGGCTCGGCCAGTGAGCTAAACATTCCTTCTTTTTCTAAAGTAAAAGACTTGCTTGGATTAATTGAAGGAGTAGAAGTAGTTGAACCGGCAAAAATTGATGAATGCTGTGGGTTTGGTGGAATGTTTTCCATAGAGGAACCGGCTGTATCTATCTGTATGGGACAAGATAAGATTAAAAATCATATAAACACCGGTGCCGAATTCATTACTGGTCCGGACAGTTCTTGTCTTATGCATATGGGAGGGATTATAGAAAAACAAAACCTTCCGATTAAAACCATTCATGTAGTTCAAATTTTATCCGCAGGATTATGAGTACTCAACATTCTATAGCAGCTGAAAAATTTCAGGAAGATAAAAAACAGGCTTCCTGGCATAATGAAACCTTGTGGTTTGTAAGAGAGAAAAGAGATCGTATGTCTAAAAGTTTACCGGAATGGGAAGAGCTTCGTACAATTGCCGAGAAAATAAAGCTCCATAGTGTAAGCAATCTAGACATTTATCTCGAGGAATTTTCTAAAAATGCTGAAGCCAATGGCGTGATTGTCCATTGGGCAAAGGATGCAAAAGAACATAATGATATTGTCTATGATATTTTAAGCAAACACAAGGTTAAAAAATTAGTAAAGAGTAAATCTATGCTTACAGAAGAGTGCCATTTAAATCCATATCTTATTGATAAAGGCATTGATGTTATTGAAAGCGACCTGGGCGAAAGAATACTCCAACTTAATCATACTGCACCCTCACATATTGTTATGCCTGCCATTCATATGACCCGGCAGGAAGTGGGTGAGTTATTTGAAGAAAAACTGCATACTGAAAAAGGAAATAGTGACCCTACCTATCTTACGCGGGCAGCAAGAGCTTCTCTAAGGAATGATTTTCTTACAGCTGATGCAGGAATGACGGGGGTAAACTTTGCTGTGGCTTCTACCGGTGAAATCGTTGTTTGCACTAATGAGGGTAATGCGGATATGGGGACTTCACTTCCCGATCTGCATATTGCCGTTATGGGCATGGAAAAGGTCATTCCTGATCATGAAGCTTTAAGCGTTTACACCCGATTACTCGCTCGTTCTGCAACCGGACAACCGGTTACTACGTATACTTCTCATTTTAAAAAACCAAAAAAAGGTGGAGAAATGCATGTAATTATTGTTGACAATGGAAGAAGTGAAATTTTAACAAATAATGAGCATATAAAGTCTTTAAACTGTATCCGTTGTGGTGCTTGCATGAATACCTGCCCTGTATACCGTAGAAGCGGTGGATACTCTTACACCTATTTTATTCCGGGTCCTATAGGAATTAATCTAGGTATGCTAAAAGATCCTCATAAATATACGGATAATGTTTCTGCCTGTTCGCTGTGTTATTCCTGTAATAATGTTTGTCCTGTAAAAATTGACCTTGCCGATCAAATTTATGAATGGAGGCAGAATCTTGATTCTTTGGGTGCTGCCAGTTCTTCAAAAAAAATGATTTCTTTGGGGATGCAATTTTTATTTACCCATCCGACCTTGTTTAATACGAGTTTAAAATTTACGTCTTTAATTAATTGGGTTCCCCGATCGATGGCGTTTGGCTTAAAAGAATGGGAAGAGGGACGCAGTTTACCCAAATTTGCTAAGGAAAGTTTTACAAGTATGTGGAAAAAAGGTAAAATTAAAACTATAAAAAAAGATGAGCAGTAAGGAATATATACTTCAGAATATTAAAAGAAATATTAAGACACGACTGGACAAACCTAAAATGGATGTTCTGGGTATTCAGTTTGATCATTTACTTTCACAATTTGTTGATATTTGTAAAGCTGTGGGTGGAGATGCCAGAATTCTTGAAAAACAGGAAGATGTAAATATATTAATTAAAGAATTGTATTCGCAAGCTCAATCTATAGGTTCAAACCTGCCTGAAATTACAATCAGCACTTTTAATCCGGATGATTTGGATGATCCTCATCTACTTAACGGAACGGATTTAGCTATTATTAAGGGAGAGGTTGGAGTTGCAGAAAACGGATGTATTTGGATTCCGCAGAACGTAGTTCACAAAGCTTTATATTTTATCAGTGAATATCTGGTTATTATTTTAGATAGAACCAAGCTGGTAAATAATATGCATGAAGCCTATCGGACTATTGAATCGAATGATTCCGGATTTGGCATTTTTATTTCAGGTCCTTCTAAAACAGCCGATATTGAGCAAGCTTTGGTAGTGGGTGCTCATGGTCCTAAAGGGCTTACTGTCATTTTAACATAAAGATTTTATTTACAAAAAATCACTGATACTATAGTAATCAGTGATTTTTTGTAATGATTTTAATTTTAGATATTAGTTCTGCTATATCATATATATTTAAAAAGTAGCTAGTGAGATTTTTTGGATAATTGTTTCTGAGCAGATAGTTACTATCTAAACGATTGTATCTTCCAATCGATTTGTATTTCATTTTATGATACCTACAAATCTGCAAAATAGATTTCCCTGTTCGATTGGCCTGTAAATAAAAGACTGCCAGAATAAATCTGACAGCCTTCGTTAGATCAATCATATACCAAACTATGCAACAGTTTATGTCATTTTAAAAAATAATTTTTGTTTTACTTTGTATTGATACCATTAAATTCTGCCTGATTCAAAGCCCAAGCCATCATATTAGCAAAAAGTGCTGAATTGTAAACTGTTCCTGTATTTACTCCACTCCCCCAGTTTACTCGCGGAATCGGCTTCAGGTTTGCGTCAATAGCAAAAGGATAAGTTGTCGCTGCAGCAGCGCCACAGCCATCTCCCGTACAACCGGAAGGATTTGCAAGAAAACCTCCTTCTCCATTCCAAATAAAGTTTAGATTTGGATCCCTGAAAAATGACAGATATCCTGCTCTGTTTGTATTACCTGTACTATATGAAATAACATAAGATGGTATTCCTTTAACAACACGTGTATCTCCTACGTCACCCCCCCAATATTTTCCTCTCAGATCACCAAACGGACCGTTCGCTATGTCATCCTGCATACTTGCAATCGGATATACCCATCGATAGGGATCATCGATGAGACTGGTACTTATATTTGTATCTCCATATAATGCTTTCAGGAACGATTCGTCTGTACTATTCTGAGACATTATCATTAAGACTCCATTATTGTTCACATAATTTACCACAGCAGAAATGAACTGAGTGCTAAGTCCTGCATTCCAATCAAAATAATATCCGATTAATACTATATCCGGCTTCGCATTTATAGCATCAATCATTAATTGATTAGGCACGCCTACAATTACCTGTGAATTAAATCCTTCAGCTTTAACTGTACTGGTTTCCGTTTGTCCGAAATTAACCGGAGCCATAATCATCTTATATGCTCCAGAACCGGGTTGTGCTATGTAACCGGGCGTTGAGTTTACTGAGCCTATATGCAATATATTCTTTTTAGGTATTACTACCACTACGGTAATTTGACAGGTACTTTCTCCTAAGGATGAAGTTGCCGTAAGAGTGAGTGTTTTATTTGATACTGAAGTTGGAGTACCATATCCGTAGATGGTCACAGTTTGTGCTCCTACAGCAGTTATTTCTCCGGAACCTTCAAAATAAATTCCATCTACAGTATTGGATTTTATATTCCAGGAACCTCTAGATGTCGCATTCAGAGAAATTGTTACATAATGAGTTCCTCCGGCCCCATCTAATGAAGTTCCTTGTTTATATACTCCATTGACTACCGAATTTTTGCAGCTTATCGAATAATTAGAATAAGAACTATTTACTTTTACGGAAGGAGTACAAACCGTTGTGTCCTCTACTCCGTTAATGGAAATTGTTACTGCATCAACCTGAGCTTTAAGAGGGGTTCCCTGACCTTCTAGTTTAATAGTATTTTGTCCTGCTGTCAGAAAAGTGCCGGAACCATAAAAACTGTATCCATTCTTTGTTATTCCTGAAATAGAATATGAACCTGGCTTTGTTACGTTCAAAGTTAAGTAAATACGGTTGGAATCTGTTAGTTCAAGTCCTTCTACAAATGTACCTGCTACTTTATAGCTTACACAGCTTAACTGGGCTTTACCCAAAGCACCACAAATACTTGCCCATTTATTTTCTATTAAATTCCAATAATTGAAACAATCTTCGGAGGTATTATAAATCATTAATGCTTGCTGAGCATCTTCAGGTTTAATTTTATCTCTTTGAACTTCTGTCATTCTTGGAATTAATATTCCTTTATCCACTGAAGTAATGTCTAAAATAGATTTTGTATCTGGTATATCAGTGCCTATCCCCACCTGTGCATTTATTGCATGTGTAAGAGCAATTGTTAAAATAAGAGCTAATTTTTTCATTTTAAAAAAAGTTGAATTTCATTTTATATAGATAATGTTTTATAGTAATGGTCGTTCTACCATTTGAGCGGACAAAAATATAACAGACATGAAATTCTAAAATAAAAATGAACCATTTAAACCTTCACACAACTACATACAAATGCACTCAAAAATAACACTCAAAAACACTCACTTTAATAAATTACTGATTATTAAATATTTAAAACGTGTTATGTTGAGAATTCAAAATTTCTTAAAGAGGTAAAAAAATTATATTACTGAAAATTAATATACATATTAATTATATTCTGCTATCTATATCAAAATCTAAAATCCAGGCATTTAATTCTTTTCCTGTAGCAAAATTCAATTTTTTACGTATTCTGTATTTTCTAGCTTCCACAGCTCTAATTGAAATGTATTTATACGTAGCTATTTCTTTAATGGAAAAACCTAGTTTAGTGTAGGCACAAAATTCCAATTCTGCAACTGATAAGTCCGGATCCAGTTTTAATAAACCCGAAAAAAATGAAGGATATACTTCAGAAAAGGTTGAAAAAAAAGAAGAATCATTATTAATTGCTAACTGTATTAATTTTTGTTTTGAGTTTATAACTCCTTTTTCAGATAGCAACAATAGCTGTTTTTTTTGTTCTTCTAATTGAAGCTCTTTTTGAAAAGTTTCCTCATATAGTTTATGTATAATATAATTTTTCTTTATAATGAAGACTAAATCAACAATAACAATCATTCCACTGATAGATGCTGATATAAAGGTGGTATTTCTTTTTATTGAATGGGTTAATTCATCATTAATAAACCAAGAATATTCGGTTACAATATTAATTAAAATTGACATCAAGACAAGTAAAACAATAATTATCATGTATATATAATCAGTCTTGAAATCAAAAATAAATGGAAGTGCCAATATTAATGGAAAATAATAAAAATAAATTCCGGATTCATTATTTGAATAAGATTCATAAAAAAAAATAACCCATATGAGTAATAGAAAAACTGAAAAAACCAGAAAACGAAAACTTTTTAATTTTACAGGTATAAAAAGCGCTATCAAAAAAAACATTGATAAATACATTAAAACATTTCCCGAATACATATCTTTTATGTATAAGAAATTATGCAATGCATGAATAAAAAAAACCAAAAAGACAATAAATATATATTGATTTAATAATCTAACACGATAAACAATTTTTTCATCTTCTTCATGTTCTATTCCTATATCCGAGATATTATCCCATATTTTTTGTAAATTCATAAAATATAGACTTATAATTTATAAAAATGCAAAGTTACAATTTTTAGATCTAATACTAAAAAAACAAAGAAAGTCAACAAATAATTATTACGCTATTAATAATGCTCTTAAATTATTAAATTTTTATAAATTTCAATAATTATAAAATAAAATTATCCTAAGGTAGTAAATGCCTAGTTTCTAATATTGTTATATTTATTATAGAAAAAAATATATATTCAACTTTTCGGCAACGTTTCAAAAAATGAATTAGTAAATTATTATAGCTATAATTTTTTGTACGCCTATCTGACCTGAAAAATTTATGAAAGTTGATGACCTGATCTTGTTAAAATATAAAATCAGAAATAGTTTTAAATATCTTAAGATCATACTCGTTAGAAAACATATCTTTCAGTCAATAATTATATTTATAATTACATACCTGATTATTTAGATTAAAAAATATAAACACTATTTTTTTAATTTTCCGACAGATACCAATGCATGTATAAAGATAATTTAAGATTTTTATATCTTACTAGTATTTCCTATTCAATAAACTCTCTTACTATCTAGATTATTAGAGATTATACCCACTTTCTTTATTCTCGTATAAAATTAAAAACGGAAACAGTATACACTGTTTCCGTTTTTATTATTTTTATTTATTTAAATATTTATTTAATTAATAAGCTTAATACCTGAGTAGCCGTTTCTGTAGATAAAGTAAGCAAAGGCTGTGGATAAACTCCCATAACTAAGATTAAAATTGCAACTACTATAAGCCCAATTTTAGGTTGTAAAGCGATATCTTTTTGTTTACTCAAAAATTCTTCATTCCCTGTACCAAACATAGACATACCATACATTTTAGTGGTATATACGGCGCATAAAATCAATGTTAAACCAGCTATAACAGCTCCGGCAATTGACAAATTAAAAATTCCTTTTAGAAGTAAAAATTCTCCGATGAAGGCATTTGTTAATGGAACTGCCATAGTACCAAGAGAGATAATCATAAATAAAACTGCGAAAAAGGGAGCTTTTGTAGCCAGTCCTCCCATCTTAGTAAGATCTCTGGTTCCAAACCTTTTAATTAATATATCAGCAGCATAAAAAAGCCCGACAACATTTATTCCGTGAGCAAGCATCTGAATGGAAGCTCCTTCTATTCCTGCCAGATTTGAACCTTTATTTAAAGCTATAATCGCACTTGAGAAAATACCCGCAGCAATTAAGCCTACGTGGGCCATAGACGAAAATGCTATCAATCTTTTTATGTCTGTCTGTACTACAGCAATTAATGAAGCATATACTATTCCTATAATAGATAATACCAATGCAATGATACCTGAAGAACCAGCAACAGCCTCGGGAGCTAAAGGTAGTAACAACTTAAGAATTCCGAAAACACCCATTTTTAGCATGATTCCTGACAAAAGCATAGATCCTTGTGTAGGTGCCATTGAGTAGGTATCTGCCTGCCATGTATGAAAAGGAAAAATTGGTAATTTTATTGCAAAGGCTAAAAATAACATCCAAAAGATAAATATCTGAGATTCTGGTGATAAATTTGCCTGATATAATTTAGCCAGATCGAATGATCCTGCTTGTAAATAGGCATATATTAAGGCTACAAGCATAAATAGCGATCCAAAAAAAGTATATATAAAGAACTTTAAGTTTATTTTTAACCTGTTTTCTCCTGTGCCAAACATTCCACATATAAA
Source organism: Apibacter raozihei (assembly GCF_004014855.1). NCBI lineage: Bacteria > Pseudomonadati > Bacteroidota > Flavobacteriia > Flavobacteriales > Weeksellaceae > Apibacter > Apibacter raozihei. Next base: position 547,284 of record NZ_CP034930.1, read on the forward strand.
CCAGATAGGAATAAGTGCTACTTCCCAAAATATATAGAATAACAATCCGTCCATAGATGTAAAGATCCCAATCAGACCAAATTGCATAAATAATATCAGAGCATAAAAAACTGAGGGTCTTTCATCATTTAAGCCTGAATAAATTATAATAGGTACTAAAACATTGGTTAATAAAACCATTAAGATTCCTAAGCTATCGACACCGAAATGGATGTTTGACAGCATTGGTAGTACTGAGGCTGGCTGTTCCAATAATAACTGACAGGCTTCTGTATCGTTTATATTAAACTTATGCCAAAGGAAAATTGTGAGCAGTAACTGCACCAATGACACAGCTAATGCTATATATTTTGAAAATGTGCCTTTCAAGGCAAATAATAATCCTGATCCGATTATCGGTAAGAGTAGAATTGCTAAAACTAACATTATATGTGTTTACTTTATTTTTACTTTATTATTAACTTAAATATCCAGCTACTAAGAGTAGTATAAAAATACCCAAAGACATTGCTAAAACGTAATATTCTACATTTCCGTTTTGAACCATTCTTAGCAAACTACCGCATCCCTGAACTGCACGGGCTGTACCTTCTACAATTCCATTGATTATATATTTATCAACTATATTTTTGAAAAATCTTCCTAATGCCAATACCGGATTAACTATAACTTCGTTGTAAAGTTCGTTTACGTAAGCTGCTTTTGCTGAAGCTTTTTCCCATCCGGTCATGTTTTCCACAATGACAGGCTGGGCTTTTTTCACTACATATTTGTTATATACCAATGCAGCTACAAGTGCAATTACCAATAAAGTTACTGCCAGCAATATCATTTCGGTAGAGAATGGTGGCTCTTCATGTGCGTGAATACCTACGTATATAGGTTGTAACCAATGAGCCAGTTTTTGGGAAATATTTTCACCTAAATAGTGAGGTAGATTAAGAGCTCCGCCGAAAACGGTTAATATAGCTAAAATTATTAAAGGAATTGTCATTACAGAAGGACTTTCATGTACATGTTTTTTCTGTTCTTCGGTTCCCCTGAAATCTCCGAAAAAGGTTAAAAACAATAAGCGGAACATGTATATACAGGTTAGTGCTGCTGAAAAGAGAGTTAACCCCCAAACTAATTTATCTTTTTGCCAAATGGCTACTAAAATTTCATCTTTAGAAAACATACCCGCTAATGGAGGTACACCGCAAATAGCCAGAGTAGCAATTAAAAATGTCCAGTAGGTAACCGGAATTTTCTTTTTTAAACCGCCCATATATCTCATGTCCTGTTCACCACCCATCGCATGTATAACGCTTCCTGCTCCGAGGAATAGAAGTGCTTTGAAAAAAGCATGTGTAGTTACGTGAAACAAAGCGGTAGTGTAGGCTCCTGCGCCTAAGGCGACAAACATTAAACCTAACTGTGATACTGTTGAGTATGCTAATACTTTCTTTATATCGTTTTGACGTAATCCTATAAATGCAGCCAGTATAGAGGTAGCCAATCCAATATACATAATAAAATCCAATGTAAACGGAGCCAGGCTGTATATAGCATTGGAACGTATAACCAAATAAATACCTGCGGTAACCATTGTAGCCGCATGTATTAACGCTGAAACGGGAGTAGGACCTGCCATCGCATCAGGTAACCAAGTGTATAAAGGTATCTGAGCTGATTTACCCATAGCCCCTATAAACAAAAAGAGTGTTGCCACTATAAGAACGGTATCATTGGATTTGAACATACCTGCTTTTGCAGCAATATCGGTAAATTCAACACTTCCAAAATAATATGCCAGCATAAATATTCCTATCAGTAACCCTAAGTCACCAATTCTATTCATAACAAAAGCTTTTCTTGCAGCGTACCCATATTCTTTATTTTTAAACCAGAATCCGATTAAAAGATATGAACAAAATCCTACCCCTTCCCATCCTATGAAAAGGATCAAAAAATTACTTCCCATAATTAGCAAAAGCATGGAAAATATGAAAAGATTCAGGTAGGCAAAAAATTTATAAAAACCTTTATCGTCATGCATATACCCTATGGAATACAAATGTATCAGTGAGCCTATTCCGGTAACAATCATCATCATTACTAAAGATAATTGATCTATCTGAAAGGAAAAATTAACTTTAAAATTATCCACGGCAAACCAGGTAAATGCTTCTGCTTTAATTGGAGCCGGGCCTGTAAAGTTAATAAATAGATATACGGATAAGAAGAAAGGTACCCAAACCATCAGATTTGCAATAACTCCTACTATGTTTTTAGGTAATTTACTTCCAAAAATCCCGCAAATTGCGAACCCTAGTAAGGGTAAAATTGGTATTAAATATATTATGTTTTCCATTATTTATCCCTTTAATCTATTAAATAAACTTACATCTACTGAACGTGTATTTCTGTACAGCATGGTTATAATTGCCAAACCTACTGCAACTTCAGCTGCAGCAACAACCATGATAAAAAATACTAAAATTTGTCCGTCTGCATCTCCTTTATATGCGGAAAATGCAGCTAATAATAAATTAACAGAGTTTAACATAAGTTCCACACAACCTAAAATAATGATTGCGTTTCTTCTTACCAGTACTCCTGTTACTCCTATACAAAAGAGTAATGTAGATAAATAAATAAAATAATCTATCGGTATGCTTTGTAATAAACTGTTTACCATTTCTTTTGTTTATTTCAAGAAATTAAATTTGTATTGTTATAAGTCTCTTTTTCCTATCATTACGGCTCCTACGAGAGCTGATAAAAACAGTATCCCTGCTAACTCAAAAGGTAATACGTACTCACTGAAAAGCAGGTATCCCAAATTTTTAGTTAACCCTATCTGACTGTCCGGTGAAACCGGAAGGTCAATAGATTGAAACCCTCTTAATGCTCCTATGAAACCGATAAAAACAAGTCCTCCCGAGATAACTGCCAAAATTTGAAAGCCACTTCCTTTTAAAGGTTCATCTTTTTGCTTGAGGTTCAGCATCATTAATACGTATAGAAATAGTACCATGATGGCTCCTGAATACACTATAATCTGAACAGCACTAAGAAACTGTGCATTTAACATGATGTATAAACCGGAAATGGAGAAAAAAGTAACAATCAAAGATATGATACTGTACATGGGGCTTTTACTGAAAACTACAAAGAACGCACTGATAATAGCGCATGCAGATACTATATAAAACAAAATTTCCTCCATATTTCTATTTTTCTACTGTATAACTTTTTATTTGTCGTTGAGATACGTCTATTCTATTTTCCAAAGTTTCGACTAAGAGATCTTTCCCGTAAACGAAATTATTTCTTTTAGGCTCCGGCATCACAATTCTATCAGTAAGGAAAATAGCTTCTTTTGGACAAGCGTCTTCACAAAGTCCGCAAAATATACATCTTAACATGTTAATTTCATATTTTTCGGCATATTTTTCTTCTCTGTACAGGTTTTCTTCTCCTCGTTTTCTTTCTGCGGCAATCATAGTTATAGCTTCTGCTGGACAGGCTACTGCACATAAACCGCAGGCTGTACATCTTTCTCTACCTTGGTCGTCTCTTTTTAGTACGTGCTGGCCTCTATATACAGGGCTAAATTCTCTTTTCTTTTCGGGGTAAGCTATAGTAACTGGTTTCTTAAAGAAATGTTTTAAAGTTATCTTCATTCCACCAAGGATGGCAGGAAGATATGCTTTTTCTTTTAAGCTCATTTCTTTGTTTGAAACTACTTTTGATCTATTGGTTAATCGTTGCATAAATTATGTATAACTGATTATACTTTTATTATTACGTAAATACTACTACCGTAGCGGTTATTAATAAATTAAGAATGGCTAACGGTATCATTATTCTCCATCCAAGTCTCATTAACTGGTCGTATCTGAATCTAGGAAGAGTCCATCTTACCCACATAAAACAGAATACGCAGAATACTATTTTAAGAAGAAAAGCAAGGATACTGATTATTCCAATCCAGTTTTCACCTAAACCGTTCTCCACAAGTTTATTCATATAAGGGAAGCTGTAGCCACCAAAGAACAACGTACTAATTAAAGCTGAGTTAATAAACATATTGATGTACTCAGCGAATAGAAATGTTCCAAATTTCATGGAGCTGTATTCGGTATGATATCCTCCAACCAATTCAGACTCGCATTCTGCCAAATCAAAAGGGGCACGGTTTAATTCAGCAAATGAACAGGTGACAAATAAAATAAATGCTAAAGGCTGGTAAAATACATTCCAAGCCATACCATTAAGAAATGAAATTCCATATAAATTGGTTGCCTGTTCTTCTACCATAACCCGTAAATCAAGAGTTCCGGACATCATAATAATAGATAAGAGAGATAATCCCATAGCTAATTCATACGAAATCATTTGTGATGAAGCTCTTATGGCTCCTAAGAGCGAATATTTATTATTGGAAGACCATCCTCCCAACATAATCCCATAAACTCCTATGGAAACAATTCCCATTATGTAAAGTACTCCGACATCTATGCTGGCAACCTGTACGGGATAAGAAACTCCTGCTATAAAGAGGGATTTTCCCCAAGGGATTACTGCACCGGTACTTAATGCTATTAACATTAGTATACCCGGTGATATTATAAACAGCCACTTTTCTGCATTTCTAGGAACAAAGTCTTCTTTAAAAAATAATTTTCCTCCGTCGCAAAGGGGTTGTAATAAACCGAATTTACCGGCTCTGCTTGGTCCAAACCTGTCTTGCATAAGTGCTGCCACTTTCCTTTCCATCCAGGTTTCATAAGCTGCTCCTCCAAGGCATATTATAAAGAGAATTACCACTAATGATACTGTAAACCACATATTATTTTATTCTATCGTTTTTGTTTTATTTTGTTTTGTTAAATAGTGAGGATCGTTTTTAGGCAATGGTAATTCATAATGATTTAACGATATTACCGAATGATCGCTGATATGGGTAGGTCCTTCTATGTTCCAATATTTGCGTTCTTTTCTTTCGAATCTGCAATCGTTACAAATGAATTCTTCTACTTCATTGTACTGATCTTTTCTGGCAGTTACTCTCAATATTTCATCTCCTTTCATCCAAAGAACTGCTTTTCCGCTACATTTTTCGCATTTACAGGTAGCATTAACCGGCTCTGTAAACCATACTCTGCTTTTAAATCTTGAAGTTCTGTCTGTAAGTGCTCCTACGGGACAAACATCTATTACGTTTCCTGAAAAATCATTGGTTATGGCTTTGTTCAGATACGTACTAATTTCTGCATGATCTCCTCTGAAAAGTATTCCGTGATTTCTTTGATTGGTAAGCTGATTGGCTACTAAGACACATCTCGCGCAAAGAATGCAACGGTTCATGTTTAATTTTATATAAGGGCCGATATCATCAGGCTGAAATGTTCTTCTTGGAAATTCAGAACGGGTTCTTTCTAAACCGTGCTCGTAGGCTAAATCTTGTAATTTACATTCTCCTGCCTGATCGCAAACAGGACAATCGAGCGGGTGATTGATTAATAAAAATTCGGTTATTCCCTGAACTGCCTGTACAACTCTTTCTGAAGTAATTACTTTTACTTCCATTCCATCCATAACATTGGTTCTGCAAGAAGGAACCAGTTTAGGCATAGGGCGCGGATCTTTTTCAGATCCTTTTGATACTTCCACTAAACAGGTACGGCAACGTCCTCCGCTCCCTTCCAGTTTACTGTAATAACACATTGTCGGAGGCACAGAGGCTCCTCCTATCTGACGAGCAGCGTCTACAATAGTAATTCCGGGAGCTACTTCTACTGTTACTCCATCTATTGTTACTTTTATTTTACTTACTTCTTCACTCATTTTCTTTATAATACTACATTAGAAATGCCAGCTTACTCCAAAGGTATAATTCCACTGAAGGTATAATATGTTTTGTGATGCTTTATCTGATTTATCTGAACTGGTTCTTATATCTGGAAGGCCTATAAAACCTTCTTTCAGTTCTGTTCTAAGAAAAAATATTTTCCAAAAAAGGAGCTCTGCGCCAACTTTAGCGTCTACTCCATAGCCTGCGAGATGAAACTTGTCGTGTCTGTCTTTGTCCATCAGGGTAGCATTGGTTTTTGGTATTACAGCTCCTACTCCTGCTCCGGCAATTCCATTTAGCTTGAAAAATCCAGCTTTAATGAAATTATGATAATACTCCAATTCTACATTGAGGTAATTTAATCCGTCGGTATGCTCCAGATGCAGAAATTCATCGGTTAGGTAGGTAGATTCTCCTTCCACAATCTGGTTTTCATAGCCGGGGCGTTCTATACTTCCGGTGGCTTTGACCCATTGTCCGGGTCTGACCACATATTTCATGTGATCCATACCCAAAGAGATAGCCCAGTTATCTTTAAAGAAATATCCTATTCTATAGTTCACCTGAGGGATTGTAATTCTTCCCGGGTTTAAAAAGTCATTAAAATTCCAGCCGATTGGCTTATCGTCTCCTTTGACACCATGAAGGGTAAAGTTATAATCATTTCCTGTGAAATGTACGGAAGATCTACCGTAATAGGCTCTATTCCAACCCCAATAGGCGTAGAACTCGCCTTTTTTGTGGGCAATTTTTTTGTCTGTTTGTCCGTACACCCATGTTAATGATGAACTTAACAGAAAAAGTAATAAACTGTTTACTAATTTTTTATACTTGTGCATAGTCTGCTATTCCATAGTTTCTTGTTAAGCACTCTGGATTGTTAATATGCCATTCAAATTCATCTCTAAAGTGACGAATGGCTGCTGCCACCGGCCAAGATGCCGCGTCTCCAAGCGGACATATGGTATTTCCTTCAATTTTTCTTTGTACGTCCCAAAGAAGATCTATGTCTTCGTAAGTACCTCTGCCTTCTTCAATTTTTTTCAAAATTTTGTAAAGCCATCCGGTACCTTCCCGACAAGGCGTACATTGCCCACAGCTTTCGTGGTTGTAAAAGCGCGCTAATGTCATGGTATGCCGTACTACACACTGATCTTCATCCAGCACTATGAATCCACCGGAGCCTAACATGGTTCCTGTTTCAAATCCACCGACAGATAAACTTTCATAGTTCATTAAACGAGGTTCGCCTTCTGCCGTTTTTAATAATAGTCTTGCGGGTACAATAGGTACTGAAGACCCTCCCGGAATACATGCTTTGAGTTTTTTACCATTAGGTATTCCTCCGCAATATTCTTCACTATATATAAATTCTTCAACACTCAGGTTAAAGTCTATTTCGTATACTCCTGGTTTATTTAAGTTACCACAGGCAGAAATTAACTTGGTTCCTGTAGATCTTCCTACTCCTAACTTAGCGTATTCAGCTCCTGTAATTTCTATTATTGATGGAATGGAGGCTACGGTTTCTACATTATTTACCACTGTTGGACACTGGTATAATCCTTTTACTGCCGGAAACGGAGGTTTTAATCTTGGATTTCCTCTTTTTCCTTCCAATGATTCTAACAAGGCTGTTTCTTCTCCGCATACATAAGCCCCGGCTCCTCTTTGTACATAAATTTCAAGATCATATCCTGTATTTTTTATGTTTTTACCAAGAAAACCGTTCGCTTTAGCTTCTTCAATTGCTTTTTCCAATATATCAGGAATCCATGAGTATTCCCCTCTTATATATATATAGGATGTATTGGCCCCTAAACAATAAGATGAAATCAAAATCCCTTCTATAAGTATATGTGGAATATACTCCATAAGATACCGGTCTTTGAATGTTCCGGGTTCTGACTCGTCTGCATTGACTACTAAGTAACGAGGTATTCCTTCCGGTTTAGCTAAGAAACTCCATTTCATACCTGTAGGAAACCCTGCTCCTCCTCTTCCTCGTAAGCCACTGGTCTTGACTTCTTCCAAAATTTCATCCGGAGACATTTTCAAGGCTTTTTCCGCACTTACATATCCTCCATGTTTTCTGTAAACCTCAAATGTTTTGATGCCTTCTACTTTGCTATTTTTAAGTAATAACTTATTGCTCATTGGTGTAAGCTGTCTATTTTTTTCTAATCAATTGCTATGTTTCCCGCTCTGCAGAGATCTATAATCTCATTTATTTTTTCTTTGGTAAGGTGTTCGTGATAGAACTTACCTATCTGCATCATAGGCGCATATCCGCATGCTCCTAAACATTCAGCGGGCTTCAGGGTAAATAAACCATCTTGTGTGGTTTCACCTTCTTTTATTTGTAGTTTTTCTTTGATATACTCAATGATTTGATCACTTCCATTTAACATACATGGTCCGGTTCTGCAAACTTCTAACACATATTTGCCTACCGGCTGCATATTAAACATGGTATAAAAAGTTGCAACTTCATATACTTCTATAGGTGTAATGGATAAGAGAGATGCTACATAATCCATTACGGGAACATCTAACCAACCATCAAATTCTTTTTGTGCCAAATGCAATACTGGAATAAGAGCAGATTTCTGCTTCCCTTCCGGATATCTGGCTATGATCTTATTTACCTTCGTTAAGGTTTCTTCACTAAAAACCACTACATTATTAGATTTTACGCTGTTTGCGTCCATTTTATGTTTTTGTGTTAGAGTGCAAATATACAATAATGGATCTTAGTTAAAAAAATTAAATCTGACTTTTACCCTGTTCTGACGCTATCTAGAATTGTTTTAAATAAGAAAATCCTCAATTATTTTTCTTTTAACCTAAGATTCAAAAAAATAGAAGTTCTTAAATATATATTTGTATCTGGATTGTTTTTATCTCAATAAGATAAATTTCAACCATTCCCTTATAGCTCCTTTCTTTAATTATAACTTTAAATAAGATTTACCCTACATCTTAAGAAATGCTCTTACATAAGTAAAGATATTTATCGTTTTTTCAATCAACTATTCTTTACTAAGTTCTCCTACTTCCATTTTATAAATTAGCTTATATTTCATTATTATTCTATTTAAGATAAAAGAAGTATCTGATTGTTTCCCATTTTTTAATACATCTTGTTTTTAAAGAAACTTTTTTTTAACTGCAACTCCTACGATAAGTTTCACTTTAGTCAGTATATATCTTATTTATAAATATTTACGCGAACACCTCCTGAATATTTATTTTTTTTACTATATTTTTTACTCCAAATATTTTTTGATTTAGAAAATAAGTGTATATTTGCAGTCCAAAACCAAGACATGCGGATGTGGTGGAACTGGTAGACACGCTAGACTTAGGATCTAGTGCCGTGAGGCGTGGGGGTTCGATTCCCTTCATCCGTACCAAAATAAAAAGCAATTAACTTTCAATCAGTTAATTGCTTTTTTGATTTAATTACATTTATTTTAGCATCCAATTATTTTAAATTCAATAACCTCTGAAACTTATGCTGACTCCAAAATATTTATTTATAAGTAACTGCTGATTTTTACCAAGACTGCAGCATCTTTATTTATATAAATGAATATGTATATTACACCTTTTTATGTAGGCAAATTCTCTTGATAGTATTCATCCTATATTTACAAAACCATTAGTAATAATTAGCTCCTGTTGTTACGTTTAGTTAGTTCTTAACGTTCACTATAGAAATTCATTAATTTTATTTAACTGATTTTAAAGCGTTTAGCAGGGAGCTAACTTTTTGTTTATAAAATATGTCTTTAAATATTCTAAATTTAATTAAAAACTTATAAATAAATTTAAAATGCAATATGGGTGATAATTTTAAGTTTATGGTATGAACTATCTTGAAATAGAACTATACTATTTATTGAAACATGGATCAAGAAATCATTACTAATATAAGAGCCGATAAAAGTTACTTGCCGAAATCATTTTACAATAAAAATTTCTCTGCTGTAGCACGTTATATTATGAGAAACAACGGAAATATGGAAGATGCTCAGGATGTCTTTCATGAGTCTTACCTAGTTCTCATTCAAAAAATCAGAAATCCAGATTTTATACTCACTTCTACTTTATCTACTTTTCTTTTTGCTATTGCCAAAAATATTTGGTTAAAACGTTTAAGAGACAATCATTTTTTTCGAAAAGAATCATTTGATGATAAACATAGTATTGAGTTTTTTCCTGAAGCAAGTAACAATCTAACTAAGGAGAATAAGGTATTGCTATGGTTGAGCCATATCTCTAATCATTGTCAAAAATTACTTAAAGCTATTTTCTTTTATAATCAACCTATTGAAAAGTTAATGACAAAAATGGGATGGAAGAATAAACATAGTGCTTCTAATCAAAAATATAAGTGTATTCAACAATTAAAGAAAGCTAAACGTAAAGTTGAAGATGAATAATTTGTATTATTCATCTTCTTAGTGAGGTCTATTTTTCTATGTTTTTAAAAAATTTCATTGATAAAAGTCCATATCCCATAGCTGCTCCGGAGCGTAGAGCTGCCGTAATCATAATAGTTTCCGTTAATTCTTGCTGACTTATACCCATTTCTACTGCTTTTTTCGTGTGAACTTCTATACAATAGGGACATTGTGTTGTTAATGCTACTGCTATAGATATTAGCTCTTTGTATTTTGAGGGTATCGCAGATTCTACATTGTGAATCTCTTCATCAAAACTCAACCAAGCTTCTACTTGTTTAGGGGAGCCTTTAATAATGTCGTTCGTAAATTGTTTGTCTGACGGTTCTGAATACTGTTTCATGTTGATTTTACTTTAATGTTATATATATATACCATTAAAGCTTTTTAATCACCTTGAAAAAGGTTCATAATATTTTTATACACAAAAATCAAATAATATTTCTTTAGGCTTTTCTTAGCATCATACTCACTTTTACACGTGATATAATTATTTTTTGTTATATCTGATATTTTTATATTGCACCATACTGCATAAAAATTTCTTATATAAACGCTAAATCCTACCTTCTGGCTTTAAATATAAATTTGACATTTATAGTGGTTATATAAATAAAATGAATATTAAACAATAAATGTAAATTACTTAAAGTAAAAGAACTCATCTAAAAAATTATGCTGATTATCTAAATAAATTGAATAATACCCGATTATCCTAGTGCTTAAATTAATATTAATCTTAATGTGGATAGATGGTGTGGGAATTATAGTATGATAAATAACTTTGCTAATCTGAATTACTTCGTATGTTAAATCTCCAGGGGTTGCTTGATAAAAGGATAATAACTCTTCCTGCACAGATTCTTCGTGTAAAATTAGTTCTAAATAAATTTTACTGATATTAAATAACTCTCTTTTATCTTGTTCATTAATCATTTTTAATTTAATATTCAACCAAGCGCATCTTTTTTAAATGCAAATGATCTGGGTGTTATATTGACGAAAATTATTTTTTTAAACTGTAAATATTAAATATGGAATAAATAAAATATAAAAAGATATTGATATTCACTTATTAAAAATAATATTATTTATACTAATGCAAGATTAATTATCAATTAGCTTTTGAAAATATTTCCAAATTGCTCTTCTTTATTCCAGCTCTTAGGCTTTTCTTTCGAATTGAACCATTCAAAACCCTCATTCATCCATTTATCCCTATATTCATTGATTGATTCTACCGTATAATCTTCGTTTCCAAATTCTACTCCACAACAGGGACAAATTTCATATGTAGGGCTATCACCATTTTCACCCCACGGAAAATCTTCTATATACAATCCACAAACTTTACAATTATGATTAATACTACTCATTTCAATATAAACTTCACATATAAACTAAGAATTCAAACTAAAACTCTAGTGCTATTACTTTTGCAACACTTATAACTATTTCGGATTATGAGGACTTAGGTTATTCCGTCAAATCCTTATCTAAAATTACTCATATTGCTTTATTTACGAAAACATTTTTTCAAAGCTAAACCGAATATAACAAAAAAATAGTAATTCCTCTTCCGCTTTATCCCTAAAGATAAAATTGAATTGTTGGATTTATTGATCAGGCAATCTTAAAAAACTAAAAAACATGCTTGATGATAAGGGTTTAGATAAGTCAATAACTAATTAAAAATTATCAAGCTAAATTTATATACTATTAGTATAAAACCACAAATCCTCTATTGAAAAACATTTACTATCAAATCCATAGTCTAAATAATCTTTCAGCAGATTATAATCTACTTTAAATTCTTTCTTTTGTAAACTCTTAATTCCCACAATAGTAATTTGGCTACTATCTAATAAAGTAAGTATATCAGCGATATATTCATTTAGCACAAATAATAAGGGATAATTAATCCACATATATCCTATTGTTTTATCTTCCAAATTTATAATAGCCCAATTTTCCTCATTAAGCCAAAATGAAATAGTATATTTATTTAATTGTAATAAATTAACTGCATCAAAAAACATATCATGTTTCCAATATAAATTGCTATTAATAGCATCAAGGAAATACTTAGTAAGATCTTTCATATTCTTTAGCTTGATCATCGAATCTAAATTGAAACATTATGCTATAATGCTACACTTAACATACGCTACTGTTATTTTAATTGACAGTCTATTTCATAAGGCCTCTACAAAAGTATATATAAATATATTTATTATCATTATATAATTTATTTTCTTATTAAACAATGTTATATTTAACATATTTTATTATATATAAATCAATATACCAAAAAATTAATATAAATAAATTTTGGAGATATTATACATCGTATTTTATTATTATCTATAACTAAAGGCAATAATTGTTTCAATCAACTTTTTTCATTAAAAAATGCTTTTTTTCAGATTTAACCTAATTTACAAGTTCTGGATTCATTTTGCTAAATAGAATTCGTTATCAGCGACTTGCCTATTTCTTAATCTTAACTATTTTTTTTACTATAACGCCTTCATACTAAAACCAAACCTTAAAGAATCTTTAGTCTCTCTTGAAAAACTAAAATCCATTCCCGACTACGAGAGCTTAGGTTTTACCCTCAAATCCCTTTGTAAAATTACACAGACCGCTTTATTAGCCGACCTCTCGTTCCCTAATTACACGGAACACAACCAATGGGACATTTACAATATCTTCCAACTCATGCGCTCACTAATTCCTAAAGACGAGCTAGAGTTGCTGGATCTGTTGAATAAGGAGTAACAAAAAATCGGCAACTTTTTAAAGTTGCCGATTGGTATTATAATTCACTTATATCTATAGGTTCACATTTTAATCCTAGTTTTAATTTATTGTCTTTATAATATTCTTTGACAAATTCATCTCTTTGTTTATATCCATAATACCTAATTTTATAATCACTCATTATAATTTTTAATTCTTTATTATAATCATTTGAAATAATATAATCATAATTTGAATTTTTATCTATAATAATAGTAATTGCATTCATATTACTAGTTTTTATATAATTATCTTTAGGTATAAACCAACTCCTATATTTACCTGGAATTAAATAACAACCTCCTGATGTCTTCCATACAGTAACATACTTATCTGATATCTGATAATACTCTCTTTTTTGTACTAAATACAATAAAAAACACCCTATAAAAATAAAGAATAAAATTAAAAATTTTATTACATTTTTCATAATTATTTAATTAAAATTTATTTAAACCAAAAGATATAGGTCGTTTCATCTGACTTTCCCGAATCTCTCTAACCGCCTCCTAATATGTTTTCACTCCTACAGTATGTTCTCTATTTGTTGTCAATACATAATTATTCTCTGGAGGAAAGAAACTATTATATTTTCAAGGAATTATATTTACTCCTTTATCAGTTCTCCATAAAGTAATAAACTTATTTTCTGACAACAGTATCCGTAAGAATTTAAGTTAAACTAGTTATAAACTCCTCCTTTATGCTGACCATCGATATAATGCTCAACTTCCATAATCGGATTGTAACCACTTAATGGATCGGTATATAACCACACACTCTCTCTCTCTTATTATAGTATCTTGCACCGTAATAGTAAAGACCTGTTTCCTCATCCAACTCCTTACCCTTACATAAGAAAAGATTTTTTCCTTTGGGTATTATTTCTTTCTAAAAAACTCTTACTCCAGTTCAAACATCCATACAAGGCTACACTAAACTATTTCAATCAACTTTTTACCTGCCAAAGATACTATTTAAAGCTAAAATTTGAATAAAAGTCCTGAGACCTTTCTACACTGTAAAATTTATTTGCAGCGACCTGCCTTTTTATTTAACTTAATCCCTTTTTACTATGCAAACACAAAACAAGTCATCCAATGAAAAACTAAATCCTAAAGATTTCATAGTTACTTTACAAAAACTTAAAACCATCTCAGATTATCAAAACCTTGGATTTACTCTTAAATCCCTCTGTAAAATTACTTAAACTACTCAGCTATCACACCTTTCTTTCCCCAATTACATAAAACACACTCAATGGGACATTTACAATATCTCTGCGCTTGTTCGTTCTCTTATCCCTAAGGATGAACTGAAGCTACTGAATTTATTGAATAAAGAGTAAAAAAAACGACCGATATGTATCGGGTTTGTTCTTGTTAATATTTACTGAATATTTGTATCTATTTTTAGAGCAGTCTAATTTGCGAGAGGGAGATTCTCCCATTGTTTAATTAAACAATTATTGCATTCTTTTTTTCTTAAATAATATTCTTTTTGTTCTATCTTGTTTCTAATATATTTATGATTTCGATCTTGAAACAATTTTATATGACTATATTTTGATAAACTATCTGTTGATCTTGATTTAACATATAGGTTTAATGAATCAAAAAATAATTCCTGGCATTGTCTATCAATATAAGTATAGACACCGTCACCCTCTTTTAAGACTAAATCATATTCATTCTGATTCAAATTTATAATTTTAAAATCTTGAACTAAAGCTTCCTCCTTCATTTTTTCATCAACTCCCCAACAAGATTTACAACACAACAATAGTAATACCAATAATAATGTATTTATTTTAGTTTTTGTGTCCATATGAATTTATAGTATTGATGAGACGTAACTTCTTATTTTTTTTAATATTTGATACTGAGAATAAATTGTTATCTGATAACCATTTTATTATTTTAAATTATATAAAACCAATGGTAACCGTTTCATCGTCATCATTTACCTCATTGAAAAATCAAAAGAGCTAATTATATGTACTGGTGAAAAAAATTCTACTTATCTATAGGTTTCATCAAATTATTATACGTATATTCCTAAAGACTCCTATCCTTAAATCCCGCTGTAAATTTCACAAAAATGTACTACTAAATAAAATTTTATTCCCCAACTACACTAAAGACACTTATTGAAACATTTGCAACATTCATTCAATTATTTCTATATATAAACTGGAATTCTTGGATTTACTTAATAAAGAATAGTAAAACAAAAAAAACAGCTATGAAACGGGGCTTTTATTTACAATTGAATATTTTATTTATACTTAAACTAATCATTTAACAAACGTTTATCTAATATTATCTGCGATATGGAATCAAAGATCTTATTTGCCCGACCCCGCATTTTATATTCAGCCGCTTGAAGTGTATCTTTTCCAATATAGCCCATAAAAGCTTTGACTTTATAACTCTTATTATCTGCCATTTCCGTAGAAACTGATACTCCATCAAAATTAAAAACGGAATCATTTTTTGTAAACAATTTATTATATCGTAAATACCCTACATTTGGCACTTCCAACTTTATCCCATCACAAATCCTATAATGTTCAACATAATAACCATCATTGTCAAATTTATTTCTCACAAAAAGAATTCCGTTAGACGGTATTGTAAAACTATTCCTTCCATTAACCGATGGAATATCCACTCCATCTTCAACATTAAAAAAAACTACAAAAGGCCCTTCAAAACCACATGGAACAACATATTCTTTCACCTCCATATTCTTGCAAAAACTCATACTTAAACAAAGTATTAAAAATAATATTTTTTTCATAAAATTAATGTTGATTAATTTGTAATAGTTTGTTATTTAAATTTCGATCATTAACCTATATTGAAAAATAAAGAATATACAAACTGCTATTACATTTTTCTAAAAAACTCTTACTCCTGTAAATATATTTAAAGACAGCAACAGTAAACTATTTCTATCAACTCTTTTACCTGCCAAAGATACTATTTAAAGCTAAAATTTGAATAAAAGTCCTGAGACCTTTCTACACTGTAAAATTTATTTGGAGCGACCTGCCTTTTTATTTGACTTGATCCCTTTTTACTATGACAACAAAAAAGTCGATGCTTCAAACCAAATATTTAACCCTAAAGACTTCTTAGTTACTTTACAAAAACTTAAAAACATCTCAGATTATCAAAACCTTGGCTTTACTCTTAAATCCCTCTGTAAAATTACGCAGACCACTTTATTAGCCGACCTCTCTTTTCCAAATTACACGGAACACAACCAATGGGACATTTACAACATCCTGCAACTTATTTGCTCGCTTATTCCTAAAGATGAACTGGAGTTGTTGGATTTGCTGAATAAAGAGCCGTAAAAGAAAGAACCCCGCTAAGTGCGGGGTTCTTGGTTTTTTATTTAATTAAGAATTTTATTAATTAAATTATGCTAACTCAAATTTTAATCTAGAAGAAATCTTTTAACATTTTAAATGATTCCTCTCGTTTCTTAATAGGGTCTCTATTATATATTCCATAAGTAATACCAAAATATTCTTTTTGATAATATTCCCCTTTTTTAGCAATGAAGTTATTAGGTAGTCTAATTATATAAGTATTATAATCTTTAACATTTTCGTTATAAATATCTTTTAATTTATTTAATTCTTCTGTATTAATTTTTATTCTTTTCGATACCTTTAACGAGTCTATATTTTCATGCTTTAATAACTTCAAATACTCTCTATTAACTTCGTACTCACCAAAAACAAAACTTAGAGAACAACTATCATTTTTTAATTGCTTCACTTGTTTTATTACTAACAATAAACTATCTGCACTTATATTACTTTTATCATATGTGTTTACAATACTATATAATATAGCAATCCTTTTATTTCTAAGCTCGTAAAATTTACTCCAGCTATCTTCTACATTAATCAATTTCTCCTTCATATTAGATTCGATGTTGTTAATGTACATCCTCGTAAAAAATATAACAAAAAGAAAAATTACACCTAGTCCTATACCTAAGTAAACTAATATTTTTTTCATAAATTTAATTTTGATATTTACCACTAGAGCCTGCTCCTCCAAATGTACTATCTTTAGGTTTATTATCTAACTTATTATCATAAGTTTTCTTATCAAGTTTCTTAACAGTTTCTTCTATTGTCTTATTTTCTACTTGTAAACCTATAGTCTTTACACCTAACTTAGCTACAGTAATATAGATATACCTATCTAATTTCTTTTGCTTCTTATCTGATTTATCTAGCACCATCTTTTTAGACTTATCTTCAGAATTTATATTTCCTTCTATTGCTTCTTTTACATCCTTTAATGTACTTATAACCTTACTATAGACTTCATTAGCCTTCTTCATATCATTATCTCCATAAGTATTAACTATTTTCTCTCTTGCTTTTGTAACCCATTCTCCATATTCTGTAGTCTCAATCAGAACATCCATAGCTATTGAATATGCCATTATTTTATCTTCATTGGCTTGATGCTTTTTAACTAAATCATTAGCTAATTGTAATTTTTTATTACTCAAATCATTAGCTATTTGTGATTTCTTATTACTAAAACCTTGCTTAATTTTATCCCACTTATTTTTAAAGAATTCACTCTGTTTCCCATTCGGATCTACATAAAGCACCGGATTCTGATAACAATATCCATAGGTATTATGGTTAAACGAGTTATATACTCCTCCGTTATGCTCACCATCAATATAATGTTCAAACTCCATCATAGGATTATAACCGCTTAATGGATCGGTAGATAACCACACAGACTCTCTCGGATTATAGTATCTCGCTCCGTAATAATAAAGACCTGTTTCCTCACCCAACTCCTTACCGTTACATTCGAAAGGATTTATTCTTTCAGTTTTTACTTTTTTCTAAAAAACTCTTTTTACTGTTTGAATAACCAAAAAAGGCTTCAGTAAACTATTTCAATCAACTCTTTTACCTGCCAAAGATACTATTTTAAGCTAAAATTCGAATAAAAGTCCTGAGACTTTTCTACTTCGTAGAATGGGTTGTCAGCGACCTGCCTATTTTTTAACCCTTAATCCCTTTTTACCATGACAACCCAAAACAAGTCTTCAAACCAAAAACTTAACCTTAAAGACTTCTTAGTTACTTTACAAAAACTCAAATCCATTCCTGACTACGAAAACTTAGGTTTCACCCTCAAATCCCTCTGTAAAATTACTCAAACAGCCTTACTGGCGGAAATCTCTTTCCCCAACTACACCGAACACACTCAATGGGACATCTACAACATCCTGCAACTTATCCGCTCCCTTATCCCTAAAGACGAACTGGAATGGCTGGATTTGCTCAATAAAGAACCTTGAAAACAAAAAGCGACCGATTAATCGGTCGCTTTCTTTTTAAATATTTACTGTAATATTTGTCTAATATTTTGAGTACTATCTACAACTGCGAGAAGTTTTGTGTATCTTAGTTTATTCAAAAACCAAATATATTAACAATTTGTTCTTTTCCTAAAGATAATCCTACCGATATTAAATAATTATCAGGAGTTATTCCTATATAGCATTCTTTAGTTAAATAATGATAAGTAATATTATACTCCTCTATGGATTTAAATAATATATTAATTGATACGTCACTTCTAAGAATAATCATAGGAGAAGAAAACTCTAAAACACTTTCATTAATCTCAATAAAGCAACTATAATAACTATTGTCTTCAGGTAAGTTTATTTTCTCAACTATTTTCACTGTGTTTTCCTGTAAGGCTAATAAATCGACTTCCTTTAATTTTTTATCTCTCTTATTAAACCATAATTCTAGAAAATTTTCACCATTTAAGTTTCTACAATATATAGATTCTTCCTTATGCATTGAAGTATCCACTGTTAGTAAAAGGGGAATTCTATTAATATTATCATATACCTCAATATTGGATTTAGGTAAATTTGCCAATAATTCTAATTTTACTTTTATCATAATAAAAAATTAATGAATTGATCTAAAATGCTTCACTGCGGGTAACTCTCCAAAAGCCCTAGGTGCTCCAAACATAATTTCACTACCTCCCGAAATATACATTTTATTGTACTGAATAGCTCCTTGAGATAATATATCATCAATAGCAGAATTAATAGATTGTAAGTGTACTTGTCCAAGAAGTCTTAAATAACGAGGATTTCCTGCACCATGCTCCGCTAATTCTTCTAAATGTTTCATTGCATGAGGTGACACATATACGCCTTTTCCTCCTTTAGTAATATAAGTATAGTATTTAGGAACAGCAAACTTACCAAGTGTTTCACCTAAGTTTGTCATGACACCAGCACCTAGTTTAACCGCTGTTTTTCCAATATTAGATTTACCTAACTTAAACAGTTTACCTAATTTACCAACTAGCGGAATTGAGGCAAACGCTGAAAACCCTGCCCCCCAATAATCTTCATTCTCATAATCTTCATACGCATTCTGCAATTCCATAGATTCTGCCCCTGGAATCCAAGATATAGTTTCAGCTAATGTCCGATCTATATCTCTTGTCGCTGGATCAGAGCGTATAGCTTGTTGCAATCGGGTAGTTGCAGATCCATTTTCACCACCATATAAACGCGCAGCTAGATTACCTGAAGATCTTCGTTTACCTTCTACTACAACAGGATCAATTGTTTTATGCCAGCTTCCGTCATCATAAACTTCTGTACCTCCTGAAGATGTAGATCTAGTTTCACCATTCTCAGGATCTCCTGGAATCATACCCGTAGGGTCGGTATAATTGATTGGATTTTGATACGTATACTGATAAGGCGTCATGGTCATCTCCACCATTTGATCCACACTTAAGAATATACTCTCCCTAGGATTATAGTATCTCGCACCGTAATAGTATAAACACGCATCTATACCCTCCTACCCTCGCCCGAGCTTATCCTTTTTCCCTCTCTCTGTTTTACTGTTCAAACAAGCCTGCTAAAAACTATGTCAATCATCTCTTAACTGTCCAAAGATATATTTTTTCAGGTAAAATAAAAAATTACTCCATCTAGCGATAAGTTGGTTTGCAGTGACCTGCCGTCTTTTTATAATTATTCATTATGCAAACCGAAAATGTACAAACAAATTCCAATGAAAACCTTAACCCTAAAGATTTCTTTGTTACTTTACAAAAGCTAAAAACCATTCCCGACTACGAGAACTTAGGTTTTACCCTCAAATCCCTCTGTAAAATTACTTAAACCGCCCTATTGGCAGAAATCTCTTTTCCCAACTACACCGAGCACAACCAATGGGACATCTACAACATCCTGCAACTTATTCGCTCGCTTATCCCTAAGGATGAACTCGAGTTGCTGGATTTACTCAATAAAGAGCCTTAAAACAAAAACCCCGCTATTAAGCGGGGTTTTTTATTTATATTCTTCAATCTAACTTCCTGTTTTTAATCATATATTCATATAATTCTCCTATCGTTAATTCGTGTTCTATCTTTCTACTTTTAATTATACCAAATGTTAAACATCCTTTTGATAATTCCCATTCTTCTAAAAAATATTTTTTAAAATCAAAATTATCAAAAGACACATTAAATTCTTCTTCTAATGAATCTAGCAAATCATATACATCATCTCCTTGATTAGCTATATCAGTAACTAAAGTAACTTCACTAATCTCTGTTTCGTAGTCATTGTATTTCTCACTGAAAAAAATCAAATTATTCAATGTTAACTCCATAACTCTAATTATTTTTATTCTGATTGTTATTGTCTTGAGCAGCCTTTAATCCTCCATCTGTTCTCATCCCCTCTTCAAGATAATTCTGACTCGGTTTAACACAAGATCCACAAGGGACTAACGGTTCTGTAAGATTTTTAATAGCAGATTCTCCAGCTATTCCTCCAACTATCCCTCCTGCGGCAATCCCCCAAGGACCTCCTGAAGTTCCAAAAGATGCCCCTGTTTCTGCTCCAGCTATGACTCCTGCCCAAGTACCTCCTTCGTGCACTGCTGCAAGAGATTTATCTTCTGCTGTTGAAATATTGTATAGTGACCCTGCTACTCCTACTACTACTAATCCTCTACCCACTACTGGAACTGTTCTTCCTGCTAGCCCTCCCCAAGTATCTGTCTTTATTGGAGTTGTTCCTAATACCGGCAAAGATATTTTCTTTGGAAGTCTTCTATGCAATCCTTTAGGTAACTTAGCTGCTCCCCAATTAGTATCATATCTTAAATATTTGGAAGCTCTCGAAGTCCCCTTAGTCACGGTACCTGCCTCTGTTCCTGGCTTACCTGATACATGTACATTGTTATTTCCTAACCAATTTAAAGTTCTTCCTGAACCATATAAAGCACCTGTTGTTTTCGGTGTAGAAGTCTTAAAGTTAGACGGATCTAATAACCCTGCTGGATCTGTTCCATAAATTGCAGATGCTTGCTTCCCGTTCGGATCTACGTAATGAACTGGACTCTGGTAACAATAACCATAGGTGTTATGGTTAAATGAGTTAAATACCCCGCCGTTGTGCTGACCATCAATGTAATGCTCAACTTCCATCACAGGATTGTAACCGCTTAACGGGTCGGTAGATAACCACACAGACTCCCTGGGATTATAGTATCTCGCTCCATAATTATAAAGACCGGTTTCCTCACCCAACTCCTTACCGTTTTCATACGAAAGGATTTATTCTTTCAGTTTTTACTTTTTTCTAAAAAACTCTTTTTACTGTTTGAATATCCAAACAAGGCTTCAGTAAACTATTTCAATCAACTCTTTTATCTGCCAAAGATACTATTTTAAGATAAAATACAAATAAAAGTCCCGAGACTTTTCTACTCTGTAGAATGTGTTTGCAGCGACCTGCCTTTTTATTTAATTTAATCCCTTTTTACCATGACAACACAAAACAAGTCTTCAAACAAAAACCTTAACCCTAAAGATTTCTTAGTTACTTTACATAAACTAAAAACCATTCCTGACTACGAGAACTTAGGTTTTACCCTCAAATCCCTCTGTAAAATTACCCAGACCGCACTGTTAGCGGAAATCTCTTTCCCCAATTACACCGAGCATACTCAATGGGATATTTATAACATTCTTGCGCTTATCCGCTCACTCATCCCTAAGGATGAGTTAGAGTTGTTGGATTTAATCAATAAAGAACATTAAAACAAAAACCCCGCTAAGTGCGGGGTTAGGTTTATACTTTTTAGAAATAAGATCTAATATTTTATATTTATAAAAAATTTTCTTTATCAGGAGTTAATTTATTTTCCCACTTAAATTTTACTTCCCTAATTTTTATAAAAAAAATAATTATACATATTAACTCAAATCTTATTCTAAATTCTGAATTATAATGATAATTTACATACATTGATGTTAAGCATAATAAGAAAGTCCAAATAATATTTATAAAAGCTATTCTTATAGCCATTCTTTTACCAAACCACAACATATAAGCTACAATACCGTTAAATACGAATGTGATAAAAATCACCAACGTACTCAAATTGCCTTGCTGAGAATCTATACCATACATAGATAGCGCTGGTCTAAAACCAATTCCTCCTATAGAGACTATTAGCATTATTAGTATTGATAGAACCCCTATTACCATAAATATCCAGCAAAAAAATTTAATCCATAAAGGCAACAATCTTCTTCTATAATTTTTCACATCAATTAAAATTAAAATTAGATTTTAAACAAAATGAAATTAAAATTAAAAGCTTATTTTCTTCAATTTCTCCATTCAAAACAATTTCATATTCTTCAATTTCTTGTGTAAATTTTATTCTGTTTATTTCTCCAATTGCAATATTATTCATATAAATAATTTCTTTAGTTCTAAAATAATTTTGAGATATAAATCTAATTTCTCTCCCTTCAAAAGATAATATACCTTTTTTGTCAAAAACAGCCCTATATCCTAATTCATTAAAAATTACTTTTCTAGTTGAATATAATAAAAAATCATATTTTTCTATAATAAAAAAAGTATTCTCATTAATATCACAATATTCCAATCTATATTTATCTAGAATAGATTGTTTTCTATTTACATGAAAAATTAATCCTTTTTCTAAATCAAATACTTCAATTTTATCGATTGTATTATATATTAAATAATTTGTATGCATTATTGTATATCCACTGTTGAAGTTCTATTTGACGTATCTACTGTTGGATTTCGATCTGCCACTTCTACTCCAAATTTAACATTTACATCTACTCCAAAAACCACTTTTATTCCTGCTCCAAAATCTAATCCTATAAATTCAGTTTCCAGCTTTTACTTTTACCTTAGTAGTTGCTTCAATTCTACCTGGAACAAGTTTAGCAGTAGCTTATATTTTAATAAGACTAAATTTGCTTCCCAGTCTAAATTTGCTGTATTTTCAACTGCACTAATTCCATCAGCCTTTTCTTTGTCATATTCATAATTATAATCAAGCTTTCTCCTATAGTAAGTTCTTTTGTTTTTCCTAGTTGAACAGGAAGTGACAATTCTCCTCCAACGAAATTATGCATTGTCCCATCCCATTCCACAGCTTTAAGACCTGGGTTCCTACAGAAACAGTTCCTACATTTACTGTAGCAACTCCTGCTTCTACTTTGCCCTTCACTATTCCTGAATTAAATTTCACACCTATTTGAGCCCCCTACACTAAACTTAGCTTGCGCCTTGGCACTCAGTTTTATATTAGGCACATTATAGTAATTATAAGACTGGTGCATCCTCCATTAACTCCAAACACAGTTGTAGATCTAGCCTGCTTTCCATTAGGATCAACTAAAATAACCGGATTCTGATAACAATAACCATAGGTATTATGGTTAAACGAGTTAAATATTCCTCCGTTATGCTGACCATCGATGTAATGTTCAGTTTCAAAGATAGGATTGTAACCGCTTAACGGGTCGGTAGATAACCACACAGATTCCCTCGGATTATAGTATCTGGCACCGTAATAATAAAGACCTGTTTCCTCATCCAACTCCTTACCCTTACATAAGAAAAGATTTTTTCCTTTGGGTATTATTTCTTTCTAAAAAACTCTTACTCCTGTTTATATATCTAAACAAGTCTACAGCAAACTATTTCAATCAACTTTTTACCTGCCAAAGATACTATTTTAAGATAAAATACAAATAAAAGTCCCGAGACTTTTCTACTCTGTAGAATGTGTTGTCAGCGACCTGCCTTTTTATTTAATTTAATCACTTTTTATCATGACAACACAAAACAAGTCTTCAAAACAAAACCTGAACCCTAAAGACTTTTTAGTTACTTTACAAAAGCTAAAAACCATTCCCGACTACGAGAACTTAGGCTTTACCCTCAAATCCCTCTGTAAAATTACTCAGACCGCTTTATTGGCAGACCTATCATTCACCAATTACACCGAACACAACCAATGGACATTTACAACATTCTTGCGCTTATCCGCTCCCTTATTCCTAAAGACGAGTTAGAGTTGTTGGATTTACTGAATAAGGAGTAATCAAAAAGAGCAGCAACTTTGTAAAGTTGCCGCTCTTAATATTTAAAATGATCTTTCCTCTTATTTCCCTTGTAAACATCGTATAATCTTGTCTTCTTTTCCTTTACCCTCTTCCATACTACAATTATATTCTTTTTTGAGGGAGCCTAAAGTCGTTTTCTCGTATGCATCTCCTTTTTTTATGTAATAAAATTCATTCTGTCCATCCGCTTCTCCTAGTGTTACTTTTGAAACCTGATAGGCTCCATATAATTTACCTGATATCAGCTCTCTGGCTAATATTATTTCTTCATTGATTTTTATCGGCCTATAGACAATAGTTTTAGCCTCTTTATTAAGCTTTCGCTCATACTCTATCCTATCTATCTGATCTATGCCTATTTTCTCTTTTTTTCCGTCTTGGGACTTTAAAGTAATCTCCTGCATAAACTTTTTACCTTTAAACCCTATTCCTACTCCAGCTATTTTTATTCTGCTACTGCCTCGGTCTATTGAAGATTTCCCTTCTTTTACCGTCCCATCTTTCAAATATACCTTACAAGGAGCTTTACTCCCTATTTGTCCATAAACTAAACTACTTAATACTACCAATAAGGCTACTAATAATTGTCTTTTCATAATAATAATTCTTTATTCTTCTTTTTAATTCGTTTCTATTTTTATTTTTTTTGTTCTATTCTATTTTTTACTGCTCTTTTATTAACCCCTCGCTTACGCGAGGGGTTCTTTGTTTTTATTAATTTGATACTTCCCTTAATTCCTTAAGAGTTTTAAATGGCGCACTAATAACTCTCTTATCTTCTATAATATCTATTTTAGGCGATAAACATATTATATATACATTACTTTTATCATCTTTAGAAATTATTATATTAGTCCTATATCCTATTTCATAATAAGAATTAACAAGCATTTCTTCTTCATTGTTCCTATTCAGACTAAATGAAATATTTTTAGATTCGGTAATAAAACTTATTTCCCCTTTTAAAGATAAATCCTTATAAATATAATCATTTTGATCAGTATAAATTTCTATTGTTTTATTTCAGCATTAGGAAATAACTGCGTATTAAAAAGAACTGAAAATGGATTATTAATAGTTGTTGGGGGAAATCTAATATAATTACCTCCTGTTAAAAAATTATCTTGTTCCTTTTTTAAAAATGGAATTGTAGACAATCTAGTTATATCAAATAATGATTTATTCTCAAAAATATAGCCTATCTTGAAACAAGCAATATAATATCTCTCATCCATTATAGCTTCAACAGAAAATGGCATCTTATTTAGCTCAAAAGAATTAATATAATTTATTCTATCTTCTGATATTCCAAGTAAATTTCCTATTTTATATGTCTTATTTTTTGTTTCTATTAATTTCGCTGAAGAAATATTATAATAAATTATATTATATACAGCACAAATAAAAATCAATAAAACTATCATTAGGAGTAGTCTACCTAAATAAAATCTATATTTTTTCATTCATTATTGTTTTTAATAACTAAGTATTGTTTGAGGATTTAATAATGGTGCTAAATTTCCTGATTTCATTATCCCCAGAATTACTAAAATCCCTAAAGGTTTAACACCAATACTACTACCTGTACTAGTATTATCTCGATTAATATCCTCAGAAATCCCAACATTGATTTCAGAATTGAGTACATTTGAATCTAGTTTTACTCCTGCTGATACATCATTTAATCCAAATACAGATATTCCGACTCCCATTGAAATAGAACTTGAAGATACCTCAGTATTTGATTTAATAAGATCTAACAAATTAAACTGATAATCTTGGGAAGCATTAATTCCATTAGTTACTTTAGAATCTGTATTAAACATACCCGCATTTCCATAAGTTTTTGTTACATTAGAAGTAACGGAAATTAATGGATTAGGAATTAATTCTCTTTCAGTAACTATAGATTTTGTCGTCGTTGATACATTAGATCCAGAAGTAGTATTGCTAGTAGAACTAGCTCCTTGTGCATTTCCAGAACTTTTTGATTTAGATTTTGGTGCATCGGAAAGTTTACAATACCATTTCACTTTACTTCCTTGATTTATCTGAGTATAACGTTTTCCATCCCTCTCATATGTCTTATAACCTTGTTTTTCTAACATTTCTTCTGCTGCCTTTTGAGACATATTTAATTTTTTTGCCAGTGTACCTGCACTATCACCCTTATCGGCAACTAAATTCCCATTCCCATCTTCATGCCAATCAGCTTTCATACCAGTCGGATCTATATACTTTACTGGATTCTGATAACAATACTGGTAAGGAGTACCTGTCATCTCTGTAAGTGGATCCACTGATAAGAATACACTTTCCCTAGGATTGTAGTATCTCGCTCCGTAATAGTAAAGACCTGTTTCCTCATCCAACTCCTTACCGTTAAATAAGTAAGGGGTATTCCAACTGTTATTACGTTCTTCCACAAAAACCTCGCCAAAAGGTACATATTCTACGTGTTGTACGATATCACCGTCTAAACTGGTGATATAACTGCTGCTTCCCAAATGGTCGGCATGGTAGTAATACTGCAGCTTTTCGTAGTTCACGGGTTCTGTGCCTGCGGTGGCTTTGCTGCTGCTTTGCTTGCTGGTGCTCTGGTCATCGCTACAGCAGAAGCCTTGTCCGTTCACATAGTCGTCATTGTCTTTCCCGTTATAGGGTACTTCAAAGTGGGCATAGTTGCTGCGGATGTCTTGCAGACTCTGCTGGTACTTGCCTTTCCAGTCTATTTTTATTCCGTCCAGGGTGGCTCCTGCATATTCAATTCTTCTGGGGTCGGCTCCGAAGCTTTCCAGATCGCCGAGCTTACTTACTACCCGCTGACTGCCTATGTAGTAGTGTTTGGTGTATTTGCCTCCGGCGGCTACGACCATATACGGGTTGATGTAGGCACTGAAGCGGTTAGTCTGGGTAACTCCTCCGGCAAAGAGTGAGTTTACATATACCTGCTCGCTCTCGCCACTGGTTTTGATTACTCGCTCGCCGCTGGCATCATACCAGTAGTTACTTACGTATCCGTTGTCATCCAGGGCGCGCAGGCGGTTCTCTTCATCCCACAGAAGCTTGCGCTCATTGGTCTTGTCGCTTTCGCTCTGGTCTTGTTTTTTTAAACGGGTGTTCACGTACACCAGGTTCCCGTTGGCATCGTACTGGTACGCTTTCTTCTGCTCGCGTTTTTCTTCTTCTTGTTTCTCTTCGGTGCGATAGTTCGTGTCGTCCAGCTGCTCTATCTGGTTTTTCTTGCTTTGGTTATAGTTGTACACCAAATCGTATCCGGCGTTCAGCCCGCCCTGGAATGCCAAATTCTGCTGGCTTACGTCCTGGGTTTTGCGGGTGATGTTATGAAGGTTGTCATAGGCCATCGTTAACTGGTAACGGGCCGTTTTCTGGTCGGCTCCGGTATAGGTTCCGCTGGCTCCGGTTAATCGGTACAGCCCGTCGTAGCTGTAACGGTGCTCCATCTGTCCGCCCTGCAGGTTCTTCCCATTGCCGGGTAAGGGGGCCTGGTTGGCTACGCTTAGTACGTTGCTTACGGCATCGTAGGTGTAGCGGTTGTCCATGATCTGGGTTCTTGGAGTGGTACTGTTGCTACGGGACTGCGTCCATACTTGTAGCTGGCTCAGCCTTCTTCTTTGTGGATCGTAGGTGTAACTGGTTTCTGAACCGTTGCAGTATTTTAAATAGTTGCGTTGTTCGAATTGGTCATAGCCTATTTTCTCTACGTAGTTGTAGCTGTAGGCTTTGCTGCCTTTTACTTGTACTAACTGACCGGCTGTGTTGTATTTGTATTCTACTTTTTCTTCATCGGGATAGATGATTTGTTCGATACGGTTCCAACTGTCATATTTGGTCTTGGTTACGTAGGTGGCTATCGCCTGGTTGGGGATAATCACTGTACGGCGTACTTCGGTTACTTCGCCTAAGCGACCGTATTTGAATTCCTGGGCTCCGGTGGCATCTTCTTGTAAGACTACTCGTCCTACCCGGTTTTCTTTGGCATTTTTGCCGCCGTAGTGGTAGGTAACGTTGTTTTCGGGATGCTCGGGATATAGGATCTTCGTTAAACGGGCATACTGGTACTCGTATTTAATCTGTTTCCCGCTGGCGGCTAAGTTCGAGCTTTGGCGGCTGATAACATTCCCCAGGGCATCGTAGCTTAGTTGTGTGGTTCCGGCACTTGGGTGCTGAACCTGGATGCGGCGACCTGCCAGGTCATATTCCGAGCGGGTCTGCTGCCCTTCGGTATCGGTAACGGTGAGCAGCTGGTTAATGGCATCGTAACTGAAGCTTGTGCTGATGGTTCCTGAGGGGCCTGATAATTGCTCGGTTTTCAGGGTAAGTCCTGAGCCGTTGGTATAGGTGCTTTGTTTTCCTCCCAGCGCATCGGTTACGGTGGTAACCAGGGTACGGCTGGAGGTATCGATTCCGTAGTTCATACGGCTCACACTTTCGTCCGGTAGCACGGTTTCCAGGGCTCTGTCCAGAATGTCGTAACGGGTTCGTGTCGGGGTTACGGCATCAAAGCTGCGGTTAAAGGTTAACCGTTGGGATGGGTCTTCGCTGACCGGATAGTAGCTTTCTACTACTCGTCCGTACGGATCGAGCTTGCTTCTGCCGCTTACTATCAGTACTTTTTTATCTTCGGGATGACTGCCCTGGGCATCGGTCTGGGTAAGTACTCCGTCTTTTTTTACTTGCAGGGCGCGTCCTACTCCGTCTACAAAGCTGATGGTTTCTATATCATTGCCTTGGTGCTGCGGATCGTAGTGTTGGGTTATGGCATAGGCCGGACGCTGGATGCTGCCATCCTGGGCGAGTTCGGCATGGGGCTCATATTCAAATTTGATCGTGTACGGTAGTCCCAGCTCCATTTCGTTCGGTCCGGTAATGGTCCGGATTCTTCCCAGGTTGTCCAGGGTCGTGGCCATATAGTAACCGTTGTAGTCTTTGGTGCTTAGTGGTACTCCGTAACGGTAATCGTAATTCTCCAGCTCGCTGGTGTAGCCGTAGGCATCGTCAATGCGCTCCAGGTACATATTGTATTCCCTATCATATCGGTATTTATACCATAAGCGTTCGCCTTTCTGGTTGCCCGGAAGGGTCTTTTGGGTGATGTTTCCGTATTTATCGTAAACGATATCGGTTACGGATTCTTCGCCTTGTTCATTTAATCGCTGGCGCACCTGGGTCAGGTGGTTGGCATATTGGGTATCGTAGCTCGCCTGTACTTCCCGGTAAAGGGTTCCCTGGCTGCCGTATACTTGTACTTGTACGGGTAATCCGTAGATGTTTTTAGACGGGTTGGAGGTATAGCGGATACGGGTTTCGTAGTTATAGCTTCCTTTGCCCTGCTCGCCTAAGCTGCCGCTGTCACTGTACCGGTAACGTACTAATTCGCCGTATTGGTCCTGCGTGTCGTAGGCGTACCAGCTTTCGTTGGCTACCATCCCTTCGTTTTGTCCTTCGTAGACGGTGCTGCGGGTGTATTGTACCGGGGTATATGAAGACTGGGTATCGCCGCATAAATCCGTATTGCTTAGGGTATAGTTGTTTTTCCCTGACTGACGTACTTCGTACTGGTAGTAACGGGTGATGCTTTCGCTATAGAGTTTCCCCTGGGCATCTTCTACGCTGCTGCGCAAACTGTTCCCGGCACGGTAGTAGTTGCTCACGTCGTATTCCTGAACGTGCTTGCGATACACCTGATTATTATTCTCGGTATCGATGCTCAGGCTTTCTACTTTGCCAAAGCCTAAAAACTCCCGCTCGTGGCGGTCATGTTTTCCTTTGCTATAACGGTATTCCATTCGGGTGTTACTTCCGTCATCATGGATTCCGTCATTGATTTCTACGCTTGATAGTACCCATTTTCCTCCCGGGTGATCATAGGTGGCTTCGGAACGTGTATAGTCCACACTGAAACTGCCTCCTAGGGTGTTTGTTACGGTTTTTAGCTTGTTGCTCTTTCCGATTAACGAACGTTGTACTTGTAACTGGTTCTCTTTGTCGGAACTTACGATATCTAAATAACCATCGCCATCTACGTCTTTTAAGTCTGACAAAATGCGATTCATACTTCGCCCTGTATTAACGGAAGGATTCAAAACCATTTTTGTAGCTCCAAATAAAGTAAAACCATACGTAAATGCTCCATTCTGAGACTCACTTACGGAAGTTGAACGATTAGGTCTGCTTAAACCGTTCCATTCTATTTCCGGAGCAAAGGAATTTCCTTTGTTTAAAGAGACATAAACGGTAGATCCGGATACTCTGACCTTATCCGTTAATCCATCACCATTGATATCTATCAACATAAATTCCGGTTTTATCTTAGAGGCTGCCAATCCAATTCCTACAGACCAGCTGGATTTGCCAATATCATAACCTAATCCCAAAGTCACATCCTGACTACTTCCTTCTTGTATTTTATCTAACTCCCAATCTATCGGTTCCGAAAAACTGTATCCTAAGTTAATCCGTACCTGTTTGTTTCTTAGAATTTTATCCGGTAACCCATCCCCATTCACATCTGTAAAACTATCGTAGGTTTCATCTTCTGCTTTATTTATGGAAGCATTAACACTAAAAGAGAGTGAAGCCGATTTAGAATTGCTATTGGAATTGGATGAACTCTCCGATTTTTCTTTTTCTGAGCCTTTATTTTTTGTTGCTAAGCTTTTTATTGCTGTTGATATAAATGAATACGCATGCACAGGACTTCCTCCTATACCTAAAGATATCCTGCGGGAAGCGGTATTTTGAAAGCCTGCATAGCCTCTGTCTTTAGTTACAATTTCTCCATCAAATCCTCCCCGGGTATTGGTTAGCTGTACCTGACCTTTAGATACTATATCCGGATAACCATCCCCATTCATATCCATAAATGCTAATAGAGACTGTCCTCTACCCTCTGCTTTGCTTCGGGTAAGTACACCTTCACTCATTAATAGTGAAGTGCTTTCATTTTTAGATTCCTGGCGTACTCCGATGGCTGTTCCGCCGTTGATGCATAATGAATCCGTACTATCTGATTTTCCTAAACCGGTCAATGGGTTTTCTAAAATCACATCTTTGATTCCCAAGCGGGAAGAACTCATCACGGCTTTGTTTATATACACCTGAGAATCATTTCCCTGCCAGAAACTCCGGGTCTGGATATCCGTATGCAACGGTATAAATACCATTTTTCTCGGATCAGCCTCTGCTTCGGTTTCCGGAAGTTGTAACAGGGATTCTTCGATAGGTTTTTGAGATCTCTTATTCATCGCGTTGTAGGAAAAATGTCCCCACTGGCGATGCAACGGACCGTAACCCTGTAGTTCCCAATTGCGGTAAACCCCTGCTGTGGATTGTGTCTGAACATGTAAACTATCGGTAATGCTTGCCTGAACGGATTTCAAATGGTCTAATCCTTTGCGGCTGACATTGGTACTGTATAGTTCTACCCATACCTTACCTTGGGGTAAGTCTATTTCCTGCGTAGCACCTTCGGTGATTTGTCCGTTTTCTACTTTCAGACTACCGCTATGGAAGGTCCCTGAGACATCTTTGACTTTTACTTCAAAATCCCCTTTAATTGCGGTTAACTGTTCCGCGGTTAGCGAAGGTTTCTGCTGCAAGGAAAGAACCAGCGTTCCTTTTCCGGAATGGGTGATAGTTTGCGGACTTTCCGGGCTTACTGCCACCTGGTAAGTAGTGGCAATCCGTACGCCCGCGGGCTGGCTTTGTTCTATTTGCTGGCTTACGCCTTCGGAAACATCTACCTTCTGCTGGTAATGAACCACCGGTTTCCACTCTAC
Source organism: Apibacter raozihei (assembly GCF_004014855.1). Classification (NCBI taxonomy): domain Bacteria; kingdom Pseudomonadati; phylum Bacteroidota; class Flavobacteriia; order Flavobacteriales; family Weeksellaceae; genus Apibacter; species Apibacter raozihei. Next base: position 579,724 of record NZ_CP034930.1, read on the forward strand.
TGTTTCCCAGGCTATATACGTCGGAGAGTCCATGATAAATTGTAACTGCTCTGCCTGTTGGCTATTGGCAACCGGAATTTCCAGTTCTCCGTCGTACTCTTCTTCAGCAGCAAACTCCCGTCGATAAACTTCTTCGGAGTCTCCAAGCAGTATTTTAAGGGTTACCTTATCGGAGGTTACCGGTTTGGTAAAGGATCCTTTTACTGTATAAGATGCCACCTGCGGAAGCATTACGACTCCACTTTGATAAGCTAAGGTTTCCTTTCCTGCCTCATAGGTAAGCGTATATCCATTGGGATCTTCCTGAGCGGTTACGTCCGTATAGGTAATCTGAGGACTCCAGTCCACCTGATCGAAGTTTCCGTTAGAGGCTCTGTCTGTACCTGATTGTACCCGAAAGTAAATTTTCTCTCCGGCTTGTACAGCAAAGGAAGCTACGGCCATATTTTTAAGGCTGTAGTCTGTAGACCCTATTACTATCGATTTTAGTTCGGTTCCTGTATGCTGAACTGCCAGACGTACGCCATCAGCCTTAGCCAGAACTTCTTTGTCTACTTCTCCTTCGGGAGCTAGTAAACGGGCATTTCCGCTGATTTTGACCATTCCTGAATAAGGAGCTACCCATACGCGGACTACATCCTGTAAGGGATTATTGGCGATCATTTCTTCCTTTTCCTCTTCGCTTACCGCTGTATCGCTATCATCTATCTTACCGCCCCCCATAATCGGACTCGGGGTATCTGTACTGCTGCTGGTAAAGGTAGGTATCAAATTGCCTTGTTCATCCTTATGTATATGGTTAAATAAGACCTTGTTCCCTACAACCAAATCTAATAAACCGTCGCCGTTCACATCTGCAAAATAACGACTTACTTTGGTAGTGGAAATTTCTTTATCCATTCCTGTTATGGTAACTAAATTCACTGCTCCTACAAGTGCACTAGCTCCAAAAGAAGTTGTATTGGTATACGAGCTTGAAAACTGGTCGATTCCCTGGATTTTGATCTTCTCTCCAAAGCTGCCGTCTCTTTTTCCGGGACGATAATATAATCCGGTATTTTTCTTTATAATTTTATCAGGTATTCCGTCCCCGTTAATATCCACCAAGGTTGAAAGCCCTTTATTTTCTGAGTAAGAATACCCAAAACTTGCTCCACCTGAATTAACTTTAGATGTTATATTTCCACCCCAACCAACTCCTACATAGATGGAACCTCCCTGACTAATGCTTTTAGAACCTCCCAGGGCGGTAGCTTTGTCTGTAAAATCTCCGGTCTGTTGGGAACGGGAAACAGCATTGACAAAATCCGCCGAAATACCATCGTCGTAGGTATTCCAGGTTTCGGGTTCTCCGTACAGGGCTCCTTTTTCTTTTACCGGGTCATGGTAGGTAAGGGTATTGCTGGTAAATTCTTTTCCCTGGTCGTCTTTGTGGGTAATTTTTTGTAGTAAATCACTGTAAAAGGCTCCGGGGGTATAAGTAAAGCTGTACTCACGAAGCTTCTGGCCTTCAAAGTATATCTCTACCTGGGTAAGCAGCTGATTTTGTGAGGTCAGGTATCCGTAACGAGCACTGCTGGTTTGCTTTTGTTTGGTCTGGTCTCTCTGGAATTTTACTACCGTATGGGCCGAACTTCCTTTGTTCCCCGCACGTACTTCTTTCAGGTAAACGGCCTGGGAGGTAAGTCCTCCGCGTACGGCTTCTGAGACCGGTTCGTAGTGGTATTCAATCCAGTCGCCATGGAGTTCTTCTACTCGCGAGAGCTTCCATTCGGAGATCACCTCGCGGCTTTGTCCTGAAACATCGGTAAAGCGTCCTTTGACTACTCCCTGATTGCCTCCATAGGTGTATTTTGTCCCTTTTCTATCGGTTACTTCCCAGGTATAATTGCCCGGATGGCTTCCTTTTCGCTGTATGGTGGCAAAGCTGCCTTCTTTTCGCGGATAAAAATAACGGTCGGCTTCCCGGGCAATCTTATTACCCCGGTGGGCTAAAGAGGGCTTGCCATCTGCTCCGCGGGTAACCAGCTGGCTTCCGTCCATCAGGTAGGTCTCGGTTTCCTGATCGTTGTGGTACCGCGGAACGCCCCAACGGGTCTCTACGGAGATGCCGGGTACTTGCAAATCCCAGCCTTCGCCTAACCAGCCGGAACCTCCGTCACTATTGTACTGGATTCCTAAGGAGGGACTCATCCCGTTTCGGGCTGGGGGCATTTCAAAGCTGTACCCGGTGGAGGCTGTTCCCCGGTTGTTGGACTGGGGGGCGCTTACCTGGTTAACTTTTGATTGGGGGTCGGCTACTTTGATATCGCTCAGGGTCGTAGGGGTAAAGCCACTGGTCTCCGGGGATTCCGGCGCCTGGATGACTCCGTTGATCATATCGGTAAAGTGAGTGGTGCGGGATATGATCACCTGATTTTTGGTATCTACGCTGTCTCTTTCTAAGGCCACCCAATGTTTGGTCTGAAGGTCAAAGTAATAGGTGCGGATGTCTTGTTCGGTATAGCCGCTGGGAAGCTTGCTGCGATCGTAGGCGAGTTTGACTACGGCTCCCGGGCGGAAGTGTTCTCCGTGGGGTAAAAATCGATACCCCCGGCTTTGGGAGGTCACATTGTGCAAGCCCATGTCTAAGGCCGGTAAGTCTACGGATCGTAAATTCTGTACCGTGATTTTTTTATCGTTTACTAACTGACTGCCGGGGACTTCTAATTGAACTCCCTGAAAGTTCAGTTGGTTGGCTGCCTGTTTTTTGCTGAAATCGAAGGTTTTTCGTACTAGTTTTTCTTCTGTTGAAAAACGGTAGCGGGCACTCCCGGAAAGAATCCGGGGGACTTGTGCGTAGGTCTGCCCCTGGCTCTGTAACTCTACCTGGGATACGGCTCCGTTTAATACGGCTTCGAATTCGCCCTGGTACACCGGGCTCGACAGGCCGTTGAGCTGAACCTCTCCTTCGCGCTGATCGGCAAAATATCCGCGTACGTAGGTATTCCCATCCTGATAACTTACGGATTCCCATTGCAGTGGGGAACTACTGGCAGGTACCGTGGATACTTCTATCTGAAGATTTTTTATTTTATACCCGTAGGTCGCGCCCTGGGGTACGGTGAAATAAATACGGTTTTCTCCGGCGTTCAGCCAGTTGGAAGCTATTTCTTCGCGCTGGTGACTCCAGCCGTTATGGAGACTCACCAGATAGCCCCCGCGGGACGCGCGGTCGTTGATACTGCGGGTAACGCCGCTTTTATCGCTTACTCCGTACAGGTCATAGCTCAGGTAAACCTGCTGACCGGCTTCGGGCTGACGATCCAGGTGGATGCTGAATACGTTATCCTGGGGGTTATCGAAACTTCTTTGGTTGTACAGACCTATTTCTCCTTCGGTTAAATCCGAGGAATAATGAAGGGTCGTGCTTACTGCTGGGATTGCTCCTGCTAAGACCGAAGGGGTCTGTAAGCGGGGGATACTTGGGAGGCTGGCTCCCGGGATTCCCGGGGTCAACAACCCCGAGGATTCTGCCCGGGGGGTGATCCGCCCGGATAGGTTTGCTTTGCTTGTCGTCCTGCCGGCCAGATAGGGGGTAAAGCTTTGTACCACCATCAGCCAGAGCAGAAAATAAGATATGCATCGAGCTTGTTTAGAGCTTAATTTCATCATTATATGTATTTTTTTCTATGTGTTAGTCTTAATTTATGAGTATCTTTTTGCTTAATTCGCCTTCGTTGCTGAATACTTTGCTGATGTAAACGCCTTTGCGTAAGCCGCTCAAATCTACGGTATGTTCTTTGACGCTCTCGCTGATGTATTTGCTGTACACCTGGTTGCCGGCATAGTCATATAAAGCTATCTGAATCGGGGACGGGCTATTGAGTTTTACCCGGGCCGTGATTTGTGATTTATCGGAATAGTCTTTATAGTAGAACAGTAGGTTCTCATCTCTGATCTGGGCATAGGGCCCTATCAGAGCATTCTTGTGGCAGTCGGATTCCAGTACTACAGGGTGCTCTACACTGGTAAAGGACAGGTTGCTGCTTTTCGGCTCGCTCTGGGCTCCCTGGTAATTCCAGTTCAACGGACTGCTCCAGCTACTGCCATTGCTGTTCTTTACGTGATAGACCCCGCTGTTGCCTGCGCTTTGTTTTATCATAAAGAATTTAAAGGAACGAAGGTTGCTCTGGGTGTAGACGGTACTGCCATTGATGCGGTAGTATACATTATACGGCGCCTGGCGCTCGTTGTAATCTTTGTAAATCTGAAGCTTGTCGCCGGGTTTTACGTACACTCCGGCTAAGGGAGTGGTGCTTTTCTGGCGGTTGGTGATAATATAGAGGCGTCCCTGGCGGATTTCAAATCCGTTTTCGATGTAGATATTGGAAACACTCCCGCCTTCGGGATACGGGGTTAAGCCCATCTGGTACTGCTGCTCGGTAGATTTAAGGGTCGTCTCAAAAAAACCGCCGCGATTCCAGTCTATGCTCTGGTGGCTGTTGGACTGGGAGTCTGACTGATTCTCTGTGGGCAGGATATGAAACCCTCCGAGTTCCTGAAGCTTCAGCTTGTAATTGCCTGCTGCCAGACTGTCCAATTGAAGGTTTGTACCGAAAAATACTCCGCTTTTTACGACTTCGCTCGTCTGCTCGTCTACCAGCTGGTATTCGAATCCGGCATCGCCCTGACGGATTTCTACCTGAAGGCTACCGTTGGATAGGGGTTCTCCTGTTCCATCGCAACCCGGGTTTTGTTTCTCCAGGTTCGCCACTATATTGCTCTGGCGGTAACCAAAGGTGAATACATCGCTCCCATTGGTATCGGTATCGAAAAAGACGTGGTTAAATACAATCTTTTTTCTGTAGGGATCGTATTCGTCTGAGGGATAGATATCGGTGTGTTCTTTTTTGAATTCGCCGCTGCCTGAACGGTCGATGAGAATATACGACTGAGTATTGGTCGCATAATCGGAAAATGCATCGGCCTGACCGGGCATATAGGAGAGTTCTATGCGGTGGCCGGATTCTACGATACCGCCTACCCGCACGTCTTTCATCCAGACATCGCGGTTGCTCTTATGCATCAACAAGGCTGCATAAAAGGGCTTGTCCCGGTCTTCTGCTGCCAAAAATATCTGGGGAAGACTCTGACCGGATTGTGGGGTTGAATTGCCATTGGTGCTGATTATAATGCTATTCTCGGTCTTGCTGATGCGTACACGGTCGCCTGCTTTTAAGGTCAGACTCCAGGGACGGTTATATTGTACCTGGCTTTGGATCACCGGATACACCCGACCGGATTCGTCTATGAAAATGCCGTAATCGTACCCGCTGCTTATATCGGCGGTATTTCCTCCGAATTTGATGTGACTGTAGCCGGGTAGGCTGCCCAGGGTGAAGGAGATCTGGCCCTGAGTCCCTTGTAAGGGCTCCTGGGTAACGGCTTCTCCGAGGGTATTGCTCCCTGCGGCTTTATAAAACGTGGTCTTAAAGCCTTCGCTCTGAACTTCTATTTCTTTGCTGTTCCATCTCACATAGTCTTTTTGAGGGGAGGTGAAGCCTGTATTGGTCTTTATTTTCCAGTGGCGGGGCATCAGCTTCATCCCCAGGTAATCTTCCCGGGTTTCTACTGTTTTGCCCTGGGCATTGTCTCCCCATAGTACATAGTCCTGATCGTGCATGGATTCTCCTGGGAATTTTTCAATAACCAGCAGCCGGTTACGGTTCGACAGGTTATAGTTATTGGCCAGATCGTAGGAATCTCCTGCCGACTGGTAACTGAAGTAAGGGGTTTCTTCATAGGAGGTGCTCCCCTGCTTTTGGTTCAAACTGCTGGCATCGTCACGGTAAAGGCCCGTAACCCGGTGGTCGTAGGTTTTATTCTGTTCTTTGTCCCAGAGTAACTGGTTGTTACTGCCCAGCAGGGAACGCTCCAGCATAAATCCGTATTTTAAGGCCAGGTAGCTCTCGGCCTTGATCCTTTCTACGGGGGTCAGAATCCGCTCATATACTAACAGCTCCGGTATATAGGCCTCGAACTGATTCCCGTCGGTTCCGGATATGCTAAAGCCGGAACGATTATTTACATTGCGGGAGTCGAAAAAGGACCCTAGTGATAGTACGGAGTGACGGGGTTCCCCCCATATGCTGTGGTTGGGCTGGTTCGTACGGAAATACACAAACGAACGAAGTGTTCTTTCCTGGTATTTTTCCAGGGTTGGCTCCGGACTCTGACCTGCGTGGTACATCAGATCATAGCCTTCCTGGGAACCGTAATCTAATACGCCCCGGGAACTTTCGGTACTGTTGATGATTTTATCGGTGCCCAGCAATACGCCTTTTCCGGGTAAGCTGTTAAGCCCTAGCAAGTAGGCGGATCGGGTGTGTTTGTCTTTGGGCTCCCCGCGGGAGGCTATCGCGCCGATGATAGTCGCCGTGGTTAGGGGGCTGTTTTTTATCCAGATTTCTTTGCTGATATTAGTCCCGTTATTTAAACTAAGTCCCGGGTTAAAGTTGTAGTTACGTAAAAAGGTTCGGGCATCTACGAGGTATTCTGTCCCGAAACGGCCGCCTCGGGCATCGTAGTACCGTACGATGAGTGAATCTCCGGAGTAATCCTGCCACCGGTAGGTACCGTATAAATTGGCTGTGGCCGGCTCGGTCTTCATCCATAATACCGCCCCGGGTACGCCGCCGGGACTGCTCCCGGATAGTACCTGCTGCGATTGTAGCAGACTACTGAGGGTAAGGCTGAATAATAAGTAAAATTTTTTCATATAGTTAATAAATATTAATTTTTTAAGCCGACGAAGTTAAAAAAATTATCCTTATTTTCACCCTGTTTTATATCCTTATTATATATTTTATACCCTATTTTACTGCTTTTCAGGATATTTATCACTGAAAAATATTGCGTTTTTTTCTTTTACACTCCCCCTTATGATCTTTTTGATATAAAAAATAATACGGGATAAGGATTTTACCTGGATTTATCTGTTATCTCCGGATCCCCCCCCCCTACCTAACCCCTACTCAAACTCTCTCTTTTTGAAATCCTTCTTCTTTTAAATTAATCCAAAAAAAAGGAATGAATTTTGATTATTTAAAAATGTTCTAGCTACATGGACGCATCACTTTAAAAAAATTATTATCTTATAAATTCAATTAAAACATTAAAAATTTAATATATGAGCATGATTAAAGATCAGGTAGTTGTTATTACGGGAGCTAGCAGCGGATTAGGGGAAGCAACTGCTTACCATCTGTCAAAATTGGGAGCTAAAGTATTTTTAGGAGCAAGAAGAGAAGATAAATTAAAACAAGTAGTAAATAAAATTAAAGAGGCAGGAGGCGAGGCTGAATATGCTGTAACGGACGTAACTGTAAAATCAGAGGTAGAGAACTTAATACATAAAGCTGTTGAAAAATTCAGCAAGATTGACGTCATTGTTAACAACGCAGGGTTAATGGCTATAGCGCCAATGACAGAAAATAAGGTAGATGAATGGGAAAAAATGATAGATATTAATATAAAAGGAGTTTTATACGGTATTTCTTATTCGCTTCCGCATTTTTTAAAGCAAGGTCATGGCCATATTATCAATTTATCTTCAGTTGCAGGAATAAAAGTCTTTGCACCCGGCGGAACTGTTTACAGCGGAACCAAGTATGCCGTAAGAGCCATCAGCGATGGATTGAGACAGGAAATAGCCGGCAAAAACATACGGGTGACCAGCATTGAACCCGGAGCTGTAGACTCAGAGCTTAAATACGGTAGTACAGACAAGGCAAGCTCCGATTTTGTCATTGAATTTTATAAAAGTGCAATTCCGGCCGAATCGGTTGCCAAAGCTATTGCGTATGCAATAGAGCAGCCTAAGGAGGTAGGTATTAATGAAATTGTATTAAGACCTACATCCCAGGAATTTTAAACTCAAAAAGAATACATGGTGGCAAAGGAATAACTGAACATTTCTTTGCCACGGTGTAATATTTACAACCCAATTTTAATTCAATAACCAATACCGGTTAAGCCATTGAAATGTTAGTTATGATCGATAATTAAGTGTTATTGATACTAATAAGAATGATACCCTCGTCGTAAAATAGCTTATAAGTTGCCCGTTCAGTTGTTAATTAAGACAAAATATCGTCTTTATATCTACGTCAGAAAATTTCAGACTATCATTCAAACAAGGCGTTAATAACTTGTCAGAAGTTGAAAAAACATATTTGAACCTATGAACAAAAATTTAAATCAATCGCTGATAAATACGATCAAGGAATTTATCCCCGTAAATATAAATGCTGCGGATTTTTTATCAGAAATACTTGATATGGGAAAAGAATCTGCTTATCGAAGGCTTCGCGGGGAAATAAATTTTTCATTTGATGAAGTTGTACTATTATCCTCTCGTTTAGGTTTTTCCTTGGATCATTTGGTTCGTAATGAACCCAATAAAAATGCACTTTATGAACTGGATATGCTATCTGGGCATGAAGATTTATTTGATGTTTATCAACAAAGAGTGGAATTCTTTACCCGTTTTTTTAAAAATGCCTGCCAGTACCCCAATCATTTGAAGATGGCAAATAATACAATTCCGTATATATTTTCTTTGGAGTTTAAGGAATTATCCCGCCTTTATTTATATAAATGGGTATATCAGCAAAAATTACTCCCTCAGCCTTTTTCCGAATTTGAAATTCCGGAAATTATACGACAAAAAGAAGAAGAATGCTTTTATTATGTCAACCAGATTCAAAGAGTACAGATTACACTGGATGTCAATGTGTTTAAATCGGTCATACAAGATATTGTATATTTCAGCCAATTGGAACTCATTTCAAAAGATAGCTTAAACACATTAAAGAACGAACTACTCGGAATACTTGCTAAAATTGAAAACTTTGCCATTCATGGCAAAAGCAACTCTCATGAAGAAATCATGATATATCTTTCATCAATATTTCTGGATTCTACGTATTTATATTTTGAATATGGTAATAAACAATTCAGCTCAACTAAAATTTATTCTCTTTTATCCCTTAATTCTGAAGATCCTGAGGTGTGTCAAATTCACAAAAATTGGATCAACTCTCTCAAAAAATATTCTGTGCTAATCTCGCAATCCGGCGAACCTCACCGAATAAGATATTTTAACCAGCAAAAAGATTTAATTGATAAAATGTAAATTAGTGACTGGAAACAAATTTTAATCCTATGATGGATGCAATGAGAGTGCTTATAAAAAATATTCGCCAGAAAGTAACGGGTTCTTTAAATACCAGTATGCCTAACGCAACTGTACCTACAGCACCTATCCCGGTCCAGACCGCATAGGCTGTTCCCAGAGGTAACTGTTCAGTGGCTTTAATCAATAAAGACATGCTTAAAATTAAACAGATAAAAAAACATCCATACCACCAATAAACCGAACTACCCTGTGAAATCCTTGCCTGTCCCAGACTATAAGTAAATCCAACTTCAAAAAGCCCTCCTAAAACTAATAAAATCCAATTCATAAATGTAATCTTCTATTTTTTTAAAGAGCTACAAAATTCCAAAAAAATATAGATACTTCTTTTTACATTTGTTAAATAATTTAATTATTTAAATTCATTAGATTTTCATCGTATGGAATTACAGCAAGCTTTGCTTTCTATTCATCCCTTATCTGAAAACTCACTACACGAACTTATGCATTCGTGGGATTTGTCAACGTACCCTAAAGGTCATGTCTTAAGCAAACAAGATACAATTGAAAAATATATTTATATAGTTACTCGAGGCATTATAAGAGCCTACCGGATTATTAACGGCGAAGAGGTTACCTTTTGGATCGGAGAAGAAGGAAGTATCGCATGCTCAATGAGGAATTATGTTGAAAATAAACCAAGCTATGAAAATATTGAGACTCTTGAAAATTGTACACTATTCAGAATCAAGATAAGCGACCTTACTTGTTTATATGATAAAAATATTGAAATTGCTAACTGGGGCAGGAAATTTATTGAATATGAAATTATTAAAACCGAAAACAAATTAATTCACCAACTTTATCTTTCCGCAAAAGAGAGATATAATCTTCTACTCAAGGAAAGACCTCAGTTATTGCAAAGATTACCGTTAAGTATTATTGCCAGTTACCTTGGAATTACTCAAGTTTCCTTAAGCAGAATACGGGGCATGAAATAAGTTAAATTGAAAAATTTACTTTTTTACCTGGGCAATTGAAAAAATTCCTCTATAGCTTTTCGCCGATAGGTAAATATATCTTCCACCTTTTTAGATATAAACAGCTTCCCCATCCATTTTCCAAAAAATCCGTATGGAAGCTGATAATTAAGAATATCTTTCATTAAAACTCCCTGATCATTTTCTGTGAAGAAATGTTCATGATGCCATACTTTGTAAGGCCCCTGTAACTGTGTATCCACAAAATACTTCTTATTTTCCACCTGAGAGATTTCCGTTACCCAGGTCAGGGGGATTGAAAATAAAGGACTTACCGTATATTCAATAATTTGTCCGGCATACGCATCTGTTAAGTTTGGCGTTTTAATAATAAAATTCATTTCTTTGGGTGTAATTTTGCTAAGATTTACGGGTTTTGAAAAAAAATCCCAGGCATCATCTAATGATATAGGCAACTGTTGCTCCCGAATAAGTGTAACCATTTTTGTTTTAGTATTAATTAAATTCAGCTTAATAGATAACAATTGTCATACCTTAATTTTCAATTCATCCTAATTAATTTATTTTTTTTCAATTTCCTACTATTTATTTCTAATTTAAACAAATTATCAGGCATTTGTAAAAATCGAGCTCAGATTACTTTTTTCTTCAAATCAAAATCACTAAAATTGTAATCAATTGTAACTAATCATTTATGAAAGTAGTAAAATTCGGAGGAACCTCGGTAGGTTCCGGAGAGAGTATCCGTTGTATTTTAAATATTTTACAACAGAAAAATTCGTCAGGAGAAAAATTTATTGTTGTTTCTTCCGCAATGAGCGGAATAACCAATCTCTTAACGGAATTAGCTCAAACGGCATCTACGGGAAACGACTACAAATCCGGACTTACTGAAATTGAGCAAAAACACTTTGCTGTTGTTAAGGAAATGATTGAGGTTAAAAATCAAAATCCTGTTTTTACTCAGATTAAAATATTTATTAATGAGCTTGAAGATTTACTTCAGGGGGTGTATAGCTTAAGAGAGCTTAGTCTTCAAAGTAAAGATTTAATTTTAAGCTATGGAGAAAAATGTTCCACTTTTCTGCTTAGCCAGATTGCCAGACAATATTTTGCGGAAAGTATGTTTGTTGATGCTACACAGCTGATTAAAACGGACAGTAATTTTGGAAATGCAAAAGTAGACATACCGAGAACAGAGGAAATAATTCGTGAATTTGTATCGTCACATAAGGAGAAAATGCTTTTTGTGACCGGATTTATTGCCTCTAACGATGAAAACAGAACAACCACATTAGGCAGAGGCGGAAGCGATTATACAGCGGCAATTATAGGTGCGGCTGTGGAAGCGAAAGAAATTGAATTATGGTCAGACGTGGACGGTATGCTTACTGCTGATCCACGGGTGGTGAAAAAGGCCTTTTCTTTATCTGAACTTTCTTATACCGAAGCTATGGAATTATCATATTTTGGTGCCAAGGTTATTTATCCTCCTGCTATGATTCCTGCTTTTGGTAAAAAAATACCTATTCTGCTAAAAAACACATTCAATACAGAGTTTCAAGGTACCCGAGTTCAGGAATGCATAGAAAAAACACCTTATCCGATCAAGGGTATTTCCTCTATCAATGAAATAAGCCTTTTCAATATTACCGGAAGTGGCATGATAGGGAAAATTGGTTTTAGTGGTAAATTATTTTCGTTATTGGCACGTGAGCAAATTAATGTGATATTAATTACTCAATCTTCTTCAGAACATAGCATAACTTTTGCCATTGAACCTAAAGATATGGCTAAGGCACGAGCTCTTTTCCATTCAGAATTTGAACTTGAGCTGGAAACTAATAAACTGAATCCGCCTATTATAGAGGAACATCTTTCCGTATTGGCTATCGTAGGTGAAAACATGAAACAAACTCCGGGAATATCAGGAAAACTATTTCATGCCCTGGGGCGTAACGGAATCAACATTCATGCAATAGCTCAGGGATCTTCCGAATATAATATTTCTGTAATTATCAAAAGAAAAAATATTTCCAAAGCTCTTAATACCGTACACGATGCGTTTTTTAAAGAACTTACCAAGACGCTACACGTATTTAGCATTGGAACCGGAAATATCGGATCTACCTTGTTTGAACAGATTCAGAAACAAAGCTCTTTCCTGCGTGAAAATAATGATATTGAAATTAAAGTTGCCGGAATTGCCAACTCGAGAAAAATGCTTATTAATGAGGATGGTATTGAGCTGAATCAATGGAAAGATTTGCTAGATCAACAAGGTGAAACTGCCAGTCTGGAAGAATTTGTGAATAGAATTAAACTTTTAAATTTATCTAATTGTGTATTTATTGATAACACAGCCAGTCCAGTACCTGGTAAATTCTATCATCAGCTTTTTGAATCTAATGTTTCGGTCGTTACATGTAATAAAATAGCTAATTCTTCTTCATATAAAGAGTATAAATTATTGAAGGATACTGCCCGAAGACGAGGGGTAGACTTTTTCTATGAAACCAATGTAGGTGCAGGTCTTCCAATTATCAGAACGTTAAAAGATTTAATGACCAGTGGAGATAGAATTCTGAAAATTGAAGCTATCCTGAGTGGTACAATTTCTTATATATTTAATAACTTTACCGGTGATGCCTCATTTTACGATGTGGTTAAAAAAGCTCAGGAACTTGGTTTCACAGAACCGGATCCCCGAGATGATTTAAGCGGTAAAGACTTTATGAGAAAAGTCATGATCCTTGCACGAGATGCAGGACACACAACCGAAGAAAAAGATGTAAAACTGGGTGCTATTCTTCCTGAAAGCTGCATTGCTGCTTCTTCGGTGGATGCTTTTTATGAAGAATTAAAAAATTCTGATGCGTATTTTAATGATTTAAAAGAAAAAGCCCGTAAAGAAAATAAAGTTTTACGATATATAGGCAAACTGGAGGATGGAAAAGCTTCAGTAAATCTGGAAATGGTAGACAGTTCGCATCCTTTTTATAATTTGTCCGGAAGCGATAATATTATCTCTTTTACTACGGAAAGATATAAATTCAACCCTCTGGTTGTCAAAGGTCCGGGAGCAGGAGCTGAAGTAACTGCAGCCGGTGTATTTGCTGATCTGATTAACGTGGGTGCAAGCTAAACGTAATTAAAATTACAAGTAGATTTCTACTTCTTTTATTATAAAAAAAAGAATAGATAAAATATCCACAAACTGTTTATTTCATCTATTCTTTTTTATTTTTAATTAGTTGACTGAATACGAGATTATCACCGGTAGTCGTTAATTGCATATATTTACCTAAATTTGCAAAAAAATTATCCTGAGAATTATTATTTAATGAAAGAAAAGAACAGCATACATGTATTTGCTCCTGCTACTTCTGCAAATTTTATTTGTGGATATGATATTTTAGGCTTAGCTCTGGATGAACCCGGAGATGAAGTAATTCTTAAAAAGGTAGATCGTCCGGGAGTTACTATAACTAAAATTACTGGTGATAATGGTCTTCTACCCTTAGATTCTACGAAAAATACGGTAGGAGCCTGTGTACAAATGATTCTGGATCATTTACAGCGTAACGACATTGGAATCGAAATTGAACTGCATAAAAAAATGCCTATCGGTAGTGGATTAGGTTCCAGTGCGGCTAGTACGATAGCGGGATTATTCGCTATAAATCAACTGCTCGGAGAGCCCTTATCCAGAAAAGAATTACTACCTTTTGCCCTAAGGGGTGAAGAGCTCGCTTGCGGGCATGGTCATGCGGATAATGTAGCCCCTTCTTTATTAGGAGGAATTACTTTAATACGAAGCTATCAGCCTCTGGATGTTATTAACCTGCCTGTGCCTTCTGAACTTTGCTGTTCTGTTATTTTCCCTCATGTTGAAGTTCCGACCCGGGCAGCACGACAAATCCTGAGAACACAGGTTGAACTGAAAAAAGCAGCACAACAATGGGGAAATATCGCCGGACTGGTTTCCGGATTGTTTTCCAATGATTATGATTTAATCTCCAGAAGTTTACAGGATGATCTTATTGAACCTGCCCGCTCAATCTTAATCCCTGAATTTGACGCTATGCGACAAATTACTAGGGAAGCAGGAGCTCTGGGATTTGGAATTTCAGGTTCTGGTCCTTCAGTAGTTTCTTTTACTAAAGGCCTTGACAAGGCTAAGGAAATTACTGAAATTCTGAAAGAGCATTTAAAAAGCAAACATATTGGTAGCAACGGTTATTCTTCTACTGTAAATACCCGGGGAGCTGTCGTTATTTCTTAATTATATTCATTTAAATCTTTACCTATGAAATTGTACAGTACTAACAATAAAGATCTTAGAGTTTCCTTTAAAGAAGCTGTTTTTAATAGTTTTCCTGCGGATAAAGGATTGTATATGCCGGTCGAAATACCGAAATTCCGTCCAGAATTTATCCAATCTATTACTGATTATACGTTTTCTGAAATAGCCTTTGAAGTTGCCTCTACTTTATTGGGGGATGATATACCCAAAGATGATTTACATCACTTGATTACCGAAGCTATTAATTTTGATGCCCCTGTAGTACCTTTATCTGATCAAATGGGGGTTCTTGAACTCTTCCATGGTCCTTCTCTTGCTTTTAAAGATTTCGGAGCTCGCTTTATGAGCAGAATCATGGCATATCTCTCCAATGCAAACGAAAAAACACTGGATATTCTGGTAGCTACTTCCGGAGATACCGGTGGGGCGGTAGCACTTGGATTTTTAGGAGTAAAGGGTACAAGAGTAACCATTCTTTATCCTAAGGGCAAGGTGAGCGAAATACAGAAACTGCAATTAACAACTAACGGGCAAAATATACGGGCAATTGAGGTTGACGGAACTTTTGATGATTGTCAGGCACTGGTTAAAGAGGCATTTAATGATTCAGAGCTGAATGAACGTTTTAAACTTACTTCTGCAAATTCAATTAATATATCCCGATTAATTCCTCAAACTTTTTACTATGTTTATGCATATGCTCAAGCATTAAAAAACAATAAAAAAAATATACGTTTTGTGGTTCCTAGTGGTAATTTTGGTAACATAGGAGCTGGTTTACTCGCCTATAAAATGGGTCTTCCTGTTCAACAATTTATCGCTGCTACCAACGTTAACGACACGGTTCCGCGTTTTATGAATAACGGGGTTTATGAGCCACATCCTTCCCTGCAAACTCTTTCGAATGCTATGGACGTTGGAAATCCCAGCAACTGGGTACGAATCATGGATATGTTTGATCAGGATTTGACATCTATGAAAAAAATGATTTCTGCCTGTTCATTTACTGATGAGGATACACTTACGGGTATTCAAGAACTGTTTGATACGTATTCTTATATTGCTTGTCCACATACGGCAGTAGCTTATCTGGCTGCAAAACAAATCGTAAGTCCTGACGTTTATACTATATTTTTATCTACGGCACATCCATGTAAATTTATAGATGTGTATACTCAAGAGCTTAAAGATAGAATACTCATACCGGAACAGGTTAAACAACTGGAACAAAAAAATAGTACTGCGCATTCTATGAAAAATACGTATGCCGATTTTAAAGATTTTTTATTAAGCAATTAAAATTTTTATTTATAATAAAACTGGCCGGATAATATTTCCGGCCTTTTCTATATACTTTTAAAAAATTTTAATTTATAAATTCTTTAATTACTTCCCCCAGAATAGTTAATCCTTTTTTTATTCTGTCTTCCGGCATGTTGGAAAAATTAATCCTTAAAGTGTTTTCTTTTTGAGTATTCGGAAAAAACGCTCCTCCTGGAACAAAGGCAAGCTTTTTTTCAATGCATTTTTTCAGTACTTCTTTAGCATCAATATCTTTGGGTAGTTCAATCCATAAAAATAAACCTCCGGATGGTTTCGTAAAAGAAACACCTTCTGGAAAAGATTCCTCCATAATCTGTATAGCTAAATCTCTTCTCTTTCTATATAGATCTTTAATTTTTTCTATATGCTGATCTATATTATACGTTTGTAAATATTTGTAAATCTGCATCTGAGCAAAGGTATTACATTGCAGGTCTGCTCCTTGTTTGACTAAAACATATTTTTTTATAATTTCGTGATTTCCTGCTATCCAGGCAATACGGAATCCGGGACAAAATATTTTTGAGAAAGTTCCTGTACAAAGAACATTATTATCCAAATCAAATGATTTTACGGAAGGAAAAGATTCTCCTTCAAACCTTAGTTCTCCATAAGGATTATCTTCTATAACCATGACTCCGTATTTTTCTGCATATTCAGCCAGCTTCTTTCTTTTTTCCTGACTCCAGGTTTTCCCTGTTGGATTTTGAAAGTCCGGAATGATATAAATAATTTTAACGTTTTGAGTATTTTGCAATATTCTTTCCAAATCTTCCATAATCATTCCCTGCTCATCTGTTTCAACCTCTTCAAAAATACAACCGTATGCTTTAAAGGCACTGATTGCTGCCAGATAGGTAGGACTTTCACAGACTACTACATCACCTTCATCTAAAAAAACTTTTCCAGTGAGATCCAATGCTTGCTGCGAACCATGAGTAATGAGAATGTTATCTGCATCGAAAGAGGTATTTAACTTATGATTCATACGACTGGCTATCCATTCTCTCAAGGGCTTATAGCCTTCTGTTGTTGAATATTGCAATGCTTTAGAACCGGATTCTTCTAAAACAATTCGACTTACCTCCATAATTTCTTGTACCGGAAATAATTCCGGAGCAGGTAGTCCTCCGGCAAAAGAAATAATTTCCGGATTCTCAGTTATTTTTAATATTTCACGAATTTCTGATGCTTTTAGATTCAGAACACGCTTCGCATATTTAGGAGCCATATCTGTTATATAATAGATTACATATGTAAAATTACAATTATTATCTTATTATTTTCAATTTCTATTTATACACAGTCCATATTTAAAAATCAATTATTCTTTAATAATAGAGATGTACTGGCTGTTTGTATTTATCATATGCTGCCAAAACTCTTTAAGAATACTATAATAATCAGCAGATAAAAAATACTGGTTAATTTCCAGCTCTGTTTTCAATTCTATCTGGTTTCCTAAATCTTTAATTATATATGTATAACTCCCTAAATTTTCTTCAAGTATAAATTTGTGAGACTTAGGTAATGCATCTACCTTATACCCTTTAGGCAGTGTAATTGTAACATTTTTAGTCTGCTTGAATGCAGAGCCCAGTTCAATAGGATAAGATCTGGTTTCTGATTTGAATATCTGCTCTTTATCCTGCAAAAAAATCAATGGATTAAAAATTATCTTTTCCCCTATTCTTTCAGCTCCTGATACTGAACTAAAATTAAAAGAATATCGGAAAGAATTTTTACCCGAAGCTATTTCCAGTTTATCCATTGATAAATTATAATTTTTTTTTAGATTACTTTGAAATTCAGATTGATTATTATTATATGCTTCATTATCGGTCATACTTAAATAATGTGTATTCCTTTTAGCTAGAGTACCAGCAAATTCGAAATCGTCTTTGATTTCATATTTAAGCATATAAGCACTTGTACTTTTAATTTTATTGGATAAATTTACAATGTGTACGTTGTCTTTTTTTATGTAAATTCCTCTATGATTTAACGCTCGTTTAGGTATTAAATTTAAAGAACTATATTTACTGGTGGCATCTAAAAGCTGTAATTGTTGATTATCGTAATAGCCTGCAATAACATAATTTAATTTTTGCAGAGAAGGAAATGAATAATTTAACATACCGTTTGAAACGGTACTTAAAACTACTGGATTTGCATCTATACCCGCTTCTCTGAGCATTGCCACAAGTAACAAATTTAAATCGGCTGAATTACCTGTTTTTTCCTTAACCGTTTTGTTTATGTTCTGGTTTGACATAATGCTGTTATATTCATTCCACACATAATTTTCCTGTATATAAGTAAGTATGGCTTTTGCTTTTTCTTCATTTGTTTGTTTTCCTTCTAAAATAGTCTGCAAAATATTTTGAAAATGACGAGTGGATATGTATAAATTAAAATTATCATTTTTAAGGAGTGTCTTTCCAATTTCTTCCCAGGTGGTAGCAAAACTTTTAGGGGTTTTACCTTCATATTGTATTTTAACTAACTCATATCGAACAGAAGTTCTGATGTTGTTATAATTTAGTACAAAAGGCTCTTCCTGATACGATTTAACTTCTTTTAAATTTAAATTATAAATGGATATCGGATATCCATTGGGTGATTGTTGAGATTCTGTTTTTATATCTAATTTATGAATATTTTCACCTCTTAAATCCGGTACATAATAAAAGGCCTGGGGAATTCTAACCTGATAATTGATTTCCCGAAGTGGTATTTTATAGTTAAAATACTGTTCGGGAATTTCAAAAATAAATGGAGAATGCAACGTATATTTATATTCCAGTATTGATCCATTCCGAACATCGGGAAACGTAAACTTATAAAAATTCAAATATTTATGTTTTTCTTCTGTAAAAGTTTGACTCGATTTGATTTTTGTCTCTACGATTTTTCCATCAATTAAATTATATGTTGAAGCTTTAAATCCTGAAATATCTTCTTGCTTATTTACCTGTTTGTGCAGTGGGATCTGATAGGTAAGATAATTTTCTGCCAAGTCCTTATTATAAATCTTAAGCCTTTCTGTTACCTGAATTTCCATTTTACCTGAAATATCAACCTCTATATATACGTCTCTGTATATGATTTCTGCTGGTGCTTCTGTTTCTATTTTTGATTCTTGTTCTTCGATGTCCTGAATTGATATTTTTCCAAATGTATATTTCTGTGAATACATTAATGAAGTAAGGCAGGCAATAAACAAAATAGTTAGTGTGTTTTTCATGATTTTTTAATTATATTTACTTTTGACTGGTCATGTTTAAGTATTGTATTTCTAAATTTGACATATTCATTAAATTTATCTTTATTATATCTTCCTTTATTAATGTATAGTTTCCTTGTTACTTTTAAAATATCGTTTTCCAGATGAAAATTTAAGCTATAAAACCCAAACTCTGATACTGCAAGTATATTTCCCGGTACTGTAGTGAAAGTATATCCCTGCGGAGGTGTAAAGGAATAAGAATGTTCATCCTTGTATCCAAAACTTATTTCCAATGGTAATTTTCTGTTATTGTCTTTTTGATAATTCGATTTTACGGGTTTAAACGGAACAGCGTCAAAATAAATCTCATTACCAATTATTTTAGCATAATTGTTTATTTCCAATTCCAATTCTGTAGTTAGTAAACCTTTATCTCTATCATTATTTACCGTACAACGTTTATAATTTTTGATATTTAATTCAGAGAAAAAATCTTTATAATATTCCTGTAACTTTTGAGATTTTAAACTTGTAAAAAATAAATTATTAGAATATTGTAATCCTTTATAAATAATACTTCCATTTAAAGCAGCATTCCCATTTTTTTCTATATTGATTGAAAAGTTTATATTTTCAGTATTGTCAATTGAATTGTATTTTTTACTGTTGATTATTTTAGCTCCTTCTTCTGAGACAACTAATGCATTTCTATTTGCTGTTGAGCTGGTCAGATGATTAAATGCTAGGTTCTGTGAAGTATTTTCTAACCAAATGGTATCATTTTTTACAGGTATCGATAAAATTACATGATTACCTGCCATTTTAGGAAAATCTTTATCAAAATTACGCTCCGAATCTCCTGAATAAATAATTGTATAATAAGCCTTAATTCCTATTTCATGTAAAATACTTTGCATATAATTTGTAAGTCCTTTACAATCACCATAGCCTTTCATATATACTTCGGTAGCATTCATCGGTTGCCAGCCTCCGATTCCTATAGATACATTTACATAACGTGTACGATCCTGCATAAATTGATAAAGTGCTTTAATTTTATCTTTATCACTGCTTTGATTATTGATTAAACCTCTTACTTCTTTTTTTACTTGTTCTGAAAGTTGTTGCCTTGGACGTAATAGATCGGAATACATCCATTTTCCAAATTCATCCCAACTTGAAAAACCTCCCTCTCTACCTGCTAAACTAAATTCTGAAAGAGAAAAAGATACTTTGGGTGTTAAAATATCTAAAGATGGTGCTAAGGACTCATGAGTAAATGAAGGTATATTATTTACAAAATATTTACAGCCGGTTTCTGTTTTTTCTTCATTAATTTCATATAAATCAGAAGTATACTTTTTAAAACGTAGCGCTATACCCGATGTATTTAACACGGTATACGATGAGTTTTCAACGGAAACGTTGAAAGTTGATAAGGGGACATAATCTTTTATAAAAACTGTGTTTGAGCTTTCTTTGGTTGTAGAAATTTCAACGGTATAAGGATAAGAGACAGGATAGTACTTGTAATATAAGTATCTATCATCTGTATATAAGCTATTCCCATCACTAGAACTTATATCCAGAAAATCAGACCGTTTTAAAGTTTTAATTTTTTTCCCGTCTTTGTCATAGATTATAATTTGTAGTTTCTTTATTTTAGTATGTGCATCGTAAGGAAAATATAGGTTTGAAAATTCATCTTTGCTTTTATTCAGAACTGTAACACTTATTTCTTCTGAAATCTCCATTTTCTTACGAGATAATATTTTTACTATAGTTTCATCATTTCTTATAACCGCAGAGGAAGTAAGCAAAAAATCTTTATTAATATTGGAAACCGGAAATTTTTGTGAATATAAATAATACGGAATAGATAAAGTTATTATATATAAATATATAATTTTTATGGCTGTGTTCATATGAAAGGCAGTTTTACTTACAAAAATATGAATTTCTTTACATTAACAAACTATGATTAATTTCTTACGTCAAACTATTGATAGATTCCCGCTATTTAAAAAATCATTCTTATCTTTGCATACAGAAAATTTGTTAGTATAATACATATATTCTGTACATTTTTAAAATCTATTTTTATCTTCGGTTTTTAGATAAAACAAAGTCTTATGGAATTATAAACACTAATTTTTTTCTGGATTTAAATAGATAATTATTCCTTTACAATATCATGAAATACAAACGTATATTACTGAAACTAAGCGGAGAAGCTCTAATGGGTGAGCAACAATATGGAATTGATTCCAAAATTCTTCAAAATTATTCTCATCAAATTAAAGAAATATCCGAACTAGGTGTTGAAGTTGCTATCGTTATTGGCGGAGGTAACATATTTCGCGGAATGACCGGTGCAGCTACGGGCATTGACAGGGTTCAGGGAGATTATATGGGAATGCTGGCAACTGTTATCAACGGGATGGCTTTACAAAGCGCTCTGGAATCAACAGGTGTTAAAACCCGACTTCAAACTTCCATACGAATGGAGCAGGTTGCAGAACCTTTCATTAAAAGAAAAGCGGAACGCCACTTGGAAAAAGGAAGAGTAGTCATTTTTGGAGCTGGAACCGGTAATCCTTATTTTACAACGGATACAGCAGCTACTTTAAAAGCTATAGAAATTAATGCTGATGTTATTTTGAAAGGAACCCGTGTAGATGGTATTTATAACACTGATCCGGAGAAAGATGAAAATGCTGTGAAATTTAATAGTATATCTTTTGAAGAAGTATATGAAAAAGGATTGAAAATTATGGATATGACAGCTTTTACTTTAAGTCAGGAAAATAAAATTCCAATCATTGTTTTCGATATGAATAAAGATGGCAACCTGAAAAAAATTGTGGAAGGAAAAGAAGTAGGAACTTTAGTTACTATTTAACTAATTAATATTTTATATTTGCAGGGCGATCTTATTTTTAAATAAATCATGGAAGAATTACAGTTAATCATTGATACTACTCAAGAAAGCATGGATGCATCTATCAAGCATCTGGAAATTGCTTTCAACAAAATACGTGCAGGAAGAGCAAACCCTGCCATGCTACAATCTATTTTAGTGGACTACTATGGGGCTCCTACTCCATTGTCTCAAGTGGCAAATATTTCTGTACCTGACGGAATGACTTTAAGCATACAACCTTGGGAAAAATCTACATTAGGAGCTATTGAAAAAGCCATTTTTCAAGCCAATTTAGGTTTCACTCCTAATAATAATGGGGAAACCATTATTATCACCATACCTCCGTTAACAGAGGAAAGAAGAAGAGATTTGGTTAAACAAGCTAAATCTGAATCTGAAAATTCCAAAATCGGTATACGAAAAGCCAGACAGGAAGCCAATGCTGATATTAAAAAACTGGAAAATATTTCCGATGATCAAAAAAAGGACTCTGAAGAACAAATCCAGATTTTAACCGATAAGTATGTGAAATTAACAGATGAATATCTGGTAAAAAAAGAAAAAGAAATAATGACGGTTTAATATTTTTTAAAAATTATTATCTTTAAAAAGCCGTTTATTTAGTAATCGGCTTTTTTATTTTTTTAAATTAAATCATAACAAAAAAATGTCAAAAAAAGTAACTATTATAGGATTAGGATTAATTGGAGGTTCCATAGCTCTGGATCTAAAAAAGTGCGGTTTTGCTCATCAGATTATTGGTGTGGATAAGTCTAAAAAACATGAACATGAAGCTATTGAGTTAGGTATTGCGGATAAAATATTACCCATGAAAGAGGCTATTGAAAATTCTGACCTGATAATTTTAGCTGCTCCGGTTGATGCCAGTCTTAAGCTACTTCCTAAGATTTTAGATATTATCCCATCCAATGTGTATGTAATGGATGTTGGATCTACCAAGTCTTCTTTAATTGATGCGGTTAGAGATCACCCTAATCGTAAATCGTATGTTCCTTCCCATCCTATGGCTGGTACGGAATACAGCGGACCATCAGCAGCATTTCACAATCTTTTTAAAGATCGTGTTGCTATTATCTGTAACTCTGAAGAATCTCATCCTAAAGCAGTTAATCTAGTTTCTGAAGTTTATTTTCATCTGGGCTCCCGTTTAATTTTGATGGATTCTGAATCTCATGATGAACATGTAGGATACGTATCTCACCTATCTCATGCAATTTCTTATGCTTTAGCTGTAGCCGTTCTTGAAAAGGAAAAAGATGACGCAGCCATCTTCAACCTCGCAGCAGGAGGTTTTTCCTCAACTGTACGTTTGGCTAAAAGTTCCGTTGATATGTGGTTACCCATCTTTGAACAAAATTCTAAATATGTTCTTCCTATTCTGGATACCTATCTTCAGAAACTAAATCAATTCAGATCTTATCTGAAAAATGGAGAAACAGAAAAATTATCCGGTTTTATTAAGGAGGCTAATCGTATAAAATCGAAACTCGAAAAAAAATAGATATTTTATTTAGTCATCGAAATCATTAGGATATCTTCTTTTCACTTTTTCAACAGCTTGCAAAACTTTAATTTCATTAATCTTTTGAAATTCCATTAGTTTTTTTGATATTTCATCGGAAAAAGGAGAGAGGATTCTTGCAGCTAATATTCCTGCATTTTTTGATGCATTTAATGCAACGGTTGCTACAGGAATACCATTAGGCATTTGAAGGATAGAGAGTATAGAATCCCATCCGTCTATGGAATTAGATGATTTAACAGGTACTCCTATAACGGGTAATGTTGTCTGCGAAGCTACCATGCCTGGTAAATGAGCGGCTCCTCCAGCGCCAGCAATGATAACCTTTAATCCTCTTTGATAAGCAGTTTTTGCATATTCTGCCATCCGGTCAGGAGTGCGATGTGCTGAAACGATAGTTAGTTCATAAGGAATTCCTAATTCTTTTAATATTTCAGTGGCGGGTTCCATAACCGGAAGATCACTATCACTTCCCATAATTATACCAACTATTGCTGTTTTCATTTTGAAATTACTTTAACATTAGACTTTATTTCCTGAATTTTATTTTCTATTTCATCTTTGGAGATTCCAACTACGGTAACATGTCCCATTTTCCTTCCGGGCTTTGTGATTTTTTTCCCATAAAGATGTATGTAAACTCCCGAAAGTTTAACAATTATATCTAAACCCTGATACAATACTTCTCCCTCGTATCCGGATTCCCCTATGAGATTAACCATTGCAGCATATTCCTTTGTAGCTATATCTCCTAAGGGTAAATTTGTCAAGACTCTTAACATTTGATCATATTGTGAAGAATAATTAGCTTCAATGGTTTGATGACCACTATTATGTACCCGAGGAGCTATTTCATTAATAAGTATTTCGTTATTTTTAAGTAAAAATAATTCCACACAAAAAATCCCCGGAGTATGAAAAGCTTCCACTGCTTTCAAACTGATATCTTTTGCTTTGTGTGCTAAATCCTTATCTAAATCTGCAGGAGAAAACAAATAATCTACCAAATTCAACTTTTGATCAAATACCATTTCGACAACATCAAAAACTTTTACTTCTCCATTAGCATTTTTAGAAACTATAACCGAAAGTTCTTTTGCTATATCAGCAACCTCTTCAATTACCGAAGGTTCATCCCACATTTTATTCATCTCTTCCTCATTTTTAATAACCTGTACTCCTTTTCCATCATATCCTCCTACTCTAAGTTTTTGAACAAATGGATAAGAAATAGCAGATGAAGGTGTTAATTCATCCTTATTATCTATTAAAAAAAAGTTTGCCGTTGGTAAATGGTTTTCTTTATAAAAATTCTTTTGAAGTCCTTTATCTTTAATTATTTCCAAGCAATTAGGTCCGGGAATAACAATTTTCCCTTGTTTTTCCAGTTCCCGCAGAGCTTCTACATTTACATTTTCAATTTCAATGCTTACCACATCTTTATCTTTACCAAACTCAAGCACAGTATGATAATCTTTAAAATCACCCTGTGTAAAATAATTTTTGAATATAGAGCAAGGTCCTGAAATATCAGGTTCCAGAAAAAAAATTTCATATGGATAGTTCATAGCATTCTGCATAAACATCCTACCCAGCTGTCCGCCTCCAAGAATACCTATTTTCATTTTATAAAGATTTATGTTGTCGTACAAATATAAAAATATAGACTCGATATTAGGTAATAAAGGCTACAAAAGCTTACATCTTTAGAATAATTGAATTAGAGTATTACAATTTACAGTTATCTTGCATAAGTATGTATACTGGATTGCGCAGAGGGCAAATAGTTAACCCCTATCCAGGCTATCATAAGCAGCAGAAATGCAAAAGGAAGGAGAAAAAGTGCCGTTTTTAAGTATTTTTTTCTTAGCCTTATATGTATATAAATCAGATAAGCACATGCAGTAATAAAAGCCCAGGTTTCTTTAGGATCCCAAGACCAGTAGTGACCCCAGGCTTCTTTCGCCCAGATTGCGCCTAAAAGCATTCCGAAGGTAAGAAATGCAAAACCTATATAAATAATATTATCAATAAATTCTACCAGTTTATAATTAATTGCCTGCTTTTTTAAAAGCATAAAAATTTGTACTAAAGCTGCAATCGTTGCTGCTCCTAGTGTTGCATATGAAAATATATAAATTGACACATGTGGGATAAACCAAAAACTTTGCAATGCAGGCATAAGATTTTTTGAATGGATTTCAGGTTTGAAATAATTTATAAGTACAAATAGGATTGCCATGAACATACTAAACCCTAAAAGCCATCGATATTTCCAATGTTTGTACGTAATATATCCGATAAATGACAAAAAGAAAGCATACCATAAACGAGTTTCACCCATGGTTCTCAGGGGAGGTCTTTCCAGTTCATGCCATAATAGAGCTATAAAAATACCCAGTAGAATAACAGCTGACATCATACACATATCTGATAACCATTTAAACCTTGGGATATAAACCGAAACAGAACCAGCTATTCCCAAAATACAGAACGGCAAAGCAAAAATTATAAAGCTATCCCAAATCATAATTACTATTTGTTTTATTTCCTTTCCACAACAAACTTATACTACCCAACGCCAGAATTATCATCCCTATATATACGTAATTAACCCATGGATCATAGACTAATTCAAAACTACTATAATTTGAAACTTTACCTGCTTTTTCATCATATCCGTATTGGTAAATAGACCAGTCTCCTATTTTAATAGGTTTATTAACTTCCAACAAATATGAAATTTGTTCTGAAACCTTTTCTTTATTGTTTGGCTTTTTAGTAACAGTTATATCTGACAAAAACTTTTTGGGTTCCGGCTGGGTCATTACCAGGGTATGCAAGCTATCCAGTTGTAAAGTTTGATATATAATATACGGACTTCCAGAGCTTATCCAGCCTTCTTTGGTAAATCCTGTTTTATTACTTTTAATTTTAACCAAGGCTGCAGGGCAAGATCCGGTCATTTTTCTTTCCTCAAAGTAATTGTCTTTCCGCATAGCATCGTGAATATATCGTTGTACAAGTACTTCATATTCTCCCATTATACTGGTTACACTATGTTTAGCTTCAATTTGAACATAGTCAGGATTTTCAACTGGAAGTGGTTTTCCTTTTTTATCTATAATTACGAGCTTAGGTTTATATTCCTCCATTACAAAATCGTTGAGACGAATAGCCAATGGAAGTTCCAGACTTTCTCCATTTTTATTATACACACGCCATTCTGTTTCTCCCTTGTTTACATACATTTGAAATTTCTTTATATCAGCAGCTCCCAAACCTGCGAAAAACAATATCATCCACAGGCCAAAATGATTGAGGTAAAATGCATAATCCGACCATTTAAATTTTTTACTCCTTCTTATAATAAGTGCCCCTAAAGAAATTAACGATAGACTATATACAATAGCAAATAACCAGGATGACGTCATACTATTAAATCCTAGTTTTATGATTAATTGAGAAAATATAGTTGCTTCATCGAGAGCAGATTGTGGGATAAGTCCCATGAATAAAGACAGTAACATAAAAAATCCAAGTACGGTAACCGAAAAAGGAATGCCTGATATCCACTGATATATATAATTATTACTCCAAAAAGAAAAAAAACTTAAGCTAATGATAATAAACAATCCGCAATAAATATTTACCGGATAACTTAGTAATTCTAATGGAAATTCTCCGCATAAAACTTGTAAAACTATTCCCGTAAAACAGAGACCAGCTAAAAATAAAACGCTTTCCTTATATGCCCAAGGGAATTGCCACAGCTTTTTTTTTCTTCTTTTTTTCATTTACTATTGCTTAAAAAAAGCCCTTATTTTATTTTTAAATAAGGACTCTATTCAATTAAATAAATTATCTTATTTTGAAACTAATCTTTTTTTATCTCTGGCAGTTTTCACCCAGACTGGAACTACCGTCTCAATCCAATTCTTTTTCTTAGCCTCAAGTACTGGCATATCAAGACCTATATACGATTGGGCTTTTGCTTTCGTCGATAAATCAGGCATAGGCACTTCCTCCTTTATTCCTATACTTGTTAAAACCCTCTGTATTTCTATCTGTGCAAGTAATGATTTATCTAAGCTGTGAGAAAGTATCCTTTGTGTTTCTACAGGTGCATGGAAAGATGCTCCGTGAGATGCAACTCCAAAATCCCATCGCCATTGTGCCTGACGGATAAGTTTTAAAGAGGATTTCATTTGATTTTCTGTTGCTCCGTGCTCCCATGCATATTTAGCCATTACGTGTGCTTTAACAAGTTCTTTTTCAACCCTATCACGTGTTTCCAATATTTTATCCTGTCTGTCATAGACATATTGTTTTAAATTTGCTTCACTGTCTCTATGACAAGTCTGACAAGTATTTGCTACATTTTGTAAAGGACTCATCAGGTGATGATCGGAAACTTTAATTGCTCCCTCAGTTTTGTAAGGCATATGGCAGTCGGCACAAGAAACTCCTTTCTGCCCATGAATACCCATGGATGCGATTTCGTAATCCGGATGTTGTGCTTTAATAATTGGTGCTTTACTAAGTGCATGAGTAAAATCTGAAAAATTAGATTCATCGTAATACTCTTCCATAGCCTCCATAGACATTCCTTTGTCCCAAGGTAGTGTAAGATACTTTCCGTCTCCTTTGAAATAATACTCCACGTGACATTGGGCACAAACTAAGGATCGCATTTCCTGAGTTGAAGCTTGTCTAATATCTTTGCCCTGACGCTGAAAAGCCTCAACGAGAGCAGGGCGTGTAATTACTAATCCCATGGTCTTAGGGTCATGACAATCGGCACAACCTATAGGATTAACAATTTGATTTCCTAAAGCTCCCCATTTCGTTTTATAAAAATTTTCCACTCCCAATTCTTTCATCATTCTGGGAACATCGGGACTTTTACATGTCCAACAGGTAGCTGGCTGCGGTCCATCTTGTGGAGAAGAGGGAGTTCCTGTTCTTAATGTATTCCTATTGTCTTCAATGGCGTACATATGCCCTCTCGGAGCTTTATAATCCTGAGAAAACAAGTACCCGGCCCATAGAACAACCATATTGGGACGAGAGGCTAAAATATCCTCCTCCTGATTACCCATGTGCTTACTTCTGAAATCCATTTTTGCAGTTTCCTTCCATGTTTCATATTCTCTCGGGTAGTTTTCTCCCCAAATCTCATTACGGGCTTCAATCCCATTAATGTCAACTTTTTTATTAGCATACAAAGTAGCTATTTCCGCTCTTCTTTGCGTGATGGAAGCAGCAAGTAATCCTAAACAGAATACTACTCCTAAAACTACTATAAACAATATCCAGCCCCAAACAGGTTTTCGCTTTCTCGTTGCCATATTTTCACTTTTAATCTTAATTTATTTTATTATTCTCTTTTTCCTTTTGTTTCTCTGTTAACCTCATCAACCAATCTGGAACGGGTGAAGGAGGTAAAGGCACTATTGCACTGGGAGAAGAATTAATATTTATATTTTTGGTGTGTGGCACTTCCGTATGACATTCCCAGCATGCTTTGCCATCTCCTGCCAATGTGTGAGTATAGTTAATTTTCCCAGTATTGACCATGGAGGTATTTAAGTCTGAATGACATCGGATGCAGTTATTCATAATTACTTCATAACTTTCCTTACGAGGTCTAATGACCTGAGGCTGCATATCTAATGTAAATACAGCAGCATGATACAAACCGTCCTTGGCTTTGAATGCATATTTGGATATTACATTGTTATGAGGAACATGACAATCATTACAGTTTGTCACTCTGCCATGTGAACTATGCTGCCAGGACTGATAATAGGGTGTCATAATATGACAATTCACGCATGCTTTTGGATCATCTGAAAGATAAGATGTCGCCCGTGAAATATAAAATAGATAGGCTATAAGTCCACAGCCTACACTTATTAACAAAAAAATGGGAAAAACAAATTTTTTAGGTATTTTTTTAAGAATCGTCATATTTTATACCATTTACCTTGACGACAAAGATAATTGGCTTCAAAATATTTTAACGAATCAATAATATTGAGATTGATCAGTTTTCGTATTGATTAAAATCATTAAAATTAAATTATTTGGAATGATTCCAAATAATTTAAAATCAGTTGAGTAGAGTTTGGTTTGCTAAGTACATAATTTTGAGCCTCATGCCCAATTTTATTTCTTAATTTTTTATTTTTAAGAAGATCTGATATTATTATATCAAATCCTGACTGATTTTGAATTGTGATTGCTCCTCCGGCCTGAATTAATTCTTCGGCTTCTATAAACTTATGATAAACAGGTCCAAAAATAACCGGTGAACCAAAAACTGCAGGTTCTAACACGTTATGAACCCCTTCTTTTCCGAATGCACCGCCTACATATGCAATATCTGCATACGAATATACCTTGGTTAATAAACCAACGGTATCCAGAATCAATACTTCAAATTCATCTAAATTCTGATCTATTATTTCTGTATAAAGAATAGTTTTTAGCTTTAGTTCTGACTTAAGATTTTTAATATGTTCCACATCCATGTTGTGAGGAGCAATTATCCACTTACAGTTAAGCCGGGTATCCAAGTTCACATACTTTTCCAAAACAATATCATCCTCTTTCCATGTACTTCCGGCAACCAATAAAATATGGTCATCTTTAAACTTTTCCAACCATGATAAATGATTATCTCGATTCAAAAGCATTTTCACCCTGTCAAATCTTGTATCCCCTGAAACTATAACTTTATCTATTCCAATAGAGTTTAGCAGTATCTTAGATTTTTCATCTTGAACAAAAAAGCAGGAAATATTTTTCAGTACTGAAACCATCCATTTACCGACTGGCTTAAAATAAATCTGATTTTCCCTAAAAACTGAAGATATAAAAATAATTGGAATCTTTGTACTGGATAGTCTGATAAGCAAATTATACCAAAAATCATACTTAACAAAAATTGCTATTTCCGGATGTAAATTTTTTATAAGCATTTCTGCATTGTATGCTGTATCTAAAGGAAGATAAAACACTAAATCAGCCCAAGTATTATCTTTGACAACTTCAAAACCTGAAGGTGAAAAAAAACTAATGGCAAATTTGTAATCCGGATATCTCTCTTTTAAGGCTGTCAGCACAGGAAGACCTTGTTCATACTCTCCTAACGAAGAAGCATGCATCCAGATAACCTTATTATCCGGCTTAATCTTATCCTTTATTAAGGTAAACACATTTTTTCTTCCATTTACCCATAATTTTGCTTTGGGATGAAAAATTGAAGCTACTCTCATTCCAAATCCTAAAAAATAAATGCTTAGTTTATATATAGTGTGATACAATTTTTCATATTTATTTTAAACAATAATTAATCACATAAGTCCAATTCCGATCTTTCTTTAATGTGATTTAAAACTCTCAAATGAATTTTATGTATGATAAAATCAGACCACAATTTCCAATATCCTGCAGGAGCTATATTTAATTCATACCAAGTTGTTCCGGATAATTGAGTTTGATTATCTCCGATATTTCTCAACTTAAACTCTCCTTTTTTTGATAAAAAATATCCTTTTAAATGAAGAGGCTGAATATTCCAAAAAGGGTTCATTTCATTCATGGGTAATGGTTGTCGTTCAACAGCAAATTTCAACTCATAAGGAGCATTCCACTCTGTAATTGGTTCGACAAAACTACCGGTTGTAAAATTGCAATATCTAATAGCTCCAATACCTCTCCCTTTTATTTTAGCATCGGTAGGATAAGAAATACCCGTTTTGAATATGATTTCCTTTGGTGGTGAAATTGAATCAAATTCTAATACATTGGTCCAAACATTTTCAACCGAAGAATTTATATCAATTTCCGTCGTAACTGAAATAAGAGCCGATGCTTTATTTTTAGAGTCAAAACTTAAAAACACCATTGAAGATGTCAGAAAAAAAACTGTCAGTAACTTTTCATTTACTTTAAATTTTTTCGCTACTGACTTACCTATAAGTGCTCCTAAGAGTACTAATAACAATAAAATGGGTAAAGCCATTATTATACATATGATCCCTTCCATTGCTAAGAATAACAATAAAAAAAGAGATATAGATAAATTTATAACAGCCTGATAATATACATTCCTTTTATATTTTATTTTAGTTACGTAAAATGATGGAACAGCTCCTAATAAAAAGGGTAAAAATATAAAGATGGTCAGACCGTAAACCGACAGATATTTAATTGATATTATTCCTAAAAGAAAACAACAGGTTATTGTTAGAAAATTGATCAAAATTTCTTTAAACATCTTTATATTTTCAATTTATTAAGACTTAAAAATCTGAATTTTTAAATACTAATAAGCAATGGCGAATAAAACACGTTTTTTAGACGGATTACCGGAATAAACACATTTTCCTTCTTCTTCTTTAGCATCTAAGGGGATACAGCGTATCGTAGCTTTCGTTTCTGCTTTTATTTTCTCTTCAACTTCTACAGTACCATCCCAATGTGCAGAAATAAATCCACCTTTTTCACTTAAAACTTTTTTGAAATCTTCGTAGGTATCTACTTCTGTTATTAAAGAATCTCTATGAGCTTTCGCTTTATTATAAATATTTTGCTGAATTTCTGTTAATAAATCCTGTATGTGCTGATCTAAACCATCCACAGAATGAGTATGTTTTTCAAGAGTATCCCTTCTTGCAATTTCCACCTGATTATTTTCCAAATCTTTAGGTCCAATTGCAATACGAACAGGTACACCTTTTAATTCATATTCATTAAATTTCCAACCCGGTTTGTATTCGGTTCTGGAATCAAATTTTACAGAGATTCCTCTACCTTTAAGATTATTTATTAATTCAGTGGCCACTGCAGATATTGCTTCCAATTGCTCATCGGTTCTGTGAATAGGAACTATAACCACTTGTATAGGAGCTATATTAGGAGGAAGTACCAAACCGTTATCATCGGAGTGAGCCATTATCAATGCTCCTATCAAACGTGTAGATGCGCCCCACGAAGTTGCCCATACATATTCTTGTTTACCTTCTTTAGATTGATATTTTACATCAAAGGCTTTAGCAAAATTCTGTCCTAAGAAATGTGAAGTACCTGCTTGTAATGCTTTCCCATCCTGCATCATGGCCTCAATTGTGTAAGTTTTTTCGGCTCCTGCAAAACGTTCAGCTGGAGATTTTAATCCCTTTATTACCGGAACTCCCATAAAATTCTCAACAAACTCAGCATAGACGCGTAGCATTTGCTCAGCTTCTGCTACTGCTTCTTCTTGAGTTGCATGTGCGGTATGTCCTTCCTGCCACAAAAATTCGGCTGTTCTTAAAAATAAACGTGTTCGCATTTCCCAACGTACCACATTTGCCCATTGGTTAACTAAAATAGGTAAGTCTCTATGAGATTTAACCCAATTTTTATAGGTATTCCAGATAATGGTTTCGGAGGTTGGTCTAACGATCAATTCCTCTTCAAGCTTAGCGTCTGGATCAACTATCACTCCGTTTCCATCGGGTGAGTTTTTAAGTCTATAATGAGTTACAACAGCACATTCTTTAGCAAACCCTTCAACATGGTCAGCTTCTTTAGATAAATAAGATTTAGGTATAAATAATGGAAAATAAGCATTTTCATGTCCTGTATCTTTAAACATCTGGTCCAATTGCTTTTGCATTTTTTCCCATATTGCATATCCGTAAGGCTTAATAACCATACACCCCCGAACACCGGAGTTCTCTGCCATATCCGCTTTTAATACCAATTCATTATACCATTTGCTATAGTCCTCCGCTCTTGATGTAAGTGTTGCCATATTGTAACTTAATTCTTATGTTTATTAAACTATTTCAATTACAAACTGTCATACTATTAACTAAAATTTAACGTTACTGTATATAAGGATACGTTTATTTTAATTGGTATGACTTTTGTATTTCTTTAACTAAATTTAGAGCAAAAATAAAATATATAAACTACTAAAAAAAATATCATGAAGATTATTACAAATAACTTAAAAAGATTTTGGCTGATATCGGGAGTCTCTCTGGTATTATCCGGCACCTTAACTTCATGTTATGTTGGTCAGACATCATATGCAGGGGAAGACAGTATATACTATAATCCTAATAGATCTAATCAATATAAAAGAAGCCAAAGCCAACAGTCTTACGGATATATTTATAACGATTCCAATAATTCATCGAGTAATGATGATACAGAAGTACGAATTGGAAAGAAATATATAGTACCGAGGACAAATACTGAGGAACTTTTATACGATCAGGAATCTGACAATTCAAATTATTCCTCAAACAATAACAACTCTTATAACTATTCTCCCAACACCAATAGCGGATGGGGCGATGATGGAGGTACTGTTATAAACAATTATTATTACGGAAACAGCTATGGATGGAACTCACCATACTATGGTTCTTATTACTGGAATTCTCCTTATTGGGGGTGGGGTAATTACTGGCGTCCGGGTTGGAGCTGGGGTGTTTCTGTTGGATGGGGATGGGGATCTATTGGCTGGGGTTCCAGCTGGTGGGATTATCCTTCTTACTGGGGAGGTGGCTGGTACCGACCATGGGGCTGGGATTATTACAGCTACTACCCAAGATATTACGGTAATTACGGCCCTCGTTCTGTTGCTTACGGCGGAAGAAGTTCGTCTTATTTAGGTCAGTCTTATAATGCTTCCCGTTCCAGACAAATGCAGGACGTTCAAAGAAGAAATTCCCGAAGTGAAATTATAGCTTCAGCAAACAGAACAAATTCAGCTGTTCAAAACGGGAGAACTAACAGTAATATCTATAATGGTAGCAGAAGCAACTCTTCTATAAGTAATTCCCGTGGTTCAATTTCCAACGGAAGCAGAAGTAATTCTTCTATTGGAAGCAGCAACTCTACAAGCAGAAGCAATTCTATTGGAAGCAGTAGAAACAATTCTATTGATAATAGCAGAAGTAATTCTATTGGAAGCAGCAGCTCTAACAGCGGAAGTAGAAGCAACTCATATGAAGGTAGCAGAAGTAGTGCTATAGGTGGAAACAGCAGAAGTAGCTCAAGTTCTTCCTCATCACGAACTCCAACGTATTCAGCTCCAAGTTCAAGTAGCCGAGGAGGATTTGGCGGTGGCAGCTCTATGGGTGGTTCCCGTTCTGGTGGTAGTTCTATGGGAGGAGGTTCTCGTGGTTCTATGGGCGGAAGTAGAAGATAATCTAATATTTACATGAAAATAATTACTAAATATGAATACTAAAATAATCTATGGATTTGTTTTAATGGCAATAGTTCAGTCTATCGGTAAGTCACAGACAACAGACTTTTATCCAAATGATATATCTGATGCATTGAATGCATATGGCAATACTTTTGATGCTGTGGGTACTGCACGCTTTATAGGTATGGGAGGATCTATGGGAGCACTGGGAGGAGATCTCAGCGCAGTAGAAATGAACCCTGCAGGCTTAGGTGTTTACAGAGGTTCTGAAGCAAGCATCTCTGCTAGCGTACTTTCCAATAAAAATACTGCCTCTATGGGGTCCTCATATTCTAATTCTGATACTAATTTTAATTTTCCAAGTGCTGGTTTTGTACTTGCTTTAGGTGGTAATTCAGAAATATGGAAATTTAACGTTGGGGGTAGCTTTTCCTACCAAAGACTTGATAATAGTGTACAGTTTTCAAAAAATGATAATATTAATTATCAATATCCTGATGTATCTGGAGTTGAAAGAACCTATCGGTTTGAAAGTCTTGAGCAATATACTAACGGATACCGTTCTAAGGCTAATATAACTTTCGCAAGTAATTTACAGGATATCCTATATTTAGGGATTGGCTTAGACTGGCATTATTTGAACATGGACAGAGAAACAAGATATTCTCACCGTAACACTGTTGACGGAGAACTTATGAGTTTTAACGAGCAATTAACTCCTTATCGTCAAGAAAACAACGGAGTTGGACTTCGTGTCGGTATTTTAGGTAAAATAACACCCGAAATAAGGCTTGCGGCTGCCTATCACTCACCTATCTGGTGGTCAAATATGAAATATGATTATTTATCTTATACTTTAGATGCTAATAATGATATTGTTCAGAATTATTGGTATTATGACAATTATAAGTTAAACTCTCCCGGTAAAATAGTATTAAGTGGAGCTTTTGCTTCAGATATTATAAACGAGAATAATTCATTGGCGGTTAATCTTGATTTTATTAATTATTTTAATAAAGATATTTACTTTAAAAGTGATTATGATTATCAGCTAAACAATAATTTTGTTAATCATTCTATTCAGGGTTCGCAGGAATATCGGGCAGGTGTTGAATACAGATATAAAGAACTTAAACTAAGAGCCGGGTATGCATATGCCTCTTCACCTGTGAAAAACAAGTCTGTAGGTGGTTATTATGACAACAGTCTGAC
The DNA here is from genome assembly GCF_004014855.1 of Apibacter raozihei. NCBI lineage: Bacteria > Pseudomonadati > Bacteroidota > Flavobacteriia > Flavobacteriales > Weeksellaceae > Apibacter > Apibacter raozihei. The sequence continues at coordinate 615,663 of NZ_CP034930.1, forward strand.
CAGCTCAATTGTCTATCCTAAAAATTATATGGCAGGAGAAAAAAATAAATTGTCATTTGGAGCGGGATATGATGTAGGACCATTTTTTATAGATCTAGCTTATCAATACATTAAATCTGATAATTACACTTCTTTCTCTGGTGAATATTTTAATTATTATGATAATTCGAGGGTAACCGTAGTTGAAAATGATAGACCCATTTTAGGAAAAGTTAAAAATGTTCAAAATAATTTTATCCTTACTCTTGGGATGAGATTTTAATATGATTTAAAATATATAAAAAAGGCTGACGCAATGGTCAGCCTTTTTTATTGTAAATTACTTATTATTTTTAAGCAAATCTCTAATTTCAGTTAACAAATCTTCTTGTGAAGGCTTTGGTACTTCTTTTTCTTTAGAAACTTTCTCTTCTTTTTTCCTCATAGCGTTAATTCCTTTAATGATAAGGAACAAAGAAAATGCTACAATTAAAAATGACAAACATGTTGATAAGAAGTTTCCATACTTAACCGCTGTTCCCGGTATCGTCAACTGGGATAAATCATCCAGATTGGCTGCTTTTAATGCCGGAGTCAGTATTAACGGAGTAATAATATCATCTACCAAAGATGAAACTATTTTGTTGAAAGCTCCTCCAATAATAACCCCTATGGCTAAATCGACTACACTGCCTTTTAAGGCAAATTCTTTAAATTCTTTAATAAAGCTCATTTTTAATCTTAATTTTAAATAAAATTCATGACTTTTGCCATGATTACAGCTTGTTATGTTTCAAATATTATTCCAAAATTATCATCTAAAACAATTTTACCTTCCCGTTTCTCATTTGATTCGGGAAAAATCAAACCTTTAATTTTTAATGTTTTCCGCTTAGTAATTAAATCAGAGATCTGTTTTGTTGTTAATTTTTTTCCATATATTTCAAAGGGAATTTTAAAATTACAATTTTTATAATCACTACATCCATAAGCTGATTTCCCTTGAATTAAAGTATGAGTGCTACATTTTGGACAGGTTATTTTAGAAATATCGGTTTCATTTTTACTTGTGATTGTTTTAGTTTTACCTTTTAGCTGACTTTCCGTCTTTTCGACAACAGATATTCTCCGAAATTTACTGTTCTTTACCTCTTCTGTTAAATGAGTAACCATTTCGATTAATTCATTTTTAAAAATATCCAATTCATATTCTCCTTTTTCAATCAATCTGAGTTTTCTTTCCCAAACACCTGTAAGTTCAGCGCTTTTGAGTAAATCATTCTGAATGGTATCTATTAAGTCTATACCTGCCTGAGATGCATATACATTTTTTCTTTTTTTCTCTATGTATTTCCTACGAAAAAGCGTCTCTATTATATTTGCTCTAGTAGAAGGTCTTCCGATACCATTATCTTTGAGCAGTTCTCGCATTTCTTCATCTTCAACCTGTTTTCCGGCTGTTTCCATTGCTCTAAGTAGAGTTGCCTCAGTAAAAGGTTTGGGAGGAGTAGTTTTACCCTGGTGTATAAATGGTTCATGCGGTCCAGATTCTCCTGCGACAAAAACCGGCATCGTTTTTTCTTCTTCAACTTTATCCGTTTTCTTATCCTGAATATAAACTTCCCTCCAGCCTAATTCCAAGATCTGTTTGCCTGAAGCTTTAAAAGGAAGCTCTCCTACTTTCGCTACTACTAAGGTATTCGATATTTTACATTCAGGATAAAATACGGAAATAAACCTGCGGGCAATAAGATCGTAGATTCTTTTTTCATCTGAATTTATATATTCAGGAAGAACATCCGTAGGAATTATAGCATGATGATCAGTTACTTTAGAGTTATCAAACACGGCTTTAGACATAGGAATAGGCTGAGAAAGTAAATATCGGGTAAATTTTTCATAGAATTTCATACTTGCCAAAATTCCCTGAATTTGAGGATATATATCTTCAGACAGATATGTGGTATCTACACGAGGATAGGTTACAAACTTTTTTTCATATAGACCCTGAACCAATTTAAGGGTATTATCTGCTGAAAAACCATATTTTTTATTAGCTTCTACCTGCAAAGAGGTTAAATCAAAAAGACGTGGATTTTTTTCTTTCCCTTCTTTTTCTTCAAAAGAAACAATTTCAAAAGGATGATTTTTTAAATATTCCAACCCTTTTTTTGCTTTTTCCTCTGTTTTAAGCCTTTCAATATCAGCATTAAATTCTGTTTCACGATAAAGAGTCTTCAGTTCCCAATATTCTTCAACTACAAAAGCATCAATTTCTTTTTGTCTTTGAACTATCATTGCCAAAGTAGGAGTTTGCACCCGGCCAACGGAAAGCAATGTTTTTGAAACCGCAAATTTTTTTGTGAAAAGCCTGGTTGCATTTATACCCAAAAGCCAGTCACCTATTGCTCTGGCACTTCCTGCTGAATATAAATTTTCATATTCTGAGGAATCTTTTAAGTTATTAAATCCTTCTTTAATGGATTGCTCTGTCAGTGAAGATATCCAAAGCCGCTTTACAGGAACCTTGCATTTGGCTTTCAGCAATACCCATCGCTGAATCAATTCCCCTTCTTGCCCTGCATCCCCGCAATTAATAACTTCATTACAATCATGGACAAGCTTTTCTATAACGTGAAATTGTTTTTCAACTCCTTTATTTTGTATTAACTTAATTCCAAAATTTGCCGGTATAAGAGGTAGATCCTCTAAATACCAGGATTTCCAATTGGGATTGTAATCATGTGGCTCTTTTAAAGTACATAAATGACCGAATGTCCAGGTTACTCTATAACCGTTTCCCTCGAAATATCCGTCTTTTCGGTCTCTGGCTCCGACTATCTGGGCTATATCTTTTGCTACACTAGGTTTTTCAGCAATACAAACTATCATTATCTTGTCCAATTTCAACCTGCAAAATTGCAATTTTTTCTTTTAAAAAGAAAAACATCCTTCAGAACAATGACTGAGTCGAATCTGCAACAATACTCATCTGCCAATCAAAATTATCCGTCCATTCACCCTCATTTTTTCCTTTATAGCTCATTCCGAAATCTTTGAAGTTCAAAGTAAATCTTTCTGTATTTAAGTATAGATGCTGCTTTTCCTCCCTTAGGTTTGCCTTTACTGAAATAGTTTGTTTAATTCCACATAACTCGACAACCATATCCAGCTGTGTATTATAATCGGATACTCCTTCTATTTTTTGAGATGAAATAATTTTTATCATTGAAACCGGGTATGTTGCTATATCTAAAAACTCTTTCCCCTTCATATTCTCAAGTAATTTCGTTCGTTCTTCTCTTTTTTCAATACTTTCATTTACCAAACTTGCCCAATCGACAACTAAACTTGCGTTTTTTAATTGTGCATTTGATATATTTAAAAACCCTTCTTTAAATTTACCCCAACCAAAATGACAAATATTCAGGTTATTTTTAATTATATAAATGGACCAGTTAATCTTACTTAACTTTAAATTTATTTTATAATTTTTAAGGTTTATGGCAGCTGATGTTATTTTTCCGCTGGCCGGAAGAGCATTTTTAGGGGTTTCGCTACATGAAATGAATAAAAACAATATAATCAGAAATCCTAAAAGTGGTTTTTTCATTTTTAATATTTTAAATTTGTGAAAGGAAATATTATCTTTTGATTAATCTAACGTATTAGTTAAGAGTTATAATATACTTCTATAAAAAATTTTTAAAACTTTTTTACAGGCTATTTATGTTAGAAATTAATGACTTATCATTTTCATACGATTCAGATAAGAAAATAATATCATCTCTTACCTTTCATGTTGAACAGGGAAATATGCTGGCACTTATAGGTGAAAGCGGTAGTGGTAAGAGTACTATTCTGAAATTAATTTACGGCTTACTAGATTGGGAAAGCGGTGAAATTATTTACAATGGCCGTAAGCTTACCGGCTTCAAAGGAAATCTGGTACCCGGAGAATCTGAATTCAAATATCTGGAACAGGATTTCGGATTAATGCCTTATGCGACTGTAGGCGAAAATGTTGGGAAATTCTTATCTAATATAGATCTTAAAGAGAAACATGAACGCATTGTTTTTTTGTTAAGCCTGGTAGAAATGGATGAATATATAGATAGTAAAGCGGATAACTTAAGCGGCGGGCAAAAACAAAGAGTAGCTTTAGCTAAAGCTTTGGCTCAGACACCCTCTGTACTACTTTTGGATGAACCTTTTTCTCAGGTTGACACTTTTAAGAAAAGCATGTTAAAAAGAGCTGTTTTCGATTTTGCCAAAGAAAATAATATTTCTATTGTTCTTGCTACTCATGAAATTGAAGACGCTTTAGCCTTTGCTGATGAAATGATTATAATTAAAAAGGGAACTATTGTACAGAAAGGTTTACCCGCAGATATTTACAAAATGCCTGAAAATGAATATGTAGCAAACCTTTTCGGAGAAACCAACGTACTTTCCAAAGAAGAATTTCCCGGCTTATCAGAATATACTCATCATTCTCCTGTACTTGTTTACCCTCATCAATTGATACTTTCAGATAACGGATTAAGGGTTAAAGTCTTAAAAAGTTACTATCTAGGAAGTCATTACTTGGTTGAAAGTATTTATAAGTTTAAACGAATCTGGTTTCACAGCCCTAATTTCTTCCTGGCTGGAGATGAATGTTTTTTGCAAATTGAAAATTTTCAGATTTTTGATTAAATACTTTTTTGATTAATTTTTTCTACAAAAAAATTAAAAAAATTTTAAACTTTATATGTAACAAATATGTAATTTAGCGCCCAATAATTTTTATATTAAAACACTATAATTGTAAGGAACTAAGTATATATTCTGTGAAAAAAGACCAAGCTTTCTACGTTCCGATTTTATGCCTGATATTTCTAGCAGGCCTGATAGCTTTACGCTATCTACCTCCTGTCACTGTTTTCGGGTATGAGTTGAAAACCATAGATATGTTTTCAGATGTAGAAAAGGAACCTGCTTCTGATATTATAAAAATTGTTCCCAAGGTTGAGCCTAAAGTTGAAATCCGATGCCCTAAAAATAAAATTTGTTTTGAAGATTATTCTGTGGATCAGAATATGTTTAAAACTTTATTTTTATCAATTGATAATTTAAAATCAGATACTCTAGGCAAAGTTCGTATCGCTTTTTTTGGAGACAGCTTTATTGAAGGGGATGTATTTTGTGGGGATTTCAGAGACTTATTACAAGAAAAGTTTGGAGGCATGGGGGTTGGATGGGTACCTGTCACTTCAGAGGTGTCCCAATTCCGACAAACAATAAAAGAAGATTTTAAAAATTATACAACTTTTGACGCTGTACATCATCCAAAGGAAAAAGTTCCCTATCCTCCTTTTGGTATTTGCACACAACCTTTACCCAACAACAGTGCTACCTATTATTCTACTCATTTTTCACCGCGAACTGATAAACTTCCGAATTTCAGGATTTTATATCAATCCAAATCTCCTTTCTCTGCTAAAGTTATTTCAGATGGTAATTCTCAAAACATTCAACTAAAAGCTGGTAAAAATATACAGGATCATTCTATACTTATAAATAAATCGAAAAAGGTCAATCTTACTTTCGCTTCAGATCCGAATATATTTTTGTATGGATTTTCATTTGAGGATCAATCAGGAGTGTATGTCGATAATTTTTCTTTAAGAGGTAATGCTGGTTTATCTCTTTTATCGAGTTCGAGTGAAATGCATAAATCTTTAAACCGGCTACAAGATTACAAACTAATCATTCTTCAGTATGGAGTTAATGCCGTGTCAGAAAAAGCTAGTGACTTTGCATGGTATACTCGAATGATGAATAAGGTTATAACTGAAATGAAAGCTTCTTATCCTCAGGCAGGAATACTTTTAATCAGCGTTGGCGACAGAAGCAAAAAAATTAATGGAGCTTATAAAACTCTTCCAACTATTAAGTTAATGGTGGAAGCACAACGTGCAATTGCAGCTGAAAACAAAATTGCTTTCTGGAATATGTATGAAGCCATGGGCGGAGAAAGTTCTATGGTTGATTATGTAACTGCCAATCCTCCTAAGGCAAACAAAGACTATACACATATCAATTTTTTAGGTGGTAAAGAAATTGGAACTTTATTATTTAACAGTTTATTATTCGAATATGAAAAAGCAAAATCTAAATAAACCTGCCCTAATCCTTTTGGTGCTTTGTATTTGCTTTTTTCAAAAAGCGTATACTCAACAAAACTATCCTTTTATAAAAAAAGAGAAAAACGTTATACATAATGCTAAAGTTCTTGATTCTTTTTTCAATTCGTTGCGTAATTCAAAAAATAAACAAGTAAATATTGTTCATATAGGAGACTCACACCTTCAGGCGAATCACATAAGTCATGTTTTACGAACAAATTTCCAGACTTTGTTTGGTAATGCAGGACGAGGTTTGGTTGTTCCCTATCAGGTGGCGGGTACCAATTCTCCTGAAGATATTAAATCTTCTTCTCAGTTTGTATGGGCCGGAAAAAGAAACTGTAAGCCTTTACTCCCTCAATCAACAGGCATCGGAGGTATTACCATTGAAACTAAAGACTCAATATCAGCTTTTATGTTGGAACTTCCTGAAAAATATAAGTTTACTCATTTAGATATATTTTTTGAAAATGATGAGCATAGTTTTGATTTAAAAATTGAAGATACATTGAATCATCAATCCATATCTGTTAAAAATTTTATTACTTTAAAAGATAAAAACATATCGAAAATAAATCTATCTAAACCGACAAATAAAATTGAGTTTGTAAGTATCAAGTCTTTACCGATTCAAAATCACATGACTATATTGGGAATCAACACAAGAAATGATAATCCCGGAGTTATATATCATAGTATTGGTGTAAACGGGGCCGAATATTTTCATTATGATACTTCAGAATATTTTAATGTACAAACCCCTTTTCTCTCACCTGATTTACTGATTATTTCGTTAGGCACCAATGAGGCCTACAGAAAAGACAATGATTTTAACGAAGATATTATAAAGGAAGAAATTCAACATTTTATAGACAACTTAAAAAAACATAATCCGGGTGTGCCTATATTAATAACAACTCCGGCTAATGCTTACGTAAATAAAAAATATCAAAACGCCAGATTAAAAATTATACATGATATATTGGTTTCTTATTCTGATGAACAGCAACTCGCATATTGGGATTTACAGGAAGTAAGTGGTAATGCATCAAACTGGAAAAATTACAATTTATTCAGTAAAGATTTAATTCACTATAACATCAAAGGTTATCAATTACAGGGTAACTTATTATTTAACGCTTTAATTAACTCTTTTAACGAGTATGTTTCCAATAACCCATAAATATATTACCGTAAACGAAATTTCTAAAATTATTCCGGATCTCGACCTTCATAAGCTGATTGAGCAGTTTTATTTTAATCCTAAAGAGCCTTTAATTTTCAGTAGCGGATATTTTGTATTTATATTCACTGCTTTTATGATTGGGTATGCATTATTACATAAAACGCATTTCCCTAAGGTAATTTATGTAATTTTATTCTCGCTTTATTTTTACTATAGATCCAGCGGATATTACTATTTAATTTTAATTTTCTGCGTTTTTTTTGATTTTTTTACTGGACATTTAATCCATAAGGCACAAAAGAAAATAACGAGACAATTACTTCTCTTTTTTAGTCTTGCTGTTAACTTAGGAATTTTAATCCATTTTAAATACACTAATTTTCTTATAGATTCATTTAATACTGTTGCCGACACAGAATATAAAAAAATTGATATTTTTTTACCGGTTGGTGTTTCATTTTTCACTTTTCAGTCTATGAGTTATACCATAGATGTTTTCAGAAAAAAAATTGAGCCTGTGAAAAATTTACTTGACTACGGATTTTTTGTTTCCTTTTTTCCTCAATTAGTTGCTGGTCCTATCATACGTGCCTATGATTTTATACCTCAGCTCTATAAGCCTACCATTATTACCAAATCAATGATAGGAAGAGCTTTGTTTTTAATAAGTATAGGGCTTTTTAAAAAGTCAGTAATATCTGATTACATTGGCGTTAATTTTGTAGATCGAGTGTTTGATCAACCTGAATTATATTCTGGAATCGAAAATTTATTCGGAATTTACGGATATGCGTTGCAAATCTACTGTGATTTCTCAGGGTATTCAGATATGGCTATCGGAATAGCACTTCTTTTAGGTTTTAAATTCCCTAAAAACTTTGACTCTCCTTATCAATCTCAAAATATTACTGAGTTCTGGAGAAGGTGGCATATTAGTCTTTCTTCTTGGTTGAAAGATTATTTATATTTTTCACTGGGAGGTAACCGTAATGGACATTTTATGGGATATTTTTTTCCTGTACTTTTTTTTACCGGTCTTATACTATGGGGTATCAATAGTGCCATTCATGAAAGTTACTGGCAAATCATCACTGCACTGATTTTTATACTTATTTTTGCTTCGTCGATTCTTTTATCTAAAGAAAAAAAGAAGGCATCTTACAGTAGCTTTAATCAAATGACAACTATGCTTTTGGGAGGACTCTGGCATGGTGCGTCTATGCGTTTTATTTTGTGGGGAGCCATGCACGGCCTTGCACTTTCTATTCATAAAACTTATATCAATTTATCCGGCTCATCTAAGACTGAAAACACTAAAAGTTATTTCTGGTTTCGTTTAATTGGTATTTTAATTACTTTTCATTTTGTATGTTTTTGCTGGATTTTCTTCAGAGTGTCAGACATGAACACAGCATGGCAAATGCTTACACAAATATTCCACAAATTTGAGCCTCACATTTTATTACAGATGGTAAATGGCTATAAACTGGTATTTGTTTTAATGCTTTTAGGATTTATATTACATTTTACCCCTCCCAGATGGGAAGAAATTTTTAAACTTAAATTTGAAAAAGCTCCCTATTGGGCTGTTTTGTTGTTTTTGTTTGTAATAGTATTAATTGTAGCTCAGGTTAAATCTTCTGAAATTCAACCTTTCATATATTTTCAATTTTGAGCTTGCTGAAAACTTTCGTATACTACATATAATAGTATAAAATACAATCATTTACACTTAGAAATATCCTGGTTGAGTTTAGTTACTCTAAAAAACGAAAAATTATTTTTTTTATATTTGTAAGTAAAACCAATGCTTAATGAAACGTATATTAGCAACCTCTTCCTCTTTTCCGGAAGATTATGATCGGAAATGGAAGATTGATGTTATTCCTTTTGTGTCTATAGATATATATCCTAAAGAAAAAATAATTTCTCAAATTCCTACCGATATACACTCTTTTATTGTCACCAGTAAAAATTCAGCTAAAGCAATTAAAGATATTGAACTGAATGGACAATTTTTTGTAGTGGGTAAAAGTACTGCTAAAAAATTAAACGGTCAGGACAGAGAGATATCTTTTATCTCTAATTATTCTGAGGATCTTTTAGAACGAATGCTTGAAACAGGTATTAAAAATTATGTTTTTTTTAAAGGAAATTTATCCTTAACTACTCTGCCAGATATACTTAAAGAAAATGGTATTGAAGTTCGGGGTATCGAAACATACAAAACAAGCCTAACCCCTCAGAAAGTTACTGATTTTTACGATGCAATTATTTTTATGAGTCCTTCTGCAGTAAAGTCATTTACTTCTATGAATAAAATTCCTGAAGAAACTCTTATATTTACAAGCGGAAAAACTACAGCAGAGGCTGTAAAACAGCACGGAAATTACAGAGTATATTTTCCGGAAGAAACCACAAAGGAATCCTTGATTACTTTAATAAATGATAAATTAGATGCTTAAAAACAGATTATATTTAGACGCTTTAGAAGGAAAAGAAGTACAAAGGCCTCCTGTTTGGATGATGAGACAGGCTGGTAGGTTTTTACCGGAGTTTCGTGCATTACGAGACCAATATGATTTTTTTACTAGATGCCAAACTCCAGAATTGGCTGCTGAAATAACATTAATGCCTGTAAAACGGTTTCCTATAGATGCTGCTATATTGTTTTCTGACATTCTGGTGGTTCCTCAGGCCATGGGAATGAATTTTCAAATGAAAGAATCCGTAGGACCTTATCTTGAAGACCCAATTACTTGTTTAGAAGATATTGAAAGTCTTGTTAATCCGCCCATTCAAGATAGTCTGGGATATGTGTTGGATGCCATTGATATAACTCTTGAGCAACTAAATAATGAAATTCCTTTAATTGGTTTTGCAGGAAGTCCCTGGACCATTTTGTGCTATGCTATTGAAGGTAAAGGTTCTAAAACTTTTGACAAAGCAAAATCATTCTGTTTTCAAAAACCTGAATGGGCACACAAACTTTTGCAGAAAATAACCGATTATACCATTCTGTATCTTGAAAAGAAAATTGAACACGGAGTACATGCAGTTCAAATTTTTGATAGCTGGGGAGGTTTACTGTCTCCTAAAGATTATAATGAGTTTTCATGGAAATATATTAACCAAATCGTTGATGCTCTTGAACAAAAGAGTAAAGTTATCGTATTCGGCAAAGGCTGTTGGTTTGCTTTGGAAACTATGTCTCAATCTAAAGCTTGTGCCTTAGGTGTAGACTGGACTATATCTCCTCAAAAAGCAAGAGAATTTTCCGGAGGCGAAATTACTTTACAGGGAAATTTTGATCCGGCTAAGCTACTATCATCGCCTGTGAAAATTTATAATGAAGCTCAACAGATGGTTCGTGATTTTGGAACAAAATCTTATATTGCAAATTTAGGTCATGGTATTTTACCTAATGTACCTGTTGAAAATGCTGAGGCTTTTATAAAAGCAATCGTTGAATTTCAAAAATAAGTAATTTTGTGTAGTTATTGAGTGGGTATTTCAGGTTAAATATCTCATTTATATCAAATACAATTTTGGATTGTGTAACTTTTATCTCGTTGTTTATTTATCTGTTTTTAGTTTAAAAACAGATAAATAAAATACTAATAATCAACAATATAAACTCTATACTTACTAAGATCGTGACCAAAAAAAAATTAATGGATTAACTTCTTTTCCTAAAGTATGTAGACGTTTTGTAGACAGTTACAATTTGTTTTGTTCAGCATATTAAGATTACTTTTGTCCCATCGAATTAAATTAAGTTTTTTAATGTAATCTCTTAAAATACCTTTAATTTTTTTAGTTTTTTTTATTCTATTTAATTATATTTGATATCAATCATAGTCTTTAAAAACTCTCAAAAAATAAAAGATTATATACAAAAAATTTATAACTCGCCTTTTTTACAAAACAAAAAATTCAACACTTAAAAAAACTACGATTATTATTTCTACTAAAAATATACTTTTTTTAAATGGCTATTTAAATTTAGTTATAGTTAATATATAGATGATGAAAAAGAGATTATCTTAAATTTAAGATAATCTCTTTTTATTTTGGCTCTCCTTTATTATTTTTGTTATACTCTTAGTTAAAACTCTATGAAAAAGCTACTACTTTATCAACTAGTTGTATTTTGTTTATTTTCTAATTTTACAAATGCACAAAGAAAACTTTTAGATTCACTTCAAAATATTGTTTCTGATAAAAGAATACCTGATAAAGAAAAAATTATTCCTCTTTCAAATATGGCGGGCATGGATATGAGCGATACTGCCCGTGCTATGAAAATGGCTAAAGAATCTTTAAAACTTGCATTAAAAGAAAATGATCCTGGATATATAGTTTATAGTTACTCCTCTTTGGGAACACTTTATGCCTATAAAAAAGATATTCATAAGACGTACGAGGTGATTGATTCTATAATGTTCTATCTGGAAAAATCTACTGATATTGATAAAAATGCATTTGCTTATTTACGACTTGGATTGATTAAATCCATGGTAAATGACAAAGATGGAATTAAAGATATATTTACTTCCATTGAGCTTTTTAAAAAAATGAATTATAAAAACAGCCATGATAAAAAGTATAGTGATAAATGGCACGGTTTAGCCTTAGGATATAATTTATTAAGCTCACAATACGATTTAACTCCTCAATACTCTAAAAAGTATTCACAATTAAGTTTAGATGCAGCATTAAAAAGTAAAAAACCTACTTCTATTTACATAGGTTACACATCTTTAGGGAGTAAATATTTGAGTGACTACCAATTGTTTAAAAAAAAAGCAGCTTTAGATTCATCCAGATATTTCTTTGAAAAAGCTTTAGATTATGGTGACAATCACGATGGTTATATTCCTGACATATTGCTACTAATATCACTTACTAATCTATCGAATTTATATAATATTCAAAACAAGCTTTCACCTAATGATGTGTATGCTGATAAAATTGAACATTGTCTTAATAAGGCAAAATATTTAGCTGAAAGAAATAATCATATTAATTTTCAAGTTAGTTATTATAATCTATTAATTACTACTGAAATAAATAAAAAAAATTATTTGAATGCTATTAAATTTACTCATCAAATATTAACAAAAACCTCCAATATAGATTATCTATTTAAAGAGAATTACGAATTTCATCAATTACTATCAGAATTATATGAAGAAATAGGAGATAATAAGTCTGCCATTTTGAATCTGAAAAAATCTTTTGAGTATTATAAACAGCATTTTGAATATAAATATTCATTTGCTAACCAAGAGCTCCTTAATAAATACAACGTTGCTGAAAAAGAGAAAGAAATAGAGATAAAAAAAACTGAAAATTTTTGGCATTTTATTGTCATCTGCATTTTGTGTTTGTTACTTATGGTTCTTTTTTTCAGCTATAAATTCAGAATTAAATATTTAAATAAAAAGAAAAATGAGGCTAAATTATTAGTTCAAATTAAAGAAGAAGAAGCGAAAATGCTAAAACTTGAAAAAGAAAATGTTGAGCTTATGGCTTGTATTAAAGAGGAAGAAACCAATAGATTACAAAAAGAAGTTCTTGCAAAATATGTACAAGTATCCCACAAGAATGAATTGCTTGATAGTTTAAAACGGCAAACTACTGTTAACCCTAATGAATATCCAGTATTACTTAAAAAAATCATTAAAAACGAAGAAATTCTCGACAAAAATTTTGATGATTTTAAAACCATGCTTAATGAAATTCATCCGGAATTTTACCATCGTTTACAATCAAAAGCCAATCAGAAATTGACTACGCTTGACTTAAAATATTGTATCTATATTTTTATGAAAATGCCTACCAAGGAAATGGCAGATTTGCTTCATGTGGAGCTAAAGACAATACGGATGAGTAAATACCGCTTAAAACAAAAATTAAATCTAAAAAAAGAAGAAGATCTGGACAACTTTATTCAAAATATTATATAATTTACTATACTATTTTTTTGTATTTTAGTTGTGTATTATATATGTAAAATCTATGAATTATATTGTTATTGTTGTTGTTCTAATATTGAGTATCATTTTATTTATTTTACTACTTGTATCACCTATTTTTTTGATCTCTTATTTAGCATTTAAATCAAGGAAAAGGAAACAAAAGGTAATTATGGATTCATTACCCGAAAATGTTTCCTTTAAAGTAGCCGTAAGAGTTAACAGTTCGAGGAAAAATGATTCTATTTTTAAATTTACAGGTTTTGATTGTAGTGGAATTCTTTACGTTTATGGGGAAATAATATATTTCAAAGGATCTAAACCTGGATATGAACAGATCGAATTTGATTTAAAAAGTGCTGTTATAAACTGGGTAGGTGTTCAAGCTCAAAATGGAGCTTTACAATGGTTTTCGATTAAAAATAATCAGGATACCTATTATTTTAATATGGAAACGGGAATTACCATATTTAATTTATCGAAATCCGGTGAGTCTACCCGTAATATATATGAAAAACTTAAAAATTTTCAGGCAGCTACTGATCTTGAAAAAATAGGCGCTCAAAATTAGTTTACATACTATTTTAATTATAAAAAAAAGTTGTTGAAATATTTCAACAACTTTATAAATTTAATGTTAAGAGATAAATATTTAAAACAATAATTGATTTATTAAGAAACTGTTTAATCTTGCTGCTTGTTCAAGCGCAAATAAAGCTCTCTTAATCCTTTAATTGTATGAAAACGGTCGTAGATATCAATTTTTGTAGTCAGAGGAGCAAAGAGATGACCTATTCCACCAGTTGCAACTACATAAGTCTCTTCCCCTAGCTCCTTATTGATTCTATCAATTAATCCTTCAACCATACTTAAAAAACCAAATACTATACCGCTTTGCATACATTCTTCTGTCGTTTTTCCTAAAACTCTTTTAGGAGTTCTCATTTCTACATCGGACAATTGGGCAGTTGCTCCTATTAAGGAGTTTAAAGATGTAACAACTCCTGCAGCAATAATAACTCCCTTAATTTCCCCATTCTTATCCACACAAGTCAACGTTAAAGCAGTTCCAAAATCTACTATGATTTTATTACCGCAATATTTTTTATGTGCATAATAAGCGTTTGCATATAAATCTGTTCCCATTTGAGGTGATGCTGAAGTTAACTCGGTATCAGTATTCCTGCTAACTAAAATAGTTTTTACTCCATGCAGCCGGGCTAATGATTTTCTAACCGGATATGTTAAATGCGGTACTACCGAACCTACTGCTATTTCTTCTATATCAGCAGGATTGATTCCATAGTTTCGATAAGTCATTTTAAATTGCGAGAACAATTCATCTTCTGTTTTATACGGTTTGGTATTCATAACCCATGAATTTACACATTCATCGTCTTTAAAAATTCCCAGTCGTATATTACTATTACCTATATTTACAACTAAAAGCATAGTGCATTATTTATTTTTATAAATGTTATTGGTGATATTACTGTCCGCAAGTCGTTGCGTTGAATCAATTTCTATAGTTTTAATATTATTAAGTTTTACTGGCAATTCAAATGAATAAGTTTTTTGTGTCCATTTCCAATAAGGGAGTTGAACCTGAGGAATATCAAATTCCTGATCTTTGGCATCATGCATCATATTCAGAGGAATAGTATATATTTTTTGTGAGCCATCTGCACAAGTTACATATATATCTACAGGCATAGGAAATTCTCCCATATTTTCAAGAGTTACTACTGTATTCCCTGCATTTTCCGAAACTTCTTTAATACTGTAATCTATTTTACGAGTAGTTGTTGTCATATAATTCCAGTACCACTTTAAATCCATTCCGGATATTTTTTGAGCAATATGAATAAAATCTCTATCCGTTGGATGTTTAAATTTCCAAGTATCAAAATAGGTTTTCATTATTTTATGAAAATTTTGTTTTCCTACAATGTATTCTAATTGAACTAGAAATATTTCACCTTTCAGATAAGCAGCTACGGAATATCCGTTATTAGTCTTAAAATGATCTGCAAACAACCCCATAGGCTCCTCAACTCTGTTATTAATATAGCCTATATATCCTGTAAGTGTTTTTATGTGATCGTTGGGGGTATTATTAACAGAATCCGGAAATATTTTTGCCATAGCTAAACTTTCTGCATAAGAGGTAAATCCTTCATCCATCCAGGCTCTCATACTTTCGTTGGTAGCTAAAATCTGTTGAAACCACGAATGTGATCCTTCATGAAACATGAGTCCGGCCAAACCTTCCAACGATTTAGCATTTCCTAAGATCATGGAACACATTCCGTATTCCATACCACCATCTCCTCCCTGAATAAATGAATAGGTAGGATAAGGATATGGTCCAAAATTTTCTTTCATAATTTGATAATATTGAGGAATTATAGCTTTGGTTTGTTCCCAATATTTCGTTTTTTCAGATTTCTGGTATACTAAATAAACTAATGGCCCCTCAGGTACCTGAACAGTTTCTACGGTATAGTCAGGATCGGCGGCCCAAGCAAAATCATGAATATTCTCAGCTTTAAAATGCCATAGGCTTTTATTGTTTTTTACTATTGGTTTTGACTGAACGCTATAACCTTTTACTTCCTGTGGATTTAGTAAAACTCCTCCAGCTCCCAAAATATATTTACTATCAATAGTAACAGATACATCAAAGTTACCAAATACTCCCTGAAACTCTCGGGCTATATAATCGAAAGTATGCCATCCTTCATAATCATATTCCGCAACTTTAGGATACCATTGTGTCATTGTTAAATCAATACCTTCAGGGTTGTTTCTTCCGGCTCTTCGAATCATCATAGGTACCTGCGCCTCCCAGTTCATAGTAAAAGTAGTTGCTTGATGAGGTAAAATAGGTTTTGCCAACTGAACTTTCATCACTGTTCCTTCAACCGTGAATTTTAATTCTACTCCTTCCTGCTTCAGCGAATTAATTTTTTGATACCCTATTTCATTAGGCTTTAAAATTGATATGCGGGATACACCTTCCTTCGTTATCATTCTGCCATCTGAACTTTTCCCTAATTCCTGAAGCTTTTGATCCATCATTGAATTAGGCTGGAATGCATTCCAATATAAATGAAAATAAAAAACACTTAAGGTATCCGGAGAATTATTAGTATATGTTATTGTCTGGTTTCCTGAGTATTGATAGTCTTTTACATTGACATCTATATCCATTTTATAATCAACATGCTGCTGATAATACTGCTGCATCTGAGATTGTATAACAAAGATCATTAACAGACAACCGATAGTAAATATTTTTTTCATTAATTATTACAATTGGTAAATTGGTTTTTATTTTATTTAGTTACCTACTATTTTAAATATAATATTAAGAATATTCTATTTATTAATTTAAAACTAAATTAAGATTAAAGATACATATTGTTTACTATTTTGACGAATGAATTTTTTAAAAGTTAATTCATCAGACATATATAAGGCATCAAGTGTTTAAAATAAACTTTTAATTTATATATTATTTTTTAAACAATTCTTTTACCGGAAGTAAAATAATGATAACTGGACAGATCTATGCACAGAGTTTTTTATTTAAAATAAAAGATAAGATCAAACAAGGTCGGCTTATATAGCCGACCTTTAGTGTTTATATTTAAATCAAATTATTATTTATATTTTTACTGCATCACATCTTCAAAATCTGAGCCGTTTTCCTGCTGACTTTTATTCCTTTTTTCATTTTTTGATTTCTCTTTGCTGAAGCGGTAGGTAAACGAAATGGTAAACTGTCTGGGTCTCCATCTCATATCTGCATATTTATAAAAATCTTCTCCAAAAGTTTCTGTTTCTCTTTTCCTTGATTGAAATACATCTTGTACATTAAATAATAATGTACCCTGACCTTTAAATATATCTTTACTTATTCCCAAATTCATTCCGTACATTTCTTTATTTTTACTTTGTCCGGATTTTACCGGCCCCATATAATTTCCTTGCATTTGAAAATTAAAATTTTCCGGAAGCTTCAGATTTATGGTAAGACGTGTTCTCCATGTAAAACCATTTTTATCCAGATTTTCAATCACTGTTGTATTTTCTCCTGAAACCGGATCTATTTTATTGTATACATGATTTCCAAAACTTTCGTACTGATATAAATTTACATCTCCAAAAATTTTCCACCATTTATATGGACTTAAGGTATAGGATAATTCTCCTCCATATCTGTTTTCGTGTCCTATGTTGATGGGCATGGTATTTAGATTTCCAAACTGATCTGAACTGGTGACACTTTGAAAAGGATCCTGAGTTCTTTGATAATAAACTGAAGGAGTAATACCCCAGCTTCTTTGCTGTAAATTATAGCCCAATTCAAAGGAATTTGTATAAGAAGGATTTAAATCCGGATTACCCTGACGGGTATTTCGGTCATTTGATATATTTTTATACGGATTAAGCATTCGGCTGTTAGGTCTATTTATTCTTCTGCTATAACTTATCTGAAGCTGACTTTTTTCTGTAAGGTCATAGTTTAGGTGCAGGGTTGGAAATAAATCTGTATAATTTTTAGTTACTGATGAGTTATCTTTAAATGATAGTACTTTAATATATGAAGTTTCTTCTCTTAAACCCGCCAAAAATGAAAAATCCCCCCAGTGGTTGCCATATTGCAGATATGCAGATAAAACATTTTCTTCATAATTTGTGTTATCTGTATATTCCGGATTTTCAATCCAGACATTACTGGTTGTATTTAATTCGTTAAGTACAAAATTTGTTTTAATTTTTGAATAATCAGCTCTTACTCCTGCTTCAAACTGAGAACCTTCTTTAATTGGAAGCACATAATCTGACTTAAGCATAAATCGGGTCTGTGTATTATCATTTGTATTCTTTCCAAGTATTTTATCATAGATTCGTGAATCAGAATTATCCTGACTATAATTAAATGTACCATCTAAAGTTAATGTATTCCCTTTTTTAGCAAAATTATGGGTATAGTTTAAATTTCCGTCAATTCCGTATTCGTTTCTTTTTTGTCTTTCAGTTCTTTCTGAAAAAGTTTCAGACCAAGTCGGTAATAAATATTTGTTATCGTAATTAGTTACATTTAAATAATTACTGGTACTGTACTTATATCCTACGGAAGTTGATAAGGAGTTGTTCTGATCCCAATTTATATTTACACCGGTGGTTGCATTTATTGATGTTCTTTCTCTTTCTCTATCCGAATTTTGAAATGAATATTCGTTTAAGTTTCCTTCTGAATCATATCCTTCATAATAATTTTTAACGGTACCTTCATTTTTTCCGTATCTAAAACCTACGTTAGTAAACCAATTCCATTTTTCTTTACCGTATCCCAGATTAATGTTGGTACCGTAAAGCTGAGGTGAACCTGCTATTGTCTGGATATTTCCTGTCAGTCCTCTTTTTCTGTTTTTTTTAGTAATGATATTTATAATACCTGCAGTACCTGATGCTTCATATCTTGCTGATGCATTTGTAACTACTTCAATCCTGTCAACCATATCTGCTGAAATAGATTTAAGAGCCTCTGCTGTATCATTAATACCTAGCATAGCAGAGGGCTTACCGTCTATCAGTATTTTAACATTATCATTACCTCTCAGACTAACAGTACCATCAACATCCACACTTACAGAGGGTACATTTTGCATAACATCTGAAAGTGTACCTGTTTTTGCGGTTAAATCTTGCGAAACATCATAAACTTTTTTATCTAATTCAACTTTATAAATAGGACGACTACCCTCAACAACAACCCCTTCGAGAACCTGCTCTTTATTTATAGGTTTCAATAATATTTCTCCTATTGAGGTATTATCTTTTGTAATTGTTTTTTGTCCGTAAAATGCTTCGAAACCAGCCTGCTCTACCATAATTTCAAATTCTCCTGGGAATGCATCCAAATTAAAAATACCTTCAGCATTTGCTAATCCTCCAAATACTTTTGTTTCGTCTGATGAATCAATTAAGGTAATACTTGCGTAAGGTACCGGTTGATGATCGGATGTAAATACTGTTCCTGAAACTTTAATTGTTTGGGAAAATAATTGTATGGATAGTAATGCGGTACTTAAAAAAGTAATAAAAATTTTTGCTGACATAGTTGATTTGATAAACATGGATAATTTATGGTATACTCAGTGGTAGACAACTAAAAAATAAAAAGGTTTAATACCGGAGTTTTAATTTATCTGTGTTTATCTGATATGATAAATCTATTGACGTTTTCTCATGGGATTATTTTTCTCAATAAATTCTATAGGATTTTCAGATTCTTTTTTAAATATACTTTGAGAAAATAATACCACTCCAAAGACTATAAGTGCAATACCTACAATTTTTTTTATTTTATAGACAAGCTGATCTGTTAATTTATTTTGAAATTTACTAGCTAAGAAGATTTTTAACATATCTACGGTAATCATAGTAATAAGCAATATAATTATATAAATATAAAAATCAGAATGCCTGGGGTACTGAGTCGCTATAATCATAATTGCTGTAATCCAAAACATAATCACTCCTATGTTAACTAAATTGAGAAGAAAGCCATTCATAAAGGTCTTTACATAATTAGTAGTAGCAATATTTACCCCACCTCTAAGGTGTAAATTTCCTCTAGACATAATACTATATAAACCGTAAACAAATATTACAAATCCAGCTATCATAAATATGGAAGGGTGTGCTTCGATGTAATTTTTAAGTCCTTTACTCCCCTGATGGGCTATGATAATGCATAAAATATCTGCGGATATAATGCCTGCTTCCAGAGCTATTGCCGGTTTAACTCCTTTAGTCAGACTAGTTTCTATCAATAAAAAAAATACTGGTCCGATTAAAATAAGACTTAGCAATACCCCTACTAAAACGGCAGATGTTATAAGAGAGATCATTCAGTTATTTTAAATAAGTTTGCAATTTACGTTTTTTTGACTAATTTATTAAACGTGAAAAGAAGAGTGTTTCTTATGCTTCCTTTAGTAAATATTTAATCCAAAGGGTTTCCATCTCTTTTTCACTAATCTGATATACTTTTTGAAAATTCTTTTTCTTCCAAAAAATCAAAAATTTGTCCCAACCATATTGAGATATTAAATATTTAGCAATACATCCCGATTGTGGATAAATAATTTGTGAATTAAAGCTTTGAAACCTTTTTTTATTTAAGTCATGAAAAGGAATCAATTTATTTTCTTTATATAATTGAATACATTGTTTTTCAAGCGACTTACCATTCCAGTGATTATCTGAATATACTGCGATGCCTTCCATGATCCATGTTTTACTATTCCCCCACTTTTGATACGTTAGCAAATGAACTACTTCATGAGATTGTCCTAACAAAAAATAACTTTCAATAATGGTGTTGCTTCTTGCATATGAAATTCCTGTATGAGACATAGTAGTCAAGCGAAAAAACTCCTCCGCATCATCTACTATAAAGAAATAAACGGGAATTTGTATATCGCTGATTCCTGTCACTTTTTTAGCTTGATGTATACCTTTACTAATTTTTTCTTCAACAATTTTCAAATTCTTATCAGCTCTTGAGCCTGCTTGATAATAGGCAATATATTCTTTTGTCTGGAAAGCTTTCCAGACGAAATTTTCATGATTCAAATAATGATGGTTTTTTGTTCCTGTACTTATAACAGTGGAACAGCTTATACATACCATGTTTAAAATTAAAAAACAAGTAAACCTAATCATTGTTTAGCTACCAAAAAAAACTGGAAAGTAAATACTTTCCAGTGTTATATTATTTATCAAAATTTACAGAATCTTTCTTTTTCAACTTGGTATTTACAGTTTCAGGTACTGCTGGAGTTGGTACGTTATCTACTTCTTCCTGAATATCATAGTATCGCTGCCCCGAGTATCCCCCATCATAATCTCCGTAGGATGCCAGGTCATCACAGCTAAAATTATTACCAATACTTTCCGGTTTTTCAAATTTATCTTCCTGACTAATAGCAAGTTTTTTATCTGCATAAACTTTTTGCATAAAATACCCCCATATCGGTAAGGCCATACTCGATCCTTGCCCTATAGAAGTTGAAGCAAAGTGAGCATATCTATCTTCCCAACCTACCCATACTCCGGTAGCCAGTTTAGGAGCTATACCAATAAACCAACCATCAGCATTTTTATTGGTCGTACCTGTTTTACCGGCTATTTCAGCTTTAATACCCATTCCTCTAACTCTACGTCCTGTACCTATATCAACAACTCCCTTCATCAAATCTATCATAGTATAGGCATAGATTTCATTCATCACTTCTCTGATTTGAGGCTCATATTCTTTTATAACCTTTCCATTATTATCTTCAATTCTCCAAATCATTTCAGGTTTAGTGTAGTTTCCATAATTTGCAAAGGTACTATATGCTCCTACCATTTCATATATTGTTAAATCAGCAGAACCTAAAGCTATGGTATTGTTTCTAGGAATAGGACTTTCCACTCCTAAATCCTTAGCCATTTGTATAACGGCATCAGCTCCTGTAGCATCAATAAGTCTAGCGGTAACAGCATTTTTTGAAAAAGCTAATGCCGACTTAAGAGTCATCATTGCCCCATTTCCGTATACCGTCCAGTTTCCTTTGGTATAGGTAGCATTGGATACCTGGGTACAAGGTGTATAGTTAATATTTTTAATCGCTGTTGCATAAACAAAAGGTTTAAATGTAGATCCTACCTGACGTCTTGCTTGTTTTACATGGTCATACTGAAAATGTTTCCAATTAACACCTCCCACCCATGCTTTTATATTCCCTGTATGAGGTTCCATTGCCATCAATCCTGCCTGTACTATATGCTTGTGATATCTGATAGAGTCCCAAGGTGACATAATAGTATCTTTATCGCCTTTCCATGTAAAAATCTGTAACTCGATTGGTTTTTTAAACTCTTCAATAATTTGCTCATCTGTTAAATTCCTGTTTTTCAAAAATTTATACCTCTGAGTTCGTTTCATTGCCGAAACCATAATACTGTTATACACTTCGGCTATTGGTTTATCGCGCTGATCAGCATAAGTATAAAACGGAGCATACTTTCTACCTTTTTGTTCTTTAAAAAAAATATTTTGAAGGTATCTTACATGTTTTTCAATAGCTTCTTCTGCATATTTTTGCATTCTGGAATCTAAGGTAACATATATTTTTAGTCCATCTTTATACAAATTATAGCTTTTTCCTGTTTGCTTTTCATAATCACTCAAAATAGCTCTGACTTCTCGTTTTAATGCGTACTTAAAATAAGCGGAATAACCTTCCCCGATTTCTTTAACCGGACGATAGTCTATCTTTACCTGTGTTTCTTTGATTGAATCGAAGTCTGCCTGAGAAATGTATTTTTGTTCTTTCATCAAAGATAAAACTACATTTCTTCTCTTTTTTGCATTTTCCGGATTAATCTTAGGATTGTTAACTACGGGATTTTCCAGCATGGCAACTAACGTTGCTGATTCGGATAATGATAAATCTTTTACGTCTTTATTGAAATATACCCTTGAGGCTGTGGCCACTCCGTTTGCATTATAAAGAAAATCGAACTTATTTAAATAAAGGGTTATAATTTCATCCTTAGTATACAGCCTTTCGAGCTGAACTGCTATAATAATCTCTTTTATCT
Source organism: Apibacter raozihei (assembly GCF_004014855.1). Classification (NCBI taxonomy): domain Bacteria; kingdom Pseudomonadati; phylum Bacteroidota; class Flavobacteriia; order Flavobacteriales; family Weeksellaceae; genus Apibacter; species Apibacter raozihei. The sequence continues at coordinate 638,648 of NZ_CP034930.1, forward strand.
TTTGAAAAGCCCTTCCTATTTTATTTGAAGATACACCGTTATAAGAGGGTTTACCATCTTCATCTTCCCGCTGGGTAAAAAGAAGTTTTGCTAATTGTTGGGTAATGGTACTTCCTCCTCCTCTGGTACCTCGATATACTATAGCTCGAAAAAGTGCTTTTTTATCTACTCCTGAGTGATAGGGAAATCGTTCATCTTCCTTTGCCATTAAAGCATAAACCATCGTTTGAGGTAAATCCTGGAATTCTACAGGTATCCTTTTTTCTTTTTCAAATTTTTGAATTACTACTCCATCTGAAGATATTATTTCTGATGCGACATAGATATCCGGATTTTCAAGTTCTCTTACATTGGGCATTTCTCCAAAAACACCGTAGATGGTAAGAACAAATAGTAAAACCAGAGCTAATAATCCACAGAAAAAAAGTCCCCAAAACCATAAAAGGAATTTTTTAATAAACTTTTTTCTGGAATTTAATTGTTTAACTCCTTTATTTGAATTATTCGTTTTATTTGTTGATTCCATAATTTATAATATGGTAAATATTCTTATTCAATGTTTACTCCCAGGTCTTCTATTCCTTTCAATGTATCTTTCCTCATTGCCTGAACTATTAAGAGTTTATACTCTCCTTTATTTTTAAATTCTAAACCTTTTTTATATTCTAAATAAATTTCTTTTACAGTTCCTACACCTGTTCCTTTCCATTTCCCTGTATTATCCGCCAGTTCGTATTTTAATGTATCTACACGCAATACTGTGTTACCTTGTTTTAGTTTTAAAAATAAATACAAATTACTAAACGGATAGTCATTATTATTTCTTACAACCAAATTTATATTCTTTTTTTCATCGGGCTTCTTAATAGTAAAATCAAACTGAAGTGTATCATTTTTATTCCATGAATTATTAATATGAACCATTTCCGAATATTCGTATCTATGATTGCATTGAATAAAAAGTAAGGCGAAAAAAAATGTTATAACTAATGTCCGCATCAAATTAATATTTTATTTAGGTCTTTTGGGTGCTCTCTTTTTCTGATTTGAATTATTGACCGCAGGTTTTGATTCATTAGATGGATTAGGACTGGCCGCTTTATTGGTTTTTCTTTGCTGCGATTTATTTTTATTCTTTCTTTTGTTGTTAGATCTATTTCTATTTTCAAATCTATTTAGATTATTTTCTTCAATAAGATCTATTTTAAGAGCCTCTTTCTCTTTTAATTCATCTAAAGGCTTTATGGCTATTCCTTTTTTATTGAGCTCTATCAACTTCTGTAAATCATAAATGTCTATAGGATACCATGAAATAGAATTATCCGCATATGTAAACCACATTTGCTTTCTAAATACATCAACTTTAATGCAGTAAGCTTTTCCTTTTTCTGTATTTAAAACAGTTTGATTTGAAGGGAAATCTGCTAATGCATCTACATAAGTATCCAACTCAAAATTGAGACAACATTTTAACTTACCACACTGTCCTGCTAGTTTTTGAGGGTTGATAGATAACTGCTGATATCTTGCCGCTGCTGTATTGACTGAACGAAAATCTGTAAGCCAGGTAGAACAACATAATTCTCTCCCACATGAACCAATACCGCCAACTTTAGCACTTTCCTGCCTGTAGCCAATCTGACGCATATCAATCTTCGATCTAAAAGCCATAGCATAATCCTTTATCAACTGCCTGAAATCTACTCGTCCTTCCGCAGTATAATATAAAGTCACTTTAGAGCCATCTCCCTGATATTCCGCATCACAAATTTTCATTTGTAACCCCAAGCCTTTGGCTATTCGCCGGGCTTCAAGCATAACTGCATTTTCTTTATTTCTATTATTTTGCCAAATTTCAATATCTTTGGCTGTAGCCTTTCTGTATACCTTATGAATTTCTTCTAACTTTGCTTTTTTCTTTCTCATCTGAACTTTGACAAGCTCTCCTGTTAACGAGACAACTCCAATATCATGACCTGAGTTGCCTTCTACAGCAACAACATCTCCTATACTAATAGGTAGCAATGAATCATTTTTATAAAAATCTTTTCTATCGTTTTTAAAACGTACTTCTATATATTGGGGTTGATTTTCAAATATGGGTGAGTGTATATTAGAAAGCCAGTCAAAAACTGATAATTTAGTATTGCAACTTCCTGTTCCACAAGCTCCGTTATTTTTGCATCCTTTTGGTAAATCATTCGAACTACATGAACCACATGTTTCCATTTCTTACATTTTAATCTAATTTACAAAGATAGTTAATTTGATTTTATATTATTTAAATTTATTTTTAATATTAATTGTTTTACCCAATAGGCTCATATATTATTTCAACTATATTCAATTATTAAATTTTTCGTACTTTCACTTCCTATTTATCTAAAAATAAAATGAAGTCTTCTTCCTATCCCATTGATTATTCTAAACTCTCTGTACATATTAATGATAAAGCCATATTTTTTATTGAAAAATGGCTGCATCCTTACTGGTTTTACTTAATTATTAAAAATCCCAGAGATACTAAATTGGGGGATTACAGATACCCTATGAAAGGAACACCTCATAAAATCACTATTAATGCAGGCATGCCTCCATCTCTTTGTTTTTTAACATTAACTCACGAAATCGCCCATTTAATTGCTTTTGACCAATATTCCCGCAGTATACTTCCACACGGAAAAGAATGGAAAAGTGTATTTTCTTCTCTTTTGTTCGAAAGCATTGAGGTGTATGAAGCAGACTTAAAAATACTCATTATGAAATATGCAAAAAATCCTAAAGCAAGTTATTACGCTGATAAGGATTTATCTGAATATTTCAACAGATTACAAAATCCTAATCAATTATTATTAAAGGATTTAAAACACAATTATCCTTTCAAAATTAAGAATCGAACATTTTTTAAACTTGAAAAAGCAAAATCTCGTTATATTTGCATCGAAGAAAAGACGAATAAAAAATACCTCATTGATGGAAATGCTCCGATTGAGGAAGTAAATTATTATGAAGAAAAAGAGTAAAAATCATTATTGTGTAATAATGGCAGGAGGTATTGGCAGCCGTTTTTGGCCAATGAGTACTTCTAAATTCCCAAAACAATTTCACGATATTTTAGGTACAGGCAAAACACTAATTCAACAAACTTTTGAAAGAATAGCTAAAGTTATTCCTGATGAAAATATTTATATTATTACTAATAATGAATATGTAAATCTTACCTTAGAACAATTACCTAAAATTTCAAATTCTCAGGTTATAGGAGAGCCTCAAATGATGAATACAGCTGCCTGTAATTTATACATGGCAGAAAAAATTTTCCAATTAAATCCGGAATCTGCTATTGTTGTTGCTCCTTCCGATCATTTAATCATTGATGAAGATGCCTTTTCCTCTAATATTTTATTAGCCCTTGAACAAGCTGAAAAAGAAAATATACTCATTACACTGGGCATTACACCCACTCGTCCTGACACGGGGTATGGATATATTGAATTTGAAAACGAAACAAAAGGCTCTTTGCATAAAGTTAAATCTTTCAAAGAAAAACCTGATCTTGAAACTGCAAAGATTTTTTTGCAATCTAAAAACTTTTTATGGAATTCAGGAATTTTTATATGGTCTGCAAAAAGTATTCTTCATTCTTTTGAAAAATATCTTCCTGAAATGTTTAAAATATTTGAGTCAGCTAAAAATAAATACAATACTGATAGTGAATATATTGCAGTAGATAATATCTATAAGCAAATTGAAAAGATTTCTATTGATTACGGTATACTGGAAAAGTCGATTAACGTTTGGGTAATCCCTTCGTCTTTCGGTTGGAGTGATCTAGGTACATGGAATGCATTATATGAAAATTTTAGTAAGAATGAAGAAGGTAATGCCGTACATGGAAAATTCATTCACACTTATAATACAAAAAATACAATTATAAAAACGAATCAGAATAATAAAATGTTTATTATTGATGGTCTTGAAGATTTTATAATTGTTGATACAAGCGATGCTTTATTGATTTGCCCAAGAGACAAAGATCAAAAAATAAAAGAATATCTTGAAAATATTAAAAAATTGGAAGAGGGTGATAGTTTTATGTAATCATAAAACTATTACTTCTTATCAATATGGTGTATCATAGCTTCTCTTGCCATTTTAAATATCCTTGAAGAAAACACAAATTCCTGTAATGCCGGGTTATCTGCAGTAACAATGGTATCTTTATTACCCTCCCACTCTTTATAACCATTTTTAAGGTAAACAATTTTTTCTCCTATTTCTAGTACGGAATTCATATCATGTGTATTGATAATGGTTGTGGTATTGTATTCCTTTGTTATTTCATGAATGAGTTTATCAATCAACTGAGAGGTTTGAGGATCCAGCCCTGAATTAGGCTCATCGCAAAATAAATATTTAGGATTATTAACGATAGCCCTGGCTATAGCTACTCTTTTTTGCATACCTCCGGATATTTCTGATGGAAATTTTTTTCCTGCAGTACTTAAATTCACTCTATCCAAAACCTCATTAACTCTTTCTCGCATCACTTTTTCAGACATGTCTGAAAACATTTCCAAAGGAAATTTCACATTTTGCTCAACAGTCATTGAATCGAATAAAGCACTTCCTTGAAAGACAGTCCCTATTTCACTTCTCAGCTTTTGCCTTTCCATGGTTGTTAGCTTAGAGGCATTTATATCTTCATAAAGAATTTCTCCGGAAGTTGGTTCAAAAAGACCCAATAAACATTTTAAGAACACCGTTTTACCAGAACCACTCTGTCCTATAATTAGATTAGTTTTCCCTTTTTCAAATTTAGCGGTAATTCCTTTCAGTACCTCTACTCCATCAAATGATTTGGTTATATTATTAGCTGTAATCATTAGTCTAGTAACAATTGGGTTAACATAAGGTTGGTAATAATGATTAAGACTGTTGTCCAAACAACTGCCTGTGTACTGTTATGTCCCACTTCCAGTGAACCCCCTTTTACATAATAACCGTAAAAAGAAGGAACTGTAGCAATCATAAAAGCAAAAACCAAAGTTTTGATGAAACAATAGTATATGAAGAAATCCGGAGATGCCATTTGCAAACCTTGTAAATAATCTACGGAAGCCCAGCTTCCGGTTAAATCTCCGGCATAATAACCTCCTAAAATCCCCATAGTGATACTAATCATTATAAGGATTAGATTGAAAAATAAAGATGCGACCACCTTCGGAAGTATTAGGTAAGAAGGTGTATTTACTCCCATAATCTCTAGGGCATCAATCTGTTCGGTTACTCTCATTGTACCAATACTTGAAGCTATAAAAGAGCCTACTTTTCCTGCCAATACAATACTTATAATTGTTGGGCAAAACTCTAATATTAAAACTACCTTGGTAGCATATCCAACATAGTAATCTGGAATAGGAAACGAAGAAGTTTTGAAATTGTTAAACATTTGTATTGCAACTACTGCACCTACAAAAAAAGATGTAAAAGCAACCAATCCTACTGAATTGATTCCTAAATCATTTATTTCCCTAAGTAAACTTTTTCTAAAGATTCTTCTCTTTTGAGGTTTTTTGAAAACCCTTACCATCAAAAGAGAATATGAACCAATGTTTGATATCATCCCCATAACGGTGCGAAGTTACTACTTTTTTTTGTTTTTAATAATAATGTGATATTTTATGAAAACAGAGTTATAAAATTTAAATTATTCGCAACAATTTCTTTTAGTTGTTTTCTGTTCTAGTTTTAAAGATTTATCTGAAGGAGATATCATATGTATACCTAATCCCATACCTCTTAGTATAAAAAGTATACCAAGCAATACTATAAAATAAGGAAATAGTCTCACAATTTTAGTTCTTATCTTAACTCCGATAAATTTTCCTGCTAAAACTGTAATAAACATAAATGGAAAAGTACCTATTCCAAATATAGTCATAAAGGTCATTCCCTGTATTATTCCTCCTGCAGCTATAGATGCAGCCAATGCAGCATAAACCGCTCCGCAAGGTAAAAAACCATTTAAAATTCCTGTAAAGTATCTGGATGTATTATCTTTTTTATGAAGGTATTGGCCTAAAAAAATTTTAACTTTAATCATTAGTTTGTTTACAGGCTTGAAGTTATTGCTTATTTCTGTTGTTTTACCAGGAAGTAAGACCATAAGAATTAGCAATACTCCTGCCAATATTGAAATATATTTTTGATAACCTGCTATATCAAAACTTTTACCAACTATACCTAAAATACCTCCTAAAAGCGAATAAGTGGTTATTCTACCCAACTGATATAAAACATTTTGGGAATAAAACTTAAATTTATTATTAGCATCCAGTCCTAATGAAAATGCTATGGGTCCACACATACCTACGCAATGAAACCCGGTCAACAATCCCAGAGATAATGCGTATATATAAATTCCTATTTCCATACGATAGGTATTTCCATTTGATATTTATCTTTATCTTTTTCCCAATATAGCTTTAAAACATAGTTACCTTTAACTAGGAGTTTAACTGGAATCAGAATTGAATTACCCGTCTCAAAGTCCAATGATTTTTTATTAATATCAAGGTCTTTTGAATTCGCTCTGAACAATTGAAACCTTCCAGTTGTATTTAATGAAGTAAAATCTTTTGGAAAGGTTATTTTGATTCCCTGAGACTCTAAAATAGAAACCTGAGGTTTTTCTGTTAATTTTTGAGCCCTTTCCATGGCATCAATCTCCTTCTGAAAATAAATTTCGTCTTCGTAATAATCATCAGTTACTAAATCAAAGGAATTCTTTGAAAATTCTATGGTAAAAACCATATAGCTGATAAAAATAATAAAACTGGCTAATGCAATAATAATTCCATGAGCCCAGGTAAATTTAAATTTCATATGTTAAAATCTCTCTTTTAAAGGTCCTATAAAGTTGGTTTTATATTCATCTATTTTATTACCTTGGTCATCGAATACAGCAATAATTATTTCTTCCTTGGTATGCTTTAATGATGACTGCGGTATCTTGACTGTGGCTGTTCCTTTGATTGTTCTTTTAGAATCAATATACAAATGTGTACCATATCCCATAAGAAATATATCTGCATTTTCGGGCTTAAGTACTTTTACGTTTAATGTCTTTTTATCAGTAGTTTTATTTATAAATATAAATTGATATTCATTTATAACCTGATTATCTTCTATGGTAAACTGAGTACCTACTACTTTAAGAAATTTAGTTTCAACATTGGATCTTATAAACAATAAGGACATACATACGGAAACCAAAATAAACAAGACAGCTGTATAAGCTATGATTCTCGTGTTAAATTTAAACTTGGTCCGTTTTTCAATCATGTCTTCAGAGGCATATCTGATTAGTCCTGTAGGCAGACCTATCTTAGTCATGACATCATCACATGCATCAATACAGGCAGTACAATTAACACATTCCAGTTGATTTCCATTTCTGATATCAATTCCTGTCGGACAAACTACCACACATTGACCGCAGTCAATACAGTCTCCTTTGCCTAAAGCTTTTCTATCTTCATTTTTACGCCATTTTGATCTTCCCGCGGTTCCTTCTCCTCTTACAAAATCATAGGTAATATTGATTGTATCTTTATCTATTAATACTCCCTGAAGCCTACCATATGGACAAACAAACGTACAAACTTGTTCTCTGAACCAGGCGAATACAAAATAAAAAAGTGCTGTAAATATGATCAAAGAAACAAATAGAGTCATATTTTTAGTTGGTCCTTCAATAATCATTTTCAGCATTTCCTTTTTACCAAAAATATAAGTAAGAAAAAGATTGGATACTATAAAGGAAAAAATGGCAAAAAGTGTCCATTTTAATAGTCTTTTTCTTATTTTCTCACTATCCCACTCTTGTTTTGAAAGGCGTATCTGCTTATTTCTATCTCCATCAACCAAAAATTCTATTTTCCTGAATACATGCTCCATAAATATGGTCTGAGGACAAATCCATCCACAGAAAATTCGTCCGTAAATAACGGTAAAAACAATAATGAACACTACTGTAGTTACCAATCCAATCCCAAACAGATAAAAATCTGAGGGTGAAAAATAAGATCCGAATACATAAAATTGCCGGTTTAATATATCAAACTGGAAAATCGGATTACCTCCGGGAGTAGTAATAAATGGAAAAGCAAAAAGCAGAATAAGCAGTGTAGCACTTACAATGTCTCTGTATCGTGTATATTTACCGTGCGGTTTTTTAGCAAATACCCATTTTCTTTTTCCGGATTCTTCGGCAGTGGCAAGACTTTCTCTAAAATCTTCAGTTTTCCCCTCTATAGTAGTTTTATTTTTATCTTCTGTTTCCTGAGACATTTTTTAAAATTTAAGACGTTGGGGTTCATACAAATTTACATAACCTAAGTTTAAAATACAAATTATAAACCTAGTCAAATGTTATTGAGTTTCAATCATTCAGAAAGGTAAAAGGTCTGTTTAATTAGGAAATAAACAGACCTTTTTTTCCAAATATTTTATTATTATTTAGATGTAGATGCCGAATCAGATTTTGCTGTTCCAGCTGATTCAGATACTTTTACATCTTTTCCTTCAGATTTTGCAGCAGCAGCTTCAGATGAAGCATTTTTAACCCACGGAGCAATGCTTCCCTGAGGAGCCTTCCCTGGAGTAGAACCGTCAGGATTTTTCTTAGTATTCGTATTTAAATAGTATAGATAACTAGCTACTTTAACAATATCATTCCCTTTAAGTTCACCTGTTGCGCCAAAAGGTCTCATGGTCGGATCGTTTTTACTCCCGTTCCATACCACTGAAAACATATTTTTGAATTCATCCTGTTCAACAATATTTATCCAATAATCATCGGTCTGATTAGGCCCTGATTGTCCGGTAGCACCTTCTCCATGACAAGTTTTGCATACTTGTTCATATATTACTTTACCATCTTCCACCCAATCCGGATTATATTCAGCTGTTTCCAGAGTTGCTTGTGGAGCAATTTTTTCATATTCTGCAATTTCTGCTAATTGAGTTTTATATTCTTCGTCATACTCCGCATAGGGGTGTGCAAAATCCGTAAAGCTATATGCAATAAAGTATACGACACCGTATACAATGGTAACAGCAAATAACCCGATATACCACTTAGGAAGTTGGTTATCTAGCTCTTGAATACCATCATATCCATGATCCAAAATTCCGATTTCTCCAGATTCTTCTTCTTTACTTTTCTTAAAGGCATCTTTCCAGACTCTTGTAAAAAAAGGAGTTTTTAAAAGTTCTAAATATTCTTTTTTCTCCTCTTCAGAAAGTTGTTTGAACTTTTCCGCATCAATTAAAGAATTGAGGGAATTGTTAATTAGCAACAATACTATTGAAACTGAAATAGTAGCTAAAAATATAGGACTGGTTATAAAGTCAAAACTTTGCAAGAACATATTAAATGCTGCAGTAATTATAAAAACTGCAATCACCAGATTAACTACAAAGGGTGTTCTAGGTTTCATTTTTCTTATTAGTATTTTATTATTTTTCCTTATTTTCTTCTTCTTCCAATGGCATATCGCTCATGTCTTTATAATAATCCTTTGGTTTTTTCATTACGACATAAGTCATGCCTATGAAAAAGAGAACAAAAAGCAGTAGTGCAGCGCTTTGATAAGCTACGGCATGGTCAGTTCCTGCAATTATTTTATTATAAAATTTGAGCATCCCTTATTTACTTGCTGTTTGTACTTCTGTTTTTTTGATATCAGTACCTAATCTTTGTAAATATGCAATTAAAGCAACTATTTCTCTCTTTTCCAATGGAACGAAATTAGCCCCATCTTCTTTCGCTGATTGCGCAAAACCTTCTTTGTAATCTGGTCTGTCAGTAAATATACTGGCAACAATTTCTTTTGCCTGAACATCCATATTTGATTGATAGTTATCTATATCTTTCTGATCATATGGTACACTAAACCAATTTTTCATTAATTCCAGTTTTTCCTTGGTTCTGGATACATCCAGTTTATTATAAATTAGCCAAGGATATCGAGGCATAATTGAACCTGGAGAAGTTTCTCTTGGATCCAACATGTGTGTAAAGTGCCATGAACTTGGGTTCTTCCCTCCTTCTCTATGTAAATCGGGTCCTGTTCTTTTAGACCCCCAAAGGAAAGGTCTATCATAAACATATTCTCCGGCTTTAGAGTAGTCTCCGTATCTAACGACCTCGTCTCTAAAAGGACGAACCATTTGAGAGTGGCAGGCATTACAACCTTCTCTTATATATAAATCTCTACCTTCTAATTCTAAGGGTGTATAAGGTTTTACACTAGTAATCTGAGGTATGTTTGATTTAACAAATATGGTTGGTAAAACTTCTACTGCTCCCCCTGCTGCTAAAGCAACAAAAGATAAAACAGAGAAAAATAAAGGCATTCTCTCTAACCATGAATGCGTTTTTTCATTAGCTCCTTTTTTATTAGAAAGCCTCAATGCTGGCGCTTCAGCGGCTTCGTTTGCTTCAAAAGTACCTTTTCTGGCTGTAGCTATTATATTAATTACAAGCAATAAAGCTCCGGACAAATACAAGAGTCCTCCAATAAATCTGAATATAAAGAAATATCTTAGTGAAGTTACGGTTTCCAAGAAATTTTTGGTAACCAAAGTTCCGTCCGGATTAAACTGTTTCCACATTAATCCTTGTGTGAACCCACTCATGTACATAGGGATTGCGTATAAAATAATTCCTAAAGTACCTAACCAGAAATGCCAGTTCGCTAATTTTACTGAATATAATTTTGTTTTATATAATCTTGGAACAATAAAATAAATGATTCCGAAGATCATAAATCCATTCCAACCTAAAGCTCCTATATGAACGTGCCCAATTACCCAATCGGTAAAATGTCCTATTTTATTTAAGGTTTTTGTTGCTAATAACGGACCTTCGAAAGTAGCCATACCGTAACAAGTTACAGCAACTACAAACATTTTAAGAACCGGATCTTCTCTTACTTTATCCCAGGCTCCTCTCAGAGTTAACAATCCGTTTAGCATACCTCCCCAGGAAGGTGCTATAAGCATAATTGAGAATGAAGTCCCTAGCATTTGAGCCCAACCAGGTAATGAAGTATATAGTAAATGGTGAGGACCTGCCCACATATACACAAAAATAAGCGACCAGAAATGTATTATAGATAGTTTGTATGAAAACACCGGGCGATTCGCAGCCTTAGGCATATAATAATACATTAATCCTAAAACCGGAGTTGTTAAAAAGAATGCTACCGCATTATGTCCAAACCACCATTGAACCATAGCATCCTGAACTCCTGAGTAGATTGAATAACTTTTAGGATTCAGAATATTTCCGTCTAATGGGATGGCTAAGTTATTAAACACCCATAATAAAGTAATACCTATCCATGTTGCTATATAAAACCAGATAGCAACATACATGTGGCTTACTCTTCTTTGAGCAATGGCAATAAACATTATTAATCCGAACAATATCCAGATAACAGCTACCAAAATATCTATCGGCCATTCATGCTCCGCATATTCTTTTGAAGTATTTAGCCCCATTAAGAAAGTTACAACAACAAGAACAATAATTAACTGCCATCCCCAGAAATGTATCCAAGCAAGCAAATCATTAGTTCTGGTTTTCAGTAATCTTTGAGTTGAATAATAAAATCCTGTAAAAATTCCGTTACCTACAAAAGCATAAATTACTGCACTGGTATGCAACATTCTTAGTCTTCCGTAACCTAGAAATCCGTGAGATTTTGCTAAATCGGAACCTCCACTTCCGAAAATAAATTCTGGTAATGTTGGAATAAATAACAACGCAGCAACTGTAAGCCCTACTATAAAACCAACAACACCCCAAAGTATTGTCGCATAAGCAAAAGCTCTTGTTATTTTGTTGTCATACGAAAATTTCTGTGTTTCCATCTTTATTGTGTAGTTACTTTAAATATTCTTTTTGTCTTCTTTTTTATCTGAATCTTCTTTAGGTTGATTTTCTTCCGAATCAAACAATATTCTAACTGCGGGAGATTCATCGTCATCAAACTGTCCTTTTTTCATCCCGTAAATAAAAAGAATTAAAAAAATCACAGCTAAAGACACACTGCATAATATCATTAAATATAATATTTCCATACCTATTGGACAAAAATACATTTTATTTGGTTGGAGTGATAATGATTTATATCATATTTGTGAATCTGACACGAAATTTAGAATAATTCTAAATAATACATTATTTATGCTTTTGTTTTTTATTGACTTTTAAATGCCTTATAGCCTACAAACAAAGTTGTTAAAGTCGTAAAAGTAACTACGGATATAGAGCTTACAGGCATCAGAATTGCAGCTACCAGTGGAGATAATTTACCAGAAACAGCAAAACTTAATCCAATAATATTATAACAAAAACTTATAAAAAAACATAATACCACTATGGTCATTGCTGTTTTAGATAATTTTAAATAAACAGGTAAAAAAGTAAAGTTATTTCCATCTAAAATAGCATCTGAAGAAGGAGTAAAACTATTAACATCATCAGAAATAGCTACACCCACATTGGCTTGTTTTAATGCGCCCGCATCGTTTAATCCATCACCCAGCATCATCACTTTTTCTCCTTTAAGCTGAAGTGCTTTTATGTATTCCAGTTTGTCTTGAGGTGATTGATTAAATTCCATAATGGTTCCTTCGGGAAATATATTTTCTAAAACCTGTCTTTCAGAACTATTGTCTCCGCTCAATAACGTAATTGGATATGAATGCAGGGACTGAATTGTCTGAGTTATTCCCGCTCTATATTGATTCTGAAAAACATAATATCCTTTGTTAACTCCATTGATACTTATATGAACGGAAGTTTCCTGCTGTAAGAGTTTTTCATCATTGACAAAACTTGATGAACCTACCAGCAAGTAATCATTATCAATTTTCCCTTTGATCCCCTTCCCTAAAATTTCTTTATATTCTGAAACAGTTGTATAGTCAGTAGCTACAGGTATAAAATCGTACAGACTTCGGCTTAAGGGATGACTTGAATTTTGTAAAAGAGATTTTAATTTTTTTAACTCGGTTTCATTTAATTTTTCACCAATATAACTAATTTTAGCTGCTTTGTTAACAGTAAGAGTACCTGTCTTATCAAATACTATGTGACCAATTTTTGATAACTTCTCAATGGTAACAGCATCTTTGACGTAAAATTTTTTATTCCCGAATACACGCATCATATTCCCAATTGTAAAGGGTGCAGAAAGTGCAAGCGCACAGGGACATGCTACGATTAAAATTGCTGAAATCACCTGATACATTTGCGAAGTGTTTTTTTCGACAAAATACCAATATAGAGCACTTAAAACGGTGATAGTGAGAATTACTACTACAAAATACTTGCTAATATTATTGGTAATGGTATTAAGTACGGAATCTTCCTTTTTAAATGCTTCATTGTTCCACAAACGAGTCAGATAACTCTGATTCACTTCTTTAATGATTTCCAATTCTAATGCTGTACCTATTTGCTTACCTCCGGCATAAATTTTCTCACCACTATTTTTCTCAATCAACCTGGATTCTCCTGTAATAAAACTGTTATCAATATAAGCCTGACCACGAATTAAGATTGAATCTGCGGGAATAATTTCATTATTCCTGATCAAAATTCTATCTCCAACATGCAGGTTTGATATTAAAACATTTTCTTGTTTACCTTTATCTATTCGGGTTACCGCTATAGGATAAAAAGATTTATAATCCCTGTCGAATGCCAAGGTTCTATAGGTTCTCTGCTGAAAATATTTACCTAATAGCATAAAGAATAACAATCCGCAGAGCGAATCAAAATATCCGTTACTTAATCCTTCATATGCTTCATAACAACTTCTGAAAAATAATGCAAAGATCCCAATGACAATAGGTAAGTCAATATTTAAAATCCCATGTTTTAAGGCTCCCCAAGCAGATTTATAATAATCAGATGCACAATATAGCATCACGGGAAGGGAAAGTACAAACATCAAAATTCTGAAAAGATGATTGTATTGTTCTAACCAGGTATCTCCATTTTGCCCTAAAAATTCAGGAAAAGCTAAAAGCATAATATTTCCAAACGCAAACCCTGCAATCCCTATTTTGATAATTAAAGTTCTGTCTATTTTTTCAGGCTTTTTATCCACTGTCTCCAGATTAATTATTGGTTTATAACCTAAATCAGTAAGGAAATTGGCAAGCTCGCTTAATTTGTAAGCCTCATGTCTGTAAGCTATCTGAACTGTTTTTGTAGTAAAATTTACAGTTGAATAAATAATATTTTTATTTATGTTTTTAAGACTTTCTAATAACCACACACAGGCACTACAATGAATAACAGGAATTTTAAAAGTAACCAGTGTGATTCCATCTTCAGAATAATCAATGATTTTTTCAAATATCTGAGGTGTATCCAGAAATTCAAAATGAGACGGAGCAGATTCAGGTTTAATTCCTGCTTTCGTATTTAGCTCATAGTAATTGGAAAGATTATTCTGATTTAAAATCTCGAAAACTGTTTTGCACCCATTGCAACAAAATATTTTTTGATCGAATTCAATTTTGACATCTTCAATTTTTTGTCCACAATGAAAACAATTCTCAGCCATAACTCTTTATACCATTAATAGATGTGTACAAAGTTATTGTTTTATTTAAAAATAAAACATTATTTTTGTAGTCAATTTTACTTAAAAATATGACTAATATCATGCCGAAACATTCAGTTGAACTGATTATATCGGAATTGAAGAGCAAAGAAATTTTGAGTCAATTCACCAAAGAAGAACTTGAAATTCTTGACAAAGAGATGAAAGAAATTCATTATGAAAAAGGTCAGGAAATAATTCACGAAGGATACAAACCTACAGGAATTTACGGAATGCTTCACGGGACAGCCAAACTTTACAGAAGCGGTTTTAATGGAAAAGAACAAATTTTACGTTTTGTTAAGAAAGGAGACATTGTAGGATACCGCTCTTTATTAGGAGGGGAAACTTTCAGCGCATCCTGTACTGTTCTTGAAGATGTTACGGTTGTTTACATTCCTGAACTAATTTTTCATAAATTATTAGAGGTAAGTTCCAAGGTATCTTTTGATGTTTTGAAAAAAATATCTCAGGATTTAGGAGAAGCCGGAAAAACTATTACCCTTCTTGCGCAAAAGACGGTTCGTGAACGATTAGCTGAGATCCTTTTGCTACTTGAAAACAAGCTAGGCGTGGACAATGAAGGCTTTATAAAAATAAGCCTTACAAGGGAAGAAATGGCTAACTTGATCGGAACTGCCACTGAAAGTGCAATTCGATTGATTTCAGAATTCAAAACCGATGAACTCATTGAGGTGGAAGGAAGAAGAATAAAAATTCTAGACCACCGAAAATTGACCCGTTTGGGACATGTAACCCTTTAACGGATTTAACTAACTGCGGAAAAAGACGTGCCTTTACTGAAGTTTAAAATATAATATTTACTAAATATCATTTAGTTCCAGCCATCGCATTTCTTTTTCCTCTAATTTCTCAACTACTTTTTCTAATTGCGAACTGATTTCCTGAATTTCTTTAAATTCTAAATCAGATTTGGATAATTGCTCTGTAAGCTTTTTCTTTTCATTTTCTAATGATGGAATTTCTGTTTCCAAAGCCTCCATCTCTCTTTTTT
This sequence comes from Apibacter raozihei, assembly GCF_004014855.1. Taxonomy (NCBI): domain Bacteria; kingdom Pseudomonadati; phylum Bacteroidota; class Flavobacteriia; order Flavobacteriales; family Weeksellaceae; genus Apibacter; species Apibacter raozihei. The sequence continues at coordinate 654,359 of NZ_CP034930.1, forward strand.
CTTTAAAAGATAATTTTTTAGGCTTATTTTGCTCATCTTTAATTTTATTATCTTTTTTTACAGTTTCATTCTTATCCGTTGTTACACTTGACTCATTTTCTTTTTTATCTAAAAAATATTGTGTATAATTACCTATAAACCATGATATTTCCCCTTCTCCTTCAAAAATCATTAATTCATCTACTACTTTATCCATAAAATATCTATCGTGACTAACTATTAGTAAACAGCCCTGATATTCATTAAGGAAATTTTCAAGCACGGTTAATGTCGGTAAGTCTAAATCATTGGTTGGCTCATCTAATATTAAAAAATTAGGGTTTTTATATAAAACAGCTAACAATTGCAAACGTTTTTTTTCTCCCCCGCTCAACTTTGAGATAGGAGTATATTGAGTTTCAGGCTTAAAAAGAAAAAGCTCCAAAAACTGACCTGCAAAAAGCTGTTTTCCATTTGAAAGAGGAAAATAATCTGCTATATCTTTAACAAAATCAATAACTCTCTGTTCTTCTTTAAATATAATACCTTCTTGTTTAAAATGACCAATATTGAGTGTTTCCCCCCACTCTATATTTCCACTATCAAACGACTCTTCTTGTTCCAGAATTTTTAAAAATGTTGTTTTTCCTACTCCATTTTTACCAACAATGCCAATTTTAGATCCTCTTGAAAAAACATGCGAAAAAGAGTTCAAAATCACTTTTTCTTTGAATTTTTTTGAGACTTTTTCCAATTCTATGATTTTATTCCCTAAACGGGTCATCTGTATATCTAAAAGTACCTGAAAATTATCAATCTTCTGCTTAGCTATATTTTCTGTTTTATAAAAATCTGATATACGACTTTTAGACTTGGAAGTTCTTGCCTGCGGCTGTCTTCTCATCCACTCAAGTTCTTTCCTGTACAGGTTTTTCGCCTTGTCTATTTGTGCTCCCTGATTTTCTATCCTCAAGGCCTTGTTTACAACATAAGTTTCATAATCTCCACTATGAACATAAATCATTTCATCTTCTAATTCCAGTATTTTTGTACATATTGCATCGAGAAAATATCTGTCGTGAGTTACTAATATAAGTGTTTTATTTTCCTTGTTCAGAAAATATTCCAACCATTCTACCATATCAATATCCAAATGGTTAGTAGGCTCATCCAAAATTAACAAAACATGACCTTTCTCAAAGCTTATGTCTATTAAGAATTTAGCTAATGCAATACGCTTTCTCTGACCTCCAGATAATTTTTTGATAGGCTGGGTTAAAAAATCTATTTTAAGTTTGGATATAATTTCCTGAATTACTGGCTCTACCTTCCAACCATCCCATTGATCCATTTTTTCTATCAAATCCATAAGTCCTGGATTCTCAGGATCTTGTTTTAACATTTTTTCATACTGATGAACCACATCCAAAACTGGATTTGAATGGGTAAATATATAATCTTCAGCAGTTAACTCTTCTTTGAAAGAATCAGATTGTTCGAACAAAATAACCTTAACATCTTTATTAATAATTACTTCTCCGGAATCCGGTTGTTCTTGTCCTGCCAATATTTTCAATAAGGTTGTTTTCCCACTTCCGTTTTTTGCAACTAATGCTATCTGTTCCCCTTCATTAACGTGAAAAGATACATCTGAAAATAAAGTTCTAATTCCGAAAGATTTACTAAGGCTATTTACTGATAAGTAATTCATAGCCCAAAAATAGAAAAAAAACTAATCGCTGCACCATATCCCATATAAAAAGAGTTATATCAATAAAGAAATCTAATATTTTAAATAAAATATTTGCACCCATTGAATGAGTTAGTGTTAAAATTCAAATCTTTACCCCTAATCAGTTTAAAGGCATTTTCTGCTATCAAAATATTTATTCAATTTTTTTGAATGCTTGTTTTAGCATAACCGGAGTGGTAACCGTTGTAAATACTCCCATAAGAACCAAAATGGAAAATATCTCACTGGATATTAATCCTGCTTTATATGCAATGTTAGCTATAACCAGTTCCATTATCCCCCTTGCATTTAACCCTATACCTAAAGTCAAAGAAAAGTTTTTTCCATACCCTGCTAAAATGCCTCCGAAATATCCTCCGAATATTTTAGATACATAAGATACCAAAATGACAGAAACCAGCAAGCCTATATTATGTATTGATGTAATTTCAAACTCCAGCCCTATTCCTGCAAAAAAAATGGGGGCTAAAAAGCCCATAGCCATATTACTGGTTGTTTTTTCAATTGATTTCAGATTACTTTTCCCTATCAGGGAATCGCTGATTAACATGGAGGCAAAAAAAGCACCGACTATGAAATGTAAGCCAAGTGTTTCCGTAAAAGTGGCAAAAAGTAAAACAAATACAAAAAATATAGCAAATAAAGGCTCTTTGCCTTTAAGTACAGATATAAGTCTGTCCAGTAAATCTTCTATATAATTGCTTTTATGAGTGAGCTTTTTAATCATTAAATAGGTGAAAGTCAGCAATCCTATAAAAACAAATAATTTAAGCAGAGATATTCCTCCTGCTTTGGTTACCGCAAGCATAGACATATCCGTATCTTTAATATTGAGCAAAACTCCTAAAACCGATAAGGCTAATACATCATCAAATATTGCAATGGATATTATTTTCTGTCCTACTTCCGAATTTATTTTCCCCAGATCCATCAAAATTCTTATACTGACGGGCAAAGCGGTTATGGCTACACACAGACCAATAAATACGCTGGTCATAGCTTGTAATCCAAAAAAATAACCGACTAAAAAACCGCTGAAATTAGGTAGGAAAAAAGCCATTATAGATATAATTATATTTTTACCTTTTAAAGATTTTATTATATCATCAATATTTATTTCAAGTCCAGCTATGATAACTAATAAAAAAATCCCTAATTCAGAAATGACTTTAATTTCTTCTGTCCGGTGAATGATATTTAATACGCTTGGCCCTAATATTATACCAGCAAATATCTCTCCTATCATCGCTGGCTGCTTACAACGTTCAAATATTTCTCCAAAAATCCGTGCAGTAACCAGTAAAATCAACAAATTAGTAAAAAGAGGTAATTCCATAACTATAGCTTGTAAATATTTTTAATTTCAATCTAATTTTTTATCAGCCGGATAAAGATAGGTAAAAAAATAAGCTTGAAACGTAAATTTATCTACTCCACATTATTTAAATACCTGATTTGGAGACTAAATATAACTAGTAATAAAGCTTTTCATATCACAATTTAACAGTAATACAATTTTAACTGTATTTTTTCAATAGTAAAAAACGTAATTTATCGTACCCCCAGTTAAACACAATTGTATAGGGAAAAAAATATAAAAGCATACTTAATTCTAAAAAAAATGCATTCATAAAACTCATTTTGAGAATCCATGAAATCAGTGGTACGGTAAATATGATTAAACCTATCTCAAAAACTGCTCCATGCAAGATTCTTATAAACAAATTTTTATTAAACTGAAATTTCTGCTGTAATTGATCAAACAGCCAATTAAAAATGTAATTCCAAAGCATGGCAGTTAGTGAAACCAATAAAGCTAAAAAACCTGAATCTTCAAGGGATTTATCCGTAAGAAAAGATATGATAGGCGCACTGGTAAGTATACCTACAGCTTCATACATTATAGCATGAAAAGATCTTTCATAGGGTGTGCGAAACTTTATATGTTCTATAAATTTCATACGTAAATGTATTCTAAAACCTTATACTATACAAATCAAACTATTGAGTATTTTAGTTATATTTTGGATAACCACTAATATAATAAAAGCAGATTCAAAAGATTGAATCTGCTTTAAACTAATTAATTGTAATGAATTATTTATATCTATATTAATACTTGTCTTTTTCTTTTTTCAAAACTTCTCTCTCAGCTTTATATCTTTTTTCCAAGGTTTTCTTTTGAGCTTTTTTCTCTTTTTTAGTTAATGAAACACTTTTATCAATTCTGGATTTGTCTATGTCGTATTGCTTATCCAGATGTTTTATTTTAGCTTCGAGATCCTTTTTTATTATATCATTATTAGTTCCAGCGGTACCATTATGCTGATGATTATGCTGATTTTTATTATTGATATTTGCTTGTTTCTGTTTTAAAGCAAGTTCGCGTTTTTTTTGTCCTTTTTCATACCCGGTAAGAGAAGGATCTGTTCCAATTTTTTTATATTCCTGCCCATATTCTTTATTTAATTCCTTAGAACTTTTCTGAGCATATGCTGTTGATGCTACTGTTAACATTAAAGTTAATATTAAGAACTTTTTCATGATTATTAGATTTTTTAATTTATTACTTACCCATAATCTAAAAGCGTGCCATAATTCCCCATATACTTATAACAAATTAACATACAGACAAATAACGCTAAAACAAAAAAATTATCTGAAGAAAATTATTGTTTCCTTGAAAAATATTACTACGCATTTTCCCTTAGCTATAAAAATTGAACCAAGAACATTTTAGCTTAAATTAGCTTTTTATTTTATTCCTATCAGTTAAAGAATTTGAAATATGAAAAAAGCAGTAAGTGAAAATTATAGTAAAATTAACCATACGCTGATAAAGGCTTTTGTAAACAATAAATCAGTGAATTATGTTTTAAAATAAAAAAAAGAAGCAATTGTATTAGAAACATCCACATTAAAAAATATTCCATTTTATGAAAAAAATGGGTTTAAAATCTATAGGGTAAATAAAGAAGATTTTGGATTTGATTTTTATTTTTTTATATATGAATATTAACAAAGTATAAAATTAAGAGTTTAACGTAAAAACAAATGATAGAAGTAACTCAAAAAGAAAAAAATGTAATCCTCGAAATATTGCACAGTGCTTTTTATGATGTACTCATTCCTAATTCTATAAATTTTACTATAAAAAAAGACACAAAAAGATATGAAAGACTTATGGCACTTATGGATTACCAATTCAAAATGGCTATGAAATATGGCGAAATATTTTTAAGTGATGATAAAAATGGATGCGTGTTATACATTAACAAAATATATCCGAGCATACAAAAAGTTTATTGGGAAACAGAACTACTACTAAAATGTATAGGTGTGCAAAATATTTTTAAAATTCTCAAACGAGAAAAACTCTTAATGACCTCTCATCCTAAAGAACCGTTTAAACATTTGTGGTTAATGGGCATTCGCAAAGAATATCAAGGGAAAGGAATTGGTAGTAAATTATTAAAAGAGACTTTAAATAGATACCAAGGAGATGTAATTTATGTAGAAACCACTACTCCACAAAATATAAAATTTTATACCCGGTTAGGTTTCACCATTTTTCATGAAACAAATGAACTTAATTACCCTCTTTTTTTTCTTAAATTAAGACCGTACGGATAAAGTGATATATTATTTATAATGATTAAAGTTTTTTCACCAACTCCTCAAGCGTTACATTAAAATATTTGCTTAATTTCACAAGAGTTGTATAGGAAACATCTCTTTTTCCCTGTTCTATTCTTCCAATATGTATTCCTGTGTCTATATACACAATTTCTTGAGTAACTCCTTTTTTTGCTCTTAAGTATTTAATCCTATTAGCCAGTTTCAGTAATTCATACTTATTATCAATTTCCATGACTAAAATATCAACACATAAATACTTTCGCACAATGACCTATCGGTCATTATTTTTTTTTATATTTGTATTTTTAGATAGAAGAATTATTATACCTACTCAAAACTATGATATATGAAAAAAAAGCATTACGTATGTCAAGGAGCTAAATGCCAGTGTATTTATGGAAGTTCTCCTGATAAGCTCTTAGTAAAAACCCATACCAAACATTACATCAATGATGGAAAGGCAGACAATAAAACCATTGCAACCACTCTGGATGTTGGAGCTACTTTTGAAAGAAATACATTCGGAAGCTGTTCCCAAAAGAATGGAAATTCCTGTACTGCTGTTATTACCCATTGGGAAAATCATTCTTCCAACGTTTTGTTTGAAGACATCGGTGGTGGCTGGGCATTACTGGAAGACAGCAAAGCAGGCTGCCCTATAGGAGGGAACAGCTGTATTAGAATTACCTTTCACGGACAACAGCAGGAACTCTGTCCCCAGAATTTCCTTAATGTTTCTCCTTTTATCCACAGCCAGTTAAACCCTCTGGTTGATTGGGACGACCTTTTTAATTCCGATGAAGATTTTGTTGAATAGAAAATTTTATCTTACTTTTAATCTTGTTAAATCCCATGCCTGAATATACCTATATATCCCACAAAGTAAAAAAAGGAGAAACCCTCTGGGGAATTGCTAAACAATATGGAGTAGAAGAACATATAATTGTACAGGCGAATCCACAAATTATCCTTACTCAGAAAGGAAAATATCAGATAGCCAATCTTAAAGAAGGACAAGTACTTAAAATCCCTCAAAAGGCAAAAGAAAAAACCATGCAGAAACAGGGAGTAAAAGCCATTACAGGAAACCCGAAACCCTCTGTAGGGAATGCTGAGATTTATGAAGTAACCCAATGGTACGAAGCCACCCCTACATCGTTACGGAATCCTGCCAAAGTCAAATGGATTATCCATAAACAGAACCCTCAGGGCCACTATATTCCCCACGAAAACTCCCAAAAGACAGGAAAAGGAGAATTTACCTTTAACGAACAATCCTTAGGGCAAAAAATAAAAATAACAGGCTATTTGTTTACTCCGGAACTGAATAATGACAGTTCCTTGGATTTGAAAGTACAACAAGCAGAAAAACGGTCTATTATCGGCGTGGCTTTAAAAGATATTAACCTGAATCCCTTACCTAAACCCTATAGACTGGCATTAGGACAAACCTTTTTTGTCACGGTACGTACTACCAATAGGATAGGAAACAGGGTTGTTATACGGCTCATGAAAAAGAAAGATCCCGCTTCTCAAGCCGCTTACAAACAAGGAAACAGCGAAGAAGGAATTGAATATGAACTTTACCAACAGCAGACTAAAACCATCAAAGAGAACGGACAGGCAACCGCTTATTTTCAACTCGATGATTTTCAATTGTTGATGAATCCCCAAAAAATCCAAAAGTATAATGTTCTCACCTATCTGGAAGAAAGCACGGAGACAGTAATCAATGTGACTCCTGTAGATGCGGAAAATACCCCGACTAAAAAACCGCCTGAAAAAACAGAGAAGAAAAAAGAAAAGAAAAAGGAAGAAGATACTATCATTTACCAAGGCGTTTCCCTGCTTACAGAAGGCTGGAACAATCTGAAAGAAACCTATAAAATACTGACCACCTCTGATGACCCTCAGATAGAAAGAGTAAAACTGGAAATACCCGAAGGAAAAACCCAAATCACTTATGAAGATAGTCTGACCCTTAAAATAGAAGGCAGGAATCTAAAAGATAAAACCCTTGAATATACCTTGTATGAAGATGATGTGGCTTCTAAGGATGAATTACAAAAAGGTACTCACACCTTGAAAGGAGACATTGACAGTATAAAAATACAACTCAACAAGGAAATGTACCTAAAAGGGGGAACCAGCTGGTTTGAAACCCAGGACGGAAAGCACGAGATATTCGTGGAGATAAAACTTAAAGGAACAAAGATAAGCAAGAGTTCGGGGATTATTGAGGTGGATATATCTCAGCATAAGCCTGATATTCCCCAGAATGAAAGTGTAGTGACTGAGGGAGTTTTGGATTTATCTGAAAACAGTACGGATTGTGTATGCAAAGAGTTAATCTGGGGCAAGAAACTGACCTGTGAGGAAAGGAAAAAAGTAATACAGGTTTGTTCCCATATCTGGGGAGATAACCAGAAGATGACAAAAGCCAATATGCTGATGGCTGTTATGCATCTGGAAACCGTGGGAACCTTCAGCCCTTCCAAAGAAAATGGAAAAGGCTATGTGGGCTTAATCCAATTCCATAGTTCCACAGCTCACAGCTTAGGTACTACCTATGAAGCACTAAAAAAAATGACCTTCATACAGCAGATGGACTTTGTGGAAAAATATTTGAAACAGAATAAGGATAAAATGAAAACGCTGGTTGATTTTTATTTACAGGTATTAAAACCTAATGCAGTCGGGCAGGGAAGTAATCCGAATTATGTGGTATTTGATGAAAGTATTTCTGTTCCTGATGGGGATGGAAGCAGTACATCGTTAGAGCAGAGAATGAAGAATATCAGCCGAGAGCCTTGGGTAACTAAATACGGATATTCCTCCAATCCCCCATTTATGAAGGAAGAAGGAGAACGTAGCCAAAGAAAGAAGTGGGTATATACCCGGCAACGATATGAAGAACGCTGGGGACATCATGATGGGAAAACCTATATATGGGAGGTTGAAAAGGAGATTAAGCTAAGCATTATGATACAGGCATTCCAGAAAAATATACAGGGGAATGTGTTAAAACTAAGAAAAAAGAGGAGAAAAAGGAAAAAGGGAAAAGAGCTCCTTGGATGAAAATAGTGTTAGATGAAACAAAAAATTATGGTGGATATGATGAAGGAACAGAACCTTTAAAGTCAAGAATAAAAAATACTTATTTTACAATTAAAAATGAATTTACAACTAATAAAACAGACCCAACTAAAGTATCTTGGTGTGCTACATTTGTAAGTTGGTGCTTACAACAAGCAGAATATTCTAATCCAAGTTCTTGTAGAGCTTTAGAATTTAATCCTGAATATATGCATGATGGCGCAGGTAAGCCAGATAGACCTTCTGGAATGAGAAAAATCTCTAATCCTGTTTATGGATGTATTATAGTCTGGAAAAATAACTCTGGAGGTGGTGGGCATGTTGCATTTCATTATGGATATACTTTAAGTGGTAATATTGTCCCTATTGGAGGGAATCAGGGGAATAGTTTGAAATTTAGTAATAGAAGCCCTAAAGGTGATTATGGACAAAAAATTGTGGGATATTTTTTACCTGAAGATTATGAAGATAATCCCGAAGATGAATTTACCGAAGATGAAAAGAAATTAAGTCCTACCTCACTTAATTCAAGTAGTTTATTAAAAACATCAAGCATAGAAGATGATAAAGGCAAAACAACTTAGAAAAATGATAAATTCAATCAAATATAAAATTATTTTCTTGTTATTATTAAACACAAGTTTTATCTCATGTCAGAAAAATAATAATACAGTAGAAAGTAACCAAATACAATCATTAAAAAACATGAGTACTAATATAGAAATGTTTAATGTTTTAAAAGAACAACTTAAAAAAGGAAGTCGTGCAACTATTGGAGATGCTGTAGATTTCCAGACAGAATATGATGATAAAGATGTGAATATAATGGAAAATATTCTTACTGATATTTTAATACGTAATGGATATAAAAAACCTACAAATAAAGATTTCTACGAAAAAATCAAAATTATTTTTAAAAGAAAAATAGATTATTCTTCACAGAATCCAACATTATATGTCAACCTTTTTAATAAATGTAATACACAAAAAATATATTACAAAAATAATGTTATTGATTATACTGGAATTTTTATCTTTAAAAATAAATCCTTTATATCTGAACTTTTATTAATACCAGAAGTAATTGATTATCAAAAAGAATACCCAGAAATTGATTCTTTTGAGAAAGAATTACTCAATGAATACATGAATTCTGATAATGATAAAATAAAAATTATTAAATGGAAAAACATCTCCGATTTAGCTCAGGAAAGGCAGAATAATATCCAAACTTTAGTAAACCGAAACAAATATCTATTTAATGACAACAAAGCAAGTTTTGTTTGGTTAAAATTCAATGATACCTACTTTTTAGAATCCTTAGTGAAAACTTTCGGTTATATGAATGATAAAGAGTTGCTGAAATGGGTAATAGACAAAACCTTATCTGACAAAAACAATAAAGGAGAAGACTTTAATTCTCTTTTCTTTATGAAAGACTGTTCCAATAAATTTGTTTTCCATAAAGAAACTTTTGAAGTATTGAAGGAAAATATAAATAACAAAATGTTAGAAGCTTTAGAAAACTACGTATACTATAGAGAAGAAAATAAGGAACTACAAACTCTTCCCTTTAAACAAAAAGCTCAAGTACTTGCTTATGTTTTATATATAGGAGAATATTTTGCTCAACAGGAAAAATACAGCAGTAGGTTTATGTTTAAATTCATGGGTACTTTCTATGAATTCGACAAGGAAGGAGATAAATACGATGAAGAATTTAAAAAGAACAACTACTACAATCTTTCTGATTTTAAGAAGTTATGGGAACAGGCAAAAGAAGAAGGTGATGGAATAGGATTGCCTATGTAAATAGAATACCCTTTATAGATGAATCTAAACTTACCTCTTATCTTGACGCATATAGTAAAGGTATCTGCAATACTTACTGGCTGATAAAAGATGAAATATATAAATTATTTACTGATTAGGGAGAAACCTTTTCAATATACTTTCTACTCTGGAGGTATTTAATGAAAAGAATATTACTTTAAAAGTAGATAATCTAGCGATAGAGAGTTTAGTAAATGGAAAGCCTAATAGTGCTTTTAAGCTTATTATTAATGTTATGACTAACATAGCTAGATATAGGGCGAGAAACTGTGTAAAGAAGCTAAAAACTATCTGGAAGCAATTCGTAAAAATAAGTGTGGAAAATATTGTTTAAATGTAGAAATGTAAAGCTATACAGATTTAGGTTGTTTACTTTCTGCCTTAGTTGATATATCTCAACAATCTTTATTCCTGAAAGAAGAGATAGTAGAAGAGGATATACGAATTGATATTTACAATCTCTTAGATTTCGCAAATATACTCATTCCTTTTCCTGAGTTGGAGTTGTTGGATGAGATTAAGGATATTAGTATTTGATAATTAGATAAATAATATGTTATTTTTTAGATTCTATATTAATTATAATAGAAGAATAATCCAATAAAAGATGGTAAATTTTAAAAGGCTCTTTCTCTTGAAATTTTTTTCTATGTCTTGATTTGTATGAACCTTGAAACAAATCATTTATTTGATAATGTTTTAAGCAGTCTAAAGTAAGTATTGAAGAACTATCCTCTAATTTTTTATTTATATTTTCTGCAACTAAGTTATGATTTAGTGAAGAAGTTTCAATAAATGCTATCTGCCCTTCAATTGGCAGACGGAATGTTGTTTGATTTCTTTCTGTAAATTTTTTAATATCCTTAATGTATTCATTACAATCATTATAGTCGTTAATTCTTTTACATTCTATAGCAAATTTTATTTCATCATCGGTTTTTTTAGACCATAATTTTTGAATCTCACTTTCACAAATTGAAATATCTATTTTATCATCTCGTTCTTCATTTGTAACAGAATCAATGTAAGTTTTTGTTTCTTCTGGATGAAAGGTTATTTCAACAAAAGGGTTATCAGAAATATGCTTTTTAAAATATTCTTTATTATATGTTTTAGCTAAATAATCATTTACTAATCCATTCCTGACATAACTTTCTTGAGAAATTTTGCCTCTTTTTGAGTAATCATACTTTTTATTATCTGCTAAAGTTTTCTGATAGCAATAGATTATATACTTTATAATTAACTGAATTCGATATTCAGTCAATTTGTTTACGTTAGATTTAAAATTATCAGCAGAACTAATCATTGGTAGCATTACTATTTAGTCGTTTTAATTCAGCCTTTTGAATTGCTTCTTTAAATTCAGCAACGTCATACCATGCCATAGCTCTATGCCAGCACTTATATTCGTTCGGTTTTATTATATAGAATGAATTACTTTCAAATCCTTTAATGTCTTTTTGTATAAATAAATTTTTTGTTACATCCTGAGTATTTGTTATTTGTTCTATAATCAAGTTATTAGCCAGTCTTTTCAAGACCTCTGTTTCATCATTTTTATCAGGATAGATGATTGATTTATTAGGTTTTGAATCTAAAAAGACAAAATTTAATGCAATAAAATGATTTAAAGGATAAATCTCAACTTGTATGAATTCATCATCATAAATCTTTTCAAATTCCTGAATATAAACATTTGCATATTTTTCAAGAAATTCTTCATTAGAATCTACTTTTTTTGTAAACAAATGTTGTTTGCTTTCTTGAAATTGGTATCTCGATACATTTAAAACATAATCAATAAGGTCTTTTTCGTATTCTTTAATTTCGTATAATTTATTAATAGTTGAATTAATTTCATTAAAAATTAAGTTGTTTCTTTCTGCTTCTCCAAAACTAAATTGATTATAAAATTCTATGTATGAATCTAAAAACTGGTTTGTTAATTGAATTAGTCTAATCTTAGTTTTTTTACTTGGTTCAACTAAAGGGAACGATAGATACTCCTCTTTCCATCTTATTTGAGGTCTTGTTGATGTTCCCCAAGAACCTGAAGTAATAAATATGTAATATTCATATAAATTGGAAATTAAAAATGAATAGAGTTGTTTTAATAAATCATCGTCTTTACTGCATAAACCAAAAATCCCTTTTTTATAAACAGAAGCATTTTTATTAAATGAAACAACTATTTCACTTTCATTTTCAGCCTGTTCTTTAAATAATATTTTATTATTATTAAAATTATAAATATGTCTTCCAGCTTCTAAATAAACATCTTTAGAAGTTAAGGTAGTAATACTATTATTAGTGTAGTATTTCTTTATCGAAGAATTTTCGTTTATTGGTAAACCTATCAAAAAATTATAATTATTTTTTGGTGTACCTTTTAGAATGCCTGAACTAGCATGTAAATTTTCAATACTTAATAAATCTAAAATTTTTGTTTTTCCAATTTTCAATATTTTGCATAATAAAGAGAAATCTAGTGTATTACCATATAATGCAACTTTAAACATCCAATCATTTTCAATAAAATGTTTTTGTAATATTTCCTTTTGGTCAAACTTTTCAATAACCAACATTTTGAAATATTTTAAAAATCGATTAGATTTTACAGATTGATGTTTTATAATATTATCGAAATATTCTTTTTCTTTAGAAAGCCTATAATAAACAATACTTGCAGGACTATTTTTTTGTTCAAAAATTAATCTTCTAACAGGGGATAAATCAAAGAATTTTTCAATGCAGTAAGTAGTTAAAAATTCTTTTTTAAATTTTTTAGTTGTATTAGATACATTATAAAAAACTGTACTTGTAACAATTAGAGCTGTTTTTGTGTCATAATTCATAAAATCTTTTGTTCTTAAAAGAAAAGATTGAGCTATTTCAAAATTACCTACAGTTTTGTTATTTTGTTTTAACCAAGTTATGTGTTTACTATCACTTTTTTTACTTTTCCAAGGAGGATTTCCTAAAATAAATTTTGGATAATTTTGTTTTATTACTTCATTAAATTTATGAGTACTATCAAAAAAATTAGCTTCAAATAAGTTTTCATCTAAAAGATTAGGAAAAGGATATTTTTCAACATCTTTGGGTTCTTGGTAATCTAATAAAGCTATATAAATTGAAAAACATGTTACTTTTAAAGCCTCTCTATTAATATCAATTCCAAAAAGGTTATTTTTAGCAATCTCTCTTATCTTATTACTGAATCCTTCTTTATCGTTTTTCCCATTCAGTTCAATCTCTTTTTCAATCATCCTTCGTAATGATTGCACAAGAAAAATCCCTGAACCGACAGCCACTTCAAAAATTGTACATTCAGAAGATTGAGATTCATTTAAATAGTCTTCAACAGTATCATTTAAAATATAATCAACTAAAAAAGAAGGTGTATATACTGCTGAATCTAATTTTCTGGTTTCATCATTAATTAAAGATTCATATATACCAGAAATTACTTCTACAGGAATTATAGAAAAGTCAAAAATTTCAAAAAAGTAACCTTCAAATAAAGAACCTTGTTCTTCTACTTCACCCCTAAAAACATTAGCTAAAAAGTTGGCTTGAGATTGATCAAGTTGAATGTCTGATTCTTTAAATAGAACACCATTAAATTTATCATTTAGATGAATAAAAAGTTGATTTAGACGTTTAGGTTGTTTAATTAATTCACTAAAGCTTTTTCTTTTATCATTGATTGTTTCTCCAGAAATAAGATTCTCATCTATTGTAATTTTTCTATCAATTAAATACCGGATAAATATCAACCTTAATATTAAAGAGTTAGCTTGTTCTTCGGTTAAATTATTTGGTTTATTTTCGTCTACAAGAAAATGTCTAACTTCTTTTATATTTTGGAAGAGTCTTTCATTAACCCTTTTTCTAGTTTCTTTTTTCTTTTTATTCTCTAAATAGCTACTCTGAAACCATTTCCATGTTTCTCCACTTTGTAAATTCCAGAATGAAAATTTATCATCTCTTTCTTCTTCTGTTAAATTTAATTGTTCAAGTTGACCGCTTTTACTATTTTCATTTTTTATATAGTTTAGAGCGTTAAATATCTGAATATCAGTTTTTTTAATTATAAAAATTATTGGAGAGCTATCAAAAGACCAAACCTTTTTGTGAATTTCATATTCACGAATAGAATTATTGTCTTTTGTTAAATCAAAAAATAAAATAAAGGGCTGTTTATTAAAAACATAAATAGCATCTGGTTGAATAGTTTTTATTCTATTTTTAATATCTGTATGAAAATCAAAATCAAAAGTATCTTTTTCTTTATTTCTAAAGAAAACTACATTTATTAAGCCTAATTTGGTTAATAACTTATTTAGCTGAATACTTCCCAATCTTTATTTTTTACAAATTTACTATAATTCTATAGACATTTAGTTTTTTGTACTTTTCCTTTTTAAAATTAATAACTATTTTCAACTATTTCAAATTTTTAGCAATCAATATTTTCAATATAAATTAAATATCAAAAAAATAATTTAGTTTAATATCCAGAGCTTTACACAGAATTAAAGCAGTTTTAAAAGTAATATTAGTTCTTCCGTTTTCAATTCTTGAAATTGCTGTTTTTTCTAAGTTGCATAGAGATGCTAAATCATTTAAAGATATTTCTTTGGATTCACGTATTGATTTAAGCCTCTTACCTAGAACTTTCTTATAAGCTAAAAATTTATCTTCATCTATGTTTGGATATTTAAAATGATAAATATTCTAGTTTCTTCTTCTATTTCAAGAAAACATAATATATTTTTTAACATATATATATTCTGTTCCTAATTAATGAATGAATATAGAATTTAAAATAGCAGAATCTACAATTAAATAATAGTAGAAAATTTATAGAAGAGTAATAAATATATAACTCGATATTAAGGATATTTTGAAGAAATTGTTGAAGCTTTTAAGTTTATTTTTTATATTCTTGTAACTCTTGTCCCTTAGCACTAAGATATTTTCTACTTATTTCTCCATCTTTATTTTTAAGACAAACTTTTACCCTTTTAATAACAAATTGAGTACCTATTGGATAAATTTTAATATCCCTATACACCTTGCTACTCTCTATTAAAATATGGGTTGGTGCATCTTGATTATCTAGGGCTCTAATTCTTACTCTATTAGTTTCTTTTTCGAAGAAACTTTCACACTTTAGATTTTCAATATACTCTCCTATCTTTAAATTATCCATTTTAGACATAACAAATATTTTATTTCAAATATAATTC
Source organism: Apibacter raozihei (assembly GCF_004014855.1). NCBI lineage: Bacteria > Pseudomonadati > Bacteroidota > Flavobacteriia > Flavobacteriales > Weeksellaceae > Apibacter > Apibacter raozihei. Next base: position 669,917 of record NZ_CP034930.1, read on the forward strand.
AAAATTATATAAGATAAAAAAACTTTAAATTCGGGAGATTAGAGTCTATATATATAGAGAGAGAGTAGCCACCTTGTTTCAAAAAAGAAATTCAATTTCTTTTGATAGGTGTGGCACTGTCCATTTCATATTTAGTCTAAAATTTTTCAACTTTTTTATTTAGTTGCTCTCGTTTGGTTACTGCTATAACCTATTATTGTTCTGTATAGTATTTCATTGTGTTTTTATACAAAATAGTTATACAAAAGGAAAACTTATTTCTCTTAAATATATTATCAATAAAGAGTTAAGAATTGTTTTCTACTGAAAAGTAAAATGTCACGTGATTAGTAAAATAATTTTGGTTGTACACTTCGTTGTATACTATGTAAAATAAAAATCCATAATCTTTTCTTAGAGAATTGATTATGGATTTTTGAAGTGGTACCTCTTGGAATCGAACCAAGGACACAAGGATTTTCAGTCCTTTGCTCTACCAACTGAGCTAAGGTACCTCAGAATTGGATTGCAAAGATAGAGCTTATTTTTTAACTTCAAAATATTTTTCAAAAAATATTTAATTTTTTTTTCCGTTAAAGTCTTTAACATAATTTTTGTAATCAATTATTTTTATAATCGGTACATTATTAACATCTTTGCACATTGAAATAAATTTCACTGAATGAAAATTAAAATAATCAGAATATTATCAATTCTTGCATTCACTAATTGTATTTATGCACAGCAAACTTCTACTTCTGCCTATTCATCTATAGGATTAGGAGAAAGTAAAATTAATTCAGACTTAACCCTGTCCTCAATGGGAGGAATAGGTACCTCATACATTTCTGACTTTGCTAATGAAGCCAACTTTGCAAATCCAGCTGCTAATATGAATCTTCGTTTTACCAGCTTTAATCTGGGAGTTAATACAGATTATAATAAAGCGAAAACTTCAACGGAAAGCAGTGGACGATCGACGACTTACTTAGCCAACGTTTCAATTGCATTTCCTATAGGAGATAAATCCAGAGCCGGTTTAAGTCTACAACCCTACACCAACATGGGATATGACATGAATATTAATACTCAGACTACTTTAAACCAAAAATCAGTATTAAGTGGCAGGGGAGGTTTAAATTCATTCAGCGGATTTTATTCCTATAACATTACCGATGAATTAGCATTAGGTGCTAAAATAGGTTATGTTTGGGGAGAGCTTAAAAAAGAACAGGAAAATTCGGTTGAGGGCTCGACTCTTATTTCAGGAATATCCAATAAAAAACAATATGGTTTTTTCGATTACACTTTAGGAGCTGCCTACCTTAAAAAATTACCAAGTGATCATTTGTTAAAAATCGGTGCCACTTTTACCCTTGGTCATGATGTAAGCACCAGCGTTCACTATTTATATTCCAGTTACTACTACAACACTGACGGAGCTAAAACTTCCGTGGATACAATTCGATACACGCGAGGTGATCATGATACCAAGCTTCCTTCTTCTTTTTCATTAGGAGTTGCCTACGGGAAAGAGCAGAAATGGTCATTGGCAGCTGATTTCAAATATACTAATCAATCCAAGCTATCCATTCCTGAAGACATAAAAAATAACTTAGAATATAAAAATAAATACCGGGTTTCCTTAGGTGGCTGGATTTTACCTAATGTTAATGGTTTTAGGTCTTATTTTGAAAGAGTTATTTACAGATATGGTGTTTATTATGAAAATACCGGTATAGAGTTGTATAACAACACCATTAATCAGTATGGAGTTACAGCCGGTGTAGGTGTTCCATTAGGAAAAGCCGGAAGACAGGATCCTTCTTTATTAAACCTGGGAATAGAAGTAGGACAACGCGGGACTACATCTAATGGATTAATCAAAGAGAACTTTTTTAACTTTAAAGTAGGATTCAACTTTGATGATCTTTGGTTTAGAAAAAGACAGTATGATTAAAAAATAAATCCTGCAATTACATAATAACATGAGAATCAGGTTGTTTTCTGCTTTTAATTTATTGCTTGCTGGCGTATTTTATATAGTTTCAGTATCCTGTTCCGATGATTCAACTAATAAACTGGGAAAAAAAAGCACTAATTTTGTCTCCCGTAAAATATTCAATGCGAAACTCATACTTTCGGATTCCGTTTATACGACCATCACGTTAAGGGCTCCGGAAATTGAGGAGTACGAATATTCTGAAACCCCATATACTCTTTTTCCTAAAGGAGTTGATATGGATTTTCACGAAAAAGATAAAAAGCAACCCGGTCATTTAAAAGCAGATTATGCTAAAATTATTGAAAAAACCGGTTGGTATGAAGCCAGAAACAATGTGGTAATTATTAACTCAGATAATGACACTTTAAAAACAAATGTTTTGTTTTGGGACAAAAACAACAGGAAAATATTTACTCACGATACGGTACGCATATATCGAGGTGATGGAGTTACTACTAATATTTCAACCCAAGGGATAGAAGCTTCTGAAGACTTTAAAAATTTTAAGCTTAAAAACAATTCAGGAACGCTCCCATACAATAATGATATGAAACAATAAATATTACAATGACTATCATTATAATATCCACCTTTTGTGTTTTCTTTTTTTCCGGTATGAAAGAGGCTTTTCTTAATTCCAACAGGATGCTTCTTGAATTAGAAAGAAAAAAAAATTTCTGGTTATCTAAGTTAAACGTTTACCTGGGCGATCATCCCAAACGTTATTTAGCAACACTTACAGCAGGATACATCATTTCTATAGTATTTTTAGGATATTTCTCTATTCTTCATTTGGGACAGGGATTTTTATTGATTAATAATTCTGAATATATTTCCCTTTTATTGACATTATTTTTAATTTTCAGCTTTTTATTAATACTTATTTTCGTTTCAAGAGTTATTTTCACTGCTTATTCTGATACACTTCTAAAAATTTTATCTCCTCCAGCTTTTCTGTTTTACATAATTTTATCTCCATTAACGTTACTCTTATCCAGATTTCTGACTTTCTTCCTGATGACAACTGAGGAAAAAAACTCTGATACAGAAACTCCACTGGTTATAAAAGAAGAATTATCGTGTTTTATTGATGAAAAAATTGAAAATTCTTCTGATAAAGCTCACATCGATGCAGAAGTTCATTTTTTCAAAAATGCTTTAAAATTTTCAGATTTACAGGCCAGGGATTGTATGATTCACAGAAAAGAAATTATTGCCGTAAATGTGGAAGAAGAAATTGAAACACTAACTCAAGCATTTAATGAAAGTGGTTTTTCTAAAATTCTTATTTTCAGAAATGTGATAGACAATGTTATTGGATATGTTCATATATTTGATTTGTTTAAAATGCCTAAAAGCATCAAACACATACTATTGCCGATTGAAATTGTACATGAAACATCTTCTGTGCAGGAAATTATGAACCGTATGTTAAAAAAAAGCCGGACTATAGCGGTTGTTCTTGATGAATATGGAGGAACTTCGGGGCTTATAACTCTGGAAGATATTGTAGAGGAACTTTTCGGAAATATTGAAGATGAGCATGACAAATCAGATTGCACAGATAATCAAATTGATTCTCACCATTTTTGTTTTTCTGCCAAACTATCTATTGAGTATCTTAATCAAAAATATAATCTGAATTTACCGGAAAGTAACGAATATTCATCGTTGGGTGGTTTTCTTATCAGCTTAACAAGAAATATTCCGTTACAAGGAAGTGAAATTCAATTCGAAAATAAAACTTTCTCAATAACACAAGTTTCCAATTCTAAAATAGAAGAAGTATATTTATCTCTTAATGCGAATTAAAATTGAAAAATTCGTTTTTTTTATAAAAAAATAACTGTTGCAAATAAAAAATATTTCAGTACCTTAGTACACTGAAATATTTATAATTGATTAATGCATAATGATTATGAAAAGAAACTATACTATTTTCTCATTATTAATAAGTTTTTCCATATTTGCCCAGAATAATAAGGTAAGACCTTCTTCGAGCGGGGACGTAGCTTTTAGAGAAGTAGACGGAAAAATAGAATTATTAGCGAGCAATTCACGTTCAGGTGTTCCTTCATCTTCTTCTTTTTCATCACCCAATGATGTCATTATGACTCAGGATGAATTAGGAAACAAATATTGGTATATTATTGACGGAACCATTGTAAAAAGCGAAATAGTTACCCGAACCGGTATCACTTCTTACGACAAAGAGAATTCTCAACCGGCAAAAGAAGCTCAATCATCCAGCGTACCTGAAAAAACTGTTATTTATGATAGTAAAAAGACTGAATTAATTGAAGTTCCGGAAACAAAAGGTACTCAGGCTACAGATTCTCAAATAAAAATCATAACTACAGAAACTAAAAAAATTGAAGACGTACCTGTTCAAAAACAAATAGATAATCCTGTTGTTGATACTAAATCTTCGGATTCAGAAGGAAAAACCAAACAAATCATTATCGAAGAAATTGAAGAACCGGCTATTCAAACACAACCTGTCGAAACAAACCCTAAAGTAACTGAATCATCTGATAATCAATTGGACGAAACTATTCAGATTACCAAAGACGATGTTGGTAACACCTCAGATTTATTTGAAAAAAATTATGAGGATATGAGTAGAAAAGAAAAGAAGTTATACAAAAAGAACGAGAAAAAAATAATGAAACAACTTGAAAAAGAATTGAAAAATCAAAAAGATTCTGAATAAGTTGAATAAATAATCTAAAAAAATAACCCCTATTTACTACCAGTGAATAGGGGTTATTTTTTTAGCCTCCAATAACTGATTAGTCTGACTGAAAGGTTTAGAGCCAAAAAAGCCTCTGTGTGCAGATAATGGAGACGGATGTACCGATTTTATTATAAAGTGCTTATTTGTATCTATAAGATTTATTTTCTGCTGAGCGTAACTTCCCCACAGTACAAATACAATATTTTCTTTTTCATCTGAAATCTTTTCAATGACTGAATCCGTAAAAGTTTCCCAGCCCTTTTTTTGATGAGAGCCTGCTTCATGCGCCCTGACCGTTAAAGTAGCATTTAGTAAAAAAACCCCTTGTTCTGCCCAGGAAGTTAAATTCCCTGATTTTAAATCAATTTCTAAATCAGTTTTTAATTCGGACATTATATTTCTTAATGAAGGTGGAAAAGCAATTCCTTCTGGAACCGAAAAGCATAAGCCCATCGCCTGACCTACGCCATGATAGGGATCCTGTCCTAATATAACAACTTTTACCCGATTGAAAGGGGTAAGGTCAAAAGCTTTAAAAATATCTTTACCTTTAGGAAAGCAGGTATAAGTATTATATTCATTTTTAACAAATTCAATTAATGAAGTAAAATACGGTTTTTCAAATTCGGAAGCCAGAATTTTTTTCCATGAAGGTTCTATTTTTATATCCATACACTTTTATAAGCTAAAGTAAAACATATTTTTTTAAAAAAGTCAATTTATAGAATATGTATTGAAATTTAATAACTTAATCCTATCTTCTGATAGTAGTTCCTGCAAGTACTCATGAATCTCGGCTACCGAATTGGAATCAAATTCTGTATATATATCTTCTCGGGTCCTTGGCTCAATACATATAAAATTTAAGAGTTCATTCAAAGATAATTTGGGTTTGTTTTTTTGTATGCAAACATCACATTTACCACAATCATGTTTAGCCCTTTCTCCGAAATATCCTAATATGAGCCTCATTCTGCAATGTTTTTTATTCTGAATAAAAAACTCAAGTTCCCTAAACTTATATAGCTTATTTTCCTGAATCTGGCGGAATTTATTCCAATAATCCTCTAAAATAAGTGTATCACTTCTGGGTATGAGGAAATATATTTTTTGCCTGTTTCCATCTACATAACTAATATCTCCCGTTAAATTGTATTTTATAAAGGTACTGTGAAGATGCTCGTAAGAAATCCCTAGTGTTTCAGATAATTTTTTTTCATTAATTTTAACCTGATATGAAAAAACACCGGTGATAATTCTGGCAATTTTTTCCATAAGAAATGAATCTTTGCCAAATGAATGGTAATCTAATCTTTCAACAGGAAATTTCAACTGAATTAAACTATCGGATGTATCATACTTCCACTGCAAAACTCCAGAATTATTTAAATATTCCAAGACGGAAATAATTTTACTTTGAGAAAGCTCTGTTCTTTTCTGAAATTCCTGTAAATCAAAATCAAAAATATTTTCAGGCAATTCGTTAGGAGCTATACCGTAAAAGGAATACAGGTAACGGACAATCTTATTATAATCTGCACGTGTAGGTATTGAAGAAGTTAAAACCGATGAAATATCGGAAAATTCACTTTCTGACCAAAACAGGAAAGCAAAAGATAAATTTCCATCTCTACCTGCTCTACCCACTTCCTGGTAGTAATTTTCTAATGAATAAGGAGGAGAAAGATGGATAACTAGTCTTACATTTTCTTTATCAATTCCCATTCCGAAAGCATTAGTTGATATTAATACTTTTGAATCACTGCTCGTCCATTCTTTTTGTTTTTTCACTTTCTCGTGAGCAGGTAATCCAGCATGAAAAAAATCTACATCAAAACCTTTGCTTTTCAAAAGCTGAGATAAATTTCTGGTTTCATTACGCGTTCTGCAATAAATAATTCCTGAGCCTCTATATTTTTTTAATACCCTTTCAATCTGGCCAATTTTATCCTGAGTATTAACTATTTGCAAAGCCAGATTTTTTCTTTCGTATGACTTTTTATAAAGCTGTACATCTTTAAGATTCAACTTTTTAATAATTTCCCCTAAAACCTTTTCAGTAGCAGTGGCAGTTAATGCCATGCAAGGTGTCTGATAACCAATATATTTTCTAAAATCTTCAATTTGCTGATAAGAGGGTCTAAAATCATTTCCCCATTCCGAAATACAATGGGCCTCATCAACTGCCAAAAAAGAAATTTCAATATCCTTAACTATCTCAAGAAAAGTACGGTTTAGCAGTCTTTCGGGTGATACATATAATAATTTTAATTCTCCATTCCTTAAGCTTGTGAATGAAGCTGTCTGTTGTTCAGCCGTCTGATCTGAAGAAATGTAGGCGGCAGGAACTTTTCTTTTTTTTAATTGAAATACCTGATCTTTAATAAGTGCCAATAAAGGAGAAACTACTATACAGGTTCCTTGTCCCATCAGCGCCGGAACCTGGTAACAAATTGATTTCCCCGCCCCGGTCGGTAAAAGAGCTATGGTATCATTGCCTTCCAAAATACTTACAATAATTTCTTTTTGTGGATCTCTAAAATTCTGATATCCCCAATATAATTGTAATATTTTATTTGGCATTGAAAAATCCATCAAGGCAGACATTTGGTATTTACTCTCACAAATATATTAAAATCTTAACATTTACATTTTTTTAATTCTTTTTTCTGTTAATTGTTTACCTTATATTTTCGTAATTTCAGTTCAGGCTTCAATTCAAAAAATTGTCTAACACAATTATTCCCAAATAAAAAAATTATCTTTGCGTAACAAAATAATGAATTATTATACTTATTAATTATAGTATTAAAAAAACAGAAATAAACTGGTCATGAAAAATAAAGCTCTTAAGATTACTTTGCTAATTATTTTTTTGCTACTTTTAATCTACAGCCTATGGTATGTCATCAAAACCAATACCCAGGAAAATGCGGAGTATACAACTGAGACGCCAGTAATAACGACTATTGAGCAAAAAGCGATAGCTACCGGAAAAATAAATCCAAAAGAAAAAATTGATATAAAACCCAATATCTCCGGAATTATAAAAGAAGTATTTGTCAAAGAGGGTGATGAAATAAAAGTAGGAGAACTTATAGCCACTATAAGGGTAGTTCCTGTGGTAGCATCCGTCAATACGGCAATGCAATCAATTAATTCAGCTAAAATTCAGCTAAATAACCAACAAAGAATTTTTAACCGTCAAAAATTACTTTATAGTCAGGGAGTTATTTCTCAACAGGAATATGAAAGTTCGGAAACCGAGTATAAAATGGCTCAACAAACTTTAAAACAAGCCCAACAGGAATATGAAATAGCCAGAACCGGTATTGCACCCGGACTTGAAGATCTAGCCAGTATTCAAATTCGTTCCACAGCTAATGGTATTGCTCTGGAAGTACCTGTAGAAGTAGGAGACCAGGTAATTGAGGCTAATACTTTTAACGCAGGAACCACTATTGCGTCAGTAGCAGATACAAGTAAAATGATTTTTGAGGGAAAAGTTGATGAATCTGATGCTGGAAAAATGACAGAAGGAATGCCATTAAAAATTGTAATAGGCGCATTACGGGATAAAAGTATTGATGGTAAACTTTCTTTTATTTCTCCACAAGGAAAAGAAGAAAACGGGGCTGTTAAGTATGAAATCAAAGCCGATATTTTAAAACCTGAAAATGTTACCATCAGAGCAGGCTATAGCGCTAATGCTGAAGTAATATTAAATGAAAGAAAAAATATACTTGCTGTAAGAGAAGCTCTTATACAGTATGAAAATGATAAACCGTTTGTTGAAATTTTACAGCCTAATAATAAATTTAAAAAAGTTTTTATAAAACTTGGCCTTTCAGACGGTCTTTTTGTTGAGGTTCAGGGCATCAACAAAACCGATAAGATTAAAATATGGAATCCTAGCGAATCAGATACGGATAAAAACAATAATAATCAGCAAGAGTAATATTAAACAAAATATTTAAACCTCTATTGATAATCAGACAATAATCTTTGTTGCGATAAATTTTCAGGCCATAGTTGTCAAAAATTACACTTAGCCATCTGGCTAATTTGTCCACTATAATTTAACTATTCTTGTATTATATTGAGTTTACTTATCAAATTTAGAATCTAATTATAAATAATGTATTTTTGTATTTATGATTTCTAAAGAAACTATAGATAAAATTTTCTCAACAGCCCGGGTTGAAGAAGTTATTTCCGATTTTGTAAATCTAAAAAAATCTGGAAGTAATTATAAAGGTTTAAGTCCTTTTGTTGATGAAAAATCACCTTCTTTTATGGTTTCGCCTGCTAAGCAAATATGGAAAGATTTTTCTTCAGGAAAAGGCGGAAATGTGGTAACCTTTATTATGGAGCAGGAGCATTATACCTATCCTGAAGCATTAAAATATTTAGCCAAAAAATATAACATTGAGATTGAAGATGATTTGGCAGAGCTTTCCGAAGATCAAAAGGAACTTCGGCTCAATAAAGAAAGTTTATACCAGTTATCCGAAGTAGCAAATGAATATTTTCAGGATCAACTTTGGAATTCGGAAGAAGGTCAAAACATTGCATTATCTTATTTTAATGAAAGGGAGTTAAGAGGAGAAATTATTAAATTATTTCAATTGGGATACTCTCCCAAAAATAAAAATTCTTTTTCACAATTTGCCTCAGATAAGGGATATAAAAAAGAAATTCTGGAACAATCAGGTCTTAGTATATTCAGAGAGGATTACATTCTGGGCATAGATCGATTTCGAGAGAGGGTTATCTTCCCTATTCACAGTTTTTCCGGAAGAGTTTTAGGTTTTGGTGGACGTATTTTACAAAATAATGCAAAAACTGCTAAATATCTTAATTCCCCGGAAAGTGAAATTTACCATAAAAGTAAAATATTATATGGTTTATTTCAGGCAAAATCGCATATAACTAAAGAAGACAATTGCTTTTTGGTAGAGGGATATATGGACGTAATCTCTCTTCATCAAAACGGGATAAAAAATGTAGTAGCATCTTCAGGAACTTCTTTAACCGTAGATCAGATCCGATTAATTAAACGACTTACGGATAATATAACCATTTTATATGATGGAGATCCTGCCGGAATTAAAGCTTCGTTTCGAGGAATTGATATGATTCTGGAACAGGATATGAATGTTCGAGTTCTTCTCTTTCCGGACGGAGAAGATCCCGATAGTTTCTCACGTTCTCACACATCTGAAGAACTTTCTGAATTTTTTAAAGAAAATGTTAAAGATTTTATACAGTTTAAGACGGATGTATTATTAAAAGAAACTAAGGGAGATCCCATTAAAAAGGCAGGCCTTATCAGAGATATTGTTGGTAGTATAGCTTTGATTAAAAACCTTATCCAAAGAGAAATTTACGTTAAAGAATGTTCAAGGTTATTAGATATTTCAGAACAGGTTCTGTTTAGTGAACTTGCCCAGATTACGCAACAAAACACTCAATCTCATACAAATGAGTTTCGAAAAGAGCTAAAACTTCAGCCTGTAGAATCTGCAAAAAAGGAAGAGGTTGATTTTACTTATAAAATCGAAGAAGACATTCTTGATTTAATGCTTTCTTTTGGGAATTATGAAATACTGATCAATTACATGGAAGATGAAGAACCTTATAAAACAACCATTATAGAGGAAATAGTTCAGCGTTTTCGTGAAGATGACATTCAGTTTTCCATAGATTTTTATAATAAAGTGTTTGCAGATATTGTTGAAGGAATAGAAAATAATGAATTACGAACAGGCGATTTTTTTGTTAAATCGGAAGACGAAGAATTTACAAGATTCGCAGCAGAAAAAATGTTAAAAAAACATTTCATTAGTGAAAACTGGCAGGTAAAGGAAATTTTTGTTCCTACACTGGAGCAAAATCTTTCCAAAAACACCAGAGATGTCGTTTTAAAATACAAAGCTCTGAAAATTCTCGAAATGAAAAAAAAATTGGCAGGAGAGCTTTCTGAAAGTGAACTCACAGAAGACAGAAGGGTTGATATATTTAAGCAGATTATGAATCTTGATAAGTTGCTGAAACAAATTCATGGATTGGAAAACCGAATCATCTGACAAAGTTCATATAAAGCTTAAATAAAATTAATTCTTGAGTTACAATTCTGTTAATATAAAAATCAATATATTTGCCACAGAAAAGAAAGTAAACTAAAAATAAAACTATGGGTATTAGTGCATTTTTTAGATTATTTCAACCGAAAGATAAAGTATTTTATAGTTTGTTTGAACAGGTTGCAGATAATTTAACCGCTATGTCGAAAGACATGGTGGAAGGAATGAAATCACCAGACACAATCACGGAAGCGTTCTACAATAAAATGGAACACTATGAACATGAAAATGATAAATTAACACATAACATTTTTATTGAGTTAGGAAAAAACTTTATTACTCCTTTTGATAGAGAAGATATACATCAGCTAGCCTCTTCTTTGGATGATATTGCCGATTTCATATATGCTTCTTCCAAGTACACACTACTTTATAAGTCTCCTTACATCTCAGCTTACTCTACGTTTGCGAATCTTATAAATGACAGTACCTTGGAGCTTAAGAAAGCAATTTACAATATGCGTGATTTTAAAAAACCTAAAGAGGTTCTTGTCTCTTGTGTAGAAATCAATCGTATTGAAAATGTAGCAGATGATGTTTTCAGTAAGGAACTCAGTGCTTTATTTGAAAGTAAAAAAGATGTATTGGATATTATCAAGATAAAAAATGTTTTGGAATATTTAGAAGATGTTACCGACAAATGTGAAGAATCAGCTAACATTATCGAATCTATTTTAGTTAAATATTCTTAAGTAACTCCCATGACTTTACTTATTACTATCGTAGTATTAGCCTTAATATTCGATTATATTAACGGATTTCACGATGCGGCAAATTCGATTGCAACTATTGTTTCAACAAAAGTTTTAACTCCCTTTCAGGCAGTTCTTTGGGCAGCATTTTTTAACTTTGTTGCCTATTTTGTTTCCCTGCATATTATTGGAGAATTCAAAATAGGAAATACTATAGCTAAATCTGTGCACGAAAACTTTATTACACTTGAAGTAATTTTTTCTGGACTTGTAGCCGCAATCATCTGGAATTTATTTACCTGGTGGGCAGGGATTCCATCTTCTTCATCTCATACGCTTATTGGTGGCTTTATAGGAGCAGCTATTGCGCATATTGGAGGTTTCAGCGAAGCGGGTCAGGCCGTTATCAATTATCCGGTAGTTATTCCTATTATCCTGTTTATTTTCATAGCCCCTTTTGTAGGTATGGTTATGTCTTCCATAATTACTTTAATAATTATAAACATTTGCCGAAAGGCAAATCCTTTTAAAGCAGATCAATGGTTTAAAAGGCTTCAGCTGGTTTCTTCAGCCGCATTTAGCATAGGACACGGAGGGAACGATGCTCAAAAAGTAATGGGTATCATTGGTGCCGCATTTATTTTTTATGAAGTAAACGTGGTCCATGCCGCTGAATATGTTAATCTGTCTGCGACAGAACGCTTTCAGCATTTTACTGCAGATTATTGGTGGGTACCCATCAGCAGTTTTATAGCTATCGCTTTAGGAACTATGTCCGGTGGCTGGAAAATTGTTAAAACTATGGGAACTCGTATTACTAAAGTTACTCCTTTGGAGGGTGTTGCAGCGGAAACTTCCGGAGCTATAACTTTATTTTTAAGTGAACACTTAGGCATCCCGGTAAGTACTACTCACACTATAACCGGCTCTATTATTGGAGTGGGATTGGTAAAAAGAGTTTCAGCAGTTCGCTGGGGAATTACTATAAAGTTATTGTGGGCTTGGGTCTTAACCATTCCAGTAAGTGCTGTATTAGCTATGATAGTATATTGGTTTGTAAGTCTTTTTATGTAATTACATTCTCTTAGATCTGAAAAAATCCTGTAGTAATTGTGAACATTCATCTTCAAGTATACCGAAAACATATTCTGTCTTAGGATGTAGTTGTATTCCCTGAGAAATAAATCCTCTTTTTTTATCTGAAGCTCCAGTAACTACCCGGCTGATTTGGGACCAGTATAATGCACCGGCACACATGACACAAGGTTCCAGAGTTACGTATAAAGTACAGCCGTGCAAATATTTTGCTCCCAAATAATTACTTGCCGAAGTTATCGCCTGCATTTCTGCGTGTGCAGTTACATCTGTAAGAATTTCACTTAAATTATGTGTTTTAGCCAGTATTTTATTATTTGCTACAATAACCGCTCCTACAGGAACTTCATCTTTTTCATAAGCTTCTTTTGCTTGCTGTAAAGCAATTTTCATATAATTCTCATCCGTAAACATCTTTATGATTTTTTCTCTTGCTTTTTATTAACTTCATCCTCTGCCGGTTCATTTAGTAAGTGTCCGCAACGTTTACAATAAATGGCATCAATTTCATGATTTTCAGCCATACAGTAGCGACATATCTGCGTATTCATGAGAGAGTTTTTATTCCGTCTGTATTCTACGGAAATTAAACCCGCCGGTACGGAAATAATAGAATAACCTAAAATCATTATCCCTGAGGCAATAATTTTCCCTAATATTGTAACAGGCGCAACATCTCCGTACCCAACTGTAGTTAAAGTAACTATTGCCCAATACATAGATTGCGGAATGCTTGAAAAGCTTTCCCGATTGTGTCCTCCTTCGATCACATACATTAATGCGCCTAATATCAGGGTGGTAATTAATATAAAATACAGAAACACAAAAATTTTCCTTTTACTGTTACGCAAAGAAATAAGAATCATGTTACTTTCGTCTACATAATTTCCTAATTTTAAAACTCTGAAAATTCTTAACAATCTTAAAATACGTATAATTGCTAGATAGTGAGATTGTATAAAAATAATGCTAAGGTATGTAGGCACAATGGATAATAAATCTATAATTCCATAAAAGCTAACCACATATTTTTTAGGATTTTTAACACTAATAAGCCTTAAGGCATATTCAATAGTAAAGGATATTGTCACCCACCAGTCCAGAATATAAAGCCAGAAACCAATTTTGTTATTTATCCCTCTTACACTTTCTAACATGATAATCAGTGTACTTAATGTGATAAAAAACAAAAGAAGTACATCAAATATTTTTCCTTTGTATGTGTCTGATTCAAAAATAATTTCATGAAGTTCAAATTTCCATTTGGCACTTCCCATTCTTTGTTTTGAATTAGATCCTTCGAAAAAAAATTTTATTCTTTTAAAAAATTTCATCACAAATCGGAATTATTATAATCAGTTCTGAATAAATTTATTATTTTTCATATTAAATAATAACAAATATAAAAATAAAATAATGTATACTTGGAAATATTCCTTATTTTTGTCTGATTGATGGTGATTTTGCTCATAATTTACATTATTTAGATAAAAACTTAAATACTGTCTAAATAAATTTCATATATTTGCAAAATAAGAACAAATTAATTTAACAAACAATAAATTTACTTCATCATGAAAGAAAAATTTTATATAGACGACACAGACAAACGCATTTTACAGTACTTGTCTATTAACACAAGAATGCCATTTACAGAAATCGCAAAAAAAATGGATGTTTCTGCAGGTACAATTCACGTAAGAGTTAAAAAAATGGAAGATGCAGGAGTTATTAAAGGAACTTCCTTAAACATTGATTATTCCATTTTAGGATATGGTTTTATTGCCTATGTTGGTATATTATTAACCAAATCAAGCAAAACTCAAAGTGTTCTTGAAAAACTTGCATTAATTCCAAATGTAACAACTGCTAATGTAATTTCAGGAAAGTATAACATTTATTGTAAAATAAACGCTAAAGATGCTGAAGATGCTAAAAATGTTATTTACAAAATAGATGATATAGATGACGTTTTAAGAACTGAAAGTATGATTTCTCTTGAAGAGAACATCAACGATCAGAACAGATTAATGGACGCTCTATTCAAATAAAATTATGTCACCCGAAGAAAAAGAAATCTATTTTAATGTAGCTATTTCAACCTCTTTGGTTTTATTCGGGTTTGACGGGGAAAAACTACGTGTTTTACTCAGAAAGAAAAAAAACGACCCTTTTCTTGGAGCAATGCTTCTTCCTGCCATATATGTAAAAGCAGATGAAAGCATTGATTCCAAGGTTAAGGAGTTGTTATATTCCCACACAAACGAAGAAAAAATATACATTGAACAGCTAAAGGCTTTTGCTAAAGTTTTTAGAAATCCTTTAGGAAGAGTCATCAATGTTGCCTATTACGGCACTGTCAAACTGGATGAAAAGCTATTAGAGTATTCCAAAAGCAGGAAAGAAGAATGGATTGAATACTCTAAAATTCCCGATCTGGCTTTCGATCACAACGAAATTATTGAATATGCTAAAGAACGCTTAAAACGAAGGGTTAAAAGAAGACCTATAGGCTTCTATTTATTACCTGAACACTTTACCATTTCTCAACTTCAGAAATTATATGAAACTGCACTCAACCGGGAAATGGATAAACGAAACTTTAGAAAAAAAATATTCAACTCTCAATTAATTATAGAAACGGATCTAACTGACAATTCAGGTTCAAGAAAATCTGCCAAATTGTTTAAGTTTGATGAAGAAAAATATGAAAAACTGAGCCTCAAAGGTTATGATTTTTTATTTTAAAACACTTAGACCTCCTGTTTTTAACTTTTATTGACAATTTATTTTAAAATTTAATGTTCCTGTTTCGATTAAATATTTTTTTTACCTTTACTTTGCCTAAGGGTAGTAAAATAAAGAATAGTTATGAGCAGTGATGAAGAAATTTTTGGTAAACGTCCAAAAGAATATTTTGAAGTAAAAAATAAAAAATCTGTTGGATTTTTATTATCTTCCCTTTACATGGGCTTTATGGGAAGCATACCCATTCTTCTGGGTATATTAGGATTTATGAAAATATATTTCCCCGGAGCTCCTCAATGGTTTTTTGTTTCAAATATTATTTTTGGTATTTTAATGATCATTGGCTCCTACGGAACCTACAATTTTAAAAAAAACGGAATCTATTTATTTACCGTTTCTTTAATTATTGATATTCTTTTTCATCTTTCATTAGGTTTGGAAGAACTGGATGCCATACACGGGTTATATTTCTTTATCGGATTTGCTTTAGTACCAATTATTCCCCGATGGAAATTTTTTAAATAATTTTAATTTATGAACATTGAAAAATTGAAGTATCCGATTGGAAAGTTTAAAAAATCCCAAAATTTAACAGCTAAAGATCTATCAATATTGATTCAAAAAATGGAATCTTTACCCAAAAGATTGTTAATAGAAGTATCTGACTTGTCAGAAAAACAGTTAGATACTCCTTATAGAGAGGACGGATGGAGTATACGGCAAGTAATTCATCATCTGGCAGACAGTCATGTGAATTCTTTTATTCGTATTAAGCTGGCTTTAACAGAAGAATTACCTGCAATCAAGCCTTATAAAGAGGAACTATGGGCTGTACTGGACGACTCATTAAATGCTCCTATTCGACCATCTTTACAAATAATTGAAGGTGTACATCAAAGATGGGTAATACTACTCAAAAAATTGTCTCCGGCCGAAATGAAAAAGTTTTTCAAACATCCTGACTTTGACGAGCCTGTTAAGATCGAAGATGCTATAGAGATGTATTCCTGGCATGGAGAACATCATCTTGCCCATATAACGACATTGAAAAATTTTAAAAACTGGAATTAATTCACCTGCTATTATAAATAAATTAAGAAATTCATGAGAATAGATATCATCAGTGCTGTTCCTGACATACTGAAAAGCCCCTTGCAGGAATCGATTATGAAGAGGGCTC
Organism: Apibacter raozihei; assembly: GCF_004014855.1. Lineage (NCBI taxonomy): Bacteria > Pseudomonadati > Bacteroidota > Flavobacteriia > Flavobacteriales > Weeksellaceae > Apibacter > Apibacter raozihei. Next base: position 686,499 of record NZ_CP034930.1, read on the forward strand.
AGGATAAGAAAGTAGTTGAAATTCACTTTCATAATCTAAGGGATTATGGTAAAGGCAATTATAGACAAATTGACGATACTCAATATGGAGGTGGTGCAGGCATGGTGATGATGGTGGAACCTATAGATAAATGTATTTCGCAATTACAATCAGAGAGAGTTTACGATGAAGTTATTTATATGACTCCTGATGGAGATACCTTAAATCAAAAAACCTGTAATCATTTATCCTTAAAAGAAAATATCATTATTTTATGTGGACATTATAAAGGGGTAGATCAAAGGGTAAGAGATTTATTTGTTACCCGTGAAATATCTATAGGTGATTATGTCCTAAGTGGTGGAGAATTGGGAGCCTGTGTCTTAGTTGATGCTATTGTTCGCCTGTTACCTGGTGTTCTTAATGATGAAACCTCTGCCCTTTATGATTCTTTTCAGGATAATTTATTAGCACCCCCTGTATATACCAAACCAGAAGAATATAAAGGAATAAAAGTTCCTGAGATTTTATTAAGTGGTAATTTTCCTAAAATTGAGGAATGGAGACATGAAATGTCCATAAAACATACACAGGAAAAAAGACCTGATTTATTTAATGAATAACTCTAAAAAAGTGACGAATGGATGAAATTATAAATAAAGTAGAAAAAAGCGGTTTAATTACTTTTGATTTAGAAGATTATTATCCTAAAGAATCCCGGCATGTATTTGATTTAAAAATCTATTTATATGAAGAATTAATTTTAAGAGAAAAAGATTTTCGAAAATCTTTAAATGAACTTGATTGGACCCAATATCAGAATTCCTATGTAGCTGTACATTGCTCTTCAGATGCTATTGTTCCCTCATGGGCATATTTACTTGTGGCCAGTTATTTAACCGGATATGCTAAAATGATTTCTTTTGGTACCTTACAAGATCTGGAAAGGGATATATATACCGAAATTATTCAAAGTATAAATGCAAATGATTATATAGATAAGAAAGTAATTGTAAAAGGTTGTTCAAATAAGCCTGTCCCTCAAAATGCATATTTACAAATCATTCAAAAACTAAAGCCTGTAGTTTCTTCTCTTATGTTTGGCGAGGCCTGTAGTACAGTTCCTATATATAAAAAGAAGAAAACTGAATCCTAATTAAGTTTGAGTTTTTGAAATTTGAGAATAATAATGGGCGCCAGCAATAAATATACCGGCTGTTTCCGTCCTGAGCCTATTTTCTCCTAAGCTTACTCCTCCTACGCCAGATTCGTATAAATCAGATATCTCTTTTTTTGAAAAGTCTCCTTCTGGACCTATCATAAAAGTAATTGCATCAGATATACCTAGAGCTTCATGTATTGGGCTTTTTTCATATTCTTTATAACAATGGGCTACCCATATTTTACCGTTAGATTCTGTATGAACGAAATCTTTAAACGCTGTCAACGGATTCAATATTGGAAAAAAACGCTGCAAAGATTGTTTACAAGCACTTTCTAATTGTTTCTCTAATCTCTCTAGTTTAAGTGTTTTTCTTTCCGAATTAGCACATAGTAACGGCGTAATTTCTGAAACTCCCAACTCAACTGCTTTTTCTAAAAAAAATTCAAACCGATCAATATTTTTAGTGGGAGCTATAGCTATGTGTAAATTAGTTTTAGACTTTTCTGTATCCGGATAAATTTCAATAATTTCAACTTCAGCTTTTTTTCCTGAAATTATCAAAGTTCCTTTCGCTAATTTACCTGCTCCATCTGTAACATAAATTTCCTCTCCACTACTCATTCGAAGGACTTTAACTATATGATGAGCTTCATCTTCTCTAATCTCAACATTATCTTTAAAAATACTACCTATAAACAACTTCATTAAAACTATAATTTACTATTGGTTAACAAAGATAAATAGAAATATGAAATTTTTTTATGTGTCAAAAATAAAAATAGCTCTTAAATTTTAAGAGCTATTTTACCAGTATACTTAATTATTATCATGAACGCTTAACCTACTGCTTCATAACATTACCTTTTGTATCAAAGTATATATTTCTGTGCCGTATGTTCCCATAATGATTATTAAATACAATACCTACGTCATAGGTAGTAACTCCACGCTCCACTTTCTTTTTAGTTCCAAGAATGGTTGCATTAGGATAGTTAGTTTTAATATAATCCTTTGCAAATGAAGGAGTATCTTTTATATGTAATTCTTCTTTAGAAGAGATAAGCTTGCCATTAGACTCTAATTCTAATTCAACTTCTCTACCCTCTACTTCAAATTCTACTTTGTAATAATAAAAAGTATTGTCTTTATCTTTATATTTCCATTCTTTATCTACAGCGTTAGGATAATTTTTAGTTACGTAATCCTTTACTGCTTTTGGAACCTGACTTTCATCGATGTCTTTAGCTAACAAAACTAAAGAAAACATCAAAAAGCTTAATAAGCTAAATACTATTTTTTTCATAACTCTACGATTTTAAATTTTTCTTATTATAATGACAAAATTAATATTCAATTCTGAAGCTATTCTGTAGCGAATAATGCATCTTAAAAAATTTACTTTTAAATTTAATATAATAAAAAAAGGCAAGTTAAATTTACTTGCCCTATATTAAAACTTTTAAATTAGTAATTGTTTATAGCAACCCTAACTCAAATTTAGCTTCTTCACTCATCATGTCTTTATCCCATGTAGGTTCAAAGGTTATTTTAACCTCTGCTTTAGTAATTTCATCAATTGATTCAATTTTTTCTTCAACCTCTAATGGCAAAGTTTCTGCAACCGGACAATTGGGAGTTGTTAAAGTCATTAAAATCTCAGCTTTACCCTCCGTACTTATTTGTACATCATAAATTAAGCCTAACTCATAAATATCAACAGGAATTTCCGGGTCGTAAACAGTTTTTAACTTTTCAACTATTTTTTCTGCTAATGCCTGTATTTGTTCTTCTGTTAGAGACATAATGTATTAATTAACAATATTCTTCAAAAGCGTGTTGTAAATTCTCAGCTATCATTTCAGCAGAATGTCCTTCAATATGGTGTCTTTCTAAAAAATGAACAAGTTCACCATCTTTAAACAGTGCTATAGATGGGGAAGAAGGAGGAAACGGAACTAAATGCTCTCTAGCTGTTTTAACAGCATCTACATCAAACCCTGCAAAAGTAGTAACTAGATGATCCGGTTTTTTTCCAGAGCCTTCTACAGATAATACTACACCTGGACGTGCAGCACCAGCGGCGCATCCACAAACAGAATTAATGATTAGCAAAGTGGTTCCTGATTGTTTTAATGCGTTTGAAACTTTTTCTGCTGTATTTAAGTCTTCAAATCCTTTATTTGTTAATTGTGCCTTCATCGGCAATACCATTTCTTCTGGGTACATAATCTCCTATTGTTTTATATATTTATACAAAAATAATTATTGTTTGTCATTCATACAAATACTCTATATCTTTGACAAACTATAATGCTTTACTTAAGCTCAAAAATAATACTGATAATTATTTTTTTAATCAATATTCGTTATAGTATTATTAGTTTTTATGAATCAGAAATATACGAAAAACGAACATTTAAAAGGTGAAAAACAAATAAAATATTTATTTGAAAAAGGTTTATGGGCAAGCAAATTTCCACTTAAAATAATTTACACACCACAATTGCAACCAGATAACCTTCATAAAGCCGGTGTTTCCGTTTCAAAAAGAAATTTCAAACATTCCGTTGATCGAAACTATATTAAAAGACTTTTAAGGGAGTGTTACAGGTTAAATAAAAATAAAATATATACTCTTTTCCCTCAGGCTCATTTGTTAATGATCATATATACGGGAAAGGATAAACCTACGTTTAAAGAATTAGAAAAAAATTACATTAAACTCTTAGAAAAAATCAGCTCTCTTAATAAAAACTAATGAATCTATTTTATTTTTTAGATAATACCCTCAATTGTTTAATAATAAATACTACTAGAATTCCTAAAACAGCTACTAATCCGGAATATAAAAATTTATCATTTGGCTCATGGGTCAAATTTAACTTATAGTTAATAAGACTTGCATTAAAAACCACAACGGCTAAAAAAACTATAAGGGCTATATTTAGAAAATTTTTCATTTTACTCATTTTTACAAATATAAGAAAGTTTTATAATCCATAATTTTAATTAATCGTTCCAATTAATGAAGCAATGTTTGCTGTAAAAAGCTTTATCGATATCGCTAATAATATAACACCAAATATTTTTTTCATTACAGAAATAATTCCGGGCCCAAGTATTTGTTCCAATTTTCCGCTATATTTCAAAACTAAATAAACGACTAACATATTTAAGATAATCGCAAGAATTATATTTTCTGTGTGATATTCTGCCTTTAAAGCTAGTACAGCTGTAAGGGAACCTGCTCCGGCAATTAAAGGAAATGCAAGAGGGACAATAGATGCAGATTGTGGCTCATCCATTTTATTAATCTCAATTCCAAGTATCATTTCCAATGCGATTACAAAAAGAACGAAAGCTCCAGCTACTGCAAAGGAATAAACATCTATTCCGATTATTTTGAGTAATTTTTCGCCAATAAATAAGAATCCTATAAGAATACCACAGGCTACCAAAGACGTTTTTCTGGCTTGCAGGTATCCTATCTTCCCTTTAATTGTCACGATTATAGGTATGCTTCCTATTATATCTATAATAGCAAATAACACCATAAAGCAACTTACAATTTCTTTAATAGAAATGTTTGATAGCATTTTTTAATATTTATTCAACAAAGTTAATTAAATTTGAAAAAATAATAAAAATACGAATTAACCACTTTTATTAACTCACAAAAACAAATCTAATTTAATTTTTTTATTAAGTCTTCAATTTTCAGATAAACGGAAAGTAACGAATCCTGATCTGTTAAATTTGAGTATTGTTCAATCTGGGATTTCAATAATAAATTTTTACATTCTTCTGCAAACTCATCTCCAAATTTATTGATTAACTTTTCTTCAATATCTACAGAAGTAATAAATTGTTGTTGTTCAATACCTAAATTCTGGTAAATTGCAGCCTGTATTATTGATTCTGCTAAAGAATAAAATGCTTTTTTATCATCGCCTTTCTCTGCTATTTTTTTTAACTGAAATAACTCGGCTTCAAAATTTTTCTTATCTGAAGGAGGTGGTGATAATTTGTTAATTTTATGAACTGAAGTTTTATCTATTTCATTTACAGTATTCACATTTTTTTTAATCCTTTTTTTCTTTTTATATAAAATAAAAAACAAAAATCCACTTAAGAATACTACTCCTGCAACAATCAATAGAACAGCACTTTTTTCGGTTTTTACCGGTTTCCCTTCCAAAACTTCAGAAATAGTTTCTTTAACATGTAAATCAGGAATATACGATTTTAATTTGTCAGAGTCTCTGGATTTAATATTTGTTTCAATACTATCAGATTTCACATTTTTAAGAGTATCTTCTCTGACTTTAAAAACTACTGGTTCTGCTGAAATAGTTTTAAATTGCTCATCCTTCGGATCAAAAAAAGTGAATGGTTTTACTTTAATTGAGAAACTCCCGCTCTTTTGAGGTACAAGAACTGTCGACATGACTATTTTCCCTACAACACCATCGGTTCCTGGTAAAGTTTCCATTTTATTCTTTGGACTATACTGCTCTATATTTTTAGGAATTATCAATTCTGGAGATTTCAATAATCCTATATTTCCTTTACCGGTAATTTCAACCGTAACGGTGGCTGCTTCAGATAAGTTTAAACTTTCTTTATTAGAATGTGCCTTTATTTTATAATTTCCTACAACTCCGTAAAATCCCTCCGGAGCATTGTCCGGTATTTTCTTAACCTGAAGTGTCACCGGAGCTGATTTTATATAAATTTCCTGTTCATCGAAAAAACCTTCTGCAACAGTTAAAGTCAAAGTAAATGGATATATGGTTAATGTTCCCGGTTTTGATGGAAAAATCACATAGGAACCTATAACTCTTGACAGATAAGCCTCACCATTAATAATTTCCTGTTCATAAGTGTTATTTCTTTCTTTGATAGGCTGTACAAATAATCCCTGAAAATTAGGAGGTGATAAATTACTCAAACTGTTAATCAAATCGACTTTTTTTGTATAAAATTTCAGCTTACCTGTAATACCTTCATTCTGGAAAGGATTTCGATCTGAAACTTTAAAGGCGAGAAAAGCATCTCCCATGCCCAACATATTAATTCGATCTTCCTGAATATCTGTTCGCTCTTCTTGTACCGAAATACTTAACGGTTTTGATGTATAAGTCTTTCCATTAACTGTTACAGATGCTGCTCCGATTTTTATACTTCCCGGTTTAATTGCTCTTAAAGTGATTTCTTCACCATAAAGAAGTATCATTTCATCATTTTCGTACCCTTGTTTTTGAATCACATTTCTGGCTACAACCTGGGAATTGGAAAAATTAGGCAGCTTAATAGTAGAGACAGAGTTAGCAGACGATTTACTTTTAATACTTAATATAAACTGAACGTGAATAGGTTCGTTAAGTATTACCTCTTTTTTTTGAGGAACAGCTTGAAACGTTACCTGAGCTCCCAGCCAGTATATTCCAAAAAAAATATTACAAAATAATAAAAATCCCTTCATTACCAATCTTTTCCTCTAGAATCCCCTGACGGAGGAATTCTTTTATTAATTATTTTTTGCTGAGCCCTTCTTTCTTGTTCTTTCATTGCTCCCAAAATACCTTCGTAATACTGCTCTTGCATTGAACCTGAAACATTCTCTTGTTCTCTGGAGTTAGAATTTTTAATTCCTTCGCGCCCTTCCTGGTTTCCTACTCCCTGACCCGACTGATTATCTCCCTGCCCTCCTGACTGACCTTGTTGACCTTCTTTATTTTCTTGTGGGGATTGTGATTTTTTATCTTCAGAATTATCAGGATTTTGATCCTTTTCCCCATCTTTATTTTCATTCTGATTATTAGAATCAGAATTATTATTTTTTTGTTGCTGTTTTTCCTGTTCTTTTAATTTCTCTTTTGTCACAGCATAATTATATCTTGCTTTATCGTCCCTGGGGTTAAGTTTCAATGCTTTTTTGAATGATTCTGCTGCTTTTTTATAATCCTTCTTTTTAAAATATCCATTTCCTGCATTGAAATAAGCCTGAGACTTTTCCAATTTTCCGGATGCAAATTTAATTGATTTTTCAAATTGAGATATAGCATCAGAGTATTTTTTCTGCCGATACATGGCATTTCCTAAATTAAAATTAGATTTGTAGGAATCGCCTCCTTCCTGAATGGCTCTAAGGTAGTTTGCAGCAGCTTCATCATATGACTGCACAACATAATTTTTATTCCCTTCAATTAAATATTTCCTTGCCTTACCCTGAGAAAACAAGATGTAAGGAAACAATAAAAAGATAAAACCTGCTATATTTATTCTCAGATACATTTTAACAAATTTACAAAGTTTATACGTTAAAATCTCGCTTATAGTTTGTTAAAGAAATAATAATTAACAGTAGTAATGCTATTCCTATAAAAAACTGAAAGTATTGCTTTGAATCATATGTATAGCTAAGAGACTGCTCTTTTTTACCCAGTTTTGACATTTCATCAAATATTTCTTTCGTAATTTGTTCTGATGGTCCTCCTCCGTAAAAGTAAGCGCCTTTTGTCTCAAAAGCTAAATTTTTTAATGACGTATCTACTAATCGGGTTAATACAACATTTCCTTCTTCATCTTTTTTATAACTGGTATACCCACCACCATCCTGTACTGGAATAGGAGCTCCCTGTGGTGTCCCGATTCCAACAGAAAAAATAGTTATATCATTTTTATTCGCTGTATTTACTGCTTTATTTACTTCTCCTTTATGAGTTTCACCATCTGAAACCAAGATTATTGCTTTTGATGTATTGGCTATATTGGAAAGCATATTTGAAGCTTCCAGTACCGCATCTGCTATATTGGTTCCCTGAGCCGAAATTAAATTAGTATCAACTCCACTCAAATATAATTCCGCTGCACCGTAATCGTTAGATAATGGCATTACAGAATATGCCTGACCTGCAAAAATTACGATTCCGACCCTGTCTCCTCCCAATTTGGTTATTAAATCGCTGACAATTTTTTTTGCTTTTTCCATTCTTGAAGGAATTACATCTTCCGCATTCATAGAATTAGAAACATCTATGACAAATACCATATCTATACCTTCTCTTTTTACCTGTTTTTTTTCCATTCCTCCCAGCCAGTTAACCAGACCAAGTACTATCATAAAAAAGGAAATAATTACCAATATATTATCTCGTATAAAAGCAGAAAAATTAATGTTTCCAAAAATACGTTTTTGCATTTCCGAATCAGCAAATTTATTTACAGCTGATTTTTTCCACTTGTATAGGTATAAAACTCTCCATATAAGAAAGGGTAGCAATAAAAGCAGGTATAAATAGGATGTTTTTTCTAGTTCCCAGTTCATAATTTCAACTAATTAATACTTCTGATAACAAAACCTCTTAACATAAGTTCCAGCAATAAAAGGATAAGAGCTGGAAGAAGAAACATTCTGTACTTTTCCGTATAATTATAATACTTTAGATTATTAATGTCCGATTTTTCCAATTGGTTAATATTGTCGTAAATATCTTGTAAACTTTGAGTATTGGTAGCTCTGAAATATTCTCCTCCTGTTTTTTTAGCAATTTCTTTCAATAATTCTTCGTCTATTTCAACTCTCTGCTTTTCAAAATATATTTTCCCTGTAAATGCATCAATGGATGTAGGAAATAAAGCCCAGCCATTCGTTCCGATACCTATTGTATAAACCTTAATACCATTTTTTGCGGCAATATCCGCTGCTGTAGCAGGCTCAACAAAACCATCATTATTAACTCCATCAGTCATTAAAATAACTACTTTAGACTTGGCCTTACTATCTTTTAAATGATTCACAGCAGTCGCCAACCCAACTCCTATTGCTGTTCCCCCGTCGAGTGTCTGGGTTTTGAGATCTTCTAACTGTTGTTTAAGTATATTTCTATCAATAGTTAAAGGTACTAACGTTAATGCTTCTCCTGAGTATGCAATGAGTCCAATACGATCAATAGGTCTTTCCATGACAAACTTTACTGCCACTCCTTTTAGTGCTGTTAGCCGATCCGGATCCAGATCTTTGGCCAGCATACTTAAGGAAACATCTACAGTAAGCATTATATCTATTCCTTTTTCATTTTCTAAAGTTTGAGCTACATCAACTACCCTGGGCCTGGATATAGCTAAAATTAATAATATCAAGACTACTATTCTTAACCAATAAACTACAGGCCTGATAGTTCCCAACCAACTGCTATGAGTGCTTAATGCTGAAAGATTAGGTATAGCAATAGATTTGGGCTTTACTTTCTTTTTATATTTTAAAAACAGTAATATAGGTATTAGTATGAGCAGAACTAAAAACCACGGATTAGCAAATTCCAGATTAGTATTCATCAGGTTGTCTGTAATTTAAAAATTCTGTTTTAGTTTCGTTGACAAATTTTTTCGCCATTTCTGTGTGAACTTTAGTTTCTGCTATAGTAGGTCGTGACTTTGCAAATTTAGCTAAATCTGCAGATTGAAATATTGTCGATAAATCTCTAGCTTCTTCTTCATCAACGTATTTATTTTCTTTTAAATAAACTAATAAGTCGTCTGACAATAATTTTGTAGCGGGAAACTTCCATCTGGCTTCCATATATTCTTTTAGTATCAAAATCATTTCAGAATAATATTTCTTACTTAATCCCTTGATTAGATATCCTGACTTTTCTAATTTTAATAGTTTCTTTATGGCTATTTTATCCGGATTGGCGTCTTTGAAGTTTCCGGATTTTTTCTTTTTCCTTTCCAAATAGTATAAAACAGCTAAAATTACAGCAACTAAAAGTATAGTCACTCCCATGACCATATATACCCAGTATTGTTCGAAATAGTCTTTAAATGTCTTTGGTTCTGAAATTATAGGATATATATCGTAAAGAGGTTGCTTTATAGTATCAATCTCCATTGAATCAACGGTAATATTATATTCAGGTGTACTGTATTCTCTTGAGTTAACCAGCACTGGCAAAGATGGTACTGTAAAGGTTCCTATTTCATACGCTGAAAACGTAATGCTGTCAGTATATATGTAATGATTAGCATCATTAATTAATGTATCTTTTTTATCTTCAATTAATTCTAAATGGTAAGTCAGGGTACCTTTAATAAAGGGAAAAATAACCTTATCCCTACCAGAAGCTTTAACTTCGATTTTCAATATTATAGGTTCTCCATATTTAATTTTATTAGTTGAAATATGAGTATTTATATTCTGAGAATAAATATAGAAGTTTACTAATATTGATAAGACTATGGAAATTTTTAATTTCATATTTTATGATGTCCTTTAAAATAATTAAATAAAACTTTACTATAGTCTGAGTCTACAGGTATGTTTAAGAATCCAGAACCATTTTTCATAAACCCATTTTCTGTAAGTGAAGCCAATTGCTGATAGTATTTTGAATAACGCTCTCTTATTGATGATGAGGATGTATCTATCCAGCGTGTTTTTCCTGATTCCAAATCTTTAAGAAGAGCCAGACCTATATCCGGAAAAATTTTTTCAAGTTCATCATAAACTCTGATTCCTGTTACATCATGTTTTTTGGAAACAACATTTAAGTTTCTTTCAAAATTTGGAACATCAAAATCTGATATCAGGAAAACTGCAGATTTTCTCTTTATTGTTTTTAATAAAAAATCTATACCAACATTTAAATTTGCCGGAACTTCTCGTGGTTGTGTTTCTAGGATAGTTTTTATAATCCTAACTACATGCGAATTACCTTTAGCTGGAGGTATAAAAACGTCAATTTTATCTGAAAATAAAACTACTCCTACTTTATCGTTATTTTTTATTGCTGAAAAAGCAAGAGTTGCACTAATTTCTGCAACGGTTTCATTTTTAAATTGTTTATGAGTTCCAAAGTTCATTGAAGCACTTATATCTATAAGAATCATAGATATCATTTCCCTTTCTTCTTCAAATATCTTTATATAAGGTTCATTAAATCTGGCTGTTTTATTCCAATCAATTTTCCTTACATCATCTCCAAACTGGTATTGTCTGACTTCTGAAAAAGTCATTCCAATTCCTTTAAAGGAACTATGATACTCACCTAAAAACAGAGAATTTACTTTTCTCTTAGATTTCAGCTCGATCCTCTTTATCTTCTTTAATAATTCTTCTGTTGTCAAATTAACTATCTTTTTATCTATCTTTTTTAAGGCGCAACAATCGACTTAAGAATCTGATCTACTATATCTTCTGATGTTATATTTTCAGCTTCTGCTTCATAAGTTACACCAATACGATGGCGAAGAACATCTTTAGCAACTGATTTTACATCTTCCGGGATAACAAATCCTCTTTGATTCAAAAAAGCGTGCGCCTTTGCTGCCAAAGCCATGCTAATACTTCCTCTTGGGGATGATCCGAATAACATATAAGGTTTTAACTGTGACAAATTATATTTTTCCGGAAATCGGGTTGCAAAAACAATATCGAGAATATAGTTTTCTATTTTCTCATCCATATATATTTCTTTTACCAGTTTACGTGCTTCAAATATTTTATCCAGACTCAATATTTCTTTAACCTGGTGTTTTTGTTGTGACATGTTTTGTCTTAGTATGGTTCTTTCCTGTTCAAACTCTGGATAAGTAACCACACATTTAAGCATAAAACGGTCTATCTGAGCTTCTGGAAGTGGATAAGTCCCCTCCTGATCTATCGGATTTTGAGTTGCCAGCACCAAAAACGGCTCTTTAAGTTTAAAGGTTTCATCTCCTATGGTAACCTGCTTTTCCTGCATTGCTTCCAATAATGCCGATTGTACTTTTGCCGGAGAACGATTGATTTCATCTGCCAGAATGAAGTTAGCAAAAATAGGACCTTTTTTTACTGAAAAATCATTATCTTTTATATTATATATAAGCGTTCCCACAACGTCTGCAGGAAGTAAATCGGGAGTAAACTGTATCCGGGAAAAGTCTCCATCCAAAGCTTCCGCTAAAGTTTTTATTGCCAGAGTTTTAGCCAAACCAGGCACTCCTTCTAAAAGAACGTGCCCATTACTTAATAAACCTATAAGCAATCTGTTAATCATATAATGCTGACCAACAATGACCTGATTAATTTCTTTAACCAACAGTGTAAAGTCCTGACTTTTTTCCTGAACTTTTTCAATTAAAACTTTAATATCTTCTGATGCTGATGTATAATCCATTCCTAATTTTACTATTAACTTAAAACAAATTTCTATATTTTGGATGAAATGATGTATTAATAATTAGTTAAAATTTATACCAAAAATTGTGCAGTCTTTGTCTCCCATACTAAATTGATTAAATTAACTAATCAACTATTTTTATAATCCATATGACTGGTATACCAATAAAAGTTAGTAGTTTTGTAAGATTAGTATCAATATTTATGGAGACTACAGCTGGTTCAAAACCAAAATGGATTCGGGTTAAACTTCCTACAGGAAAAAATTATAAAGAGCTTAGGGGGCTAGTAGATAAATACAAATTAAATACAATCTGCCAAAGCGGTAGTTGCCCTAATATGGGAGAATGCTGGGGAGAGGGTACTGCTACTTTTATGATTCTTGGTAATGTTTGCACCAGGAGCTGTGGATTTTGTGGTGTTAAAACCGGAAGACCTGCAGAGATAGATTGGGAGGAGCCTGAAAAAGTGGCTCGCTCCATTAAATTGATGAAAATCAAGCACGCCGTACTTACTTCTGTAGATAGAGATGATATAAAAGACATGGGTTCTATAATTTGGGCAGAAACTATAAAAGCGGTTAGAAGAATAAGCCCTGGCACTACAATGGAAACCCTAATCCCTGATTTTCAAGGCATTGAAAAACATATAGATCGATTAATAGATGCAGCTCCTGAAGTAATTTCCCACAATATGGAAACGGTCAGACGTTTAACACGAGAAGTTCGTATTCAGGCAAAATATGACAGAAGCCTTGAAGTTTTGAGATACATGAAGGAAAAGGGACAAAGACGTACTAAAACAGGCATTATGCTAGGTTTAGGAGAAAAACCCTCTGAAGTTTATGAATCAATTAAAGAAATTCATGACGCCAATGTTGATGTGATAACCATCGGTCAATATTTACAACCAAGTAAAAAGCATCTGCCTGTCAAAGAATACATATCATTAGAACAATTTAAAGATTATGAAGATTTTGCTAAAAATTTAGGTAATTTCCGTCATATAGAGAGTAGTCCTTTGGTAAGATCATCCTATCATGCAGAAAGACATGTGAATTAGTCATTGTTGCATAAAATTTTACAGGTTTGTTAACTTATGAAATCATATAGATATAATTTATATGTTTTTTTCCGTTTAGACACTAACTACTATTTAAATAATATTGAAAAAAATTTTTAAAATCATCGTATATACACTAAGTATTGCAATAGGAGCCATTGTTTTATATTTTTTATCTGCTATTATCTTATCCAGAATTCCTGTTCAAGGAGATAAAAACAACCTTACAGAAATACCTATATATATTTCTACTAATGGTATGCATACAGACTTTGTATTTCCAATAAAAACTGAAGAAATTGACTGGAGCAATGAAATAAAATTTGCTGACATCAAAAGTAAAGACAGTCTTCAAAAATACATTGCCATCGGATGGGGTGATAAGGGGTTCTTTTTGGATGTTCCGGATTGGGATCATGTTAAATTTTCAATTGCATTTAAAGCTGCTTTCGGATTGAGTACTACTGCAATTCATACGACTTATTTAAAAAAAGTTACAGAAGATAATCAATGTAAAAAAATTATGATTTCAAAAACGCAGTATAAAAAACTAGTTGAGTATATCCAGAAGGATTTTAAGCGAGATTCTAATGGAGATATAATACATATTAAGACCGATAAAACCTATGGCGCAACGGATTCTTTTTATCAAGCTAAAGGCTCCTACAATTTTTTATTTACCTGTAATACCTGGGCTAATTCCGGACTTAAATATGCCGGAATGAAAGCTTGTCTATGGACTCCTTTCCAACAAGGGATCTTTAATTTTTATTAAATTATCAATTTTTAACATATGGAAAAAAAACAAACATCAATAGCTTTTGCCGGAGCTTCTTGGGTTATTTTAATCGTAGGTGTCGGAGGTTATTTAATAGGGCTTTGGAGAGCAGAAATGGAGTTAAATGAAAAAGGATATTATCTCTTAATTTTACTTTATGGATTATTTTCTGGTGTATCAATTCAAAAATCAGTGAGGGACAGATTAGAAGGCATTCCAGTAACTGATCTCTATTATGGATTAAGCTGGGCTTCGCTACTTGCATCCGTTGCTTTACTCACAATCGGACTTATTAATGCCGATTTGCTTCCAAGCGAAAAAGGATTTTATGCATTTGGATTTATTCTTGCTTTATTTGGCGCTATCTGTGTTCAAAAAAATACACGAGATGCTGAATTTGAAAACAAGAAGATTTTTAGTCCTCAAACTAATGAAGAATAAGAAAACTGTTTCGCATAATTTTTTTTATAATTTATGCGAAACAGTTTTTATTGAGATATTTACCTGCTTTAATATTTTAAATTATTTATGAAAAACGAAACTCGTTTCGACATTATAGAGGAGATGAAATTAGCAAGACTTGAGCATCATCAGGACATAAAAAAACAACTCAATAAAAAGCTTAAGATTCAATTTAAACTACAAATTTTATATCGAATCTTTTAACTTTGTAGGTATATAATATTTTAGAACCACTAAAGATAGAGCTTAAACAGAAATTCCCATTACCTTTGCATGTCCAATAAACAATACCATTATGAAAATAGATTATACTATTGATGAAAACGACTTTTTAATTTACCAACTCTTCACTGCCTCAAAATCTCCAAAAATTACCAAAACAAGAAAAATGTCTAAGTTTAGACTTCCTATATTTTTAATTATAATAGGAGTTCTATTTTATTTCTTAACCCAAATTTGGTATTACTTAATTTTTTGCTCTATTTTCGGACTTTTCTGGCTTCTTTTATTCCCTAAATGGGAAAAAAATTATTATAAAAAATACTTTCAGATATATATACAAGAAAACTTCAGCAACATATTTGGTAAAACTATAACATTAGAGCTTACTAATGATTTTCTCTTTTCTAAGGAAAAAGGATATGAAAATAAAATAATGACTTCCGAACTGAAAGAAATCACAGAAATTCCTTCTTTAATTTTAATTAAATTAAGTAATGGCCAATCTCTTATAATTCCTAAAAATCAAATACCTGATATTAAACTCTTAAAATCACACTTGCAGGAACTTGCTTCTTATATTAATATTGATTATATCGTGAATGATAAATGGAAATGGAGATAGAAGTAAGTCAACTCTGTATATTTTAACAAATAATTTTTTATAAGATAAAACCACTATAGGATGATAAGCACAGCCATCCAGTAATAGTCTATTTACCCCTTCTTTAAAGTACGTATTGCCAAAATCAATCCTATTAAAACTAAAAATGCAGCAAAGGCAAAAGGCATCCCAGGAAAATATAACCCTCCAGACCTATCTGAAAACCAAGCAAATAACATAGTCATTATCGGCGGGCTAATGACTGCTGTAATACTTATTAAAGAACTCATACCCCCTTGTAACTCACCTTGTGAATCTTCTGGTACCTGATTGGTTACAATTCCTTGTAAAGCAGGCGAAGAAATTCCTCCTAAAGCATAAAATACACTGAAAAAATAAAGCATCCATCCTTGAGTTGCCATTGAAAATAAAACCAATACGATACATTCGATTATTAATCCGACATATACGGAACGCCGATCCCCTAATCTAGGCTGAATAAACTTCACTAAAACTCCCTGAACGAGAGCTAACATCAACCCCATAAAACCTATAGAATATCCAATTTGCTCTTCGCTCCAACCAAATTTTTCAATAGTGTAATACATCCATACACTTTCCATAGAATGACCAGCTGTATAAATAAAAGTATATGCCAGCAAAAGACCTGAAATAACTGGAAATTTTTTAAGTTGTATAAATGTTCCAATAGGATTAGCTCTATTCCAGTCAAAAGCACGTCGTTTGTCTTTACTTAAAGACTCTGGCAATACAAAGTATCCATATAAAAGATTTATAAAAGACAGGGCCGCAGCTACTAAGAAAGGTATATGAATTCCGTATTTCACCAACACCCCCCCTAAAACAGGTCCAATAATAAACCCTAAACCAAAAGCGGCATTAAGCAAACCAAAATTTCTTGAACGCTTTTCTGACGGTGTTATATCTGCAACGTATGCTGAGGCTACTCCATATCCTCCTCCTGTAAAACCTCCTATAATGCGACCTATAAACAACCAAAACATAGTAGGTGCGTACGCCATAAAAATACTGTTGATACCTAATGTGAAAAGCGAAATTAATAATATAGGCCTTCTCCCATATCTGTCACTTAAATTACCCCAAAATGGTGCAGACAGGAACTGCATTAGTGCAAAGACAAATATTAATGCTCCTCCATATTCTGCAGCAACCGTAATATCCCCTCCTACCATATTTGAAATAAGTTGAGGGAGAATTGGCAAAATAATTCCGAATCCCATTACATCCACTAATACTGTAATAAAAATAAAACCTAATGCTGCGTTTTGATTTTTAGAATGGCTCATAAAATGATAATGTCAACGTGTGAATATTAAAACTTAATCTGCAAATATACGTTCATATATTTCTTATAATTAGTAATCTTAACCTTATTACCAAATAAATTTTATAATTATTGTTCTCAGATTAATATTTAATGGATATTTAAATTAATTAGTATTTAATCAATTAATTATTCAATGTATACATTTTTAAATACAAATAAATCGATTAAATATAAAAAAAAGGTCTAAACATTAAATTTTTAATTAAATATAAAATATACAATATGCAAAATTTATTTTTAATATTCAAATATTTAACTATTTTTGCTTTATAAAAGCATAAATATTCATTAATTTTAAGAAAGAAATAATTTCACTATTCTTGCATAAATTTTAAAGCTTACTCAATTATACTTACAAAAAAAATATATAATTAATAAATACAGTAACATTATCATTTATTAATAAGATATATATCAATTGAATTTTAAATAGAGAAATAAAAAATATATATTTTAACTTTTAATAATTTTATAATGAAACAAAAAATTTTTGTACTCTCAGCTCTCTTGTTTACAAGCTTATCTTTTAGTCAAATTGGCATAAACAATCAAAGCCCTAATGCTACACTTGATATTAGCGCCATAAAATCAGATGGTAGCACAGCTGAAGGTATAATAGCCCCTAGGCTGACCGGAGATCAAATTAAAGCAGCTAACCCTAAATATGGGATAAATCAAACAGGTGCTATTATATATGCTACTTCAGGAATTTCCGCAGCAGATCCAACCGATAAAACAACTAATATTACTACAGCTGGATATTATTTCTTTAACGGCTCAACTTGGGAATTGTTAAACCCTCAAACAACAGATTCTGATGCTACTCGTTTTTTAGGTGGAACTGTTTATGTTAAATTTAATTCTATTTCCGGAGGAACACTAACTAGCACTAAAGTTATAGGTGGAGCATCAGGTACCAGCTATACGGTGGGAGGCTCTACCCAACTATCATCCAAAGGTGGTATAAATTCATTAATTGGTAATGGATTCACTATATCTAACCCATCTAACGGTGTGTTCGATATTAAATTAGATACACCCATGACTGAAATATACGGTATTTCACTTAATATTGTTGATGCATATGGCCCAACAAGCGGTAGTGTGAATCCAGGTCAATCTCCTGATCCTAATACTCCGGGAATAAAACTAAAAACTAATGATAATTGCCAGGTAGCATATCTATCAAATAATCTTTTCAGATTAAAAACTGGTGATGATGCAGGTACTTTAGCGAACAGACCTTTTACTTTTTTAATAATCGGAAACTAGACTAGAAGATTTGCATTACAAATTTTAATAGAAAAGAGCGATATATCTCGCTCTTTTTTTTATAATATATGTTATTCAGAATTACAGGCCGGACATATACCTATAACTGTAAAATTTATATCTGAAATCTGATAACCATTTGGTAATTCAAAAGAGGCCTGAACACCTTCCAAACATGTTAACGTATGACATTTTTCACAACTAAAATGCAAATGGTTATGTTGATGAGCCTTTTTACAGTTTTTACATTTTGCATATTTAATTACTCTATCAATGTCAATTACTTTATGCACTAACCCTTCGTTAATTAATCGATCCAGGACTCTATATACTGTTGCACGATCACAAGTATCACCTAAAAAATTCTGTATTTCCGTTCCAGACAATGCTTTTAACGAAGTTTGTAACAATGTTAATATTTCTACTTTTGCTTTAGTATTTCTTATCTGTTTCATTTATCTTAGTAATCAACTTAAAAGTAAAAATTTATAAATATCTAATAAGAGTATCAATTTTAGTTTTACTAATATAATTAAATATCTTGCATATTTTACAAAAAGAGGAAAGTAATAAAAATTACTTTCCTCAAAATTAAAACAAATAATATAATTTACTTTGCTCTGAAAATATTTATTTAGAAGCAATTATATATTTTAACACTAATTCATCATTTCCTATAAATGAAGTTTGATAATCTTCTCTATTCCAATCTACTCTTTCAATCGATTTTTTAACATTTGTTACAAGTTTTCTCATTACATATTTTACGTTTTTAGCACCTTCAGCATTATCACTACCTAATGTGAAATAAGACAACACACCGGTTGTTTCATACTTACCACTTACAGCAGTTCCATCGGCATAGTTTAATTCTCTTGGTTGAAAAACAGCTCCAGTACCAGTTGCTGAATTAGAATTAAGTACAAAATTTCCTCCTATTATAAAAGCTTTGTAACTATCTGCTATGGTTTTATTAGCAATATAGTTTTGTTGTACTTCAGCACCGTTCTGATTCCATGATTTTAATTCTACTTTATAAATAGCCCCAGGTTTTAATTTAACAGGATTTCCCGATATTGCATCTCCCTTAGAATTAAATTGAATTGTTGTTTTGTCTCCTTCAGTTGATCCTGCTATACCATGAAAATGATCTCCATGTGCATATAAACCTTCACCACTGACTTCTGTAAAAACCAATTCACTTTTCTGTATTCTATCAGTATCAATAAATTCATCATCATTGCTACAAGAAATAAGTGATATTGTAATAACACACAGTACAATTAATCTCAATAATAAATTTTCCTTCAGTTTATTTTTCATTTCTTTTAATATTTTATAGTTAATTTATGCTGACAAATATAAATATTTTTTTTATTAATGCAATTATGTCGCAATAAATTATTTAAAAAATTAATCTTTTTTGTATTATCCTTAATTAAGAAAGCCTGAATATTTTCATATTCAGGCTTTCTTAATTAAGACTATTAAAACTGTTTATTTTATATTAAATTCTACTTTATAAATTTTTGACCAAAGTTTTCCGGTAATCAGAAATGTATTTCCTTCAACATGAGCAATTCCATTTAACACAGCTTCACTATTGGTTTTATTTTGTTTTACTAATTCTGAAAAATCAGCTTTAGCAACCACTGAACCTGTTGCTGGATTTATAACTAAAATAATGGGTGCATCAAAAACATTTGCATATATATACCCATTGGCATACTCTAATTCATTAAGATAGGTGTAAATAGTATCATATCCTGCTGCGGTAACTGTCTTTTTTAAATTGAAATCCGAATCAAAAAATTTAAGATTTGAAGAACTATCAGAAATTACTATTTCTTTTCCCATTGTTGTAGCTCCCCAACCTTCTATAATACTACCCGGATAAGTAAATTGATTAGTTAGTTTAAAATCACTTTCATCAAAAACTAAACATGTTCTTTCCCTCCATGTTAACAGATACAACTTTTTATTAAGGACGGCGAAACCTTCTGCAAAAAATTTGGAATCTATATCAACCGACTGTGTATATGTAGTTGAACCCAACGGATATCTCACCAATTTAGATTTACCATATTGTCCTGAACTTTCTGTTATAACTCCATTTTGGTATGTGAAACCTTGTGTAAATAATTCAGGATTATGTGGATATTCTCCAACAATTTTGTAAGTCAACTCTTTTTCTTTTTCTTTAGAATAAACACTAAAGGTAGCATCAATAAGTTTTTGATGTTTACCATTATAATTTAAGGTAAGAACTAAATAGTTAGTTCCGATTTGAGCATTTGTAGAATCTAATGTAATCTCTTTAAGATCAGAATACAACTTGTCATTTAATTTTATTGTATAAGAATTTATAGTCGCATCCGAGGAAGTAAACTCTAATGGGAGTTTATCTCCAATATGTAACCCCATCGTGTCAAGCTGCTCAAAATTAGTACTGACACTGATATCTGAATCATTTTTACAGCTTGTAACCCATGTAATAAATAACAAGGATAACAAAAACAGCTTGTATTTTATAAAAAATTTCATTATTGTTTGTTTTTAGGAATGTAAATTCTATTTTTTGCTGTAGCTAATATTATAAATCCGGCAATAATGAAAGGAACACTTAACCACTGACCTGTATTAAGACCTAACCAATTGATATATTCTTCTCCTTGTGGCTCTTTGAAAAATTCAACCATAAAACGTATACCGAAAAGAATTATTAAAAAGAAACCGAAAATCCAACCAAGATATTTCTTTTTATCCGTTTTAAAATATATAAATAAAAGCATTATAAATAATATCAGATAACCAAAAGCCTCATACAGTTGGGCGGGATGACGAGGAACAACTCCTCCATACTCTCCGGTGTCTTGTTGAACAAATAGAACCGCCCAAGGAAGATCAGATGGTTTACCTAAAATTTCTGAGTTAAAAAAATTACCAAATCGTATAAACATCCCACCAATGGCAACAGGAATAACAATTCTATCAAGAATCCATAAAAAATTTCTCTTGAGATATTTTCTGGTAAATAAATAAAGAGAAATTAATATCCCTATAGCGGCACCATGACTTGCAAGGCCTGAAAATCCAGTAAATTCAAAATTAGGCTGTGTCCTTATAGGTAAAAACACAGCTAAGGGATCCTGTACAAATAATTCTTTTTGATAAAATAAAACATGACCAAGTCTGGCACCTAAAATGACTGCTACAAACATGTAAAGAAACAACGGATCCAGTAATTTTTTATCTTCATGGTCTGTTTTAAATATTAAATCCATAAGATAAAACCCTAATCCGAAAGCGATGACGTACATCAGGCTATAATATCTAAGAGTAAAACTACCTATGTGAATCCCCAAACTAGGATCCCATATAATTTCTAAAATCTGATTCATTTATTTATTATATTCTTTTTTGGTGGAACCGGATCATAGCCACAACCTCCCCATGGATGACATCGAAAAATTCTTTTTCCTCCCAACCATAAACCTTTTATTAGTCCATGCGTTTTAAGTGCTTCCAACATGTAGCTAGAGCATGTAGGCGTATATCGGCAATTTTTACCCAGCCATGGAGAAATAGCTAACTGATAAAATCGTATCAGCAGTATAAAGGGAAATATAGCTATTTTCTTTACCATACATTATTTAGCTTACAAATATACAGTTTTCTCTACGATGCCATAATGAGTTAATAAATTTTTAACAGAATAAAGATTTGACCAATTAAGAAAATCATATTAAAGGATTTAAATACTAAATGACAAATATCAGTTGGTATATGTTATATTTTGTATTTTTGCGCCAAATTTGAAGAATGACAAAAAGCGGAAAAATTGAGCTAATGGCTCCTGCGGGTAATTTCGAATCTATGCAAGCTGCTTTGGATAATGGTGCTGATTCAATATATTTTGGAGTAGAGCAATTAAATATGAGAGCCCGCTCATCGGTTAACTTTACTCTTGACGATCTGGAAGAAGTATCTAAACGCTGCCAGGCCAAAGGCGTAAGAACTTATCTTACCCTCAATACCATTATATATGATCATGATTTATCTATCATAAAAACTGTTTTAGACAGAGCAAAATCAGCAGGAATAACAGCTGTTATAGCGATGGATCAGGCTGTTATAGCTTATGCCCGACAAATTGATATGGAAGTTCATATATCAACTCAAATTAACATTACTAATATTGAAACTGTAAAATTTTATTCCCTTTTTGCAGACACTATGGTATTAAGTAGAGAATTAAGCTTGAGCCAGGTAAAAAAAATAACTTCACAGATTGAGAAAGAACAAATTAAAGGTCCTTCGGGAAATTTAATTGAAATAGAAATATTCGGGCACGGAGCCTTATGTATGGCAGTATCCGGCAAATGTTATTTAAGCCTGCATTCACATAATTCTTCTGCAAACCGAGGAGCTTGCAAACAAAACTGTAGAAAAAAATATACTGTTATTGATCAGGAATCTGGTTTTGAAATTGAGATAGACAATGAATATATGATGTCTCCAAAAGATTTATGCACACTCGACTTTCTTGATCAGGTCGTAGATTCCGGTATTAAAGTTCTTAAAATTGAAGGACGTGGAAGAGCTCCTGAATATGTTGCTGAAGTAACCCGTTGTTATCGTGAAGCAATAAACTCTGTTGCAGACAACACTTTTACCAAAGATAAAATCAATGTTTGGATGAAAAGGCTTGAAACAGTATATAACAGAGGATTCTGGAGCGGATATTATCTGGGGCAGAAACTTGGAGAATGGTCTGACAATCCAGGTTCTAATGCAACACAAAAAAAAGTGTATGTTGGAAAAGGGAGACATTATTATCCAAAAACACAAATTGGTGAATTTGAAATAGAGGCTTACGGCTTGGCTATAGGAGATAAAATCTTGATTCAAGGCCCTACCACGGGATCTCAGGAAGCAGAAGTAGCTTCCATGATGGTTGATGATTTACCGGCTCAGGAAGCTAAGAAAGGAGATATTCTTACCCTTCCTATAGGTTTTAAAGTACGCCCATCAGATAAATTATACAAGGTTGTTAAAACAGAATATTCAAATTAATGGTTATCATTACTCTTCAAAGAGATAAATGTATTGGATGCAATTATTGCGCAGAATTTGATCCCGAACACTTCCGCATGTCCAAAAAAGATGGAAAATCGGTACTTTTACGCTCACAGGAGAAAAAAGGTTTTTTTACTATTAAAAATCCTGACGATTCTATTTTTGATTCTTCTGATAAAGCGGCTAAAGCATGCCCTGTAAAAATAATTTCCGTAAAAAAAATCTAGATGACCAAATTACAGGCCCGGAACTACTTTACAAATCTTAGAAAAAAAATATCTGAAGATGAAATTAATGAAAAATCAGAAAAAATATTTAATCAATGGCTCGTTTCAGGATTGAATTATTTTCAAAGTTTTCATATTTTTCTTTCGATCATTGAAAAAAAAGAAATTAATACTTCTTTTTTTGTACAATACTTATGGCTAAATAACAAAAATGTATACTGTTCTAAAACTAAAAAAAATCAATTAGAACATTTTAAACTCACTTCTGACACTTCGTTGAAAATAAGTAAATGGGGTATTCCTGAACCTTATAATGAAAACCCTATAAATCTTAATACGATAGATTGTGTTTTTGTACCTCTATTAGCTTACGATACTTCTGGAAATCGAATTGGTTATGGAAAAGGATATTACGATAAATTCCTATCATCGCATCCGAATGCAACAAAAATAGGATTATCATTTTTCAATCCAGTAAGCAAGATTGAAGATTTAGAAGTTACTGATATACCTTTAGATTATATTATCACTCCGGAATTTTACTCTGCTTTTCCTATTGAAGAAAAATAAAATTTAAATTCTGCCTTAAATTTTTCAGGATTTTTTTTCAAAATATAATCTGCTTGCTGTTCCTGTGTTGAAAAATATTTTTTATTTCTATCGTAATAATGGGCTTTAAATTGAACTTTTCCAATAGAATCGTTGAGAATAGCAGTATCTGAAAGCATTTGTTTATTTAGCTCAACTTTGACATATTTAACTTTAAGGGAATCTAGCGTATTTACAATTTGAGCAACATAAAGTGTATCACCTTTAGGAAAGTACCCTTGTAGCTGTGAAAGAAGGAGTGTATCAATATCTTTATTAGATTTATTTTCAGCTGCAAGAATTGCTAAGTCATAGACTTCCTGTAATTTTTGCTCGGTTATGTGAGCAATTACCTGGGTAGAATCCATTTTTCCGGACGTATAATAATTCTCATTTTTATATCCTTTTATTTTATCCGGATCTTTTTCTCCTTCGTAATACTTCCCTTTATTGCAAGCCATAAAAAAAAGTACGAGCATAACGCTAATACACTGAATAATATATTTAATTTTCATTTTTCTGGATTTTAAACTTAATTAAATTGATTTTATTTTTATTATTGACCTGACTGGTAATTAATACATAATTTTTAAGAGAAGTAGTAGGAGTTGTCATAAAATCAATATACTTTTTTTTGTCTAATACTTCAACTCCGAATAATTCACTATCATATACTTGGTATATTAAAGCATCATCAGATATTAACTTATTCAATTCTTCTTTTCTTTGTTTGATTAATTGCGCTTTCTGTTTTTCGTCCGTACTATTTACAGCGGTTGAATAATAATAGAGCATGATAGCATAATCATCGGGTCTCAATTTAAAATTCTTATGATTATCTTCTCCTTTTTCTCTGATTTCTTTTAAACCTACTACAAAAGTTTCTTTTTTATACATTGGTGAACTTACAATCATCTTTAGTGTATCTGACGATGACCGATAGGAGAAGCATCCATTATTAATAGTATAAAACTCAGGTGATACCCCCTGTTTCTGAATAACTATCTCCAATCGAGACTTTATCAGGGAGCCTCTATCTGTATCATAAAAACAAAAATCGTAGGTATTTTTATTTTCAAAATATTTAGCTATTCCAAAAATTAAACCTAAAATCAAAATTGCTGATAAAACAATCAAACTTATCTTTTTATAATTTGATTTTCTAACTGCCGGCAACTTTGATTTATTTGTATCTTCGAAAGGTTTGTTATAATCGATAGATACTGATTCTTCCGAGTTTGGATTAATATCGACCTCTTTTTCTTCAGATCCTCCCCCAATGACATCATTGTTTAGAGCTATATACGGGTGATGATTTTCTGTAAATTCTGCCCAACCTCTTCTATAACCACAGTACTGAGACAAAAGATTAAGCATATCAATTCTTGGAAGTTTTTCAAAAGAAGATTTGAAATAGGTATAAAACCATTTCTCACTTACATTTCCTCGAACTTTCTGACGAAGATGTTCCTGAAAATATATAATATCTAAACCTTTCCACTTAGAAATATCAGGATTTGAGGAAGGGAAGTCCTGTAAAAAAGTCTCCGTAACCTCCTTTTTAAGCTGTTTAAACAGTATTTCTTCCTGATCTGTCATTTGTAAATTAATTATAACCCACTGAATACCAGTATATATTTTTTGTAAAATAACTTTTCTTGATTTACAAGAGTGTTACAACACAATAAATGTTTTAACCGGATTATCTCTTCTATATTTGCAGTGTAAACTTATAACAAAAATATTAAAAATTAAAAAACACATGAAAAAAACAATTTTAAACATCGCTGCTATCGTTGCTATAGCTACTACTTCTTTCATCGCTTGTGACAAAAAAGCTACAGATGCTGCTCCTGCTGCTGATTCAACTGCTGTTGCTGGTGATTCTGCTGCTGCTCCTGCTGAAGTTGCTCCTGCTGCTGACTCAACTGCTGTTAAAGCTGATTCTGCACACGCTGATGCTGCTAAAGCTGAAGCTGCTCCTGCAAAAGCTGAAGAAACTAAATAATTATTGTTTAAAGTTAAACAAAATTTACTTAAAGGTTACACCTCAGAGTGTAACCTTTAATTCTAACTCACTACTGAACTACCTAATTTAACTCCTTATTTCAAAGTGTAAAATTGTTATAATAAGCACTTCAACGAAACTAACTTTATTGTAAAACTCATCCATAGTCTTATACTATTTTAGACATTCATTATTTTTATATAAAAATGATGATTATTCTAGTACTTATATTGAAATTAATTTAAACAAACATAAAAATATTAATTTAAAAATTTATAATTATGAAAAAAACTATTTTAAACATCGCCGCTATCGCTGTTATCGCTACAACATCTTTCATCGCTTGTGACAAAAAAAATGCTACAGATGCTTCAGCTCAAGCTGATTCTGCTACAACAGCCATCGACTCAACTGCTGGTGCTGCTGATCAAAAAATCGGAACTGCTTCTGATTCAGCTGAATCTAAAATAAAAAGCACTACAAATGAAGCTGTTAGCGATTTAAAAGAAACTGCAGGTGAAGTTAAAGAAACTGCAAAAGAAGCTGCTCATGAAATTAAAGAAGGAAGCAAAGAAGCTGCAACTAATATTAAAGATGCTGCAAAAGGTGCTGCTAATGAAGTAAAAGAAGCTGCAAAAGGAGCTAAAGACGCTTTAAAAAAATAAGTAGGTTACCTAACATTAACTGAATTAAAATAAAAAGAGGAAGTACTTAATACTTCCTCTTTTTATTTTTACTATAATTTATTATTACCAAGACTATTTAGCCTCGTTTGATTGTTCTCCTACATGCTGAGAAGCTGCAAAAGAAGTAATCATATTAGTTAACATATCACTTGCAGCACTCGGATTATTCGGCAATAATATAAGATTTGAACGAGAACTGGCTCCTATAGAATTAAGAGTATCGTAATGTTGTGTAACTACAATAAGAGAAGACGCTTCCTGTGAATTTATATTTACTCCATTTAAAACCTTAACGGATTCTTCCAGTCCTCTGGCAATTTCTCTTCTCTGATCAGCAATACCTTTACCTTGTAACTGTTTACTCTCAGCTTCTGCTCTGGCCTTAGCCACTATTTTTATACGCTCTGCTTCTGCTTCATATTCAGCTGCAATTTTTTCTCTTTCCGCTGAATTAATACGATTCATTGCTTGTTTAACCTGTTCATCAGGATCTATATCTGTCACCAAAGCTTTTATTATGCTGTAGCCGTAACTCTGCATAGCTTCCTGAATCTCACTTTTAACGGCAATTGCTATATCATCTTTTCTTTCAAAAACATCATCTAAACGCAATTTGGGAACTTCAGCACGTACTACATCAAAGACATATGAAGTTATTTGAGCATAAGGATTTTGTAGTTTATAAAAAGCATCATAAACCGCCGTTTGCACTACCTGATACTGAACTGAAACTTTAAGTTTAACAAATACATCATCTTTAGTTTTAGTTTCTATCATCACATCCAATTGCTGTATTTTAAGGTTTACCTTTCCAGATATACTATCTATAATCGGTATTTTAAAATTAAAACCCGCCTGTCGAATTGAATGAAATTTACCAAATCGTTCAACGACAGCAGTAGTCTGCTGTTTCACAATAAAAAAAGCTCCTAATATTGTGAATATAAAAATTAAGAAAAATAATACTAGTACAATTGAAACTAATCCCCCAAAGATTTCCATAAGCTATTTATTTATATTAATATTTTTTATTCTGTTACTTTTTGCCCCATCAACATTAAATAGGATTTTAAAAATTCATCTATATTACCATTCATTACTGAATCTACATCTGAGGTTTCTGCCCCTGTACGTACATCTTTAACTAAACGGTACGGTTGCATCACATAGTTTCTGATCTGGCTTCCCCACTCAATCTTCATTTTTCCAGCCTCAATCTCATCTCTTTTAGCATTTCTCTTTTCCAACTCTATTTCAAACAAACGAGATTTAAGTAATTGCATGGCCTTTTCTTTATTTTGTAACTGTGATCTACTTTCTGTATTCTCAATTATAATCTCTCTATCCTCTCCTGTTATTTCATCTTTATATTTATATCGTAAACGCACTCCCGTCTCTACTTTATTAACATTTTGACCTCCGGCACCACTAGATCGGAAAGTATCCCAAGATATATCAGATTGGTTAATTTGTATATCAATTGAATCATCTACTAATGGATAAACATAAACTGAGGCAAAAGATGTGTGTCTTTTTGCATTTGAATCAAAAGGTGAAATACGCACCAATCTGTGAACTCCATTTTCACCTTTCAAATATCCGAAAGCATAATCTCCATCAATTTCCAGAGTCACTGTTTTGATTCCTGCAACATCTCCTTCCTGATAATTGAGCTCCCTTACTTTAAATTTATGTTTATCTGCCCACATAATATACATACGCATTAACATACTTGCCCAATCGCAACTCTCAGTTCCTCCGGCGCCCGCAGTTATTTGCAAGACTCCGCTTAAATCATCTCCTTCAGCTGAAAGCATATTTTTAAATTCCACATCTTCTAAAAGCTTACTTACTGCCTGATATTGACTTTCAACTTCTTCTTCTTCAACATCACCGGATTTGTAAAAATCAAATAAAACGGTTAAATCTTCATATTTTGTTTTAATATCCTGATATTCTTCCACCCATTTTTTCTTTCCTCTAAGTTGTTTTAAAATAACTTCAGCCTGCTTGGGATCATTCCAAAAAGCAGGGTCGGCAGACTTTTCTTCTTCATTTTGAATTTCAACAAGTTTCTTTTCTATTTCCAGATATTCATATAAATCATTTAGCCTGGATTGAATTTCTTTTAAATTTTCCTGAGTAATCATATTATTGCAAAAATACAATGTAAAATACAAAAAAATACTATACTCGTAACTATCCGGATGCATATTTTTTATACAATAGTATTAAATTCATCTTTATTATAGTCAGAGTATTATATCTTGTTATATTTTAAGTAAAAACTCCGGATATTAATTTGATCATAAATTACTAAATATTTGCCTGTGTAAAATAAATAACCAATTTTGTAACTTTGGATCAAAATATGTTTATGATTACTATATACCATAATCCCAGATGCAGTAAAAGCAGGGAGGCTTTGGATTTTTTAAGTGAAAAGTTTAAAGAGATTCACATAATTAATTATATGCAAACCGGAATAAATGTTGACACATTAAAAGAACTGGTGAATTTACTACAAATTCAACCGATGGCTTTAGTTAGAACAAACGAATCTCTGTGGAATGAACAGTTTAAAGACATGCATTTAGAGGAAATTGAACTTTTGGAAATTTTATCAAAGAACCCACAATTAATTCAACGACCTGTTATTATCAATGGTAATAAAGCTGTCATCGGAAGGCCTAAAGAAAATATAAATCAAATATTATAATTGTATTAAATGGAATTTATTGAAAAATTTTTTCACGATTATCATCTTCAAATCATAAGCACTTTAGCGGCATGTGTCGCTACCCCTTTATTAAAAATCATTATAAGGAAAATTATTTACCGCTATGGGGTTAATTCTCAAATCAACGATTTACGTACAAAGATTGTAATAAAATACGTTAATATTTTAATTAACATATTATTCTCTGTATTTCTTATTACAATATGGGGTGTCACTCCTCAATGGATATTTGCCTCATTCGCTTCTGTATTTGCTATTGTTGGAGTTGCATTTTTTGCTCAATGGTCGTTGTTGAGTAATGTTACAGCTGGATTAATCATATATTTTACTGTTCCTTTTAGAATTGGTGACACGATAAAAATTCTTGATAAAGATAATCCTATTGAAGCTGTAGTTGAAGATATAAAGGCTTTTTATATAAATCTGAGAACCGTTGAGGGGGAATTTATTACTATACCCAATAGTCTTATATTGCAAAAGGTTATATCTATTGTAAATCGTGTAGATTGAGTTAAAAAAAGCCGGAATTAATTAATTCCGGCTGATATATTTAAAAAAATTGAAATTAAATTTACGATAATGATTCTTTCACAGCATTGGCTGCATCTTCTAGAGTTATTGCAGACAATACTTTCAGTCCACTGTCATCAATCATTTTCTTAGCTATTTCAGCATTGGTTCCTTGTAAACGTACTATGATAGGTACTTTTATAAAGTCCCCCATATTTTTATATGCGTCTAAGATTCCCTGAGCTACCCGGTCACATCGAACAATTCCGCCAAAGATATTTACTAGTATAGCTTTTACTGCATCATCTTTTAATATGATTCTGAAAGCTTTTTCTACTCTCTCAGCATCTGCGGTTCCTCCGACATCCAAGAAATTTGCAGGATTTCCTCCAGATAACTTAATGATATCCATTGTAGCCATTGCTAATCCTGCTCCATTTACCATACAACCTACATTCCCATCTAACTTAACAAAGTTAAGACCTGCTTCACCGGCTTCCACTTCAGTAGGATCTTCTTCTCTAACATCTCTCAATGCTAGGTAATCCTGATGACGAAATAATGCATTATTATCTATGGTTACTTTAGCATCTACTGCTGCAATTTTATTATCAGATGTTTTTAATACAGGATTGATTTCAAACAAAGTAGCATCACTTTCAATATACGCTTTATAAAGAGAAGTAACAAACCGAACCATATCTTTGAATGCATCTCCTGTAACTCCTAAGTTAAATGCTATTTTTCTTGCCTGAAAACTTTGCAGTCCTACTGCAGGATCTATTTCTTCAGTGAAAATTCTTTCCGGAGTTTTTTCTGCCACGGCTTCAATATCCATTCCTCCTTCTGTAGAATAAATAATCATATTTTTACCTTTGGCTCTGTCTAATAAAACAGACATATAAAATTCTTCAACCTCAGACTCTCCCGGATAATACATATCTTCAGCAATAAAAACCTGATGTACTTTTTTCCCTTCTTTTGATGTTTGGGGAGTTATAAGGTTCATCCCGATAATTTCAGACGATTTTTCTTTAACCTCATCCAGTGTTTTAGCTAGTTTTACTCCACCGCCTTTTCCTCTTCCACCTGCATGTATTTGAGCTTTAACCACCCACCAGTTTGTTCCGGTTTTATCGGTCATTTCTTTTGCTGCATTAACAGCTTCATCGGGTGTAGTTGCTACGATTCCTCTTTGAACTCTTACTCCGAATGATGAAAGTATTTCTTTTCCTTGATATTCATGTAAATTCATGGTATGATATTTTTTTGCGGTTTACACTAATATTATTTTAATAAACGTAAAGTTGACAAATATACTGATTTTTGTCAGATGTATATAAATTTATTGTTCTGCTTACAACCGCTTATTTGATTATTTATCAGCTAATAATCAGGATTGATTTTTACATTTTGTAAAATATAATATCTAAATTAATGATTATTTACCTTAATATACAAATTAACAGGTACTTAATTTAAAAAGTATATAAAAAAACCAATTAATTAATTCTTAATATATAAATATAAAATAAATATTTTACCTTTGAAATAAAAAATTCAATTTAAAATACTAATTTTTATGAAAAAATTTACATTATTTGCCTTTATTTGTATATTATCGACTTTTACTTCTTGTACGGATGATGATATTTACATCCATACATCTCAACAAAATATTAAAAGCATAAACAGACTGTCTTATGATGATCTTTCACAAATGGAGCTATTTTTTAAAAGTTCAATCTCAGCTTACAACAGTATTCCGGGGATTAATTTAGATTTCAGCAATTTTAATTTAGCTAAACAAAAAGAAACTTTAACTAATAAGGGACTGCATTTGGATAGTTTATACGTAAGTGTATACAAAATTAATTATAAGGAACAACATCCGGGCCGAAAGGGTACTTTTATAAATAATTCCGGGATTTTACTCCTACCTAGTAAAAGCATTCTTTCCGATGGAAAAAGCTGTAAGCTGGTTATCATTGCTCCGGGAGCATACACAGGTAAGAATGAAGCTGCTTCAGCAATTTATCAGGATAAAGAATTATTAAACAACCAGGTATTTGAAAACAAGCTTACCAACTTTTTTAATAATCTTTTAGCCGTAGAAGGTTTTGCTGTATTAATTCCGGATTACCCAGGGTTTGGAGACTCTTATGGTGAATGCTCTATTCCTGTCCTAGAAGCACAGCCTATGGCTAATTCCCTTATTAATTTAACTAAAACAGCTCAACGAGTAATTTCTAAACTTAATTACAGCCAAAAGAACGGCGTCATTCTTTCCGGATATTCATTAGGAGGGTATACCAGTGGATTAGCCGGCAAAAAAAATGAAACAGATAGAAATGAATTAAACGTTGATTTACTTCTAGTTGGTGGTGCTTTAACTTCATTACCTTATCTTGCTGATGAAGTAAAAAAAGATCATCAAACTATGGAGCATTTAATTTTCCCTTGGGCTGTCATGGCTTATCAACATAATGGATATCCTAATCTAAAACTGGATAATGTAATTCTTAAAGATCAGCAACCAAATATAAACGAATATCTTTTATCCGGTAAATATTCTGCATTGGATATTATTACCAATAATTTATTTCCTGTTAACAGCTCAGATTTTTATACTTCTGAATTCAGATCTTCCGAAAGCAGTAATTCTGATTATGCCTACTTAAAACAGATACTTACTGAAAATAGTTTTAGCCCATGGAAGAATAAAACGAAATTTCAAATGATTCATGCAATAAATGACCATACTGCATACTATGAACCAGCTAAGAGATTCGCAGATGAAACCAATCAAATGGGAGGAAATGTTACTTTTGAAACTACTATAGGTGCACATAGTGAGGGTGCCCTGTTTTTTTATCAGAGACTTTTAGAAAATTCTATAGAATTAAATAAATAAATGCTTCCACATTTTTAAATAAATACAAAGGCATACTCCGATGGAGTATGCCTTTGTATTTATTTTCAGAATTTATATTAGAAATTTTTAAAGAGTTTCTTTTAACCATTTAAAAAACTCTTTTTGCCAGATAATTCCGTTTTGTGGCTGTTGAACCCAATGACTTTCTTCAGGAAAGAATAGCAACCTGCTCTTTATACCTTTTAACTGAGCTACCTGAAAAGCTTCCAAACCCTGAGTATAAGGTACTCTATAATCCCTTCCTCCATGAATCACTAATATTGGAGTATCCCACTTTTCTACTAATTTTATCGGATTAAATTCTTTATAAGCTTTTGGCTGTGGATTATTCCAATAGGAACCTCCGAGATCATAATTCGGGAAGAAAACTTCTTCAGTAGTTCCATACATAGATTCTAAATCAAATACGCCGCAATGAGCAATAAACGTTTTAAATCTTTTGTTATGTATACCCGCCAGATAATACACTGAATATCCTCCATAACTTGCCCCTACTGCTCCTAGCCTGTTTTTATCGACATACGATTCTTTTGAAATTTCGTCTATTGCTGATAGATAATCACGCATAGGCTGACCACCCCAATCTCCTGAGATTTCTTCATTCCATTTTACACCAAAGGAAGGTAAACCTCTACGGTTAGGAGCTACAATTATATAATTGTTTGCAGCCATAATCTGAAAATTCCATCGGAAACTATAAAACTGGGAAACTGTACTTTGAGGACCTCCCTGACAATACAATAATGTTGGATATTTCTTGTTTTTGTCGAAATTTGGCGGAAATATTACCCATACCAGCATTTTTTTTCCATCCGTTGTATCGACCCATCTTTCTTCAACCCTTCCCATCGCTATTTTGCTATAAGCTTCATCGTTAACACTTGTTAGCTTGGTCTGCTCTCCTGTCTTTATATGAACTTTGTATACTTCTGAGGCATGGTTCATATCCTCTCTTCCTCCCACCAGGTAATCACCACACTGAAAAATGCTTGTGAAATCGTGTTGCCCCTTAGTTATCTGACGGATTTTTTTAGTTTTTACATCTAACTCATAATACTGTTCTGTAGCATTTATTCCTGCGATGAAATATATATAATTTCCCAGCTTACCCCAAATGTAACTTCCAACTGTATTATCCCATCCGGACGTAAGGTTTTCTGTTTTCTTTGTTTTTAAACTGTATATTTTAATATCATTTTTATCAGCTTCGTATCCATCGGTCTTCATAGAAAGCCATGATATATATTGCCCATCGGGACTAAATGTTGGATTAACATCATATCCTTGATTATCCGAAGTTATGTTTATTGTTTTTTGTGTAGATACTTCATACAAGTAAATGTCTGTATTTGTAGAAATAGCATCTGCGGTTCCGAACATTTTTTTTGACTGATACACCAGATACTTTCCATCAGGAGAAAACGAATAATTTTCGGAATTAAACATTTCATCTTTGTTGATATCTGTAAGTGATTTTGTTGATGAGCCAATTAATATGTGTTCAAAATTCCCATCTTTCCAACTATCCCAATGACGATACATCAAATGATCATATACTTTCGCATCCGATTTTTCTAATTCGGGATACATATCAGCTCCAGACACTTTTTCTAATTTTACTGGCATGGAAACAGCCATCTGTTTAGAATCTTCAGACAAAACCAACCCTGCAAGCTTTTCATTTTCTTCATTAATCTTTACAGACTCTCCGTTTATAAGGTTATAGGAGAAAACTGCATCTCCGGAAGAATAATATAAAATATTATCCCCTTTGAAGAATAAAGCCTTTTCTTTTTCAGGCGTTTGAGTAATCTGCTTAACTTTACCCTCCAAAGTTACTCTGTATAAATCACGGGAACTATTATTATCCTTAATATTATAATATTGAACACCGTAAATGATATCTCCTTTTTCGTTTACTGCATCAACTGATACCCTTCCTAAACTCCAAAGCATTTCAGGAGTTAAATTTTGTTTTTGAGCCATAGAAAAAATTCCTAATAAAACAGCCGCTAACAGACTAATTTTTTTCATTAATACTTCACTTATTTTAAATTCAAATTTACATTATTTCCAGTATTATACCTTCACTTACATAGAGATTTAAAATTTTAATAATTTCCTACTTTAATATTTACGGAATGGCATAATTATTTCGGAATAATAATATATAAAATATAATTTAATATGGCAATTTTAGTATTATTCAGACACGGACAAAGTGTATGGAATCTGGAAAATAAATTTACAGGATGGGTAGACGTTGATCTTACCGATAAAGGAAGAGAGGAAGCTAAGGAAGCTGGAGACAAATTAAAAGGAATGCATTTTGATTATGCTTATTCCTCCGAACTTAAAAGAGCTCAGGAGACACTCAATATAGCTTTGAATGAAGCGGGAATAAAAAATGTGCCTACCATCTATAATAAAGCATTAAATGAGAGAATGTACGGTGATTTGCAAGGATTAAATAAAGCCGAGACTGCTAAAAAATTTGGAGATGAACAGGTGCACCAATGGAGAAGAAGTTATGATATAGCTCCCCCTAACGGAGAAAGTCTTAAAGATACAGCAGAAAGGGTTATTCCTTATTTTGAAAAAGAAATTATTCCGAAACTGAAAGAGGAAAAAAACATAGTCATTGCAGCTCATGGTAATAGTTTAAGAGCTCTGATTATGTATCTTGAAAAACTTACTCCTGATGAAATAATCAATTTTGAAATTGCAACTGGCGTACCTCGTGAGTATGATTTGGATCAAAATTTAAAAATTATTAAGGTTAAAAACTTATAAAATATTCTTAGAGAAATAAAAATGTCCTGAACTGGTTCAGGACATTTTTATTATTTACGTTTTCTAAAATCCCAGGGAGCTATCGGCTTTTTTAAGCTCCATATATTTAATTTGCTTTTTCTTGCCTGCTGTGCCAGCTTTAAATAATGACTTGAATAGGTGTATTTGTACTTCCATGCCAAACCATTTTTCAGCAATTCTTCATTAACGTTTTTTCCTTCAACTTTAACAATTCCTAACGTTCTTTTATATCTGTCGATTCCTTTAATTTCTACAGTTACATTTTTACCAAAGCATATTGTACTGGTAAATGTTCGTGCTTTAGTCCCGAAATCCTGTTTCTTTTCCGGACAATCAATTCCATACAACCGGATTTTTACTTGTTTTTTATCTTCTGTAAGAATTGTAATCGTATCTCCATCAGCCACTTTTATCACTTTCCCTGTTAAGGTTGCTGTTTTTTGAAATCCTAAACAGAATAAAATGCATAAAAGCAATAACTTAATTCTCCATAAGAGATTAACCTTAGTCATAAATTCAGATATAAAAGGCTGTGATACTAATACAAATTATTAATTACTGTCTGGTGGCTCTAACTTCTCCGTAACCTATGAGAGCATCATAAGTACCTCCAAATGGCACATAATAGATTAATGCCTGATATAAATTTTCTGTCTGCCAAAATGAACCGGGAATTTCTGAAAAACTAATTCTACCTGATTTTTTATCTTTGGTAGCAATGGTATAATTATAAAACCCCTGCTTAAGTAAACATGTTTTTTCATATCCTCTTTGCTCTTCATTAAATTCCATTTTATTACTTTCCGATATATCATAATTGTTAAACAGACCCACAACATAAAGATCTTTATCGTCAACCGGATTAGTTGAATTTACAAAAAAACTTACGGGTGTGTAATCACCTTCATTTCGTGCATCCCTTTCCTGGCTTAAATCAAATCTACGAAAATAAAATGCCCCGTTTACATCTGGATTATACGTATAATCTAAAGGATATGGTATCACCGGATATAACCAGATATTATATTTTCCTTCTGATTCAAAAACTCTATATACTCCGTATCCGGCTACTGTTATGTTTTTTGTATCAAATGTAAAAAATTCATTACCTCCTTCAAATGCATTGGTTAATTGACCAAAAGTGAATAAATTTCCATTAATAAACTGGGGAGATATATTACATTGAGCAACTTTCCAATTATTATTCTGTAAGATACATAAGGAAAGTTGATTATTTCTTATTGAACCTTGATTAGAAGGAATGGATGCCTCTACAATCACACGTTGTGTTATATCCGGATTTTGTACTGATGAATACCTTTCATATTTCACTCCAACTTCTGCCTGCGGCTCATAATACAATATTTTTTTACTAAACACTGGTTTCCTATCTGCATCATATACTGTAAAGAGATAATTTCCTGATACTTTCGGACGCATGTCATTATTAGGAAATTCCAGAGTGTAGTGCGTATAGTTTTGTCGTGTATTAAATGAAGATTGATATTCATAAATCTGTGATTGAGTATATCCATCTATGTATTCCGATTCAAAGAGATTGTCTTTTTCCCAGTTTCTATCGTAATGCCTGATTGAATAATAAAGCCTTTCATAGCCTTTATCCAACATATCAAATGATAATATAAATTTATCTCCTAGTTTTAAAATTGTAGTTTCATCATTAGTTTCAGGATTAAAAAACTGTATTCCATTCACACTCTTGTCGTAAACTTTTTCTTCTGCCTGCTGTGCCATTAAGGCCAAAGGAAATAATAAATTTATCAGTAATTTTCTCATAGATACTTAATAATTATAATTTAAATACTTCTTGCCTATTTACATGGGTCAAGATAATAAAAAAAATCTCCATCAGAATCAATATTTCTGATTATAATATGTGAAAATTTATAATCTAATTTTTTTTAGAAACTATACTATTTTTAAAAAAAGTTAGGATTTGTAAAAAATAAAAAATGGAGCCTACTACTCCATCAGTTTTAAGAAAAGACCAATTTTCCGCCTAAATTAGACATCTGCCTCATGATCCAAATTTTTCGCTTTTGAATATATCTTCCGTTTATTTTTTTTCCATATTCTCTTGGATTTGGTAACAAGGCTGCCAGTGTAGCCGCCTCTGCTTTTGTAAGATTTGATGCTGATTTATTAAAATAATGATTTGCGGCAGCCTGAACTCCATAAATACCGTCTCCGAATTCAGCAACATTTAAATATACTTCCAATATTCTCTGTTTCTTCCAAATCAGCTCTATTAATCCAGTAAAATAAGTCTCCAGTCCTTTTCTTACATAGTTTCTTCCATCCCAAAGAAAAACATTTTTTGCGGTTTGCTGGGAAATTGTACTGGCACCTCTTTTAGGTGCTCCGTCTTTTTCAATAATTTTTTGAATTTCTTTAAAATCAAATCCACTATGAGTGAGAAAGTTCTGATCTTCACTGGATACTACAGCCAGCTGCATTGAATTGGCAATCTGATCTAAGGGTACCCATTCTTTTTTTATTGAACTTCCATTGACAAAATATCTTTTCAACATAAGTTCAGTAAAGGGAACGGGAACCCATTTATAAACGAAAGTCATTACAATGGATAATAAAAATAATCCTATCAATATTCTTTTTATCCACTTAAATATTTTCATTTTTAATGTTTAAAGTTTATTACCAACCTTTAACTGCTCCTCCTTTGAATTCTTTGTCAGCAGTTGCTGCTACCTCATCGGATTGGTATGCTTTTACAAATTTTTTCACATTTTCAGCATCTTTATTTTCTTCTCTGGAAACAATTATATTTACATAGGGAGATTCTTTGTCTTCTACAAACAAACCATCTTTTAGTAAAAATCCGGCTTTTGCTGCAAACGTATTATTGATAATTGATATTTCAACTTTAGGATCATCTAAAGTTCTAGGTAATTGTGGACCTTCCAAATCTATAATATTCAAATGCTTTGGATTTTCAACAATGTCTGTCACCTGTGAAAACAAATTAGTAGAATCTTTAAGTTTTATTAACCCTTGTTTTTGAAGAAGTATTAGAGCTCTGGCTCTATTTGCCGGATCGTTAGGTATGGCTACTCCAGCTCCATCTTTTAATTCTGTTAACGATTTAATTTTTTTTGAATATCCTGCCAAAGGATAAACAAATGTATTTCCTACTACAGCCAGTTTATAACCTTTGTTTTTTCTAACATCATCTAAAAAAGGATTGGTTTGATAGGCATTCACATCTATATCTCCATCATTTAAGGCAGAGTTTGGAAGCACATAATCGTTAAATTGTACCAATTCCACATCTAAACCGTATTTTTCTTTAGCAACTTTCTGAGCCGTTTGTGCTACTACATATTCCGGTCCTGATATTACTCCTACTTTTATGTGATTAGGATCATTTTTTTTATCATTGTGACATGATGTTACTAAAAACAAGCTTACTATACTAAATACAGCTAATAATTTTTTCATTTTTTGAATTTTTATTACTTCTTACAAAGTTATTGTTTTATTATTTATGATTTACTTTTTTAGAAAGATAATCTCCTGTAAACTGAATGGCAAAAACAAGAAGTATTAATAAAATTAGAACGGTATTCATAATAGTGACATCATACCCAACATATCCGTACTGATAGCCAATCTGCCCTAATCCTCCGGCTCCTACTGCACCTCCCATGGCCGAATAACCAACCAAAGTAATTAGTGTTATTGTTGCTCCATTTATAAGTGATGGCATAGCCTCAGGTAGAAGCACTTTCCATACTATCTGAAACGATGTAGCACCCATAGCTTTAGAGGCTTCTATCAACCCATTAGGTACTTCCAGCAAACTATTTTCAACCATCCGAGCAATGAAAGGAGCTACCCCTATGCTTAACGGCACTAAAGCCGCACTTACTCCGATAGAAGTTCCTACCAGCATCCGTGTGAAAGGTATCATCCAGACAATTAATATGATAAATGGGATTGCCCTAAAAATATTAACAATTACTGATGCCGTATTATTAAATACAACATTTTCTTTAATCTGCCCTTTACGAGTAATAAAGAGAAGCACTCCCATGGGAAGCCCTAAAATAAAACCAAATATTCCTGAAACAAAAGTCATAACCAATGTTTCTCCTATTCCTTTAATTAAAAGTTCAATCATTGAATCAGACATATCCTAATACTGTTACTTTAATATTTTTACTTTTCAAATAATCTATAGCCTGTTGTTCCTGCTCCGGATCTCCCATAAATTCTGTCAGCATAACACCAAATTTAACCCCTCCGGCATAATCCATACGTGCGCTAATAATATTATTGTTAATATCGAATTTTCTTGCAGCTTCTGATAAAATAGGTTCATCTACTGTATTACCGGTAATTTGTAATTTTAATAAGGGGTGTTTTCCTGATTCAGGATTAGGTATTAATCGTTCCTGATAGTCAACGGGTATTTCCAAATGTAGCGAAGAAGCGATAAAACGGCGGGTAAGCCCTGCTTTAGGATGAGAAAATATTTCGGAAACGGAACCTTTTTCGATAAGCTGCCCATTGCTGATTACTGCTATTTCATCACATATTTCTTTTACTACATCCATTTCGTGAGTGATTAAAAGTATTGTAATGTTCAGCTTTTTATTGATGTCTTTCAACAAAGTTAGTATTGAATGGGTGGTCGCTGGATCTAAAGCACTGGTAGCCTCATCTGAGAGAAGTACTTTGGGGTTATTTGCCAGTGTTCTAGCAATTGCTACCCTCTGTTTCTGACCTCCGGATAAATTAGAAGGATAAACATATGCTTTCTCTTTAAGTCCAACCAGTTCAATTAATTCATAAACTCTTTTTTCAATATTATTTTTTGACATGCCACTCAGCTCAAGAGGAAAGGCAATATTTTCAAAAACTGTTCTTGATGAAAGAAGGTTAAAATGTTGAAATATCATTCCTATGTTTCGTCTTGCTTTTACCAAAGCTCCTGATGTCATTTCCATAAGATTCTTTCCATCCACCCAAACTTCTCCTGAGGTAGGTCTTTCCAGCAGATTAACACACCGGATTAAGGTGCTTTTCCCCGCACCGGATTCTCCGATAACTCCAACTATTTTACCCTGAGGAATTGACAAATCAACTCCGGATAAGGCTGAAGTCCTCTTTCCATTCAGCTCAAAAATCTTCGTAATATTCTTTAATTCAATCATTTATGTGAAAAAATATTCCTATTAATTTCTTTTAAAATTGTTTGCAAAAATACAATATTCAGATTGATAAATAGTTATTAAAACACGAATATATTTACCTTATTCCCTGTTATTAGCCTATTATTGCTGATATACTTTATACAAATCTGATTCAAAAACGGAAAGAAGCTGGTTAATATATCTTGTGGATGATTTAATTTGATCGATCATTTCAGATCTCATATGAAGCTCATCTGCCGTATAATTTCCTCCGGTTCCAAAAAAAAGATTTTCTTCAGTACTATCAATATCTCCTTTTAAAACAAATTTTTTCCATCTTTTTTTTGTACTTTCCTGTAATGACATATGTTCTTCGCTATTAAATTCGATAATTTGAAATATATTCCAGACTAAATTAGGATACTCATCATGATTTTCATTAGCCCATATGGGAGACAATATATTTTTTGAATGATAGAATTCAATTTTTTTCCCTTTAGGCTTTATAGTCAATGCTCCCAAACCTGCACTCAACAATCCTCCCCCAACACCTACAGCCGTTTGCGTATTACTGTCTTTAAACAAAACTGTAGCTACGGTAGTTAAAGCTCCTATAACAACCGATCCTACAGTAAGCCGCGTATTTCTTCCATCGTTTAAATCATCTAGATAGGCAGCAGCCAAATCTGCTCTTTCTCCCTCACAATCCAATTCTGAGATTATTGCATCCAATTCTGTTTTTGCCAGCGAAATACGCTGAGTTATTATTTGCTTTAATTCGAGAATATCCAAACGATTATCATTAACTGGATCATTTCTCAATTTTATTAAATTATTAATTTCTTTATTAATTCCCAGAACTTTTCCCATTGAGATATCATACTGAGATAAAGAGCTAGAATAAAGATCTTTATAATTTGCATCTACCTGGAGTGTATCCATTAAAAAATTATCCTGATGATATGAGTTTGCTGATGTACAATAGCTATATTTAAAGTTATCAACGGGCACTTTATTCGCTCCGCAAGAGATAAAGTTTAAAGCAATTATGAGAACTTGTATACCTAATATTATAAAACTCTTTTTTAGCAGCATATCACGCTAGATTTAAGATGTATTCAACAAATATAAATATTTAATCACTTTTATTAAAATCTAATATCACGTTTGTTTATTAACAAATATTTAATTGACTGTTGTGATAATTTAAGAATTTAATACGGTAATTTTGTTCATGTAAGTTATACATATTTAGTCTAAATTTGATAGTTAAATATTGAAAGTTAAGTGACAATTTCTTGCTTTTTTTGTTTAAAAAACAATGTACAAATAGAATGAACATAATTTATAACTTATCATATTTAGTAGTTATTTTATAATATTTTTATCTGAAAAAGGAAATATAATATATTTCCTTTTTTTATTTACAGCAAATCTAATCTTATAAGTAATTTTTCATTGTCATAGTAATTTCTGATGTCTGCTATAAATAAAAATGATGATAAATTTCCGTATTTAAATTGTGCACTATTTAATTTTAAACAATTAATTAAATAATGAAAGAAATTCCTAGTATCAACGAACAGTTATGTTTCCCTATTTACGTCATATCGAGACAAATAACAACTTTATACAGACCTTATCTTGAAAAATTAGGACTCACCTATCCTCAATATCTGGTAATGCTTGTCCTTTGGGAAACAGGTACCTGTTGTGTAAAGGATATTGGTGAACGATTATGGTTAGATAGTGGTACGTTAACTCCTTTGTTGAAGAGAATGGAGGAAAATGGATGGATAAGCAGAAGCCGTTGCGCAGATGATGAACGTATTGTACTTATTCATATGACTGAGAAAGGTATTAATCTGAAGCCTTTGGTGTCTGAATTACCTTGTATTTTAAAAAAAGAGCTTAGTGATGAAGACGGACGCCTCGATGATTTAAGAAATCAATTAAATGATTTACTTTCTTTCATTTCAAATAAATGTAAAACAAAACATAATTTAATAAAATAACTTTTCAAATTGTAAATTAATATGGAATTAATAAAAGCATTAGAATGGAGATACGCTACTAAGAAATTTGACCCTTCAAAAAAAGTTGAACAATCTTTAGTCGATCAAATAATAGAAGCTGCCTGGTTAGCACCGACCTCATCGGGTCTTCAACCATTCAAAATTATAGAGATTACCAATCAAGAACTTAAGGAAAAAATGGTTCCCATCTCTATGAATCAACAACAAGTTGCAGACAGTTCTCACGTTCTTGTCTTTGCGGCCTGGGATACTTATACAGAAAACAGAATTGATACTATTTACAGTCACATAACACAAAATCGCAATCAGCCAGATGATGCATATAAAAGCTATACTGACAGAATTAAAGGCATTTATCTTAACCAGGAAGATGAACTAAACTTTGCTCACACAGCTAGACAGGCTTATATTGCTTTCGGTTTATCAATTGCTGCTGCTGCAGAGCTTAAAGTTGATACTACTCCGATGGAAGGTTTTGATAATGAAGCTTTAGACAATTTATTAGACTTAAAAAAACAAAAATTAAGAAGTGTAACTGTACTACCCCTAGGATATAGAGATTCAGAAAATGATTGGTTGGTTAATATGAAAAAGGTGAGACATCCTAAAAAAGATTTTTTAATTCAGCTAAAATAAAATTGTTTAAACAATTTGAATAAAAAAGCCTTCTTTTTAACAAAGAAGGCTTTTCTGTATTAATCAGTTGTCCGATGAAAAAAGAGAATAACATTTTTATTATTGCTAATGTACACCATAAACTGAACTTTAAAATACGGAAATCCGTAAAATGATTGTATTTTTAATCATTTTATCCGAATAAGATAATATTTATTTACTTTTTTTATACACAAGTTTAAATAATTAGAATACAAAAATAAAAAAACAGAATTATATTTATTAGTTATAAACGTTACTCATAAAGAGATGCATGTTTAAACATTTTATATATTAATTTATAAACATTTTTTTAATTATTCACACCATAAATATTTGTAATATTAACTTTATCTCTTTAAATTTAATTAACCTAAATTAATTATTTAATCCTTCAATTGAGATAATTAACACAAACAAGCAATTTAAAATTATAAATAGCTACAAATATCATTTATAAAAAAATACTTAACTTTGCTACTCTGCCTTAACAAAATAAATTATAACCTGCTAATTTAAATAAAGCCGTAATTTTCTCGGTCTTTAGTCTACTATTTATGTGCTATATAACATAAAAAAGAAACTATAACTACTCATTATTACATCAAATCCAACAGGTTAATTTTAATAATTTGCTAAAAATAAATTATGAGTAAGTCTATTAAACAAAAACTA
The DNA here is from genome assembly GCF_004014855.1 of Apibacter raozihei. Classification (NCBI taxonomy): domain Bacteria; kingdom Pseudomonadati; phylum Bacteroidota; class Flavobacteriia; order Flavobacteriales; family Weeksellaceae; genus Apibacter; species Apibacter raozihei. The sequence continues at coordinate 730,702 of NZ_CP034930.1, forward strand.
TCATTCACAACCTCTTTTTCCAAGTCTGTTGCATTACCAGGGCTTTTAGTTATTGTATTTGTATCTATATTTTGCGGATTTTTCCCTGAAAAGGCTAATACTATATTATTAATTATTCAAGGTTACATCTTCGAAAAACTGAGTTGGGTTTATGTTTTGCTGATTACTTTTTTCATCCTTTTTCTAATCATTTTAGCATTGAGCAAGCTTGGAAATATTCGTTTAGGCTCTGATAATTCAAAACCTAAGTATAGTTTTTTTTCATGGATAGCTATGCTTTTCGCGGCAGGAATGGGAATAGGTCTTATGTATTTTGGAGTAGCAGAAACCATGTCTCATTATAGTAATCCTCCGATTCCGGGTGGTGATGCAATTGAAAGAGCAAAAAATGCACAACTCTATACTTTTTTTCATTGGGGAATACACGCCTGGGCCATCTATGCTACTCTTGGTTTAATACTTGCTTATTTTTCATACAGATATAAACTACCTTTAGCTATTAGAAGTGCATTGTATCCTTTACTAAAAGATAAAATAAACGGAACATTCGGAAATATAATTGATACTTTTGCTCTTTGCAGTACTTTTTTCGGAATCGCTACTACCCTTGGTTTTGGAATCGTTCAACTTTGTGCAGGACTCACCAGCACAGGTCTGATTGAAAATCCCGGGTTTATCTTTCAGATTATTATTGTCGTTGTAGTCATGTCTATTGCTATTGGCTCAACATTAAGCGGTTTAGATAAAGGAGTTAAAAAATTAAGTGAATTAAATTTACTTTTAGCCTTATTGTTTATGCTTTTCATTCTTTTCACAGGTCCTACGATATACATTTTAGGAACTTTTAGTGAAGGTGTAGGATATTATATAAGCAATTTTACCAGCTTAACATTTAATACATTCGCTTTTGAAACCGATGGACAGCAGTGGTTTTCTCAATGGACTATTTTATACTGGGCCTGGTGGATTTCATGGGCTCCTTTTGTGGGATTATTTATTGCTAAGATATCTAAGGGAAGAACTATACGAGAATTTATTATTGCGGTTTTGATTATCCCTTCAATCTTTAATTTTTTATGGATGAGCATTTTCGGAAGCAGTGCCATTTGGATAGATAAATTTGAGGCAGATGGGGCATTGGGCGCCATGGTTAATAATCCGGATATATTACTATTTAAATTTTTCGAATATTTTCCACTTACTAAAATTTTAAATATTCTAGCCATAGGTATTATAACGGTATTTTTTGTTACTTCGGCAGATTCCGGAATTCTGGTTATGAATAGTATCGCTTCCAAACAAAATCAAAAAATCCCTAAGTGGCAAAATATATTCTGGGGCATTTTATTAATTGTTCTTTCACTTGCAATGCTTAGATCCGGAGGCTTAAAATCACTTCAAACAATGACTTTGATAACTGCGTTACCCTTTGGCCTGATAATGCTCTTGCTTTGTTTTTGTCTCTGGAAAGCTTTACAGGTTGACGTAAAATTTCATCAATCCGATTTTTCGTATGGAAGCTTTGCCTGGAATGGGAGCAACTGGAAAAACAGACTTGAACAAATTCTTACATTTTCAAAAAAGAAAGACGTCAAAACATTTTTTCAGGATGTTGTATTTGTAGCATTCACTGAGTTTAAAAACCAACTATCTGATAACAATATAGAAGCTGTCATTAATAAAAAAGAGACCCCTGATTTGTCTATTGAACTAGTGATAACACATGATAAATTTAAAAATTTTGTTTACGGAGTTTCTGCTGAGCCTCAAGTAATTTCAGATTCTATGATTAAAGAAAATAATGCACCTGATGTTCAAAAAGGAACCATGTTTGTGCCTATTACTTATTTTAGCGATGGACGAAGAGGACACGATATACAATATATGACTAAAAATGAAATAATTGCTGATATACTAAGAGAGTATGAACGATTCATAACTTTAATATCTGATAATGAAAATGAGATTATTATTAATACATAATAAATTCCAAAATTAAACAAAGTTTTTATCCAATAAAAAATGTAAACCGTTACGAAACTTTTAATTGCTGTTTGAGTACTAATGGATAAACAGGACAAAAAACCCGAGAACACTTTGAAGGTATATTAAGTTTCTTGTGTTTAAATCTCTTATGTGTCCACAAATAATATTCCGGAGCTTCCAGAATCTGACTTTCCAAAAGTCTGAAAAATTCATCGGTTAGTTCATAGTCAGAATATTCGTAAATGTCTTTTTTAGGAGATACAAATTCAGCTGTATAATAGCCTCTTTTTACTTTTTTACCTTTTACAAACATAATACTCATATCATGTTTTTTAGCCAGAAATTCTGCCCCGGTAAAAACAGGCACATTGACCCCAAAAAATTGAGTAAAGTGATTTACTTTTCTTAATTTAGGGGATTGATCACTTACAAACCCATAATAACCTTTAATTCCTGATTCCTGATTAGATTTCAGTGTATCTTTTATGTCCTTAGAATTAACCAATGTCCCTCCAAATTTCCCTCTTACATTTCTAATCATTTGATCAAAATATTTATTCCTCAACTTTTTATAGACTCCAAAACCTTTAAAGTTTAAATATTTGTTCATGATTAAAAGCCATTCATAACTGGAATAATGTGCACAGACTAAAATGACGCTTTTTCCTTTCGCTTCAAACTCTTTAACTAAATCTATATTTTTTATTTTAAAACGGTTTTCCATTTCCCTTTCAGAAATAGTCATAGTTTTAATCATTTCTAAAAAACTATCGCAAAAATGCTGATAAAACTTCTTTTCAACTTGTTTTCGTTTATAATCGGAAAAATGAGGAAGGGCAATCTGCAAATTTTCCCTTACCGTTTTTTTCCTGTAGCCAACAATTCTGTAGAGAACCCAATAAGAGATGTCTGATAAAATGTATAAAATTCTAAATGGAACTTTTGAAACTATCCATAATAATGGATAAAAGATTAAAAAACTGATTAATTGCATATATACTAAGAGAGGTTATAAAAAGATTATATTTGAAATATTTATCTGTTGCAAACGCTTTTTTATAAATATCTCAATCTTTATACTTCCAATAACGATTAAAAAACTTATTTAGTATATTTCCTTAATAAAGTATACTAATTAAATAAAAGGTTTAGGCATGACAAACTTCTTAAACGTCTAGTATTAAATGAAAACATCTGTCTTATAAAATATAAAACAGATGCTTATTTTTTTTACAAAATTCTATTAAAATACTTCGCTGAAATTCAAAATACAAAAAAATTAGTCGTCTAATTATTATTGCAATAGTGATATATTAATGTTTCTATACTTTCTAATACAATAGACTCAACCGTATCATAAGGATACAGTCCACTACAACCGTTACTTTCAACTAGCAACAATTTTTCTTTTAAATTATCGTATTCAGTATTTCCATAAGTATGCTTGTACCAATTCTTAAAACTACTGATATTCATACCCGAAGAAACCGGTGAATAATTATCTGTAGAGTATTCCATATAGTAATCTTTTAGTTTTTTGGAATCAGTAATTTTAATTATATAGTTAGACATTTTAATGATTTAATAAATTAAACTTTTTCGCTGACTAATTTTTTACCTGTAAGTTTTTGTATACTCCTAAGCGTTTTTTGTTCTTCCTGAGAACAAAAAGAAAAAGCAGTTCCTGAATTACCGGCTCTACCGGTTCTTCCGATTCTATGTACGTAAGTTTCAGGCTCACTAGGTAAATCATAATTTATAACTAATTCCAAGTGACTTACATCTATACCTCTTGCTGCTATATCTGTAGCTATTAAAATCTTATTTTTTCTTGAATTGAAATCAGTTAATATGCGCTGACGTGCATTCTGAGATTTATTTCCATGGATTGCCTCACTAAATATTCCCGCCTTTTTTAAAGTTCTAACAATTCTGTCAGCGCCATGTTTGGTTCGTAAAAATACTAATGCCAGCTGATCTTTATTTTTTGAAAGTAAATCTACCAATAATTTATTTTTATCTGATTTTTCAACAAAAAAAACTCGCTGATGAATGGTATCCACGGTCGAAGAAACCGGAGTTACCTCTACTTTGACCGGATTTGATAGTAAATTCTTTGACAACGAAGCTATCATAGAAGGCATAGTTGCGGAAAAAAGAAGCGTTTGCTTCTGCTTAGGCAAATATTGAATTATTTTTTTCATATCATGGATAAATCCCATATCCAACATTTTATCCGCTTCATCTATAATAAAAAATTCAACAAATCTTAAGTCTACTACTTTTTGATTCATCAAATCTAAAAGCCTTCCGGGAGTTGCTATTAGAAGATCTATACCGTTTTGCAATGTTTTGATTTGACGATCTTTGTTTACACCGCCAAAAATAACTCCGTGATTAATATTTAAATAAGTAGTATAATCTTTAAAACTATCACTAATTTGTATTGCTAATTCTCTTGTCGGAGCTAAAACCAATGCTTTTATTGCTTTTTTATTATGTTTTCCAACGTTTTCTTTTTGTACCAGCTGTTGAATAACAGGCAATAAAAATGCAGCTGTTTTTCCAGTACCTGTCTGCGCCAATCCTAATACATCGCGTTCATTAAGTATATGAGGAATTGTTTCTTTCTGTATTGGGGTAGGTGAATTATATCCTTTATCATTTAAAGCTCTTAATAAGGGCTCAATGATATTTAAATCGTTAAAAGTCATAAATTGAATGTATAGCTATTCAGCTATTTTAAATTGTTTTTAAATACAAGAAGTGGGGGAGAAAACTGAACGTAGTGCCTACACAAATTGCTATGTAAATGCAAATATACGCATAAATTAATTAAAATAATTTAATTAAGCCATAATTAACCTAAATATATCATTTCTGTCAAATATTTTTCTTTTTTTTTCACTGGCCTTATAAATCAAATGAAATAAAAAAACGCAACCAGTATTTATTAAACCGATTGCGTTAAAGTACCCGGGGCGGGAATCGAACCCGCACGATATTGCTATCACTGGATTTTGAGTCCAGCGCGTCTACCAATTCCGCCACCCGGGCTTCGAATTGTGACGGCAAATATACTTAATTATTTTTTTTCTTTCAAAATTTATATTCTATATTTTAATCTTTTATATCTTCGTAAAAAAAATAAGGTATGAAAGTACTGATTATTAATGGGCCTAATCTAAATTTATTGGGAAAAAGAGAACCTGAAATTTACGGGAGTACAACTTTTGATGAGTACTTTATGCATTTAAAAGAAAAATTCAATACTTTAGATTTAGAGTATTTTCAATCTAATCATGAAGGTTTTCTGATAGACAAAATTCATGAGGTAGGTTTCAGTTATGATGGAATTGTAATAAACCCCGGTGCATTAACTCATTATTCGTATGCTCTGCACGACGCACTTAAATCAGTAACTACGCCGGCTATTGAAATACATATTTCTGATATTGAAAAAAGAGAAGATTTCAGAAAAATATCAGTGACCCGAGATGCCTGTATTTTACAAATAAAAGGAAAAGGCCTGCCCGGCTACGATGAAGCAATTAACTATTTCACAAACAGCCTGAACAAAAAAAGTTAACCTAAATTATTTTTTATGAAAGACCGTATTAATGGAAAAGTTATTCATCAAGTATTATTCATTCTTGTAATAATAGCCTTGTTTTTTCTCATCATCAGCCAGTTAGCTATTTTTTTACCCAGCTTATTAGGAGCAGCGACTTTATACGCTCTTTCCCGGAATTTTTTTCTGTTTCTTACAGAAAAGAAGAAATGGAACAAATGGGTTACAGTTCTGGTTATATTTTTACTTGCTATTTTAATCATTTCAGCCCCTGTCTATCTCATTATAGAGCTAGCCTATTCAAAAGTACAGGTAGCACTTTCTTATTCTCAGAGTATCAATGAATCAATTGCAAAAATCGTTCACGACGTACAGGCCCGATATCATTTTAATATACTGAGTAAAGACAATATTCTTCAGGCCACATCCTGGGCAGGAAAGTTTGTTCCACAGATTTTAAATTCTACGATGAATTCTGTAGTCGTATTTTTCTTTTCATTTTTTATTTTCTTTTTTATGATTATGAATATTCGTAAAATGGAAAGCACATTTATGAAATGGTCTCCTATTAAAAATGAAAACACTATTAAACTTGGACAAAAATTAAAAAAGATGATTCAGTCCAATGCTATAGGTATTCCTGCAGTAGCCTTAATTCAGGGGATAGTAGCAGTTATCGGATATGCAATTATAGGTCTGGACAATTTATGGTTTTGGTTTGCAGTAACTACTTTTGCTTCCATGATACCTATTGTCGGGGCAGCTCTTGCATATGTTCCTATTGCTATTCTGCTTTTTACTTCCGGACAAACCTGGCAATCTGTTTTCGTACTTTTATACGGAACGATCGTTGTGGGACTTTCAGACAACATAGTAAGATTTACCCTTTTAAAAAAACTTGATAACGTGCATCCTTTAATCACTGTATTCGGTGTTATTTTCGGAATGAATATCTTTGGATTTTTAGGATTAATTTTCGGTCCTATTCTGTTGTCCTGTTTCTTCCTACTGATTGAAGTTTATACTGATGAATTTTCTGATAAAAAAAATACGAAAGAATAAGCATTTAATTATTGGAACGGAATTTGCAATTTTAAAAATGTTTATAAAACTTTATTAATTTTTATCATTATTATATTTCTTAGTAAGAGAAAAATATCTGAATCTAATATACAGGACATGAAGACTGAAAAAACTGAAGAAGAATGGAAAAGTGAACTTTCACCGGAAGAGTATTATGTGCTTCGGGAAAAAGGTACGGAAGCTCCTTATAGCGGCAAATTTTACATGCATTTTGATAAAGGAATTTATACCTGTAAAGCTTGTGGTGCTGTTTTATTTGACAGTAACTCAAAATTTGATTCACATTGCGGATGGCCAAGTTTTGACCGAGAAATTGAAAAAGGAAGAATTATTGAGAAAATAGATAGATCCCATAACATGACCCGGGTGGAAATTCTTTGTGCCAATTGCGGTAGTCATTTGGGACATGTATTTAATGACGGGCCAACACAGACAGGTTTGCGTTATTGCGTTAATTCTGTATCTCTTGATTTTGAAAAAACGAATTAAAAGTCAATAAATAAAATGGCAAAAATTTTAAAGATTCATCCAGACAATCCATCAGAAAAACAAATTAATGAGGTAGTGGAAGTTCTAAAAAAAGGAGGAATTATTGTTTATCCTTCCGATACTGTTTATGGACTGGGTTGTGATATCTTTAATCATAAAGCTATGGAACGCTTATCTAAAATAAAAGGTGTAAAACTTGAAAAAGCTCAATTTTCTTTTATTTGCAGCGATTTAAGCAATTTATCTCAGTTTTCCAAACCTATAGACAATACTATATTTAAATTACTTAAAAGAGCTTTACCCGGACCTTTTACTTTTATTCTTAATGCTTCTAATAGCTTACCAACTACTTATAAAAGCAAAAAAACGGTAGGAATCAGAGTTCCTGATCATAACATTCCAAGAATGATTGTCGAAAAATTGGGTTATCCCATTGCTTCTACTTCTACTCATAGTGATGACGAAATTATGGAATACTCAACAGATCCTGAATTAATTGCAGAAAAATATGATAAGTTAGTAGACTTAGTGATTGATAGCGGGGTTGGTGATTATACGGCTTCTACGGTCGTTGATGTAACTTCCGGCGAACCCGTTCTTTTAAGGAAAGGGAAAGGCGATCTGGATTTATATATTTAACAAATTAAAGTAAGTTACAAGTTTACATATACAATAGCCTCCGGAGATGGATTTATATAAAATCTGCTCCGGAGGTTATTTTTATATATTATAAATACTTAGCTGCCAACTTATAAAACAAAAAAACGGATAGAGATTTTTGTATTTTGTAAACAGAATAATTATTTATAGTATTGTTTATTTTACAAATGAGTTATAAGAACTTAGAACAGATTCATATGAGGAGTCCAAACTCCTAATATCACCGTCAGAAATTGTACCGGTCTCTTTAGAATTTCGTATTAATTTCCGGTAATTATCGAGAAAGTTTCTCGCTTTTGTATTTACTGATTCAAACTGCGTTTTTTTGCTGGAATATTGAGAATCTGTCACGTTAAAATCAAGCTTTTCATTGTTTCCAACGGCTTTTTCCAATTCATCATATTTGTTTTTTGCAACGGACTCATTAAACCCTCCCGTATACTGTTTTTCCAAAATTTCCATCGTAGAGTCCAACAAATTTATAATTCCTTTTGAAGAGATAATATACTTCTTCATAGGATGATCTTTTAAAATTTCCTCTTCTGCCAGATCGGTTGCCGGTTTTATTTTAGTAATTATACTTTCGCCAACAATATAAAAAGCCTGAGCTTCTGCTTCAATTTCCTTATTTAATCTTTCTGCTTTAGCTCCGCTGTCATCTTTATAATCCTCAGCATTTATGTAAGATTTTAATTCTTCACTCTTTTTTCTTATACTTTCAATTTTTGCTTTATACGTGTTGAAATCTTTTTCGATAGCATCTTTATCTTTACCAAACCCTGAAGGAATTTCTTTTATTTTACTAATATTAAAATCTCTAATATTTATGACCATTGGCATAATTAATACTCTTCCGCCTTTTGCTTTAGTTTCTGCAGCCTGAGAATATTTTAAAATACTTTCAATATTATCAGTAGAACTTTTATAAGAATCTAGAAAATTATTATTAAAATCTATTATAGCATTTGCATCAGACAGGTTACTTTTTAAAACTGTATTTCCAATTTTATTTATTTCTTTCTTACAACTTGTATTTACTGCCACAGCTGACAGTGCTAATACTAAAACTAAAATTTTTCTCATTTTTATTATTTTAAGCAATTTTTATTTTGGATTAAATGAAAATTTTCATACTTTTTTTGAAAAAATTTTATGTTTTTAAATAAAAAACATAAAAAAATTAAATCACACTAATAAAAATCTTCTTTTACCTACAGAGTAATGTTTTACCAAAGATATAAATTGCTGTTCTTTATGTTTACATCTTTTTTTCGTGCAAAATCTGTTAGGTAATCTGGTAGGCAATAAATATTTCAAGCAAATTCACTTGCCTGGATACCGATTTTAAATTTATATTGATTAATTTGTTTATTCCCAATTTATTTCGAAATTCATAATAAATGATTTATTACTTAATGCCAAATTAAAAAAAATTCATGAAGTATCAGACTTTATATATTAAATTTTATAAAAAATCTTTTATAATAAAAGATCCGTACTTTCTAAATGCCTATATTCAATTTGCATCTTATTAAATTTCAGAATGAGTTAATGTGTTCATTTTCAGCCCAACTCACATACAGCTTAATTCATCCTGCTTTCAACCGTATTTTTAACGAACATATTGAAAGCGGGATGAATTATAGGTTGAAAAAGATTCCTTAATATTCACTTACTTCGGAATTTACTGAGAAACTTAATACTCCCAATAACCTTTTAATGTACGGATGATATGAAGATTAACCGGTTTAAAGCTATTCAATAATAATCTGGGAGTTAGAAGTTGCATTTATCTTTTTTTGCATTCAATTTCTACAAACCAACAATAACCTTTCTTATAAAGATTCCCATAAACCAACAAATCTATTTCTTTTTCTTCACATTGAACTATATTCCAAAAGTCAGCTGGAAAACATGTTCTTATTTTCTGCTCTGATATAGCAGGTAGTCCTGGCTTATCCATCTTACTATTTTGTTTTATATTTTTGTCACTAAAGGCTCTTAAATATATTCTTGATTTAGGTTTTGAAATCCGAAAGAGATTTTGTGTGTATTTTAAACAATCTTCGTGACTCATTATTGAATGAAAACAACCAATATCTATAATTGTATCAAAACAATTTTTAAATTCAGAAAATTCACATATATCACCTTGATGAAATGTCAGTTTTTCTGTTTTTAACTTATTTTTAGCTTTATTTATCGCGTTGGAAGATATATCTACTCCGGTTACATCATAGCCTAGCTTCGCAAGATACACAGAAGTTCTTCCGGACCCGCACCCTGAATCCAACACCATTCCCTTTATTTTATTTTCTTTTTCCAGCGCTTTAATCCAGCGATCCGGCTCATCTCCATCAAACTGGGTTATTGTTTTGTATTCATTTTCCCAATATTGTTTTGTTTCAAATTTTGTGTCCATAATACTTATTATTATTGTTATTAATTATTTAATAAGAGCGCTCTTATAAGAGTAGACAATTGAAAGCAAAATATATTTTAATTATGAAAAAAGGCACAGATTAAAACTCTGTACCTTTTTTCATATTATTAAATAAAATAGGACTGTTTTTTTAATAATTAAATAATTCCTGCAAATTAAGTTCTTTAACTTGTCCTAATTTTTGAACAGATTCCCAATCAAGGTTTTCTTTTTTACCAATTAATGAAACATTAAATTTTCGTCCTTTTATTTCCTTATTAAAAAAGTCTCTTAAATCAGATATTTTCAAGGTAGATATTCTGTTATACACGTCTTTTCTTACGTCATAATCAATTCCTTTTTTTCTTGCAGCAAAATAGGCCCAAAAAATATTTGCTTTAGTAATTCTATCAGAAGCTATTTGTTTAAGTGCTCCTCTTTTGGCATTTTCAAATTGTTCTTCAACTTCCGGCATGGTATCCATTAACTGATTCATAGCCTGTACAGCCTCAGAAAGCTTATCTGCCTGAGTTCCAATATAAGAAATAATAAAATCGTTTTTATCTTTTTCTGCTGCTACAGAATAACCTGCATAAGCAGAGTAAGCGAGCGAACGACTTTCTCTGATTTCCTGAAAGACTATTGAGGAAAGTCCTCCTCCAAAATACTCTCCAAATACTTTTGCCAATGGCAGCTTTTTCACATCAAATTTATCCCCTTTCGATTGAAATAATATTTCCGTCTGCACCATATCATAAGGAGTAAAATAAATGATACTTTCGGGAGATTGTTCTACATATGGAGAGGTTTGAGGAAACTTGCTCTTTTTACCTAAATTATGAAATTTAATTATCGCTTGTTTTATGAAATCTTCAGATGGTCCATAATAAAATATCTCGTGCTCATACGATAACAATTGATGTATATACCGCATAAGTTGCTCTGGTTCTATCGCCTGAAGTTCCACATCAGAAATTATATCGCGTAAACGGTTATTTTTTCCAAACCTCGCATATTGTGCCAATGCATTAAAAATGGATTGTTTGTTGAGCTTTGAATCTTTTCTGCTTTTAATTATGGTCTGTACATAGTCATTATATGCTTCATTATCAGGTATGGCATCTGCTAACAAATGCTCAAGAAGTTCAATACCTTTTGGTATATTTTCTTCAAGACCTTGTAAGCTTATATAAATTTTTTCATTTTGAATTCTTAAGGTATAGGTTATTCCTATTTTATAAAATTCTTGTTCTAACTGGGATTTATTATATTGATTTGTTCCCAGATAATCTAAGTAACTTAATGCTAATGCCTGATACTTATCATTATCGGAACCGAAATCAAAAATATAGTATAATTCCCCCAGGTCATTACTTTTATTTTTAATTGAACTAAACTGTATACTTTTTAGATCTTCCTTATATATCAGATTATGAAAATCAATAAAATGAGGTTCTATTTCACTTACAGTAAGATTGGAGAACTTTTGATAAAATTCAGAGACATCTATACGATTTAATTTTATTGGAGTAATTTTTGGATTTTCTACTCTTACTAATTTTTCATTATTCCCTTCTTCTTTATAAATAACCACATAATTGGAACTATAGAAATTTTCAGCGAAATCTACTAAATCTTTCTTAGTTATTGTATCTAAGGTATTAAATTCTTCTAATACTGATTCCCATGATCTATTCTGGATAAATGTATTATACATTTGAGTTGCAACTCCATCAGAGGAATCCCATCGCTTGATTCTCTGAGTTTTTAAATCATTTATAACAGCTTTTAATAACCAGTCTTCAAACTTACCTTTTTTTATTTGGTCAATCTGTTCAACAAGTAATTTTTCCAGTTCTTTAAGCGTTTGCCCTTCTCTGGGTGCTCCATATAAAGAATGTATGCCATATTCATTAAATGCCATAGTATAAGAACCTGCTCCCTGAGCCTTCTGCTTCTGATTTATATTCATATCTATAAGCCCTGCACCGGAGTTATTTAAGATCATATCAATCATTTTTACATATAAAGCCTCTTTACTACCGGCTCCTTTTGTGCGAAAAGCTAGTTGCAGCCTCTCTGCAGAAGGACTTTTAACTATTTTTTCTATTACAGATGTGATGGGTTTCTCCTCTACTTTTTTCTTTATCGGCAGTTCTTTATATGAAAATGAGCCAAAGTACTGATCTACTAAAACAATTGTCGTATCAAATTGTAAATCCCCTACAAGAATCACAGCCATATTATTAGGTACATAATAAGTACTGAAATACTTATGTATTGCTTTCATAGAAGGATTTTTAAGATGTTCAGGCTTTCCTATTGTCGTTTGCTGTCCATAATTATGAGTGGGGAAAAGAGCTGCCATCAATTCATAATTAACCAACCGGCTATCATTATCCTGCGCCCTGTTAAATTCTTCATATACAGCTTCGAGTTCTGTATGAAATAATCTCAAAACCAGTTCGGAAAAGCGTTCACTTTCTACTGTCAGCCATCTTTCCAATTCATTTGCAGGAATATTATTTTTATATACAGTCTCATCCAGCCAAGTATGAGCATTAGTTCCTTTTGCCCCTAAAGCTGACAGCATTTTATCATATTCATTAGCTATCGCATATTTAGAAGCTTCCTGAGAAACTTCATCTATCTTTCTGTAAATTTCTTTCTTTTTCTGCGAATCTTTTTCCGCTTTATGCTGTTCATACAAATCTTCTATAACTGAGAGAAGACGTGATTCTTCTTCCCAATTAATAGTACCTATTTTGGATGTTCCTTTAAACATCATATGCTCCAGATAATGTGCCAACCCTGTGTTATCGGACGGATCGTTAGCAGATCCTGTTCTAACCGGAATATATGTTTGTATACGTGGTTCATCTTTATTTTGTGATAAATATACCTTTAACCCGTTTTTTAATGTATAAATTCTGGTTTTGGATGTATCGTTTGTTACCGATTCAAATTCATATCCATTCTCGTCTATATATTTTTCCGTCTTGTATATCTGAGAGTTTGTTATCATAATAATTGATGTTAATAAAATGGTTAGAAATAATTTCCTCATGGCCCGTTAAGTAAAAATCATGTATTTAATATATGTTAGTAACAGCCTATTTTTCCCTGTAAATAAATGACAAATATAAATAGCCTGCCAGTGCTGAACATAACGAAGTTATCAAAATCATAAATTTGGAATTGTTTATATAATCCTGATGTGTTATAGGGTCAAAAGCTAACAAAGTAATAAATATAGACATAGTAAATCCTATACCGCCTAAAAAGCCAACTCCAATCATTTGCTTCCAGTTTATTCCATGAGGTAGTTTACAAAGGCCTAACAAACATGCTATGAAGGCAAATAAAACTATTCCGAGAGGTTTACCGGCAAATAATCCTAAGAAAATACCCATGCTATAATGCTGAGCAAATATTCCGCCCAGGTCACCTTCTATAATTACCGCTGTATTGGCTAGTGCAAATACCGGTAAAATAAGATAACTTACAGGATAATGCAGAGCTGATTGCAACTTGTTAGAAATACTATTTTTCTCTCCATCTCCAAAGGGTATAACAAATGCAAGAAGTACCCCGGTTATCGTTGCATGAACTCCGGAATTAAGCATAAAATACCACATTATAATTCCTCCTACCATATACGGTAGTAAAAGCTTTACTTTTAATTTATTTAAAATAAATAATAGCAGCCAAATTCCTGCGGCTGCACTTAATGAAATCAATGAAAGATCTTGAGTGTAAAAAAGGGCAATAACTATAATCGCTCCTAAATCATCAATAACTGCAAGTGCTGTAAGAAAAACCCTTAATGCTAAAGGAACTTTTTTACCCACTAAAGACAAAATACCTAATGCAAAAGCAATGTCGGTAGCCATAGGAATTCCCGCACCAGACTGTGTATCTGTGCCGTAATTGAAATATAGATAGATACCAGCAGGAACCAGCATTCCTCCCAGCGCTCCCATAACCGGTAAAAGCGCTTTTTTAGGGTTTGAAAGCTCTCCGATGTATATTTCTTTCTCTAGTTCAAGCCCAATCATCAGAAAAAATATAGCCATTAATGCATCATTTATAAATGCTGCAAGAGTTAAAGGCTTTCCATGATGACTTAAAAAATTAAATTCGCCCCACTGTATTCTTAAAGGAGTTTCCCAAAATTCAAGATACGAGGTTTGAAATACTGAATTAGCTATGATTAATGAAAATACTGTACAGATTATTAATACAATACCGGCCGTTTTCTCATTTTTAAATAAATCTAAAAATACCTTGCTAATATTACTCATGATGTTTGGAGCTGATTTTAAACTTATACTTATTAAAAAAATTAGGTACCAAAGTTAACATTTTAAAAATTTAAATTAATCTGATTACAAATTCACTTTAGGATAAGAAAAAATTAACTTAATATTAAACAAACAATTATTGTATTTTTGATTTTTAATAAATTAAAATAGCATTAGTTTATGGAAGATTACGAAGATATACTTAAGTGGTTATACACACAGGTTTCAAATTTTCAAAATGTTGGAAAATCTGCATATAAACCTGGCTTTGAAAATATTTTAAAGCTTTGCGCTATTTTGGATAATCCTCAAAATAAATTCAAATCGATTCATATTGCTGGCACAAACGGTAAAGGAAGCACCTCAAATATGACAGCCTCTATCTTAAAAGAAGCAGGTTATAAAACCGGTCTTTATACTTCCCCACACCTGAAAAATTTTACTGAAAGAATTCGTGTTGACGGAAATGAATGCTCTCAAGAATTTGTTTATCAATTTCTTACAAAGATAAAAGCACATTTTTCAAGTAACTTCAATCCTTCATTTTTTGAGCTTACTACGGCTATGGCGTTTACTTATTTTGCCCGTGAAAATGTTGATATAGCGGTTATTGAAGTAGGTTTAGGCGGAAGGCTGGATTCTACAAATATTATTAATCCGGAAGTTGCTGCTATTACCAACATATCTATGGATCATACCGATTTATTAGGAAATACACTTGAAAAAATCGCTTGGGAGAAGGCAGGCATAATTAAACCTAAAATTCCTGTTATAATTGGTGAAACCAAGACTGACATAAAACAATTGCTTTTTCAAATTGCGGAAGAACGAGGTTCCGATTATTATGATGCTAATTTGATTAAAGAATCTTATCCTTCTGATTTAAAAGGCAATTATCAGGAACAAAACAAAAAAACAGCTTTGGGGATAGTTTACGCCCTTCGGAAAAAGGGATATACGATATCAGAAGAAAATATTAGAAATGGATTTATAAATGTTAATGCTAATATGAGTTTCAGAGGAAGATGGGAATTACTACAGGATAAGAACCCGATGATTGTTTGTGATACGGCTCATAATGAAGATGGTTTTCGGCACCTGGCAAAACAATTTAAACAACTTACTTATCAACACCTGAGAATAGTGATCGGATTTGTTCAGGGTAAAGATCTTGATTCGATTTTTCCGTTATTACCAAAAGATGCTTATTACTATTTTGTCAAACCATCATTAGAAAGAGGTCTTTCACCAGATGACTATGAAGAAAAAATAAAAAAATATTTTGAAAATTACAAAAAATTCAGCTCAGTACCTGAAGGGCTAAAAGTCGCTGTTAAAGAATCTTACAAAGACGATATAATCTTTGTAGGGGGAAGCAATTTTGTAGTCTCCGAAATTTTTTAAAAAATTATTTGCAAGATTAAAAAATGTACGTATATTTGCAATCCAATTACGAAACAAAGTAACAACATAAGTTCTTAAACATCTTTGTTTTTTAAATTGGGCGATTAGCTCAGCTGGTTCAGAGCACCTGCCTTACAAGCAGGGGGTCGCAGGTTCGAACCCTGCATCGCCCACAACAAACACAAGCCTTTTTATTAAAGGTTTTTTTGTTGGTACAGACCCATGGTGTAACGGTAGCACACCGGTTTTTGGTACCGTTTGTCGGGGTTCGAATCCCTGTGGGTCTACTAAGTAAGTAATAAATGAAAAATTATTTGCTGGTTCAAAAAAATGTATTACATTTGCACCCGCAAATAAAATAAGAAAGAGAATTAATAATATGGCAAATCATAAGTCAGCATTAAAAAGAGTAAGACAGAATCACGTAAAAAGATTACGTAACAAGTACTATCATAAATCTGCTCGAACTGCTATTAAGGAGTTGAGAACTGAAACTGATAAATCTGTTGCTAGCGAAAAATTACCCGCTGTTTTTTCTCAGATTGATAAGTTAGCTAAAAGAAATATTATTCATAAGAATAAAGCTTCTAACTTAAAATCAAAACTAAGTAAGCACGTAAACGCATTAGCGTAACAAGATATCGAGGCCCGTTCGTATATCGGTTAGTACTCCAGATTTTCATTCTGGCAAGAGGGGTTCGACTCCCCTACGGGCTACTAAAGCATTAAACTTTTGTTTAATGCTTTTTTTATTTTTATAATCTCAGAAAATTTCGCTTTATTTTAAATCTTCTTTTTCTCTTGTTTTCTCCCTTATTTTATTTGTAAAATTGATTCTATAAATACTCAGACATCTGATTATAGTTTGTTAAAACATTATTGATTATAAACAAAGAGATCATCCGTTATTTCGTTTTAAAATATTATATGGTTTACTTGCTTTTATAGCCTGCAAATATTTTTCTTAATACTTCTTCATTAGATTATATATAATACACTCTCTATTTACCTTAAAAAATGCACTAATTATACAGTTTGCATACCTACTACATTATTCCTATATACCCATCTTATAAAAAACCTATAAGCCTACAAAAAAAAGAGCTTCCGAATTATTCGGAAGCTCTCTCATTAGATAGATATTCAAATATATTAATTGTTAGTATTTATTCCATTAAATTGAGCTTGTTTTATAGCCCAAGACATTAAATTACCGAACAATCTGGAATTTTCAACATCACCCCCTGCCCAATTTGTCCTTGTAATAGGATTATAACTTGCGTCAACAGCAAACGGAGCAGCTGAAGTTGAGCCATAAGATGGTCCTACATAGCTATTATAATTTGACAAAAATCCACCATCTCCACACCAGAAAATATTCAATGAAGAATGCTTAAACATGGTAACTCCACTATAAGTAGTTGTTCCTGTAGCTGTGTTAGCACCACTATAAGTTACAATATTACCTGATGGAATTCCGCTTAAAGATAATGTAGCAGAAGCATCTTCTCCCCATCGTTTACCTCGCAAATCTCCGAAAGGCCCGACCATAATATCATCGTTAACACCTGATAATTGATACGCAACACCTCCTCCATTAACACCTGAGCCACTTATGCTATTATCTCCAAACAAATTTTTGAAAAAAGCCGATACAATAGTTGCATTGGCATAAGTATTTTCACTAAATAAAATTAATACACCGCCTTTATAAACATAATCGGTTAGCTGTTGTATTGTTGCTGAATCATAATTTAAGAAATAACCTACTACGATAATATCAGGGTTCTGACTTAAGGCATTAGTCAATGCTGTCTGATTTATAATTCCAGTACCAGATATCATTCTTTGAGTTTCACCGTCAATATAATTAAATGATAATCCTTCAATCTTTACAAGACTGTTTTCCGAAGTTCCAAAATTTTGTTGAGCCATTAGCATATTGTACGGAGCTGAACCTGATTGTAAATGATAGCCATAAGCATTATTATAATATCCAATACCAAGAATTTTTTTTGCTGTATAAGCGATGTTAACAGTGGCTGTACATGTTGCAACAGATGATATGCTATTTGACGTAATAGTCAAAACCTTAGGAGTTAGAGAAGTGGGCGTACCAGTACCTACTAAAGTTACTTCCTGATTTGCTTGTGATAAGAGACCAGAACCACTGAAACTAATTCCATCAACTTCATTAGTTGATATTATATATGTTGATCCATAAGCAGATGGATCAACATTTAATGTTAATGTAATGGTATTACTTGAAGCATTTAATGATTTATTTAATATATAAACTCCGTTAACCTTAACACTGTTGCAACCCATAGTGAACAATGGTTTAATTGAAGAATCTTCAACTTTTACATAAGTAGTATTACATGACGAATCAACACCATTTAATGCAAATTTGATAAGATCACCAGGAGTTTCATTCACATTTGTTGGAGTACCAGCTCCTTTAAGTATAATTTCATATTGACCAGTGGCTAAAAACTCTCCAGAATCTAAAAAATAATAACCATTGTCTGGATTAGGCATTCCTGTAATTGAGTATGAACCAATCTTAGTTACATTTACAGTCAATTTTATATAATTACTACTTCCCAAAGCTGTTTTATTCAAATATTGGCCGAAAACTTTAATTGTAGAACAGTCGGTAATTTCAAAAACAGCTTTACCTGCTTTCCCACAGATACTGCTCCAAACTGATTCTAATCGATTCCAATAATTGAAACAATCTTCCGTAGTGTTATATACCATTAAGCCATTTTGAGCATTTTCGACACTTATTGCATCACGCTGGGCTTCTGTAATTCTCGGAATTAATATTCCTTTGTCATTGTTTGGAGAAACAATGTCTAACATTGATTTTTGATCAGGGGTATCATTGCCGATACCAACCTGTGCAGTTGCCAAATGAGCAAACATTATTGAGCACAATAAAATAAATTTTTTCATAGTTTAAGTAAATATATTTAATGATCTTGATTCTTTTGTTTTATAAAAACGTTAAGCTAGTTTATCAATCTCCAAATATCTTCTTTTTGTTGTTAATAAGAAGTGGATATTAATACACATATATACACAGTGAGAATTATAATGATTAAATAGACTACACAATTATACTCATTTAACTAATAGATTAGTTGAAATTAAACTTTAATTAACGGAAATTACCTTTGTCTAAAACTTTATTTATAAAAAAATAAGTTTTATAGTTTTATATAAAATCTGATTTTTTGTAGCCAATCAGCTTAACTTAAAATTAATCACACAGCATATTTTAGATCAGGTGTAAAAAGATACATTTATATTGCAAGAAAAAATATAAAAGTTAACTATATATTGTAAAGGTTTACTATTTTTGTTAGCGCAAAGTAAAATAAACCTTTTTATGTATTTAATTTTAAAGAATATTCACCATTATACAGGTATGGCTGTATTAATATTTGTCTTATTATTAACCGTAGTTTCTTTTATCTATTTTCTTCAGAAACGTACACTTTCAGTTCAGGTAAGAAAAATTTCCTTAACCACTTTAATTCTTACTCATATACAGGTATTGATTGGTATCGCTTTACTGATTACATATTTTAGTATGTCTCAAATAAGCTTTAAAGAAATTATGCCGAATGCAGTAATGAGAAGAAATTATGTGGAACATCCTACCAGTATGGTTATAGTAGCCATACTAATTACTATTTTTAACAGTAAACTAAAAAAAGTTCAGAACATTAAAGTTTGGATGCTTATAGTTATGGCTTTATCTTTAGCACTAGTCATAAGTATGATACCCAGGGTTTTCTGGAGTACCTTGCTACCTTAATTTTAACTCAAATCTATAAAAATAATAAATTAATGAAAATCGCAATTGTTGGAGTAAGTGGTGCCGTAGGGCAAGAACTTCTCAAAGTATTAGACCAAAGAAATTTTCCTTTATCAGAATTAGCACTTTTTGGTTCAAAAAGAAGTACTGGTCAAGTGTATACTTTTAAAGGTAAGGAGTACAAGGTCAAGGAACTTCAACATAACGATGACTTCAAAGATATTGATATAGCACTAGTTTCAGCTGGTGGAGGAACCTCAATCGAATATGCACAAACTATTACTAAGCATGGAGCTATTATGATTGATAATTCTTCAGCTTTTCGCATGGATAATGATGTTCCGTTAGTAGTGCCGGAAGTAAATGCAGAGGATGCGTTAAATGCTCCGAGAAACATTATAGCTAACCCTAATTGTACCACCATACAAATGGTAGTTTCTCTAAAACCTATTGAACAACTTTCTCATATCAAGAAAGTACATGTTTCTACTTATCAATCTGCTTCCGGAGCAGGTGCAGCAGCTATGGACGAATTAATTCAACAATTGAAAGATGCCGCAGAAAATAAAGAGATAATCTCTGAAAAATTTGCTTATCAGTTAGCGTTAAATCTAATTCCTCAGGTAGATGTTTTCACTGAAAACGGTTATACAAAAGAAGAAATGAAAATGTTTAATGAAACCCGTAAAATTATGCATTCAGACATTGAAGTTTCAGCAACTTGTGTACGGGTTCCTGTATTAAGAGCACACTCAGAGAGCATATGGGTAGAAACTGAAGACGAACTTAGTGTAGACCAGGTTCGACAGGCATTTGAAAACTTTGACGGAGTAATTCTGGAAGATCAACCCAATGACAAGAAATATCCAATGCCTTTATTTTTGTCAGGTAAAGATGAAGTTTTTGTGGGAAGAATAAGAAAAGATTTAACGAATCCGAAGGGAATTACATTTTGGAATGTAAGTGACCAAATCAGAAAAGGTGCGGCGCTAAATGCCGTTCAAATTGCTGAATATCTGGTTAAACAAGAAAAATAATACTCCTGACGGAAAAATAATAACCCTAGAAAGTGTAACTGTAATTAGAAAAATATAGTTACACTTTATTTTTTACTACCAACTCTTTCTTTTGTACCTTTGCAAATATGAGTGCTTTAAAGACTTTAAATCCTTATTTTTATAAACATAAAAGATTACTCTTCTTAGGAATTGTTTTTATTACTCTTGCTAATTTCCTGACAATTTACCCTGTAAAATTTGTAGGCAAAGCCATTAATATAATTGCTGAAACTCTCAAAAACACAAAAATTACTGATGAAAATGCATTGTACAAACAATTATTAATTTATGGTGGTATTATTGTATTAGCTCCTATTCTATCTGGAATCATGAAGTTTTATATGAGGCAAACTATCATTGTAACTTCACGAAAAATTGAATTTGAACTAAAAAACAATATTTATAAACATTATCAGATTTTGTCTTTCACTTTCCTGAAAAAATCAAAAGTAGGAGATTTAATGAACCGGATCAGTGAAGACGTGGTAAACGTACGGCAATATTTAGGTCCCGGAATTATGTACAGCATTAATTTGGTGATCATGCTGATCATTGTGTTATTTTATATGCTTCTATCAGATCCTATAATGACATTGTATGCTCTTCTACCTCTTCCTTTTCTTTCTTATTTTATTTACCGTCAAAGCACAATTATCAATAAAAAGACTAAAATCGTTCAGGAAAAACAGTCAAATCTTTCTTCATTTGTGCAGGATTCATTTTCGGGTATACGAGTTATTAAATCTTTCACTCAGGAAAATAATGTAATTTCAAAATATATTTCCCGCTCCAATGAATATAGAGAAAAATCATTATCGCTAGCATCAACAGAAGCATTTTTTTCTCCACTCATGCTTCTTATCATAGGATTAAGTAATCTCTTTATACTTTATATAGGTGGGCAACGTTATATTAGCGGCAAAATTGATGTAGGAACCATAACAGACTTTTTTCTTTACCTAAACATTCTTATATGGCCATTTACAGCCTTAGGATGGGTTACCTCTATGACAAGGAGAGCTGAGGCGTCTATGGAACGAATCAATGAATTTTTAGATGTTAAAGAAGATATTATTAACAATAATTATAATATATACCCTATTACAGGAAACATAAAATTTGAAAATGTAAGCTATACATACCCTAACACAGGCATAAAAGCACTAAACTCTATATCATTCGAAATAAAAGCCGGAGAAACAGTTATTTTTATGGGTAAGACCGGCTCTGGTAAATCTACTATCACCTTATTATTAGAGCGTCTCATTGAACCAGACTCTGGTACTATATATATAGATCAAATACCTTTAAATAAACACAATCTTGAATTAATACGAGAAAAAACAGGATATGTGCCTCAGGAAAATTTTCTTTTTTCAGACACTATATATAATAATATAGCATACGGTATAGAAAATCCCACTTTAGAAAAAGTAGAAAAGTATGCCAGACAGGCAGAAATCGATTCCAATATTATTGAATTTAAAGATAAATATCAAACTGAAATCGGTGAAAGAGGAGTTACTTTATCCGGTGGTCAAAAACAACGTATTTCCATAGCCCGAGCTTTAATTAAAGATCCTACAATTTTCTTATTCGATGACAGCCTTTCTGCTGTAGATACAGAAACAGAGGAAAAAATATTATCTAATATTGAGAATGATATGGATGTTAAAACCACTATAATTATAACTCACCGGGTGTCTTCGGCTAAAAATGCAAACCGTATTATAATTCTGGAAAAAGGGAGAATTGCTGAAACAGGTTCTCATAGGGAATTAATGGATTTACAAGGCTTATATTCAGATTTATATAAAAAACAAATCACCGAGCAACAATCATAAAAAAACAATTGTGTGTATACGAGTATTTTTATACTTTTGTCCCGTTCAAATAAGCAAAAGATAAATAATTTATTTTTTTGATACCTATATCAAGTAAATAGAAACTAAAATTAAATATGATGAATGATTTAGAAAATGTAGAGAAGAAAGAAAATGAAATTTTCTCTAAAGTGTTAAGAGCTGGTAAAAGAACTTATTTTTTTGATGTAAGAGAAACTAAAGCTGGAGATTATTATTTAACAATTACTGAAAGTAAAAAAAATGTATCTGAAGAAGGATCTATGGGATTCAAAAAATTTAAAATCTATCTTTACAAAGAAGATTTTAAAAATTTTAAAGATATACTAGAAGAAACCACTTCATTCATCATAAAAGAAACAGGAGAAAAAGTTATTTCTGAAAGACATCGCGATGACTTTCATCTTCAGGCAGATGAAAACAAAACTACTCCTAACCCTGCCAATATTTCCAACTACACAAACGTAGATTTTGAAGACATTTAATAATTATCACAAATTATAATAAAAAAATAACAGGCCTGGATAAACTATATCAGGCCTGTTTTATCTTAAAGAAGATACTCCTATAACAATAAATATCACATAAAATTTATTAACTTTTATTTAACACTTATACGGAGTGTGTTAAATATATCTAAAAAAAGTTAAATTAGTCTTCTTATTGGTGTGTGTATTAGTACTTTTGGTCTGCTAAAAAAATATTTCATCCCAATATGAGGTCTGTATTCAAATTATTTACTGTTTTATTCATCGTATCAGCAACAACAACTTCTTGTGTTTCCAATTATGTTGTGAGCAACAATTCTTATAAATACCCTTCCACCAATGAATTTTTATTAGTTCATAATTTTGGTTCTAGAGCTAAAGGGCCTAATGTTGCTAAAGTAGATGAAAAAGCATTAATTTCAGACAACTCTCTGGTTAGTGACAATTCTCTAATAGAAAATATCAATATTTATGCCGAAAAGTCTTTTACAAAAGAAGCATATAATTTAATTACAGAAGCTAAAACTTATCTGGGTACTCCTTACCGTTATGGAGGAACAACCAGAAACGGTATTGACTGTTCTTCATTTGTTCAACATGTTTTCGATGCTTTCGATATCTCATTACCAAGAACATCTGCTATGCAATCGCAACAAGGAACATGGATATCGAAAGAGGAGCTGAAAAAAGGAGATTTAATATTTTTTGCGCATACACCTAAAAGCAGAGTTTCTCACGTTGGAATTGTAGAAAGCGTTAGCCCAAGCGGTGAAATATTTTTCATTCATGCTTCATCTTCACAAGGAGTAACAATTTCATCTCTGGACATGGCTTACTGGAAAAAAAGATTCAGAGCAGGAAAAAGAGTGTTAAAAGAAATTGAGGATAATCAAATTAATACTGAAGCACAACAAGACGATATAAGATTTGTTAAAGCTACTTTTTAATTAAGTATACAAAATATAAAAAGGGGTGCTGTTACTAACGGCTGAGATTATACCCTAAGAACCTGGGCAAGTAATGTTGCCAAGGGAAATCTTAGAATTAGATTAAGGTTTCAAAAATTGAAGCCTTTATTTATTTAATCCTATATAAAACACCCCCTTTTTTATTATTAAAATTAATAATATGAAAAAAAGGGATTTTATTTTTATTAGCATTTTGACAGGCTGCTACGTGAACGCTCAGGTAAAAAAAGATTCAATACAGCTCGAAAATATTGTAGTTACTGCTAAAGCTCCTATAAGTAGAGAACGTATAGGTAAAAAACAACTTGAAAGCAAAAATTTAGGTCAGGACATTCCTTCTTTATTAAAAAATAATTTATCCGTAGTATCTTCTTCAGATGCAGGTAATAGTGTTGGATATACGGGAATGAGAATCAGAGGCAGTGATCAAACCCGCATTAATGTAACTTTAAATGGCGTACCTGTCAATGATGCTGAATCGCAAGGTCCTTTTTGGATTAATATGCCCGATTTAGCTTCTTCAGTTTCAAACCTGACAATACAACGAGGAGTAGGTACTTCAACTGAAGGAACCGGTTCATTTGGTGCCAGCATCAATGTAAAAACTCAATCACCCTCATCTACCGCATATTTCCAGACAGATCAGTCTATAGGTTCTTTCAAAACTCATAAGCATACTTTTGCAGCAGGAACGGGTAATCTATGGAATGACAAAATAAAAATTGACAGTAGAGTATCATTTATTAAATCTGACGGATATGTAGATCGAGCTTTTTCCGATTTATTTTCATATTATACTCATGGTGTTTATGAAAAAAATAACACAAAAATAGGTATCATGCTTTTCGGAGGAAAACAAAAGTCATATCAAGCATGGAATGGGGTCGATAAAATTCAAATGACCGAACGAAGGACTTTTAACAGCAGCGGGGCAATTTATGATGAAAACGGCAATATTAAGCGATATTACAACAACGAAACTGATAATTATAAACAAGAGCATTATCATTTATATTTTGAACAACAATTGAATATTTATTGGAAATTAAGTTCTACCTTATTTGTTACTAAGGGAGAAGGATATTATGAAGAATATAAGCAAAACTCAAAATTAATTAATTACAAAATTACCCCTATAGTTATTGGGAATGAAACGATAACTTCTTCTGACTTGATCAGAAGGCAGTGGTTAGATAATGTTTTTTACGGAACGACTAACCGCCTCTCTGCTTCATTCGAAAAATGGAAAATTGAAATAGGTCTTGGGGCAAATATTTATGATGGAGATCATTTTGGTAATGTTATCTGGGCCGAATATTTTTCCAATAGTCAAAAAGATCATGAGTACTATAGAAACAAGGCTAAAAAGAAAGAAATTTCCGGATTTGTAAAATCTATTTATAAAATTACTAAATCTTTGGAATTATTTGGTGATATTCAATATCGAAACATCCATTATAACGGACATGATGCTCCTGGTGGTGAAAGTATTTATAAAAACGGAGGGCCTTTAAGTTTCAGTGAAAATTATAATTTTATAAATCCAAAAATTGGAACTTCTTATGATTTTAATAACGGAAATTTGTATTTAACCTATGGTCTTGCACAAAGAGAACCCAGCAGAAACGATATTTTAAACAATACTCACGTTAAACCAGAACTTTTACATAATATAGAATTAGGAATTAAACAAAATTTAAACTCATTTTCGTATTCAGCGAATTGGTACGGTATGTATTATATAGATCAATTAATTCTTAGTGGTAAAATTAATGACGTAGGTACATTTATCCGAGAAAATAGTGGTAAAAGTTTTCGAACCGGAATTGAACTTTCTGCAGGATATCAATTATCTCCAGCAATAAGTATGAATGCAAATTCAACCTGGAGCATCAATAAAAATATAAATTTTAAAAAAGAAACCGAAGGAACTATAATTAACCTAGGAAATACGGATATTGCTTTTTCACCCAACTATATTGGGAATTTTATTATTGACTGGAAAGCATTAGAAAACTTCACCATACACTGGGCCAATCAATATGTAAGCAGCCAGTTTCTTACCAATGAAGAGCCTAGAAATGGTAAATTGGACGGATATTTTACTTCTGATTTTATTTTTGAATATTCTCCTAAATTTTTAAAAGTCAATAATTTCAGTATAAAACTTCTGCTTAATAATATTTTTAATAATTTATACGAAAATAATGGCTATTATTATGATGATACCCCTTATTATTATCCACAAAGTGGTTTTAATTTTCTGACGGGTATTAGCATTAAAATATGATCAAAATTATTTTGTACCGCATCTTTTGTTAAAAATTTTAAATTGATTGATTATGTTAGCTTAAATAGCTAATTTTGCATCAAATAGTCAGTTATGAAAAATATTATATGCTATATACTATTCATGGTATCTATACATCTTTTTTCTCAGGAAAATGATTTAATACAATGGAAATCTATACAACAGGCAGACAGTATTCAACAAAAGGGAGATCAGAGACTTATTCTTGTAGATATTTATACTGAATGGTGCGGTCCGTGTAAACTTATGGATCGTTATACTTTTCATGATCAAAAAGTAGTTGATTACATTAATGAAAATTTCATTCCTGTGAAATTTAATGCTGAATCTAAGGAGAATGTCACATTTAAAGGAAAAAGCTATCAATGGGTATCTAATGGAAGAGGTGGTGGAATTCAGGCTCTAGCATATTTTACTTTAGGAGGAGAAGTAAGCTATCCTTCTATAGCACTAATCAATGCCCGTGGAGAAACCGTATTTGTTATTACCGGATTTTATCAGGCTGATGATTTTCTGGAAACAGTAAAAAATGTAAAAAAAGAAATAATTGATAAAATTTAGTCTTTAAATATTTCTTTAAAATATCCTTGATTTTCCACTTTCCATATCTTTGTATTATTCATATTTTCATTTGAATTATCATGGGCATACTTATAATTTACAACAATTATTTTTTTAAAATGATTATAAAAAACTGCATTTTTAGTAATTAAATTTTCGGTAAGTATTAAATAATCAACCGATTTTTCATTTACTTTTTTCAAATTAAAATTATCAGATACCATTATCGTTTTAGAGTTCCACTGAATCTTTTTATTTTTTAAATAATTATATATATAAATTTTTTTGATTTTTTCTCCGGTCATATAAGGTTGCAATATAAATGAATTAATTTTTTTCAGATCCTCTTCTTCATTTTTAAATACTACAAGCTGCTCTCCTTCCCTCAAACCTATCAAAGGTAAATAATTGTTAAATACCACAATTTCTTTACGATCAGAAAATTGATAGTGATCGATTAATCGTAATATCTGTAAAAAAGAAAGTATTAGTAATAGGTACAAAAAAAATTTCATTTTTAGATTGATGAATATATACCTTAAGTATAATACGGCACAAAACAATAAAAATAACTCTAATGAACCAATAGATACATTTGAAAGATTACAAGATTCCACAGATGAAACACTATGCGTAAACACTACGAGCACTTCTACTAAAAAATTATAAATATGAGAAAAGTACGATTGAATATACGTAGGAAAATACATAATCAACAATTCTAATATTGAGGAATAAGTAATAATAAAGCTATAAGGAATAATTAGAATGTTTGTAGGTATAGATAGTATCGAAAACTGATGAAAATGATAAATAACAAATGGAAATGTCCCCAGCTGAGCTGATACGGATATTGCTATAGGCTCTATAAAATAGGTGTTTATTTTATTATTTTTAGTCTTACATCTATTTACAAATATAGGAGAAAGCCAAGACATAAAAAATACAGCTATGTAACTCAACTGGAAACCGATGGAGTACAATTCATTAGGATTATATAAAAGAATAATTATAGCTGATAAAGAAAGACTATGGTAGATATTAGCAGATCTCTTACCTAATACAAAGCAATAATATATTGAGATCATTAGGCACGACCTAAAAACAGAAGATGATAATCCAACAAATATTCCAAATAGCCAGACAAACACTAAACAAGATAAAATTCGTAATTTGCAATGCTTTCCTTTAAACAAAAATGACAGCAAACTGTAAATCATTCCAAATATAAAGGCAACATGCATACCCGAAATAGCTATTAAATGCATTACACCAGATTTGGAATAAGCATCAATGTTCTGTTTTTTCATATCCGCCCGGTCTCCAAGTAAAAAAGCTTTTAAGAACTCTTTTGAATCTAAACTTAATGTTGATTCTTCTATTTTTTTCACCATTTGCTGATTAAAATTTTTAATTTTAAACAGGATGGAATTATGAGGCTTATTATCTACTATTTTTTTAACATTGGCTGTTTTTAAAATATAATTACGTTCTAAATATTTTTTATAATCGAACTGATGTGGATTTAAAGAGCCTTGCGGATCTTTTAATTTCGCTGTCAACACATACTCATCCCCCAAAGTCAGTACAGATTTATATAAAGCTTTATCCAATAATAATAGCACTTTACCCTCAGTAACTATTTTTTTATTATTACTTGAAATTGATTGGACCTCTGCTGTATACTTTCTAAATTTTTCAGATGAATTATTTTGTTCTTCAACAATTACAGTAAGGCATTGCAATTCTTTTTCATTTATAAAGTTTACATAATGGTTGTTTGGAACAAATGAATTTATTTTTAATACTAAAACTCCTAATATAAACCAGCTAAATAAAATTATTAAAGAATATATGATCTTAAACTTTATCTGTTTCAGTATGAAGAATAAAATAATTAATGTACTAATAAGTAAAAAACAACAGAGCTTATAAGATAAATCCAAATTTTTACCTAAAAAAATTCCTACAATTAAAAAAAACAAGAAAAAAGAATATGGATGCTTCCCAATATTTAACATTCTAAATAAAAATTGTTAAAAAAAATTAAAATTTTCTCTTTGTAAAATACTTAATATATTATATCTCTGATTTTAACTCACTTAATTAAACTAAAAATACAAGCTATTAATTAAAAGAATAGATAAAAAAGTAAAAATATCATACTAATTTAGCCTTTTTAAATAAAATAAAACTATATTTTATACTTTTTTTTAGCGATATTAAGATTTTATTAATTTTTTAACTTAATTTGTTAAAATTTAATTAATACTATTATTTTTGCCATACATAAACAAATCAACTTAACTAATATTAAATTATTTTGTATGAACCTTAAAACAAGGGTATTAGGCACAGTTGTACTGGCCGCAATCTTTTCGATTCCCGCTTACTCTCAAAATGTGGAATCAGACTCTTTGAATAATGACAAAATCCTAAACGACATCGTAATCGTTGGAAGAGGAGTGATAGACGTTGCAAAAGACAGAGAAACCCCTGTTGCTGTATCTATCATAAAAAAACAAGAAATTAAAGACAAATCAGGAAATCAGGAATTTCCTGCAATTATGAAAAACACTCCTTCTGTCTTTGTTGGAAGTGAATCTGGAGGATATGGTGAATCTAGTATGACCGTACGTGGATTTGACCAGTCCAACACCGCATTTTTAATTAACGGACAACCGGTAAACGGAATGGAAGACGGTAAAATTTACTGGTCTAATTGGTCAGGGTTAACCGATATTGCAAATACCGTACAAATACAAAGAGGTCTAGGTTCTTCTAAACTAGCTATTTCATCAGTAGGTGGAACCGTAAACATTGTAACCAATGCAACTGAGAAAAAAGCCGGTTCAAGCGCACGTTTTCTTGCAGGTAATGACGGTTACTGGAAAGCAACTTATGAATACAACAGCGGACTTCAAGGAAAATGGGGAGTTTCATTCTTAACCTCCACCTGGAGAGGAGACGGTTATAACCGTGGCACCAAAGGAGAAGGTCAAATTTACTTCTTTTCTATTGGGTACAAACCAAATCAAAATCATAATATAAACTTTATGATTTATGGCGCTCCTCAAAAACATGATCAAAATTATTTTACTAATATATATAATTACAAAAAATACGGATATAAATATAACGTAAATGAGGGTTGGCTAGACGGACAACAACTTTCCGAAAGAACTAACTATTACCACAAGCCTGTAGCCAACTTAAACTGGGACTGGCAAATAAGTGAAAAAAGTAGCTTATCTACCGTTTTATACGCTTCCTGGGGAAGAGGTGGTGGTACCGGAGGATTCGGAAGTACTAAAAGTATATTAGATTACAGAAATAGCACAACAGGACAAATTAACTGGGATGCGGTAGTTGATTACAATCAATCAAATAACATTGATGGAATTGGATCAAGTAAATCGAACTACATACTTAGAACATCTGTAAACAATCATCAATGGTATGGATTAGTATCTAATTTCAATCATAAAATTTCCAAAAATTTACAATTTAATGTAGGGGTAGACGGAAGAACTTATACGGGTACACACTTTAGAAAAGCCTACAATTTTCTAGGTCTTGAGGGTATTGATGACAAAACGCCTAATGTTAATAATGGGGGAAGCAATATAATAACCAAATCTTACAGTATAAACCCTTGGAGCGCATTATTTCAAAATGTAAGCAAAGGCCAAAGAATAGGTTATGATTACGATGAAACTATTCAATATATTGGTGGGTTTGGACAATTAGAGTATTCTAATAATTTCATATCAGCTTTTATCCAAGGTTCTGTATCTGAACAATCTCATTCCAGAAAAGACCGTTTTAATTATGTTCCAGGAGATCAAAAATCAAGAACAGTAAATAATACCGGTTACAATGTAAAAGGAGGGATAAACTTTAAAATTAATAAACACCATAATATTTTTGGAAATGGCGGATACTACTCCAGACAACCATTTCAAGATAATTTATTTTTAAATTATAAAAATGATGTAAATCCACTTGCTAAAAATGAAGAAATAGTTGGTGTGGAAGTTGGATACCAAATACGCTATTCATTTATAGATATTAATATAAATGCATATAGAACTGCCTGGAATAACAGAGTAGAAACAATTTCAAATCAAACTGCAAATACTATTGAAAACAGAACAGGTATTGATGAATTGCACCAGGGAATTGAAGTTGACTTTACAGCTAAACCTTTTAGACAATTAAATTTTAAAGGACATTTATCCATAGGTAAATGGGAATATAGCGGTAATGCCCACTCTACAACTTACGATGCCGACAATTTATCAACTATTATCGCTGAAAAAGATATACTTCTTGATGGTGTTAAGACACCTAACGCTCCTCAATTCAGTTACGGAGTCGGAGTAATCTATAAACCATTTAAAGGCTTTTCTTTCGATGCAGACCTGAACCGTTATGAAAAATTATATTCTGATTTTGATGTTGCTTATATTAAAGCTAATGAAAAAATTGAATTGATAGAATTACCTAAATATTTTACGTTGGATTTAGGTGCTAGTTACAGCATTTATTTTAACTCAAGTAATCTAAGGTTCAGAGTAAATGTTAACAATGCATTAAATGATGTATTTATGACCTACTCTAAGGATAATCTACAAGCGGTTAGTGGAGTCGACACTTTTAAAGGTATCAACGTAAACAACCGGGTTTATTTTGGTAACGGAAGAACCTGGAACGCAGGTATTACTTACAATTTCTAAAACATTTAAAAATTATATATAAAAAAGCACTCTTAAAAAGAGTGCTTTTTTTGTATAATAGATATTAAAATTTCAACTGTCAAGAAAACCGATTATACTTAATCGGTTTTTATTTATATCTTTACGCAATAAAAATAATCCAAATGGATATAATAAAAGAAAAAATAATATCCAAAGCTTTAGATTTATTTACACAAATCGGAGTAAAAGTGGTAACTATGGATATGATAAGTAGCGAGCTGGGAATGTCCAAAAAAACTTTGTATGAGCATTTTTCAAGTAAAGAGGAACTTATTAAAATCACCTTTTCAGAGTGCCTCTCATGTTCTATGAGTGATATGGAATGCAAAATAAAAAATTATCAGAACATAATTCATCAAATATTACTAATCCTGGAAAATCTGAGCGAAATGTTTCTGATAAAAAAAGATCAAATAACTTTTCAACTTGAAAAATTCTATCCCGAAATATTTCATGAAATCCTTGCTGCGCAACAAACCTTCATTAAAAACTTATTGAAAAACAATATAAGTCTGGGGATTGATGAGGGAGTATACCGAGCAAAAATAAACAAGAAAATAACTGCCGAATATATTTACCTAACTATTCAGCTTATCATGGATAAAACAAAAACTGATGACACTAGCTCTGTTCAAAATCAGGTTAACCTAAATTATTCGGATCTTTTAATCCGTTCAATTGCTACTAAAAAAGGGGTTAAAGAACTGGAGAAATTAGTCAAAATAAACTAGGATGGACTAACCAAGGTAAGCTCTAACTGAAATAAATGGGTAACTGCAATTAAATGCTCAAAAAGCAAGGCTTGGGTATCCTCATACATTTTCCAGTCTGAGGTTGAGGAAAAACAATACACCTCTACCGGTTGACCGTATATTGTAGGTTCTAACTGTCGTACCATAATAGTATCCTTTTTTGATATTCTGGGATTATTTTCAAGATACAACTGAGTATAATAACGAAATACTCCAATATTAGTAATATAATCATTATCCTCATCAAGAATAGGATACACAAAATCTGTACTATTCTGATCTTTAATCTCTTTCTCTTTCTTTTGCAGATAAGAACTGAGCAACTCAATCTTAGTTAAATTATTTAATATAGACTCGTCCAACAATTTAAAAGACTTAAAGTTAAAAGTTAGAGATCTTTTTATCCTTCGAGTATTTGAAGAACGCATAATTTCGTAATTTTTAACTTCTGTAGCTATTAAATCATAAGTCGGTATCGTTGAAACAGTCTTATCAGAATTTTGAATTTTAGTAGTTACCAAATTAATATCTTTCACATTACCATCCAGTCCGTACTTTGGAACCGAAATCCAGTCACCAACCTTTATCTGCTTAGAATTAGCAATGTTTAATCCAGCCACAAAACCAAGAATAGGATCTTTAAAAATAAGTAGAATTACAGCCATAATAGCACCCAAAAAGGCAAATATCTTAGCACTTGAAAGATTAAAAAGAATTGAAACAACTATAAAACAGGTAAACAAAATAATCAGCAATTTAAACAGTTCCGAAAAAGTCTTTAATGCTACTGTCCTATAACTTTGGTCTTTACTTTTTATCTCAGTGTATACATCTATTACATGAATAAAAAATTTGGAAAGAAATATTAATAGTAAAATACTAAAAATTAAATCTAAAATATGAAAGCTTTGCGGATGATGATAAAATATGAGCGGAACCAGACAATAACAGATTCCTAACGGAAGTAAATGAAAAAAACTAGTAAAAACATCTTTTTTGATAAACGTGTTGATCCATATATTTTTAGTTTTGGGAACCCACTTACGGATTAAGCGGATTAAAATTTTTCTTTGAAACAGATCCAGAATAATGAATATACTCAGTAATAAAAGTGCTTTTACAAAAATTTGAAAAAAAAGCACAGTACCATCTGGAAAATTATCAGCAATAAAATAATGTAGCTGATCTATGATAGTATTCTGATTTTCTAACTTTAAATTAACTGCATCATTCATACTTTTTATAATTATATATTATTGATTCTAAATTCACAAATTATACCAATTAGTCAGCCTTCAGTCTTCCCCATTATAACTATCTGTTTATGATATGTGCTGTGTTAACTATTATCAAATTAAAACTATATTTGCCTTTAGTTATATTATAATTTTATTACTATTTCTTAAAGTTATCTATATCAAAAATAATTTAAACTTTATAAATTAAAATTTCAATTAATTGTGATTTCTTTACGCTTGGGTCAATATACTGCACGCTTTCTACCCGTTTTCATATTATTTGTTCCTTAAGTTTTTTATAAGTAAAAAATTATCCTTAATTTACAAGAACCAATTTAAACAAATTTATGAAGCTATATCCTATTGAAACCGGTAATTTTAAATTAGATGGGGGAGCCATGTTCGGTGTGGTACCGAAATCTCTATGGCAAAAAACTAATCCTGCCGACTCTAATAATCTTATTGATTTAACAATGAGATGCTTATTGGTGGAAAACGGAAAAAAATTAATCTTAATCGATACTGGTCTGGGAAATAAGCAATCTGACAAATTTTTCGGTTATTACCATTTATGGGGAGAGGAAACTCTTGAAAAATCTTTAGCTCGATATGGTTTTACCACAGATGATATTACGGATGTTTTTCTGACTCACCTGCATTTTGACCATTGCGGAGGAGCTGTAAAATGGAATAAAAAGAAAACCAAGTATGAGTTAACCTTTAAAAATGCAACTTACTGGAGTAATCAGAATCATTGGGAATGGGCTGTAAATCCTAACCCGAGAGAAAAGGCTTCATTTTTAAAAGAAAACATTCTTCCAATTCAGGAAAGTGAACAACTTAAATTTATTGATATACCTAAGGATAATTATCTTAAAGATTCTCCTCTTGGTTTTGACATTCTATTTGTGGATGGCCATACTGATAAACAAATGCTTCCGGTTATATCATTTGAGGGAAAAACGATGATTTATGCAGCAGATCTTCTTCCTACTACCGGACATATTCCCTTGCCATATGTAATGGGATATGATACACGGCCATTACTAACTTTAAATGAAAAAGAAAAAATCCTGCGTCTTGCGGAACAACAGGATTATCTTTTCTTTTTTGAACATGATGTTAGTCATGAACTATGTACTTTACAAAAAACAGATAAAGGAATCAGACTTAAAGAAACTTTTAATTTCTTAGATATTTTCGGCCGCTGATTTCCTTACATATTTTTGTCAATTTAACTCTTTATTGATCATTTGCAGCCTGAATAGCTGTTATAACTACTGTGTTGTAAATATCTTCAATTTTAGCGCCACGGCTTAAGTCATTAATAGGTTTTTTTAACCCTTGAAGAACTGGTCCTAAGGCTAAACCACCGGATTCTCTCTGTACGGCTTTATACGTATTATTCCCCGTATTTAAATCAGGGAAAATAAGCACATTTGCCTGACCTGCAACTTGTGAACCCGGCATTTTACTACTTCCAACACTAGGAACCACAGCTGCATCGTATTGAATAGGTCCTTCAACAAGTAAATCAGGGCGTGATTCTTTAACCAGTTCCGTTGCTTTTCTTACTTTATCTACCTCTTCTCCCGAACCTGAATTTCCTGAAGAATAGGACAACATAGCTATTTTTGGTTCTATCCCAAAAGCTTTAGCTGTCTGGGCAGAAGAAATTGCAATATCTGCAAGTTGCTCGGAAGTAGGATTAGGAACGACAGCGCAATCTCCATACACTAAAACTCTATCCTGCAAAAGCATAAAGAATACAGAAGAAACCGTTTTTATTCCCGGTTTTGTTTTAACAAACTGCAATGCCGGACGTATGGTGTGAGCTGTTGTATTTTGAGCTCCTGAAACCATTCCATCAGCATCTCCCTTATAAACCATCATAGTACCGAAATATGAAGCATCCAATATTAAATCTTTTGCCTGAGCAAGCTCCATACCTTTATCTTTCCTTAGCTCAAAAAGTGTTTGGGCATAATCATCCATTTTATCACTTTCCGTATTATCCAACAACGAAATATAATTTTCATTCCACGGCAATCCTAATTGATTTGCTCTTTGTTTTATTTCTTCCGGTTTTCCTAATATGGTTACTTTTACTATTTCGTCTTCAGCCAGCATTGAAGCTGCCTTTAATATCCTATCATCGCTTCCTTCAGGAAGAACTACATGCTTTTGCGCTAACTTAGCAGTTCTTAGTAAATTATATTGGAACATTCGGGGAGTTATCCCTCCTATTTTAAAAGAAGATATTTTATCATCCAGTTCAGGTATATTTACATATTCTTCAAATAGATCAATATTCTTTTTAATTTTATTAATAGCTTCCGGATAAATTGAAGATTTTATATTTGCAGCTGTAGTTGCCGTCTCAAAAGTTCCAGAATCAACCAACATAATCGGCAGATTTACATTAGAACCTTCAATCAGTTTCACAATAGTAGCTTCAGGCGACATTCCGGCAGTCAATATCAATCCGGAAACACGTGGAAAATTAGATAAGTTAGACAACAATACACCAGCAATTAAATCTGACCTGTCTCCAGGAATCACTGCTACACAATCCTCCTCAACATAGTTCATAAAATTGGTCAGTTGCATACCTCCGATAATAAATTTCTTTATCGGCCTGTCAAGATTATCTTTTCCAAATAAAATTTCGGCACCTAAGGCATCCGCAACTTCTTTCAATGTGGGAAAGCTTAAAGATTTATCTTGCGGAATAACTGAAAACAAAATAGAATCGTCAGTAATTCTTTTTCTGAATTTGGTTGTTATCTCATCAATAGGTTTAGTTGATTTATTTACAATAACTGCAATAACTTTATTATCTCTTTTCAAGAAATTATCAACTTCAAGACTTATATTCTTAGATAAATCATGAGTGGTTTTAAAAGAATCTTTAACTACTAAAACTACCGGTATATTTAAAGATTTAGCTATTACAATATTTAAATCGTAATCAAGTGAGTTGCTTTCGGACGACAAATCTGTTCCATCTATTAAAACAAAATCGTATTTATCTTCCAGTGCTTTATATTTTTGTATAATAACATCATAAAGTTCGTTTAATCTACCGTTATTCTGATGATCTATAACTTCACTTTTAGTAAAAGCATATGCATCTTCATAGTTCTCTTCCAGATTAAAATAAGAAATCATAGTTTCGATATGATTGTCTTTCATACCTTCTTCAATATCGTCAATAATCGGTCGGAAATAGGCTATGTTAGGAGTTCTTCTCATAACCATCTGCACAATTCCCAGGCTAATCAATGATTTTCCACTGTTAGGACTGGTCGTTGCTACATATACTGATCTATTCATCTACATTTAAAATTTAGGTTGACACAAACTTACAAAATCGTAATAAATAAGTGAAATAAATTAATGTTTCTTATGCTTTTTAACTTTTATTTTTTAAACCAATTTTTATAAAATAAAATATAATACATTAAAAATCAACCACTAAACCATCATATGCCAAAAATACATTAGGTGGTAGATCTTTCTGAACCTCATCATGAAATCCTAAATTGTAGCTGATATGTGTTAAAAATGCTATTCCCGGATTAATTTTCTCAACAACTTCCAAGGCTTGCTCCAAAGAAAAGTGAGAATGATGAGGTTCCTGACGCAATGCATTAATAACAAGAATACCCGTTTTGCTTACACTTTCTATTACATTTATTGAAACATGAGAAGCATCGGTTATATAAGTTAACTCTCCTATTTTATATCCCAAAATTGGCAATTCTCCGTGTAAAATTTGTATCGGGTAAATAATATTATCTTTAATTTTAAATGCTCCGTCAATTTCAATTGTATCAAAGCCGGGAGCTCCGGGATATTTTATAGTTGCAAAAGCATATGAATAACGGGTTCGAATTTCATTCAAAACACGTGGCAATGCATAAATAGGTATGTCTTCTCCCTTTATAAAATTTATAGGTCTCAAATCATCCAATCCGCCCACATGATCGTTATGTTCATGAGTAAGTAATACTGCATCCACATTAGATTTATTCTCTCTGAGCATTTGCATTCTAAAATCGGGGCCACAATCTAATAAAAGATCCAAACCACAATATTCAACCAAAGCAGAAGTACGCAATCTTTTGTCTTTAGGATTACTTGACAGGCATACCGGATGCGTTGAACCAATCACCGGTATACCTTGCGAAGTCCCTGTGCCCAAGAAGGTTATCTTAGATTTTCTTAATTCCATAATTTTTGTAAATTTACGAACAAAAGTTTAAAATTTATGCTTACTTCCAGACAAGTATTAACTCCAAGACAAAAAGCTCTTCAAATAAATTTAAATAAGAATATCTATGGTACTTTTTCTGAAATAGGAGCAGGACAAGAGACCGTTCGATACTTTTTTAGAGCCGGAGCTGCTTCCAAAACCATAGCAAAAGCCATATCTGCATATGATAAAGATTTCAGCGATTCCATATATGGAAAAGAAGTAGACAACCGATATGTTTCTCAGACTCGGTTATTGCGAATGCTGGATCATGAAATTAAACTTATTGAAAACCGAATCAATCGCCAAAGTGCACCAGGCAGAAAATTTTTCTCTTATGCTAATACAGTTACCACTATAAATTTTAATAAAACATCTAAAGGACATGGCTGGGTGGGCATAAGATTCCAATTAGACGAACTGGAAGATTACAATGAGATTATTTTACATGTACGTTTTCACGAAAATGATGCTAAATTACAACAGGAAACTTTGGGAGTTTTAGGAGTAAACCTTATCTATGGGGCTTTTTATTATGCTGAGGATCCTAAAACCATTATTGAATCTTTATACGACGAAATCAACACAGATCAAATTGAAGTTGATATGATTAATTTCAGCGGTCCCAGATATGCATATGTTGATAACCGACTTATGAGCTTGCAATTGGTTAAGAACGGGATGACAGATGCAATAGTATTTGAACCTAACGGAAAAAATGTTCTCCCTGCTGATGAATTATATAGAAAAAATATATTTGCCCTTAGAGGTAGTTTCCGGCCTGTAACCAACGTCAATATTGATATGTGTAATCAGGGATTAAAAATGTTTATGAACGAAGAGAATGTGACTTCTGAAAATTTAAAAGTTTTATTTGAAATAACCATAACTAATTTAAGAGCCGCAGGAGAAATTAATGAACGTGATTTTCTGGACCGTGCCGATGTGTTGGGAAAATTGGGATACACGGTTTTGGTTTCCAACTTTTCCGAATATTATAGACTTGTAGATTATTTTAGCCGTTTTACTACTGAAAAAATCGGAATTACTATGGGGGTTAACAATTTGCTTGACATATTTGAAGAAGGGTATTACAGTAATCTCGGAGGAGGTATAATGGAAGCTTTTGGTAAACTTTTCAAGCAACAAATGAAAATTTATTTATATCCTTATATAGATATTAATTCTGAAGAGCTTTTAACTTCAGAAAATTTAAGAGTTAATGACAACTTAAAAGATCTGTATAAATATTTTAAGAAAAATGAAAGAATTGTTGACATTAAAGAATATGACGAAGCCCATTTAAGAATCTATGGTAAAAAGATTTTAGCACAGATAGCAATGGGAATTACGGGATGGGAAGATAAGGTACCTAAAGAGGTTGCTAATATGATTAAAGAGCGAGGTATGTTTGGATTCTCTAAAGGATATGCTCTTCCGCCACAATAAAGTGTTTTAAAAATTTTTATAAAAATTAAAAAGTTCTAAAAAATGATCATATACTCGGAAAGTTTTCATGTTGAACATACCATTGAGAAGGATTGGATTCAATGGTTTAAAGAAGTGTATATTCCCAAAATATACCAAACTCAAAAATTTAAAAAATCAGTATTTACCAAAGTTATTTCTCATCCCGAGGAAACCGGAAATACATATTCTATTCAACTTTATGCTGACACTAAAGAGAAACTAAATGAATACTACAAAGAAGATTCTCAGGAAGTACATCAATTAATATTTTCCCGATTTGGAAATCAGATACTTTCTTTTAAAACAGAACTTGAAGTAATTGAAGTTTTTGATTTTTAAAAAAAGCAGCCAAATTGCAATCGGGCTGCTTTTTTGTCAATTTAATATGATAAGTCTGAAACAAATTTCCGACTTAAATCTAATGTCTTATCAATTTCCTGTTTTTTGATACTATCTGATATAAACCATGTTTCATATCCTGAAGGCGGAAGATAAATTCCATGCTTTAGTAAAAAATGAAAATACTTGTTAAATAAAGAATGGTCGGCTCTACTTGCTTCTTCAAAATTAGATACTTTATCTATTCCAAAAAACACAGTCATCATGGATGTACACTGTGTAATACATGTTTGTATACCCGCAGTTTTAAAAATGGTATTTAATTCTTCCGCTAATTTTTCTGTAGATTTTGTAATTCTTTCAAAAATTCCGGAATCTGCTTTCAATAAAGATAAAGTGGTATATCCTGCTCTCATTGCAATAGGATTCCCCGATAAAGTACCTGCCTGATACACAGAACCGACGGGTGATAAATGGTCCATTATATCAGTTCTTGCGGCAAAAGCTCCAACAGGCATTCCTCCTCCAATAACCTTTCCGTAAGTAACAATATCAGCTTTTATATTGAATAATTCCTGGACTCCTCCCATCCGGGCTCTGAAACCAGTCATTACTTCATCAAAAATCAACAATGCATCATAATCATCACATAGTTTTCTTAATTTCAAAAGAAAGTCATTTTCAGGTGGCACGCATCCCATATTACCAGCAATGGGTTCAATTATTACAGCTGCAATCTGATCTTCATTGCTTTCAAATAGTAATTTAACTGATTCAATATCATTGTATACGGCTAATAAGGTATCCTGTGCTGTACCTGGCGTTACGCCCGGACTGTTGGGATTACCAAACGTGGCTGCTCCACTTCCGGCTTTGATTAAAAAAGCATCTGAATGGCCATGATAACAGCCTTCAAATTTTATAATTTTATTTCTGGATGTAAAACCTCGTGCCAGTCTTATTGCGGACATACACGCTTCCGTTCCGGAATTTACCATTCTCACTTTATCTATTCCGGGAACTGAATCCACAATTAATTTCGCTATTTCTGTTTCCAGTTCTGTTGGAGTACCAAATGAAAAACCGCTTTCCAATTGTTTGGTTACAGCTTCTAAAACCTTCGGATGATTATGTCCTAAAATCATAGGCCCCCAGGAATTGATATAGTCGATATAGGTTTTGCCATCCACATCTGTCAAATAAGCTCCTTTTGCTGATCTCATAAATACAGGAACTCCTCCTACTGACTTAAATGCACGAACGGGAGAATTCACTCCTCCCGGTATATATTTTTTAGCTTCTTCAAATAGTTTACTACTTCTCTGATATAACATTGAATGTACTTTTTAACTTTTTTTACCTTTTAATAAAATTATATCTCCAATTTTAGGTTCCTGTCCGGGCATCATTAAGTTCTTTTTATATAATTCATATAATGAAACTCCGTTATTTTGGGAAATATTGTACATATTATCCCCTTCTCTGGTTACATATTCTTTTATAGTACCAGAACTTTTTTTAGGCTCTAAAAATATTTTTTGATTAATTTTTAATTCTATTTTAGATGTTAAGTCATTATATCTACGCAATTTATCTATAGATATACTATAAGCTTTCGCTATACTTTCCAAGGTATCTCCTTCCCTTATAACAATAAATTTTAAATTACCATTGGGATGAAATCTGATTCGAAGACTGGGAAATTCAAAATTATCTTTCGGTTTATTTATACTTTTTCTTACTGCTGCCTGAGGTTTCTCAGGGTTATATGAAGCTAAAACTGCTGTAGGTTCAGTTTTTTTAACTGATTCAGACTTTAGTTTTGCAAATTGTATTTCAGGTTTGTTTTCCTGTGGAAGTTTAAAACTGTCCGGATATAATTGAGCTAATTTGTCATATACATCCATAGACGTTATAGAATCAAATTCATTTAATCGGTATCTTTCAATTAAGCCGATAAGTGTATATGCATATTTCGGATTAGTTGCATACCCTGCTTTTTTTAAACCATGTGCCCATGCTTTGTAATCTTTAGAGTCTAATAAAAATAAATTTTTATAATAAGGCCTTTCTGCAAGAAAGCGTGAATGATCTCTGTAAGATTCTTCAGCGGATGTATACTTTCTAAAACATTCGCCTTTTAAATCATCATCATGATACATCCTTTCTCCTACCCATTCCGCTTTACATTTAATTCCAAAATGATTGTTAGCAAACTGTGCTAAATCACTTTGTCCATTACCTGTTTCCAATATTCCCTGAGCTAAAGTAATACTGGCTGGTATTTTATACAATTCCATTTCCTGTACAGCCATTTTTGCAAAGCTTTGGATATACAGTTCATCTTTTTTAATTTGTTCCTGAGCTATAATGTAACTACCTGAAAGAACTAATATTACAAATAATAGTATTTTTTTCATGTAATAATAATATTTTTATTTTTTTGAGACAATAACTTATTCATCTCGCGTATTCCCTGCAATCCACCAGTATGAACGGCTAAAATTTTTTTATCAGAGCTTATTTCTCCCTTTCTTAACATTTCTTTGAGTCCAAACATCATTTTACCAGTGTATACAGGATCGAGAGGGATATGATTGAGAAGGTAAAAATTATTGATAAAATCAATCAAATCCGGGGTCACTTTAGCATATCCACCAAAATGATAATCCAAATTTACAGTAAAATTTTGTTTGTCAGTTAGTTTTATGATATCTTTAACTAAAAAGCCTGCATTTTTAAGAACCGGGAAACCCATAATTTGTTGATGATTTTGTGCTCCGACTGATAGTCCGGATAATGTGCCCCCGGTTCCCATAGCCGTAGTTATAATATCAAACTTATGGGTTTCTTCGTTTAAGATCTCTGCTGCTCCTTGTACTGCTAATGAATTAGTTCCTCCTTCAGGAACAAGATAATGATTTTTTATATTTTTTAAAATTCCCTGCGTAACTACTGATTTGTCCTTCAACCTGTATTCACTTCTGGAAATAAAGTAAAAGTCCATCCCTAAACTGCTGGCTTCTGCTAAAGTCTGATTATTTTGCCATTTATCTGCCAACTCTTCCCCTCGGATTATTCCTACAGATTTAAAACCATTTTCATTGGCGGCGGCGGCAGTAGCAACAATATGATTAGACATGGCTCCACCAAAAGTAACCAGTGTTTCACATTGCATTTCTTTTGCTCTTACCAGATTGTATTTCATTTTCCAGAATTTATTCCCTGATATAATAGGATGTACCAGATCTTCTCTTTTAATAAAAAGCTGATTTTCTACATGTAAATCCGGAAATTGAAACGGTTGTATAGGTAATTGATACAATTTTTGAAATTATATTAAATAATATTTTATTATGTAAAAGAATTATACTGTATGTATTTTGTTTAAATCTTTTAATAAAGATTCTTTAACATTTTCTTCCATAGCCCCTGTATATATAAATTCTTTTTTTTCTTCACTAGAGTCATTAAGAATATAATTAACTATAATTTTTTTACCCTCTTGATGCCAAGAAGTTATTTCATTAAACAATATATATCTTGATGCAGCAAAAATCCCTTTTTTTAACTTTATATAATCATTTCCTATTTCAACTACAGCTGAATTATATCTAATTATTTGTATAACTATATTTAAAATACAAATTGATACGACAAATGTTGCATTATTTAATAAAAAAATACTCGTAAATAATAAAATAGTAAAGGTTATTATTAAAAATAATAAAAATTTTCTTGCGTAATAATGTTTTTCTTCTGTGATTTGATTATTTTCCATAATGATCTATGATTTTTGACTTAAATTTCTGGATATTTTTCTGCGTTCTTCTAAATCAGTTAATTTTTTTTTATCTAATAGTTTTCTAGCTCCTATTATTGCAATAAACCCTATAGGAATATATATAAAACTTCCTATTATAACCATTATTGCACCTGCCTTTCTTTTTTTTGGCAGAATCATAGCTCCGATCACAGAAAGAATCCAAAATAATGATATTACAACAATAAAGGTATAAGCTAAAATCGTACTGTCTTCTATTATCTGAAAACAAAAACTTAATAACGGGATCAAATTGGCAATAATCCCAACAATGATAATTTTCATATTTATTTTTTGTTAGTTTATGATTTACTTTACACCATGCATGAGTTTTTTCATTAGTGGACTTAGAGAAATTACAATAACTCCTGCTATAATTGGTATAATGGTAAAAATAAGAAAAAAATTGGTCATACTTGATTTTTCTGCCATATCTTCTATCATACCTCCCAATGAAGCAGCTAACTTATTACCGATTGCAATGGCCAGGTACCACATACCAAACATAAAGGCTATCATTCTTCCCGGAACCAGTTTACTTACGTAAGATAAGCCTACCGGCGAGATACATAACTCACCTAAAGTATGAAATAAATAGGCCAGAATCAACCATATCATACTTACTCGTACTACACCTGCCGTAGCTCCTTGTGGAATTGACTGAGAACCAAAAGCTAAAACTCCGAAACCTATTGCCATAATGATTAATCCAAGACCAAATTTTACTGCGGCACTCGGATTATATTTACTATCCCACCACTTAGTGAATAAAGATGCAAATGCAATGATGAAGAAAGAATTTAAAATACTGAACCACGAGGTGGTAATTTCTACTTTACTGTCTCTGAATTCAGAAATCTTAGCTTCAATTAGTCCGGATTGTTTTTTCGCTAATTTGTATTCAAGACGAACTTTTTCTTCCTGCTCTTTAGTTAATGGTATTAAGGTCCCTATTTCTTCATGAACAATCAGTTTATCACCTATATTATGAGCTTTAGAGGAACCTATAGTAGTTTTAAATTTCTCTGTTTTATCTGTGGGCTTAAGTTCATAAGATTCTGTAACCGGAACATATTCAAAAACTAAATTCCCTTGTTTATCAACTTCTTGTTTTTGTGTTTTTTTATCTAATTTGGGTATTCTAACGGTTGTATATTCAATTTCATAGGCATGCGAATTAATATCGTTGTTGAGCATCCAGAT
This sequence comes from Apibacter raozihei, assembly GCF_004014855.1. Taxonomy (NCBI): domain Bacteria; kingdom Pseudomonadati; phylum Bacteroidota; class Flavobacteriia; order Flavobacteriales; family Weeksellaceae; genus Apibacter; species Apibacter raozihei. Next base: position 775,541 of record NZ_CP034930.1, read on the forward strand.
AACAATTCCCCAAATGATTAAAAAACTTGATCCTAAGACAATATTAGAAGATAAAATTTTATGATGAGTCCTTTTAAACAAAAGGAAAAGTACCCATGACACAATTGCTAAAGGAACAACGGTAAGCAACGTATTTATAATTATATATATAGTTGCTGCTTGCCCTTCAACTACCCTTCCTGTGAAATCTCTGGCAAAAAGCACTAATGAGGTAGCTCCCTGTTCAAATGAAAGGAAAAAGAAAATAGTAAACAGAGCAAATATGATGACAACTATCATTCTGTCTCTAACCACTTTTTCGTAACGGGAAATTCTTGAAATAACTACTATCAGTAAAAGTATCAGACCTATGATTGATAACACTAACGGGCCTTCTAATATGTCTTTACTTATAATAAATTCTTCCGGTAGTATATGTATATTACCAATTTTAGATAATGGATCATTAATTGCATAAGCTAATCCAATTATGGAAACAATTATAATTACTATTTTATCTAAAATAGTGAATGGGTTTTTCTTTTCTACACTTTCTTCTTCTCTTACATTTATAGGCTTGATTTCTTCATTTCTTGATGGAATCCCTCCAATATTCCCAAATAAAGGTTTAGCTAACCAGAATTGTATAGTTCCTAAAAGCATAAATATTCCTGCCAGTCCAAATCCCCAGCTCCATCCAATCTTTTCGGCCAGATATCCGCAAAGCATCATTCCGAAAAAAGCTCCTGCATTTACACCCATATAGAATATGGTATATGCTCCATCTTTTTTTTCCGGTAAGTCTTTATACATTTCAGAAATGATTGAAGTCATGTTAGGCTTAAAAAAACCGGTTCCTACTACTAATAAAATTAATCCTAAATAAAGTGAAAATTCTGTTTCCACAGCCATAGATACATGTCCCAAAGTCATGATAATTGCTCCTATTACTACGGCCCAGCGATAACCAACAATTCGATCTGCTACAATTCCACCGACTATAGGAGTTAGATATAAAAGCATTGCATAAGTACCAAATAAAGCTCCGGCATTAGTAGATGTCCATTCCCAACCAGGGTTGGAACCTATAACTGCCATTGTAAGAAAATTGATAAGTAAAACGCGCATCCCGTAAAAAGAGAAACGTTCCCACATTTCTGTGAAAAATAATACAAATAATCCTGCAGGATGACCTAAAACCTTGGTGTCAAAAAAATTAGTGGTTGTAGTATTTTGTTCTTTCATAAATTTATATAGGCTCAATTATTCTTTATTTAATTTCTTGCATTAGTTTTCTTACTAATGGTGATATTATTATCAAAACCAAACCTGCAATTAAAGCGTATAGTGAAAGTTGTTGATATCCATCAGTAAAAGCAATCAGCTTATCCATTTTAGATGCGTTCTCATCAGCATTTGTCATACCTGCTCCTAAAATTCCTGCCACATATTGCCCGTAAGCGCTAGCTAAAAACCACATTCCCATCATTACACCTTGTAATTTTATAGGTGATAACTTAGTCATTATAGATAATCCTATTGGGGATAGACAAAGCTCTCCTAAAGTCATAACAAAATAAGCAATGGTAAATACATCTAAAGAAGTAACTCCATTGGCATCAGAAAAAAACCTAGTTATATATAATATATAAAATGAACCAGATAAGAATAAAAAACCTAAACCAAATTTGACTACTGTATTAGGTTCTATTTTTTTCTTTGCTAAAGCAAACCATAATAATCCCACTATCGGGGCGAAAATAATAACAAATAGCGCATTGGAAGAGTTATTAACAGCATTTGGATCTAATTTAATAGATCCTAAAATTGTATCATTAAGATTGTATGCAGCAAAAATACTTAATGATCCCCCGCTTTGCTCAAAAAATGCCCAAAATAAAATAGAGAAAATAATAAATATTAAAGCAGCAAATAATTTTTTGATTTCTACTTTTGAATATTTAGTCATTTCATAGAACAAATAAATTAAAGTTCCAGGCCCTATTATATACATAAACCAATCTGTAAATTGAGTTTTAGCCACCATTGTCATAATAACGGGTATAATTGCTAATGAACCTATGTAGGTCCCGTATTCATACCATCTGACTTTTTTATCAGAAATAGAAGAATTTTTAAACGGTGACAAACCGATAGGACCTAAAGACTTTTGAGTAAATGTAAAGGTAACCAAACTAATAGCCATCACAATTGCTGCTAAACCAAAAGCAACATTCCATGAATCTTCAATTGGAATTATGGATTTCCCGATTTCCAATGAACCTAATTTTATGTAACCTACTTTTCCTATAGATACACAAATGTATCCTCCTAATAAAGCCCCTAAATTAATTCCTGAATAAAATAAAGAGAAACCTGCATCTCTTCTTATATCTCCCTTTTTATATAACGAACCTACCATAGTAGAGATATTAGGTTTAAAGAAACCAGTTCCTATAACTGTAAAACTTATACCTAAAAAGAAAAACTGTCTGGGATCATAGGCTAATATTAAACTACCTACAATCATTAATAAACCACCCCAAAATAAAGATTTTCTAAAACCTAATATTTTATCTGCAAATAAACCTCCTACAAAAGTAAACGCATAAACGAAAGCTTGTGTTGCTCCATATTGTAGTTGGGCATCTTTTTCTTTAAAAAATAATTGATTAACCATAAAAAAGGTTAGCATCCCTCTCATTCCGTAAAAGCAAAAACGTTCCCACATCTCTGAGAAAAAGAGATACCATAATTGTTTAGGATACCTACCTTTAAAATTTTGAATTTCTTCTAAGGTTATTGATTTTTTTTCTATCGTTTTATCCATGAGTAGTTTTATAAGTGAATACTGTAATACATTAGTTTACTTTTTAAATTTGTTATAATTAGATGACTAACTAACTTTCAAAAGTAATCAAAAATCATAAATATAATTTCATTTGATAATAAAAAAAATATGTATTAACTACATCAAACACTTATAAAGGTGTAGTTTATATCTATTATAAATAGATTTATATACAAATTACACCTATTTACCTACACTACTTTTAAGATAAAAATAGTATACAATTTTAGAAATTTTAGATCTTTAATTATAACATTTTAGTAATCAATGATTATTTTAGTATCTTATTGATTATCATTCCAGTAAAAAGACGTATTAATAATCATATAATTATTTAGTTTAAAAAAGTCCTAAAATTTTCCACCATATTGTACCTATAAATAACCATATAAACAGAATTACCAAACTCATAATAAATCCTATTTTCCACCACTTTGCTAATGGAACATAGCCGCAACCAAATAAGATAGGTGCCGGTCCACTGGAATAGTGAGTAATAGACATATTTAGATTACTAAAAAATGCAAATAAAAGAATTGCTAGCAAAGGTGGAGCTCCTGCAGCAATGGATATAGAAACGAATATGACATACATTGCACTGATATGAGCTATTGCACTTGCCATAAGATAATGTATATAATAGTAAACCAAGAGTAAAATAAGCAGCATTGGCATCCAATTTAAGTTTTCAACAGATTTAGCAACATAATTCCCAAACCATGGAATAAATCCTAGTTTATTAAGCTGGGCAGCTAAAGTCATTAAAATTGAAAACCAGATGATGGTATGCCAGGCCTCCTTTTCACTGATTACATCATTCCAGTCCAATGCTTTTGTTAATAACAAAATACATAGACCAACAAAAGCGGTAAATGTTGCATCTATATTTAAAAATGAGCCTAATATCCAAAAAACTATTAAGTAAGCAAACACAGCTAAAACAATCCATTCTTTAGTAGTCATCTTACCCATTTCTTTAAGCTTAGTTTTTGCAATTGCTTTCATTTCAGGGGTATTTTTGAGTTCCGGAGGATATATTTTATATATGATGTAAGGTATTACCGTTAACGATATTAATCCAGGAACTATAGCAGCTAAAGCCCAATCTGTCCAGGATATAGAATATCCCATATCTTTAACAAGTTTAACAATCATAGGATTTCCTGCCATAGATGTTAAAAACATTGCGCAGGTAATTGCATTACACTGAAATATACACTGTACTAAAAATGCACCGATTTTTCTTTGAGTTCCTTTTTCGGGAGTAGAATCGTACACATCAGAAATTGATAAAAATAAAGGAGTAATAATCCCCCCACAGCGTGCTGAAGTCGAAGGCATTGCAGGTGCAAAAATAAAATCGGTCATGACCAATCCATAAGATAATCCCAGTGAACTATTTCCAAGTTTACTTATAAACAGATACCCCACTCTTCTACCAAAACCTGTTTTGATAAATCCTCTTGATATAAAAAATGCACAAGCAATCATCCAGATTGTAGTATCACTAAATCCTTTTAAGGCTCCTTTCATAGGAACCAAATCTAAAGCTACTACTACGGTCATACTAAATATAGCCATCGCTCCCAAAGGAAATGGAGATAGTATCAATCCCAATACCGTAGCTATAAATACTGCCATAAGATGCCACGCTTTTTCGTTGACACCTTCAGGTGCTGGAATAAACCAAAGCACAACACCTATGAAGATAACTAATAAAAATTTTAATATATTTGTGTTCATAATATAATTTTATAAATAATAATATCAATGTTATTATCTAATAACACGGAGCTTTAATAATAAAAAATGATTTTAATGTTTAGCAGTTTAAACATACATATGGAGCTTATAGCATATACCATTTGTGCAACTAAATAGCAGACATATAATTAATTTATAATTCAGAAGTAAAATTGATAGAAAGTCATTTAACTTATCCTAAAACATTTTTAAATCCGAAATAAAATTATTATAAAAAACTCATTTTTTCAAAATATAACAACCATTTATTATTTAATTCTGCTGCGAAGTTAATACATTCAATAAAATTTCGCAATGAGACATATATCATACTTTTTTACTACTAAATATAATGTATAAGTATCCAGGATAATTAGAAAAAATTAAGTACTATGAATTTGTAGTAATTGAAAAGATTTAAAAATTTAATCTAATTTCAATATTCTATGCTAAATATATATTATGACTATGTTATTAATTTCTTATCGGTTTATTACTTATTTTTTAAAGGCTTAAATAAATAAAAGCTGAACTTAAAGAGAGAATATAAAAAAAATTGAATTAATCAAAAACAATCAGAGCGATAGAGCTAGGTATAGAATTGGTTATAGATATAACTATAATGGTTTTTATTGAGTAGTAGAAATAGAATTAAAAAAGATAAATTAAATAAAAAAACCCTTAATCATTTCTGATTAAGGGTTTTCATGTTTAAAAATCCGGCGGCGTCCTACTCTCCCGCAAGTAGCAGTACCATCGGCGCAGTCAGGCTTAACTTCTGTGTTCGGAATGGGAACAGGTGGGCCCTGACGCTATAACCGCCTAAAATATCTTAATGGGATTTTATATAAATAAATTGAACCTTCCAGCTTCCTGAAAAACGGCTTGTTTTTCTGTATGTTTGTTTTAATACTATTGGACGAAACCTACGGGTAATTAGTACTGCTCGGCTGGGACATCGCTGCCCTTACACCTACAGCCTATCAACGTGGTGATCTCCCACGACCCTTAAAAGAACTCTCATCTTGCGGCGAGTTTCGCACTTATATGCTTTCAGTGCTTATCTCATCCAAACTTAGCTACTCAGCGGTGCACCTGGCGGCACAACTGATACACCAGAGGTTTGTTCAACTCGGTCCTCTCGTACTAGAGTCAACTCCGCTCAAAATTCTAACGCCCGCAATAGATAGAGACCGAACTGTCTCACGACGTTCTGAACCCAGCTCGCGTGCCACTTTAATGGGCGAACAGCCCAACCCTTGGGACCTTCTCCAGCCCCAGGATGTGACGAGCCGACATCGAGGTGCCGAACCTCCCCGTCGATGTGAGCTCTTGGGGGAGACTAGCCTGTTATCCCCGGAGTACCTTTTATCCTATGAGCGATGGCCCTTCCATGCGGAACCACCGGATCACTATGTCCTGCTTTCGCACCTGTTCGGCTTGTTGGCCTCACAGTCAAGCACCCTTATGCCATTACACTCTACGCACGGTTGCCAAGCGTGCTGAGGGTACCTTTGAAAGCCTCCGTTACTCTTTTGGAGGCGACCACCCCAGTCAAACTACCCGCCACGCAATGTCCTTCTTTTGCAGAAGTTAGGCTCCAGATAAATAAAGGGTGGTATTTCAACGTCAACTCCACGACTCCTAGCGAAGCCGCTTCATAGTTTCCCACCTATCCTACACATCATTTACCCGAAGTCAATACGAAGCTATAGTAAAGGTTCACAGGGTCTTTTCGTCCCATTGCGGGTAATCGGCATCTTCACCGATACTACAATTTCACCGAGCTCATGGTTGAGACAGTGCCCAGATCGTTACACCATTCGTGCAGGTCGGAACTTACCCGACAAGGAATTTCGCTACCTTAGGACCGTTATAGTTACGGCCGCCGTTTACTGGGGCTTCAGTCAAATGCTTTGGATTGCTCCGAACATCCTTCCTTAACCTTCCAGCACCGGGCAGGTGTCAGACCCTATACGTCATCTTTCGATTTTGCAGAGTCCTGTGTTTTTGATAAACAGTCGCCTGGGCCTTTTCACTGCGGCTCCCGTTTTACGGGGAGCGACCTTTCTCCCGAAGTTACAGGTCTATTTTGCCTAGTTCCTTAACCATGATTCACTCGAGCGCCTTAGGATACTCTCCTCATCCACCTGTGTCGGTTTTGGTACGGGCCACTGTAAACTAGCCTTAGAAGTTTTTCTTGAGAGCTCTTACCTACACTATCCATTCGGCCGAAGCTTCCTGGTACTATCACATTCGGCATCCTTGACGCATTTAACTATCAAAGATATACCTACACGCTTTAACGTACTATTCCGTCAGTACGCGGTAGTTTCATTACTCTGTCCCTCCTTCGAATTTACAGCGGGTATCGGAATATTAACCGATTGGCCATCGACATCTCCTTTCGGATTAGCCTTAGGACCCGACTAACCCTCAGCTGATTAGCATAGCTGAGGAAACCTTGGATTTACGGCGTGGGGGTTTCTCACCCCCATTATCGTTACTTATGCCTACATTTTCTTTTCTGTCTGCTCCAGCATGAGTCACCTCACACCTTCGACGCCAACAGAATGCTCCCCTACCGAAATATATTATTTCGCAGAGCTTCGGTAGTATACTTATGCCCGAGTATTATCCATGCCGGACCGCTCGACTAGTGAGCTGTTACGCACTCTTTAAATGAGTGGCTGCTTCCAAGCCAACATCCTAGCTGTCTGGGCAGTCCGACCTCGTTTTTTCAACTCAGTATACATTTCGGGACCTTAGCTGCTGCTCTGGGTTGTTTCCCTCTCGGACATGGACCTTAGCACCCATGCCCTCACTGCTAAGAAACATATAATAGCATTCGGAGTTTGTCAGGATTTGGTAGGCGGTGAAACCCCCGCATCCAATCAGTAGCTCTACCTCTATTATACTTGTCTTAACGCTGCACCTAAATGCATTTCGGGGAGTACGAGCTATCTCCCAGTTTGATTAGCCTTTCACCCCTAACCACAGGTCATCCGAAGACTTTTCAACGTCAACCGGTTCGGTCCTCCACTTTGTGTTACCAAAGCTTCAACCTGCCCATGGATAGATCACAAGGTTTCGCGTCTAATCCCACTAACTATAACGCCCTATTCAGACTCGCTTTCGCTGCGGCTCCGTAGCTGAACTACTTAACCTCGCTAGTGAAATTAACTCGTAGGCTCATTATGCAAAAGGCACGCCGTCACATCTTACGATGCTCCGACCGCTTGTAAGCGTACGGTTTCAGGATCTATTTCATCTTTCTTATCGAAATGCTTTTCACCTTTCCCTCACGGTACTAGTTCGCTATCGGTCTTTGAGGAGTATTTAGCCTTGGAGGATGGTCCCCCCATATTCAGACAGGATTTCACGTGTCCCGCCCTACTCATTGTCATTTATTTATGAATTTCACTTACAGGACTTTCACCTTCTCTGGTTACTTTTTCCAAAGTATTCTGTTACGCATAGATAAACTTTTGGGCTATTCCGATTTCGCTCGCCACTACTCTCGGAATCTCGGTTGATTTCTTTTCCTCTTCCTACTTAGATGTTTCAGTTCAGAAGGTTCGCCTCCCTTGCGGGATACTGTACTTAGGTACAGTGGGTTGCCCCATTCAGACATCTGCGGATCACTTCGTGTGTGCCAATCCCCGCAGCTTTTCGCAGCTTACCACGTCTTTCTTCGCCTCTCAAAGCCTAGGCATCCGCCGTACGCTCTTAACGATTTCTTTCCTTAGCCGCCTTTCAGGACGGCTGCTCGGTTTAATTTCTTTATATAAAATCCCAGTAATGTCAATGATCTGTATAACAACACTTGTTATAATCTTGTATCTTTTATAAAAATAACGCTTTTTCGTTATTTTTATTAATACTTGTGGAGAATAAGGGAGTCGAACCCTTGACCTCCTGCGTGCAAGGCAGGCGCTCTAGCCAACTGAGCTAATTCCCCTTGGTCATCTTGTAGTCTCAGGCAGACTCGAACTGCCGACCTCTACATTATCAGTGTAGCGCTCTAACCGGCTGAGCTATGAGACTCTGTCTGTTTGGTCTTTCCTGTACTTACTTTAAGCTCTTTCTGTCTTTCCTGTGCTCGTAGATGGTTCCAGGGGTGTGTTATTATATTGTGTGTTTCTTTTTTTATTTTTCTTTGCTTTCATGTGACACTTGATATTTTTTAATCTTATTGTTTATTACTATATATTAATCATTATAATTATTTATAGCTTAAATAATAAACAGACAAACTCCTGGAATAAAATAATTCCATTTGGGTTATCTTGTGATAACTCCTGTACTCTAAAAAAGAGATGTTCCAGCCGCACCTTCCGGTACGGCTACCTTGTTACGACTTAGCCCCAGTCACTAGTTTTACCCTAGGCAGCTCCTTTTACGGTCACCGACTTCAGGCACCCCCAGCTTCCATGGCTTGACGGGCGGTGTGTACAAGGCCCGGGAACGTATTCACCGCATCATGGCTGATATGCGATTACTAGCGATTCCAGCTTCATAGAGTCGAGTTGCAGACTCCAATCCGAACTGAGACCGGCTTTAGAGATTCGCATCACATCGCTGTGTAGCTGCCCTCTGTACCGGCCATTGTAGCACGTGTGTGGCCCAGGGCGTAAGGGCCGTGATGATTTGACGTCATCCCCACCTTCCTCGCGGTTTGCACCGGCAGTCCCATTAGAGTTCCCGACTTGAATCGCTGGCAACTAATGGCAGGGGTTGCGCTCGTTATAGGACTTAACCTGACACCTCACGGCACGAGCTGACGACAACCATGCAGCACCTTGAAAATTGTCCGAAGAAATACCTATTTCTAGGTACGTCAATTCCCATTTAAGCCCTGGTAAGGTTCCTCGCGTATCATCGAATTAAACCACATGCTCCACCGCTTGTGCGGGCCCCCGTCAATTCCTTTGAGTTTCAACCTTGCGGTCGTACTCCCCAGGTGGGATACTTATTACTTTCGCTTAGCCGCTGAGCCCTAAAGCCCAACAGCGAGTATCCATCGTTTACGGCGTGGACTACCAGGGTATCTAATCCTGTTCGCTCCCCACGCTTTCGTCCATCAGCGTCAATCGGTATTTAGTAACCTGCCTTCGCAATTGGTGTTCTGTGTAATATCTATGCATTTCACCGCTACACTACACATTCCGGCTACTTCAATACTATTCAAGACTTGCAGTATCAACGGCAGTTCTACAGTTAAGCTGTAGGATTTCACCGCTGACTTACAAATCCGCCTACGGACCCTTTAAACCCAATAAATCCGGATAACGCTTGCATCCTCCGTATTACCGCGGCTGCTGGCACGGAGTTAGCCGATGCTTATTCGTATGGTACCTTCAGCTATCTACACGTAGATAGGTTTATCCCCATACAAAAGAAGTTTAAAACCCATAGGGCTGTCGTCCTTCACGCGGGATGGCTGGATCAGGCTCTCACCCATTGTCCAATATTCCTCACTGCTGCCTCCCGTAGGAGTCTGGTCCGTGTCTCAGTTCCAGTGTGGGGGATCACCCTCTCAGGCCCCCTAAGGATCATCGTCTTGGTAAGCCGTTACCTTACCAACTAACTAATCCTACGCATGCCTATCTCTATCCGATAAATCTTTGAATAAATAGTAAGGTTACTACTTAGTATATCCGGTATTAATCCGGGTTTCCCCGGGCTATCCCAGTGATAGAGGCAAGTTACATACGCGTTACGCACCCGTGCGCCGGTCTCTCAAGAAGCAAGCTCCTTAATACCCCTCGGCTTGCATGTGTTAGGCCTCCCGCTAGCGTTCATCCTGAGCCAGGATCAAACTCTCCATTGTAAAATTTTTGTTTCTTTAACATGGTAGTTATCCCTAAAACTCAAATGGAATTAACTTTGTTATTATTCCAGGTTTGCTGTTTTGTCTTTTTATCTTGTGTCTCTTTTTTCATTCTTAAAAAAGAAACTTTATGTCAACGATCTTCTTTGTTTGCGCCCCTTCGCTACTTTCGTTATCTCAGTAATTCCGGATTGCGAGTGCAAAGATACAGACTTTTTCTTATCCTCCAAATATTTCTGCACTTTTTTTTGACTTTTTTTAACCCCAAACCTATAACTCACTATTAAACAATTAGATAAATCATTAACTTTTTTTTACCTTTTTTTAACCTTTTTTTTCCAATTCTCTCACTTCTCCTATTTTCCACTGTTAACCCGATTTTATTTCCTTCTTATCCTACTCTATTTTTATTCATCTATTCTAGGATATACTTAACTCTTCACCCTCTTTTAATTGGGATGTCGTTCTGCAATATCTATAGTTGTACAAAAACTAATATTTAAATTAATGGTTAAATCATACGAACGGGTTTTTATATTCGAGCGGGCGCCAAAATCATTTGACGCCCGCCCGTAATTTCTACTTATATCTATTAATACTTATTTTACTATTTTCATTTCGTTAATTAGATTTTCTGCTCCTGCATATTTTTCTATTATAAATAATACAAATCGAATATCCGTATTTATACATCGCTGTAACTTTTCGTCAAACTGAATATTTCCACTCATGGCTTCCCAGTTCCCATCAAATGCCAATCCTATTAGTTCTCCATTACCATTAATGACGGGCGAACCTGAATTCCCTCCAGTTATGTCATTATCTGAAAGAAAGTCAACCGGTAATTCCCCATATTCATTAGCATAATCTCCATAATCTTTTGAATTGTATAAATCGATCAACTTCTGAGGTAAATCAAATTCCGCATCACCTTTTTTATATTTAGCAATCATACCTTTTAAGGTTGTGTAATAATTTAATCGGGCATCGTTGGGTTTTTCCGGATTATCCATTAAGGTTTTAACTGTTCCGTAGGTTAGTCTCATGGTTGAATTAGCATCAGGGTAAAAGACTTTTTTAGGGAAAGTTTTTCTTAATCCATCAATAAAAAGTCTTTGAGACTTTTCAAATGTGTCGTTTAATTGAATCTCTCCCTCAGTTTTGTTCATTAATGTAGTTGCTGCTTCTTTAGACAATACATAGAGGGGATCGTTGTGTAAAACTTCTTTGGATGGATGGTTAATAAAGTTGATAATGGATTCTTTATCTTTAAATAAAGAGCTTTCTGTTAAATTTTCTATGTTATTTACAGTAATTTTACCTTGTGAAATGGATTTAAGCTGATTTTTTAGCGGTACTCTTTCAACATATAATTGAAGAAGCTCTTTTGCCAGCTCTTTTTCTACCTCCGGGTGAAGGGTTTCATACATTGAATTGATAGTTTCGATGTATTTAGGTTTCATTGCTTCTCTTCCTTCATCTGACTGATCCAGATAAGTAGAAAGCATATCTCCTATACGGTTGGGCATACTCACGTAAGAACTGGCTCTCAAAAACCAAAATAAATACATTTTATCTGCAACCATAAGGTTAGTTTGCTGGTAATAGTTTTTAAGACTGGACAAAACGGAGGAATACTTATCTTTATTTTTGGATTGTAATGCCCATCGTGTAAATTCTTTTTCTTCTTTTTCTTTATAAGCTATAACCTCATTTTTTTTTATAGCTTCAATCATTCCGATTCTGTTTTTCCAGTAATTTGCTATACTTGCATATTTTCCTGCGTAATTTAATTCTATAGCTTTATCTTTTTCACTATGTTTTTTCAATATATCCAACGCATGTCTGGACGCTTCAATAAATGGTGGATATTCATATTCTACTAATTGCTGTATTCCATAAGATGTAAGATATCGACTGGTAACACCGGGATATCCTAAAATCATAGCATAATCTCCGGGTTTTATTCCGGAAATATTTATAGGCAACGAATGCTTAGGCTGATATGCTATATTATTTTCAGAGTATTCGGAAGGATTCCCCGCTTTATCAGCGTATATTCTGAACATAGAAAAATCTCCGGTATGTCTCGGCCATTCCCAATTATCTGTATCTCCTCCAAATTTACCAATAGATGCCGGAGGAGCTCCAACAAATCGTATATCGGTGAAATCCTGATATACAAAGTAATAGAATTCATTTCCCTGAAAAAAAGATCGCACTACAACTGTATATTTCCCCTTTTCATTATTTTCCTGTTCTATTTTTTCAAATTCTTCTTTTATTATTTCCTGTCTTTGCTTCTCAGTAATTTTCTTTTGATTAAGCCGGGCATTTATTCTTTCTGTTGCATCTCCCATTCGTATTAAAAAACGGACATACAATCCTTTTACGGGAATTTCTTCTTTTTTATTTTTAGCCCAGTAACCATCATTTAAATAATCATGCTCTGGTGTAGAAAGCGCAGCAATGTTAGAATATCCACAATGGTGATTTGTAAGTATCAGTCCTTGGTCAGAAACAATTTCACCTGTACAGAACCCACCAAAACTTACAATTGCATCTTTTAGACTTGAGTTATTAACGCTGTATATTTCTTCGGGGGTTAATTTGAGTCCTTCTTTTTGCATATCAACGTAATTTAAACGCTTAATAAGCATCATTAACCACATTCCCTCATCTGCTTTGGCTGGTATAAGGGTTAATACGGATAGGCATAATCCTAAAATTATTCTTTTCATCTATATATTATTTTTATCTACGCTAAATTATCACTATTTTCTTAATTTCAAATGTATAGTAAATACTTCCTAATTGTGTTACTATCATTTGACTCTTAATTTATATGTGTGGAATAGATATATTTCTATCATTTTTTTCTTTAATAATCTTTGGTATAAATATGTTTAAATATAAAAAGCCGAAATCATCCGGCTTTTTATACAATTTTTTAAATTGCTATATATTACTTGTTGCGAAGTTTTTCTAACTCTGAAATCACTACGTGATGAGAAACTGTCTTATCTTTAAAAAAGCTTACAAAATAATTTTTTTCTTCTTCTGTTGCTGCATGTTGATTTAGTATATTTAAAAGGTGCATTTTCATATGCCCTTTTTGAATACCTGTAGTTACTAAAGAACGTAATGCAGCAAAATTTTGAGCTAACCCTGCTACGGCTACTATCTGCATGAGTTTTTCGGCAGAGGGCTTGTTTAAAATCTGCAAGGATGCAATAACCAGAGGATGAAGCTTGGTTAATCCTCCGACAACCCCTAACGATAAAGGCAAATCTAACCAAAACTTAAAAATGCCGTTATGAATTTCACAATGGGTCAAACTCCTATATTTTCCAGAGTGTGAGGCATACGTATGTACGCAGGCTTCCACGGCTCTAAAATCATTACCTGTGGCTATTACTACGGAATCTACCCCATTCATAATTCCTTTATTGTGTGTGGTAGCTCTGTAAGGTTCTATTTCAGCTATCTCAACTGCCTGTTTAAATTTCCAGGCAAATTCTTGAGGAGAAATTCCACTTTCATCAATTAAGTCTTCGATTTTACAGCTTACTTCTGCACGTGCTAAGCAATCAGGAGTATAATTAGACAGTATGGACATTATGATCTGCATAGAGTTTTTTTCGTCTTCAGTAAAACTTTCTGCTTTTTGAATTTCGTATTTTAATGTTTGAGAAAACTGTTCTAAACATGAATTGATAAAATTAGCTCCCATGCTATCTCTTGTATCAAACGAAGCCTGAATCTGATAATAGCATTCTAATTCTGAAGTTTTGTCAATCAATTCAATAGCATTTATCCCCCCACCCCGTAATACCATATTACGAGTTATATCTTTTGTTTGCTTATAAAGTTCTTCTTGTAAATATAAGGCAAACCATGATTTTAATTTTTCTGGATTACCTTTAAAAATGAAATGAACATGTCCCAGTTTTGAAGCTCCAAGGATAGAGGTTTTAAACCCTCCTTTATCTAACCAGAATTTAGCAGATTTTGAGGCTGCGGCTACAACTGAACTTTCTTCTATAGCCATAGGTATTGCAAACACTTCATTGTTTATCAAAAAATTCGGAGCAATTCCATAGGGCATATAAAAATTGGATATTGTATTTTCAGAAAATTCTTCATGCAATTTTTGTAAAGCGGCATCTTCATTCCAATATTGTGTTAAAATATTTTGAACTTCTTCAGAGTTGTCTGTATAATTGTTTACCAACCACTTAATTTTATCTATTTTACCTAATCTGGAAAATCCTTCTATTATTTTATTTTTCATCCTTGGAAAGATACATTAATTTGTAACAAAGTTATAATATATTTAACTAATCTGTAAATTGAATGATTTGAAAAACCGCTTATTTTTAAAATATTTATACTTTAGATGTAAACAAATTCTACGGTTACTAAATAACAGCTTAGATTATTCTGTTTGTTTGACTGTTGCAAGTATCATACTTTATTTTATAAAACTGCCTGATTACATTTATTTAATTATATACTTCACTTGTTTTTCTTTTCTTAATAAAAGAAGGGATACAAAATTTTTAGCTAAGCTATTTGAAAATAAATCTTTTCTGATGCAAATACAAGAAAATCTCATCGTCTTTGCTTTTGTTACATTATTGATTTACTCAAAAATTACTGATTTTAAAATACTTATATTCTGTTTTCTCTGGGCAATCTTATCTCCTAAGATCTCTTTTAATATGGATATATTGCAACTTAAAATTATTGATCTTTTGCCTGTGCATATTTTCGAGTGGAAATCTGCGTTAAGAAAAAACATATTTTCTTACCTGATTTTATATATTTTACTTTTTTTATCCAGTTATCATCCATTTACTTATATAGTTATGTTGCTGTTGGTTTTATCTTCATTTATAGAGATTTACAAATATTTGGAACCTAAAGAGTTATATAAATCTTATTTTCAAAAGTTTTCATTAGTAGAAAAATATAAAATATCTTTAAAGGTTTTTAACGTAATAATCATTCCTCCATTCATTCTATTTGGATTTATAAATACTTTATACTCTGAATTTTTATTACTTTTTTTTCCTGTCAATTTATTTATTTTAGAAATTATTTCCAGAAAGTATAAAAATTACTCAGATAATCGCAGAATCATCGAATTCAATCCTGTTCTGCTGATTATTTTACTGATCAAATCTATACTTATTGTACCCAGCTTATATTCTATACGTAATAACACTCAAATTGCAAATAAGAAAATCTCAGTGTATGTTAGTAATTAAAAATTTACTTGTGTCTTATAGTTCTAAGGTCGTCCTTAACAAACTAAATCTAACTATTCCTATGGGTGAAGTTTTCGGAATTCTTGGTATGAATGGGGCTGGCAAAACTACACTTTTCGAAAGTATTTATCAAAACAATAAATACAAGGGAGAAGTTTTATTTAAGGGAAAAACTCTTGAGAAAAAGAATCTTTCTTATGTTGAAGCAGAAAATTATTTTTATCCTTTTATGAAATGTAAAGAGTATCTTGATTTTTTCACTTTTTCAGATTCTCTTTATAAATGGAAAGAATACTTTTCCTTTGAATTGGAGCAGTACGTTGAAAATTTTTCTACTGGAAATAAGAAAAAACTTGCTATAACCGGAGCTACTTTACTAAATCGGAATATCTATTTACTAGATGAGCCTTTTAACGGCCTGGATTTTGAAAGTGTTGAAAAACTTTATCTACTAATTAATCATCTGAAAAGTCTTGGGAAAACCATCCTTCTTAGTTCGCATATTATGGAAACCCTTGAAAATTGCTGCGATAGAATAGGTATTTTAGAGGGAGGTACAATTGATTCAGTCTATAGTATTGAAAAATTTGCTGAATATAAGAATAAAGTCAGAAGCAAAAATTCTTGTTAAATCTGTTATTTACTGAATAAATTATATAAAAAAACGATAAATCAAAATTTATCGTTTTACTTAATACTTACTACAGGATATTTTAATAAAGGGCACTTCCAACATCTTTGGGTTTATAATCAATTTGTAGAATTTTTGCTATTGTAGCGGCAATTTGATCATTATAATATTGTTCTTTGTCAAATAGTGGAGGATGAACCTGATTACCGATTAAAATCAGCCAGGTTTCTGATGAACCGGGAATTGCAAAATAATGGTCTTTCCAATGATCTCCTGTACCTCTGCCATGATCAGTCGTAATTATAAATGTAGTTTGATCTTTATAATAGGAATCTGACTGTACATATTCCCACAATTCTCTGATCATTTGGTCATTTACATGAGCCGATTCCAAGTAGTGATTATAAGATCCGTCATGAGCAAAATCGTCCGTTTCTCCATAACCAATAAAAACTAATCTGGGTTTTTCTTTCTTGATTGTTTCCAATGCATAGTTATGGGTAAAAACATCGAATCGGACTCCCTGCCAACGTTTAGGTGTTTCATCCTGAAATTTGTCCAAAAATTTTTCAAGAAATGATGGGTTTGAAGACAAGCTATGTCTATAACCTGCATTAACGGGAAGCTTACTTCTTTCTTCATTAAATATAAATGGAAAAACATCCCATCCTCCAAATATGGCTATTTTACCTTTAAACATAGGATCCTGATTTGCAAATTCAAAGAGGGAAACATTAGGATTCCCTACCTTATTATTATTATTAATCCTTGTATCATCAGGTTTTCCTGTTATAATTTCATTATATCCCGGATAAGAAAAATGCATTCCATTTTTTACGTTAACCCTGCTATTTTTATCTCTGTTCCCAATGATTACTCCCTGTTTTTCTACTTTGTCCCATATAAAAGGAAATAAGGCTTTTCTTCGTTCTTCATCCGATTCTTTCCAAAACTTATTTTTTAGCCGTTCTATATCCTGTGTATAGTTTTTGTCTTGAAGAAGCTCCCATTCAGCTCCTCTGAATAATTCCTGCCACCTTAATCCGTCCAGTGTAATCAGAAAAACTTTATTTTCCTGAGATTGTATTTTATTACTGTCAACTATTATTAAAAAAAGGGTTATGAGTACGGTAATTTTCATCTTTTTCATTTTTTTTATTCGTAATTTAATTATTTTAACCACCAGGGAGTTGAACGTGTATTGTCATTTCCGCCAAACTGACGTTCTATAGCCTCTTTTACATTTACAGGATTTTTGTTATATTCGGTGATAGGATACATCCACCGAACCGGAGCTGATATCTGTTGTTGTTGCGGTAGCTCAGGATATCCTGTTCTAAGGTAATCCTGATAGGCTGTCCAACCAGACTGATGAAACATGATCATGTATTTTTGAGTGAGAATCTGATTTAGCTGGGATTGTGTGTTTTCCGTTTTGTATTTTACTGATTCCTGAGATAAATATTCATTCATATTGAAATTTTTAAAATAGTTCTCAGCATTCTTAACGTACGTTTGATAGTATTCAAATGAAGCTTTAATTGCATTTTCATAGTGCTGTCCAGCATTTGAAGCAATCCATCCTCTTACTGTGGCTTCTGCAAGAATAAACTCGGTTTCGGAATAGCTTAACAGAGTATATGGTTCGTTCACCGGATCTGAATAAAAACGATTATTTATTTTAGATATATTTTTTTCTGCCACTAATTTTTCATTTTCTGCATAGGGTACTATAGGATTTCCTCCGTGATAGGAATTGTAATCTGTAATGGGAATCCCTTTTTCTGCCGAGGCTACAGTTTGCTGGGCAAAGGTGAATATTCGCGGGTCTTTTCTTTCTCTGAAAAACTCTATAAAAGAATCTGACAGATAAAGACTTGAAGCGTACGTGCTACTGTTAAATTGAGTATACCGGCTTCCTTCCTGATCATAAAACGGCAATTGTGCATTGTCAGAATTGGAAGAAATAATAGGTTCATTTTCAAAAATTCCTTTAAATTTCTGACCTATAATTATAGAACCTACCTTAGTTTTTTTAGATAAGGACAGTAAAATTTTTAATCGGTATGAATTCATAAGTTTTCTCCATTTTTGCATGTTTCCACTATAGTATAAATCTCCATTGACCGATTGTGTAGCATTTATCATATTTACAGCTTCTTCCAATTCATTTAAGATTCCTTCTAATACTGTTTCCTGCGTATCATAACGTGTGGTAAAAATTTCCTGCGTTTCTCCTGACAATGCTTCATTGTATGGGATATCTCCAAAAGTAAGTGTAAGACGATAAAAATAAAAGGCTCTGAAAAATTTTCCAATGGCCAAGTAATTAGTATTATTTACCCGGTTGGCTTCTTCAATCATTTTTATTACCTGCAATAAGTTCAGATAGTCATCAAATTTCCCGGAATTCCATTTATAATACTGATACGGATTTTCTTCACTGGTTAAAATAACCATACGCACACTGTAAAGTGGATCCAAGCCTTCTACTTTTCCAGCTTCTTTCTGTATTTTGGTAAGAAGCAACTGGGGAGATACCTGAGAAGGATAATTACGATTTTCGTTAATATCATCCAAGTTTGAGCATGAAACCGCAAATTGTGTGTAAATAATAAACATTACTAATTTTTGAAAATATTTCATAATTGAGATTACTTAAAATTTAACATTAAATCCAATTCCCAGCCAACGGGTTGAGGGGTCTTGTATGTCATTAGTGTTTTCAAAGTTAAAATCGGGATCGGAATACAGGTTCTTAGATTTCTTCCACATCAGTAGGTTATAGGCAAAGATATTAACTGCTATACCTTTAAATACATGCTTTTCATTTAACAAAGAAGAAAAATCATATTCGAGAATAATTGAGCGCAATTTGACAAATGTTTTGTCGAAAACATTTGCAAATTCACTGTTTTCTTTTTGAGTGACTCTTGCTTTATAAGGGTAGTTTTGTGCCCAAGTCTGCCAACTGACTGTTGATGTATTTTCCTGATAGATACGAGTATCCGAAATGATATTTCCGTTTACATCTCTGATTAATTCTCCGCTAATTATATTAACACCCTGTGGAACATATACCGCCTCTCCTTTAGCATATTCCAAATCTCTATATTGAGTGGACTTGGGATGTTTCCCTCCCCACCACATTTTTTCTACTACTTCCGATCTCATAACCCCTCCAATGCTTCCATCAATTCCTATATCTATTTTAAAATTATTAATTTTAAATGTATTGTTAAAGCCGAAGGTCCAGTCCGGTGCAAAATGTCCCAGATAAGTTTTATAATTATCCCGGGTGGGTAAACCCGTACCGGCATCCAGTATAACTCTTCCATCAACTGATTTCATCCATCCATAATCATAATATGCATCTGCACGGTCATTTACTTTTAAATCACCGAACCGATAAGCATTACCATATATTTTCGTGATTTTTTTTACGCTTGTGCTCCAGTTAATTAGTGTCTTCCAGCTAAAATTTTTGTTTTTTATAACTGTTGCTCCTATAGATACTTCTACTCCCCGGGTAGTGTATTCATTTCCGTTAACCAGGCGAGTTTCAAATCCAGAGCTTTCAGAAACGGGAAGTCTTATTATTTGATCTTTATCTTTAGCCAGAAACAAAGCAATATCTAGAGATAGCCGATTGGAAAAAAATGCTGAACTTATACCTGTTTCATAGGAAATGGTAGTCTCGGGTCTGATGTTTGAGTTAACCAAATCTGTTGGATAAACTGCTACCGGATTTCCGTTATGACCTAACTGATTATTTAAATAATATGATTTTAAGCTATAAGGATCTAAGTCTCCGGAAACTTTTGCCCAAGAGCCATATAATTTCAGGTAATTAACCTGCCGGGGCATATGAATTATCTGAGATAATAATACACTGAGGGAAGCTGAGGGATAGAAAAAGGAACGATTATTTTCAGGTAAGGTTGATGACCAGTCGTTTCTAGCTGCAAGAGCCAGATAAATGAATCGATATATTCCTAGTTCTGCAGTACTGTACAAACTGTAAATTGCTTTTTTACTTAAAAAATTTTTACTTTTTACTGCTCCTGAAGAGTTTCCCAGATTATAAACCCCGGGGATGAGCAATCCATCAGTTTCTGAGCTTTCATCCGTATATTCATTGTAATATCCGGAAGCTCCAGCATTTACAGTGAATTCTATATTATCTCCCCATTGAGTATCATAGGATGCCAGTATATCATAATTTACATCTGTAAATTTCCTTTTTCTGATTCCGAATTTTCCTTCGCGGGAAGCACTATAATTAAAATAGGATTTTGGACTCCGTGTTTCATCGTCTATATGATTACTGATTAATGAAACTTTAGTTTGTAGTTTTAGTTTTTCAGTAATATAATACGTCAGTCCTAACCTTCCGTTTATGATTTCTTTTTCTCTTTTATTTTTATAATATTCAGCTCCAAACCAAGGGTTATTGTACCAAGCATAATTCCAGTTTGCCTGTTTGTATCCTTCCAGTCCGGGCAGCCACAGATGGTTTTTCAGATCTCTGCCGTTCACATCACCTCCCATCCATATTAAAACGGTATACATATGCCCACTTGGATTGTATTCATAATTAGGAATATTGGGACTAAATTGTCGACTATAAGAAAGGCCTGCTTTAAATTCCAGATTTTCTGCTAGTAAGGTGGATGAAGTAAAGTTTAATCCTCCTTTACTTAATCTGGACCCTGGAATCCTATCGACCATATTTATATAGTTACCTGATACTCTATATTTCCCTTTTTCATTTTTAAAATTTATTGAAAAATTTGTATTTTGGATCATTCCTGTCTTCATAAACTCTTTAAGATTATCGTGGTAGGTCCAATCAATCGGTACTCTTTCATATCTAGACTGATCGGCATAGGGTGTATCTTCAGTGGTTCCGTACCAAGGTATAATTTCGCCAGTCTGCTTATCCCTTACCGGACTGTTCCACTGAGGTAATTTTAATCCTGTTACAAACTTAGGTCCCCATATCATATCACCATCGTTTACTCCTCCGTCTTTTCCATCCCAAAATTCATATTTACCATTTGAACCATTACCATATTCTTTTTGAGTCTGTGGCCTTAATGTAAAACCGGAAGAAAAAAGTAAACTTTGGGATAATTCTATACTTATTCCATTTTTCTTGGCAGATCTGGTAGTAATCATTACTGCCCCATTTCTTCCTCTGGAGCCGTATAGAGCAGATGCTGACGTTCCTTTCAAAATATTGATACTATTGATTTCGTTGGGTGATAAGGATTCAAATGTTTCCTGAGAAACAGGAACGTCATCTATAACTATTAAAGGGTCTTTTCCTCTGAGTTTAAAAACTGCCGCTTGCTGCAATCCTGTGGGATTTGACACCTGCAATCCGGCTACCTGACCGGTAAATAAATTACCCAGGCTAGGAGTAGTTATTTTTTCTACTTTATCATTTTTTATTTCCTGTGTAGAGTAACCAACCTTTTTATCTTGTTTAGTAATACCTAAGGCTGTTATCACTATTTCACCTACTTGTTTTTCTACTTCCTGATGTTTATTTTCCAGCACTATTTTAAGATTTTCACTCGTAATGTTATTTAGTTTATAAGGTTCATAATTAAAATGTTCAATTTTAATTGAATCAGAAAGGTTAGCTGACAAACTAAAACTGCCGTTTTCATTGCTATAGGTTTCTGAGCCAGTAGTTATATTCTTTATATAAGCATCTTCAATCGGCTTTCCTTCAGAATCAGATATAATTCCTTGAATGGTTTTTTCTTGTGCATTTATTAGTAAGGTTGAAAATAGAAAGGATAAACAGTACAGAAAAACTTTTTTCATAGAAATAGTAATTATTTTACCAGCAAAAATTGCGTTTATTTATTTCGTGTTATACACGATTTTGTTAATTTTATGTGAATTAATAATATAGTTATAAACCATTATCTATCTATTGGTTACATTTTTACCTAACCATTTTATGTTGTAAGTTCGTTTGGTTTCTTAACGATATTTTTATTATTTAAAAAATAAATCCAATCATTCCTCTGTTCTTAGCTGAAATGTAACCAATTAGAAATCAGTTTTCCTAATCGGATATTTCTTATCAGAAGAAACAGTTGTCAGGTTATTTTAAGTTTTCACTTATCTTTGTCCTAATATTGAAAAAAGTATGTTAAATTCTTCTCAGCCAATCATAAATTTAGAACAGCAACTGGCTTTTAATCTTGCTAATTATACGAATAAGAATTTGTTTATAACCGGGAAGGCAGGAACCGGTAAAACTACTTTTTTAAGAGAGTTGAAAAACAATACTCAAAAAAATACAATTGTTGCTGCTCCTACGGGTGTTGCTGCTATTAATGCCGGGGGTGTAACCATTCATTCTTTATTTTTACTTCCTCTTACCAGTTTTGTTCCTGCTAATGATGGGTGGGTGGATCGAAATATTGCTATTACAAAGTCTGAACTTCACCAACATTTCCGCTATAATAAAGAAAAGAAAAAATTATTAATTGAGGTAGAGCTTTTAATTCTGGATGAAGTATCCATGTTAAGAGCAGATATTCTGGACGCAATTAACTGGGCGTTACAAAGCGTGAGGAAAAATCCGGCACCTTTCGGCGGAGTACAGGTTATTATGATAGGAGATATGTATCAGTTGCCACCGGTAATAAAAGACGAGCAATGGAACCTTTTAAAAAAATATTATAAGAGTCTTTTCTTTTTTGATGCACAAGTTTTACAAATAGAACAGCCGATTTGCATTGAGTTTAAAAAAGTATATCGTCAGGAAGATCCTGTTTTCATCAGTTTGTTAAACGCCGTTCGTTTTCAGGATTATGATTCTATAGATTATGAATTGTTACACCAACGGTATGATCCTGATTTTATGCCGGAAGAAACTGGCTATATTACTCTAACCACTCATAATTATATTGCGGATACCATCAATCAACAAGCATTAGAGAAACTAAATAAACCTATAAAGTTTTTTGAGGCTATTATTGATGGAGTATTTCCTGAAAATTCATACCCGACAGAACCCGAATTGGTTTTAAAAGAAGGTAGCCAGGTGATGTTTATTCGTAATGATAGTTCCGGTGAAAAACGATATTTCAATGGCAAAATAGGACTTATTGAAAAAATTGAAGATTTTGATATTTACATTCGCTTTGAAAATCAGAAAGACCCCTTTAAGATGGAGCATGAAGTGTGGAAAAATATTAAATACAACTTTGATGCTGAAACCGGTAAAATAAAGGAAGAAGAATTAGGCTCTTTTTCCCAGTACCCTGTTCGCCTGGCCTGGGCTGTTACTATACATAAAAGTCAGGGACTTACTTTCGACAAGGTAATTATTGATGCCGGAAAATCATTCGCCTCCGGACAGGTCTATGTGGCTTTGAGCAGATGCCGTACTCTGGAAGGAATCGTTTTAAAATCTATGATTCGAAATCATAATATCATTCAGGACGAAAAAATTAACGAATTCCAAAATCAAATGTGGAATGTTAAAGAATTAGAAGCTATACTTGAAAAGGAAAAGTATTTATTTGCCCTGCAATCTTTGTTTCGTACTCTTGATATACAGTCTTTACTTTTGGGAGTTTATGAATGGCGAAAAATGACCATTGAAAAAAGTATTCCTGAAAAACAATTGGTTCTTGAACTGATTTCTAGTATTGATGAATGCTTACATTCGTTGCAAATTGTTGCAAGAAAATTTGAAGGCACCTTACTTAATTGGTATAGCCAGCCTACTGAATCTTCATCGCAGTGGGAAAAGATAAAAAACAGAAGTACTAACGCTGTGGAATACTTTGCCGATGAACTATTTCAAAAAGTTTGGAAGCCGTTGATATTGCACTATACTGAATATAAAAATAAGTCAAGAATCACCCTTTATTTAAGAGAAATTGAAGAACTTGAAGGCCAGATAAAACTAAAAATAAAACAAATTCTTTCTGCAGAACTCATTGATCAACGTCTTACTTACAAGGAATCTATATTTATAAGTGATTCAGGAAAAACAGTAACTTCATCTTCCGGTAAAGGTGACACAGTTTTATTGACGCTTGAACTGATTAATGAAGGAAAGTCTTTGGAACAGGTAGCGAAAGAAAGAAATTTAACAGTATCAACTATCAGTAACCACGTAGCTCAACTTATTTCCAAAAACAAGTTACCTGTACTTGCTTTTGTGTCTTCTGATAAATATGATGTCATTAAACAAAAAATTGAGGAAATGGAAACTTTGGAACTAAAAAAACTCAAAGATTTACTGGGAGAAGATTATTCTTATGATGAAATTAAATTTGTGAGAAGTGATTTGGGAAAATAAATTTTACCGATAAACGAATAATTACTCAGCTAACCTATTCTTATCATAATTGTTTAATGACTTTATAACTATTTTTTCTGACAAAAAAAGAGCTTCCCGTTACGAAAGCTCTTCAGTTCAATGTAATTTTAACTAAAACGTTTAATCGTCGTATTTAACTTTAATCAATTTACCGGCTCCGTTAAATCTAACTTCGGCTTCGTATCTACCTTTTTCTAAATCCAATTCGATTTTAGAACTTTTAATTTCGACTTTTAATAAATTCCATCCGGCAAACTGTGTACTCGTATAAGAGTATACATTTCCGGGAAGCTTACTTAAAGTACCCATAGGAATCGATTTGTAATCGGATTCGATTTTTCTTACTGAACCATCCAGGTTAAATTTAATTTCAAAACCGTCTCTTGTTTCTACTTCGTACTTATGACGATCTACTTTGGCTCTTGAAACGTTAGACAATCCTCCAAAATAGGTGTTTAAATAATTTTGTGCGGATGCCGGTAATTGAGAGGGTGATATAAAACTAAAATACGGATTTTTAAAATATCCAAACTCATATTCTGATGTTTTTAGTACGGAACTAGTACCTGCGGCAAACACTCCCGTAAAACAAACTACTGCCAAAACTGGTATTATTAACTTTTTCATACTATAAATTTTTAATTTCTTATTTAATTATATAGCAAATTTAGCTTACAATTCTGTAGTGATTCTGTAGTTTTAAGATTTAGATAAAGTTTTTTTTCTCAATTTACTGATTAATATCATTTACCTCTTTTTATTTAGACAACTTACGTCTTTATTTATCTCTATTAACAAACTATCATACTAATTTTTTACATGATTTAACATTCATTATTATTAAAGCATATAAAATTTATTTTTTTTGTACCTTGTAAAATATTATCGCTAATCCTTTAAATTATACGGATTTATGAGAGAATTATCAAAAAGAGAATACTCTGGAAATAAAATTTATGAACTTGTTACTGATGCTTATTCCTGTTCGGTTACTACATATACACCCAGTTCTTTTGATACTAGCAGGCACTACCATCCTAATGCTCACCTAAGCTTTGTTCTACGTGGAGGATGCCTGGAAAAGAAAAAAAACACTTACTCAAGAAATCCCGGAAAAACTATCTATTATGATCCTGGTGAACATCATCAAATCTGTGAAATGGCTGATGAGTCCATACATGTTAATATAGATTTTGAAAATCATTTTTTTTCTGAAGATCTTACTTTTGAAGATATACGAATGACCTGCAATTCAGATCCTAGTCTATCTCTTACTTTAATCAAGCTTTATCATGAATTATATGTACAAGATAATTTAAGTGCAGCAGGTATTGAACAGTTAATTTTGAGTATATTTTATAAAAATCACCGGATTTTAAATTTGAAAAATAAACCGGAATGGATTTATGAAATTAAAGACTATCTTCATGACACCTGGGATAAACCTTTATGTCTGGAAACAATCTCTGATTTATTTTCAGTACACAAGGTTACGGTTTCTAAATATTTCACACACTATTTCGGATGTACCCCTAGTGAGTATTTACGCATACTCAAGATACAAAAAGCCACTTCTCTGATCATCCATACTTCACAATCTTTAACAGATATAGCTTTTGAATGCGGTTTTAGCGATCAAAGCCATTTTGTCCGTACTTTTAAATCTTATACAGGTTTTATTCCTAAAAAGTTCAGACAAGTATAATTCCGACTAATTTCATTCTATTTTTCTTTGAGCTTACCAATTAATTTTGTCTTCCTATTCATTTATAATTGTAAAAAACTGAAGTCAATTTAAATTTAAGCTTATGCAAATTATTCCAACCTCAGAGATAAATAACGGTCATTATTCGCCTGCAATAATTTCGGGAAATTTTTTGTTTATTTCCGGTCAGTTACCCATAGCAAACGGGAACCATTATTTTGAAGAAGATTTTGAAACTCAGGCAAAAATAATTTTTAAAAAACTGGACTCTATTTTGTCTGAAGCCGGATGTACAAAAAACCACTTGGTTAAAGTAACTGTTTACATGACTAACATTGGTTTGTGGGACTCTTTTGATCGCATTTATGCCTCCTATTTGGGTAAACACAAACCTAGCCGATGTATTGTACCTGTACCTGAACTACATTATGGTTATTTATTAGAAATCGAAGCTATTGCCGAAATATACTAATTAATTTAAAGAATATATATATGAAAAACCATTTAGAAGAAGTATATAAACAGATACTCCCTTATATCCACCGTACTCCGGTTCTTACTTCACATTTACTTAATGAAATTACTGATTGCTTTCTGTATTTTAAATGCGAAAACTTTCAACGTATGGGTGCTTTTAAAATGAGAGGGGCAATTCATGCTCTTTTGCATTTGACTGAGGCTCAGAAAGCACGGGGTGTCATTACCCATTCTTCAGGCAACTTTGCTCAAGCGCTTGCTCTGGCTGCGAAAAGCCTTCAAATTAAAGCTTATATTGTTATGCCAGAAACAGCTCCAATTGTTAAAAAAGATGCAGTTAAGGGGTATGGTGGAACTATCATTGAATGTCCGCCAACTAATGAGGATCGGGAAAGATATACTCAAAGACTGATACAGGAAAAAGGGCTTACGTTTATACACCCATCCAACGATCTCAAAGTTATTGAAGGACAGGGAACCGCTGCCATGGAACTTATAGAAATTTACCCAAACCTTGATTTTTTGTTTGTTCCTGTAGGCGGAGGTGGTTTAGCTGCCGGAACAATTTTGGCTACACAACATTTTTCTCCTAAAACTCAGGTGGTTGGAGGTGAACCTGCATGGGTGGATGATGCTTACCGTTCGCTGAAATCCGGAAAAATTGAAAATCATTCGAACGCACCTACTATTGCTGACGGATTAAAGACCGTACTGGGTGATATTAATTTTCCTATCATACAAAATGGAATCGATCGCATTATCCGTGTAGAAGAAGAAGAAATTATAAGTGCCATGAAGCTGATTTGGGAACGAATGAAAATTATTGTTGAACCTTCCAGTGCAGTAGCTTTTTCTGCGTTATTAAAAAACAAAGCGGAATATAAAAACAAAAACATAGGAATTATATTATCCGGAGGTAATGTTGATTTAAAAAACCTGCCTTTTTAATTATTTACAATTTTTAAAAATTTAGTATGAATCCGGAGCTATTTTATGCTTAGTGACATTGCTTAAATTCAGAAATTAATTAGTACAACTTTGTAAGCCGTATCAAAATTGCTTCTTGCATCTTAAGATACGGCTTTATTGCTATATATTTTCCAACACAATTCGTTAATTGACACTTATCCTTATAAATATAATTTAAGATATTCGTAAATCCGTTGCTTTTTAAATATATAAAATTACTGTCTTTTAAAAAAAATCTTAAATTTGCACCCAATCTTAGGTCATAATTTTCGTTACATTTTTATGAAATGTTATACTTAAGAAAGAACGTACACACATTATAAATCTAAATTTGCAGATTATAAACATTACCGAGAGCTTTTTGTTTTTAGTTTATTTGTGATAAATTAAAAACATGAAGATGTTTTATACTTATGCTAAATGCTATGTTTGAAAGAACTACTAGTAAAATATTATGAATAAAATAGCTATAAATAACTTTGCCAAGCTTAGTTCCTCTCTTTTATATCTACCTCTTTTTCTATTATTATTAATTGCTGGTTTTTTGTATAAAGAATATGCTTTAGATGGCAGCTCCTATACTTTATCCCAGAAAGACTGGTTTTTATATATTAATTCGATATTATCAAAATATCCTGTTTTCATTTACAATTTAACGCAGTTTGGTGATGCATTGGTGTTTTTATCTTTTTTAAGCGTCTTTATCATCTATGTCCCTAAATTATGGGAGGTAATGATTACCGCTTCCTTAGTTTCCGCGGTGTTATGCAGCCTGCTTAAATGGTTCTTTAAAATGCCTCGTCCAGCTGCGGTTTACGAACATCAACACTTTACGGTTGTAGGTAACTTGTTATGCGGAAACAATAGTTTACCCTCTGGTCATTCCATCACAGTTTTTACGATTTTAACCGTTTCTTTGTTTGCTTTTATGCCTAAAAAAATGATGTGCACTATTGTCTGGTGCAGTTTTATCATATTACTGGGACTTATTTTTGCTTTTACCCGTGTAGGTGTAGGAGCCCATTATCCGTTAGATGTAATTATCGGATCTATTATAGGATACATTTCCGGTGTCTTAGGTATTTTAATTGATCAGAAATGTAAATTATGGCAGTGGATAGGAAATAAAAAGTTTTATCCTTTTTTCATTGTACTTTTTCTTGTTTGTATAGGTGTATTGATAGCAAAAATCATTCAATCAGATTTAATTATATTTTATTTTTCTATCTTTAGCCTGATCATATCCCTTTATTTAATTATTCATAGTTATGTTAAAAAATAATCTAAAAATATCGTATTTCGCTTTATTATTGAGCATTCTTAATTTCTTGCTTTATCATTACCCGTTTTTTGGATTTGTTTTCAAGAATGTTGATTACCAGTCATTGGGTGGTGCCATATTGATTGTATGCCTTGTAATCATTATGCTGGTCGCCAACTTTTTTGTTTTTTTCTTATTTACATACCTTTCACGCTTTGTAGGAAAATTTTTACTGGTACTCACTTTTCTTATTAACTCGGTAGCTGTTTATTTCATTAATACGTATGGGGTTATTATTGACGAGAGTATGATTGGGAATATTTTCAATACTAATTATGAAGAGTCCAGCAGCTTTTTTTCTGTAAAGCTAGTCTTATATTTTATTATTCTGGGTGTACTTCCCAGCCTTTATATCATAAGGGTTAAAATAATTAAAACCACTTTCAAAAAATTTGCTTTAACGTCTGCCTTGTCTTTGGCCTTTATGCTTATCCTTGTATTTGCAAATGCAAGCAACTGGTTATGGATTGATAAAAATTCCAAGACTCTGGGTGGACTTGCCATGCCGTGGTCCTATTCTGTAAACATTCCTCTCTATTTTATTCATAAACATCAGGAAAACGAAAAAGAAATTTTATTACCTGATGCTACGATTAAAGATAATGAGAAATCAATTGTTATTCTAGTTATTGGTGAATCTGCGAGAAGTCAGAACTTTTCTTTATACGGATACCCTAAAAACACCAATCCTTTACTTTCCCAAACAAAAAATCTTCATACATTTAATGCCACTTCCTGTGCCACTTACACGACTGCCGGGGTAAAATGCATTTTAGAACATACCAATTCTAATAAATTATATGAAATTCTCCCTAACTATTTATTTAGAAACGATGTGGAAGTAATCTGGAGGACTACCAATTGGGGACAACCTCCCATCCATATTAAAAACTATCTGGATAAGGAAGCTTTAAAGGCTTCTTGTGAAGGAGAAGACTGTGCGTATGATGAGGTTCTTTTGCAAGGTCTTAAAGAACAGATACTGGCAAGTAAAAAGAATAAAATTTTAGTGATCCTTCATACCAGTACGAGCCACGGACCTTCCTACAGCAAAAAATATCCCTCAAGGTTTGAGATTTTCAAACCCGTATGTAACAGTGTGGAGCTGAGCAAATGCTCTCAGGAAGAACTGATTAACGCTTACGATAACACCATTGTGTATACAGATTATCTTCTTTCTAAAGTTATCGAAGATTTGAAACAAATGAAAGAGTACCACAGTACGATGTTATTCGTTTCGGATCACGGAGAGTCTTTGGGTGAAAAAAACCTGTACATGCATGGCATCCCTATCAGCCTTGCTCCAAAAGAACAATATGAAATCCCTTTTATCGTATGGCTATTGGATGATTACAGACAACTGAAACCCAATGCTCACCTGACCCAAAACCATGTGTTTCACAGTGTACTTAACTTTTTAGGTATTCAGAGTCCTATTTATAATGAAGAAATGAATATTTTTAAATAAATCATTACTTTTCTCTCTCATAGTTAGAAAAACAAAAATTAACATATACAGAGAGTATCCGGGTTTTTGTATGCATGATACTCTCTTTATTTATTTTTGAGTTTTTTTACAAATAGCCAAAAAAATATTAAATTAAAGGAAGAGCATAAAGCTCATTATTCAGTTTATTATAATTCTAATCAAGAACATTTTGAAAGAAATTGGGTAATTTATTCATGGGTATGGTCATTGGAATATGAAAAGAATGTAAATACAAAATGTGCACATTACTCTTCCATTCTCTCATATATATATCCCGGAATTTCATCAACCTCACCATTTTGCTCTTTTATGATATAGAAATATTTCTGGTAAGATTTTTTAGCTTCGGAATAATCTTCCGTAGCCCACTGAGCATCTCCCAAGTTTAACCAGGACTCTCTTTTTTCTGGGTATTTTTCTGTTATTGCTTTTAATATGTTAATTGCCTCATATGGTGCTCCAGATTTGTCTAAGTAATGAACAATGTCTCTATATTTATCAATATTTTTTGTCGATAAAGGATTACAGTATAAAAGAGGTTTTATTTTTAATGCATAATCTCCACCGATAATCTTTCTATCAGAATCCTGAAAAGCATTTTTTATTTGTTTATAAAACAAATTGAAATTTAATTTTTTACACACGTAGGCTTCTTTTATCATTTCAAATTTTCGAGTTTGAAAATTAAAAGTATAACTTTCTTCTTTCTCAATACCTACATCGTAATTTAATCCTGTAGAAGACTCATAATACTCTTCTTTGATTTTCATTAAAAACTCAGTTTCTGTTATTTTCCCAGAAAATATATCCGCTCCTCCTTCTCCACCTAAACGACCAGATATAACTATATTATCTAAATAATTTCCTCCTTCCGAAAAGGCATTTACTAAGTATACATTTTCATGAAACCCTTCTCCTTCTCCTAATAAAGAAAAATTATAAATTACAAATTTACAATTGCGTACTTCAAACTTACCTATAACTTTTAGGTTGTCTAAAGTAAAATAGTTTTTATCAAAATCGTAATAAAAAAAGGAATTATCGCATGTATGTCCTGTAAGTTTTTTTAGGCTTCTAGTATCAACTGGAAGGCTTAACCTATGCAAAGAGTTGTAAAAACCTGTAAAGCCAGACTGTTGAGCTTGCAATTTTTGAGATCCAGCCAATAGTAATATTAATATAAAGCTAACTGATAAATTTAAATACCAAGAAGAGTTTTTCAATTTCATATGTTTTAAGAACTATTTATTTTTAATAAATTTCTTTTACTAATTTTTATTGAGTTAAGATTCAATATTAATAAATATCGACAATACACAAAAATACAAATTTACAACGTAAGCATTTTGTAATTATTTTTATATTATATTTGGTAACGATGCTACCATAAATAAAATAACTTAAAAATATAAATACATATGGAAACAATCAACGGAGTAAGCTTTGAGGAATATGCAGCAGCAAGTGCCCATCTGGGGCAAGGGATGAGCGAAGAGCAGGTGATAGAAATATTGGGTCTGGATAAATCTGTTTGGGAGGAGACTTTAAGCCAGTGGAATGTCCGTTTAGGAGAATTAATGGCTGAAAATATGGAATATACCACCCGATTTGGAGAAATATTTGCCAATCCTAAAGTAGGAAGATTTGCTGAAGCTTC
Organism: Apibacter raozihei; assembly: GCF_004014855.1. Lineage (NCBI taxonomy): Bacteria > Pseudomonadati > Bacteroidota > Flavobacteriia > Flavobacteriales > Weeksellaceae > Apibacter > Apibacter raozihei. The sequence goes on from NZ_CP034930.1 coordinate 807,831, forward strand.
TACTCCTTTAGTGGATATGGAAAGCCTTTTGCAAATTGCTCCGGATTATGAAACCTATCAGGATATACTCTGGCATCAGTCTGTTGCGTCGCAACATGGAATAGATCCGGTTTCGGTTTTGGAAAGTTATGGTTTAGATGTAGGGAGATGGGGATCTTTAAACATGCATTATATGAAAGATGGAATTAATTCCCTTGATCATTCAGCTCCTGATTTTAATGAACGAAACGAATATTATATAGCCTTAATGGATAGCTTAAAAGCTAAATGGGAAAAATACTATAACGAAAAATAAGCCCTCAGGCATGACTTATATAACAACACATAGTAATAGTAATTACTATGTGTTATGTGATTGTGAATTTTCTAATCGGGAACTTAAAACAAAGATAAATGATACGTGTTTTTTGCCCTTAATATAAAATTTAGTTACGTGAATGGAAATTTTAATGTCTTTTATGTTTCCCTGATTCGTATGAAATAATACTTAAGGCAAATGCAGCGGCAGAGGCTGTAAATGCAGAATAGTCTAAAGGAGCCTTTATTCCTATGCCTATCACCATTCCCATTGCAAATAAAAGAGTTAACACTCCACTGCAAAAAGCAATAAGAGGTGCCTTAAAGGTTGTAAGTAATGCGATACCGAAAATTACTTCTAAAATTGTAGAAACCCCAGCCGAAATAGTTACCATCCAATCCGGAAGATAAAACAATAAAGAAGCGGTATATGCTTCAAAAGCTTTCCAGTTTCCCCAGGCAGAAACCTCTGCTGGCCACCATCCAAACCGGTCTGCGGAAGCTGAAAGAAATCCTGCGGCAATTGCCACTCGTAAAAACCATTCTACGAATTTGTTAAACATTTTATTCATTACTATCTTTTTTAGTTATTTTATACTAAATTAGCTTTTCTTTCATCAAATTTTGTACCTCAATGACTACTTATAATTTTAAATTCTATTTTTTTTCTTACAAATAGAAAATAATTGATACACTCCATTCATTACAAATTATAAACACTTTTTTATTGATAGTAACAACATTTTTGTAAAAAACTAACCGTGATAAAACTTAAAAGAAAACCCCGGACATTTGATTTCCGAGGTATTCTTTTTCTGTTATTTATTATTTTAACTTTTTTATTTAAAATAGTAATTACTTTTAATTTATCAATAACTAAAAGAAGAAATAAAGAATAAAAAGTTTTAATTATTGACTGCGGTTTAATTTATTTATTATTTAATCTCAAAGCTTAGTTGGATGAACTTTATGAAATAGTTTGTCAACCCCACATGTTAAAAAACCCATTTAATACTTTATACTATCTATGAAAATCATACACTCTGAATTGTCAAACTAATACAATTCCTTCTAAAAAATCAATATTTGTCAAAAGAGAACATCTGAAAACCGACTCAAACGTGAAAATACTTTCTTATACAGATATACCACATAAAATACAATCAAAAACAATATATTTATAATATATTGAGATTTATATACATTTATTATTCTCAAAAACATCATACAGAGTACATATAAAATAAAATACAATATAAATGATTAATTCAAATTAAGTATATTTGTATTTTAAACTACAAAATTATTTAATTATGAAAAAAATTCTGGCGTTTTCATCTCTTTTGCTTTTATGCACTTTATTTACGGCTTGCAATAACGAGGATGATATAGTGACTGACGGAACACTTAAAACCATCGAAAACAAAGCATTGTTGCCTACTTCAATTGTAAATGACGTTGAAACTACTTATTTTTCTTATGACTCTTTAAATAGATTTACATCTATAGTATATAAAAGCTTTGATCAGCCTGAAGATTCTTACTCTCAAACCATTACTTATTCCGGAGATTTACCCATTCAAGTAATTGATAGTGCATTAGATGGGAGTTACTTAGTTACATTTGAGTTTATATATGAGAATGGAAATAATTACCCTTCAAAAATAAGAGAAATTAGTAATAAACAGGATATATCTTCCGAAAAGTCTCTTGAGATAAATAATGACAAATTAATTTCTATAAAAAGACCACTTGAACGATATTATTATGACTTAAACAATAATTTAATTAAAATAGATAGTGGAAATGATAATGGAGTGACTGAACTTACTTATGATCTTGAAAAACAAGGATTTTTTAGACATGTAAATCTCCCATCTTGGTTTAAAACTTTCATAAAACTTGGTGCTAACGGATATTATTGTCCAAATTTACCAATCTCTGAAAAAGAAAATACCCTGTTAGTTAAATATAAGTGGTTAAATTTTCAAGCGAATTACCCCACTCAGGTTACTATTTCAGTAAAGGACTTTGAAGAAGTTGATATTTATACATCTACAATTACGTACAAAGAAAAAAATTAAAATAACAATACCTATTGTATTTTAAATCATTAAATCTTTGATTTCAAAAATATTTCCGCTCTTAAAGCGAGATATTTCTATAAAAAACTTAAAAGAAAACCCCGAACATCTGATTTCCGGGGTTTTCTTTTTCTGTTATCTATTATTTTAACTTTTTTATTTATTTGAAATAGTAATTACTTTAAATTTATCAATAACTAAAAGAAGAACAAAAATAGAAATAAAAAGTACAAAGGAGGTGAAAATAATGATCGAAATATATTCAATACTCCACTCAAAAGCAACTTTCAGCCTATGAATAAAGCTTATCTGTTTTTCTGGTTTTTCTTCATAAATCGATAATTTTACAGTACAAAATTCATTAACGGAATCAAAATTTCCTAATTCCACTCCCAGCTCCTGAAGCTTTTCTTCTACTTCTAATATTTTTTCATTAAGAGATATGAAATCAGAAATCTTTCCGCCTCTGGATTTTAATTCTTTTAATGATTCTAAGGTATTCTCTATAGAGTTTTTTTTCGCATTAAGCTGCCTATATTCATTAGTTTTGTCTACTTTCGTAATTTCCGCATTTTTCACCCTTCCTATCTTCTGTACATCCAGATAAAATTCATCAAATTTATCAGGGTTTACTCCGATTAATAAATGGATTTGGCGATTCCTTTTTTGCCCCAAATTCTGTTCATATTGAATCACGGCATCGTATGATTTTACTTTAGACTTTATTGATTTTTCATCTTTGTCAAACTCTGAGGTTTTAGTTTTAACAGATGCTGTTTTTTCAAATTTTTGATTGGATATCGTATTCAGATTAGGTCCACCAGGTAATGCTCCCTCTTTAACTATTTTCTCTGAGGCATAATTTTTACGTAAATTATCTATGTTGCTAAAAAAATCTTCTCCGTAACCACTTCCGTTTGAATCAATATTTTTACTAACTACTACATATCCATAAATTAATCGAAAAATAAACAGTAATATAAATAACCCTAGATACCATCTACTTATTTTCCAAAATCGTTTCTTGAAATTTTTTACCATAAAATTTATTCTTTTTGCTTTATATTTATTGTATAATAATCTTCTTTATATTATTGATGATAAAAACCAAATATATGAAAAAGATGCCTATGCTTCATCTGGAACAAAGCATTAAGAATAGAATGTAGTTGCTAAAAGGATTATGTTAAATATAAATAAATTCTATTGCATGAAAATTTTATCTACGTAAACTACTTCTTGCTTCTTACCATAAATCAATCGGAGTAATTTTATACAAATCATCATAATTTTATGAAAAAAAAACTCTATAATTAGTATTTACAGAGTTTAAATTATTGTTTTTAAGTAAGGTACTTTTGAAGATTGTCATAGATAAAGATTAAACCTTATTTACACGTTCTGAGAAAATTAATAATAATCGCTAGTATAACCCTCTTTACAATCGTTGTTATAAATTCTAAAAATACTTAATGAATTGATTTCAAATTTTTTCCTTCTTTTTTTATCATTATATATTTCCATTATTCCTTTGCAATCTGAAAAGTATTTTTTCGCAAAATTATCACTCATATATTTAAAATAGACAGCTTTGTCTATACCTTCTTTTACCATATAATAACCTGAATAAGGTTGTACGTTTGTTAAACTACCCATTTGGTTAACGCTGCCTTTTAATTTAGCTCTGGCAACATAAAAGGTTAATTTTTCACTTTTCAGGTATTCTTCTCCCCCCCCTGTATCTTCAACTTTTAATAAAAATACTTTATTATCTGACACATTTACGTATTCATATCTACCATAATCTGTCTTGATATAATCAATATCCTTGTAATTGATATGGTCTTCTTTAATTTCCGTTCCTTTAATATGATACTTTCCTGTTTGAGAAGTTCCATCTTTAAAGTAAATGGTTAAATCTCCTTTTAAAACAAAAGAGTCAGACGCAAGTGTTGAACCTATCACTTCTGGATTATCTTTATGCTGAGCATAGATATTAACTGTAAAAAGAATTAAAAAAAATAATAATCTTGTTTTCATTAGTATTTAATTTTGTTTATTAATTTCCCAAAAATATTAAAAACATATATATTATAAAATTCTATTTTTATAGTAGCTCTTTTTATCATTTAACTAATAGTAGGTTTTTCAGATTATTCACTAAATTAAAACAAGCTATTTTAATCTACTTTCAGAAACCCAAACTACCATTTTAATTAAACAAAAAATAAGCCCATAGAACCAAAAATTCGAGGGCTTAAATTTAATATTTCAATTTAAGTCAGTCCGTAGGTTTCGGATTTTAAATCAATTTCTATAATTCTACCCTATTCATTGAAATTTTCATTTTTATATTACTACTTATAAAACTCCATAATCAAAACATTTTACTTGTCTTATCTATCATTCTTCCCTTTAAATACTAGAAATATACAAGCAGATCTATCTTCTGGTAGTGCCCTTGTATTACGAGTTCCTGCCTTATATTTTCTTACACCAGTAGTTGTAAGTATCTGCAACTATCTTTCTGTTTACATCTGTCGCACTTGGAAAATTTGTTTTAACTCCTCTGCTGTGATATCTTTTTCACAATTAGGGCATTTACCTTTTTTATCTCCCCCCTTCTGCTCTGGTGCATTTTTAGTAACAGGATTTACTCCTTCCGGTTTAGGAACGGAAAAGTTAGTTTTATCTGTTTTTAATCTTTCAAAAACTAAGTATTATTTATATTTATCTTGTTATTACTCTATTATAATAAACATATCCCTGATTTCCTTCTTGGGTCTTTATCAACCACCAATTTCCTTCATTATCTAAAACTTCCACTTTCTCTCCACTTTTTATCTGTTGTATTATCTGTGAATTGGCATTATTATTTTCCCTTAAATTAGCATATCCTTCAGGATCCGAAATTACATACGTAACTGGCTCTTCTTCATACTCATCTCTAAAATACCTTTCTTCCTTATTTATATCATTTATTTCTTCACGGGTATATTGATGATATTCTTCAAATGTTTTTGTTTTAGGATTAAAGAGTAACGCTTTTTTTGAATATTTAAATTTTAAGATAATCCCATCGGATGGTGAAGGAACCAACTCCTGACTATCCATGAAAATTTTTTGCCCTTTATAAAAAGAATTAATTATTGGTAATTCATCATCATAATATTTATAAAATAATAAATTACACTTTGAAGAAACAATATATAAAGCACTACTTCTAAAATCATTTTCTTCCAGAAGAAAAGCCATATCTAAATCCTTTAAATCTTCTTCATTAGTAAAATTCCCATAGGCCACTACTTTTTTTACTCTATCTTTTATTTTCGTGAAAAAATATTTGCCATTATTTTCACCTGCAAGATATCCATTTTGTTGAAAAATACTGTATACACACATCATATATTCGGGAGACATAATTTGATAATATTCAGGAATTGTAAAAATATTTCCCACATCTACCGGCAATGCTTCTGATGCTAATTGTGTATCAGAATAATTGTAATTATCCACTAAATTGTTTTCTCTTTGAAAAAATTTTATATAGCAAAATATTCCTACACATATTAAAAGTATAATACCTGTAATAATTACTATTTTTTTATTCCATTGTTTTTTCATCTTTTTATTTTATAATTATTTATTTTCTACGTCTTCCAAAATCTATAAATTATCTTCATTAAAGTCTAAATACTCATCATTTAATATACTATATATTAAAAATTTTCCGTTTTCTACTTTCTTTACTAACAAATCTACATAAGTTCTTTTTTCGTCTTTTTCTCCAAATAACAAGAAACTTACTCTATATTCATCTTTATTTTTTAGGGGTTTTATTTTTAAAGTTTTTCTAATTATATGTCCAAAATAATCTTGTCCTTGTATAAAGGGATCATAGTCTAATATAAGATCTTCTCCATCAGACAAACTGTCTATTCTCTTTATAATGCGTTCAGAAACAAATTTTCTTTTTAAATTTTCATCATCAAAAATAGTATCACTTCCATAAAATTTTAGATAAAATTCTTTTAAAGTTTTAATTCCCTGAATAGTATCATTATTGGAATTTATTGTATCCGTAATTACTTTGTCTTGAAAAGTTGCTTTTGAATCACCTTTACAACTTGTGAAAATCAATATTAGGGAAAATAAGAGAAGCATTTTTTTCATATATGTATCAATTTTTATAAAGTATAAAATTATTCATTCCATCTATATATAGCATATTTTTTCTCTACGGAATATTGTGTCGATACCCAAAACGATTTTTGTTTAAAATCCGATACCCATTGAACTCCATTATACATTGCGATATGTTCATAAGGATGATTTTTTATTGTAACATCTGTTATAACAACTCCTTTTTATAAATAATGATAGCTATAGGCATTTTCTTAGTACAACAGGATTCGTATTATCAGATTCTAAATTAAATTCACAATCCGGAAAAATAATTTCCTTTTCTTTTTCATCATAAAACCCTATCCATAAAAAGTTAACAGTACCATTCTTTAATAAATCAATAGTTGCTATAGCTCTATTTTTTGAGAAATTACTCCAATTCATGCGCATTCCACCAGGCCCTAGATCATCTGGCTCTATCAAATACAATTCAAATTTATTGGGTTCTATTTCTTTTAGTTTTGCTCTAATATAAATTTGATTTGACATTACTGCAAAGAGGATATTATTTTCATTCTTAATAGAAATACTTGCAGGACTCTCACATGAATACCCCCAATTTCCATTAATTATATTTTTTTTATTTACTATATCAATCTTTTCGCACTCTTCTAAACTTTGACATTCAGAACAAGGTTGTTCTACTATTTTATATTTATTAGTTTCATTTGTAGATAAAAAATTTACTCCATTATATAGGTACCAATGAATTAAATTATAATTAATTTTTTCAAATGAAATTGTATCTGAATATGAACATCCTTTTTCTAAAGAAATATAAGTCCTATTTCCTTTTTCAAAAGTATTTTGAATTCTACACCTTACATCTTCTTGTCCTGTATTATCAAAAATAGAATCCTTTGTATAAGTAATACTCCTGTTATCAGCATCACAAGGCTGAAATAATATAGAATCATTTTTTTGTATTGTAAGCATTTTCCAGTTTCCAAAATTTTCTGGATTCTTACTGTTTAATATTATATTATTCTTTTTATTGTGAGAATTACATCCACAAAAAAGTAAATAGGTTAATAATGCTAGTAAAGTAATATTTTTCATTGATTAATTCTTATTTGAGTTACTGTATAAAAATTTCCATTATATACTGTCTTTCCTTTTAATGAATAGTCAGAAATATCTAAGTATAATTTATTGTTTTGACTACTACCCTTAGCTTTATAGCTTGTCCCAACATCATAAAAATGATAATATATTTTTCCATTTTCACAACCTCTTCCAATTATAACTATAAAGTGGTCTGTAGTTCCTTCATTAATACCTCCTCTATAATTTAAATCATGGTCAACTCCTACCTGAACAGGATTACCCTTTTCAAGTTGAGAATCTAAATATGATACACCTAATTTTGCTTGATCAGTTTTTATTTCTAATTTGGTATGTGTTTTATTTTCTAGAGCTGTTTGATATAGTTTATTTTTAGAAGTTTCCTTTAATCCAAAACTGACTAATATAGCATCACAAGTTTTTTTACAAGCACTATTTTGAGCTTTTTTATCTCCCCATTTAGCATTAAATTGTGTTTGCCAAACTACTTTATTACTTAAATCAACGTGTCTTTTATTGCATAATTTGCATATTGAAGATATATTAGACTTTATTGAACAGGTATCACATGTATATCCAAAATCTTTAAGAAACCCTTTTTTTAAGTGCAAATCTGTTTCCCCCGCAAGTTCTAGTTTTAAAAATTTATTATAATTTGACAATGCATTTTCCATAGTTTGGTTTGGTTGTCCATATCTACTTGGCGGTAAGCTAGCCCATTCATAACTACCATATTCTTCAAGAGCCTCTTGTATTTTATTTTTAGTAATCAAATCTAAAAAATTAGCAGATCTTTTATGCCTCAAAATTATAATACAAAGCTTATCTTGAGATTCTTGATTAAAATTAGGAATACTATATTTTTTTATATAATCATGATTTTTATCATATACGCCAGTAGGTTTAAAGTTTTTATCAAGATCTTGTCCTCCTAACCATTTATAAGTATATCCCATAATCTGATAAGCACCTGCAGCAGATGATGAATAACCTCCGGATTTAGTTATGATTTGCGGATGTGTACTCATATCCGTAAATGTTCCTCCATATCGTTTTTTATATCCACTTTCACCCTCAGTTCCTTCTTTTACCCTAAGCATTCTCATAAATGCTCTAACCCTAACTTCACATATACAATTTCCTTCTTCTTTATCTCCCTCCTTCTGTTCCGGTGCATTTTTAGTAACGGGATTTACTCCTTCCGGTTTAGGAACGGAAAAGTCGGTTTTATCTACTGTAATTGTAGTGGTAGTTACTGTTTGGTTGGTTTTGTATAGTGTTACAACAACCCATAAATCTCTGCCTGTGTTATATATTAAGCAAAGAAAAGTTGAAATAAAAATTATCTTTCTTTATGGTTAATTCTTGCCTTCTTGGTGCATCTTACTGATTAAAACTTAATTATTGGTTTTGATGTTATCATAAAAAACTAAATTTATCTTTTACCCCTTACTGTTATCACCTATGAATTTAACTGATTTTCAAATATTTATATTAAAAATAATCTTTCCTATTCTGATACATTACTTAATTATTTGACTTTTTGATATTTGAAATATTCCATTTCCAGGATTAATAAAATAAATAGGATCTCCAGAAATGAAATATTTATCATTTGATTTTTCTAAATATATAATCCCCATTTCTTTATAATTTAAATTAAATATTATTTTTATTTTATTAGAAGACTTGGGAATCGCTTTTAAATTATAATATTTTTCAGGTGGGTTATCATCAGATATATACAATAAATTAATGGAATCTAAATTAAAAATAGTTATATCAAAGCTTGTTTTTAAATTATCTTTATTATAAGATTCAACAAAGTATTTCCCTATCCATTTTTGGTTATTATCATCTGCATTTGTTTTACATGAATTTATTATTGTAAAACAAATTACTAATATAATTATATATAGTTTCTTAATCATAAAATTATTTGTATCCTTGAAATATGTATAAACCCAATATTTCCTTTTTTAGATTCTACATTCCACCAATCAATATTATTATCATTTTTCACATTTATTTCTTCATTTGATTTTATCTTCTCAATAATTACTGAAGAAGCACTAGGTTCTGATCTCAAATTACTATAACCATCTGGATCTTTTATGATAAATTTATTATTTGGATATTGTTTTAATTTTATCAACATTTCTTTTCTATTATCTAAATTCAGACTCGTATCTTTAATAATTTTCCAAAGTAATTCTTTAGTATGATCATCTTTTTTTAACACCAAATAATCTAGAAAAGGACCATCTAAATATTTGTAATTTTTATAATCATCATTTATACCCTTAACCGAATATTGATAAAATGAGACTCTTAACTTTTCTAATTCATCTAAAATATATTTTAAATGTATGTCATTTTTATATTTTTCTTGTATATATTTTCTTATTTCATAATTTTTTAAATCCCATAGTGATAATTCTTCTCTATCGTCTTCAAAATTTAAAATATTATAATTTTTATAAATAAAATCTGCCGTTTCCATTTCTGTTGTATTAATAATTAATTTTTTTTTATTTTCTTTATTATCTTGCCCTGAACATGCAGATAGTGAAAACATAAAAATTAGCAATGATAAACCAATTAAATTTTTTTTTCTCATTATTCTATTCCTTTATATAAATTATTTTCATATTTGGCCTTTCTGTCTTCAATTATGAATCTTACTGATTTTGACTTAAGTACTGGTATTTTTTTTATAAATAAATCAACAGAACTTACTTCATTACTTCCTGTAGTAATACATCCTTCAGCAAAATGGGGGCTATAATGATGAATCCTTATTCCTTCTCTTTTCCCATGTTCTCCTTCAATATAATCACCACTTTTAGTATCAGATACTTTTAGTTTATAACCCTTACTCCCAATCCCATTGGTATAATAAGTTAACCAATATAAACCTGGTGGTGTTTCATTTTTACTTCCATAACGCTTCGTACTCCTTCCTTTAGTTTTATTCCAAGCATCTCTTGCCAATTTTGTCATTATCGGCTCAGGTAACTGATTCTTTTGTTTATATTTCAAATATGTATTATAATCAATACCATTATATATTTTAACTTTATACATTAGATATTTTCCTCTATGAGCACTTGCTAACCCAATTCCATCAGGTTCTCCTGTCAAAACAATCACACAGTCATCTTTATTTTCAATTGAATTTGATTCAGCTTTTTGTAATATGGTTTGACAAGAAAATACTTGAGTTTTATTTTTTTTCCCTTCGTTATATAGATCATTAATTGCCTCTTCAAATTCCCAAACATAAGAAGACGCATCTAATCCCTTAGCTTTTAATTCTTTTCCTGTATAGTATTTTTTTTTGCCTTTACTATCAATATAAAATTCATGTTGTTCTCTTTTAAATGAAGGATTATCATCATATGCTGATTTTGGATGAGCATAAACAATATAGTTTTTATTTGTTCCTTGTCCACATGCTATAGGATAATTAACCGCTAAATATAAGTCTGTTTTCGTTTTCAATTTCCCTGAGAATCTCTTCTGTTTATAAAACTTTTCAACATAAATTAATTGTTGTTCAGCAGTCATTTTCAATAAATCTGTCCTTAAAACACCTAAATCTATGGCTGCATCTTTCCCTATTTGTATTAAACCTACATAACCATTCCTTAAATTATCCTTATGTTTTTGAAAAGTTCCACATTCAGGACTAAACGTCCTATTTGTTTCCAGAGCCATTACAGCCATTAACCAATTAGCCCCTTCATAATCTTTTTGAGGTAACCCTAGTTTCTTACTGATATCCACTACTTTTTTTCTAAACTCACAGCTTACTCTATTTCCCCAAATTAAATCATATTGTTGGCAAACGCAATCTTTTTCCTCTTTCTTCTGCATAGGAGCCTGTTTAGTAACGGGGTTTATTCCTTCCGGTTTAGGAACGGAAAAGTCGGTTTTATCTACTGTAATTGTAGTGGTAGTTACTGTTTGGTTGGTTTTGTATAGTGTTACAACAACCCATAAATCTCTGCCAGGGTTATATACAAACCTAAGCAAGGGAAAGTCGAAATAAAAATTATCTTGTTGTACTAGTATTTCATTCGAACCTATAAGGTCGGAAGGGTTAAATCGTAGTTTATTATTGGCATAAACAAAATTATCATAAACATCTATCCGAAGCTTTTCACCTTTACACTGTTGGGTATTTATGTGTATACGCACACTTTCTCCGGATGAAAGATCTCGGTTAATATCCTGATTCAGAATATCCGTAATTTGTATACTTGTTATTTTCGCATGATTTGTTGTACGGGATTTTCCATATACAACCGTTTCCTGCACTTCTTTTTTCTTAGGCTGTACCTGCGGCTGGGTTTTAGGTGTTTCTTTCTTTTTGGGTTGGGGCTTGGGAGGCAGGGGCACATAGTCCGGGTTATTTACGTCTACATTCCCACTGCTTTTTTCGGGCTCTGCCCCCTCATACCGGGTTACGGTTACGTAATATTCATGATATTTTCCTTCATCTTTCTGCCCGGCAGGGATTTTCCGGTTGGCTATAGGAGCCATGGTGGAGTAAATAAGAGAGAAAGAAACCTCGGCTCGTCCGTTTACAACCTGTGCTTGTTTGGTGGCAATAAAATTCTCTTCATTTTCCTTGCTATGCCCTGCTCCGGGGGCATCGTCTTCCCAAAGGCTGAAATACAAGGTTTCTCCTTCCATTCCGGTACACTGGGCACGGGCAAACAACGTTTCGGCATAGGACAATTTTCTCTTTATCAGGTTGCGGTTGGCATCCAGCAATTCCACTTTTTTTATTTCAGCCGTATCTTCTCCATCCAAAGCCATTAAAAATTCAGCTAGTTTTTGGGTACTGTCTTGACCTTTAAAATAAGCCTCTATGCGTATCTTTTTAGCTTTCAGTTTTTGGTTGGTAAATACAATGGTAAATTTTTGTCCGGTTTTTTCTTTTTCTAAACGCAGCTGCCTCCAATTTTCACTTCCTTCATCTACGTGAAACTGCCAGCTTATTTTTTCGGAAGGGTAATGCAGTATATTCCCTTCGCTATCCAGCAGTTGGTATTCTGTGCTTTCTCCCATTCCCAAAGACGCCTTTCCTTCAATTTTATACGAAACGGTTTCTTCCGTATCCTGCGGAATGCGCAATACGTCTCCCTCATATATAACTGGAGTATACTTACTGCCGCGTTTTTGTAACTTTATCTTTTCCGGGTTGGCCTGCACTATTTTATGCTCTTCCACCTTATATTTTTTGGAAATACCCCATAGGGTGTCTCCTTTTTGTACTGTATGTAAAATATATTCGGGCATGTTTATTTTAAGTTATCGTTGAGTAGTTATTGGATTTCCTTCCTTTTTTATTTAAATTTCAATATTAAATTCCTGCTTTATACTTCGAAACGGGTACTTTACACCTGTAAGGCTGTCTTTCTTATTATTCCGCATCATAAATGTTTTCTGCACTTTCTTGTACCGTTTCCATGTCTCCTGCCGGATTTAAGGCTTCAGCTATGAAAGAATTGACCCGCTGGTAATTTTTTTTGGAAAGCTCTGCTTGTTGCCCGTGGTAACTAATTTTAATGCATCCGGAACCGCCGGTGGGACAAGTTGCCGTACTATCTTCCAGCAGTATTTTCCCCTTATTATCTTCCAGGGTTACGTTTTCATAGTAATCCGCCCATTCCGTAACTGAAACTGTACAAGGATTTCCATTCTTTTGCGAGCAACTTCCGAAACTGTTGTTTTCAAAGGTAGCGCCCAGCTCTTGATGAGTCGCCACTAACTTGGTTTTTGCTTCTCTATCGTTTATATAACGTTTACTCTGCGTTTTTACCTTAAGGGTATCCGTAGCACTTCCAAAAAGGCACTGACAGATAGCTCCCTGGCAAACTAAGTGTTTTTCTTTCATAACTACTTTTTTATTTAACTGGTTTCCTGTTTTTCATCCATCCAAAATCCTAACGATTTTTTTTCTATTATTTTTTCCTTTTCAACAAGGGTAACATCCGACAACTCAGAGTCTCTTTCCAGCGTTAACTGCTGAATTGCTTGTTCGTTCTTAAAAAATGTAAAACAAGCTTTTTCAATGATATGCTGAGCACTAGAGATCTTATAGGAAAGCTCCATTTTTTCTTTTCGATCCGGATAAATCCCTTCTTTATAAAGATGATAAAATTCTCTTTCTTTCTCCTCCTCTATCCATTGAATAAAGTCAAAATCAACGCCTTTATATTTCTGGATATATTCTTTGTACTTGTTTTCTGGTATACCCGCCCGATAAGGTTCTACAAAATAAAGGAAGAATATGGGATTGTTTTTTAATTGCCGGAAAAGTTTCTCTTCCGTATGATAATGAGAATCGGTTTTATATAAATATTCCTGAGAATACGAATCGGAATAATACCTGAAAAGTTTATTCTTGACCGAATTCCAGCGGTTTTTTAGCAAAGTGTAATTGTGTAGTTTGTATAATGAGCCTTTATCAGACAAAGTTACTTCTAACGGATATAGAACTTCTCCACATTGAAGAGCTAATTGATCGGCCAGCGCATCGGGTAATTCTCCGTTCAATAAAAAATCTTTTACCTGAATGTTAACTATAGAACCGCTATAGTTAAAAAAGATCTTATAGGTCAGGTTCTGCTCAGAGACACGTAAGCAAACCTTATACACACAGGAGAAACTCTTCTTTGTCCCCAAGACTGCTTTTATCATGTTTTAAAATTTATTAACGAGTACTACATATTAATTATATAAGATAAAAAGCAAATGTAATAAAAAATATAATTAATGAATGTAGTTTAAAATGTAATCCGCGCTAATTGATTTTAAATAGTAATAAAAGGAAGGTACCTACCTGTTAATACCCGACTGCATGCACATAGTTTTTCTTATCCTTATCCTAATGAAAGACCGTACTTTAAAGAAAAATGAATAAATTTTATTATTAAAATTTATTCACAAAAAAAGCAGTCAATTAAAAATTGACTGCTTTTGTATTATACTGTGATCGCGAAAGGATTCGAACCTTTGACCGTCTGCTTAGAAGGCAGATGCTCTATCCAGCTGAGCTACGCGACCCTCCTTTCGGATTTTATACTGTCGGGGTGACAGGACTCGAACCTGCGACCCTCTGGTCCCAAACCAGATGCGCTACCACCTGCGCTACACCCCGAAAAAAAACAAACCTAGTGTCCTGCGGAGAGTGTGGGATTCGAACCCACGCGACGGTTTCCCGTCGACAGTTTAGCAAACTGCTCCGTTAACCACTCCGGCAACTCTCCAAATCTGAATCAATCGAATCAAATTGGAGTGCAAAAGTAGCGGTAAGATTTTATTTATGCAAATATTTTTTTATTTTTTTTAAGTTATTTTTATTTTCAGGTTTTATAACTTTGTCAATCAAACATTTTATATGAGAGATACATTTCAACTATTTATACTTGCCGCCTCGCTGTTAGTGCTGGTAAGCTGTGGTTCGCAGAAGAAAATTACCGTCAATACCAAGGTGGTTCACGATACGGTATACATTACAGATGTAAACCCTAAATATCATTTTGTAACGGAAGCCTCCCTTCCGGGGTATGTCATCTCTAAACAAAACTTCCCGTCTGTTGCCTCCAATTACAGAGTTAAATTTCTCGTGATGCACTACACCGTATCCGATTATCCTACCTCAGTTAAGATTCTGGCCCGAAAAGGACAGGTAAGCTCTCACTACCTGATAAGTGATAAACCAAATGATTCAATCGATATACTGGTAAGTGAAGACCGAAGAGCCTGGCATGCAGGGGTAAGCTATTGGAAAGGTGCCGAAAACCTGAATGATACTTCTATAGGTATAGAAATCGTTAATCCCGGGTATAAAAAGGTTAACGACTCGCTGGTTTTTACTCCTTTTACTGAGTTTCAGATTAGAAAAGTAGCTGCCTTAGCCAAAAATATTATAGACCGATACGAAATAGATCCGGTCAATGTAATCGGCCATAGCGATATTGCCCCTTTACGTAAACAAGATCCGGGGCCTGCTTTTCCCTGGAAAAGATTATATACCCAGTACCAGATAGGAGCCTGGTATGACGATATTGATAAATATTCTTTTTTATCGCAGTACATTCCGGACACTTACCCATATAACTCACCGCTGGAGTTTCAGAAAGCTTTGGAAAAATTCGGATATAAAGTAGAGTTAACCGGTAACTGGGATAAAAACACAACCTTAATCATTCGGGCATTTCAATGGCATTTCCGTCCGGAAAAAGCCGATGGGGTGGCAGATGCAGAAACCTGGGCAATATTACAGGCATTAATTAAAAAATACAGAAGTACGAAATAATATCTCTATGGCACATAAATCAGGATTTGTAAGTATTGTTGGAAAACCTAATGTAGGTAAATCTACACTGATGAACCAGCTGATGGGGGAAAAGTTATCTATCGTAACTTCCAAGGCACAAACGACGCGACATCGGGTCTTTGGTATCTGGAATGATGAGGATACTCAAATCATTTTCTCCGACACCCCCGGAGTTATTCAGAAACCGGCCTACGAACTGCAGGAAAAAATGAATGATTTCGTTAAAGAGTCTTTTGAAGATGCCGACGTTATTTTATTTATTACGGAACTGGGAGATGAAAAAAACCCTTCCGAATATTTAATAAAAAAATTAAGCGGAGCTAAGGTTCCGGTTATCGTTCTGCTTAATAAAGTAGACAAATCCAAAGAGCCGCAGCAAATATCCGACAGCGTTGAATTCTGGCATGCTCAGCTACCCGAGGCTGAAATACTTCCCGTTTCTGCATTGCACGGATTAAACACTGAGCTGGTTTTACCCAGAATCAAAGAACTGGTACCCTCTGCTCCTCCCTATTACGATAAGGAACAGCTGACCACTCTGTCAGAGAGATTTTTTGTAAATGAAACCATCCGCGAAAAAATACTTCTCAACTACCAGAAAGAAATACCTTATTCTGTTGAGGTGGTAACGGAAAGTTTTAAAGAGGATGACTCACTGATTCGTATTGAATCGGTAATCTTTGTAGAAAGAAATACACAAAAAGGGATACTGGTGGGTCACAAAGGACAAAAAATACAAAAAGTAGGTACGGAAGCCCGTCTGGATTTAGAAAAATTTTTTGACAAAAGAATTTACCTGAATTTATTTGTTAAAGTGAAAAAGGATTGGAGATCCAATGAAAGAGATTTAAAAAATTTCGGATATTCTCATTAGTAAATGTGGCCTGAATATAAAAAAAACGGTCTGTTTCTTTTTATTGCCTGCATCCTCTTTCTGGGGTGCAGTTCCGATAGTACGAAAACCGAAACACTGGAACTGGATAAAAAATACTGGAAATTCTCCTCATTTCCCTTTACACCTGTACGAATACAAGTAGTTGAAACCCCGGATTCCATTCAAATCAGGCAGTTTTTCAAAACAGGGGAAGAAAAAAAATATCAATTATTTAAAAAATCAGGAGAATTTTATTTTCTGAATAAACAGCTAAACCTTCAGAAAAAATATACAGCTTCTTCTTATTTGTTCCTACGAAATTCCGGATCCGACAGTTGTTATTCCCTGTCTAAAAAATCCAATCTGAATCAAGGCAAAAACGGTTCATACCGAAGCATGGATGTATGTTTTTCAAAAATTAAAGGCGGAAATTTTACGACCATTATTCGCTTTAATACCAACGACACCCTCTCTCATAGTGAGAATTTTTTCTACACCCGAAAATACAAAATATATAAGTATGCTGTTAAGTACAGAGACAGTGTCTATTGGTACAAAATCAAACACTGACATCACTTATTTGCCAGTTATCATTCTATATTCTTATCTTTGCCTAAACGTAACAATATAATGAATAAGTATATAAAACTTGTTATTGCAGCAGCAATAATTGCTTTAGGTGTTTACTTTATGTTTAACCGCCAGATTGCTTTAGGTATTTTCATCGTACTACTTTCGGCTTTACCCATCGCTTTATTTTTAAGAAATGAGTATATTTTACTGGCATTCTGGAAACTAAGAAAACAGGATTTGCCCGGAGCCAGGAAATGGCTGGACAAAATTACTAATATAAAAAGTCAGCTGATTCGTAAGCAGTACGGATACTACCATTACCTAATGGGATTAACCGAATCGCAGGGTAATTCGGCAAAAGCAGAATCCTATATGAAAACTGCGTTGGAATACGGATTAAGCTTTAAGCACGACCGGGCTATGGCTACGTTGAACCTGGCTGCGGGAGCAATGATGAGAGGAAACAAAAATGAAGCGGAAAGACTTCTGAATGAAACTAAAAAACTGGATACTTCCAACATGCTGGGCGACCAGATTAAAATGATGAAAGAGCAAATGAAAAAAGTGAGTGTTTCAAGAAGCCAGATGATTAATCCGAATATGAGAAGCCGCTCAAAATTTATGAGATAAATCTTCACTATAGTTGATAAAAAAACGACCCTCTTTCAGAGGGTCGTTTTTATTATTTAGATTTTATATAATGCTTACTTTTTTTCTCAATATCTTATTGATTCATAGTCAGCAAAAATTCTTCATTAGAAAGAGACCTGTCTAACCGGCTCTTTAAAAATTCCATCGCTTCCAGCGGATTCATATCAGCCAAATGATTTCTTAAAATCCACATTCTTTGCTGCGTTACTGCATCCAGCAACAAGTCATCCCTACGGGTAGATGAAGATACCAGATCAATAGCAGGATAAATTCTTTTGTTGGCAATTTTTCTATCCAGCTGCAGCTCCATATTTCCCGTACCTTTGAATTCTTCAAAAATAACTTCATCCATTTTAGAACCTGTATCTATAAGAGCGGTAGCTATAATGGTAAGAGAACCTCCCCCTTCTATATTTCTGGCAGCACCGAAAAAGCGCTTAGGTTTGTGAAGAGCATTTGCATCCACCCCACCGGAAAGTACTTTTCCGGAAGCTGGAGAAACAGTGTTGTATGCTCTGGCTAAACGCGTAATGGAATCTAAAAGAATCACTACATCATGACCGCACTCCACCATTCTTTGAGCTTTTGACAAAACAATATTTGCCACTTTCACATGTTTTTCAGCAGACTCGTCAAAAGTGGAAGCAATCACTTCTCCTTTTACACTTCTCTGCATATCAGTTACCTCTTCCGGACGTTCGTCGATTAATAAGACAATCATATATACCTCCGGATGATTAAGAGATATTACATTAGCTATATCTTTTAAAAGCAAGGTTTTACCTGTTTTAGGCTGAGCTACAATCATTCCTCTCTGACCTTTTCCAATAGGTGAAAAAAGATCCACCACACGGGTAGACATAGTGGCTCCGGTACCTGCTAATTTAAATTTTTCTTCGGGAAATAAAGGTGTTAAGTGCTCAAAAGAAACTCTGTCTCTTACAAATGAGGGTTCTCGTCCGTTTATTTCTACAATTTTAACTAAAGGAAAAAACTTTTCTCCTTCTTTAGGTGGCCGAACTTCTCCGGTTACCGTATCTCCTGTTTTTAAACCAAAAAGCTTTATTTGAGAAGGGGAAACATACACATCATCAGGAGAAGAAAGATAGTTGAAGTCTGAGGAACGTAAAAAACCGTATCCGTCCTGAGTAATTTCCAGTACACCTTCCGTATTAATAATACCATCAAATTCATAGTCAGCAGAACGGTACTTATTACCATTATTCTGCCTGTAATCATTTTTATTGTTATTATTATGGTTGTTGCTATGATTATTATTGTTTTTTTGTCTTTGAAAACCACCTTTATCCTCTTCATCTGAAGATTTTTTATCTTCTCTTACCGCACCGCCGGTTTTTTGAAAATGTGTACTTTCTGCACTTTTCCGTAAAATAACCTGAGGTTTTCTGTAAACAGGAATTTCTTTTGCTTCTTCCTCTGCTACCAGCACTTCAGGAGTTGTGCCTGGGTCGGCTTTAGAATTTTGATTTTCTTCTTTAACAACAGAACGGGGAACAAACTGATTATCGGAAAATGAAATTTCTTTCTGGCTTTTTCCGGAAGTGATTCTCTTTCTTGGTCTTTTTTCTACTGAAGGTTTGGAATCTTCAGATGAATCAGTTTCAGACTCAGAAGGCTTATGATCAATAATTTCCTTGTTTTGATTTTTTAAGATAGATTCTATTAATTCTGTTTTTTTTAATCCTGAACTCTTAATTTCTAATTGATTGGCAATGTCCTGCAATTCAGCCACTTTCATTGCCTTTAGCTTTTGTTCCTCAAACATAAGTTATGTTTCCTATAAATAATTTTAAATTATATTCTGTTAATTGTAAAGTCCTGATTTTAAATGCTTAAAATGGAAATAAAGTAGTAACTTTATGGAAATAATTCGCTAATCGTGTAACAGATTGTGAGGCAATATTACAAAATATTTTAATAAAACACTAATTTTTTTTAAATTTGCATTTTAAAATTAAAAATATTGATTCAAAGAATTCAAAGTTTATATCTTACCCTAACCGGTGTTATAGGGATTATCGTGGGATATGTCACTGATTTTATTCCGAATGAACTGATCGATATGATCACTTTGTTTGCAATTGGTTTTTTAGCTTTTATCTCGCTCTTCTGTTTCAAGAACAGAAATTTACAAAAGAAAATTAATTATTTCAATATAATTATCAACGTAGTGTTAATTGGTTTTATGGTTTATGCTCTGCTAAATACTCCTGGAGGAGTTTTTTCTCCTGAGAAAGGGGTTGAGTTACTCGTTCCGGTTCTGCTGATTATTCTGCTCGCCATGGCAAATAAATATATCAATAAGGACGAGAAACTTATAAAATCTGTAGACAGATTTCGGTAAAACTCATGACAACTTTTCAATGAGTGTTAAGCCATTCCTTATAACGGAATGGCTTTTATTTTGTTAGCAGGTAAAACAAAACCGGAAATGACGAACAGGCTTCAATCCAAAATCGGGTGTAAAAAAACTGCCCGCTTCGTACAAAAAAAATTAATCCCGCTGAAACAAGACAGGCCAGACTCCAAGACCAAACATATACATTAGGAAAACCCTGCGCCCAGTAAAAAGACAAAGCGGATATCACTAAACACAAAATAGATAAGGCTATCGTATTTTTTTGTCCTATCATTTTAGGAATAGTTATGACCGTATCTCTATTCATATCGCAAATATCAAAAGGAAGAGTAATTGCTAAAATAAAAAAATAAATGCTCACAAATTCTTTCCATGAAGCCCCTGTGCTCCCAATCCACACAATCGAATAAGACCATGTAAAAGCGATTACAAAGATTTTCACTAAAGATATATTTCGAAATTTTAATCTCAGAAAACTGGAATTGTACATAAATACAAACCAGCTTATAAATGCCAGATGTAAAAACAAATGCCAGCTGTTTTCCTTAAATAACAGGTAAAACAAAATAAAAAAGAGTAAGCTCACAGATATGAGTCCCCGGAGTAAAAAGGACCTATTCCATGAAGCATGGTAGTGAATATAATTATACCCTGCAAAAGTCGAAAATATAACTATAAAAACTCTTTTTATATCCACACTCTGAAACATTAATCCAAAAAAAAAGCATAATGCTCCCATCATTAAAGAGACCCATATCTGGGTCCCTATTATATATTTTTGAATCCATTGTTTCACCCTTTCAAAAAATAAATCATTACTTATCTACTCGTTTCGGATTATTCTTTACAAAAGCATCCCATCCGGTATAAGACTTTTTAGAACTGCCGGAAGAGGCGGCTGTACCTGAATTTAAAAAATGACACACTGCCAGAGCCAGACCGTCGGAAGCATCCAGATATTTAGTAGGAAAATCTTTAAGATTCAATAAAGTCTTTAACATTCCTGCCACCTGTTCTTTAGATGCGTTTCCGTTTCCTGTGATGGCCATTTTAACTTTTTTAGGCAGATATTCGGTAATTGGAATTTCCCTGAGCAATCCGGCAGCCATAGCCACCCCCTGTGCTCTTCCCAACTTTAGCATAGACTGTACATTTTTAGCATAAAACGGTTCTTCAATGGCTAACTCATCCGGATGATACGTATCAATAAGTGAGAGGGTCTTATCAAATATTTTTTTTAGCTTTAACGCGTGAGAATCCAGTTTATTCAATAACAACTCATCAATACAAAGCAACGACATTTTTTTTCCTTTAATGCTGATGACTCCATATCCCATTACATTGGTTCCCGGATCTATTCCTATGATAATTTTTTCTGTCAAGGATTCTGGTTTATTAAACGTTATTTTTGTATGATTCCCAGCCGGCTTTTCGGTACTTTTCAGCTTCGGCCTGAGGATCTGATGATGCATAAATTCCCCTTCCCACTATAATGAAATCTGTATGATATTCTTTGAACACCTTTTCAGGAGTATTAAATTGTTGTCCTTTGGAATCTCCCGAGGAGGTCATATTTACTCCGGGAGTGAATAATAATAAGGTTTCAGGAAGTTTAGACTGAGCTACACAACCTATTACATTCCCCGCTTTTTCAGAAATTTCAATAGCCTTTGCTTTATACGCACCGTCAGTAAGTGTTCCTTTAGAAGACATTTCTGCAATTGTTACGACTCCGGTAGTTTCACCAAAAACTTTAACACTTTCTGCTCCTGCAATTACATGGGAAGTGATCATATCCGCCCATTCGGAAATTTTATATATTCCTTTTTCAAACTGTAGCTGTTGTGTGTTCCCTATATCTCCAAACTTACGATCTTCAAATAATAAAAAGTTTTTTTCTTTAGCTATATTCTTTAACTCCGAAACATATTCAGACGAAAAATCGGAAATTATATCGGTATGAAGTTTTACTGCTACTATCTGATCTCCGGTTTTTTCAGCCAAATCCAATAATTCCGCTGAGGAAGTCACATCTAAAGAAGCTATTAAATTAGACTCTTTCTGCATTGCTATCTGTAATAATTTTTGAGCAACCGGATGAGTCTGAACTTTTAATTTTTCTTCGTAGGAACTTCTGGTAACTTTCTGAATACTTACCATAGGCTTTCCTTCTAAAAATTCTTTAATTTTTTTCGCCTCTTCTGCACTTAACAACGAATGTTTATAGAGTATGTCTATCACTTCACCTATGCTAAATAAATGAAATACATTATATCCTCTGTTTTTCAACAGTTCAATTCCTCCCTGCTGTCTGTCTAAAACTACGACAATATCTTTAACTTTCAGAGCTTCTTTTTCCACCTCTTCTATAGTCTCCACAAGACTCTTCCCGCTGGTAATAACATCTTCGACAAGCACACATACCTGATTTTCTTCGAAAATCCCTTCAAGCATTTTTTTAGTTCCATACCCCTTACTCTCTTTTCTTTTTACAATTAAGGGCACATCTGACTCTAGCGACATAGCTGTTGCCATAGGTAAGGCTGCGTAAGGAACTCCGCAGATTAGTTCATATTGTGAATCTTTAAGCAGGTATAACAAATGATTGGAAAGTTCTCTCAATAATTCCGGACTGGATGCCAGAGGTCTCAGATCTACATAGAAAGGAGAATGTATTCCGCTTTTAAGAGTAAAATCTCCAAATTTTATTATACCTAGTTTATACGCTTTAAGTAAAAATTCTTCTTTATTAATCATTTTTGGATTGGGTTTGAGCAAAGGTAATAAAATATAGATTTTTGCGAAGCCTTATTTTTTAATTCTATTGCAACAATTGCGGTAATTACTAAAATTAATTACATTTGTAATCTATGCATAACCGTTGGCTAATCCGACCTCAACCAGATACTGAAAAAGCTCAGAAGCTAGCTGATGAACTAGGATTCCCTATCCCAATCTCCCAACTGCTTCTGCAAAGAGATATTGATACATTCAATAAAACCAAAGCTTTTTTTAAGCCTTCACTGGACGAGCTACATGATCCGTTTCTCATGAAAGATATGGAACAGGCGACCGACCGAATTATCGAGGCTTTGAAAAATAATGAGAAAATACTTATTTACGGTGATTATGACGTTGACGGAACGACTTCCGTAGCTATGATGTATTTATTTATTTCTTCTCTATACGAAAACGTTGGCTACTACATTCCCGATCGTTATGAGGAAGGATACGGAATATCTTTTGCCGGTGTCGATTATGCCCATGAAAATAATTTTACTTTGGTTATATCTCTGGATTGCGGGATTAAGGAAGCAGAGAAAATATCGTATGCCAATAAAAAAGGGATCGATTTTATCATCTGCGATCATCACCTTCCGGATGAGACTCTGCCTGCTGCTAAAGCCATTCTGGACCCTCAAAGGACTGATTGTTCCTATCCGTATAAATTTCTTAGCGGTTGTGGAGTTGGCTTTAAGTTAATTCAAGGGCTATCCGTTAAGCTTACCATTCCTTTTGAAAAAATATATTCCTATCTTGATCTGGTTGCCATTAGTATTGCAGCCGATATTGTACCTGTAACGGGTGAAAACCGCTTATTAACTACTTTCGGATTAAAACAACTCCTCCATCATCCCAGAACAGGATTAAAACTTTTTATTCCTAAAGAAACCCGTGAAACCTTTTCGGTTAATAATGTCGTTTTCGGAATTGCCCCTAAAATTAATGCTGCTGGCAGAATCAGCCATGCAAGCAATGCTGTGGAATTATTAATTGCAAAAAACGAGATTGATGCCCGGAAAATTTATTCCCAGATTAATGAACTTAACAACGAAAGAAGAGAACTGGATGCCAATATAACTTCAGAAGCAATACAGGAAATTGTTAAAACAGGACAAATTCAAACTTACTCAACTATTGTATTTAATAAAAACTGGCATAAAGGAGTCATTGGAATTGTAGCATCTCGTCTGATTGAAGAATATTATCGTCCCACGCTGGTATTTACTGAGGGTAAGGACAAAGATTTGGTTGCATCTGCCCGAAGCGTACCCGGATTTGATATATATAAAGCTCTGGAAGCCTCCTCTGAATATCTGGAACAATTTGGCGGACATATGTATGCTGCTGGTCTTTCAATAAAAAAAGAAAATTTTCTCTTGTTTAAAGACAAGTTTGAATCCATTGTCCGGGAAACCATTAAGGAAAATCAAAGAACACCTACCATTGAAATTGATCAGGAAATTTCTTTAAATGTTATTAATAAACGTTTTTTTAAACTTATTAAATATTTCGAACCTTTTGGTCCGGGTAATATGAGCCCTGTATTTTTGGCTAAAAACGTTAATTTTGCAGGAAATTATACTTTGATGGGTAAAGACAAATCTCATTTGAAGATGGTAGTTTTTCAAAACGATTTTAATCATTGTTTTGAAGTAATTGCTTTTAAAATGGGACACCTGCTTCCCAAGTTTGAAAAATTTTCTTTTGATATGGTATTTTCTCTTTATGAAAATCATTGGCAGGGAAAAACTTTTTACCAGCTTCAGCTTAAAGATGTAAAATTTAACGAATCTTAAAATCTGAAAAAAATATAGTATGAAAACTGGCTTATTTTTCGGTTCTTTTAATCCTATTCATATCGGGCATCTAATCATTGCCAACTATATAGTTGAAAGTTCGGATTTGGAAAAATTATGGTTTGTAGTAACGCCACAAAATCCTTTTAAAAAAAAATCAACTCTGTTGGATGACCATCACAGACTGGAAATGGTAAATCTTGCCATTCAAAGTTATCCTAAATTTCAATCCAGTAATGTTGAATTTTCATTACCGCAACCTTCTTATACGATTGACACATTGGTAGCCCTCAAAGAAAAATACCCGGAACAGGAATTTGTTTTACTTATGGGTAAAGACAACCTGAATACTTTTTCCAAGTGGAAAAATTATGACCAAATATTAAAATACCATCAGATTTTAGTATATCCCCGAATTACTGAAATAATTGAAGAAACTCCGGTTATTCATCCCAACATAAGCGAGATTAATGCACCTATTGTTGAAATATCATCCACTTCCATTCGTCAGATGATTAAAGAAAATAAAAATATACGCCCCATGCTTCCTCCCGAAGTATTTGATTATATAGACGGAAGTAATCTTTATAAATAATTCCTTTTTTGTACCTTTGCAGGCTGTGGTTTTTATGAAGTAACTTATAATGAAAGAAAAAAACATGGATTTAAACCTGGGAACCTCCCTGCCTATCATGGAACATTTTTACACCATTCAAGGTGAAGGTCGACACACCGGAACTGCGGCTTATTTTATCCGTATAGGAGGGTGTGATGTAGGTTGCCACTGGTGCGATGTAAAAGAAAGCTGGGATCCTAATCTTCATCCGGTAAGTTCTGCTGAAGAAATTGCCTGTTTGGCTGCATCTCACTCTAAAACTATTGTTTTAACCGGTGGGGAACCGTTAATGTGGAATTTAAACCCGATTACCCGTCAACTTAAGGATTTAGGCTGTACCATCCACATTGAAACTTCCGGAGCTTATCCGTTAAGTGGTGAAATTGACTGGATTTGTCTTTCTCCTAAAAAAACTTCTCTTCCTGTACAGGAAGTATATGACCGTGCTCATGAATTGAAAGTTATTGTTTTTAATCAGCATGATTTCTTATTTGCAGAAGAGCAGGCTGAAAAAACAAATGATAAGGCAGTCTTATATTTACAACCGGAATGGAGCAACAGAGAAAAAATGACCCCTAAGATTATCGACTATGTGATGAAAAATCCTAAATGGCATATTTCATTACAAACCCATAAATATCTTAACATACCTTAATTTATTAATTCATGAGTTTTCCCTGCTGATTAAACTTCAGGTTCTTACTTCTGTGTTTACCCGCTATATTGCTACCTAATTTAATCTCATAAAAAGATTGATTGTAATTACGTGTTTCTATTGATTTGACAATTTGATGATCTGGGTAATATTTTTTTATAAATCTCTTAATTTTTGCTGGAAGCTGAGAAGTTGAAATCATTCCCTTAAAGAATACTTGCTTTCCTTTAGGTGTAAAAGTAATTTTATATTTTTCCCCTCTTACTTTAAATTCACATTTATACAACCCTTCCTTTGCTTTATATTCCCAACGAATATCATAAGCTTCCGGATAATTTTTTGCTATGTATCGTTGAGCTGATCCGGGAACATTTTGCTGAGTAACCAGCTGCTCAATTAAATGATTGCTGATTTTCAGCATCTCTGATCGCATTCCGGAATAACTTAATGCTACTATAACGGATAAGAACAAATACTTTTTCATATTCTACTGTATTAGTTATGTATTGAAATAAGCAAAGAATATACCACTTACTTAAATAGTAATTCGCCAGAGACATACCATCTTGATAATTTCCTTAGATCCTAAGAATTGACAAATTACCAGATAAATAATTTTACTTTTTTAAAACCCTTTTCTATTGTTTTACTTGGCTTACATTAATTAATAATGGCTAGAAATGGAAACCTTTTTAATGTATCGTATGATATAGGTAATTCGAAATATTACAGTATAAATAATTTATTCAGAAATTTATAAATAAGAATTTCCTATATTAAAATAAAAAAGAATAATAAGGCCTCAGAACTATGGGGTAGTTTAATCAATATCTTTGCATCAATAATTATAAAAATAAAAAATATGTCATTAGTAGGTAAAAAATTTCCAAATATTTCAGTAGATGCTATGGATCACATGGGTGATGATTTAAAAATAAATATTTTTGAAGAAGCTACTAAAAAGAACAAGAAAGTATTATTGTTCTGGTATCCAAAAGATTTTACTTTTGTTTGCCCTACTGAGTTACATGCTTTTCAGGCAGCTCTTCCTGAATTTGAAAAAAGAAACACGATTGTCGTGGGTGCTTCTTGTGATACAAACGAAGTACACTTTGCATGGCTAAACACATCTAAAGATAACGGAGGGATTGAAGGTGTTACCTATCCTATCCTTGCTGATACAACCCGTAACCTTTCCAATATTCTGGGAATTCTTGACATTCAATCATCTTCATATGACGAAGATTTTGATACAGTAGTTATTGAAGGATCCAATGTTACTTACAGAGCGACCTTTTTGGTAGATGAAGAAGGAAAAGTTTTCCATGAGAGCGTTAACGATATGCCTGTGGGTAGAAATGTTCATGAATACATAAGACTTATAGATGCTTACTCTCATGTACAAAAATACGGTGAAGTTTGTCCTGCTAACTGGGAGGAAGGAAAAGAAGCAATGAACGCAGACCGCAAAGGTGTTGCAGATTACTTATCCGCTCACTAATCCGTTAATTAAAAAAATATTCTCATGATTCAAGAATTAGAACAAGACAATCTTCAGGAAATCGTACAGGATTCTTCAATAGTTATGGTACAATATTCAGCTTCCTGGTGTGGAAATTGTAGAATAATGAAACCAAAATTCAAAAAACTGGCAGAAGGAAATGAAGCTATATCTTTTGTAATAGCAGATGCGGAAAAATTTCCTGAATCCCGAAAACTCGCAAATGTAACCAATTTACCCACATTTGCTGCTTTTAAAGACGGAAAACTGATTAATCAGATTCAAACAAATAAAATTGAACCTTTACAAGATTTATTAAATGAAGTTACCGGTAATTAAGCATTTAACTCAATTTATTGAGAAAAATGATGAAGATTATATTAATGAAACCATCGAAACTCTGGAAAATTTAACAGAATCTCCCGGATTAAAAGATGAAGAACTGGACGTAATCGGAGAACTTATTTCGAATATGTACGGTGCAATAGAAGTTAATAAAATGGTCAAAGACGGCATGGAACCAAAAGATGCATTAAATGCATTTATGAAGAGGGTTCTGGGCTCTATTGATAAATAGTTTTTCATATTTAGCAAATTCAATTCCCTTTAAATATATTTAAAGGGAATTTTTCATGTAAAAAACAGAGATTCCGGTCAATATTATTTTTATATTTCATCCTGAAATTGTAATTTCGCACACTAAAATAATTAAATTTAGAATAAATGACTATTCTTGGAAGGATAAGACAACAGACTGGATTACTGATAGGTATTGTAACCCTTGCATTACTTGCATTTTTAGTGCCTTGGGATACCGTATCGAGTTTTTTCTTAGGACAAAAAGATCCTAATGTTTTTGGTAAAGTTAACAAAGAGGCGATTACCCGTCAGGAATATTACGATCAGCTTAATTTTTTAAGTTCACAATATCAAGGACAATACCCTGAAAATTTACTGGAAGGCGAAGTTTGGAATTCGCTTGTTCAAAATAAATTAACTGAGCAGAAATTTAATTCTGCTGGTTTTATTTTAACTGATAAAATGATTTGGGACATTGCAAAAGCAGCTCCCATGTTTGCCAATGATGCCCGATTTAAAGATAAAAACGGAAAAGTAAATATTCAGCTTATACAGGATGAGTTCAAAAAAATGGAAGATAACCAGAATGCTTCCGCTGAGTATCGCGAAGTCTACAGAACGCTTCTTACTCTGAAAAGAAATTTTGGATATCAGGCCATGTATAAACAATATTTTGGAGCATATTCTGCCGGAATGCTTACGAATGCCAAAGAATTAGATATACTTAGTCAGAATTTTGCGAATACTGCAAATATTGAATACGTGAAAGTAGGATATGATGAGTATTATAAAGCAAATCCTAATTCTGTGAAAGTTACTGATGAAGACTTAAAAGCTTACATTGAAAAACACAAATCTTTATTTAAAATTGATGATAACAGAACATTGGATTATGTTTTCTTTTCTGGCAGACCCACAAGTACAGATGAAAAGGCTACTTTAACTTCCTTGACCTCTCTATTATCCTCCTCTGTTATTGAAGGGGATACTATACAAGCTTTTGGCTCTGTTCGAAATGATTCATTATACATCAGTGAATTAAATACGGCTCAAATCGTTGACAGAGCTTTTACACCTCAATACCGAACGGAAAAACAGTTGTCTCCTTCTATACAATCCTGGGTAAAAAGTGCTTCAATTGGCCAGATATCCCCTTCTTATAAAGAAGGAAATTATTATGTTTTTTCTAAACTTATAGGACGTAAAAGTTCGGATTCTGTCATTGCTGAAAATATTTTGCTTACGTATACCGGAGCATCTGCACAAGTACAGCCTAAAACTCCAAGAAACAAAGAACAGGCAAAAAAACAGGCAGATGAATTAGCCGCTCAAATTGGTGCTAATCCTTCTGATTTTGGAAAACTTGCTGTGCAATATTCGGATGATCCGGGTGCTGCAACTACCGGAGGTGAAATTAAGTTAACAACTTCTCAAGATTTCCCAGCTCCTTACAAGGCTCTTCAGAATTTCCTTGAATCTTCTCCAGCGGGTAAAACAAGTGTGATTGAAACCCCTCAGGGATACATGGTCATAAATATTAAAAACAGAAAACCTGATGGTACTGTTTACAAACTTGCAGATTTAGCAAAAGAGATTAAATCTTCAGAGGAAACTACTGAGCTGGCACGTAAGCAGGCTAATAACTTTATACAAACTATACAAGGTAAATCTTCTAAAGAATTTCAGGATATAGCTAAAAAATCAAAATATGCACCCCTTCAACAATCCGGAATTTTACGTTTCGGAACTCAGTTACAAGGATTAGGTACTGATAAAGATTCAGACATAGTTACCTGGGCTTTTGATTCTAAGAGAAGTTTAGGTGATACCGAAATGTTCACTACCAGTGATCAGAGTTATGTGGTGGTTCGTGTTTCTTCTTTATTTAAAAAAGGTCTTGCAGATCCTTCAATTGTAAGAAAAGAAATAGAGCCTATTGTGCGTAACGAAAAACTGGCAAAAATTGTCAGTGAGAAAATTAATAGTTCTAAACAGAATTTAGATCAACTTGCTTCTACTTACAAAACAGTTAAAAATACAGCTTCTTTTAGTTTTGATAACCCTTCAGTAGGCGGTTCTTTTGAGCCTAAAGTCGGAGGTGCTGCTTTTGGAATCAAGCCTAATAGTGTATCTAAAGCAATTGAAGGTAAATCAGGTGTATATGTTATAATTACCAAATCTATAACTAAAGGTGATGCAGGTAATAAAAAAGACCTGAAAAATCAGCTGATCAATCAGTATTCCAGACAAATGCCTTCTTTACTTTTAAGAACCTTATATCAGGATGCAAATATAGAAGACTATAGAGGAACTATTTTTAATCAACAACAAAAAAGATAGTCACTAGTATTTACTAAATACTTTAAAAATAATATAGCCCGGTATTTTTACCGGGCTATTTTTTATCATTATTAACATTACACTAACATTTCTATAAATGTCTTAATTAAGATTAATGTTTTATATGGCTGAGTTAAACTTCTGTTAATTGTATTAGTGAAATAATAAGTTGGAACAGATTATGCATAATACACATCAGAACTTTAAATTTTAAACCCCATCATGAAAACAAAATTTTTAACTTTAGCATTAGCTGCTATTTTCGGATTAGGAATCGCAAACGCACAAAACGTAAAAGGAGTTAAACAAGAAGCAAAAAAAGAAGCTACGTCTGTAAAAAAAGAAGGTAAAAAAGAAGCAAAAGCAGTAAAACACGAAACCAAGAAAGAAGCAAAAGACGTGAAAAAAGAAGGAACGAAAGAAGCAAAAGCAGCTAAAGCCACTTCCAAAAAAGCGGTAATGTAATAAGAACAAAAATTTATTATAAAAAAACCTCTTATTAAGTAAGAGGTTTTTTTATTTCTAATCTAAATATTTTACATTTTTTATTGATTCAGTAGGATTGCTGCTTCTTTGGCAAAATATGTTGAAATAAGACTTGCTCCAGCTCTTTTTATACATGTAAGACTTTCCAATATAATTTTATCATTATCCAGCCAACCATTTTGTACTGCTGCTTTTATCATTGCATATTCTCCACTCACCTGATATACAGCTACCGGAACGTCAACCAACTCGTGCAAACGAGAAACAATATCTAAGTACGGCAATCCAGGTTTAACCATTACAATATCGGCTCCTTCTTCAATGTCGCGCAGGGTTTCATTAATAGCTTCCCTACTGTTTGTATAATCCATCTGGTATGTTTTTTTATCTCCAAACCCCGGAGCGCTATCCAAGGCATCCCTGAAAGGCCCGTAAAACGAACTCGCATATTTGGCTGCATAACTCATAATTCCAACATCAGAAAAACCATTTTGCTCCAGTGCCTCTCTTATAGCCAGTACCCTTCCATCCATCATATCGCTGGGAGCAATGAAATCCGCACCTGCTTCCGCATGGCTTAAACTCATTTTAACTAAGGCCTCTACCGTTTCATCATTCAATATTTTACCGTCTTCCACAATACCGTCATGTCCGTGGATTGAATACGGATCCAATGCTACATCCGGCATAACCACTATTTCTGGAACTGCATCTTTAATTGCTTTTATGGACTGCTGCATTAAGCCTTCTTTATTCCATGCTTCTTTTCCGGTATTATCTTTTAACGTATCGCTTACTTTTACATATAAATTAACCGCTTTAATGCCTAGGGACCATAATTCTTTAACTTCTTTTACCGTTTGATCTAATGATCGACGATATATGCCTGGCATAGATGGTATTTCTTCAACTACACCCTGACCTTCGGTAATAAACACGGGTAACATAAAATCATTGGTAGTTAGTACGGTTTCTTTAACAAGATCACGAAGTGACTGGTTCGCTCTTAATCTTCTATTCCTATTGTAGAGTATCATTAATTTAATTTTAGTATTATAAACTGTAAAACAGCTCTTATTTTAAAACACTGGCAATCTATATGTTACATTTTAATTCCGCTTCTATCTGCAAAATACTCAGCAAATCTTCTGATTTCATCTGCCACGTCTTCTTCATCCGTAGCTCTTTGATAAGAATCGCCAAGAGAAGCCAATACCTGATGAAAAAAACGTTTCATTTCATCTACCGGCATTTCTTTAGTCCAAAGATCAATACGCAAGGCTTCTTTTTTTTTATCATCCCAAACGGATAATAAAACCGAATTAGTCTCTGCTCCAATAATGCCTCCGTCGGGAGCTGCCCAAACTATTTTTTCAGGAATATGGTTTTCATCTAATTGTATGGAAAAATTAATTTCTGTTTCTTTCATCGTATTACTTTTGTGTATCTGATTTATTTTGGTTCCGGTTTGTATTTAGATTTAGCAAATATTTGATCGTGATTATTAATTTTTATAAAATCCTGTAAACTTATATCCGGATTTTCGTTTATATATTTTCTGGAAATCTGCCAGCCTACCCAGCTACCAATCTGTCCGGGACTTTTTGAATCAGCTTCCGTATAAAATTTGGAAAACGGTGCTAATGTAAGGAATCGATCGGATAATGATATATCATCACTAAATACGTAATTTTCCTGAATGAAATAATTCCAGATTTCAAATTCATTATCTCTTGCCCATTTCATCTGTTCTTCGGTATATCCTATTTTAAACCTATCTTGTAATTTGGGTAAAAAAGCATCTTCAAGGACTAATTTTTTCCCCTGATAAATCATCTGGGATACGAAAGACTGGCTGGTCCATTCTTTAGGAACCCACGATTTTTCATCTATAATCGCACGCGCAACCTTGGGAGCAATAAAATTCTGATCCATAGTTACCTGAAGATATCTGTCAATTTTCATCATATCATAATATTTATTACCATATCCTAAAAAGCAATCTGCCGCAATAAACAGATAGTTCTGGTTGGGAACGTAGGTTACCGGAGAAAGATGATCTGTAATGAATGATGAGTATAAATAAACTTTAGGAACTTCAAAATCCGGATAATAATATTTGATATGCCTGAATAAATTGCTAAGTTCCTCTTTTATTTTATCCTGGTTAACTTTGCTTTTTATTTCAGTATAAATATTTAATTCAGTAGTGTCTCTTCTTTGCTTTTCATATTCTTTGTCCGGGAAGTTTGAATCCAGATAAAAAGTGTATTTTTTCCGAAATTCGGAGATAGGAAATTCCAAATTATAAAAATCTTTGGAAATATCTGTAAAATCTAAATTTACACCGATACCACTTACATCAACATTCCATCTTTCATTTTTTGTACTCTCTTTTCGGGTACAACCTATCAACCCAATAATTACTAGTAAATATTTAATAATCTTCATTATCTTTACATTAAATTTTCTAGATATAAACTATAGACAAAGGTACAATATTATGCGAACAACAGAAGTAATTTCTCATATAGTTACATGGTTAAATGATTACATTACACAATCCAA
Source organism: Apibacter raozihei (assembly GCF_004014855.1). Lineage (NCBI taxonomy): Bacteria > Pseudomonadati > Bacteroidota > Flavobacteriia > Flavobacteriales > Weeksellaceae > Apibacter > Apibacter raozihei. Next base: position 841,621 of record NZ_CP034930.1, read on the forward strand.
AACCCAAGGTTTTGTAGTTGGTGTTTCCGGAGGAATTGATTCAGCAGTAGTTTCCACATTAGCAGCAAAAACAGAAAAACCTGTATTGTTGATTGAAATGCCAATACACCAGCCTGTAGAACAGGTAACTCGTGCGCAGGAACATATGAAGTTTCTTGCTGAAAATTTCCCAAATGTTTCTACAAAAAGAGTAGATTTAACTGAGTCTTTTGAAGTCTTGAAAAAAGAATTGAATGTAGATGAACTTCATAAAAACACTTATCTTGCGCTTGCTAATACTCGTTCCCGACTACGTATGACTACCTTATACTATTTTGCCGGATTACACGGGTATCTCGTATGTGGTACAGGAAATAAAATTGAAGATTTTGGAGTTGGCTTTTTCACCAAATATGGAGACGGCGGCGTGGATATAAGTCCTATAGCTGATTTGCTTAAAAGTCAGGTTTACGAAATAGCTAAGGTTTTAGGAGTTTCCCAAGATATTCAAAAAGCTAAACCAACGGATGGGCTTTGGGGAGATGATCGCTCTGATGAGGATCAAATCGGAGCAACTTATCCTGAACTTGAATGGGCCATGAGTGTATATGCAAATCATTCTGCTGATGATTTTACAGGAAGACAAAAAGAAGTTTTTGATATTTATGACAGGCTTAACCGACTGGCACAGCATAAAATTAATCCTATTCCTGTTTGTAAAATTCCAGAAGAATTACTTTAACGGATTTTGAAAACAGATAAACCCTTATCTATTTATTAAAAAATAGTTTTAGGGAAATATCACAATTATTTACAAATTACTATTTTTGCCACTAGAAATTAAAATCTAATATGGGACGCGCATTTGAATATCGAAAAGCTTCAAAATTAGCCAGATGGGATAAAATGGCTAAACAATTCAGCCGAATAGGAAAGGAAATTGCTATAGCAGTTAAAACCGGTGGTTCTAATCCGGAAGCTAATCCGGCATTACGTCGTTGTTTACTTAATGCGAAAGGGGTTAATATGCCTAAGGATAATGTTGAAAGGGCTATTAAAAAAGCTTCGGGAGCTGATGCTGAACAGTACGATGAAATAACTTACGAAGGTTATGGTCCTGGAGGTATTGCCATTTATCTTGAGTGTACTACTAACAATTCTACCCGTACTGTTGCTAATGTAAGGGCTATATTTAATAAGTTTGATGGTAACTTAGGCAAAAATGGTGAGTTGACTTTTATCTTTGACCGAAAGGGTATATTTACACTGGATAAATCTGCTATAACTCTGGATTGGGATGACTTTGAACTTGAAATGATTGATGCGGGAGCTGAAGAGGTTGAAGCTGATGAAGATGAAGTTATTATCACTAGTTCTTTCGAAGATTTCGGTTCTATGAACCATAAATTCGAAGAATTGAAAATAGAGCCTAAGAGTGCTGAGTTGCAGAGATTGCCAAATACTACGAAAGAATTACCTTTAGATCAGGCTCAGGTCATCATGAAAATGCTTGAACGTTTTGAAGATGATGATGACGTTCAACATGTTTTCCACAATATGGAAATAACAGAGGAACTGCAAAATGCAATGAGTTAATTTTTCTAAATTAGAATAACTTTAGAGTTTATCATTTATTGGTAAACTCTATTTTTTTTGATTTCTATCGGGTTTAGCCAACGTTTTTTCTACCCATAAAGTGGCGAATGGAAAGAATGCTGACATAAGGGCAAAAACAAAATCTTCATCATCCCATTTATATATTTTTCGTACAAGAACAGCTAATATTAAATATGCTGTGAAGAAAATTCCGTGAATAATTCCTGCAGGAATCATCAATATAGTATTATGAAAGGAATATTTTAACGGCATAGCAATAAAAAACAATAATACACAGCTTACACATTCTGCATAACAAGCTATTTTAAACCATTGTTCTATTTTTTTTTCGTTCATCTGCTTTATCTATCTTAATCTACAAATATAAAAATTATGAATATATGTTTTTCAACATCGAGGTAGGGCATAAAATCATTTTTCCTTTAACGCTATATCTTCAAACAAAATACCTTCCCATCCGTATTTAATAAAATTTCTAATATTTAAATGATTATTTTCCATCGGCTTTTTTAAAACCTCTTCTCTGTAAAAATCACCAAAAAGATGAAGCGTTTCTTCTTGAGATAGATTGTGTAACTTTGCAAAACTAAATAATTTACAGGATCCATTATTTTGATTTTCTTCATTAACTATTTCTCCATTCTTAAATTTTGTAGGTATAAAATCATACTTATTATCTATGTGCTCAATCACCTCGTTAAATTGAACAGTGTCTGGATAAGTTTTTATCTTTTCAAGTATCATTTGTTATTTTTATTTTTTTCAAAAATAAAACTTATTATTTTACATTTTCAGCATTATTAAAATAAATCTCTACTTAGAGAATAACACTACTCTATAAATAAATATGACATTATTTATTTCTTCTTTCAAAAAGAAATATATTTGTTGAGTTTTAAACAATATTTATCTTAATAAATTTAAATGTACTTTTTAGTTCAAGAAAACATCTATGCAGACCCCGATCATTATAAAATATTTAAAGTTCTAGAAGAACTAAAAATAGAATACGATAAAATCAACTTGACTTACGATACTAAAGATATCAACCTAAATATAAATAGAAACGATATTTTTGTTTATGGATCAGTTACATTAGCCCGTTTAGCTAAAAAACGAACAGACTGGTACCCAGGCTCATTTTACGGGGGAAATCATTTGTATGAAGTTTATTCCAGATACTATACAACTAACTTAGTTAATTATCCAGTAGAAATTCACAAAATCAAAGATCAACTCGATTGGAAAAGTGACGAGAAAAAATTTATAAAACCTTATCTTGATGCAAAAGTGTTTACAGGAAAAGCATTCTCAGAGACTGAATGGACAGATTTTATTTATGAATCTTTACATAATACTTACACTAAACTTCAAGAAGACACACTAATTTTAGTATCCGAATCAACTACGTTATTAAAAGAAGCAAGAATATGGGTAATTGGCAGTCAAATTATTGACAGTGGGTATTACCGATTTAATGAAAACATTCTTTATGAAGATAAAGTCTCTGAAGATGGGCTTTCATTTGCGAAAAATATGATCGATCTCTATCAACCGGAGGAGGCTTTTGTTTTAGATATCGGATTAACTTACAATGGATGGAAGATAGTTGAAATCAATTGTATTAACAGTTCAGGATTTTATCCCAATACAAATGTGAAAGCAATTATAAAAGCGTTAAATATTTATTTCTCGACTACTAAAAAAGAAAATTAAGACAAGAAAAACCTCAAATAATATTTACTGCTAATTATCATTTTTGTAATACAGGCAAAAAATTATACTTTTGTGCAATGTCGTCCCAAGAGCTCTATTTTTTTAAAACTATTGAACAGTTAAGGAATCGTGAGATACTTCAATTATATTCAGGTATACATCCAATTATAAAAAAAGAAAGCGACCAAGTTATTAATTATCTAAAATCAGAATTTGAAAATGAGAGACTTGAATTTTTAAATGATTGTATTGACTTTCATCCCGAAAGTGCTTTATGGGCGGCCAAGCTTGTCTACCATAGCGGCCTATTACTTATTATAAGAGAAAATACCACGGAAAAAATTTCTTCTCTTATACATCCTTTTAAGGGAGAATTAACAACCTCAGCCATTCTATCTGCAGACTTAATGTTGCGATTCTTACCTCCAATTCTAGATTCTCTTAAAATAATAGATGTGGACGATCCTTTAATCCCTAATTTAGAACAGATTTTACATACATTCCATTATTCCGCTATTGGATATTTCGGTCTAAATAAAACTTTAAATTGGGAAAATGAATTGGATGAACCTTTATATAGAAAACTGTATTTAGAAAGGATTATCGAAAAAAAATCCTTTTTTCTTGCTGAACAGCCTTATATAAATAAATTAATTAAGAGCGAATTTGGAATTAACAAAGACTATTTTTGGAAAGAATTAAATTATATAACAGAAGATCATTAATTATGCATACTATTGAAAAACTAACTGCTATACTCACTCATATCAAGAATATTTATATTGGTAAGGAGGAGGTTATTGACTTATTAGGCATCTGTCTTTTAGCTCGTGAAAATGCATTTCTGTACGGACCTCCCGGCACAGCAAAATCAGCTATTGTAAGAACACTGTCTAGCTCAATTATAAATGGTAAAAATTTTGAGTATCTACTTACTCGATTTACTGAACCGAATGAAATTTTCGGTCCATTTGATATCAGGAAATTAAAAGAAGGAGAACTTATTACCAATACAGAAGGAATGATGCCGGAGGCCTCTATGGTTTTTTTAGATGAAATTTTTAATGCAAATTCTGCGATTTTAAACTCCTTATTAACAGCCTTAAATGAAAAAATATTTAAACGCGGGAAAGAAAACAAAAAATTACCTGCTCTTATTTTTGTAGGTGCCAGTAATGTCCTTCCGGAAGATGAAGCATTAAATGCTCTATTTGATAGATTTCTTATTCGTATTAAGGTTGATTATGTAAATATTGAACTTCTACAGCATGTTCTGATAGCAGGAAGAAAATTAGAAAACCATACCAATCTAGAACCTATACCCGCCATTAATCCTCAGGAAATTATTGAATTGCAATCCCTCTGCAGAACAGTAAATTTACATTCAGTTTACGAAGCTTATCTAAAAGCTATAATTGAATTGAGAAATATTGGAATTGCTATTTCAGACAGACGTGCCGTTAAAATACAAAATCTTATAGCTGCAAGCGCCTTAATATGTGGAAGAAATGAAGCTATTTTATCCGATTTATGGGTTTTAAAATATACCTGGGATACAGAGGAACAGATAGAGTTGCTTGAAGGTATCATTAACCGAATTATTGAGAAGGATGATAAAGCGAATGCTCATATACAGGCATTTAAAAATAAAAGCCCTGATCCTGAAGAATTAATGAAAGATTTTAATTTATTGCTTTACAATTGGGAGAATGCTTCTAACGATTTTGATGAACAAAATTTGATTAAAGATAAATTAAGATATTTACAGACCCGTTGCAGCTGGCTCCCTAACGAAGATCAAAAAAAATTCATACTAAAAGAAATTGATGGTTTATGGAAGAAAATTCTTCACAGTTAGTAACCAATTATTTTGCAATTATTCCTAGTTGTTATCAAAGCTACTTAGGCTCAATCAGAAATTGGTCCAACATAGAAATAGCCTGGGACGAACAAGTTGTTTGGTTGAAAAATTTTACAATGGGACAAATGATTTCTTCCGAATTTAAAATACTTCCTCAGCTAGTTCTGTATAGATATGATGATGGATGGTTATTTAAAAATAATGATTTAGTTCCTAGTATGAAATTAAAAAAATTACTTTGGACTCCTATAAACATTGCAATTAAACTTACTTTGCCTTTAAGTAATTCTAATTATTTCGGTATTCAAGAAAAAGTTACAGCATCATTAAAAAGTTCTACTGAAGAACATATAGCAACGGCCATTTATGTAAAATTGTATGATATTGAGACTAATATAGTTAAAACTTCCTCGTTTAAATTAAAAACACTACGGTGGATATTAATTGATAATATGGCTTTAATAATAGGATTACCCTTACTAAGCCTTCCGGGACAGACTTTTTGGGAAAATGACGGACACTTAATACCTTGTGGATATGATTTTGAATTTCGTAATTATAGCAAGCTCTTTCAGAAAAAATACAATCCTTTGCTTAATCACTTGATTTTATGGAATGAGGAAGGTGCTTATGTCATGCTTAGTAAAAATGATTTTACCGAACTTTCTGCAAGCTCTCTTCGGTTAACCCTTCAGAAAAACAAATGAAATTAAACCAATATTTTCAATCGTACCAAGAATACTTCTGGCAATGGGAAACAGATACTGATTTTGCTGATAAATCTGAATTCACAGAAAACAACCTGATTACTATTCCCAACGTAGGTACTATTTCTTATTTCCCATATATTATTGAAGTGCTAAAAGCTCTACAACCACAAGGATTGCCGCCTTTCGGATCTCTTTTACTTGTTATTTATGCAACACAGGAAGGTCCTTTAAATTTAGATGGGATTTTTTATTACCTCAATAGATTAAAATCCAGAAAAGAAATTAGTGAGCTAATTGAGCCTGCCTTATGTTTTCTTGAAATGCTTTCGACTCTAAATAATAATTTAAAAAAGAAACAAAATAAGGTAATTCTTTTACAAACTGTATTTAAAAATTGTCATAATGCTATTTCTGCTAAAAAGGCAGAAATACTTATTGAGCAATATAATCAAAACCCTAAAGTTACATTAGAATGCAGTAAAAAAATAATACTAACAGACTCTGTTCTTAATAAAGATATTGGAACTTTATCTTTGTTACACAAAAAATATCCAAACGCTACAACGCTAATAAACGATATTAAAGGATGGAATAAAGAGCCAGAAGTAGAATTTACCGAACCCATTATTTCTTCAAAATCTGACACTGATTTTATTCAGGAGCTAATAAAAAATCAAGAAACCTTTGAAGTTGGGAGTCTTATTAAGAGAATTCAGAGTGGAATTAAAATACCTATGTATCATCCTTTACTGGGGGAATATCCTACTGGAGATATTGCTGATATAAGCAATAAGGGGGAAATGCACAGAATCATTTTATCAGAGTTCGCTAACGAAAATGAAATGTTTATTAGCAGAATTGCAAATAACGAAGTTTTGTATATTGAAAGGGAAATACCTCCGGAAGAAAACAATCCGCAAAGAATACTTTTACTTGATGTTTCTTTAAAAAACTGGGGAACGCCTAAAATATTAGGATTTGCCACTGCTATTGCTATAATCAAGCATCCGAAAAGTACGATACACAGCTCTGCTGTAATTCTAAACAATAACTCTATATCAACAGCTTTTGAAAATATTACTGATGTTATTCAAGGACTAAATGAGGTCAGTCCTTTACTAGAAAGCTCTGCTTCGTTGAAAAAATATTTTAAAAACGAATATAAAAAAGATCAGGAGATAATTTTTGTGACTTGTCAAGAAAGTATTGAAAATACGGAATTACAAAATACTATTTATTCTAACAGAGATAAAATAAAGTACTTAATTACCACTTCTTTTTCCGGAGAGTTAAATATTTTCAAACATTACAAAAATTCCAGAAAACATCTTCAAAAGATTATATTTCCTTTACAGGAACTATGGGAACCATCTCATATTAGTAACATTAAAAATAATGAATCAGTAGAACTACCTAGTGATTATCCTATTCTTTTACCTCTTCCCGATAACTGGATAAATACCTTTTATTTAGATGGTTTATATTATGCTTTAACATCTAAAAGACAACTGGTGATAATAGACCATGTAACTAAAAATATATTTTCAGGATATAAAACTTTATACTCGCAAATATCAATAAAACTAAAAGGCGATTTTGAATTAGTTAAGAATCTAAATGGAGAGCATGTTTTATATCAATTTCAAAATAAAAAAGCTTTATTATCAAAAATTAATCTGGATACCAAAATTTATTCAGAGCTGGATTTATCTAACAATAAATGGTTTACTCCTGATATTCACCTCATGTGTCTAAATGGACAACTTTACTTACATGATGAAAGATTTACCGTAGTTTATAACCTGAGCATAGAAGGAAATCTTAAAATTAACAAAGTCAATGAATGCAGAAAAATAGAAAAAGAATATAATAATGGAGAGAATCAATATATTGGCCCAAACATACCAGGGGTCAAATTAGTTACAAACATATCTACTATTGGTATAACAAACAAAGAAAAATTAACCATTAATAAATTTGAACTTAATCTTACTGATACTAATTTTTTGTCATTAAACTACCGAACAAAAGATCCGCTTATTTCAAAAGCCCAACAATTTCATAATACATACACGTTTGCAGATGGCAGCTCGATTGTTCATGATAAATATGGTATTCTTATATTCAAAAGTATGGATATAAATATTCCCCAATTTTATATACCTTGTGTATTATTTAAAGATTTAGCTATTGCTACGGACCTAACATTTAGCGGAAACAAGTATTATCTGCCTGAAATTCATCAACTTGAAGTAATAAATATAAAGAAAATGTATTCTGAATATATACAAACCTTTATAAAACATATTATACAATATGATGCTGCAAGTTAAACCTTTCTGGAAAAATTTATATCCTAAAACCGGTATTTTGATCATAAATAGTTCACCATATGCCTGGTTAAAGGAAATTGAAATGATGGAGATAGATTTGGAGAAAACATTAGTCTATGCTATTCCATCAGATAAAGCAAATGTTCTTTATGGCTGTTTTCTGATTTTAAAAGATTATATTCCTAGGGAGGCAGGAAAAAACTTATATTACCAATGCATTAATAATAAGCTGTTTATTCCCGAATACTCAATCATCAACCCTCAGATATGTGATGAAGATCAAATAGTTTTAACTTCTGATTTTTATATCATGAGCCCTGAATTCGGACTAGTGGAACTCCGGGAGATTATTGACTGGACAACAATTATACAGGCCGAGAATATCAATCAAAACATTAAAATTCTCAAACCTGAATCAGGGATTAGAGCTCCAAGTAAGATTAATGAATATATACTTGAAATAGATGAAAATAAATTTCTAGAAGAACTCACTGAACCTAAGACAGAAAAAGAATGGATTAAGGATCTTCCTTTTAACCTTAAAAAAGTTTTGGCTGGCAACCATAAAGAATTTCAAAAATATTTGAACTATATTGAAAAACATCCGAATCGGGCGGTTGATTTAGGTGTACCTCTAGACGTAACCTATTCATCCAGAGGAGACAGCTGGGCTTCATATACTTTCAATAAACCTTTTTTTGAATCATTTTCGCAGAACATAAACAAATTATCAAATGGCCCATACAGATGGACGCTTTATCTCTTAGGGTTTATTTTAATTAAATGCTGTGTAATTTTTATATTTCATCCCGATAAAAAAAATAATTCCACTTCCAAAGAGAATGTTTGGGTATATCCAACAACTTCTATGTTAAGTAAAACTGAAATTTTTAAAACGTTAGATTCGATTTATGGATATCAGAAACAAATAATTGATAAAAATCTTCAAGAAATATCTACTGATAAGAGCAATAAAAGTTCTAATCAAAAAGATCTTAATACATCTGATATTAGAGAAATATCAGATTTGAAAATGGACAAAATAAAGCTTTCGTATGATTCTTTAGTTGAAATATATAATAAGAAAATTGAAAATTATATAAGTATAAAATCTAATCATTATTTAATTCTGATTCGGGATTCTTTACAACATGTAAACCCATACCATTCAATTACTACCGAACAAATAAATACAATATGGAATAAAAAATCTTCATTAATACGAGATTCTTTAGAACAAAAATATGGAATTATTCCAAAATCAACTTTTACATCTGATTTTACTGCCGAAAAACCTAAAAAAACTATTGACAGGAACACTTCATTTATTGAAATATTTTCACTTTCGATATTCTTATTATGTCTTTCTTCTTTTTATTTATTTATATTTAAAAATAAATCTGTGAATTTTGGAGGAAATAAGATTTCTTTTGTAACCAAATTAATATTACTAATCTTTTTGTTAGGTACGATCATTTATTTACTTTACCCTCTCATTGAAAATTTTGGATATAACTGGTTCACATATATTATTATATTTTGTTGCTTCTTGATTCTATTACGACTATTTGATGAAAATAAAAATATATTAAATGCAGATGATGAAAAATAAACAAAATTTTATTGATAAATTTTATTCAGCCATTTTTATTCTTGGAATATTAAAGCTGGTTGGAATATTATCCAAAATAGTAGATTTTTCTGTAAAAAGTATTATAGTTGAATTAGTCATTTTTTTTGTCATTATGTTTATTATTCTCTCTATTATATCACGTTTAAAACGTAAGAATAACAACAACACTAATTATTCAACAGACAATACAAATACAGCTGCAATTAATTCTTCTAATTTTAATAAAATCAAAAACAAATATGAACAAATTGCTAAAAATTATATTAAATCAAAAGAATATAAAAAAGCGGCTAAAGTATATTCAAAACTTTTAAATAACAATTATAAGGCAGCTAAAGTTTTAAAAGAAGGAAAATTGTATAGCGAAGCGGCTATTATTTATTTAAAACTACTTAAAGACAAAAAAGCGGCTGCTCAATGTTATGTGATGGCCTTTCAATATCATTCTGCAATAAGTTTATACAGAGAATTGAAGGAATATGAAAAAGTGGGTGATTTATATATTGCAATACATGATGTAAATAGTGCCAACAATTATTACCAAATGGTTATTAATAACTATATTCAAAATAATCAGTTCGTAAAAGCATCTTTAATTTATAGTAAAAAAATGAATGATTGTGATAGTGCTCAAAAAATTCTGCTCGATGGATGGAATAAAAATCTTGACGCTTATAACTGTCTTATCATTTATTTAAATAATTATACTGATAGCTTCAAATTAAAAGAAGAAATTGAACGTTTGTATTTTTTAGTTTTACCTAATCAAAAATTAATTTTTCTCAAGGTTCTTAAAAAACTTTTCACTAAAAACAAAGAACTACAAACTTTAATAAAAAATATGGCTTATGAAATAATCGCTGATAAAATTAATTCGCATCCCATGGTAGTTAATGAACTTCAATATTTTAATCCACAAGATACATTTATTAGAAAAGATATTATACGGTACAAAACTGGAAATAATAAAATATTTACCGGTTAATCATTAGTTTTTTATAAATATCATTTAATTAACTTCTGTTTAGCTATCAAGACAATAAGCCTTAAACATTTGAATTGTTTTTTTAAAATATAATATTCTTAGCATTATCAGTTAATTTCATTTATATATGTTAAGTTCTATACTTTTACTAAATTTGTAAACTATGAACTCAAATAAATCCTTGGAAACTATTTTAAAAAGTATCCCTGAAAATGTTAAATTAATTGCTGTATCTAAAACTCGTTCTGTAGAAGAAATACAAGCTATGTATGATGCGGGACAAAGGGATTTTGGAGAGAATAAAGTTCAAGAGCTTACTCAAAAATATCCTGTTTTACCTAAAGATATTCACTGGCATCAAATTGGGCATCTTCAAAAGAATAAAGTCAAATATATTGCACCTTTTATTGACTTAATACATTCTGTGGATAGTGAAGAATTACTTCAAACCATTAATAAAGAAGCAAAAAAAAATAGTCGTGTGATTTCTGTTCTCCTGCAAATTAAAATAGCTCAGGAAGAAACCAAGTATGGACTTTCTTTCGATGAGGCATTAAAGCTTTTAGTAGAGAAAGAATCAGGTAAATTTGAACATGTTAAAATTCGAGGGTGTATGGGAATGGCTTCGTTTACCGATAATATTAATCAGATTAAAGAAGAGTTTTCTTCTCTAAATAATTTCTATGTTTCCCATCAAAAAGAATTTGATTTAACAATTTTATCTATGGGAATGTCTGATGATTACCCTATCGCTATTGAATGTGGAAGCACAATGGTTCGAATTGGAAGCAAGCTATTTGGGCCCAGAGATTATACCCATTGATTATCAATAGGAATTGCCGTACTTGCAATTTCTTTAATCGTATTACTTTCTGTAAAAAGATAATCAATTCGTCCAAGCAAAAGACCTGCCCATCCTACCTGATTTAGCAATACTTCTTTCCCTTCTTTATTGAGGTATTTTTCAGGTTCTTTAAAAAATGTGTGCGTATGTCCTCCTAATACCAAATCTATATTAGACGTTTCTTTACATAATTTGATATCGCAAACTTTATTAGGATCACCCGGATATTTATATCCAATATGAGATAAACATATAACTAAGTCGCATTTTTTCTCTTTTTTTAACATTCTTGCTCTATCCTGAGCTATTTCTATCGGATTATTATATTGAGTTTCCAAATAACAAGTGGGTGCCACAAGTCCTTCCAGTTCAACTCCTATACCAAACAATCCTACTTTAACGCCTCCTTTATCAATAATTTTAAAATCTTTAGTACATCCTTCTAAAATTGTATTAGTAAAATCATAATTGGAACATAAAAAATCAAATCCTGCATGTGGTAATTGGCTTTTAAAACCTACCAATCCATTATCGAATTCATGATTTCCCATCGTAGAGGCTTCATATCCCATTTTTGTCATTAGCTTAAATTCGAGCTCCCCCTTAAAAAAATTAAAATAAGGAGTCCCCTGAAATATATCTCCGGAATCGACCAGCAAAACATTTTCTTGCTCTTTCCTTATTTTGTCTATTAACGTTGCCCGACGTGCAAAACCTCCCTGACCTGGATTTTTAGTATATGTTGCAGGAAATGGCTCTATACGGCTATGTTGATCATTTGTATGTAATATGGTAATTTTCTTGTCCGATTTTAGTATATCAGATGCAAATGCAATGTTGGGAAGTGTTAATGCAGTTCCTGCAATTGCTGATGTTTTTATAAAGTCTCTTCTCTTCATGTTATAATTAATTTTGAAACTGTAACCTTATTTCATTACTATTCGGAAGTGTTTTATATGTACTCATTTCTTCGATAAGTGCATCTCTTAAAATAATTTTAGGAATAATTTTATGTTCAGATTTCGTAAAAAAATACATACGGTCTCCACCTGTCATTAAATAGTCATTAGTAGCAACCCAATACGTTTTATTTTTATCGAAAGGCTTTCCAGCAATTTCTGCTACTAAAGTTTGGTTTTGATTATAGACTATTTTTATTCCTGCTAAAGGATGCCCTACTTTTTCTTTTTGAAGATACTCAAACATTTCCTGCATTAATATTCCATTCATTTGAACAAAAACCACTTCATTTTCGAAAGGAGCAACTTCAAATACAGAACCAACGGTAACTTCTCCTTTTGGAATTATAGTTCTCACCCCACCTAAATTTAATAAACAGAAATCTGGTAAAGAAAGATTATGCTTATTAGCATACTTCTTGGAATAATCTAATATTAAATCTGCAAGTAAATTTCCTTCATTACTCGAATAACCAGATTTTGTATAGTCTTCGTTTGCATAGGTTACGTGCTGACTCATAATAGAATCAATTTGATGCTTATATGGCTCAATTTTTCTGGCAAGTTCTTTATTTTCTTGTATCTCATCGTCAATAACTGAATTGAGATAGGTTTTATGAAACTCATGAGTAACCGACGTTTTGCAGCCGATCAAAAACAATGTGAAAAACGTATATAAACTTAGTTTTCTGATTACTTTCATAAATATTAGCTAAAGAGGTTTTAAATTTTTCAAAAATACTAATATTTTATATGCACTTTTCTTATTTTTTAAATAAAAACAAATGACTATAAAAGCTTATCTTTGTTATTCAATTTTTTCAACCTTAAATAATTCAAAGTATATTAAATGAAAATCCTTATAACAGGAATTGCCGGATTTATCGGATATCACCTTGCGTCTGTACTTTCTGAAAGGGGAGATGAAATAATAGGTCTTGATAATATTAATGATTATTACGATGTTTCAATTAAATTCGGAAGATTAAATAATCTTGGATTTACAGAGTCTGATTTAGCTTACAACTGTATCATTAGAAGTCATAAATATTCTAAATTATCGTTTATTAAACTAAATCTTGAAGACAAAAAAAATCTAGATCAATTATTTTTAAAAGAATCATTTGATAAAGTCATCAATCTTGCTGCTCAGGCTGGAGTACGATATTCTTTAGAAAATCCTCAGGCTTATATAGATTCTAACATCATAGGGTTTACAAATATTTTAGAATGTTGCAGGAATTACTCAATAAAACATCTAACTTATGCAAGCAGCTCTAGTGTTTATGGATTGAATGAAAAACAACCTTTTTCTACAAAGGATAATGTGGATCATCCTTTGAGCTTATATGCCGCAAGCAAAAAAAGTAACGAATTGATGGCTCATACTTATAGTCATTTATTTAATATACCTACTACAGGATTACGTTTTTTTACTGTTTACGGACCTTGGGGCAGGCCTGACATGGCCTTGTTTCTCTTTACTAAGGCTATTTTAAATAACGAGCCCATTAGTGTATATAACTTCGGTAAAATGCAACGTGACTTTACATATATTGCGGACATTATAGAAGGTATAGTACAGGTTAATGATCACCCTCCATCCGGTAACAAAAACTGGGATCCTCAAAATCCAGATCCATCAACCTCTTTTGCTCCTTATAAGTTATATAACATCGGAAATAGTAAACCTGTTGAATTATCCTATTTTATTGAAACTATAGAGAAGGAATTAGGGAAACGTGCTATCAAAAACCTTTTACCTTTACAGGCCGGTGATGTCCCATCTACTTTTGCTGATGTTAGTGATTTGATGGCTGATTTTAATTTTAAACCTGAGACTTCTGTTGAAACCGGGATAAAACATTTTATCGACTGGTATAAATCTTTTTATCAAATTACTTAATTTTTTGACACAATAATTTATGTTCTTAACTTCTCAATCATTGAAAATTTCTGTTATAGGCCTAGGATATGTAGGAATGCCTCTTGCTTTGGAATTTGCAAAAAAATATAAAGTCATTGGATTTGATTTATCTTCTGATAGAGTTACTCAATTAAGAAATTCTTTTGATCATACGTTAGAAGTTTCAAAAAGTGAAATTTCAGACGTTTTAGTAAAATCATCCGATTTTATTGAGTCTTCAAATGGTTTTTTTCCTACCAATCAAATTGACGATATAAAAGATTCTTTAGTTTATATAATTACTGTGCCCACACCCGTGGATTCATCTAATCAGCCTGATTTAACTCCTTTGCTCATGGCTAGTACAACTGTAGGGAAGGTCATAAAAAAAGGAGATTTAGTCATTTACGAATCAACTACCTACCCAGGATGTACAGAAGAAGATTGCATTCCGGTTATAGAAAAAATATCCGGATTAAAATATAACATTGACTTTTTCGCTGGTTATTCTCCTGAAAGAATAAACCCTGGTGATAAGGTAAATACCCTTACTAAAATAAAAAAAGTAACTTCAGGTTCAACTTCAGAGACGGCTGATTTTGTAAATAAACTTTATGCTTCCATTATAAAAGCAGGTACTTTTAAGGCATCTAGTATAAAAGTGGCTGAAGCCGCTAAAGTAATAGAAAATTCTCAGAGAGATATAAATATTGCTTTCGTTAATGAACTTGCAAAAATATTTAATTTGATGGGAATTGACACTTCGGAAGTATTAGAAGCTGCTGGCACAAAATGGAATTTTCTTCCTTTCAAGCCGGGATTAGTAGGAGGCCATTGTATAGGTGTTGATCCTTACTATCTTGCACAAAAAGCTATGAAAATGGGTTACCATTCTGAAATTATCTTAGCTGGCAGACGTTTAAATGATTCAATGGCCTGCTATATTTCTTCTGAAGTTATCAAGTTAATGATAAAAAGAGATATTATTATTAATAACTCTTCGATTTTAGTTTTAGGATTTACTTTTAAAGAAAACTGTCCTGATGTAAGAAATACTAAGGTGATTGATATTGTAAAGAGCTTAAAAGAATATGATTTATCTGTAACTGTGTATGATCCGGTAGCAGATCCTAAAGCTGTAAAGCGTGAATACGGTATTGATATTCTTACCACCCTTCCTCTACAGGCTTTTGATACTATTATATTAGCGGTTCCTCACGACGACTTTAGAAACATAAATATCAAAGACTTATGTAAAGAAAAATCTTTAATTTATGATTGCAAATCTTTTTTAAATAAAGAAGTAGCCGATCATCGGTTATAATGAATTTAGTTATTTAGAAGTTTTCTCCTGATTGACAATAACCAAGGCAAAATGCCTCCGTATTTAAGATAATATTTGTTTAAATTTATTTCTATTGGAAGATTGTATTTTTTTGAAGTATTTTCGTAAAATCGTAAAAACTTAAAGAGTTCTTTTTTTGGAAAGTGCTTTTCATAATTTAAAAAAATATCTTTATAAAACAAGCATGCTCCATATCCTTTAATATCTTGTTTGTCATTTTTACCTGATATATTATAATTTCCAGAATGAATGTAAAATGTAGCTTCTTCTATAAAATAGAAGTTACCAAAATCTGTGAATTGCAGCCAAGCCATATCATCACTAGGCCAAGCTAAAGGATATTTTTTAAATTTATATTTTTTATATGCTGTATATCTGAAAATATTTTCGCTTATACTATTGCGAGATCTACCATAGGTTCGGTCTATATAACATTTAACCGTTGAATATATTTTGGGATGGCTTGTCCTGTAAGAATAAAATTTATTGTTATCGTCAACTAACTGTTGAGCGTACTTTATTAAGTTTATATTTAAGCTATCAACTTCTTTCAGATGACTATAAAAACTTTCTATAACATTATCTGATAAATAATCATCATCTCCCAAAATCATAATCCATTCCTCTCCTTTAGTCTCATCAATTACTCTTTCCCATTGTTCTACTAAATTTTTACTGCCGAGGTTAGTTGGATATTCAAAATATTCGAATTGTCTATCCGACAAATATTCCTGAATCAAGTCTTTGGGATCTTCAGGACTGGCATCATTACCAATGTAAATGTTAAACCTTTGATTGGTTTGCTTTTTTAATGAATCTAAAGTTTGTGCAAAAAATTGTTTTTTATAATAAGGTATTACAATTGCTAACTTCATTTTATATTCTTATTTAAGTAAAATATCTTTTATTGTCGTATTTAAAATTTTGTATTTATACCAGCGTAATAATATCCGTTTCTTTTTAAAAAAAGGAGTCTTTTTAAAAAAATTTTTTTTAGCTTCTTTACTATTATTTTTTAAAATATAAACATACTTTGATAAACCAGGAATAAAACTTTCATAATTTTCTGCTCTGTTTAATGCTATCGATAGAAACTGTAATTCTATATACCAGTCGGTTATACCTGTAAAAAATTCTAAAATAGATTCTTTTTTGTTTATATCTACTTTGTTATTATCGATTCCAATTTGTTGTCCTTTATGAAGTCTATAATAACCCAGAGTTTCCGGAATTGCTGATATACTATTTTTAATTGCTAATTTAATTGCTATTTGATAATCATGAATTAAGCCAGAATCTAACGGTAAAATATCATTTTTAACTTCTTTTTTGAAAGCTAATGCTGCACCCGTTACAACATTATTGTATTTAAGTAGATATTCAACAAATTTACTGTTTAGTGAAATATTATTAAAGACATTTTTAAATAATAATACATCCCAAATAGTCTGCTGTAGCTCACTATCTTCCTTCATTAGCTTTAAATCGTGAAAAAGTGCCTTGCATTGTGGTTTTTTTTGAAAGTGATTCAATACGGTTTCTATTTTGTAGGGAAACCAAACATCATCCTGATCTGACAGAAAAATGATATCTCCGTTACATAAATTTATTGCCTTTTCAAAATTTTTAATTACCCTTAGATTAGTTGTGTTATGAAAGAATTTTACCATAGAGGGATATCTACTTTGAAATTCTTCAATTATTGAATGAGTCTTATCTGTTGAACCATCATCACAAATCACCACTTCATCTGGTTGAACTGTTTGAGATACAATACTATCTAATTGTCCGCTTAGATAATTTTCTCCGTTATAAGTACATATCGCAACTGAAATTCTCACCTCTTATCCACTAATAAATTTATAAATTCGATGTAATATTTTATACAGAAAATTATTTTCTATTAATTGAATTTTCTTTTGAAGTTTTAAATTGTTGTCTTTTAAGAAAATATTTTCATAGTTTAACTGAATTATATTAGGTATTTTTTCGTTGTTTAAATACAATTCGGAGTGTTTTTTAATTATATATCTAAAACTATAATTTTTTTTGTATTCATCTTTGTTAATATCCTGAATCATAGATCCTCCATCTTTCATTCTGTAATAAAAACCTAAATAATCAAGTTTTAAAACTATCCCTTTATTATTCTTTAATAAATTAATCCAAAATTCCCAATCTTCATATCCAAACTTCATGTTTATGTCATATCCGCCAACTTCTATAAAATCTGATTTTTTAAAAAAAGATGAACAGAAAATCATATTTTCTAGTAGAAGATTTACAAAACTATATTGAGCTAAAATATAATCATCATTTCTTGTTCCAAAAAATTTAGCCTTACAATATATTATGCAAATATCTTGATCTTGTTTTATTTTGTTATAAGCTAATTCAAGATATTTATCAGCAATTTTATCATCAGCATCCAAAGGCAATACCCACTCTCCTTGTGCAAATTTAATTCCATAATTTCTGGCTGAACTTAAACCTCCATTTTGTTTTTTTAAATACTTAAATCTATCATCTTTCAGACACCATAAATTTGCTATTTCTTGAGTATTATCTGGTGAACCATCATCAACAATTAAGCATTCCCAATTACTAAATGTTTGATTTAAAACTGAATTTAAGGATTCATCAAGATATTCTGCCTGATTATAGCAAGGGACAATAATTGATATAAATGGACTATTTGTCATAGACTTTTACGATACAAAATTTTATTTTTAAGATTATAGATTTGATATGGAACTTTAAATTTCATAAAATAATAAAGTATATTTTTCTTTCCTTTATAATTTTTATACTCTTTGATAAGAGTGCTATCTACATAATTTCTTCTATATAACTCTACCATGTTTTTGGATATAATCTGAGCGTAGTCACCATTTTTATCATTATAAATCTTAATCCTAACTATTTCGGTATCCATTTTTTCATTTTTTGAAAGATTATTTGCATGCTGCCTGTAATATCCTAATACCTCATCAACATAATCAAATTTATAATATTTAGAGTATCGTAATAGAAATTCATAATCTTCTACAAAATACTCAGTGTTATATGTACCAATTTTTTCATAAACTTCTTTTTTTACTAATGTCGTTAATGCTATGACAATATTATTTTGAAAAAGAATATCTCTTATTCTATTCTTATCAAACCCGAAATTTTTAAACAATAAGTTACCTCCTATATTACCTTTTTCATCTATAAAACTAGCATTGCTGTAAACCAATTTGTATTCTTCTGGAAGCTCTTTGAATTTGTTTAATAGTTTTAAAAATAAATTCGGATCCATAAAATCATCCGCAGCAATAATTTTAATGTATTCTCCTACAGATAATTTTATACATTCGTTCAATGTATTACAAAGTCCTATATTTTTAGTATGAAAAATTTTTTCAGCTTTAACGTTATGTTGATTTAACCAATTTTCGATAACATGAGTAGAGTTATCCTTTGAAAAATCATCGGCTATTATCAACTCCCAGTTTGAATATGTTTGATTTAAGAGACTACCCAAACACTCTTCAATATAGTCCGAATGATTATAACATACGATAATTACTGATATCAGAGGATCTTTTTTCATGCTAATATTTATTAACAGATTCAATGATTTTATTAACCTCTTCACTATTAATAACACTGCTTATGGGTAAGCTTAGTACTTCATTACACAGATTTTCTGCTATAGGATAAGTTGTGTGATTATATTTTTGATAAGCTTGTTGTTTATGCGGAGGTATTGGATAATGAATCAAAGTCTGAATATTTTTTTCTTCAAGGTATTTTTGAAGCTCATCCCTATTGTTTGTTTTAATGACAAAAAGGTGCCAAACGTGATTTTTATTATTAATGCAATTTTCAATCTGAGGTAACGTTATCTCAGAGTTTATTATTTCATTTAAATAGCGGGCTGCTACTATTCTTCTTTTTTGATTATCCTTGTCTATATATTTTAATTTGACATCCAGTACGGCTGACTGTATTTCGTCTAATCGACTATTTAAGCCTATATATTGATTAACATACTTCTTATTTGATCCATAATTTGCCAAAGCTCTTATAGTTTTTGCTAAATCTTTATCATTGGTTGTAACAGCTCCTGCATCTCCTAATGCTCCTAAATTTTTACCCGGATAAAAACTAAATCCTGCAGCATCTCCTAAAGCTCCCGTTTTTATTTGGTTCCACTCTGCCCCAATAGCCTGTGCATTATCCTCAATAATTTTTAAATTATACCTAGTAGCTATTTCTTTTAACTTCTCTGAATACACTACTTGTCCATACAAATGGACTATCATGATTGCTTTGGTTTTAGAAGTAATTTTTCCTTCTATTTTTTCAATGTCAATATTAAATGTAGTATTATCCGGTTCTACAAATACAGGAGTTAAATTATTGTCAGAGATAGCTAACACCGACGCAATGTAAGTATTGGAAGGTACAATTACTTCATCTCCATCTTTCATAAAGCCTAGTTCTTTATATCCCTTTAATATAAGCCTTAAAGCGTCTAAGCCATTAGCTACTCCTATTGCCTCATCAACTTTAATATAACTTTTAAGATTAGCCTCGAAATTTGCTACCTCTTCTCCTAACAGATACCATCCGGAACGAAAAACTTTCATTAGTCTTTCTTCTATTTCAGTTTGATATTGCAGATTGGTTTTCTGCAGATCTAAAAATTTTATCATAATCTCAACTTTTATAGAGACATACTGCCCCCCATGAATAGCCTACACCAAATCCTGCTATAAGAATTTTATCTTTGTGATTATTATTAGTTATTAAATTTTTTAAAGAAATAGGAATTGTAGATGATACAGTATTTCCATAATCTTCCATATCAATAATGAATTTATTATCTGGTATTTTAATTAATTTTTTCAAATATTTTAGCATATATGTGTTTGCCTGATGAAACAAAAATTGATCAACAGAATCTAACGATTCGTTGTTTTTAGCCAAAGTACCAAAGATTAGGTCCGGAACTACTTTTGCAGTAAATTTAAAAATTTCTGGGCCGTTCATAAACAGATAATCATCGCTAGGAAAGGAAGTATCACCTGTTTTATCATTTTGCATACCTCCATTTTTAATCATCAAATTTTCACACCCACTTCCGTCACCTCCTAAAGAAAATTCACCGATTTCGTATTCTCCATTATCTGAAATTAATGTAGCTGTAGCAGCATCACCAAATATGCTTCTATTTCCTTTATCTAAAGGATGTATATGTTTGGAATACATTTCAGATGTAACTAAAACTACATTTTTAGCAACCTTAGAAATTATTAATCCTTTAGCTAAGGTCAAGCCATAAATATATCCGGAACATCCTTGATTAATATCTATTGCGCCACAAGAAGTCGGTAACCCAGCTTTATTTTGTACAATACAAGCCGTAGCAGGTAAAAAATAATCGGGAGACTGAGTACAAATAATTAAATAGTCAATCTCTGACTTATTGATCTGAAATTCTGAGCAAAGATTTTGAATTGCTTCTATTGCCATATCAGAAACTTTCTGATCTTTACCTGCAATTCTTCTACTTTTAACTCCAATTTTAGAAATTATTTTGTCGTTGTTCCATTCAGGAAATAAATTCTCTATATCTTGGTTTGTAAATTTATTTTCAGGTAAATAATATGAAATATGTTTTATATATGCTTTCATCATATTATTATTTTATTAATTTTAAAATTAATCAAATAGTCATTGAATAATTTTATATTTGTTTTTTTAGAATAAATATTCATAATGTAGACAGTAATATACAGATTTTATAAATTTAACTATTTTATTTTATCAATTATATAAGTTTATTAATATTTTATAATTCCTTCTTTAGAAATTACTCCTTTTTGTTTAGCTGGATTCCCATACCATACTGTATATGGAGGTACATCCTTGGTAATAACACTTCCGGCTCCTATTAAACTATAAGCTCCTATATTATTACCTGCTACTATGGTAGAGTTAGCACCAATTGATGCTCCTTTTTCTATTTTAGTTCTAATAAATTTTTCAGGGTATCTTTTGGATCTAGGAATTAAATCATTGGTGAAAGTTACATTTGGACCTATAAAGACATTATCATCTATTTCAATCCCATCCCATAGTTGAACTCCAGACTTTATGGTGACATTGTCACCAATTTTCACATCATTTTCAATAAAAACATTAAAATTGATGTTACAATTCGCTCCTATTGTTGCATGTTTTAATATGACAGAATATTGCCATATTTGGGTGCCTTCTCCTACATTTTCAGTCTGCACTTCAGCGGTGGGATGAATTTTAATCATTTTTATAATTTTTAAACTCTGTATAGTCTCTGAAATAATCTTGTTCATTATATTGTTCTGATGCTAAACATAAAAGCACTGCATTATGGGAAAATCTAATATCCCTCCAGATGAGCTTAGGAATATATAATCCTTTATTTGGGGAATCAAGTACAAAGTCAAATTTTCTCCCTTCAATGTCTTCTGTATTGAACTCAATAGTACCTGATACAGCAAAAATAATTTGTTGTAATTTTTTATGTGCATGACCTCCTCTTATGATATCTTGCGGAATATAATAAGTCCAGTATACTCTTTCAATTTTAAAAGGTACATTTTTTTGCGCTTCTGCTACTGTAATAAAACCTAGTTGAGATGAGCCAATTTTATTAAACTCAATTATTTGAGGAGTTTTATACATTTTTTAAGTCATTTTTTATTTTGGTCGTTGAAATATTTTCAGTTCTTGTTAAATATACAACTTCACAATATTCTTTTAAAAAATCAAATTTATCTTTCCAATCATCTCCCATGACAAATACATCTGCATTATATTTAGTAACGTCACTGATTTTTTGTTCCCAATTATCCTCTTTTATAACCTGATCCACATATTTAATTGACTCTAGTATATATTTTCTTTCTTCAAATGTATAATAGCTTTTTTTTCCTTTTAGTTCGTTAAATTCATCTGAAGATACCGCTACTATAAGATAGTCACCTAATTCTTTGGCTCTTTTCAATATATTTATATGACCTCTGTGAATTAAATCAAAAGTACCATATGTAATAACTTTTTTCATTCTATTTGTTCTTTAATATAATTATAAATATTATGAGAAGCTAAATTATTTCCTGGCGGTAAAAGATAATTTTTTTTAAATATTTCTCTTTCTTCTTTTTTAGGATCTTCTCCATCTAAAACTTGTTTGATAAACAAGTCAATTTCATCATAATTTTTTGCTAAGTAATGTACACTATAAGCCATAACGCCAAATGTGTTTAGTCTTTTGCATATAGAATCGTCTATATCCGTTCTTAACACCGGTTTGCTAGTATATAAATATTCTATTAAAAAGGAACCAGAATCATGTATCATTGCATCTGATGTTTTAAACAAATCTACATAATCGCTATCATTTAAATTTCCATAAGCATGAGCTGACCATTTTTGATAGTAACGATCTGTCCTTTCTTTTCCCCATTTTTCATGCTCATACAGCTTTATTTTTAACAAAGGGTGAGGTTTAAAAACAATTTCTAACTTTCCTTTATATTGGTCTAAAATTTTAAATATATAATCATAATAAACTAAAAAAGAGGAAAAGCTAATAAAATTTTTATCATCATCAATGGTATGATGAGGAGCCCATATTAGTTTTTTTGTGTTTTTATGTTTCCAAAATATACTCTTATCAATATTCTTATCCTCTAACAAAAAGTCATCTGTTCCTGGAAAACCTGTAACTACGACATTTTTTCCTCGATTTCTAGCTATATCTACCGAGTACTTTTTATGAATATCTGTTTCAGCAAATATTTTCCATACCTGATTATGAAAATCCTGATCATGAAATAAATTTAACATATGTGAATTACCAAAATTATAGGGAACATAACCAGTTAAATAATTTTTATAATTCTCAATTAAATATTCAGGTTTTGATAACCTATGTGGATTAGTAAAAAATATTATATCTGGTTTTAATTCCTTTTCAACATTAATCCATGTACCATCTTTATTCAATGCTTTTTTTATACGATATCCTTTTGATTTAAATCCTTCATATGCCTTGTCCATATACTCAACCATGATTTCATTCCCATAAGATTCGTATGGGCAAACCAATATCAATGGCTCAAATCTTTCATCATTTTCAAATAATTTATACAATAAGCTATATTTCCAAACAGGTTCGTGAATTAAAAAAAATAAAACATTAATTTTTTGATTTTTCCTATACTTTTTTCTAATTTTTCTTAACGATTGACTATGTAAAAAATTAATTCTAGCTAATTGAAGTTTGAAATATTTATTATTACCCAATATTCGTTTGACTAATTGGATTATATGTTTTATCGTTTTTTTTACCATATTAAAGAAAGTCAATGTGATATTCTATTTCGGGTATTACAGCTCCTGGCAACCGATCTGGATTGACATTATTTTTTGTGATTTTTGGAATAATTTCAAATTGAAATAAATTTTCATCAAAATCTGCTATAAGAACACCTTTTTCTCCAAACCATACTTTAATTTTGTAAAAACCTTGGTTTAATAAAGGATAAGGAATAGATATATTTATTTTATATATACCATCTTTAGAATCTCCTTGTGCTAAGGGCTGAACCATTGTAAACATTACAGAATCATATTGATTAAGTATTTTAGCATTAAAGCCTACGGTTGTTTCTTTTTTAAAATTTCTTATAACAAAACTTAAGTCAAATCCTGAAGTTGTATCTAATAATTCATTCTTATGTCCTTTAATATCAAATCCTACTATTTTTATATTTTGATTTCCAGGAGCTTCTTCTTCGTTCCATTCTCTAGAGCCGAAAGTATCTTTAACTCCTGTATTCAAATAATGTTCAACTACCTGTTTAGTAGAACCTATTAAATCAATCATTCCATTTTTAAGAAAAATGCCACTTGTGCATAGTTTTTCTACTGCTGCCATATTATGACTAACAAAAAGTACTGTTCTTCCCTCACCTTTTGAAACATCCCCCATTTTACCTAAACATTTTTTTTGGAATTCTGCATCTCCTACCGCCAAAACTTCATCTACAATTAATATTTCAGATTCTAAATATGCCGCAACAGCAAATGCTAACCGTACATACATTCCGGAAGAGTATCTTTTAACAGGGGTATCTATATATCTTTCACATCCTGAAAAATCTACTATTTCATCAAATTTACGTCTGATTTCACGACGTGTCATTCCTAAAATAGCTCCATTCAAAAAAATATTTTCCCTTCCAGTCATTTCTGGATTAAATCCTGTTCCTACTTCTAATAATGAGGCTATACGTCCATTAATTTTAAAATTACCTGTAGTGGGCTTGGTAACTTTGCTTAGAAGCTTTAAAAGGGTTGATTTCCCTGCACCATTTCTTCCTATAATTCCTACGGCCTCTCCTTTTTCAATTTCAAAGTTTATATTTTTTAATGACCAAACATAATCTGTATCTCCTTTGTGAGTACGATCGTTTATTTCACCAATTTTCAGATATGGATCTTCTTTTCCTTTCAAACTAGCCCACCACCTGTTTAAGTCGTGAACAATGGTTCCTGTTCCTACTTGTCCCAGACGATATTGTTTAGATATATTTTCAGCTTTAATTGCTAATAATTTACTCATATAAAAATTGTTTAATAGGCTTAAACCGTATCCATAAAACTTTTTTGTACTTTATTAAAAACTATTATACCTATAAAAAATATAATAAAAATTACTAAAGTAGAATATAATAACATGCCAGTATCAAATTCACCAACACCTAAATAACCGTATTTAAAACATTCAAATATACCTGTTAAAGGGTTAATGTCCATTAACCATTTATATTTTTTCGGAAATGAAGATATAGGCACTATGACTGGAGTGAGGTACATATAAAGTGATACACCAAAACCTAAGAGCATCGACAAATCTTTATATTTGGTAGTCATAGAAGAAAAAATCATTCCAACTCCCATAGCAAATGCAGCCATTAGCAAAATTAAAAAGGGCGTAAATAAAATCCAAAGATTAGGTTGTATTTGTCCTTCGAAATAGTAATATAATACTATGACTATAAAAAGAATATATTGAACAAAAAATCTCATCAAGTTAGACAATACTATTGAAATTGGCATTACTAATCTCGGAAAATACACCTTCCCAAATACTACTGCATTACCCACAAATACATTTGAAGTACTGTTTAAACAAGATGAAAAATAATTCCATAATGTTACTCCTGCTAAATAAAATGCCAACATTGGGGCTCCATCTGTAGATAACCCTGCTACTCTACCAAATATAATTATATACATTAATGTAGTAAGTATAGGGTTAACAAAAAACCAAATGGGACCTAAAATAGTTTGCTTAAATGAAGTTATAAAATCCTTTTTTACAAGCATGTATATTAAATCTCTATATCTCCAGACTTCATTCAAATTTAAATCAAGTAAAGAATGTTTCGAAGATATCTCATCTGTCCAAACCTGTTCTTCTTTGTTATTTTTTAATGTATTATCCATTAATTTTTAGTGTTTATGATAAGTAATATTTTTTAGATAGGAACCATATCCGCTTTTTCCATACTTATCAGCAATTTCATGCAATTTTTCTCTTGATATGAAACCTCTTTTAAAAGCGGTTTCTTCAATACAGCCTATTTTTATTCCCTGTCTTTTCTCAATTACCCGAATATATTCTGTTGCATCATGTAAAGAATCAAAAGTTCCAGTATCGAGCCAGGCCGTCCCTCTATCTAAAACTCCGACTTCTAAATCACCTGTTTTAAGATATTCTTTATTGACATCTGTAATTTCATATTCTCCTCTTTTAGAGGGCTGTAAATTTTTAGCAATTTTTACTACCTTGTTATCATAAAAATATAATCCGGGAACCGCATAGTTTGACTTAGGTATTTCTGGCTTTTCTTCAATAGAAATTGCTTTCATATTTTCATCAAATTCAACTACGCCATATCGTTCCGGATCGTTTACGTGATAAGCAAAAACCACTGCTCCATTTAATTGGGTTTTCTCTCTTAATAATTTCCCTAATCCAGAACCATAAAAAATATTATCTCCTAATATTAATGCAACAGAATCTTTCCCTATAAATTGTTCTCCTATAACAAATGCTTGAGCAAGGCCATTAGGTTCATATTGTATTTCATAAGTAAGCTTACACCCTAAATCTGAACCATCTCCTAAAAGTTTCTTAAATCCTTCCTGATCATGTGGGGTGGTTATTATTAATATTTCTGTAATATCCGCATCAAGCAAAACAGACAAAGGATAATAAATCATGGGTTTATCATAAACAGGCATCAGCTGTTTACTAACAGCAATAGTTAATGGGTATAATCTTGTTCCCGAACCTCCGGCCAATATAATTCCTTTCATATTATTTTATAATAAATCCTTTAAATATTTTATTAAAATCAGATCTGTCCGATTTGTTTTTTAAATCAACGGCCTGAACAATCACTGTGTTTTTTTGAACTTCAAAAATATATATATCTCCATATACTTTTGCATTTTTAGTATCATCTGCTACATATGAACTAACTAAAACTTCAAACCCTGCTAATTTTGATTTGATTTTATCTTCGGTTACTTTAAAATTGACTTTTTGATAATAAAATTTCAACTTATTGATTTGATCATTCATTGTTGAATCAAAAGAAAGTGGTTTTCTATAGATAGTAATTCCTATCGTATTTTCTATTTGATAATTCCCAACTTTATCTAACTCCAAATATCTTACTTCATTATTAATACTGTCTTGTTTTACACTCCATCCTATCGGTAATGTAAAAGCCAGATTTTCTTTTTCATACTTTTTTTCTTCAGGTATTTGCTCTTGTTTTTGAGAACAGGAACAAGCAATGAATATTATTGTAAAAAATAGTATTTGTATATTTTTCATCTCCTTTGAAATTAATGATATTGCTGTTGATAATATTTTTGATAAGCCCCACTGGTCACGTTCTCTAACCAGTCTTTATTAGCTAAATACCATTCAACGGTCTTATCCAGACCTTCTTCAAAAGTGACACTAGGCTTCCAGCCTAATTCCTTATTAATTTTTGTAGCATCTATGGCATAACGTAAATCATGCCCCGGGCGATCTTTTACAAACGTTATTAATTCAGCGCTCTCTCCGTTTTTCCGCCCTAATTTTTCATCCATTAAATTACATAATAAATAAACCAAATCAATGTTTTTCCACTCGTTGAACCCTCCAACATTATAATTTTCTTGGTTTTTACCTTGATGAAAAACTAAATCAATAGCTATTGCATGATCTATAACATATAGCCAATCTCTAGTATAATTTCCATCTCCATAAACCGGTAAAGGCTTTTTATTTATAATGTTATGAATCATTAAAGGAATTAATTTTTCAGGAAAATGGTTAGGTCCATAATTATTAGAGCAATTGGTAATAACGATAGGTAAACCATAGGTGTCTGAATATGCTCTTACAAAATGATCTGATGATGCCTTGGATGCAGAATAAGGGGAATGCGGATCATACTTAGTTTCTTCAGTAAAAAAACCTTCATTACCTAAAGCCCCAAATACTTCGTCTGTTGAAATGTGGTGAAACCTTTTTCCTTCAAAGGAATTTTTCCAGCATTCTTTGGCTGCATGAAGCAAATTAACAGTTCCTATGATATTCGTTTTAACAAATTCCAACGGTGAAGTTATAGATCGATCTACATGAGATTCAGCAGCTAAATGTATAATTCCGTCAGGTTGAAATTCAGAAAATATTTTACTGATTTGTTGCTCATCTGTAATATCTGCTTTAACAAATGAATAATTTTGACAATCTTCAATATCTTTTAAATTTTCTAAATTCCCAGCATAGGATAAAGAATCCAAATTCAAAATCTGATATTCAGGATATTGATTTACAAACCTTCTAACTACATGTGACCCTATAAATCCTGCCCCTCCTGTTATTATAATTTTTTTCATTTTTTCTACTATTTAATTAATTTTCTGCCTATACTTTTATAATAAAAACCATGTGATGCCAATTCTTCCAGATTGTATAGGTTCCTACCGTCGAAAATAGCTTTGTTTTTCATTTTTTTTGTTAAAATATCAAAATGTGGATTTTTAAACTCTCCCCATTCGGTTACTACTACCAATGCTTCGGCATCTTCTACACATTCATACATGTTTTTTGCATAAGAAATCTTATTTCCCAACACTTTTTTCACATTTTCCATTGCTATAGAATCATACGCAATTACATTAGCTCCTTTACCCAACAGTTTTTCTATTATTTCCAATGAAGATGCCTCTCTTATATCATCGGTGTTATCTTTAAATGCTAAGCCCCAGATTGCAATTTTAGCCCCATTTAAATTTCCTAAATATTTTTCGATTTCAGGTACTAAGATAGTTTTTTGCTTTATATTTATTTCTTCAACTGATTCTAAAATCTTAAAATTATATCCTACTTCTTTACCACTTTTAATTAAGGCCTTAACATCTTTAGGAAAGCAACTTCCTCCATAGCCAATCCCTGGAAATAAAAAACGATTTCCTATTCGTTCATCAGAGCCCATTCCCATTCTGACTTTATCAACATCTGCTCCTACTTTCTCACAATAATTAGCTATTTCGTTCATAAAAGTGATCTTAGTCGCAAGAAAAGAATTGGAAGCATATTTGGTTAACTCTGAAGATTTTTCATCCATTTGAATTAACTTAACACCAATGTTTGTTAATGGCAAATATATACGATCCATTACCTCAAATGCTCGTTGAGAACTTGAACCCACAATTACTCTTTCCGGATTCATAAAATCTTCCACTGCATATCCTTCTCTCAAAAATTCAGGGTTTGATACAACGTCAAAAGGAATGCTGGTTTTAGACTTCATTATACTTTTAACTTTTTCAGAAGTTCCTACAGGAACAGTACTCTTATTTACAACTATTGTGTATTCTGTAATCAATTCTCCGATTTGGCCAGCTACATCCAACACATAAGATAAATCCGCAGAGCCATCTTCTCCCGGAGGAGTTGGAAGAGCTAAAAAGATCACATTCGAAACCTTTATTGCCTCACTTAAATTTGTGGTGAAAAATAATCTCTCTCCTCGTATATTTCTTAAGAAAACTTCTTCAAGCTGCGGTTCATAGATAGGCACACGACCTTTCTTCATCATTTCAACCTTTTCTTCATTAACATCAACACAGTGAACCGTATGCCCTAAATCTGCCAAACAGGTTCCTGAGACTAATCCCACATATCCTGTACCTACAATTGTAATATTCATATTAAAATATTTTACAAAAATATATTTAATTTATTAATTTTCAAATATTTAAAATCTAAAAAATTCGATAGCTTACTCCCCAGAATAAAGATATATTAGCATTTCCTTTATTTTTTCCATAGCCGGGAATAACCAAATTATCAATACCTTCCTGTTTCTTAGAGAAAATAAGAAACTTAGGCCGAATCATAAAATCCAAATAAAAAGGAGATTGACCTAATTGTACTTTTGCACCAACTAAACCTTCAAACCACCCTGAACTTACATTTTTCTCAGGTAAGGAAGATGAACTAATTATTTGGGTCTGACCATCTGAATTTACTCCTTTAACAGGATATTGGTTAATTGTTTGTTTATAGGGAGAAAAAGCGAGTCTTGCTCCTATGAAAAAGCCTTCTCCGGTATTTTCATAATTATTTGTAAGTATATAATTAACTCCAAATTCCGCAAAAACACCTTTAGCTGAAACGTCCCAGTCATTATATTTATAAATATTTTTTTCGTAACCTAGTTCTCCAACCGCTACCCATCTATTTTTTATTTTGTAGGAAATATATCCGCTAATGTTTTTTTTATCTGAAAAAAAACTAGCTATTGGATTAAACAAATCTACTCCTACAAACATTTGACGTTGCTTCGGACTAATAAAGGTTGAGTCTATTGTTGGTTGTTGTGAATAAGAGAAAACTCCTAGAAACAAGCTAATAAGTAACAAATAAGTTTTTCGATTCATTATGAATTTGTGAAGTGTTTGGAGTTATTCCTTTCATATTAACAGCTCTTGACAAATCATAGCTGACATTGTCAAATATGACTTTATAGCCACATGCTTTTGATATAAACTTTTGGCTTGTGTTGTATTTTACAGTAATAATATCTTTATCTGTGTCAATAGTATTTTTCCTATTATAAAAATAAAAAACCGTTTGTTCTGCTTGACTGTTTAGCGGTAATCTAACACTATCTATACTTGCAAACTTATTTCCTCTAGTAACTATTCCGCCTGAATTTACTTCATCCACATATAGCGTATCTACAGTATAGCGACTTCCTAATGAATTTATAAATCCAATTGTTAACCTAGGTGTAACAGGTTTGTCGCATATATCATCATCCACGCAAGCATTAATAACAGTTATAAATAATAGGCAGAAACCTATAATATTTAGCCTTTTTATATACATTTTACTTCAATTTTAATAGTGCAACACTTTCTACGTGATGCGTCTGTGGAAACATATCTACCGCCTGAACTTTGATAACTTCATATTTATCTCTCATTAGTTCCAAATCTCTAGCCTGTGTTGCTGAATTACAACTAACATAAACTAATTTTCTCGGACTTATTCTCAATATCGTTTCTACAACATTTTTATGCATACCATCTCTCGGAGGATCAGTGATTATTACATCCGGCCTTCCATTTTGTGAGATAAATTCATCAGTAAAAATCTCCTTCATATCTCCACAATAAAATGTACAGTTTGTAACCTCATTGTACTCTGCATTCTTTTTTGCCGCTTCAATAGCTTCAGGTACAGCTTCAACTCCTATAACTTTTTTTGCTTTTCTGGAAACAAACTGAGCAATAGTTCCAGTACCTGTATATAGATCGTAAACGATTTCATCCCCATTTAATTCTGCAAAATCTCTTGTTATCTCATAAAGATTAACTGCTTGATTATAATTTGTTTGAAAAAAGGATTTAGGACCAATTTTAAATTTTAAACCTTCAATTTCTTCTGTGATATATCCATCTCCGGAATAAATCTGAACATCTAAATCGTAAATACTATCATTACCTTTAGGATTAATAGCATACATAACTGTTTTTACCTCAGGAAACTCTTCTTTTATAAATGAGAGAATTGCTTCTCTCTGTTCCTTTATTTCTTTAAAAAATTGAACTAAAATCAGAATCTCATTTTTAGAATTTGAGCGTATCATCAATGTGCGTAAAAAACCTTTCTGCTCTTTAATATCATAAAATTCCATTTCTTGTTCCAAGGCAAATTTTTTAACCTTATTACGAATTGTATTTGAAGGTTCCGCCTGTAAAAAACACTCTTTTAAATCAAGGACTTTACTCCATTGTTGAGGTATATGAAATCCTAAGGCATCTTTTTCCTGAATTTCATTACCAGACTGTATTTCTTCAAGAGTTAACCATCGGGCATTTGAAAAAGAAAATTCCATCTTATTACGATAGTTATACTGCTCTTTAGATGAACAAATAGGTAAGTAAGAAAAATTTTCTATTTTCCCTATTCGTGTTAGATTACCGTATACTTCTTTCTCTTTATACTCTAATTGCTTATCGTACGAGAGATTTTGCCATTTACAACCTCCACAAACTCCAAAATGCATACATTTTGGCTCTACTCGGTCATCAGAATACTTTAAAAAACTTACTATTTTTGCTTCAAAATAATTTTTTTTCGATTTAACTACCTGTACGTTAACTATATCACCAGGAACTGCATTGGAAACTAATACTGTTTTCCCTTCTTCTGTCCGGCCTATAGCCACACCTTTTGCACCAGCCGTAACCAGCTCTAGATTATCTATTTGAATATTTCTTTTTCTCCTCAAACCTAATAATTAAATAAGTTTACAAAAGTACATAAAAAATATATTCCTTAAAACACTTAACTTGTCTTGATAATGAATAGATTAAATAATTTTCTTAATCTCATAAAAAACTATTAATTTTTCGAAAAAATGCTGTAATTTTGAGTATTAAAAAAATAATCGCAACAATGAATCTATTATCAGATCGTATTAATCGTCTCAGTTATTCTCAAACTTTTGTAATGTCGAACAAAGCAAGAGAATTAAAAGCTCAAGGAGTTAATGTCATTAGTCTTACCTTAGGTGAACCTGATTATGATATCCCTGAATTTGTAAGGGAATCTGCTATAAAGGCTATTAATGATGGTGTAAAGTCATATACACCTGTACCCGGATATGCTGAGTTAAGAAAGGCTATCTCTGATAAGTTCAAACGCGATAACAATTTGGATTACAAACCGAATCAAATTATTGTTTCCAATGGAGGAAAACAATCAATCATCAATGTTTTATTATCCATCGTAAATGATGGAGATGAGGTAATTGTTCCTGCACCATACTGGGTTAGCTATTTCGAGATGGTTAAACTTGCCGGAGGAGAAAACGTGGTAGTTGACACTACCATTGATACAGATTTTAAAATAACTCCTGAACAGTTAGAAAAAGCTATTACTCCAAAAACCAAAGCTTTCTTATTCAGCTCACCATGTAACCCATCCGGAACTGTTTATACTAAAGATGAATTACATGCCTTGGCTAAAGTATTAGCAAAACACCCAAACATTATTATCATCTCAGATGAAATTTATGAATACATAAATTACGAAGGAAAACACGAAAGTATTGCTCAGTTCCCTGAAGTTTTTGAACAAACAGCCACCATTAACGGAGTATCCAAATCATATTCAATGACCGGGTGGAGAATCGGCTATATGGGCGCTCCGGCCTGGCTCACAGATGCTTGTGACAAGATACAGGGTCAAATGACTTCCGGTGCTAACTGTATCGCTCAAATGGCATCTATCACAGCTGTGGAAGCAGATCCTTCAGTAATCAATTATATGATTGATGGCTTTAAGAACAGAAGAGACTTAGTTTTTAATCTACTACAGGAAATTCCTGGAGTTAAAGTTAATAAGCCTGCTGGTGCATTTTATTTCTTCCCGGATATATCTTCATTTTTTGGAAAAACTATTCAAGGACACGAAATTAAGGATTCAGATGATTTTTCTCTTATGCTTTTAGAAAAAGCTCATGTTGCAACTGTTGGCGGAGTATCTTTCGGTGACAAAAATTGCATCCGTCTTTCTTACGCTGCTTCTGAAGAGGATCTGAAAGAGGCTGTTCGTAGAATTAAATCTGTTTTAGAATAAACAAATTTTAGTTTATTAAAATAAAAAACTGTGAAGATTAATCTTCACAGTTACTTTTTTTGTAAATACTCAAAAACCTAAAAATTTAGGCTTACACAATTAATTATTTTGATAAATCAACTGTTTCTGCCGTTGGTGCATTGTTCATCACTGATTTAACACCATTTTTAGCACTTGCTTCATTGTCATAAAGTTCGCTGGTTCCTACTATCTGGCCGTTACCTGCCTTTAAATTAAAGAACCATTTTTTGTTAGAACTCTGTTTCAATTCGAAACGATCTTCATTTTTAGAATTTCTTTTCACAGAGCTTACTCCTTTCTGACAGTTCGTTTTTTGAGTATATCCTTCGCTAGCAAGGATAATCTGTCCATTTTTGGCTTTAAGTCTAAAACGAAAAGCCCCTGATTTGTCTTTAAAAATTTCAAACATAGTGTACAAATTTTTAGTGTTACTTTATTAAGTCATTTAGTGTTATTTTTTTACATTATATTTTGTATTTTGAACTTTACATTAACAAAAACAAAATTAATGGACTTTTTCTTTGTCTAATTATTTTTTTCAACCACCTGTATCACTATAAATAAAGGACAAAAGTAATATATTTTTATGACATAATAAGTAAAAACACTTTAAAAAATCCCCTTTATGCCTTTTCTGGAGCAATTCTTTGCCGTTCTACCTCATAACTTATAATAGCTACTGCGTTGCTTACATTCAAGGAATCTATCTTCCCTTTCATAGGAATTAAAACATTTTTATCAATTCTTTCTCTCCAATAATCCGAAACTCCCTGATGCTCAGTACCAAATAGTATAGCACAGGAAGAAACCAAATCCGCATTCTGAACACTAATCGATTGCTCATTCATAAAGGTTCCGTAGAGGTTTATTGATTTATTAGTAAGAAATGTGTAAACTTCTTCATTTGTTGCCGATATTACAGGCACATTGAAAAAGCTTCCAACAGATGAGCGTATGACATTAGGATTATAAATATCTGTTTTTTCTTCACATACGATTACCATATCTGCTCCAAAAGCATCGGCAGTTCTGCATATAGCTCCTAAATTACCCGGCTTTTCAATTGATTCTATAACTAAGATAAACGGTGTTTCGGACATAGATATTTCAGGAAGCTTTTTTACTTCATACTCAAAAACTCCAATTATTCCTTCGGTAATCTTACGATATGCTAATTTATTATATACTGTAGCTGATACTTCATACAAAGGTACTGACTGAGGCAATTTTAATGAACTTTTAAATATTTCCGGCTGAATATAAAATTCTAAAGGTTGAAAATTATTTTCTAAAGCAAAAAAATTTTCCTGCCTGCCTTCTACTATAAATTTCCGCTGAGACTTTCTTTCCCTGCTCTTTTCAAGTAGTTTGACTAAGTTTTTGATCTTTGGATTTTTATCGCTTTCAATATTCATGATGTACAATAAATTTGTCCAAAAATAAGAAACTTACTGATTTTTTGATAATTTTACTTCTTATTTTTATCTTTTTAACAAATGTTATTAAAAAAACAAACCCTAATTTATACAATTCTTTTTGGTTTATTAATCATTATCGGCATTATATTCAGCTATAAAAATGCCAAACAACATGTTAATATACAGCAATTTAATGTACAAGAATTAAGCTCTGAAAATGTTGTAATTCCTTATATTCGTTTACATCATTCTTTACCAGCATATTATATAACAAAGAAAGAGGCCAGAAAATCAGGTTGGAAACCTGAACAGGGAAACCTGTGTAAAATTCTGCCAGGCAAAATTATTGGCGGAGATCTATTTACTAATAGAGAAAATAAACTTCCTTTAAAAAAAGGAAGAATTTGGTTTGAAGCTGACATTAATTATCAATGCAACCAAAGAGGAGCTGAACGGGTTATATTTTCATCTGATGGATTAATTTTCATAACTCATGATCACTATAAAACATTTGAAAAAAAATGAAAACAATCAATTTTGACTTTAATACTATCAGAAAATCTACTGATTTTTACTCCCAATTTAGAAATAAATTCGAGATAAATTCCGATTTCGTTAATAATCGAGACGGCTTATGGGATGCTTTAACCGGAATGATTGAATTACCTGTAAAAATTGAATTTCATAATCTCAATCTAACGTCTTTAGACAAATTCCAAAAACTGATATCTCTTTTCGAAGATGCTGAAGAGGAAACAGACGGGTTACTGGAATTTTCATATTTTATAGATAAGTAAAAATCTCTGTGTATAAATTTGTACTTTTGTTTATATAAATGAATAATGAGAAGTTTGTTTTTTCAACAATTCGTATGGCTATTAGTCAATTATATGAAAATAGCCGGTTCAAAAATATGTATTAGGACAAAAGACTCATTTGTTGAAATTCATTCCTGTTCTCATTTAAAGAGTACGTTTAATTTTTTGTTTGAAAGTATACTAACCTCATTTTTCAGACGTTTTAGAAGCTTATCAGTAATGAACTATAACTATTCAAAATACATATTAACTTCTTCTTTATTTATGTTACTAACAATTGAAACTATTTGTATAATGGTTACATTGATGGTTAATCCGCACACAAAAATTAATTTTTAAAATAATATATTAATATAAATAATGACAAACAAATTAGTCATCATACCTACTTACAACGAAAAAGAAAATATTCAGGATATTATTTTAAAAGTTCTAAACCTTGAAAACACATTTCATGTTTTAGTAGTTGATGATTCTTCTCCGGACGGTACCGGAGCTATAGTAAAAAAACTACAATCCCAATATCCGGAACAACTATTTCTGGAGGAAAGAAAAGCAAAAGACGGATTAGGCCGTGCGTATATTCACGGATTTAAATGGGCGTTATCAAAAGGATACGATTATATCTTTGAAATGGATGCAGACTTTTCTCATAACCCTGAAGATATACCCCGTTTATATGAGGCTTGTTTAAATGGTGCTGATATGGCTGTAGGCTCCAGATACTCTCAAGGTGTAAATGTAGTCAACTGGCCCATGAATCGGGTTTTACTTTCTTTTTTTGCATCAAAGTATGTACGAATGGTAACAGGTCTCCCGATACATGATTCAACCGCTGGATTTGTTTGTTTTACGAGAAAGGTATTAGAATCTTTACCTTTAGATAAGGTGAAATTGGTTGGATACGGGTTTCAAATCGAAATGAAATTCAGAACCTATTGCAAAAAATTTAAAATTGTAGAAGTACCCATTATTTTTACTGATAGAACTAAAGGAGAATCTAAAATGAGCGGTGCAATTATTAGCGAAGCAGTTTTTGGAGTGATAAAGATGAAAATAATGGCTTTAACAGGAAAATTATGAAACAGATATTAATCACTTTATTTTTTTTGTGCGTTTTATCCTCTTGCCAGCATGCATTGGATAAACCTGAAGATCTATTATCTAAGGAGGAAATGGTTGATATAATGACGGATATTTACCTTTATAAACAAACCCCTGCGGAGCTTCCATTAAATGATGAAATAGCTTCTGATACTTATATTGCTATTTTTAAAAAATATAAAATATCAAAAGAAACTTTCCAACAAAGTTTCAGTTACTACTATTCCAATATTGAAGATATGCAACACATATATGACCGAGTCATAAAAAATTTAAAAAATAAATTACCTTCAAAACAATTAGACATTTTAAATGCTGAAGAAAAGGCTGAAAGCGAAGACAAAAAAATGAAAAAATGAAAAAAATTTGTATTATCCTTTTATTTATAATTTCTCAGCTGGTACATTCTCAAGTTAAAAAATTATACAGTCCTTTGGAAAATGCTGAGCAAAAAATTGACTCGCTATTGTCTGTGGCTCAAAAAGAAAATAAATTTGTACTTATACAAATAGGCGGAAACTGGTGCCAATGGTGTTTAAGATTCCACCAACTTATTAAAGAGACTCCGGAAATTCAAAATATCATAAACAAAAATTTTTTAGTGTATAATCTTAATTATTCAAAAGAAAATAAAAATGAAGAATTGTTGACTAAATATGAATTTCCGCAAAGGTTTGGATTTCCTGTATTTGTAATACTTAATCAGAACGGAGTAAAAATACATACGCAACAATCGGATTATTTAGAAAATGGAGAAAATGGATATAACATAGAGCGTGTTAAAAATTTTTTAGAACAATGGTCTCCTATAATGCTTGATTCTAAAACTTATCAAAAATAATTTAGAACTTATTAATCGCAAGATTCATCTGTTGCATAATAAAATTCTTGAGCATTTCTATTTTTTCAGGACTATCATAAACATCTATCATGTCTCGGGCACTCAATCTTCTTTTTTTAAACTTGGTTAAAAGCAGGTTAAGTTCATTTGAAAGCAATAAACTTGAATAATTAAAATTATCTTTCTCCATCTTACAGAAAATTTTATATATCTCAATGAATAGTTCAGTATAAAGTTGTTTTAGATTTTCACTCCAATGCTTTATTTCATTTAAATATTCTTTAACCTCCTCATTTTCAATTTGCTCATATTTTTTCAGTTGTTTTTTTATACTATCAAATGTCATAGTTTTCCAATTTTTTGTTTTCAATACCGATACTTGATAATGATCTTGTTTGATTGTACGACTTATTCCTGATTTTACCTGAAAAAAATAATATGAACCCAATTCTAATGCTGTTAAATATCCACCGTGGCTAGCTCCAGTATCAATACCATAAGTATTATTTTTAATTTTTGGGGAGGTTCCCACTACCCGATGTCCATAAATTACTGATTTTGTACCTTTATAATAATCTCTCCAGCTTTTTTTTTCTGAGTATTTCTTACTTAAATATTTTTCACCAGACTCAGTTCCACACAAAACATTATTTTTTTGTTCCGTAAGTTGCTTATCATGTTCTAAAGAAGCATGAACTATTATCGCATCAGTAGTCTCAATATAGTAGGGCAGCTTATTTATCCAGTCTATAAATTCATCATATAAATCTCCAAACTGCAAACGAACTATTTCCTGAGAATAACTTAAAATTCCCTTTAAATGCTTTTTTTCATGATTCCCCATAACTACATAGGAATTGGGCCTATCTCTAAAAAATTGATACACTTCTTTAGACTTCATACCTCTGTCTACAATATCTCCAACAGAAATTAATATATCATCTTCAGTAAGATTTATCTTATTCAGAAGATCCTGCAATTCATCATAACAACCGTGGATATCCCCCACAACAAAGGTCCTAGACATATTTTATTTATTGTTATATTCAGTACATCAAATTTACTAACTTTGAAATTCAAAAATTCAAGCAATGAAATTTCATTTACAATCTAAGCCTATCTCATTAATTATTGGCCTTTTTTTTATTTTTTTTATTAATAGCCTTGCTTATTCCCAAACTATTACATTAGAAGAAATTTGGAGTGGACGTTTTCTTCCTAAGTCTATTTCTGGTATTACATCTATGAAAAGTGGCAAACACTATACAGTTTTAACTCAACAAGGAATTGAAAAGCACTCTTATGAAAATTTTCAAAAAATGGAAGACTTGGTTCAGGGAAGATTTACTGACTACCAGTTTAGCCCTGATGAAAAATATCTTTTATTGGAAATGGAAGCTGCTCCGGTTTACAGGCATTCCAAACTAGGAGTATATCAATTATATGACATTAAAAATAAACACTATTTTAAAATAAATAACAATCAACCTATCCAAGAACCTTTATTTTCACCGGATGGATCGAAAATCGCATTTGTCTTTGATAACAATTTATACTACCAGGAAATTCCTTCATTAAAAATAACACAAGTGACTACTGATGGTATAAAAAATCAAATTATTAACGGTATTTCAGATTGGGTATATGAAGAAGAATTAGGGTTTGTACGAAATTTTGAATGGTCTCCGGACGGTAAAATCTTAGCGTTTGTGCGCTTTGATGAATCTAAAGTTAAGGAGGTGGATTTACCTATGTATGGTAAAAATCTTTATCCGCAACATTTGATTTTTAAATACCCTAAAGCCGGTGAAGAAAATTCTTTGGTAACTCTTCACTCCTATCATTTGGAAAGCGGAGAAACATCTGCCATCGACCTTTCAACAGTCGAAAAATATTATATAGTTAAAATCAGATTTGCACCTGACGGAAGCCTGATAACGTTAACCTCTAACCGACTTCAAAATAAAGTAGACGTGTCTCGTATTAATGTTATGGATGGCTCAATAAAAAAATTACTATCTGAAACATCCCGTACATGGATTGAAACCGATAATATTTTCCTTTATTTACTTTCTAATGGAAATTTTGTCATGAATTCCGAAAAAAACGGATTTAACCATTTATACTTATATGATAAAAACGGAAAACAGCTTAACCAGATAACCAAAGGGAACTGGGAGGTTACGGAAGTATATGGATTAGACGAACATAAACAAAAAATCTACTTTCAATCTACCGAAAAGGGCTCTACCAACAAAGTAATAGGTACTTCGGAAATAACAACGGGAAAACATCATCTTATAACACAGGAAAATGGCGTTCATAATGCAGAATTCAGTTCCGATTATTCCTATTTTATTGATAAATTCAGCACAGCAAACACTCCTCCGGTTTATACTTTAAGAGATCAAAACGGTAAAATTCTAAAAACACTTGAAGATAACTCTTCATTACTATCATACATTATAAAAAAAGAAATCAGATTACAAGAATTTTTTACACTTCCTAACGGAAAAGGAGAACCACTAAATGCATATATTATAAAGCCAAAAAACTTTGATCCTCAAAAAAAATATCCCGTACTCATGTATGTTTATGGAGGTCCGGGACATCAAACTGTTACAAACTCTTGGGATTCATTTAATTATTGGTGGTTTCAAATGCTTGCTCAACAAGGATATATCATCGTTTCTGTTGATGGAAAAGGGACTGGAGGAAAAGGAGAAGCTTTTAAAAAAGCTACTTATAAACAATTAGGAAAATTAGAACTGGAAGATCAACTGGCTGCGGCTCAATGGCTGAAAGCTCAAACATACATAGATGAAAACCGGGTAGGAATCTGGGGATGGAGTTTTGGAGGGTATTTAACTTCTCTATGTATGACCAAAGGGAACGGAACTTTTAAAATGGGTATTGCGGTCGCTCCTGTAACCAACTGGAGATTTTACGATACCATTTATACTGAACGTTTTCTTCAAACACCTCAGGAAAATTCAAAAGGATACGATGAAAATTCGCCTATAAACTATGCTAAAGAATTAAAAGGCAACTATCTGATTATCCATGGTACCGCTGATGATAATGTTCACTTGCAAAATTCAGTAGAAATGATTGAAGCTTTGGTTCAGGAAGGTAAACAATTTGACATGGCTATTTACCCGGATAAAAATCACGGAATCTATGGGGGTAAAACCCGTTATCAGCTTTACCAAAAAATGACTAATTATATCAAAACCAATTTATAGTATTCAAAAATATGTAACAATGGAAAAGCACCCGAAAGGCCTATATTTTTTATTTTTCACAGAAATGTGGGAACGATTCGGATATTATCTAATGCTGGGAATATTTGTTCTGTATATGATTGATGCGGATACAGGTGGATTGGCTTTTGGAGATAAAATTTCTTATGATATTTTCGGTTCTTTTATAGCCCTTACCTATTTAACTCCTTTTTTAGGAGGATTTTTAGCTGATAGAATACTGGGCTATATAAAAGCTACATATTTAGGAGGTACTCTGATGGGATTAGGATATATTAGTTTAGCTTTTTCCTCATCGAACCTTATTTTTTTCTATGTAGCCATTGCATTAATTGTAGTTGGCAATGGTTTCTTTAAACCAAGCATATCTACTCTTTTAGGGAATTTGTATTCTGAAAAACAATATAAACCTCATAAAGATGCCGGATACAATTTATTTTATATGGGAATTAATATCGGAGCTTTTATTTGCAACTTTATTGCTGCATTTATGCGCAACCAATATGGCTGGGGATTTGCATTTGCTACTGCAGGAATAGGTATGTTTGTCGGATTACTAATTTTTACAACAGGTATCAGTCATTTTAAGCATGCCAACCTTATAAAGCCTAAACAAAAAGAAGACGTAGGTATCTCACAGGTTTTAATCTTCGTTTTTCTTCCTGCTATAGTATTTGGTGCTTTAGGCTGGTTTATTCCCGGCAACCTATTTGGCAGTAATAGTACTGATGCATTTATTTTTGCAACTATTCCTATTATTATCTTTTACCTTTCACTCTATTTCCGCGCAAACAAACAGGATAAAAAACCTATTGCTGCTTTATTAACCGTTTTTGCTGTGTGCATGGTATTCTGGGCTGTTTTTAAACAAAATGGAACTGCACTTACCAATTGGGCAAAATACTATACTGAACGCTCCGTTTCTTCATCTTTTGAAAAACCTTTAGAAACCCTTAAACAGGTTGAAAAAGTTACATATCAAACAGAAAAGGTTACTCAATATGATGATCAATACAGAGTTATAAAAGATCGTCAGGGAAACGTTAGTAAAAAAGAAGGAAAAGATATTTATTTCCGTAATATGGATAAATATAAGCTTCCCGCAGAGGGGCAATCTGTATACCTAATTAACCCTGAATTATTTCAATCCATTAACCCTGGCTGGGTTATAATCCTAAC
Organism: Apibacter raozihei; assembly: GCF_004014855.1. Lineage (NCBI taxonomy): Bacteria > Pseudomonadati > Bacteroidota > Flavobacteriia > Flavobacteriales > Weeksellaceae > Apibacter > Apibacter raozihei. The sequence continues at coordinate 884,427 of NZ_CP034930.1, forward strand.
CCCTCTACTCATAGGCTTTTTTACTTTTTTAAGAAAGAGAAAAAAAGAACCTTCAACTCCAACTAAGATGACTCTGGGACTTTTTATTTCCGGACTTTCCTGTTTAGTAATGGCTACAGCAGTATATGTTGGTAATAACGGAGAAGTAAAAGTCTCTCCCTTATGGCTGGTTATTTCTTATGGTGTGATAACCGTAGGCGAACTTTGTCTTAGCCCTATGGGATTATCTCTGGTTTCTAAACTATCTCCCCCTAGAATTACTGCATTAATGATGGGAGGATATTTTTTATCTAATTCAATAGGAAACAAACTTTCAGGTATTTTAGCTGGTATGTGGTATGACTATGAACATAAAACTAACTTTTTTCTTGTCAATTTCTTATTACTTACTATTTCATTTTTAATAGGACTTGCCTTGTTAAAATGGCTAAACAAAATAATGAAAGAGACGGAAAACCAAACAGTTTCTTAGTCCTTATTTCTTTCTGTGAATAATTCGTTAAGACTTATTAATTTTTTATAATAACCAAGAGGAAAGTGCTATATTTGTTAAAATTTAAATAAAATGGCAATTTCTAAAGCAAGAGAATCGACGGATATAATTGAGAGACTATACATAACTATGCGCCATCTGTTTAACAGAGGAGGCTTTAAACCTACCGGAACTTCCGGTCTTGAATTAAGAAATTATCTTTTAAAATTAAATCCAGAAATTTACGGATCTATTGCAGATCCTGAAAAAGTGGAACTCAATGGCCTGATGTATGTTTTGGATAGACTTCCGCAGGGTATTGAAGAATGTTCTTTTATTTTTCTTACTTCAAATGAAGGGTTAGATAAATCCTCGTTCACTCCTATATATCCTAAAAAAAGAAGAAGAACCTGTTATCGGGTTGACGAGCATCAAATGAATATTGAGCTACTTTTAGGTAGATCTGAAATATATGATATTCTTACTCACCTCACTTTCTTATATAACGAAGCAGACAAAATACGAAGGAGAACCCATGACTTTAATGGCAAAGCAGGGAGAATATGGGGTTCTTTGGAAAAAACAGCTTTAAGCTCAGAACCTTTAAAACGTAAAGAGCGCGAAATTATCCTTTCACATATATCAACCGTGTTAGGAAGAAGCTTTGATGAAGTTGTATCTGCCTATAAAAACTTTCAGGAAGCTAATGATCCTGACCGATTTATAAAAATTATTTATAACCTTGGTAAGGTTAGTAAGGAAGATTTTTCAAATCTGAGAAGAAGAGAAATTTTTTTCAGCTCAATTTTAAAAGAAAGAGTAGGACACCATTTATTTGGAGATAAATGGGCAGAAAGTGTTAAAAAAACTCTTATCAAGAATAAACTTCAGGACAAAAAAATTCATATTATAAGTTCTAATATGCATAGTGTTTGTAACATGTTATATGCATTTGAAGCCTTAGGTAAAAAACACGTTATTTCAGAAGAACTTAAATTATACGAGGAAATAAGTAAAAAATCTGAACTTGCAGATACCGTTAAACAACATGCACTGGATAACGGAATGATTTACATGAAGGATACCAGTGGTTCAAATATTGATTTTCAGATTTTTGATCTTTCAAAAGTCAATTTAAAAAATTCTACCTTCAAAGACATCAAGAGTTTAAATAAAGAGGATATTCTGATTGTTTTTGATTATGCTTTTGGTGAGCAGGCTTTTGAGATTATGGATGAATTATTACGTCCTATTGAAACCAATAAGCAAAAAATCAATCTTAATGTTGATTCCATTTCAATTTTAGGTAAAGCAGGAATTCTTGTAGGAGATAAAGGAGACATTATGATTCCAGACGCTCATATTTTTGAAGGAACGGCAGATAATTACCCTTTGCATAACGAATTAGATTTGAAAGATTTTGAAGGATATAATGTTAAAGCTTATAAAGGAGCCATGATAACGGTTTTAGGTACATCCTTACAAAATAAAGATGTCCTTACGTACTTTATGGAAACTTCATGGAAAGCCATTGGACTGGAAATGGAAGGTGCCCACTACCAAAAAGCCATACAGGTAGCTTCAAAAATACGACACCATATTACAGAAAACGTAAAGCTGAGATATGCTTATTATGCTTCTGACAATCCTTTGGAAACAGGAAGCACATTAGCTTCCGGAGGTTTAGGATTAACTGGTGTAAAACCTACCTATTTGATAACTCAAAAAATTCTTGAACAAATTCTTACAATAAAAAAATAATTTGTTTTACTGCCTCTCTAACCAGTTAACACCAAATTACAATTGACCGAAAATAGTTTAAAAATAGCCTTAGTTGGTTTTGGACATATAGGTAAACTACATAAAAAAGTAATTTCTTTAAATAAAAACTTAACTCTTGTTGCCATCGTGGATATCGATGGCAATGAAGAGGATGTTCCTTTATTTAAAGATATCGAACAATGTCATCTTCAATTCCCCGATGTTGATTTGTATGTTATTGCTACTCCTAACTCTTTACACTATGAACAGGCAAAAAAAATACTGGAGTTAAATAAAAATGTGCTGGTTGAAAAACCTGTTTCTTTACACAAGGAACAAGTGGAATCTCTGGTATCTTTAGCCGAAAAAAATCAAGTACGTATATTTTCTTCTCTTCAATTACGTTTTAATCCTTATGTTCAATACATTAAAAGGCTTTTAAATACAACATCTTTAGGAGAAATCTATATGGTTCATGTAGAATGCTTTTGGAACCGTAATCAAGAATATTATGAAAACAGTACATGGCACGGGAGTAAAAATATTGATGGGGGAGTTCTGTTCACTCAATTTTCACATTTTATAGATATTATTCATTATCTTTTTGGCAATCTTAAGCTTACAAGCGGCATAAGTAATAATTATGCACACAAAAACAGTACTGAGTTTCCTGATAGCGGTATTCTTCAATTTAAAACTCAATCTGCATTAGGCAGCATGATTTATACCATTTCAACCTTTGAAAAAAATTTCGATTCATCCATCACCCTTATTGCTGAAAAAGGAACTATAAAAATAGGTGGACAATACATGGATCAACTTCTTTTTCATAATGTTGAAGCCTTGGAAAAACCAGAAATCCACATCAAAGATAACTTGTATCATAAAAATCTATATCAGGATATTTTAATTTCTTTAAAGGAGAATTTACCTTCAATAGTTGATGCTGAAAATTCCATTGATGTGATTGACTTTATTGAAAGATCCTCTGCTTACTAAAAAATATTATCTGCATTTAATTAAGTAAATCTTTTATTTTTTATAAAAAAAATCATGGCTGCCTTTTTTTATGAAGTAATTTTACATCATGAAATTAATCTCGCAATTAGGAATTATTCTATTACTATATTTCATCGGAGAATTAATAGTTTATTATCTGCAACTAAAAATTCCCGGAAGTATTTTAGGTATGCTGCTTTTACTAGTCTCTTTACAATTGCAAATCATTAAAATTGAAGACATTAAAGACGTTGCAACTTTTTTCCTGAATAATATGCTTATATTATTCATCCCGCTAGGTGTTGGCTTAGCTTCCCAATGGAATCTAATTTCAAAAGAATGGTTCTCTATACTCGTATCTGTTTTTATAAGTACTTTTATAGTATTGCTGTGTGTAAGTTTAATTATAAAAAGAAAAAAAGAATGAGTCCTTTTTTTGATACTCCACTATTTCATTTAATGATCACTTTACTGGTATTCTGGTTATCAACACTGTTATATAATAAGTTCAAACTTAAAATACTCCATCCCGGCATTATTTCTATCCTGATATTAATCTTATACCTAAAAACCACTAATACTCCCTTTGAAGATTACACCCAAAATACCTCTCTGATTACGTTTTGGCTGGGGCCCTCAGTAGTAGCTTTGGGATTACCTTTATACTTATACATAAAACACCTGAAAGGTAGCTATCTAAGGGTATTTACAGCTATGGTGTCAGGTAGTATTGTTGGAATAGTCTCAGTCATTGTAATTGCAAAAATACTGGGAGCATCCGATGTAATTGCCTATACGTTATGTCCCAAATCAGTAACAACCCCTATCGCTATGGAAATTTCCAAAGGGTTAGGAGGAATACCTTCATTAACTATAGCCATTGTTTTTATAACTGGTTTTACAGGTGCCCTATTTGGTTGTGGATTTCTTAAAGCGATAGGTATTAAGGATAAAAAAGCGATAGGTATTGCAATGGGTACTGCAGCTCACGCAGTGGGTACCGCAGAAGTAGTGAAAAACGGAGAAGAGCTGGGTGCTTACAGTGCTCTGGGAATGGCTTTAAACGGAGTTTTAACAGCTATTTTTGCTCCTTTGATTGCTCCAATGCTTATAAACTGGTTAAATTCTTTATTCTAACGCTTTTTGGTTAACTTTTTGCTATAAATCAATAAAGTATAAAGTTTAATATAAATTTATATTATCTTTACAAAAGATAATGCCTTTGTAAGGCTTGACAGATTGACAAATTATGACGAAAAAAAAGAATAAAATCCCATCCAAACACAAAGCGAAACTTCGGGATTTAACCAGGGAAATTCTCTCATTATTTATGAGAAACCCTAACAAACAATACAATTATAAACAAATTGCCTCAGCTTTAGATCAAAAGAATCCAAGACAAAGAGAACTAATTATACAGGGGCTCCAAAAGCTGGTAACAGAAAAACAGCTTCTAGAAGTCAAAACAGGAAAGTATCAGATTAATTTCCAAAAAGAAACTTTAACGGGGAAAATTGATTTCAGCCAGAATGGAAATGCCTATTTAGTAGTTGAAGGATTAGAAAAAGATATTTTCATACCTAAAGGAAAAACCGGGAAATCACTTCAGAATGATATAGTCAGAGTTTTGGTTCATCAGTTTAAAAACCGAAAACCAGAAGCTGAAGTTACAGAAATCATTGAGCGGTTTAAAACTCAGTTCGTCGGAAAGCTTGAATACTCTTCCAATAAGAATTTTGGGTTTGTTGTGGTAAATAAGCATTCCTTACATACCGATATATTTATACCTAAAGAAAAATTTAACGGAGCAAAAGACGGTCAGATAGTATTGGTCGAGTTTATGGACTGGCCCGATAAGGCCGACAGTCCTACAGGTAAAATTATTGAAGTGTTAGGTGATCCCGGTGATAATGAAACCGAGATTCATGCTATACTGGCAGATTATGGACTTCCTTATGAATTTCCTGTGGAAGTTGAAAGAGAGGCTGAAGAACTGGATATAAGAATCACGAAAGAAGAAGTGGCTAAAAGAAGGGATATGCGTAAAATTACAACATTTACTATTGACCCGACTGATGCTAAGGATTTTGATGATGCACTATCCATTGAAAAGCTGGAAAATGGTAATTGGGAAATAGGAATTCATATTGCCGACGTTTCTCATTATGTAAAACCTGGCACTTTATTAGATAAAGAAGCTTATTCCAGAGCCACCTCTGTGTATCTTGTAGACCGTGTGGTTCCCATGCTTCCTGAAGTTTTAAGTAACAATGTATGCTCTCTTCGTCCTAATGAAGATAAGTATACATTTTCAGCCGTTTTTGAATTGGATGAAAATGCCAATGTGATAAAGCAATGGTTTGGAAGGACAGTAACCCATTCCGATCGCAGATTTACTTACGAAGAAGCACAGCAGATTATTGAAGATAAAAAAGGGGATTTTGCAGAAGAAATTCTGATCCTTGATCAATTAGCTAAAACTCTTCGTGAAAAAAGACTTAAAGACGGTGCGATTTCATTTGATAAAATTGAAGTCAAATTTAATTTGGATGAAAATAAAAATCCAGTAGGCGTCTTTTTTAAAATTAGTAAAGACAGTAATCATCTCATTGAGGAATTTATGTTGCTTGCCAACAAAAAAGTTTCTGAATTTGTAAGTACTAACAAAAAAGGTAACCCTAGCGGTAGAACATTCATTTACAGAATTCACGATGATCCGGATCCTGTTAAGCTGTTATCACTTAAACAGTTTGTAAACACTTTGGGGTACGATATTAATATAACTAATAAAAAGAAGACCTATCTCACTATAAATAAACTTTTAACGGATGTAAAAGGCAAAGGGGAAGAAAATATGATTGAAACACTGGCCGTAAGAACCATGTCCAAGGCTAAATATTCTACGGAAAATATAGGTCATTATGGATTGGCTTTCGATTATTACAGCCATTTTACCTCGCCTATCAGAAGATATCCCGACGTAATTGCACATCGATTATTACAGGATTTTCTGGATAAAAAACCTTCCGCTAATCAGGAACATATTGAAGAAATGGCGAAACATTCCAGCGAAATGGAAAAGTTAGCATCTGATGCAGAAAGAGATAGTATTAAATACATGCAGGTCAAATTTATGGAACAGCATGTCGGGGAAAGTTTTGCCGGAGTTATTTCGGGAGTTACCGATTTTGGTATTTATGTTGAAATTCGCGAATTTGGCGCAGAAGGCTTAATTAGACTTCGAGATATTAGAGATGATGATTATCGATATGACGAAAAAACATATTCTATTACCGGCCAACGTACCGGAACACAATATCAGCTAGGTGATACAGTACATGTAAAAGTAACTAAAGCTAATCTTGAAAGAAAACAATTGGATTTTGAACTTGTAGATACTAGTTTATAATCGATAAATCAATTATATAAAAACCCTAAAATCTAAACTGGTTTTTAGGGTTTTTATAATTTAAATTAATTACTTTTTATGAAAAAATTACTTTTTTTAGTCATATTATTATCTTTTAAGCTAAGTGCTCAACATTTAATAGCAGCGGTAGAAGATAAAATAAATGAAAATGGTTATTATACTCAACTGGAATATGCCTTAAAAAATAAAGATGATGTGAAAAATCTATATATAAAAAAAAGAGATGCTGACAATTTTTTAAATAATTCCGAATTATATTTCCCTAATCTTGAAGTTTTAATTATACAATTTAGTGATTTAACAGACTTCAAAAGTTTAGCTAATAATTCAAAACTTAAAGAAATATCTTTTAGATATTCATGGAAACTTCAATCATTACCTAATGATATTACCAATTTACCACAATTGGAAAAAGCCTCATTTACCAATGCTTTTTTGAGCTATTTACCTTCTTCTTTTTTTGATAATACTTCTTTAAAGGAAGTTTGTTTGTGTAATAATAATCTTTTTAAGCTTCCGGATATTCCTGAAAACAACACGATCCGTTATTTATCTTTAGATATAAATCATTTCAAAAAACTACCTGCCAGTATGATAAATTTGCAGAAACTACAAATATTAGGGTTGAAAGATTGCCATTTCTCAGAGTTTCCAATAGAAATATTTGAACTAAAAAATATTAAAACACTGGATTTAAGTGCCAATCCCATTTCTTCTATTCCTGAAAAATTATCTGAATTATCTTCATTAGAAAATCTATATTTAATCAAAACTCAAATAAAAGAACTACCTAAATCAATGAAAAAACAGCTCATTAAAACGAGTTCATATGAGTGATGATTATCTTACTGAAGATCAAAAGAAAAATATAATAAAAAGTCTTCCACCAGATTGTATTATAAAATGGACCAGTTCTCTAAATTATATTATAGATTCAAAAACTTTTGATTGCTCCGGAATAAAATCCTCTTATTTCTCTAATTAATTTTTATTATTTTTCAAGTTCTTTTTTCAAATTAGAAACTGCTGTTTTTATATCTGACGATTCTTTTAATAAGGATATAAACTTACTGCCGATAATAGCCCCATTTGCATTCGACTGAGCTGCTTCAAAAGTTTCTCTGTTAGATATTCCAAAACCTATTAATCTGGGATTCTTCAAATTCATTGAATTAATTCTCTGAAAGTATTCCTGTTTATTTGAATCAAAACTTTTTTGTGCTCCCGTGGTTGAAGCTGAAGAAACCATATAAATAAAGCCATCGGTATGCTCGTCAATTAAACGGATTCTATCATCAGATGTTTCCGGTGTAATCAGCATAATAATCTTAATATCATATTTATCTGCGATTGCTTTATATTCTTTAATATAATCATCAAAAGGTAAATCCGGAATAATAGCCCCATCTGCACCTACTTCATTGCATTTTTTGCAAAATTCTTCAAATCCATATTGCATAATAGGATTTAAATATCCCATCATGATCAATGGAAGATTAGCTTCTTTTCGTACTTCTTTAATCTGTTCAAAAAGTAATTTCAAAGTCATCCCGTTTTGCAAAGCTTGAGTTCCGCTTTCCTGAATCGTAGGTCCATCCGCCATAGGATCTGAAAAAGGAATTCCTACCTCAATCAAATCAACCCCATTATTTTCAAGCTCTTTAATGATTTTTACTGTATCTTCTAATTTAGGATATCCTGCAGTAAAATATACGGAAAATATATTTTTTTGTTTCTTTTCAAACAATTTTTTTATTCGATTCATAATCGTATCTGTTGTATAAATTTATTTACTAATTCAATATTTTTCAATCCTGGTTCAATTTCAAAACGGCTGTTTAAATCTAACCCATACAATTGAGGGTGTTGAATTTTCTTTATATTCTCTATATCTTCAATTGAAATACCACCACTCAGGAAAAAAGGTACTTCTCCTTTATAAGAATTCAGCACAGACCAATCGAATTTTTGTCCGGAACCTCCATGCTGAGAAGTTTTAGTATCAAATAAAAAGAAATCACACACTTCTTCATATTTTTCCGTGTGCTTTATGTCTGAACTATCTGAAATGCTAAATGCCTTAATTACTGCTGTTTCCGGAAAAACCTCCAGAAGATCTTCACAATATTCCGGACTTTCTTTTCCATGAAGCTGAACCGTATCAAGACTATATTTTTCTATATTATGAAAAAGTGAGCCTACCTGTTCATTTACAAAAACTCCCACTTTATTTATATCATCTGATAAAAGATTCATTATTTCAGGATTTAAATTCTCTACATATCGAGGAGACTTCGGATAAAATATAAACCCTAAAAAATCAATAGGTAAAAAAGAAATATTTTCAATATTCTGAGGATTTTTCATCCCGCAAACTTTTATTTTCATTTTGTTTATGCCCATATTAACCCAATTCTGTAATAAATTCTTTCAAAGCTTTCCCCGGATCTTCCGTTTTCATAAAATTTTCTCCCATTAAAAATCCCTGATAACCCGCCTGCATTAATTCTTTTACAGTTTTTGAAGAAGACAGACCACTTTCGGAAATTTTAACAAATTCGTCGGGTATTTTATTTACCAGACTAAAAGAAACCTGTACATCTGTAACAAATGTTTTCAAATTTCGGTTATTTACCCCTACAACATCCACCCATTCGCTGATATGTTTTAATTCGTCTTCATTGTGAATTTCAAGTAAAACATCCAATCCTAAATTTTTTGCAGTTACTGCCAATTCCTTAGTCTTTTCAACTGTAAGAGCTGCCGCAATCAATAAAATAGCACTGGCTCCATAAAGTTTAGCCTGATATAGCTGATACTCATCTACCATAAAATCTTTTCGAAGCAACGGTGTTTGAGTAAGACTTCCTGCTAATTCCAAATCCTGTAATGTCCCTCCAAAAAACTCTAAATCTGTAAGCACAGAAATAGCGCTGGCTCCATTTTGTGAATAAAAAGGTATTACTTCCTCTATTCGGGCATTTTTAAAAATCCAGTCTTTTGAGGGTGATCTCCTTTTAAATTCGGAAATAATTCCGGTTGACGAATTTCGCAGTGATTCTTTAAAAGATTGTACTGGTTTTACTTGTTGCACCTTCTTTTCCAGCTCTTGCAAAGGAACTTGCTGCTTATGATTTTCTATTTCTACTTTTTTATTAGCTATTATCTTATCTAGTATGGTAGACATTAATTATAGTATCTTTAAATTATTTTAAATATTTTATTTCTCCGAATCCTGGTAATCTAATCCTTCTATAAGTTTAGTATCTATAAATTCATAGTTGGAATTATTAAGTTCCAGATTCGTGCTGTCTAGCCTGAATTTCACATGCTGATCATCGAGTACCTCATAAAAATAGGTATCAGTTAATTTAGTATTAAAGTGGATTTCATAAAATTTCCCCCCTTCTGTCCACCATTCTCCTTTATCCACCAAAGAACTTCCTTCTCCATCTTTGTCAATAGTTACAAAAAGCATAAGAAAAGTACCATCATTAAATCGTTGCTGCACCCAATACCTTGACATTCCCTCTTCTTGATTTCCTTTTTCAGATCCCTGCCAGGTGCCAACAAGTCTTAAATCTCTTTCTTTTATCTGCGAATAACCTATAACGGATGTTATAAAGAAAGTTGTTAAAAATAATAATTTCATATGGATGATATTTATATTACTTATGAGTTTAATTCTAAAAACTTAACAAACGTTTCTTTTGTTTTACCACTTTCTAAGGCTTCTCTGGCCTGGAAAAGGCATTCTTCAATTGATAATTGAGGGTTGATAGTCTGTATTGAAAAAGCTGAATTAGCTAATACAGCATTTTTTTGAGCTATAGTAGCTTTATTATTTAAAACATTATCAAAAATTTGCGATGCTTCACAAGCTGTATTACCTCCGTCTAAGTCTTCCTGTTTACATTTGGACAGACCTACCTCATCCGGTGAATAAATGGTTTCTCCCAGTTTGGTTATAACTTTAAAATTATCCGTTAAAGAAATTTCATCATAACCATCCAGACTATGTACTATGGAATAATCGCAGTCGGTGTTCTGGTATATATAATAGTAAAGACGAGCCATTCGAAGATTGAAAACCCCTAACATATTTCTTTTAGGTTTGATAGGGTTTACTATAGGTCCTAACATATTAAAAAAAGTACGCACCCCAAGAGCCTTCCTTATAGGCGCAACTATTTTCATGGCATCATTAAACAATGGAGCGTGAAGATAGGCTATATTAAGTTGATCTAGTGATTTTTCCAGTTTACTAACCTCAGAAGTAAATTTAACTCCATGTTTTTCCATAACGTTGGAAGCTCCACTTACTGAAGTTGCTCCATAATTTCCATGTTTGGCAACTTTATATCCGGCACTTGCCACTACAAAGCAGGAAAGTGTAGATATATTAAATGTATTTTTATTATCTCCACCGGTACCTACTATGTCTATCGGATTATACTTTTGCAAAGCACTTACATCTGCACATAAATTTAATAAGGCATCACTAAATCCAAAAAACTCATCAATACTTATGCTTCTCATTAAAAATACAGTAATAAAAGCAGCTATCTGAGATTCGTTATACTCTCCGGCAGCCATTTTAGTAAGTATTTCTTTTGCTTCGTCTCTATTTAAATATTGATGTTCAAATAATCTGTTTAATATCTGCTTCATAGATTTAGTTTTCCAGGAAATTTTTAATCATTATTTTACCTTCCGGCGTCAGAATAGATTCCGGATGGAATTGCACCCCGTGAATATCATATTCTTTATGTTTTAAAGCCATAATCTGGTTATTTTCATCTACAGCTGTCACGGTAAGGCTTTCCGGAAGATTTTCTCTGCTAACTATCCAGGAGTGGTAACGTCCAACCTGGATCGGGAATTCAATATTTTTAAATATATAATCCTCCTCCGTTATTTGAATCTCTGTAGCTATTCCATGATATACATCATCCAGATTAATCAACTGTGCTCCAAAACTTTCTCCGATTGCCTGCTCTCCCAGGCATACACCTAAAATAGGTTTTTTGGATGCATATTCTTGAATTACCTGCAATAGTATTCCAGATTCAGAGGGTATTCCGGGACCAGGTGAAAGAATAATTTTATCGTACTTTTCAATTTCTGGTATTGTAATCTGGTCATTTCTGTATACATCCACTTCCATATAACCTAGTTCTTTAACCATATGAACCAGGTTATATGTGAAGGAATCATAATTGTCAAATATTAGTATTTTCATTAATGATAACTATTAGCTCTTTATATATTCATTGGCAGCTTTCACATCGGCATAATAGTATCCTAATGCTGATAAAAATGCTGTGTGTACCTGTTGTGCTGAAACTTTATTTCCTGATATTTCAAGTTCGCGAGTTGCGCAGGCATCTCCAATGAGAGTACAATCGTATCCCAAGTCTTTTGCTGCACGGGTTGTGGCATCTATACACATATGAGTCATCATACCACAAATAACCAGCTCTTTTACTTCCAGCTTCTGCAAATACTTTTGAAGATCGGTTTTGATAAAACTGTTAGGATAATACTTGGTTATCACTATTTCACCGTCTTTAGGTTTTACATTAGTATGAAACTCTGCTCCTTTGGTATATGGAAGAAAAAATGTAGCATCCGGGCGTAATGCTATATGCTGTACATGAATAACCGGTAATCGATCTGATCTGAATTTTTCAAGTACTTTTTTCACATTTTCACTGGCTTCCAAAGCGCCTTCCAAAGTCATGGTTCCTCCTTCAAAATAATCATTTTGTACGTCTACAATAAGTAATGCTTTCATATTTTTAATTTTTTAACGTTTCTGCTAAATCCACGGCTTTTTTTAATGCTCCCAGTTTATTATTCACTTCCTGAAGCTCAGCTTCCGGATCTGATTTGGAAACAATTCCTGCACCTGCCTGATAGTACAAAGTATTATTTTTACTTAAGAATGATCGTATGGTTATGGCCTGGTTCAAATCACCATCCAAACCAATATAACCTATGCATCCACCATATATTCCTCTCATGTGCTTTTCTATATCTCGTATCAATTGCATGGCTCTTACTTTAGGAGCTCCGGAAAGAGTTCCGGCCGGAAAGGTATCCGCAAAAACAGATATGCTGTCTTTACCTGGATCTACTGTTCCGCTTACTCTTGACACTAAATGAATAACATGAGAAAAATATTGTACGCTTTTATAAAAATCTACTTTTACATCATGGCAATTGCGGCTTAGATCATTTCGGGCTAAATCCACTAACATTACATGTTCTGCATTTTCTTTTTCGTCTTTTAGCAATTTCTCCGAAAGAACTCTGTCTTTTTCATCGTCGCCAGTTCTTTTATAGGTTCCAGCAATCGGATCTATGTATGCCCTGCCTTTTGCTATTTTGCAATGTGTTTCCGGTGAAGAACCAAAAATACGGAAAGAGCCAAAGTCAAAATAAAATAAATAAGGAGATGGATTTACGGATCGTAAAGCCCGGTAAACTTTAAAGTCATCACCCGCAAAATTTTGTGAATAACATCTTGAAGGTACAATTTGAAAAACATCTCCTCTTTTACAGTGTTCTATCCCTTTTCTCACAGATTCTCTATAATCTTCGTCTGTGATGAAACTATTCTCAGGTCCTTTGATCTTAAAGTTATAAGATGCAAAATTGTTATTTAAAAGTAACGCTTCCAGCTGTTCCATTTTACTGGATTCTCCCTGTGGTACATTTTCAATAATAGTCAAATCATTCTTTAAATGATTAATAACTAATATAAATCTGTAAAAGATATAATATAACTCCGGAACTTCGGCATTTTCTAATTTAGTATTAACCGGATCAACCGCTTCAAAATAACGAATACTATCGTAAGATGTATAACCGAAAAAGCCATTTATTTTGGTAGGGTTATCACCTTTTATATGAAAACTTTTTAAAAACTCGTCAAAAACTTCAGGCAGTGGTTTTTCTAACTCTTGTACCTGAGCTGCACCATTTACTTCGGTAGTTACCTGATGATCCTGTACTATTATTTTAGCTAAGGGATCTAATGCGATAAATGAGGAACTGTCTTCTCCTCCATGAAAATCGGAACTTTCCAATAGTGCAGATTCTGGAAAGACATCTCTAATCTTTAAATAAAGACCTACAGGAGTTTGTAAATCAGCCAGTAATTTTTTCGTTTGTATTTGTATTTCCATTGATTGGATTTATTTCGTATTTTAAAGTTTATATTTTTACTTTTTGATCTTGTACTTTTTGATAATTTTTATAAAACCCATGTTGATATTGAATGTGCCTGGCTTTTTGCCGGTGAAGCTTTTCCAGCTATCCATAAATAGTAATCGTAATCTGAATCAGTTCTGTTTAAAACTACAACTACTAATTTTCCATCCGGGTTAAGAAAAGAGGTTGTTTCGAGCTGAGATCTGTTAGACGATGCTATTACCCTTCTCGCTCCTTTATTTATGTATTTAGAAAAATGTCCAATATACCAGTACGGATAGGTATAGTAAATTTTTCCTGTTTTTGTATCTGCATGAATGGGTGCGAAACAAAAATTATTTAAATGGTTAGGTCCTCCTTTTTCATCCAAAAGTACGTTCCAGTCCGTCCATGCAACAAACCCACTGTTTAAATCATTTAAAATATGGTGTCCGTAAAGTTCGCCTATAGAAATATCTTCTATTCTTGACATATCAAATTTTTCCTGACAGCCTTCAGTAAATAATAAATTAAGAGAAGGAAACGCTTGTTTTACTAACCGTTGATTATCGAATAAGGGCAAACTTTTTGTCCAGGTTTCATACCAGTGAAAACCGGCACCCCAAACATATTTTGCAGCTTCTGAATCATTCATAATCGTTGATATATATTGATATGCCAAATCTCGATTATGATCCCATATAATAATTTTTTTATCTTTTTTGCCTGCATTCCACAATTCTGGACCTAAATGGTATTTTAAAAAATCTCTTTCTTTTTCTGCTGTATATATAGTTGCTTCCCAGGGAGTCGCTGCCATTGGTTCATTCTGAATAGTAAGTCCCCAAACAGGTATACCTTCTTTTTCATAAGCGTCTATAAATTTTGTATAATATTTAGCCCAAACCGGATAATATTCTTTTTTCAATTCACCTCCTGCTAGCATCGAGTTGGTAGTTTTCATCCATGCTGGTGGAGACCAAGGACTAAAATAAAAGGTAAAATCACTTCCAATGGCTTTCTGAGCTTCTTTTATCATCGGAATTTTATATTGTTTATCAACAGAAATATCAAAGGTTTTAAGATCTACATCGTTGTCTTTTATATACGTGTAGCTTTTACTTGAAAAATCACAACTATTCATATTGGTTCGAACTACCCGATATCCTAAACCGTCTTTGGAATCGTAATACGCTTTAATGATTTCCTTTTGTTTATCTTTTGGAAGTTTAGCATAAACTTCGGCTGATGCATCTGTTATAGCTCCTCCAAATCCAATAAACTCTTCAAATTGGTGGGTAGGATCTACAAAAATACTGATTTCGGTTTCCAGAGGCTGCGGTTTATATATAAATGGCTGGCCATTTGTAAGTTTGTTTTTTTGCTTATCTGCCTGTGATGTTGTGTATATACGTGCAGGCGAACTTTTTAAGTTAAATTTAACTTCTTTTATTTGTGCTTGTAACTGTGGTAGGACAAACATAAGCGAAAAAATAATCTTTACTGTTTTTCTCATAATTTTGTTATTTATGTTTTTATACCATAAAGATAAACAACCTCATTTAACTTACCCTTATTTATACCCTATTTTATTTATCTAATTATTTGTTTTTTCCTTCTTTTGTAATTCAATTGACTACAGCTCATTTGCATGTTTTATATAGGTTTCCATATCTTTATCTCCTCTGCCTGACAAACATAAAACAACTACATCTTCCGGTAAAAATTCTTTTTTAGCCAGAACCCCCAGTGCATGCGCTGATTCAATTGCCGGGATAATTCCTTCTAGCTCGGTAAGTTCAAAGGCTGCTGCAAGTGCTTCATCATCTGAAACAGCCAGAACTTCTGATCTGTTTGTTTGGGCTAAATGTGCATGCATAGGACCTATTCCCGGATAATCCAATCCCGCAGAAATAGAATAAGGCTCTTCAATCTGCCCATCATCTGATTGCATTAATAAGGTCTTACTTCCATGAATAATACCCAGCTTACCTAAATGGATAGTTGCGGCAGATTCTCCCGAATTAATACCTTTACCTGCTGCTTCGGCCAAAACAATTTTCACCTCTTCTTCATCCAGAAAATGATAGATGGTACCTGCTGCATTACTACCTCCGCCCACGCAGGCAATGAGATAATCAGGAACTTCTCGGCCTTCTTTTTCTTTTAATTGTTTTCTTATTTCTTCGCTTATTACGGATTGTAATCTCGCAACCATGTCCGGATAAGGATGAGGACCAACAGTAGAGCCTATTATGTAATAAGTATTAGAAGGGTTTGAACACCAATCACGAATGGCCTCATTGGTAGCATCTTTCAACGTCATATTCCCACTGGTTACTGCCACAACTTTAGCACCCAGCATCTGCATCTTTTCAACGTTAAGTTTCTGTCTTTCTACATCAGTTGCTCCCATGTAAACAATACATTCCATATTCATAAGTGCACAAACCGTTGCAGTAGCCACCCCGTGTTGTCCTGCGCCTGTTTCGGCTATAATTCTTGTTTTCCCCATTCTTCTGGCTAATAAAATCTGACCAATGGTATTGTTTATCTTATGAGCTCCGGTATGATTGAGATCTTCTCTTTTTAAATAAATCTTACAACCATATTTATTAGAAAGCCGTTGGGCCAGATATAAAGGTGAAGGACGTCCTACATAATCTTGTAATAAACCGTAATATTCTTTTTTGAATTCAGGATCTTCAATAACTTTTAAATAATTTGTTTTCAGGTTTTCTACATTATCGTACAAAATTTCAGGAATATATGCTCCTCCGAATTCACCATAAAAACCGTTTTGATCAACATTATACTTTTGCATTTTTATTTTTTTAACATGGGTTATACTAAAAAAGCCTATCGTGAGTACGATAGGCCTTTAAATTTTTGTTTTTTATTTTAATTCAACAAATAGATCAGCTTGCTCACGACTTTTTAAGTTCTGAGTTCCACCACCATGATATATTTGTTATTAATTTCATTTCTTTTTTCTTTACATGAGCAAAGTTATTATTTTTTTTTTAGTAAACAAATATTTTATCTGCATAGCTGATCTATTTCATGTAAATATTTATTTAACAAACCATTGAAGTATTCTTCCCTCTCCACCATTGAAATTTGTATGCGGATATAATCCTGTGGCAGTACAGGTTGCAGTAGCAAAACTGGTTTCATCGCCGGAAGATCCTCCACATTTTCCAAAATGGTGGTTAACCTGTGTTTGTCCAAAATATCCAAATGTATTGTCTAAATTTGATGGCAATAATGTGTTGGTTCCGTCAGGAGACACAAAAGCATTATTGTTTGCAGTAACATTATTATTTATGTTAATGTGATCCGGATAACTGGCTGATCCTCCTGCATAAAATGCAGCGTCCCCCAGAGTCGCTCCTGCATAGGTACGGGAATCAGGATTATGTGTTATCAACATATCTTGATTAAATATTTTTCCACTTATTGGATAATAGTAATAATAGGTTGTGGTAGATGTAATCGGAGATGAGCGATCGGATGTCGGAGAAAAAATTAAATAATTTTGTTTTGCCCACGCATCTTCCATATCCGTTGGATTTTCTGCTATCCTTGCACGCAATTGTGCTACAGAATTACTCAAATCATTTATATTAGACATGGCTGCCAGACCTAATCGGAAGTTATAGTAATTAATGGTTCCTCCGGATTCATCTGTTATATTGTTTATAGGCAAGTTTTGATTTAGCCTGTAATCACCACTCATTTCCATTCTACTAGTTGTAGAATATCGACTATAGGCTGTTAATTCAGAGTATGACCATACCAAAGTATACCCACCATTAGTCATATCGCAATACGTTTTAACAGGAGCTACGTTTCCAGAGCCCTGTTTAATCCAGTATTCACCATCTTCCCTTTTACCTAAATTATATATATCCAGGCAACGATCTGCCGGATCTGCAAATGTTCCTTTTCTTGTATCAAAGTCAACGATCAAAATACATTTTTGAAGATTTGCACCATTAGTTTTAAAAGTAAAAGTATACGAACCTGAATTTAGTGGAGTTCCTGAACCCACAAGTGTTATACTATTACTATCCGTTGTTATGGCTTCATTAGCAGTAAAGTTTACCCCGTTATTTGTAGACGAATTAATTATTACCTGACCACCGGTGTCAACATTTGTTAAAGGTACTGTAACCGTATTTGTATCCGGATCTAGTATAACTCCGGCCAGATAAGTTCCATTAACAGTAAAATTTTCACAATTAATTGTATAACTTATCTGTGAAGATGCCACACTTATTGTAACCGGATTAGATGAACAGGTCTCAGATAATCCTAAAAATTCAAAGCTAACGGTATCCTGATAGCCCGAACCCCCGTTTGTAGGAATTCCTGTCCCTTTTAAAGTCACCGTATACGTTCCTGTATTTGGAAACATTCCTGATTTTTCAAAATAATATCCATTATTTGTTTTTGCCAGTATGTAATACGTACCCGTGGATGTTACAGTCACTGGAATCGTAATATAGTTGGTATCATTTAACGAAGATCCCTGTGTATACTTTCCGCTTACCTTGATTTTACTGCAATCTACTGTATAAGTTGAAGACTTATAATTTCCACAAATACTTAACCACGATTGATCTGTTGCCTGATAATAATTATAACAATTTTGATCCGTATTAAAAATCAATAATCCATTTTCTGTACTTTCTGGAGTAATATTTGCATCTCGTTGTGCGGTAGTCATACTAGGTATCAAAACCCCCTGATTGCTATTGGGTGATACTATATGCAAAGCTGCTTTTTCATCGGGAGTATCCGTACCAATCCCTACCTGAGCATTTATTATCGAAAAAATAAATAAAGGTAATAGTGTTAATAATAATTTTTTCACGTGTAAAGGTTTTTAAATAATTAAAAAAATTAATTGCTTCAAATTTATTACTTTTTTTAATTAAAATAGCATTTTATTTAAAATAATTACTATTCTTTTACTATTACACGATAAAATAATATTTAAAATTACATTTTATATATATTATAAAAATAAGATAAATCATTTATATTTTAATAAACTTCTATTTATTTTATAAAATTGTCGAATAAAATTATAAAATTCGTTCCTATAATTAAATTTTTAAATTTTAAAGGCGTTTAACAATAAGGTTGCCAAAATAACTTATAATTATAACAATAAAAACCTTTATATTTGAAATACATTATTACTAATATCAAACAAAGTTTAAACCATGAATACTTCCGACTTTTCTATTCGTCACATAGGAATCAATGAAGACTCCCTGCAAATTATACTTAAAGAATTAAAAACAGAAACTGTACAAGAACTTATTGAACAAACGTTGCCCAAAGACATTTTAGGACAGGATAAATTAAATCTCCCCAAAGCTTTATCTGAATACGATATGCTTCTCTTATCTAAAAATCTGGCTGGCAAAAATAAAGTTTTCAGTTCCTACATTGGATTTGGATATTCCGGTACAATCACTCCTTCTCCTATTTTAAGAAACATTTTTGAAAACCCGGGTTGGTATACTGCCTATACTCCTTATCAGGCAGAGATATCTCAAGGAAGATTGGAAGCATTACTTAATTTTCAAACTGTAATTTCTGATTTAACCGGTTTTTCTTTAACTAATGCTTCTCTTTTAGACGAGGGAACTGCAGCTGCTGAGGCATTGCACATGCTATATGAAGCCAGAAATAAGTCGAAAAAAGACTCGAATAAATTTTTCGTTTCTGAAGAAGTTTATCCTCAAACCATTGCTGTCGTTAAAACCAAGGCCATGGGACTTGGTATAGAAATAGTTGTAGGTTCACATCAAGAATTTACCTTTGATTCGTCTTTCTTTGGTGCTTTACTCCAATACCCCGCTAAACATGGAGAAATTTTCGATTATTCTGATTTCATATCTCAGGCAAAAGACGATTCTATAAGAACGGTTCTTGCTGCTGATATTCTAGCTTTAGCGGTCTTAAAAAATCCTGCTGAGCTTGGAGCTGATGTGGCTATAGGTTCCACTCAAAGATTTGGAGTTCCATTAGGGTTCGGAGGGCCTTCTGCCGCATATTTTGCCTGCAAAGATGAATTCAAAAGAAGCATTCCCGGAAGAATTATAGGAGTATCTAAAGATAAACACGGGAACAGAGCGCTAAGAATGTCTCTTCAAACGAGAGAGCAACACATTAAAAGAGAAAAAGCAACTTCCAATATTTGTACTGCTCAGGTATTACTTGCTGTAATGGCAGGTATGTATGCGGTCTATCATGGATCTGAAGGATTAAAGTCGATTGCTTCTGATATACATCTCAAGGCTATTTTACTTAAAGAACATTTGTCTTCTATCGGTTTTAATGTATCGGAAGAACCGTTCTTTGATACTATTAAAATCTATGTATCGGAAGAGGATAAGACTGAACTTAAAAAATTATTTGAAGCTCTTCAGATTAATCTGAACTATTTTTCTCAGGGAATAGTAAGTATAAGTCTTGATGAAACAGTTTCAGATGAACGCTTTGCAATTCTTTTATCTTTATTTTTAAAATTTAAAAATACTGAATTCAAAAAATTAAGCGCACCGATTGAACCCAATATTCCGGATAACCTTATACGAAATTCTGATTTTCTAACTCACGAGGTATTCAAGAAGTATCATACTGAAACAGAATTTATGAGATATGTTAAACGCTTGGAAAAAAAGGATATTGCTTTGAATTATTCGATGATTTCGCTAGGTTCCTGTACCATGAAACTAAATGCAGCTACCGAGATGCTACCATTATCCTGGATGGAATGGAATGCAATACATCCTTTTGTACCAAAAGATCAATCGGAAGGATATCTCACTATGCTTTCTGAACTAGAAACTTATCTGGCTGAAATAACCGGATTTGCAGGTACTTCATTACAGCCTAATTCAGGCGCTCAGGGAGAATATGCCGGATTGATGGTAATTCGTGAATATCTAAAAGCAAAAGGAGAAGGGCACAGAAATATTGCCTTAATACCTCAATCTGCACATGGCACTAATCCAGCCTCTGCCGTAATGGCCGGTTTAAAGGTTATTGTTGTAAAAAATTTAGATAATGGTGAATTTGATATTGAAGATTTGAAACAGAAAGCTGAATTACATAAAGATCATTTGGCAGCCGTCATGATTACTTATCCATCTACCTATGGTTTTTTCGATACCAATGTTAAAGAGATCATAGCTATAGTACATCAAGCCGGAGGTCAGGTTTATATGGATGGTGCCAATATGAATGCCCAGGTTGCTTACACAAGTCCCGGTTATATTGGAGCTGATGTTTGCCATTTAAACCTTCATAAAACATTTGCTATTCCTCATGGTGGGGGTGGCCCTGGAATAGGTCCTATTTGTGTCGCAGAACATCTGCTCCCATATCTTCCTACTATCAAGGCTCCTCAAAATGAAGAAAATCGCCTTAGCTTTTCTTCTTCTCCTTATGGATCTGCAATGGTTGCTACCATTTCCTACGCTTATATAAGAATGCTTGGGTATGAGGGATTAAAAAAAGCTACTGCAACGGCCATACTTAATGCTAATTATTTAAAAGAAAAATTAGCCTCACATTATGAAATTTTATATACCAATAAACATGGGCGTGTTGGTCATGAATTGATTGTAGATTTCAGACCTTTCAAAAATTTAGGTATTGAAGTGGGAGATATTGCCAAGCGTTTGATGGATTATGGCTTCCATGCTCCAACGGTTTCATTCCCTGTCGCTGGTACCTTAATGATTGAACCTACCGAAAGTGAAAGTCTGGAAGAGTTAAACCGATTCGCTGAAGCATTAATATCAATCAAACAAGAAATTGATGAAATAGCTGATGGTACTTATACAATCGAAGATTGTGTTATAAAAAATGCCCCTCATACTTTAGAAGAACTTACTTCGAATGAATGGCATCACTCTTATAGCAGGCAAAAAGCAGCTTATCCGTTAAACTGGATTGCGGAGAAAAAATTCTGGACATCTGTAGGTAAAATTGATGATGCCTTTGGAGATAGAAATTTAATTTGTACATGTAACCCTATTGAGGATTATGAGAATTAAAAAACTGAATTTAACAATAAATAAGCCTTCACATATCCAGTGAAGGCTTTTAGTTTACGCCTGAGCCAGAACTCCCCCATCAATGACCAATTCAGTCCCGGTTATATAAGACGAATCGTCAGAGGCTAAAAATAATACTGCTTTAGCTACTTCCCCTACCTCCCCTAATCGTTTCATAGGATACGCTTCCCCTATTTCTTCTAATGATTTATTCATCTTATGTGAGGCATACTCTACCATTTCTGTTTTTATATATCCCGGGTGAATCGAATTTACTCTTACATTATGTGAAGCATATTCAATTGCAATATCTTTAGTCATGGTTCTAACGGCTCCTTTACTAGCTCCATAAAGCACATGACCTGCTCCTCCTCCTATTCCCGCTATAGAAGAAGCATTGATAATAGAGCCATTTTTCTGCTTAGCCATTATTGGTGCCACATATTTCATTCCTAAAAAAACACCTGTAACATTAATATTCATAAGCTTATTCCAGGTTGACACCTCTATTTCAGGTAACGAACTTATTATATAAATACCAGCGTTATTAAAAAGTATATCAATCTTGTTATAAACACTCAAAGATTCTGCAACTACTTTTTTCCATTCCTCTTCAACCGATACATCTAAAACATATCCTACTGCATTACCCTTATTTTTTGATATTTCATCTACTACCTGATTTACACCCTCCTGATTTGTATCTGTTATTATCAGATTTGCCCCTTCAGCAGCAAAAAGTAAAGCTGTTGATCTACCTATTCCTGATGCGGCACCCGTAATTAAAGCTACTTTATTTTCCAGTCTTTTCATTTTTTTAGATTATAAGATTATTCCTATGCATCCAAAACTTATACCAGAAGTCAATGTTATTAATTGAGCGAAAAAGCATAGTAACTAAAACTTATGCTTTTATAAACTAAAAAACCCTCACTAAGTAAGGGTTTTTTAGTTGATGTTTCACTTTTAATTTTTTTCAAATCGTAAAGATATTCTTCTATCCTTGGCTCTTTCCTTATCTGATGCGGTTGCGCTGACAGTTGCAAATTTTGATCCATACCCTTCTGCTCCTACTACCCTATCTCCCATTCCGTTAGTCACCAATAAATCTTTAATAGTATTTGCTCTTTCCTGAGAAAGCTTTAAGTTTGCTTCTTCATTTCCTTTTTTATCTGTATACGCCCCAATCTTTATTTTAGCTTCTGGAAATTCTTTAAGAATAGCTACCAGATTTTTCCCTTGTACTTCAGATTCCGGAGTCAACTTCGTCCCGCTACCAAACTCAAAGTTAATGGCATCAAAATCAAACCATTTGTCTTTTAACTCTTCATTAGTTGCATTTTTGTAATCACTGGATTCTAGAAATTTAACTACCTGATCTTCTATACCTCCTGGATAAGCTTTTAAAGCAGTTCCGCTAGGCAGGCTTACTAATATCAGATTTCTGTTTGCTGATGGTGCAGATTGATCATTAATTGTCACTGTGTCTTCTTCTTGAACTAAAGAATCGGTTCCAGAAATATTAGTATCAGAAGTTACTTCACTGTTTTTTGAACATGAATTTTTTGATAAAAGCCAGAAAATTAATAATCCTATAAGTACTATTAAAATTACCCACTTAATCCATCCTGCACCCGTTTTTTTTTCTACTTTATTTTTATACTCTTCATAAGTTTCCTGTACTTTTTCTTTTGCTGATTCTACGGTTTCCTTTGTCTGATTAACTGCTTTGTTTATAAAAGAGCTTCCTAATACTGCTAAGGAAGATATTCCCAAAACACTCACCAAACCAGATGGTATGGAAGAAAGAAGATGATCTTTTTCTGCATGAATTTGATTTAATATATTTTTGAAATTGACTCCGGAGTTTAACTTTTGACCCAAAAATCCAGCAATTAATGGAGATACTATTTGAATAAGTTTATCCGTGCTTTCTTTTCCAAGACCTGATACAGAAGATATAAGTGCTCCAAATTCCTCTTTCTTATTTCCAAACAAAGAATCAAGAAATCCTGTATTTATTTTTTGGGTATCCGAATCCAGATGACCGGTAGAAATTCCTGAAACATTTGTAGCAGAAGAACTATTTCCTGCCTGCTTTAATATATGTTCCAGATGACTATCTTCTCCTTTTTCCAAAATAGCTCCAAATAGGCTGGGTATAATTGCCCCTACAGCAGAAGTTACTTTTCCTGAATCTTCATCTAAAGCTGAGGATATATTAGATATCGCTTCAGGTGTAATTATTTTTTTTAGAGAATCAAATAATTTTTCCATAATATGGGTTTTTTAGTTGTTAATTAATACTTTTAAGCTAAAAGCCTTGTTAATTATTCAAAAATTATTCCAAACCAATATTATAGGAATACTCACATTTGGATACAGATTTATAAACTTTAAATTTGTATTCTAAAACTTTGTAATTAAATTATTATTTTTAAGCAATGAAAACAAAATACGATATTGCCTACCTTCGTATGGCTCTTGAGTGGGGAGAATTATCTTACTGTAAAAGAAAAAAAGTAGGGGCATTGATAGTTAAAGATCGTATGATCATTTCTGATGGTTACAATGGAACTCCTACCGGGTTTGAAAATACTTGCGAAGATGAAAATGGAACCACAAAATGGTATGTTCTTCATGCTGAAGCTAATGCTATTTTAAAGGTAGCTGCATCAACTCAGTCTTGTGTAGGAGCTACTTTATATGTCACTTTATCACCTTGTAAGGAATGTAGTAAACTGATTCATCAGGCAGGAATTAAACGTATAGTGTATATCAATGAATATTCTGATACCTCGGGTGTGGATTTTCTGAAAAATGCAGGCGTAATTGTTGAAAGAATTTATGAAGAAGATTTACATTTGAAACCATAAAAATTTTTACTTTACCGCTATCGATTTAAAAAAATTTTTCTGCTCAAATACCCTATTTTTTTATTTTTTCAAATATTATACTTTTATATCTTTTATTGTTCAGCATTGAATAATAAAAATTAGTTTTGCATAGTTATTGTTAGTAAAAATACATTAAAAAAGATATTTTATATGAATGATTCCCTGAAATCTGTACAGGCACTTGCGACTCAAACCGGTGAAATAAAAACTACTCATTTCAATTTAATCGAAATGCTTACACACGGAGGACCTGTAGGTATTTTTGTAATGATTTGCCTTTTTGCATTGTTTGTTATCTCTTTATATATTTTTTTTGAACGATTTTTAACTATACGGAAATTTTCAAATAAAAAATCAACTTTATTAAATGATGTCAGAGATTTTATTCATGAGGGTAAAATTGATGCGGCTCTTGATTTATGCAAAAGAACTCATACGCCTGAGGGAAGAGTTTTATATAAAGGAATTATGAGAATTGGTAAACCTACACGGGATATAAGTGATGCCATTGAGAATACGGCACAACTGGAAATATTTGAGCTTGAAAAAAATGTTGGGGTTTTAGGAACTATCTCAGGAGCAGCTCCTATGCTGGGTTTTTTAGGTACTGTAGTGGGTATGATCATAGCTTTTTTTGCTACCAGTTCTCAGGATCAGGCCAGTGCTCAAATGTTGGCAGGCGGTATTTATTCAGCTATGGCTAATACAGCTGCAGGTTTAATAGTAGGTCTACTGGCATATCTCTTTTACAATATTCTGGTAATAAAAATCGATCGTTTCGTCTACTCTTTACAATTAACTGCCATTGACTTTTTAGACATTTTAAATAAACCTGTAACTCAATCTTAAATTTTAAATTGGAATGAAATTACAAAGAAGAAACAGAGTTTTACCTGAATTTAGTATGGCATCTATCACAGATGTTATCTTTTTACTTTTAACCTTCTTTATGCTGACTGCCTCTGCCAGTCAATCGGCCTTAAATGTAACTCTTCCCAATGCTAAAGGGCAAGAAATGCCTGCAGAAAGAGTATACATAGCAGTTTCGATCGAAGGAAAATACTTTCTTAATAAAAAGGAAATTGCCAAAGAAGATATTGAACCTTCTTTAAAAAAATTATTTCAGTCGAATCCTTCTCCTTCATTTGTTATTGCTGCTGATGCAGATGCTCTTCATAAAGATGTAATCTATTTAATGGATATAGCAAACCGAAATAAATATAAAGTTTTAATAGCTGCCAATCCTGATTCCACGAATAAAGATTCCATAAGCGATGAGCACCCATAGAATCCAAACGAATGAAAATAAGAAAGAGCGTATCATAAGCGGATGTATAACTTTTATTATATCTGTAATCGTTTTAATTCTAATTTTTCTTTTCAAGACTACTTATACCATTGTTAATCCTCCTTCGTACATCGATATTAATTTTCAGACAGATGAACTTGGAGCTAACTATGGCCAGGATGAAGTAGGATTAGGTGATGAAGAACCTGCAGATCAAGATGTTTTATTAGGAAACGGAGGGGATCCTCTTGCTGAAAATATCAGTTCTGATAATGACATCCCAGATAAACAAGAGCCTATTGAAAATAAAAAATATCTTACGGATGCTTCTGCTAAAGATGCTGTATCTACTCCGATTAAAAAAACTGAGAAACTGAAAAAGAAAACGGAAATTAAAAAAACGATTTCCTCAAATCCTTCAAATTCAAAAAATTCTGATAAACCTAACGGTAAAAACGGAAACCAATCCGGAGGAAATCCTAAAGGTAATGCCGCTTTAGGTGCATTGTTAAAAGGAAAAGGAACCAGTACATCGTCTAAAGGTGAGGGAACCGGAGGAAAACCAGGACAAAATCAGGGAGTAGAGACCGGAGGCAGCGGTAGCGGCGGTGTAGGTATTGGAAACGGCCGAAAACTAGTTAGTTGGATTCCTGGAACAAATGGTAAATCTGGAAAAGCTCCGGTTAATAATTGTACTGAATCCGGAACTATAACTTTTTCTTACACCGTTAATAAAAACGGAGATGTCACATCTGTAGAAAGAACTTCCGGAAAAAGCAATACTTGCATGGTAAATGCCGGAAAAAAATGGATCAAAGAATATGTTAAAGCAGAAAAAGCTAATTCTATTTCTTCGGGAACTTACAAAATAAACTTTTAGTTTGTTTGTTATATATTTAACTTACAATTAAATATTTTACATTTATGAGTTTTATCCAAAATCAAGCATTAGGATAAATGCTTTTTCATAAACTCAAGACTTCCCAACGCAAGATCTGATTCATTATATGGAGAAGTCTGCCATAGAGAAACCATTGACTGCATTCCCGGTACTGAAGAAGAGAAGTTTTCCAAAACTAAATTACCCTCAAAATCTATATCTTTTAAAGCTTGAAAAAATTCTTGCCAATTAACCGTTCCTTCTCCTAGCATACCTCTGTGAGAATCCGTCATATGCACATGCTTTAACTTATTCCCTGCCAAAATCACCGGATCATAAAAATTATTTTCTTCTATATTCATATGAAATGTATCCAAATGTAGAAAAAGGTTATTTTTTCCTGTTCTTTCTATAAGATCAAGTACATTTTTCGCTGTATTGCACACATAAGATTCATATCTGTTAATAGGCTCTATCCCTATATTAACTCCTTTTGTGGCTGCATAATCCGATATTTCTGACCATACATCCGTAATAACATTAATTTCCGATTCTTTTAAGGGTTCTCCGGAAAATGCACCTAATCCACCATGTAAAACTCCCCCTAAAAAGTCCGTTTCCAGTTCTGATGTTTTATTTATTGCTTCTTTAATTAAACGGGTTGCCTCTTCAGGATAAAAAGCTATATGTTTTTCTTTAGGTAAATTTATGGAGCATACAGCCTCTAAACAATTGTCATCAAGTTGTTTTTTTACCGTTTGGGTATCAAATTGCATGGAAGTAGGCAACAAAATTTCTATAAGATCAAATCCTGCTTCTGCTGTTTTTTCAATTGCATATTTACCAGCTTCAGGTGTCCATTGGGGAGTAATCCAGGAAAGTAGTGAAGCTCCAAATTTAATTTTCATTGATTTTCTTTTTGGGTTAATTCTTAGCTTATTATTAAAATCATTTGATCATCTGATCTTCTTATTTATAATGTTTGCCCTGTTTATTATTGTGTTTGTATATTATTTAAATGTTTTAGGTTTATAAAACTTGATAGCGAATACAATAATTACAGCATAACATAGTATAGGTAACAAATAAGCATGAGCTACATTCTTTTCTGCTATATATCCCATTAAAGGAGGGAACACTGCTCCTCCAAACATTGCCATAACTAAGAATGAAGAAGCATTCTGTGTATTAGTCCCTAGCTTTTTCAGACCTAAACTAAATATTGTAGGATACATAATACTTAAAAATAAGTTTAATCCTATCAAAGATATAAAAGATGCCCAGCCCCAACTTTGAGCCACTATTAGACATAAAATAATATTACAAAATGTGAATATTGCCAGTAATTTATTCGGTGCTATAAACCTCATTAAAAAAGTCCCTAAAAACCTACCCAGCATCATCATCGCCATACTCAATGAAAAATAGTATGAGGCCTCTGTTTCTGCCAAATGCATTTTTTCAACTCCATAATTTATAAAGTAAGCCCAGGTACCTCCTTGTGCAGCAATATTAAAAAACTGTGCCACCACTGCTGCTATAAAATGTCTTTGTTTCCATAAGGGTGCTTTTGAGTTATATTCAGCTGTTTCATCTCCCGAAGTTATATCTTCATTTGAATCTTCGTTCGCGTGAGGATCTATCAAATCAGGAACTTTTATGAAAGAAAATATAACAGCTAAAACTAATATTAAAATTCCTATGTAAGTGTATAAATATTTCACAGAATCCAATGAGTTATCATTTGCGTTTTTTACTGATCCAAAAATAAGAATCCCTCCTAGCAAAGGTCCAACAATAGCTCCCAGTCCATTAAATGATTGTGCAAAGTTTACCCGCTGATCGCTCGTACGCTCATCTCCGAGTGCAGCAACAAACGGATGGGCTACTGTTTCAAGGGTAGCCATTCCTAGGGCCATTACAAATAATGCAAATCTAAAAAAGTTGAATGATGCATTGTTGGCGGCAGGAATAAATAAAAATGAGCCTAAGGAAAATAATGCTAAACCTAATATTACACCTAATTTATATCCATATTTTTTCATAAAAATACCAGCCGGAACTCCCATAAGTGCATAAGCTCCGAAAATGGATAACTGTATATAACCTGACTTTGATTTTGAAATATTTAATACGTTTTGAAAATGCTTATTAAGAACATCTCCCATCGTTAGAGCGACTGCCCAAAAGAAAAATAAGGATATTACAAACGATAATATTAAATAATATTTTTTTTCGGTAAATTTTGGAATACTCATACTTTATTTTTTTGAATTTTAAATAAGTAAAGGATAAATGAAAAGAAATAATCTTACTTTTTTGATAGAATAAAGATATTTACCCTCAATGTTAGTACTTTATAATACGTTCTTTAGCAAGCAAATATAAAGTTGAAATAATTAAAAAAAAACAACTTTAGTTTACTTGTTTTTTTATGAAAAAGAATACATTTGCATCTTTTTTTACATTCTAATTTCTTAACTGATAATTAACTAATTCTTAACTAATTGTGTAAAATGTTTATATATTTAACACCTAACTTTTCTATTATAGAATTCATTTATTTAATCGTTTAAATAAAAAATGAGCAACTATTTTTTTATTTATTTTATAAATTATCTTATTCCATAACAATATTTCCTACTCAACAAATTCTCTTTTCAAATTGAAGTTTTACTTTCAGCAATTGAACAAGAATAATTTATAAATAAAAAGAGCGTGAATTAACACGCTCTTTTATATGATAATATACTTTTATTTTTTTTATCCTACACTTCCTTCCAGAGATATTTCCAAAAGTTTTTTTGCTTCAACCGCAAACTCCATTGGTAATTTATCCAAAACCTCACGGCTAAATCCGTTCACAATCAAAGCGATTGCTGTTTCTGTGTCAATTCCTCTTTGATTACAATAAAAAATCTGATCTTCTCCTATCTTTGAAGTTGTAGCTTCATGTTCCAATTGAGCCGACTTATTTTTTATTTCTATATATGGAAAGGTATGCGCTCCACATTGGTTTCCCATTAATAAGGAATCACACTGCGAAAAATTTCTTGCATTTTCTGCTCCGGGCATAACTTTAACCAATCCTCGGTAGCTATTTTGTGATTTACCTGCTGAAATACCTTTTGAAATAACCGTTGAACGGGTATTTTTACCAATATGGATCATTTTTGTTCCGGTATCTGCTTGCTGATAATTATTAGTTACAGCTATTGAATAAAACTCACCAACAGAATTGTCTCCTTTTAAAATACAAGAGGGATATTTCCAGGTAACTGAAGATCCGGTTTCTACCTGGGTCCAAGAAACTTTTGCATTTTTTTCGCAAACGGCTCTCTTTGTCACAAAATTATAAACTCCTCCTTTCCCTTCTTTGTCACCGGGATACCAATTCTGAACTGTTGAATATTTTATTTCAGCTCCTTCTAAAACTATTAATTCCACTACAGCAGCATGCAACTGATTTTCATCACGTTGTGGAGCCGTACAACCTTCCAGATAAGAAACATAGCTACCTTCATCCGCAATTAAAAGAGTTCTTTCAAACTGACCGGTTCCTGATTGATTTATCCTAAAATAAGTAGATAATTCCATAGGGCATCTGACTCCTTTAGGAACATAACAAAAAGAGCCATCTGAAAATACAGCGGAATTAAGAGCGGAATAAAAATTATCCCCTTTAGGTACAACTTTTCCTAAATATTTTTTTACTAATTCCGGATGATTTTGAATTGCCTCACTGATAGAACAGAAAATAATTCCTTTTTCTGCCAAAGTTTCAGAAAAAGTAGTTTTCACAGAAATACTGTCAATTACAGCATCAACGGCTACACCTGAAAGTCGCTTTTGCTCCTCAAGTGAAATACCTAGCTTTTCAAATGTTTTAAGTAAATCAGGGTCAACTTCATCTAAACTGCTTAGCTCAACCTTTTTTTTAGGTGCAGCATAATATTTTATCCCTTCAAAATCTGGCTCGTTAAATGAAACGTTCGCCCAATGAGGAGTTGCCATTTTTTTCCAAATCTTAAAAGATTCCAACCTCCAGTCCAGCATCCAGTCCGGTTCATTTTTTCTTTTAGATATCTCTTTTACAATTTCTTCATTCAGGCCAATAGGAAAATCTTCATATTCAAGCTCTGTGCTCCATCCATGTTCATATTCTTTATTTTCAAGATCGACCCGTAGTTCTTCTTCTGTATATTTAGTTTTGCTCATTGTAATTTTCTATCATTATAAATTCAGGATTGACATCTATCAATTCTTCCGCAAAAATACAGAGTTTATACTTAGATATTCCAATAGTCTATAGATTTTTTTAATAATGGAATATATAAAACTTGTTTAAAAAAACTAGTTATACATCTTTTTTGTATTTTAGCCGAAATTTGTTGAAATTAGCTACTATATAGCAACGGATTGATAAATTTTATATTTGTAAACTATATCAAAACACTAGGTTCTGTTTAATTAAAAACATATATTTATTATAAAAATATAATATTTTTATAATTTGCATTAAATTAGCAAAAAAATTTATATGAAAAAAATAATATTATCATTAGCAACAATTTCATTAATTTCTTTGTCAGCTTGCAATGACAAAAAAGCTACTTCTACTCCAGCTTCTGCAGATTCGACTTCATCAAGTACACAAGCTGAATCTTCTCAAACAGATTCTCAGCCAACTGAGTCAATCAATGCGGAAATTCCAGAATTTTCTGATCCGGAAATAAAAAAATTCGCTGAAGACTATACTTCTTTTGTTAAAGATTTAACAGCTGCTTATACTGCTAAGGACATGACAAAAGCTGCTGAGTTACAGCAAAAAGCTATGGAATGGGCTAACAAATCAACCGAAATTTCTAAAAAGTTGGTTTCAAACCCCGAAGATGCTAAAAAATTCTCTGAATATACACAGAAGTTAACTACTGAGTTACAGAGCGCAATGACTGCTAAATAATAAATAATTACAAAAAAGGTCTCTTTTGTTATAAAAGAGACCTTTCTAAATTTTATACCTTTATAAATAACTAAACGGCAAAACTTTCACCGCATCCGCAAGTTCTTTGTGCATTTGGATTATTGAAAATAAATCCTTTGCCATTCAAACCTCCTGAATATTCTAAGGTAGTGCCTATTAAATATAGAAATGATTTTTTATCTACTAAAATCTTGACACCATTATCTTCAAATAGTTTATCTTCCGGATTTTGATTATGATCAAAACTTAACTTATACGATAATCCGGAACAACCACCACTTTCCACTCCTACTCTTACAAAATCTTTAGAGTAATCAAAGCCATCATCTTCCATTAATCCAATGATTTTTTTCTTTGCTTCTAGAGATACTTTTATCATGTTGAATCTTATTAAATTAAATTACTTACTACAAAATTAGTTACAAATTATGTTTAAAATATATAAAAGGAATCATTTTTTTTAATACCTTCATAAAGTCCTATTTTACACCCTGCAACCATTGTTGTATAATTTCCAGACTTTCTTTGGGTGCTTCTAACATTCCCATATGGCCGGTAGGAAGTTCATATAAGGAGACATTTTGAAAATCTTGAATGCTTTTTTTCAATTCGGCATTTTTTATAGCATTATCGAACTCTCCAGTAATTATTAATACCGGTTTGTCTAAATCCCTGACAACATCTGTACGATCCTGTCTTAATCTCATTCCCTTCAACGCTGCTGATATACCCGTTAAAGAAGATTCCTCAGCCCAGGAAACCGCCTGTTGTATCTCTTCACTCAAATTTGGCACCTCTTTTTGCGCAAATAAGTTAGGTATCGACAGTCGAAAAAATTCTTTAGGATTTTTGACCACTACCTCAGCAGCTTTCAAACGCTGTTCTTTTTTAGCTTCATCATCCGGCAAAGTAGTTGAATAAAACAAGCCCAATCCTTGTACTTTATATTTAAATTGGTCTGCAAAAGCCAATGCTACATATCCTCCCATTGAATGACCTATAATAACTACTTCGTCCAAATGCAAGTATTCCAAAACTTCATTAACTTTTTCAGCCATATATTCCATTCTATTGACATCTTTAGAATTGGTAGAGGATTTTCCATGGCCGGGAAGATCTATAGCTATTACCCGGTATCTTTTTGACAGTTCATCCTGAAAATATTTCCACATTCTGGAATTTTCCAAAAAACCATGCAACAATACTACAGCCTTACCCTTACCTTTTTCTGTAAAATATAACATTGAAAACTTTTAATTAATTTACAAAATTACAATTTTTTAATCTGATCTTCATTTTTACAGACAGATACTGCTAATAATTAAAAAACATATTTTGAGATAATGTTTATATTTATCTAAGAATTGACTATGTCGTTTTTTTAATGAACTTTAAACATACCAAAACCCTTCTCATGATTTAACAAAAATTATATCAAATACCCAGCGTTTGGCTCTGTTTTTGATGACTGAGATCTTGACTAATATCAAAAAATGGTAAATATGAAAGTTATTAAATTAGTATTATTGTCTTCCATCGGACTTTTAGCGATGTCTTGTGTAAGCAGGAAAGAGTTTGAACAAGCTAAAGCTAATTATCAGTCTTGTTTAGAAAGAAATGCAGAAAAAGACAGAACAATTGCTACCCTGGAAGAAAGAAATAAGTCTTATGATGAACAAATGAACTTACTGAGAAGACAGAACGAAACTTTACAGAAAAACCTTGCTGACTGTATGGCTACTGGGAAAGCAGGTTCTGTTAATATAGATAATCTGATTAGAGAAATCAATGCTTCCAATGCGTATATCAAAAGATTAACTGAAGCTCGTGCTAAAAATGATTCGCTTAACCTTGCTTTATCCAATAAGCTTAAACGTTCGCTGGATAATTTAAATGACACTGATGTAGATGTTAAAGTACAAAAAGGTGTTGTTTTTATATCTTTATCTGACAATATGCTGTATAAGTCCGGAAGCTATGAAGTACTTCCTTCTGCTGAAAATGTTCTGGAAAAAGTTGCCAGAATTATTAACGACTACAATGACTATGACATTCAGGTTCAAGGATATACTGACAATGATCAATTTAGAAATTCTTCTGCCGGATGTATAAGAGACAACTGGGACTTAAGTGTTATGAGAGCAACCTCTATTGTAAAATTGCTTCAAACCAAATTTGGTGTTAACCCTGCCAGAATGCTAGCAGGTGGTCATGGAGAATACCAACCAAAAGTAGCTAACGATACTCCTTCTAACAAAGCGATTAACAGGAGAACTGAAATTGTTATCTTGCCTAAACTGGATCAGTTTATGGAATTGATGGATATAAAAAAATAATTTAAAAATATAATTAGTTAAGTTTAAAGAGCCTCAAAATGAGGCTCTTTTATTTGTTATTTTTTTATTAACATCCTTTTTACAGTCTGAATTTTTTTATATTTTTGTACTTAAATTAAATTTAAAAAATGGAAATAGCTGGAAGGATTAAATTAATTTCTGATATTCAGACCTTTGATAGTGGATTCAAAAAAAGAGAATTGGTTATTACAACTGAAGAACAATATCCTCAACATATTTTAATAGAATTATTGGGTGATAGAACTGATATTATCAACCCTTTCAAAGTAGGTGATGATGTAAAAGTATCGATCAATATCAGAGGTAGAGAATGGGTTAATCCGCAAGGAGAAACTAAATATTTTAACAGCATTACCGGATGGAGGATTGAAAAGTTAACAATGGATTCAACTATGAACTCAGGCGGTTCTTCCATGTCTCAACAACCACCTGTATCTCCTGCCCCAACAACTCCTATGCAGGAAGATGAAGATGACGATTTACCATTTTAAACATATATAAAATACAATTTAAGCACCTGCCAACAGGTGCTTTTTTTTATGGAAACAGTTTACCTTCTTAATGAAAAATTAGAATTCCCTGAAACCTCATTAGCTCTGAAAAACGGTCTTCTTGCTATTGGCGGTGACCTATCCCCTGAAAGGGTATTACTAGCTTATAAATCCGGAATCTTTCCCTGGTTTAACTCCGATGAGATCATTCAATGGTGGGCTCCTGATCCCCGATTTATTCTTTTCCCAAAAGAAATCAAAATATCTAAATCTACACGGAGATTACTTTCTAAAAATCATTTTCGCTTTACAGAAAATCTTTGTTTTGAAAAAGTAATTCGCCATTGTGCTTCTGTTAAAAGAGAAGGACAGGATGGTACATGGATTACAGAAGATATGATTGAAGCTTATATCCGATTACACAGATTAGGTATTGCAAAAAGCTTGGAAGTCTGGGAAAATACTGATTTAGTCGGCGGTTTCTATGGTATTGATTTGGTTGACGTTTTTTGTGGGGAAAGTATGTTTTCATTAAAATCTAATGCCTCAAAATGTGGATTTACTTATTTTGCTGAAAAATATAAAGATCAATATAAAGTAATTGATTGTCAAATCTATTCCACCTATCTTGCTCAGCTGGGAGCCTGTGAAATATCATTAAAAACTTTTAAAAATTATCTGGATACCGACCGGGTTAAAAATTTGCATTTCAAAGAATAAATGTCTATTTTTGCTCGCTAAAATATAATCGGACAACCATGTCAATTAAAAGAAATAAAAAAGAAGTTCACTCTACCACTAAAGATGTTTTAAACTCTGCAAATGAAATCGCATCATCCGGTGAAAAATTTCTGGAAAAGTTTGCCAAACCTATCGGAATCATTTTCGGTGTAGTTATTATTGCTGTTTTAGGTTATGTACTTTATGATAATTACGTGGTTACTCCTAAAAATATAGAAGCTTCAGATTTGATGGTTGATGCTGAAAACTTATATAATGAAGGCAAAACGGATCAAGCTTTAGGAGGTAAATCAAGTGGTATTTCCGGATTTGTTGATATCGGTGAAGAATATAAAAATACCAAAGCCGGAAAATTAGCTTATTTATATGCTGCGTCCACAGAATTTAAAAACGGAAACTATCAAAAAGCATTGGATCTTATTCAAAA
This sequence comes from Apibacter raozihei, assembly GCF_004014855.1. Taxonomy (NCBI): domain Bacteria; kingdom Pseudomonadati; phylum Bacteroidota; class Flavobacteriia; order Flavobacteriales; family Weeksellaceae; genus Apibacter; species Apibacter raozihei. The sequence goes on from NZ_CP034930.1 coordinate 920,435, forward strand.
CTTTGATTCGTCAGACAAAGATTTGAAAGCAGTAAAATATGGTATTATGGGAGATGCTTATGCAGAATTAAATAATACAACAGAGGCTTTAAACTATATGACCCAGGCAGCTAACGAAAGCTCTAATGCTGCTACTGCTTATCAGTTTAATAAAAAAGCCGGAATTTTAGCTATGTCGTTGAATCAAAATGAAAAGGCTTTAGAATTCTTTCAAACAATACACGACAAATATCCGGATGTTGATCAGTCCGGAGAAGTTGAAGCATATATAGAACGATTAAAATACGCAACAGGAAAACAATAATGGCAACAACAAACTTATCCGCTTACGATAAAAAAATATTACCCAATGCCGAAACTTTTCGTTTCGGTATTGTTGTTTCTGACTGGAATTCAGAAGTAACTCATAATATGCATAAAGGTGCATTAGAGACACTTCTCGATTTAGGAGCCCGTGAAAAAAATGTAGAAACTATTTTTGTACCGGGTGCTGTAGAATTGGTGTACGGAGCCAGCCAGCTATGTAAAAAAAACAACTATGATGCTATCATTGTCATAGGGTGTGTGATTCGTGGTGAAACGGCCCATTTCGATTATGTATGTTCGAGTGTTACACAAGGAGTAACTCATTTAAATACACATACTGATACTCCAGTAGTATTTTGTGTTTTAACGGATGATCATCTTCAACAATCCTTAGACAGGAGTGGAGGAAAGCTAGGAAACAAAGGAATTGAAGCCGCAGTTGTAGCTGTACGAATGGCCGATTTGAAAAGTAAAATTTAAAAAAAATAAGAGGAGAAACTAATTTCTCCTCTTATTTTTTTATTTTTATGATAATCTCAGCAATTATTCCGTTAATTCCAAAACCCAGCCAGGAAATTAGTCTGTATACATCCATAGGAGGTAAATCCCAACAGCTAAATATAATTACTTTCCATAATCGTAACGTTATAGCAGAAAGAGTCAATGCATAGCTCCTTATCATATAATTCTTATGGCTCTTTATGTTCCTTCTTTTTGCCAGTATAAAAGCTTTATAAGTTGTCCACCACCAGGCAACCGAAAGAGTTATAAATGCCAGAATGGAAATTAAACCACCATTTGCATAAAATGACATCACAAGTCCTGACGGAGCTGCAAATACCAGCACATCTATAATATAAACATAACCTAAGTATCTATGAACACGCGGATATTTCCTTGTTAGGAAACCGGAAAACTGAGTAAACCCGGCAAATACCGATATAAAAGAAGTAAAAACATGAATATAAAATGCTGTTTTCCAAATTTTAATATGCAAGTAATCTTGTTTGATACGTAAAAACCCAACATCCTGATCAAATGTAAAATATTGTACACTTATTTTAAGTAGCAATATTGTATAGTAACCGAGTACAGCTAAACTTAATATTTTTATTACATTTGCAAAATAACGCATAAAAATGCTTGTTTAATAAAATTTTTACTATGCAAAAGTACATATATATTCTCATTCCGTTTCTAATTTTATCATGTAATAAAAAATTGAACGAAGAAATTAATGATAAAAAGACTTCCGCTTATAAAACAAATCCATCAGAAAAAAAAGATTCTATAATTAGTGAAGGAATCACCGGTCTTTGGTTCGGAAAATTTGATCTTTCGGAAAAAGAATTGAAAGCCCGGAAGGAAATCAATAACTTGGAGTCTGAAGATAGACCTCAACATTTGCAATCATTCACCTATATTAACCCTTCCACCGGTTATTGGGAAGTAAAACCACCAAATTCGTTAGCTATAGAAATTTATTCATTAAACAACGATAGTTCTTTTACCGGAAGATCTATTTGTGCGGGAAATATATATGAAATAGAAGGTAAATTTTCTAAATTAAGAGATCAATCCTATCATTTTCAAGGCAAGGAGATTGGAGAGGGCAATAACAAAGGAACTTTTGACTTCAAAATTTTTGAGGGTACTGCCATTGGATATTGGATATCCGATTCAAATAAAAAGAAAACTTTCGGTTTAAGTTATATAAACTTTGTATATGATAAGAATGCAGGTCAGGATCAATTACTTATAGAGACAAATCCGTCGGTATCACTATTAAATTCTTCACATATCGAAAACTTAAGGCGCCATGAGCTAAGAATAATCAGAAATACTATATTTGCACGTCACGGAATGAGTTTTACATCTTCAGACCTAAGAAATTATTTTGAAAGTAAAGATTGGTATATCCCTCACACAAAAGATGTAAACAAAGATCTTACTCCTGTAGAAATAAAAAACATAGCTTTAATTAACCGGTACGAGGCTTATGCAGAAGATACGTTTCAAGAATTCGGAAGGTAGTTTTTAAACTATATATAACTCTTGATTTCATCAATTATATCTTGAGCTCCTAATTCTTTTGCTTTATTTGCCATTATTTTACCGATAGAACTATAGCTTTGTATGGAAAATTCATCCTGAATAATTACCTTTTTCTTTCCATCTAATGAAACGATTCCTCCCTGGAAAATCAATTGGTCATTTTTAATTTTAGCATGGGCTCCGATAGGTGCAGTACATCCTCCTTCCAATACATTCAGAAATTCTCTTTCAGCAGTAACACATTGTTGAGTTTCTTTATGATTGATTTTCTTGAGAATTTCGTTTACTGGAACATTATTTTCCAAAGATGTTATCCCAACAACTCCCTGTGCTGGAGCGGGAATTATAAAATCAAGCACTTCATAATCCATCTGTAAATCCAGTCGTTTAATTCCAGCTAAAGAAAATATAGTTCCATCAAAGTTTTCTGTTTCTAACTTAAGTAACCGGGTTTGCACATTTCCCCTGATATTACTAAATTTTACTTGTGGATAGGCTGCTTTCCAGAAAGCCCTACGTCGTAAACTTCCTGTACCGATATACAGATTTTCAAAGTTGCCTGCCTGAAGATTTTTCTTTGGGTTACGAATAAGGATATCCGATTCATAATCGCGCTTTAAAACAGAAGATAATATAATGCCTTCCGGCAATAGGGTAGGAACATCTTTTAAGCTGTGAACCGCAATATCAATCTCATTATTTAACAATGCTATATCTAAATCTCTGGTAAAGACTCCTACTACATTCATTTGATAAAGGGGCTGTGTCAGATTTTTATCCCCTAAGGAAGCGATAGGAATAATCTGTGTAGTATGTCCTAACTTATTTAATTGTTGTTCTACTTCCAGAGCCTGCCACATGGCCAAAGGGCTGTTGCGTGTACCTATGCGAATAAGATCCATGGTATTATATTTATTTTGAGACTTCCAACTGAAACATCTCTTTAAATAATCCTATGGTATCCTCCGCTTTTTCAGGATTTTTAATTAAGTAGTCAGCAAGCCTGTTAGTAATTTTTTGTACAATACGATCCGATAATTGTGTTTCTTCTTGTGACACATTAATCTGATCTTTTTTTAATGTTTTAATCTGATATTCCTTAATTCTGTCTAAATCTGATTTAAATGCATAAATTACAGGTACATACTTTCGGTTTTCAAACCATAAAATAAACTCTTCCTGCATTTCTCTTACAATACTTTCAGCCTTAGGTATTTCTTTATTACGAGCTTCCAATGTATGATTGATAGTTCGTGATAAATCATCTACATTTAAAAGAGTTACATGATCGTACTCTTTCAAATCCAACGATATATTTACTGGAACAGAAAGATCAATAAGCAAAACGGGGTTTTCGGAAATCAGATCTTTTTTGGTAATAACCGGCTGAGAAGCTCCTGTAGCAACAATTACAATATCTGATTGATTAAGTTGTTCTTTCAGGCCTGAGTATTCTTTAACATTAAGATTTAAAGAGTCTGCAATATCTTTTGCTTTGGAAATTGTCCGGTTTATAAGAGTTACCTTTGGTTCTTTGATATGTTTTACCAGGTTTTCACACGTATTTCTGCCAATTTTACCCGTGCCAACCAGCGTAATATTTTTATTGGAAAGATCATTGCAATTGTTCAGTATATAATGAACCGCAGCATACGACATAGAGGTAGCACCGTTGCTTATGGCTGTCGAACTTTTTATTTTTTTAGAAGTTTGTATCCCCGTATTGATAAGTCTTTCAAGAAAAGCATCCGTAGCCTGATATTTCTTAAATCTTTTAAACCATGTTTTTACCTGGGATATGATTTCAAAATCACCTAGAATCTGGCTTTCCAAACCTGCGGAAACTCTTAAGAAATGTGTTAAGGCATCATAACTATTGTAGATGTTTATATAAGAAGTAAACTCTTCAGAAGAAACACCAATTTCTTCACAAAATAGTTCTATCACTGAATTTATATCGCTAGTGTGAGTATAAAGCTCTGTACGATTACAAGTGGAAAGTATAAAAACTTTAGTATCCGTAACTTGTTTTATCTTTTCACAAAAAGATTCCACCAATTCAGGAAAAAAACTAAACTTTCCTCTTATTTTGGTATCAGCCTTTTCGTAACTTAAACTTACGCTGTAAAAACGATGGATTGTATCAGATGAAAACCTTTTCATAATTCGTGAAACAAATTTATCAATGTGAATACATAGAAAATACCTGTTTTTATAAAAAAATACCTCTGAAAGTCGTATTTTTGAATTTTGGAATGATTCTAAATAGTAGTATAACTATGATAAAAATCATGAAACTCTAAAATATAGTGTTTTTACAAAGAGTAGCAAATGGATTTAAAAAATACCTTTAAAAGTAGAATACGAGAGAATAAAATTGGCAAAGATATTTATCTTGCACAGATTGACAACTATACCATTTTTACCGATACCATATCCAAACCGGTGGGTAAAAGGTTCATACAATTTTATTTTTGCACCAAAGGAAGGGCTACCTTTCATTTTGAAAACAAAGATCAATATCTTATGAAAGAAGGATATTCTCTACTTCTTTTTAATTCTGAAATTGATATTCCCATAAATATTAGCCTGGCAAAAAAATCTAAATTGATCATTTTTGTTATCACCTTAAATAAAATGGAAGAAATATTTACGGGTTTCGAAGATAAATTACCTTTCCATGAATCACTAACCGCTCGAACTTTATATAAAGAAAAACTTCTCAGCGTACCTGAAAAACTAATCATTACCCAATTGGAAAATTTCTCTCTGGACTCGGATTTTGAAAATATGTATCTTTCATTAAAACTTCATGAATTATTGCTACATTATTTCTCAGTTACAGATCCAATTACTGAAAAAAACAAAACGCTTAAGGATGAAAAATTTTTAGAACAACTTCAGGAAATAAAAGAACTATTACTGGAAAATATTACACATCCGCCCACCTTAAATGACCTTTCCTTACAGTTTAATTTAAGTGAATATAAGATTAAAGAAGGCTTTAAAAAATATTATGGAAAAACTCTATCCCATTTTCTTTTAGATACTAAAATGGAAATAGGAAAGGAAAAACTGGATTTAAAAGTAAAACAGGTGCAGGAAATAGCTCACGATTTAGGCTATGAGAATCCCAGCCACTTCATTGAAGCATTTAAAAAAAAGTACGGAATTACACCCAAACAATGGATGATGAAATAACAGATAAATTGCTTGAGATTAAAATAATTAAATATTGATTTATAATCTACAAACCATTCTTGAGATTAAAATATTTTTTTTAAAGTTCTCCTTTTCCAAATGATAATTTATTACTTTTAGCCGACAAAACTACTTATATGAAGCAAAAAGATAAAGTAAATTATATTATAACCGAATTAAACAGACTTTACCCTAACCCTGTAGCTCCCTTAGACTACCAAAATGTTTTTACACTATTAATTTCTGTTTTGCTGTCAGCTCAAACAACGGATAAAAAAGTTAACGAGGTTACTCCTGCTCTATATAAAATTGCTCCCAATGCATTTAAAATGGCGGAATTGCCAGATTGGGAGATCAAAGAATATATAAAAGAAATAGGTTTATCCAATACCAAATCCAAAAATGTACACAATCTTTCCCAGATATTAGTTCAAAAATATAACGGTGAAGTTCCTGAAAGCTTTGAAGAGCTGGAAGCCTTACCCGGCGTGGGACACAAAACAGCCTCAGTAGTCATGAGCCAGGGCTTTGGACATCCTGCCTTTCCGGTAGATACTCATATACACCGACTCATGAAACTATGGAAGCTCACTAAAGGCAAAAATGTGGAAGAAACGGAAAAAGACGCCAAGAGATTATTTCCAAAAGAACTCTGGAATAAACTACACATTCAAATTATATATTATGGTAGAGAATATTCTCCTGCCCGCGGATGGAAAATTGAAAAAGATTTTATTACCAGACATATCTTAGAAAATTAATTTTTCTTATTTTTATACTTACATATAAAATTCAATGAAAAATATCGTACTTATCTTTGGAGCCATCTACGGAATGACTTCTGTGATTTTGGGTGCATTCGGAGCCCATGCATTTAAAAAAATATTATCTCCTGACAGGATTGCCAGTTTTGAAACCGGTGTTAAATACCAGATGTATCATGCTCTGGCACTTTTACTAATAGGCTTTTCTCTTTCTTTTACTACGGGATTGGAAAAATGCGCCGGTTGGGGAATGATTGTCGGAACCTTCTTGTTTTCCGTTAGTATTTATTTCCTGTCATTTTCAGAATACTGGAATGTAAATCTTAAATTTTTGGGGCCTATAACTCCATTGGGAGGACTTTTTATGATTGTAGGATGGGGTTGTTTATTATTTTATTTTATTAAAGGTAGATAGATGCTCCTTTAAAAAAGGTCTGATTTTAAGAATGACAAATTCACTGGAGAGCATAAGATAAAACTTGGAAGAATCCTTACATAGTTCGCTGGGATAAAAATCTTCATAAAGTCCGGGCAAAAAATCATGCAGATGAACACTTTGGTGCAAACTGGTGTTTTCGTAGCAAGCGACGTCTTTCCTGTAAACATATGGAGGATAAATAGTAAATGTAGGCTTTTGCAACGCTTTTGCCGTGATTACGGAACGGCTGTCGTTACCAATAAAAAGAGTACAATTATCCATAAATGCCAGATACTCCCGTACAGATTTACCTACGGGCTGAACAAAAACTTTGGTATTAGAATTAAGCAAGGATAATAATTCATTTACCTGCTTGTACTGTGAAGGCAAATAATTGAATAATAAATCGGCTCTGTAATTTGTCCAGAGATAATCAATTAATTTTGCCATGCTTCCCAGTGTCCAGGTATTGTGTTTATTTGAGCCGAAAATTCCAAGCATAATTACTGGCCGGGTAAATTTTATACCCGCATTCAGCATAATTTCCCTTGCTTCAGACCTTTCTTCATCCGTAAGATATATTTTCACCTGAGGGTCTATAGGCACGGTATGATCTTTTAGAAATTCTTCTAAAACAACCAATCGGTTTTCCAACAGGTTACAGGTCTGCATCAACGGCTCTGAGACAGGATGTATAACTGAATGGTAAAAAATATCGGTCGGGGGTTTATGAAAACCATATTTCTTTTTTGCCTTTGAAAAAAAAGTAGTAAACACACTTTTAAAATCAACAGACATATCAATAAGTATATCATATTTTTCACTTCTTACCAGTCGTATGTATTTATACATAAACAAAAGTGAATAAATACGATTACTGTCCACTGCGATAATTCTATCAATTTGGGGGTTCTTTTGCAGAACCCCCTTATATTTTCTGTAACACAGAAAATCTATTTTTATATCCGGATAGATTTTCTTCAGATTATTAGCCACAACGGTAGAAATAAGTACATCACCGATAGAACTATATTGTATAATTAATGCTTTCACATCTATCCTTTTAGTTGTTTTTAAACAGAAACGCTGTGTTCTCTCAAGGCATCATTAAGAGACGTTTTTTTATCGGTACTTTCTTTACGGGTTCCGATTATAAGTGCACAGCTAACCCCATAGTCACCTGCGGGAAATTTTTTGGTAATGGACCCCGGAATAACCACTGAGCGAGGAGGAACGTATCCTTTATACTCTTTAGGTTCACTACCGGAAACATCTATAATTTTAGTTGACGATGTAAGAGTAACATTAGCTCCTAAAACAGCTTCATCATCTACATGAACCCCTTCTACCACAATACATCGGGAACCGATAAAACAATTGTCACCAATAATAACGGGAGCTGCCTGCAAAGGTTCCAATACACCCCCAATACCTACACCTCCGCTAAGGTGTACATTTTTACCGATTTGCGCACAACTTCCAACCGTTGCCCAGGTATCTACCATAGTACCTTCACCAACGTAAGCTCCAATGTTTACATAAGAAGGCATCATGATAACTCCTTCTGAAAGAAAAGATCCTTTTCTTGCTGAAGCACCCGGAACCACACGAACTCCCTGAGAGGCATAATCCGTTTTCAAAGGCATTTTATCATGGTATTCAAAAACACCTACTTCTACCGTTTCCATATTCTGAATAGGAAAATATAAAACCACTGCTTTTTTTATCCACTCATTTACCTGCCATTTACCTTCACCTAAGGGTTGTGCTACCCTTAACTTACCACTATCCAACAGATTGATAACTTCTCTGATTGCTTTCTGATAATCACCTTGAGAAAGAAGTGCCCGGTCATCCCAAACCTTCTCTATGGTATGCTGTAAATCTTTCATATTCTTAATTTAAAAAACAAATTTACTAATTTTACTTTAGTTCTTTCGGATTAATTATCTATATAAACTTTTCAGCGATTATAATTTTCGATAGTACCTGCATACTTACTTCAATTTCCAGCAATCAATGGAAATGAATACTTAATTAAATTGTAAACAGTACGCCTGCCTTACTTATTTAAAGAAAATTATGGGTGTAAAATACCACTAATGAAGTATTTCAACTATAAAAAATACAGCGCCGTTTTACTCGGCTTTAAAAACTACCTGCCTTTCAGACTACTTCCACGTAATCATTTTGCTCTTTCAGCATTTTAAAATCGGAAATTAATTCATCACAAATCGAATCAGAAACATGATCCATGATATAAATATGAACTACCGTAGAACTTTTAATCAAACTATATTTTTTTTGCAGCCAAAACTGTTGTTCTTCAGTTAATACCTCATTAAATGAATGTAAAGGAATAACCACGGCTAACCCTCCTTGCTGAGAAAAAGCATTTTCAACTCCCATACACTGTAATTCAAAAACGATTTTTTCAACTTTTCCTATATTAGCCGTTAAACGATTTTTCATCAGTGTGGCATCCAAATCTTTCATCAATTCGCAGATAACTGTTGCTCTGAAACCATCCCGGCTTCCATAAACCGTTATATCATTCATATTATTAAAATAAGAAATAGAGTTGGCTTTGTTTTTAAAATCTTTTACCACCTGCTGGCGAGCCAGAAATATATTTGCCGGCATTGGAGACCCCAGCACCTTATGCATGCTCACCGTCATAGACGAAATATCTTTATTTCTGAATGTAAAATCGTTTTTAGAAGGAAACTGTTCCTGAGATAGAAAAGGAATAATCATTCCTCCCAATGCAGCATCAAGGTGAAAATAAAATTCACAGGACTTTGATTTAAGAATATCCATACAATCTTCTACCGGATCATAAGCTGAAGTCATGGTAGTTCCGGCTGTTAGAATTATAACCACTTTTTCATTTTCCTCTATTTTGTCATAAAGATCATGAAGATCCATTTCACCATTTACCTGGCTCTTGATTATTTTAATCTTTTTAAATTTCAGACAGGCTGCAAACTTGTAGATGCTGTAGTGTGCACTTTCACTAAATACCAGAGTAGCATCACTTAGTAACAAAGACCCCATCCACATTCCCTGTAAATTACCTAAAGAAGAACCTTCTCCCACATATCCCCAGCAATCGTCTTTTGGTAAATCCAGTATGTTTCCCATAAGTTCAACGGCTTCCCGTTCTTCTTCCATGGTATTGGGTAAAGGGCAATTTTCTTCTAGATAACAATCTCCAAGGTTATTGGTCAGGTGGTTAAGCCTGGATAGTATTCTTTCAGATACATGAATTTCAGATAAATTTACCTGTATACCTAAATAATACTTGTTTTTTAACCCGTTTTCCATTCTTACGTTTTTTAGTGTTTTATTTGTGTTAATTAATCTATGCCAAGTGCAAAAACCCTTATAATGCACAAAAACTATACCTTTATTTAATTTTTTAATAAAATTTAATCAATTAAACACTTAATACGTTAAATGTATACATTTTAAAAAATGAAAATAATAAATGATTGAGATAAATATTTGCGTAATCAGAAGTTTTTTTAATAAAAAAATAAACGTTTAGCTAAGTGTTTTTTCATTAAACTGAGCATCGTATAATTTCTTATAATAGCCTCCTTTTTCCAGCAGGAACTTATGATTTCCTTTCTCTACAATTCGTCCATGATCCAGTACAATGATCGTATCTGCATTCTGGATGGTTGCCAGCCGGTGCGCAATAATTATGGAGGTACGATTGCGGGTAATCTTATCTGTCGCTTTTTGAATAAGTGCTTCCGACTGAGTATCTATGGAAGAAGTAGCCTCATCCAATACCAGAATGGAAGGATTATACAAATAAGCCCGCAGGAAGGATATCAGCTGTCTTTGTCCTAAGGATATGGAAGAACCCCTTTCGCTGACCTCATATTCGTAGCCATTGGGAAGGCTCATAATGAAATCGTCAATTTCAATTTCCCTGGCAGCCTGCCGTACCTGCTCATAGGTTATATTTTTGTTTCCTAACATTATATTTTCCATCAAAGTTTCGTTGAAAAGGAAAACATCCTGTAAAACCACGGCAATATGCGAACGAAGATTATGCAGTTCATAGTTTTGAATATTCACTCCGTCTATATAAATATGCCCCCCCGATATATCGTAAAAACGGCTTAATAAATTGATGATGGTCGACTTTCCTGCACCGGTTGCTCCTACGATAGCCACCCGTTCTCCGGGATTTACAGTAAAGGAAAGATCTTTCAACACATTTTCACCTTCCACATAAGAAAAATATACCTTATCAAAAACAATATTTCCCAGAATCGTTTCTTTTTTTACCGTTCCGTTATCCGGAATTTCATGTTGAGAATCCAGCACGGTAAATACTCTCTCTGCACCCACAATTCCCCTTTGTATGGTATTAAACCGATCGGCTATCTGACGCATAGGCCGTACCAGCATATTGATATAGGAAGTGGTGAAAGCAATGACTACACCCGGAGATATATCATGGGCTGTCAGTGCATTTCTCCCGGCATACCAAATCATGATACCCACAGCTACTCCGGTGATAATATCCACCACTGGAAAAAACAGTGAGAAATAAAAAACCGTTTTTAAATATGCTTTTTCCAGCTGGGTGTTAATCCTGAAAAAATTATTGTATTCTTTTTTCTGCTGATTAAAGACCTGAACGATATTCATGCCTGAAAGCCTTTCCTGAACAAAGCTGTTCTGATTGGCTGTCTGGTTACGCTCCTCCGAAAAAGCCTTTTTAATAGCCTTTTGAAACGTACGGGTAATGATAAGCATAACAGGAAAGATAAAAAGGGCGATAGTTGCCAGTTCCCAGTTGATCCAATACATAACCACCACCACGAAAATGATGCGAAGGATATCTCCCAGAACCATAAGAATACCATCGGTAAATATGGTTGAAATAGTTTCAATATCTGATACCGAACGGGTAACCAAAACCCCGAGGGGGGTACGATCAAAAAACGCCGACTTAAAATATATCAGTTTTTTATACAGTTTAATCCGTAAACCCCGAATTACATTTTGTGCAACATAATTAGACGCATAGACCAAAAGATATTGCAAAACGACCTCAGCCAAAAGTAATAAGAAAATGAACAACAGAGACTCATACAAATCTGGAAAGCTCTTATGGGTGAGTATGTCGCTGTCTATAGCCCGGCTGATTAATACCGGACGATATGAGGACACAAAAGCCAGAACCAAGGCTATCAACAGGGTAGAATAAAACCATAGCGGATAACCGCTTCCCAGCTTCATAAGGCGACGTAGCGCTTCACCGGTTCCGATGGTTTCGTTCTTTTTATTATTTTTCATTGAAGTCTACAAAATTACTATTTTTTTGAAATAGATTCTTTTATTCTAAAATAATTATATTTGTTCTGACCCTATGCTCAATTCCTCATGCTGATTTATGTTTCTAATTTCTTTCATCTGCCAACCCCTTTATTTCTATTTTATGTGCTCATTTTACCTGCTGTAAATTCTCTGGCCATTGCCCAGCAGGGGTATCGTATTCAGGATTTTTCGGAAGATTTTTATGTCGAAGGAATTTCTTTGGACACTACAAGCTATCGTACGGATTTTTATTGGGAAATATTTTCAAAAGCTTCGGGTAAAAAACTTTTTCAAACCGGAGATAAAACCCTAATGGAGAAATTTACATCCCGGTATACTACGAATTTGCATGAAATTTCAAAAAATAATATCCGGCTGCCCCTGAGTATTCAGGAAGATTTTAATTTTGACGGGTATCCGGATTTAGTGGCTTTTGACGATCACCAGTCTGAAGAAGGTTGCTATCATGACGGGGGAACGGTTTATCTTTGGGATAACCATTCCTGGACTAAAAATGAAGAGTTAAGCGAGTTCTATTCGGAAGCTTATTGTTACCGGTCGGGGTATCTAACGGTGGATCCAGTTACCCAGACTTTAATCACCCGCAATAAATATTCCTATAGGGAGGCTATAGATGAAGAGTATGTATGGGAAAATAAAAAGTTGAAAAAAGTAAAAACGGTGCTTTACTCTTTAGATGAGTATACTTTTTACAAAATCGATGAAAAAAGGCTGACCGGATCCGGATGGAAAGAATATACCTATCGCTCGTTGGAAGAAAATGCAGAAAACTATACCGCTTGTCTTTCTTTTGAAGTGGAAAACGGGAAAGGCAGGGTAGTCCTGTTTATTTATAAAAATTCTCTTTATTATAGCTTTCTGAATCCCGAATCACAAGTAGATTTTTCCTATCCGGCAGGAGAGAATAAGGTTATACAGCAAAAATTCACCCTGCAACAGGGTCCTCAGTTACACAGCCTTAGCTTCTCCAGCGGAAGCGTAACCTACACAATCTGTGAATCTGATACAAATTCCGGAATCCGTATTCAGCTAAAAGGAAAAGACTATTTCTGGAAAGCGAAGAAGCAGAGCTGGAAAGGATCTTTAAAAAACCTGAAAAGGGGAGATGCGGAAAATTTAGTTTTGATGGCTAGTTCCCAGAAGTAAGAAAGACCTCTTCCGGATATTCTACTTTTACCAGTACCAATCCCTGGGCAGGAGCGGAAGTAGAAGCAAAAGCCCTGTCTTTTTTCTCAATTATTTCCCTAAAATCTTCCAGCGTTCGTTTGCCTCTTCCTACATCGATCAAAGTTCCCGTTATGGCCCGTACCATATTTCGTAAAAAGCGATTGGCAGTAATGATAAAGACCAGTTCGTCTTCATTTTGTTCCCAACGGGCTTCAAAAATAGTACAATCATTGGTCTTATTGTCCGCATGAAGCTTGGAAAAGCTGGTAAAATCGGTATATTCAAATAAAATACGAGCCGCCTCATTCATTTTCTGCACCTCCAGATCATAGTAGAGAAACTGGGCATGAAACTTTTGTTTAAAAGGGTTTTTACGTGTGGAAATAAAATACCGGTAGGTACGCCTGAGCGCATCAAATCGGGCATGAGCCTGATCAGCCACCGGAACTATGCGGCGTACCGCAATATCGTCGGGCAGGAAAGAGTTCAGCCTTTTCAGAAAATTAGGCGGAAAAGGATTCGGAAAATTGAAATGGGCATACATATCTGAAGCATGTACGCCAGCGTCGGTTCTTCCGGCACCAATAGTTTTCACCGGCTGCCGCAACAGAGTGGAAAGTGATTTTTCGAGCACTTCCTGAACCGTAAGCTGGCGGGGTTGAATCTGATAGCCCGAATACCCGGTTCCGTCGTAAGAAAATTGAATGAAATACCGCAATTTTATCGTAATTTTACTGCAAAAATAGTGAGAAAAATTCTATTACTCTCCGATACGCATTCATATATGGATGAAAGAATACTGGACTATGCTTCTCAGGCCGATGAAGTGTGGCATGCAGGAGATATCGGAGATCCTAAAGTTTCGGATGCTTTAAAAGGAGCGTCTCCTGTATTCCGTGCCGTCTACGGAAATATCGACGGCACCGAAATACGCAAGGAATTTCCTTTACATCAGCGTTTTTACTGTGAAAAGGTAACCGTCTGGATGACCCACATCGGGGGCTATCCGGGGCGTTATGCGCCAAGCATTCGGGAACTCATTCAGAAAAATCCGCCCCGGCTTTTTATCTGCGGCCACTCACATATACTAAAAGTGATGAACGATAAAAAATTACACCTGCTTCATATGAATCCGGGAGCAATAGGCATTTACGGTTTTCATAAGGTTCGTACCATGCTTCGTTTCGAAATTGACGGCAGCCAGATTCAAAATCTGGAAGTGGTTGAGTTTCAGAGGTAGATTCATTTTTTATTTCACTTTACTCTCATCCAGATAAAAAACATACACATTTTGTGTATATTTATTATCCGTTTTTCCTACCTTTGTCCGAATAAAACTCATTGTATGTTAACATACCGCGTACAAAAGGGTGATACGTTGGAAACGGTTGCGAACCGGCTGGGCCTTACGATTTTCGAGCTTCGGAATTACCATAACCTGCATTGCGAACTATGTCAGCTGATCGGCAGGGAACTGACTCCAAAGATCAACTATATCCTTTATGAACCCCGGGAAAAAACGGCGGAAAAGAAGGAAATGCCCAAGTGGCCGACCTGCTGAAAAAGGCCGGTTTTACCACCGTGAAAGGAAACTTTGATGCTGACGGAATCTTGGCTTTTGAAGATAGCCTGCGCTACCATCTGCTGACCAACAAATATTCCGCAGGAGAAAGAATGCTTCACCTCTTTACCCTCGGCCATAACGAACGGCTGGTAGATGGTAAAATTGATCTGAAAATTATGATTAATGGAGAATTTAATAAGGAATTTAATTTTCTAAAAATACAAAATAGTATAGAAGGTAAAGTAGATTTTGATTTAAATGAGGAAGCCGGGCTGAAACTTCGATACGGCACCAGCCCCCAGAAGGGCTTGTTTATGGAGTTGATCCTGATATTTTCCGGGATTAAAGAAACCTTTTCTGGAAATTTAAAATCTAAATCTAGATGGGAAATTCTCAATATTGATTATTCTCCAAATAAGGGAGAACCTATTCCATTTATCATGTTTGAGGCAAAAGAATACAGCCTCTGTAAAATATATTTATTTGACCCTAACCCTTAACCCTGAAATATGAAACGTAAACTCATCGCCATGCTGGGAGCCGTATTTTTTACTCTGGCTACCTGCTCACAAAAAAAAGAAGAACCCATGACTACTCAAAATCCCGAAATTAATGCTAAAAATATTGTTGAAAAATTACAACAAGAATCAGTCCCTGAAACATGTACTTAGTCTCTTAATCGAATAATAAAAATAATTAGCATTTGTGCATTTTATATGCTAACTGTGTTAATATTTTGGCATTACTTATCGTTATAACAATAAAAAAAAGGATTTCGTTATATTTGCAGCCTGGTTGAAAGCTTTATCTTTCATATCTTTTATCTCATAAAACCCTATTTCACTGATTACTACTTACATATTTTTATTCTCATTCAGGCTAATCCAAAAACGGATATTAACAAATATATATATAAATGAAAAAAAATTTTTACTCTTAATTTTAGGTTTTTTTAGTTTTTTAAGTGCTCAAAAAATTAAAACAGAAAATATAGAATTTACAAAAACTATCCAACCTAAACTAATTAAAACTGAGAGCCCCATAGACATTACTCTAGTTAAAACCTCCTCTTCAGAACAATTAAAAGACTATAATTTAATTAATAGCTATATAACTATTCCCAGCTATATCACAAACAATACCAGTACTCCGAAATACATAGCCGTATTGGACTTTAATTATAAACCTGCTACGACTAAGCTAGGTAAGCTGGGTGCTACCTTAAATGAAATTTATGTAAAATCTAATATTGATGCCATTTTATATTTGATGTCAAGAGAAAACGGAGTTTTTTATCAAGAACAAATAGAGTTAGCCAATAACTCACAAGATAACTGGAAATGGGAAGAATCGAGAATTCCTGCATCGGGAATCACTACTGTATTAAAAAAGACATTACCGGATGCAGATGCAAGTAAATATTTGCTAAACGGACAGATTAAACCGGAAATTATTTATGAAATCGATAAAAAACAGATTGCACGAATCACGATTCAAGCCTATCAAACCATCAGAGCTGATATGACAGAACAAACGGTAAAAAACAGATTAGAATTTAAATATCTGAAACCGGGAGATACCTTTACATCTGTAGATTTTGATAATGCCTATTCCGAACTGAAAAACCATATTAACCCCATTAATGAAACAAAAATTCTTAGCGCAATTGCAAGTTGGAAAACTGAGAATACTAAAATTACAGATATTAATGACAAAATAAAAAAGAAATATAAAATTGCTATTTTAGAAAATATATTAAATGCTTCTTATATTATTGATGAATATGTTAACTCAGAGGAAATTGCAAACGAACTAAAAAATTTAGATAGTAAGAATGACGTTCTTTTCTTCTATGTAAAACAAAAAAACAACTTCACATCTAATAACCAACAAATTAAAGAGTTTAGCTATTCTGCTTTACCTAATCACATAAGTATACCAGAATCCAATAATAATCTTTTTACTTCGTCTAATTCAAATTCTACGAATGAATCTTATGCAAAAATCAACAAACTCAAACCCTATGACACGTGGGATTATAACCCAATTCTTAATCTAAACAATTTTAAGTACCAACTAACCATTTTGAAAGATGAGAGTACTTTGTTTTTAAAATACCAAAATTTTTTGATGGATGAAATACTTTGGTATATGATAAACATTAAAAATAATACCAAACCGCTGCCATCAAAATCTAAAAAAGAGATGGAACCATTTATCGCATTTGCAGAAAATTTAAATGCAGAGTATAAGAACAAACATATATTTAAATTTTCGGATTCTAAAAAAAATACGTTATTAAAAGCCAGGGAGTATGTATCCGCTAACTATAACTTAAATGACTTTTTTCAATTTATTCCTTCCATAAATATGGCTGTAAATTCCTATTTTGAAACCAAAAACGAGAATTTGACACGAGCCTTTAACAATACGGTAGATATAAATTCAATAGTTCAATTAAGAAAATTGGTTTATGATAATTTTTACGAAAATCAAAGAATAGAAAAAGAAAAAGAATTAGATGTATATATAGAAGATAAAGCTAAAAAAATTCCTACTTATAAGGATCGGGCTTATTTTGAATTTAAAAATTCGATCAATGTTTTGGCTGAAATCAATAATAAAAGATTATTATCTGACGAAGAATACAAAAATTACCAAGATTTATTAAATGTTCTTCTATATAGATTAAATACCTATAAATAGAACCATTACCAAAAAGACATTTATGAAAGGCGGGACGGATAGAATTAATGACACTAAACATTTTCTTCTTTTGCCCGCTTATCATAAATCATAGATTTGAAGTCTTTTAGGGCTTATTACAGCAAATTTCCGTATTTGAACATATTTTGCCTTTAAATTTTTTATAAAAACACTCGATACACTCAAGTACAGATATAAGTTTTTATTTCTGAGTTATTATGATTCTCATAAATAAGCTAAGTTTTAGGGTTTTAAAGAAGCATTTAACCGCAGTTTTACCATAATAGCTTACTTTAGCAATTACGGAAAAAGATTTAATCCACCTAATTTATATTTTTTTACGTGAGCCATTCACTTATATTTGTAACATTAAGATAGCAATCTATAGTAACATTTGATAAAATAAAACTACTTATCTGGATAAACGGTTTTATTTTTAATAAACCTACATTATAATAAAAATTTTAGAAATATATACTATGAGATTATTTATTTCCTCATGCTTTATAATGCTTCTACCGGGAACTGTTTTCGCACAGTCGAAAATAGCTTTGGGATTCCGTATCATGGATGCAGAAAAGGCTTGTGAGAGTGACAGCACACAAAAAAACATACTCTTTCAATACGAAGAACCTACCGGATACCAGGACGTAAAGAGTTTTATATCCCGTAAATGTTATAATCTTTACCATATATCAAAAATTCCGGGAAAGTTCCGCATATCGGTAAGTTCCGAGGGGTTTGAACCTCAAAGCTTCAGCTTTCTGATCACGGAACAATCACGTGATACGCTGGATTTAGGAGAATATTTCCTGTTCCGGAAAAAAGAGCCCCGGCTTTCCGCCTCGGGGGGTGAAAAAGAACTAGGTACAATAACCGTATCAGGCGTTAGGGAAAAATATGTTTCCGTTGAAGCTAATAAGACGACTTATTCGGTAAAAAACAACGATATGTTGTCGGGAGGCAGCACGGAAGATGCCCTTCGGAAGCTTCCGGGAGTAATTAAGGGTTATGGAGGGGAACTTACGGTAAACGGAAAGTCCATGGCTATTTATATTGATAATTCGCCTACCGGATTATCCGGAGACGACCTGGAAAATCTTTTACAGGGAATTCCGGCAACTTCCATTGAGAAAATTGAAATCATCAACAATCCGGGAGCAGCGTATGAGGCCAATACTTCCGGAGGAATAATCAATATTGTTACCAACGGCAGGGCTCTCAAAGGTATTAATGGAACTGCTTCCTTGAATTACCGCGCCAATAAAACCCAGCGGGTTTCGCCTTCTCTAAGTTTAAATACCCGTATCAACAAGGTAAGCCTTCAACTAAACACCGGTTTTAACTACCGGGAAGGTAAACGCTTATCTACTTACAACCGAGAGTTTACGTATTTTACACCTTCCGTTTTATATAATCAGGAAAATAATGATCAAAGTTATAACCGTTTTTATTTTTTCCGACCATCCGCAAATATTCGTTTTAATAAAAAAAGTAATTTACTGATTAATTATAATTTTAATTACAACGATATTTCAAATTTTAATTCTGCATTGTCTACTTCTTCCAATAACAGCCTTCAAGCGGTAAATCTATTTAACGATTCGCGGATAAAAAATGAGAATACCAATCATGAAATTATAGTTAAATACCGTACGGAACTTGACAGTCTGGGTAAAAACCTGGAAGTTACTGCCTATTATTCTTATTTTGATAAATCTACCCAGAATAAAAGTATCCAGAACAATCTGGGATCGTATTTATATTCTGTGAGTGATATTGCTATGGATTATTCTAATTTTTATGCGAAGGCTAATCTGGAAATTCCTTTAGCTTCTCTGGATACCAAACTGAATATTGGAGGTAAGTACTCAGTAGCCAATTCTACCAGTCGAGGGAAATACAACCTTCTGAACAGCTCAGCAGCAATTATGAATCCTCCGGTATATACGTCCGGTCTTCGATTTAAATATGATGATTCCCAATATGCTTTGTATGCAGAAGCCAATAAAAGTATAGGTGATTTTAGCGTTACTGCGGGCTTACGATATGAAAACCTGGAATATAAAACCTGGGTACGTGAATATAACCAGCATACTAAAAACAGTCTGGAACAGCTCTATCCTTCTATAGGTTTATTATATAAACTTTCCCCTGTGGTTAATTTAAATGCTTCGTATCGTAAGAGTATTTCTCTTCCTTCGTATTCCAGCCTGGATCCGAATATCAGCGGGTATTTTGATGAGTTCAACACTTCTACCGGAAACCAGTATCTGCAACCAGATTACTACGATAACTACGAAGTTTCCGTAAGTGCCTTTAATTACCTGAAACTTAGTTTCCAGTATACGTATTCTAAACAGATTAACATGCTTTCGTATGAAACGGAAGATAATTCGCTGACGGTTAATCAGACAACCCGCACTTATAAGGGAATGAATAATTATAATGTTTCTTTGGGAGTTCCCGTTCCGTTCGGTTTAATTTCCAAAGGCAAAGATTTCTTTAAACAGCCAATGAATATTGACAAAATGAGCTTTGTTTATTTATATGGTATGTATAACTATTACAAAATAAACGATTATCCTTATCTGGATAAGGTGAAACCGCTCTGGTTTTTTGCCTTGTATTCGCAGATTGTTTTACCGTTGGATCTGAAATTAACTGCATTTTATATGTCTAGCACGGACAAGGGATATTTTAGAATATATAAGGCCAATAAGCCATTCAACTATTCGAATATTGAACTTTCTCGTCCGTTTTACAACAAGACCGTGAAGGCCTCGGTAGGAGTAGACAATCTGTTTAATACAAGCCGAATCAGCTCAACCATAGCGAGTACCAATCTGAACACCCATTTTTATCAGCGGGATGATTATCGTATATACTATCTAAAAATATCCTACAATTTCGGAAAGATGCGTCATTTGAAAAAGGAGAATACTTTGATAAACCAGGATAAAACTACAGATCCTAATTCTTTACTTAGTGTTCCGGAATTAAAATAAGATTGCCTAAATCAATTATAATAAAATTGCGGTTATTTCACTATGAATAACCGCAATTTTTGTTTAGTTTTTCTTACACATTTCTATATGTTCGATTCCATCTTCCAGATACATATCTCCATTGGTTTCAAATCCGAATTTTTGATAAAAAGGTATGGCGTAACATTGAGCCCCGATACGGATAGGCTGAACCCCGTAAAGCTCATATAAAGATTGAATAGACTTTTCCATCAGAATTTTTCCCATTCCGCTGGAACGCACTTTTTTGCTGGTGATTATCCTGCCTATAGAGGCTTCTGCAAAGGATATTCCGGAACGAAACAATCGAGCATAGGCAACCAGTTCTTCTTGCGAGTATATTAAAAGATGATGAGCAACGAAGTCTTTATTATCCAAATCCTGATACGGGCAATTTTGCTCTACAACAAAAACTTCATTGCGTAATTGCAGTAAACTGTACAATTCGCATAAATCTAACTGATTGAATTCTTTTAAAATAAAGGTAAGAGGTCTTGTACTATTTTGCATTTTTCATAAATTCTTCTACTTTATCAACCATATTTTTGGAACCGCAAACAAAAGGGGTTCTTTCATGCAGTTCTGTAGGAGTAAGATCCATAATACGTGTAAAACCGTCACTTGCTTTTCCTCCGGCCTGTTCTGCTAAATAAGCCATGGGGTTGCATTCATATAACAATCTCAATTTTCCTTTGGGTGCATGCGAATACGAGGGATACAGATAGATACCTCCTTTGAGCATATTCCTGTGAAAATCGGCTACTAATGAACCAATGTAACGGGAGGTATAAGGACGATCCTCATTTTCTTCCTGGCAGTATTTTATATAATCTTTTATTCCTTGCGGAAATTTAATATAGTTTCCTTCGTTAACGGAATAAATTTTGCCTGTTTCGGGGATTTTAATATCCGGATGTGAGAGATAAAAAACACCTAATGCCGGATCAAGGGTAAATCCGTTTACTCCATTACCTGTGGTATATACCAACATGGTGGATGATCCGTAAACTACATATCCGGCAGCTACCTGCTTGTTGCCCGGCTGTAAAAAATCTTCCAGCTGTACGGGTCCTTCCTCCGAAACTCTACGGTAAATGGAAAAGATGGTTCCAACGTTTACATTGACATCTATGTTGGATGATCCGTCGAGGGGATCTATGAGAACCACATATTTGCTTTTGTGTGAATTGGTTCCCGGCTTAACATTGATAAAATCTTCATTTTCTTCAGAGGCTACTCCGCAAACAACCTCCCGGTTATTTAATGCCGCAATGAACACTTCATTAGCAAAAACATCAAGCTTTTGTTGTTCTTCGCCCTGGACATTCTGATTGCCCATAGCCCCGATAATGTCAACCAAACCGGCTTTATTTACTTCCTGATTGACTACTTTGGCTGCCAGCCGTATAGAACTTAACAGTCTGGATAATTCTCCTGAGGAGTACTGAAAGTCCGCTTGTTTTTCAATGATAAATTCTCCCAGTGTCTGAGGATTAATGGATTTCATTTTTAACTATTTTGATGGTTTTGTTATCTCAAATATATTGATTTTTATCTTTATGCACATCGAATGTGTCTTTTTTATTATATCTTTGTTATTTACTTTTTAACTCTTATTATTATTTTATTGATTCACACTATTGTAGTTGGTCCTATGCATGGCATATAGATTTCAGATTTTTATCTGAATATTTCCTTTAAACAAGAATGTTACGAGTATGAAAGTTTATAAGTTCGGAGGTGCTTCGGTGAAGGATGCAGAGAATGTTAGAAATGCCGTAAAAGTGCTTCTTACTGCCGGATATGAGAATACAGTGGTAGTGGTTTCAGCCATGGGTAAAACAACGAATGCTTTGGAAGAAGCGGTTAAACAATATTTCGATTCTAAAGATTACCTAACACAAATCCAAGTTGTTGAAAATAATCACTTGAATATCTGCCGTGAACTTTTTGAAAGTTCTCATCCTATATTTAAGGAAATTCAACTGTTTTTTTCAGATATAATTTCGTTTTTGCGCAGGAATAAATCTCCGAATTATAATTTTGTATACGATCAGGTTGTAAGCTGCGGCGAATTAATTTCTACCAAAATTATCAGTGCTTTTCTGAATTTTTCAGGCATGAACGCTGTGTGGCTGGATATCCGGGATTATATTAAATCGGATAGTACATACCGGGAAGCCCGCGTAGATTGGGAATCCACATTGAAACAGTTTGAAAGTTTAGACTTTTCCGGGCTTTATATTACACAGGGTTTTATTGCTGCTGATCCTAATTATTTTACAACTACGTTGGGAAGGGAAGGTTCGGATTATACGGCAGCTATACTAGCTTATTGCCTAAATGCAGAAAGTATGACCATCTGGAAAGATGTTCCGGGAGTGATGAATGCAGATCCTCGATTATTCAAGGAAGCCTGTCTTCTGAATTCTCTCTCATATGAAGAAGCTATTGAGCTGGCTTTTTATGGAGCATCGGTCATTCATCCTAAAACCCTGCAACCTCTCAGAAGAAAAGAAATACCTTTTTTTGTACGTTCTTTTATGGAACCGGAAAAGCCTGGTACCTCAATTAAAAAGGGAGTAGCGATAGATCCTTTAGTCCCTTGCTACATAGTTAAAAACCAACAGCATATTGTAAATATTTCATCAAAAGATTTTTCTTTTATGCAGGAAGAAAATTTAAGTTATATCTTTGCCCGTCTTTCTGCTTTAAATATTAAAGTGAATATGATTAGCGTTTCGGCTATATCAGTTTGTTTATGTATTGAAGATAAGTTTCTTACGCTGGATCAGCTAGTAGATAATTTGAAAGAATTCTTTACTTTAGCTGTTACCCGTAATGTAACTTTATATACGATTAGACATTCTGATGCAGATATTAACAATAATTTTATAAAAGGAAAAGTTATATTATCAGAACAAATAGTAAAAGACACCTATCAGGTAGTTGTAAAAGAATAAAATGAGTCTATTTTCTATTCAGGATATACAAAGTGTTTTAAAACTTAATAAATTTGGTTTTATAGGGAAATCGGTTTCTTGGATTCTTATGAGAATGCTGAAACTTGATAAAATCAATAATTTATACGATCAAGTTAAAGATTTACCTACGGGAGAATTTTTAACACAGGCTTTGGAAAAACTAGGTATCCGGTATAATATTCATGAAGAAGATCTGAAAAGAATACCTGAAAAAGGACCTTTTATTCTGGTATGTAATCATCCGCTGGGTGCACTGGACGGAATAATCGTAATGAAAATTCTTTCGGATATTCGTCCGGATTTTAAAATGATGTCTAATTTTTTAATTCAAAGAATAGCTCCTTTAAAAGAAGTGGTTGTTCCGGTTAATCCATTTGAAACAAGAAAAGACAGTTTTGACAGTAAAAAAGGAATTGTTGAAGCCTACCGCCATCTTAAAGAGGGTCATTGCATGGTTATGTTTCCAGCCGGAGAGGTTTCTCATTATAACGCAGAAACTCACGAATATGAAGACAGGGAATGGACTGAAGGTGGACTTCGTTTTATTCAGAAAGCTAAAGTTCCTGTAATTCCCATGTATTTTCATGCAAAAAACAGCCGGCTTTTTTATAAGATGTACCGAATACATCCTGATTTACAGACAGCTATGCTTCCTACAGAAATGGTAAGGAAACGTACCAAACCAATTAAAATAAGAATAGGTAAGCCTATTTCTGTGAAACAACAGGAAGAATATGCCGATTACAAAAGCCTCGGTAATTTTTTAAGGAACAAAGTATATATGCTGAGATCGTTTTATACAATTCCTAAAAACCCGTTTAAAAATGTAAAATTCCTTTCCGTTTCTGCTATGGCTAAATCTGCCAATTTCGGAGAGGCAAAGCCTATTATCAGTGAAACTTCGAAAGATCTTATACTTAAAGAAATTGAACTTTTAAGAGAGTTTGATTGTCAGTTATTTACCAATTATCAATACGAAGTATTTTTTACTAAAGCAGAACGTATCCCCAGCATTTTAAGAGAAATCGGACGGTTACGTGAAATCACTTTCAGAAAAGTAGGAGAGGGGACTAATGAACCTTTTGATTTAGATGAATTTGATCAGTTCTATGATCATTTATTTTTATGGGATAATGAAAAAGAACTTTTAGTGGGTGCTTATCGTATGGGTATGGGCCAGTCTATTTATGAAAACTATGGCATCAATGGTTTTTATACGGCTTCACTTTTTGAATTTGATTCGGAATTATATCCTTTTTTCCGCCGTACTATCGAAATGGGCAGAGCTTTTATTATCAGTGAATTCCAGCAAAAACCACTACCTTTATTTCTATTATGGAGAGGTATTGTTCACGTATGTCTCAGAAATCCTTATTATAAATATCTGGTAGGAGGGGTAAGCATAAGTAATCAGTTTTCTAATTTTTCCAAATCCATTATGGTGGAATTTATGAGATCGCATTACTTTGACTCTTATGTTGCTCAATATGTACATCCTAAAAATGAATTTAAAGTACGTTTGAACGAAAATGAAAAGGATCTTTTTTTCGAAGCTGCTGATAATGATCTGAATAAGTTTGATAAACTTATTGATGAACTGGAACCAGCTCTTCGACTTCCTGTTCTTATAAAGAAATATTTTAAACAGAATGCACGAGTTATCGCTTTTAATGTTGATCCTAAATTTAATGATGCTATTGATGGTTTAATGTACATTAGAATCAGTGATTTGCCGGAAAATACTATCAGACCCGTATTGGAAGAACTTCAAAAAGAAATGGAACAGAAAACTCACTCAGCTTCCAAAGAAAAATAATTTTTTGTTTTTATTTTGCTAACTTTATGTATTGCTAAAACTAATAACAGCAATTCATACTATGGGAAGAACTTTAGTTATCGGTGATATTCACGGAGGTTTAAAGGCATTAAAACAGGTATTGGAACGTTCAGGATATTCTTCAGGAGATACGCTTATTTTCTTGGGTGATTATGTTGATGGTTGGAGTGATACACCTTTTCTTATTGATTATTTAATAGAACTTCAAAAATTTTCTCCTTGCATTTTTATTAAAGGTAACCATGATGCTTATCTATTAGATTACTTAAAAAATAAAATTTCAAATCCTAAATGGCTTCTCCATGGAGGTTCTATTAGTGTGAAAAATTATCAGGGTATAGATCAACAAACTATACTCCTGCATATCAAATTTTTAGAAAGCTTAAATCTTTTGCATATAGATGAAAGTAACCGCCTTTTTATCCATGCTGGTTTTACTCATATGCGAGGAGTTGATCATGAAGATAACCCTGAAAATTTTTGTTGGGATCGAACTTTATGGGAAACTGCAGTGTGTTTGGATCCTACATTAAAAACCAATTCTGTACTTTATCCTAAGAGATTAACGCTTTACCATGAAATATATATCGGCCATACGCTTACGCTACATATTAATTCGTCAATTCCTACTGTTAAGGCAAATGTTTGTAATATGGATACGGGTGCAGGTTTTTTAGGCAAATTATCGATTCTTGATATTGTTTCTAAAGAGTTTTGGCAAAGTGATTCATTATCAAGCTTATACCCTAATGAAAAAGGTAGAAATACTTGATAATGAGATTGATAATTACTTTGTTAATAACCTTTTCTCAACTTAAAATATATGAAAAAGCTAATTTATATAAAATCAAGTAGTTCTATTTTATCTTAAATTTTTTATTTAATTTAACTTACTACAATTGTAGTATTTAATAAAATATTAACAATATAATTTCAATATTGTTAAGAATTATCAAAAAAATAATTTGTTGAATCAATTATAAATATCTATTGAAAATTATCATTTAAAATCCAAATAAAATTGAAGTTTTTTACTGTCGAATTTTTTTCAGTGTTCTTACATTCTATTAACAATTTCTTTTTAAACATTGAAGTTATTAATATTTTAATTTTATAGTTAATAACTGTATATTTTTCTAATTATCAGTTCTATATAATGATTGATTCTTGTTAATAAGTATTACAATAAAATCTGATAAATCAAAATTTAACAGTTATCAACATACTAACAGGGCTATTACTATCATTATTATTCTTTTCTTTCTTTTAAAAAAAATAAATACTATATAATTGTTAAGTGTGGATAAATTTCAGTCTGCAAAATTTCTGTTTTACTTTTTATGAAGTTATCTTTGTAAGAAATAATACATACGTAAAAGATTATGAAAACAGTAAATGATTTTAATTTTAATGGAAAGAAGGCATTGATTCGCGTGGATTTTAATGTTCCTCAGGATGAAAATCTTAAGGTTACTGATAATACAAGGATAGTGTCTGCTAAGCCTACAATTGATAAAATATTAAAGGACGGTGGTTCTGCTATATTAATGACTCACCTGGGAAGACCTAAAGGGGAAGTTAGTGATAAATATTCTTTAAAACATATCGTTGATGAAGTTTCAAAAGTTTTAGGTGTTCCGGTAAAATTTGTTGATGAATGTGTCGGCCCTAAGGCAGAACAGGCTGCTTCTGAATTAAAACCAGGAGAAGTTTTATTACTTGAAAATCTTCGTTTTCATAATGAAGAGGAAAAAGGAGATGCGGAATTTGCTAAAGATTTATCTAAATTAGGTGATATCTATGTGAATGATGCTTTTGGAACTGCTCACAGAGCTCATGCTTCTACGGCTGTAATAGCTCAATATTTCCCTTCAAATAAGTGTTTTGGACTTCTTATGGCAAAAGAGCTGGAAGCTATCCAAAAAGTCCTAAAAACTGGTGAAAAACCGGTTACTGCTATTTTGGGTGGTTCAAAGGTTTCTTCAAAGATTACTATTATTGAAAATATTCTTCCTGTTGTAGATAATTTGATTATCGGGGGAGGAATGACTTACACTTTTATAAAAGCTCAAGGAGGAAGTATTGGAAACTCTATTTGCGAAGATGATAAATTAGATCTTGCTTTGGATATTCTTAATAAAGCTCAGGAACAAAATGTTAAAGTTTATATTCCTGAAGATTCAGTAGTTGCTAATGATTTTTCCAATGACGCTGATATTCAGATAGTTGATACAAAATCTATCCCAGATGGATGGGAAGGTCTGGATGTTGGACCTAAAACGGTTAAAACTTTTTCTGAAGTAATTAAGGCTTCGAAAACCATTTTATGGAATGGTCCTTTAGGTGTGTTTGAAATGCCTAATTTTGCGAAAGGTACTAAAGCTATTGGAGATGCTATTGGTGAAGCTACTAAAAATGGAGCTTTTTCTTTAGTGGGTGGTGGTGATAGTGTTGCTTTTGTAAAGCAAAATAATTACACCGATAAAGTAAGTTATGTTTCAACCGGTGGAGGTGCTATGCTTGAGTCTCTTGAGGGAAAAGAACTTCCTGGCGTTGCTGCTGTTTTAAATGATTAATATTTAATTTAATATATTTTAAAAGGGATGCTTATATATGTATCCCTTTTTTTGTAATTTATTGTAATTTTAATTTCTTAATATATATATTACTGAAGAATAATTTCCATCTTTCATACCTTTTAAATTTGATATTGTTCCTATAAAAGGAAACCTTAGTATTCCTAATGGATTTTGGGCATAATTTTCACTAATCA
This sequence comes from Apibacter raozihei, assembly GCF_004014855.1. Lineage (NCBI taxonomy): Bacteria > Pseudomonadati > Bacteroidota > Flavobacteriia > Flavobacteriales > Weeksellaceae > Apibacter > Apibacter raozihei. The sequence goes on from NZ_CP034930.1 coordinate 948,600, forward strand.
GTGAAATATAAAAACTATCAAAGGGTAGGGGGTATGTGTGAAGAACATTTAAACCGTTTTGAGTAAAGAAATTAATGGCACCTTTTTTTCCATAATGAAATAAATGTCTGGGAACATCCCAGGCTGCCCAATTTTCTTTATAAAATTTTGCATCATAAGATTCAAAATTAGGTACAGCTATTATTAAAATACCTTCTTTATTTAGTTTACTTTTTAGTTTTAGAATAATTTCTTCAGGATTTGGTATATGTTCAAGAACATGCCATAAAGTTATAATGTCGTAAGAGTTTGAATTGATTGAATCAATATTATCGAAAATATATTGTTTACCAATTTTTATTTCAGCATTTAATTTAGCTTTTGCATTAGGTTCATATCCTTCAACTTTAAAGTTATTCTTTTTTATGAAATTTAAAAATGAACCATCTCCACAACCGTAATCTAATATTTTACCTTTTGATTTATATTTTGATATAATTTTTAATTTATAATTTTCATTTAATTTTTGTATAAATTGATAAATTTTAGATTTTAAATTATTTTTTTTCGAGTGTGATAAGTATTCGTCACTATCGTAGTATTTATCTAAATTGTCAGGAATATTTTTAGTTTGTAATACTCCTTTATATTTTTCTGATTTATTTATTTCGAAAATTTCTTTTGTTAGAAAATGATCTTTTACTTTCATATATTTATTACTATTATTTTTACATTAAATGTTCCACGTGGAACATTTAATGTAATGAAAAATATTTTTTATCTACCCATGTATATTAACAATACATTTATATCAGAAGGTGATACCCCACTAATTCTACTTGCCTGACCAATAGTTTCGGGCTTAAATTTGATAAATTTTTGTTTAGCCTCTGTAGAAATACTATTAAGTTTTGAATAATCAAAATTTTCAGGAATTTTTATATTTTCGAGTCTGTTAAGTTTTTCTACATTTTCAAGTTCTTTATCTATATATCCTTTATATTTAATTTTAATTTCTACCTGTTCTAAAATTTCATCAGCATAATTTTTTGAATTTAAAAATTCATTAATTGATTGAATATTTTTTAAATCATTTAAAATAATATTAGGTCTTAAAAGAATACTTTCTGCTTTTACCGTTTGACTAATAGGTGTAGATTTTTTTTCTTCTAATATAGGATTGGTTTCTTCTTGTTTGATAGAAAGATTTTTGATAAAAGTGATACATTCTTCTGTGCTTACTTTTTTAAGCTCTAATTCTTTCATTCTTTCTTTAGATGCTAATCCTATTTTAAAACCTAATGGAGTTAAACGTTCGTCTGCATTATCTTGACGTAGGCTCATTCTGTATTCAGCACGTGACGTAAACATCCGATAAGGTTCTTCTGTACCTTTTGTTATTAGATCGTCTATTAAAACGCCTATATAAGCTTCATTACGTTTCAAAGTAAATGCTTCTCTATCCTGAACTTTAAGTGCAGCATTTATACCTGCAATTAATCCTTGAGCAGCAGCTTCTTCATAGCCTGTAGTACCATTAATTTGTCCTGCAAAAAATAGATTTTCAATAATCTTTGTTTCTAAGGTATTTTTAAGTTGGGTAGGAGGGAAGTAATCATATTCAATTGCATAGCCAGGTCTGAATAATTTAGCTTTTTCAAAACCAGGAATTAGTTGTAAGGCTTTAATTTGAACATCATCAGGTAATGAAGTGCTAAATCCATTAATATAATATTCAATAGTTTTCCACCCTTCTGGTTCTGCAAATATCTGATGTCTTTCTCTTTCTGCAAATCTGTTAATTTTATCTTCAATTGACGGACAATATCTAGGACCTGTGCTTTTTATTGTTCCATTAAACAGTGGTGATCTTTCAAAACCTTCGCGTAATGTTTCGTGTACTTTTAAATTGGTGTATGTTATATAACAGCTTCTTTGACTTTCTAATTTTGGAGTTTTTGTATAAGAAAATTTACGTGGATTTTCATCACCTTTTTGTTCTTCCATTTTACTAAAATCAATACTTCTTCCATCTACCCGTGGAGGAGTACCTGTTTTCATTCTTCCGGATTCAAAACCAAGATCGATTAAATTTTCAGTAATTCCATAAGCTGCTTTTTCTGCCATTCTACCACCTCCAAATTGTTTATCACCTATATGAATAAGTCCATTTAGAAACGTTCCGTTGGTTAAAACTACTGATTTGGAATAAATAGTTACTCCCATTGAAGTTTTAACTCCCATTATTTTATTATTGTCTGTAATTAAACCAATAACCATATCTTGAAAGAAATCCAAATTTGGAATATTTTCTAATTGAAATCTCCACTCTTCAGCGAATTTCATTCTGTCTGATTGTGCTCTTGGACTCCACATAGCTGGTCCTTTAGACAAATTTAGCATTTTAAATTGTATCATGGTTTTATCAGTTACAATACCTGATAATCCTCCTAAAGCATCAATTTCTCTTACAATTTGACCTTTAGCAATTCCCCCCATGGCTGGATTGCAAGACATTTGACCAATATTTTGCAAATTCATGGTTATAAGTAAAGTTTTTGAGCCTAAATTAGCTGCAGCAGCTGCTGCTTCGGAACCTGCATGTCCTGCCCCAACTACTATTACATCGTATTTCTCTAGTATCATTATTTTAAATGTTTCACGTGAAACATATGTGTTAAAAAGTTATTATTATGTATTTTTAAATATATTAATATAGTAATTTTCTTTTGTTCTCATGAGCAATGAATCATCTGTACTCTTATCTTTATAACCTATGATGTGTAATACTCCATGAATTAATACTCTGTTTAATTCATCTTCAAATGATTCATTAAGATTTTCAGCATTTTCTTGAATTCTATCTGTAGATATATAAATATCCCCAGATATTAAGTCGTTTTCTCTGTAGTCAAAAGTAATTATATCTGTATAATAATTATGTTGTAAATATTTAATATTAATGTCTAAAAGTTGTTCATCTGAACAGAAAATATAATTAATATCTCCTACTTTTTTATTTTCGTTTATAATAGCTTGTTTTAGCCATTTTTTTCTCTTTAATTTTTCTTTTAATTTGAAGTTGTTGTTCGAAAAATAATGTATCATTTTTTAATCTATTTCAAAGCTTTCTGATTTAAAATTGCTGTAATATCTTCCCGATTCAGCTGTAAATTTTAAAACTGAAAAATCGGGATCATCTATTCCTCTTAGAAAATATTCCTGATCTCCTTCTCTCCAAATCATTTTTTTTGTTTCATAATCAGTTAAAATCTCCATTTTTCCTTTAAACATAATTCCTGTAAAAGAGTTATGATTACAAAAATATATAGATGATTTAGGATTTTCTTTGTAGTGATCCATTTTTATAGAAGAAGAAGTGGTTGTAAAATAAAATATTTTTAATTTTTCTCTTTTTCTAGGTGCTAACATCGCTTTTATGTTCGGATAACCTTCATCATCGATTGAACCAATGAAAGCCAAAGTTTCATGATCAATTAAATCTCCTATTAATTTTTCAATATCATTCATAAAATACTCTTAAAACCAATATCCTAATCCTACACTAAATACTCCTTTTTTTTGATTTACAGAATAGGTATACATTAAATTTATGGGACCAAAAGGGCTGTCGTAACCATATCCTAATCCATAACTCGAATATTTATAATCAAAATATTTTAAATCTTTAAAATTATTCTCAACATTAGCAAAGTTTACATATGTTTTTACATAATGATTTTTTAAAATTCTATAATTTAAAGAAGAATAAAAAGAAATAATTTGATTACCGTTAGTATATGCAAAAGGCAGGCCTAAAAATTTCTTAAAATTAGTTAATTCCTGCTCGAAATAGCCACCTAAAAAATATTTATATTGCAAGGCAGGTGTTTCAAAAGAAACTCCGTAAAAACCTTGATTTTCGATGGCAAATCGCTTTCCAATGGGTATAGAATAACTAATATCTCCTTTAATCATTGTAAATTTATCATTTTCAGAATTTGATAAAATTACATGTTTTGCCGAAGCGTCAAGTTTAAATCCTCTGAAAGGGAAATTTGCATTATCTCTGGTATCTGCTTTAAGAAAAAAATAAGGACTTAAAAAATAACTACCATCTTTTCTTTCCAAATCACCGTAAGGTGAAAAAGTTGTATAATTATATTCCATTCCTGCGCCAATAGCATATTTTTCAACTAAGGTAGATTGAAAATAGATTTGTTGATTAAAATTTCGTAGTCTTTTTAATTTATATAAATTTTCTTTAACTTCAGAAAAATTAAAATTAAATACATTGAAAGAAGTATTTGAACCAATGCTTGGATATATTCCGTTATCTATAAAATAATTAAGATTTGTTCGGAAATTATTACTGAAAATAACATCTAAAGATATCGTAGAGTTATTTAAAAGTAATTTATTTAATGTTATATTAGTTAATAAAGATGCTTTATAAACATCATCATAATGTAAACCGAAACGTACTGAATTATTCTTTTTTTCATCTAAATGAAGAGTTAATTTTTGACTTTCATTTGCAGAATCATTTTTAATCTGGTAATAAACACGATTGAAGTTACCTGTGGAATATAAGCTCGATACTCCTTTGTCTAATTTTATCACAGTGGTATTTTGAGGAATTTGAATACCCATTTTACGTTTCACAAATACAGAATCCATAGATTTAGTACCTTGCACGTTAAATTGAGTTATAAAAAGATGCCTGTTGTAAGGCAATTCCTTGACTCTTGGTCTGTTTAAAGTATCATAACCCTGAGCTTTAGCTATGTCCACCAATTGAGGATAAACTTTTTCAGCAGCAAGTTTTCCTTTATATAAAATAGAATCTTTTTTATCAAAATCGGTTACTGTATAATTTTTTAAATCAGGTTTAATGATTAAATCAACATAGCTCCTTTCGAAATCTGTTTTAATATTAATTCTATAGCTAATTATCTGATTTATAATGCTTAATATAGAATTTATATCTTCAGATTTTTGTAATCCAGCACCTAGATCGACACCTATTACAATATCCATTCCTTTATTCTTAAGTGCTCTTGCAGGAAAGTTATTAACAATTCCTCCATCAATTAAAACTTTATTATCTATTTTAACCGGTTCTATAAGTGAAGGGTATGCACCACTTGCTAATACGCTTAACGGTAAAAATCCGGATTCAATCTGTTCTTCATCTCCGGTTTCCAAATTGGTTGCAATACAAAGAAAAGGAATAGGGAGTTTAGAGTAATCATTTATCTGATGTACGTGACTTAATAAATCAGTCAAAAGTAAAAGTGGACCCTGGCCTTTGCTAATAGCTGATGGTAAAGAAAGTTTAAAGTTATTTATAGGAAGAGTAAGTATGTATTTTTCTCTGTATGATTTATCAAAAAAAGGAATGAAATTACGGTCTTTTTCTTGCAAAAATAGTTCCATAAAATCAACATTTCCAATTGCCTTTTTAATCTCATCCGGTGAATAACCAGAAGCGTATAAAGCACCTACAATAGCTCCCATACTGGTGCCACTGATGTAATCGATTTTTATCCCTGCTTTTTCAATAGCTTCAATAACTTCAACATGAGCAAATCCTTTTGCACCACCACCGCTAAGAACAAGTCCTACTTTAGGCTGTTTCTCGTTGGTTACTAAGGATTGAGCAATGGCAATGTTACTAGTAAAGTAAGTAAGAATAAAAAAGAAAAAATATTTCTTACAATAATTCATAATAGCAAATATATAAATAATACTTATTCATTATAAATTTATTAATATTGAATGAATTAAATCCTATTACTAAATGTAATTTACTACTTTTGTAAGCAAACTTTATTTATCTATATTCTATGTTATCGATTATAATTATTAATTATAACACATTTCAGCTCACGGTCGAATGTATTAATTCTATAAAAAAATCAACGAGTACCAATTACGAAATAATTTTGATTGATAATGCATCAAAAGAGAAAGATCCTAAAGAATTTTTAGATATATTTAAAGATATTAAGCTCATTGAGTTAGACCAAAATGTTGGATTTGGAAGGGCTAATAATATTGGTATGAAACAATCAGCAGGTGATTATTATTTACTGTTAAATTCTGATACCATTATTAAAGATCATGCAATTGATGATTGTATCAATTATATGAAATATCATCAAGAAATTGATATTTTAGGTTGTCGATCAAAATTTGAAAATAGAGAAACTCAATTAACAGCTTTTAAATATGAAGAAGAATATTCACTGCTAAGATCAATCATTTATTTTATTAAAAGAAATACGTTTCTTCGGTATTCAAATAAAACTAAGCAAATTTGGATATCTATTTCAACAATAATAAAAGAATCAAATAAAATTAATGAAATAATTCCCATATTAATGATTAAAATGTAATGGAAAAAAAGAAAATTTTATTTTTTCTGCATACCATGAGGGGAGGAGGTGTAGAAAATGTTTTGTTGAACATATTTAATAATTTTGAAAAAACAAATTTTCAATTTACATTATTGTTAATTAGAAAAGAAGGAGACTTTTTTTCCCAGATTCCAAAGAATGTACAAATTAAATATTTAGCTTTGGGTAATGAATTTTTATCCAATCTCAAATTTATAAACATATTACAAAAAATATACAGGAAAGTAAAACTAAAAATATTACTAAAAAATCCTTACTTTATAAGAAAGTTTTTTATTTCTGAGTTCAACGATGTTGAAATAGCATTTTTAGGAGATTTGATCCCAATACTTGATAAAATTAAAAGAGCTGATTCTTTTACTATAGGATGGGTTCATGGTGATATATATGCGAGTCGTAGTGATTTGAATATGAAAAAGGAAATACTATCTTCTTCATTAAATTTAGATAAAGTTGTTTATGTTTCCAATAAAGCCTTAGAAAATGGTATTTTATGGAATCCAAAAATTTCAAGTAATGCAATTGTAATTTATAATCCTATAGACAAAGAAAATATTTTGAGTAAATCTTTAAAAAAAATTGATTTTAATTATGATGAAATAACATTTATATGTGTTGGTAGATTAAGTGGCATTAAAGGATATGACAATGTTTTAAAAGTGCATCAAAGACTCATTAAGGATGGATTTAGACACCATGTCATTATTATTGGTAAAGGAGAAGATGAAAGTATTGTAAGAAGTACAATAGAAAAATATAAAATAAAAGAAACATTTCATCTCTTAGGTCATAAGCAAAATCCCTTTCCATATTTAAAAGCTTCTGATATATATTTGTTAAACTCTAAAAGTGAAGGGTATCCTTTAGCAGTTAAAGAGGCTTTATTATTAGGAAAACCTATGATTGTTACTAATGTTGGAGGAGTAACAGAAATTGTAGACGAAAGCAATGCTATTATTATCGATTATGATGAAAACCAGCTTTACAATGCTATGAAAAAAATGATTACAGATAAAGAGTTTAGAAATAAACTCCAATTAGTTAATCAAAAACATTATAAAGAATACGATCAAAACATAATTTATAATTCATATAAAAAGTTATTAAATTCTCAAAAAGTAAGCAATTAAATATAATTATATATTTCCATGACATCTCAATCAATAAATATATCTGTAATAACTCCTTCATATAATAGGGCACATACATTATATAGAGTTTTTGATTCTCTTAAAAATCAGACCTTACAAAATTTTGAGTGGATTATAATTGATGACGGCTCAACAGATAATACAAAAGATACTGTAAATGAATTTATTCAAAAAAATATTTTTCCAATCAACTATTACAAACAGGAAAATAAGCACAAATTTTTATCTCTCTTTAAAGGTTTAGAATTAGCTAAAGGAGAGTATATTGCCTTTATAGATTCAGATGATAAATTATTGCCACATGCATTTGAAACTTTTTATAAAGAAATAATTAAATTACCTGAAAATGAAAAATACTATGGAGTCATAGGCTTATGCAGTTATGAAAACGGGGAAATTGCTGGAGATAAATTTCCAGTTTCACCACTTGATACTTCTATATTTGAAATGAGATATAAGTATAAAGTTCATGGAGATAAATGGGGTTTGTCAATTAAAAAAGCTTATCAGGAAATAAAATTTGATACATCACCATACGAAGAAAAAGGATTTATTCCTGAAACTGTACTTTTATATTTATTTGATAAACAAGAATATAAAACCCGATATGTTAATATTACATCGTTGATATATGTTTCCGATGAGAATGATAGCAAGTCTTTATCTAATAATTTTTATTCATCTGAAAACTCTTTTGGATTATGTGAAAATTATAAAACTTTTATAACTTGTTATAAAGATAAATTTATTCAATATCCTTTAGTCTATTTCAGAAATTTCATTGCTTATATTCTTTTCGGTTTAAAAGATAAAAGATCATTTTCTGAATTACTCAAGCTAAACGGTTTAGCTCTAAAGTTTTTTGTATTGTTATTTTACCCAATCGTTTTTTTGTTTAAAAATAAGGACATTAAAGATTAGAAATGAAGTCAATTATACAGAAAGATTATTTCAGACATGCAGGAGTTTGGATAAAATATCCGCTAATTAAAACCATCTTTAATATAGACTTTAGATATATATATTTCTTCAGAAAAATAACGGATAAAAAAACCTATCGCATTACCAATTTTTTTTATAAATTATATTACAAGTATTTGTCAGATCAGATTAATTATTATATTGACCCATCTGCAAATATAGATGAAGGATTTTATGTTATTCATGCACACAGAATATTTATTGGTCCAAAAGTTAAAATTGGAAAAAATTGTAATTTTTCTCATTGCACAACTATAGGACAAACAAAAGAGATAGGACATCCTTCAATAGGAGATAATGTGTGGGTTGGTACATTTTGTGTTTTGGAAGGAAATATAAAAATTGGGAATAATGTTTTAATAGCTCCTCTTACATATGTAAATTTCGATGTTCCTGATAATTCTTTAGTAATAGGAAATCCTGCAAAGATACTTTCGAGAACTCATGCTACTCAAGATTATATAAATAACGTTATTTAGATTATAATGAATTTAATAAAATCAGATTTATACAGATATACAGGAAAAGATAACAGTTCCGTTTTTTTAAATTTTTTTAAAATAAAAGCGTTCAGGTATCAGTTTTATTTTAGAAAAAGTTGTGAGAAAAATAATATCATTTTACGAATGATATTAAAGTTAATTAATCACCGATTAATTTCCAAATATGGTTTTTTTCTAGAAAGTGGAGGTCAAGTTGGGCCAGGATTAAAAGTTCTGAATACGTCTCTTATTATTATAAATGCAGGAGCCGAAGTAGGTGAAAATTGCACCTTATCTCAAGGTGTTACTATTGGTGTGGCTAACAGAGGTAAACGTAAAGGTTGTCCCGTAATAGGAGACAATGTATGGATAGGACCTTATAGTATGATAGTTGGTAAAATAAAAATTGGAAATAATGTTTGGATAGGTCCAAATAGCTATATTAATATTGATGTACCAGACAATTCAAGAGTTTTTGGTAATCCGCCCCAAATTTTACCGGATGAAAATGCAGTTAAAGATTATATTATTAATCCTGTCTAATGGCTAAAAAGAAAATTTTAATAAGAATTGGTTCTTTAAGACACGGTGGTGCTGAAAAAGTCTTAACAACTCTTTTGAAAAACATTCCTCCAGATAAGTATGAAATAGATTTATTATTAAATCTGAAATTTGGTAAATATTTAAAAGATATTCCTGATTGGATAACTATATATTATCTGAACAAAGGGGAAATGATAACAACCAACAGACCATTAGAAATCCCGGTAAAGATCTACAGGAAAGTATATCAAAAAATTTTAAAAATATTTCCAAAATTGCTTTATGCATTTATTCTCAAAAATAAAAAGTATGATATTGAACTTATAGCTAATCATAGTTTGCTAAATGAAATGCTTAAAAGTCCATTACATAGCTCTAAAAAAGTAGTATGGATACATAGTGACATATTCAACAATGATGAAGTATTAGAGTCCGATTTACAGAACTATTTTGAAGCAGATAAAATATTAGTCATCTCAGATAAAATCAAGGAAGAATTTAATAAAATATCTAGAAATGAATCGGATAAAAATAAAATAGTGAAAATATTTAATCCAATAGATTCGAATGAGATAATAAATCTTTCTTTAGAAAATATTGACACGGAACATTTATTTTCGAACTGCAAGCTAAAAACATTTGTTTCTGTAGGCACAGTATATCCAGCAAAAGGATTCGACAGATTAATTAATGTTCATAAAAAATTAATAGATGAAGGATTTTACCATAATATTTTAATAGTAGGAGATGGCCATGATTTAGGTAAAATTGCCAGTCAAATAAAAAATTTAGATGTTGAAAACACAGTTAAACTGGTAGGATTTAAAGAAAATCCATATCCATTGATTAAAAACGCCGATTATTATATACTATCCTCACGTTACGAAGGATATCCTACCGTTTTATTTGAAGCACTTACTCTTGGAAAACCTTTGATAGCAACCGATGTATCTGGAGCTGCTGAAATTCTTGAAAATGGAAAATTAGGTATGGTTGTTGAAAATTCGGAAGAAGGAATATATAATGGAATTAAAAAATTTCTTGAAAGTCCTGAAGTGCCTTTGGCTTATAGCAAAGAAATGAATGACAAAAAATTGCCTTTTTCATTAAAAAATGCTGTAAATTCGTTAACAAATATTTTTGATAATCTGTAATTACTTATGACTAAAACACTGATTGAAAAAGATTATTATAGGATACATGGTAGATGGCCGGGTAAAATCATTTTTAAAAGCATGGTTGATCCTAACTTCAGATATATATATTTTTTTAGGAAAGCTTCCAGACACAGTAAAAAATCATTAAAAGGTATTTTTTACAGAATGGTGCTACATCAGTTACAAGTTCGGTTTGGATATCAAATTTATCCCGGGACAGATATTGGAGAAGGTTTTTATCTGGGACATTGGGGAACTGTAATTATTAATCCTAAAGTTAAAATTGGTAAAAATTGCAATGTAGCACCTGGAGTGACTATTGGACAAACAAACAGAGGAGATAAAGAAGGAGTACCTGTTTTAGGTAACGAAGTATGGATAGGTACAAATGCCGTTATTGTAGGTAATATAAATATAGGAAATAATGTTTTGATTGCTCCCAATGCCTATGTTACACGAGACGTTCCAGACAATTCTGTAGTTGTTGGAAATTTAGCACGTATTATACAAAATGAAGAAGCAACGGTTGGTTATATTGAAAATAAAGTGTAAGAGCAACCATGATTAAATTATTAATTGTAAATACAGATCTTCGTGGAGGAGGAGCAGAAAAGGTTTTAGTTAATCTGGTAAACAATCTTGATAATTCAAAATACGATATAACATTATTTACAATATTCAAAGAAGGAGTTAACAGAAAAGATTTAAGCCCGGAAATAAAACAAAAATGGTATTTTGAAAAGCCATTTAAAGGGTACTCGAGGCTAGCATTACTTTTTTCACCTGAGTTTTTATACAGAACCTTTATTAAAGATGATTACGATGTAGTTATATCTTATTTGGAAGGATTTCCTTCAAGAATTGTATCCGGATGTACAAATAAAAAAACGAAATTAATTAGCTGGATTCATTTGGAACTTTATAAAGATACAATATCCTATGAATTCAGAAATTACAAAGAAGCACTTAAAGTTTACAATAAATTTAATAAAATCGTTTGTGTAGCTGAATCTGTCAAAAACTGCTTTCAAAAAAGTAGTAATATTCCTTCAAAAAGTCTTGAAGTAATATACAATATGCTTGATTTGAATGATATCAAAACAAAGGGAATTGCAAACCTAAATCCAGCATTAAAAAAAAATAGACTTAGATTGTGTACCGTAGGAAGACTAAATCCGCAAAAAGGCTATGACAGGCTTTTACGGATTATATCCAAGCTTAAAAACGAAGATAAACTTAATTTTGAATTATTAATTTTAGGCTTAGGCCCCTTAGAAGATGAATTCAAAAAGTTCATAAATGATAATAATCTTTCAGATACGGTCGTATTACTGGGATATCAATCAAACCCATATTCTTATATAAAATCATCAGATCTTTTTGTATGCTCTTCATATAAAGAAGGATACAGTACCGTAGTTACAGAATCGGTAATTTTAGGAACACCAGTTATAACCACAAATTGTTCAGGAATGTCAGAAATTCTCGATGAAGGAAAGTGTGGAATCATAGTTGACAATGATGAAAAATCGTTGTACTTAGGATTAAAAGATCTTTTAACAGATGAAAATAAGTTATCTAACTACAAACAAAAAACGATGGAAAGATCAAAATTTTTTGAATCCAGGAATGATACAGAAGCCTTCGATAATTTGATTCAAGAAGTAATAAATTAAAATTATATGCAATTAAACATAAAAAATGAAACATCGCAATTAAAAACAGTGGTTCTGGGGCAACCGGTATCAGTAGGTAAAACACCCCAAATAAAAGACACTTACGATGCCAAATCTTATGAAAGTGTTTCACAAGGCACATATCCTCAGGAACTAGACATAATTAATGAAATGACATGCTTTGAAAATATTTTATCTAAGCATGGAGTGGAAGTTTTACGTCCCAGAATTTTAGAAAATTGCAATCAGGTTTTTGCCAGAGACGTTGCTTTTGTTATTGACGATAAAATTATAATATCTAATATAATTCCAGATCGTTCTGATGAACAGGAAGCCTACAAAGAAATTTTTGATACCATATACTATCAGAAAATATATAACTTACCGGAGAAAGCACACGTTGAAGGAGGAGACATTATTGTTTTTGATGATATTGTATTTTGTGGAGTTTATAAAGGAAACGATTATTCAAATTTAAAAACGGCAAGAACCAATATATATGCAATTGAATTTTTAAATGAATTATATCCAGATAAAACATTTGTAGATATTGAATTAAAAAAAGACGATAAAGACCCTTATAAAGGAATTCTACACCTGGATTGTACATTTATGCCGGTAGGAGATAAAAAAGCGATTGTATATAAAGACGGATTTAAAAACGAAAAAGATTTTCACTTTCTGGTTGATTTTTTTGGGAAATCCAATATTTTTGAAATAACACCAGAAGAAATGTATTATATGAACACTAATATATTTTCTATTTCACCTCAATTAGTCGTATCAGAAGAAAGGTTTACCCGATTGAACCATTTCCTTGAAACAAATTGGGGTATTCAGGTTGAAAAAATTCCTTACTACGAAATATCAAAAATGGGAGGACTTTTACGATGTTCCACTTTACCTTTAATTAGACAAGATGAAAAATAAACAAAATACACAATCCATATTGATGATTGAGCCGGTTTCTTTTGGATTTAATGAGGAAACAGCAAACGATAATAAATTTCAATCAAACGATCTGAGCATAGACAGTAAATCTATACAAAGAAAAGCTCTCGACCAGTTTACAAATATGGTTGAAAAGTTAAGAAAGCATGGAATTTCAGTATATGTTGTCAAAGATACATTAGAACCCTATACACCAGATTCAATATTTCCGAATAACTGGGTTTCTTTTCATTCTAATGGAGCTGTGGCTATATATCCAATGTATGCGCCTAACAGAAGAGAAGAACGCAGAGAAAATATTCTGGATTATCTGGAAGAACAAGGTTTTCAGATCAACGAAATAACAGATTATAGCCAGGCAGAGGAAGAAGATGTCTTTCTTGAAGGAACAGGAAGCATGGTTTTAGATCGTAAAAACAATATTGCCTATGCAGCAGTATCCGAGCGTACTAATGAAGATTTGTTTATTGAATATTGTGAAGATTTTGAATTTACACCTGTAGTATTTCATGCTACTCAGAAAATTGAGGGAATAGAATATCCTGTGTATCATACCAATGTGATGATGAGTGTTGCAGATAACTTTGCCATTATCTGTTTTGACGTCATTAAAGACTTGAAAGAAAGAAAATTTGTTTCAGATTTTTTACACACATCTCAGAAAGAAGTGATTGCAATTACAGAAGAGCAGATGAATCACTTCGCTGGAAATGTTTTAGAAGTAGAAGCAGAAGATGGAACCAAATACCTTATAATGTCCGATACAGCATATCATTCATTGAACAGAGGACAGTTAGATGTTATTACTAAATACTGTGATATTCTGGTGGTGGACATATCTGTAATTGAAACTTACGGAGGAGGAAGTGCCCGTTGCATGATGGCTGAAGTATTTTTAGAAAAAGATGAAATATAAATTTTTGAAAGAATAATTTTGTATATTAATCAAATCCTGTTATATTTGCACCTCTAATAATTAAGGCGAGGTAGCTCAGCTGGTTAGAGCACTGGATTCATAACCCAGAGGTCGGCAGTTCAAGTCTGCTCCTCGCTACAAAATAACCCATATTGCATTTTAATAATGTTTTATGGGTTTTTTTATCCTTATTTTCTGAAAATTTACTATTACCAAAAATTATTAATAAATAAAATTTTTTATAAAAAGGGTTTTATATTGATAATATATTTTACATTTGTAAAGGATAAATTTTATAATAATAAATGTTATTTGAAAATTAAATATCGAGATAAGAATGATTAAGCGTAGACCATAATGATAACCATAAAATTGTAAATTTTTAATTATTTTACTCACTGCCAAATACTTATATTTACATTGTAGCAGACTATATATTTATAAGCAACCTTTTCATGTATTTTAAGTGTTTTTATTTTGGTAGATTAAGTTGTCAGTATAGTCAATTCCCTCGCTTATTATTTAAATAATTTCAGCTTTTAGGAATTGAAAGCATAAACTAAAATTAGAATTTTATTGAAATCAATCAATAATTTTTTTAGTAAACAAAGTATAATCTTATTATTAGGAAGTGGTGTTAGTTTACTGGCAGGTACTTTGATTTATGTTTTATTTAGAACTACTTCACTAAGAATTTTTTCTTGGAGTGAACTAGTAGGAATACGGGAACTTTTAAATAAATCAAGAGAATATTCCGTTTCTTATATTAAATATGTTCCTGATTGGATATTATTCTCTCTTCCAGATGGTCTCTGGATTTTTTCTTACATCTGTTTTACGCTTTACATTTGGAAAGGTTTTATAACTGTAAATAATATAGTCTGGTTCATTATTGTCCCTTTTATTGCCATAGGATCAGAAATATTACAATTATTTCAGTTGCTACCCGGTACTTTTGATATTACTGATTTGTTATTCTATTTAATAGGATTTAGCTTACCTTTTATTATTTTTAAAAAATCAATTAAATATAAATTCAAAAATCAAAATTATGAACAAACATTTTAAAACCTTGGTTTCGGCTTTAACTGTAGCATTCTTTGCATTTATTGCTTTTGGGAGTCTGGATGACGATAAGAAAAAACAGGAATCTTCATCAACTACAGAAAAGGCTTCTACCGAAACTGCTCCACCTGCAGAAAATCCTTCAACTACGGAAAGTCCTTCTAAACCGGAAACTTCATCTAATTTCACAAAATTAGGAGAACCTTTAAAAACAAAGTATTTTGAGGTAACAGTTAAAAAAATGAGGATTGAAGACAGAGTAAAAACCGGAAATGAATTTGCAGACCTTAAAAAAGAAGAAGGAAATCGATATTTAATTTTAAATATGGCGATTAAAAATATTAGTGATGAAAGCAGAATGTTGAGTGAAGGTGAAGTAATAATAAATTATAATGGAAAAGAATATAAATTTGACAGATCAGAGACAGTAATGTCTGAAGGCTGGGGAGTTTTGCTTGAGCAGATAAACCCATTAACTACTAAAACTACTAATTTAGTATTTAAAATTCCTGCGGAAATTAAAGGACAAGCATTTTACAGACCGGGTCGTTCTGGTAAAGATGATTTAATTGACTTGGGTGAGATTAAATAAAAATTAAAAAAAGAAACACAAATAAAATATTTGTGTTTCTTTTTTTAATGACTAGTATAATATATCTTAAAAATTACTTAAGATATTTTTGTAATGTTGCAGCTGAAAAGGTTATTAAGCTTCTTACCGGAGATAACTCAGCAAAGCCGTTTAACAGTCCCCAATCATGAATTACTCCGTTGAAACGTACAGTGGTAGTATATACACCTGCTTCGTCCAGCTTACGACCCAAAGCTTCACCTGCATCCCTTAAAATATCATTTTCCGCAACTTCAATTAAAGTGGGTGGTAATCCCTTTAATTGTTCGTGGGTAGCTCTCAAAGGAGAAACATAAATATCATCAAACTCCTCTTTTCCTGAAAGATAATTATCTCTCATCCATGTCATAAGGGAAGTTGTTAAAAATCTTTGTTCTCCGTACTTTATATATGAATCAGTATTTGTTTCAGCATCTGCATAAGGCCATAAAAGTATTTGGCATTTAATTTCAGGACCATTATTCTTTTTAGCTTTTAAGCTAGTTCCTATAGCCATGTTTCCCCCAGCACTATTACCCATTATAGCAAGTTTAGTTCCGTCAACATTAATTTCGTCTCCATGTAAAGAAATCCATAGAGCTGTTTCATAACATTGATTTAATGCTGTTGGGTAGTGAGCTTCTGGCGATCTGGAATACTCAACAAAAACACACGCAAAACCAGATTCAACGACTAAATCGCGCACCAGACGCTTATGAGTAGGATAATCTCCAAGTACCCATCCTCCTCCGTGTATAAATATAAAAACGGGTAATTTTTCCTTAGATCCTTCAGGACGTACAACAACAAGGTCAATAGATAAATCGTTTGAGTTAATGGTCTTATAAGTTTCTTCTATACCGGAAACATTAACATTTTCCGAAGATTGTGCGCCTTCCAAAACTTTTCTGGCTTCAGCGGGTGGTAACGATTCAACAGGTGTGTCGCTGGAATTTAACACTTTTAAATATTCTTTAGTACCTACACTAAGGTGCGGATCTTTTAAATAATCTGGAGCCTTTCTAGCATTATCCATATAAAATTTTTTAGTTAATTATGTGTTAGTAAAATGATGATTTAGCTTATTGATGAGCTGTAAGGGCAGAAAACGGATTAGTGTTAATTAAAAGTTTAAATATAAATTTTATAAAATTATATTCTTTACAATAATTATATAAATAATCATGCCAAATAAAATATTTTTATCTGATAAATTGTTGTTTAAATAAAAGATAAAGAATTCAAAAATAGTCAGAAAAGTAAGGTTGTTCTTTAGGAATTATATTCTCAAGTGTCCTCAGCATTTTAAAGCTGGTTTTCAAACGTTCAATTTTATAAAAGTAAGAAGGACTTCGGTAACTCATTAGCATAGCTGTTAAAGTACAGATATCAAGTTCTACGGACGGGCCAATGGGCTCTTTTATAATTTCAATTTTTCCTTTTTTTGACCAATGAAGTCCAAAAGGACCATTATTCCATTTTGCAATCGGATCGGAAATAAGAAAATGAAAAGGGCGGGAACTGAATAAAAAAGGATACTTTTCTAAAAATGCTTCCACATCTACTATTCTTGCCATATAATAAGGCTTTATAGTTTGCATAATCTGACTATCATCAAGCAAAAATGCAATAGGGTCATTCTTATATATATTTCCTTTAACGCTGTTCACCATCGAGAAATGCGCTGAAATAAAATTCCAAAGACCTTTTTGTGATTCCATATCAAGATATATAAGTTCTTTAATATTGAAAACATCACCACTTATCCAATACATAACATATCCCATAGGTTCATCATGGTTATTATAATAAACAGCCGCATATCTTTCATCTTCATTTTCCCACCTCCAATATTCTTCCCATTCATATTGTCCTCGTATCAAAGCTCCGTGGTTAGTCTGTGCGAATCTGTTATATGTGTTTATTACATCTATGTCATCAACAGGCTTTCTTTCCACATATCCCGGCAGATCTATATGTTTAGGAAGCTGAGAGTCTTTGATAGTAAAAGTCATATGATCAGACATGATTTCCCATCCTTTTCTTCTATAATAAGGAACTGAATAAGGATATAAATAGGATATAGTTTGTCCTTTTTCTTTCATTCGTTCCAGCCCCGTAATAATCAAATTGTTCATTAAGCCCATATTGGCATATTCAGGATAAGTACCTACGCCGGTTAAACCTCCCATTTTTACAATTTTTCCGTGAATATTTACCCTGCAAGGGTAAATACACAATTGAGACACCAGATGCTCATCATTAAACCAGCCTATAGCATCAGCTCGTTGTAAAATTGGTCTTTTAGATCGCATAATTTCACCTTCTTCATACCCGCTATCTTCTAAAATTTTATTGGTTACCTGAAATACGTAGCGCAATAATTCGTTGTATTGGTCTAAATGCTGCACTCCAATTTCACGAAATTGCAATTCTTTCCTAAGTTTTTTGTTAGCCATATAAGTATAATTCAGGCAGTAGATACGAAAAAGCTAGTTTACGGTAAATATACAAATTTTACTATTCCTCTGTTAGTGTCAAAAATTAGTGTTCCGAAGTTTCTGAATTTTTTTTCTTTTTAAGAACATTAAGTTTTGAGAAAAATAATTGATCAAGATGAGTTTTTTTAACAGATCTGGTTTTAAAAATAAGTAGGGGAAAAACAACACCAAAAGCAAGAGATAGCAAAGTAAAACCGGTTCTGGTAACTTTTTCGAGCATTTCTACCAAATAATTAAACTGTAGAGGTTCTCCTTCTTTTAATGTCATTACTTCAATTAATGAAATCATAAATTCATATCCGGGTTTTCCAGGAATAATATTAATAACTGCAGGTATCGTGAAAACAATAGGGGGTGTGTGTACTTTATGCGCAAAATAGACACCTAAAACTCCTACAAGACTTGCCGAAATAAAACTGGCAAATACAATTTGGTCGTCAAACCAATGTAGTAAAAAAGCTCTGCAGCTAAATCCCAGTCCACCTAAAACAGCAACTACCCACATAGATCGTCTGGGTGTCGTAAATATCACTGCAAAACCGAGAGATACCCACATTGACCAGAATATTTTTTCCCATACAGATACTTCAAGTGAAGTAAATAAATTAATGAAATCCATAACCAAATAGAAATAATGATAAAAATAAGCCCATTGCAATAACAAATATAAGTACAGATCCATGCACCCCTCTGGCTATACCTTGGGCTACATAACCTTCTAAAATATCAATAAAAGAATTGATAAGAGGAACTCCCGGAATTAAAAAAAGCACACTGGCTGCAAAAGCACTATTAAGATCTAATCCGGTTAAAATTCTGAAAATGTTTACAGTTGATACTGCTGTAAAAGAAGCTAAAGCAAATACTATAAATATATTAAATTTTTTTTCTGTGAAAAATTGCCGGATAATAAGCCCTAGTACAGTTGCCAGAAAAGTAATTAAAAATTCTGGCCAGCTTCCACCCAAAATACGGCTAAGGCTGGCACCCGCTAAACCTACAAATAACCATATGCTAGGTTTTGAGTAGTGTCGGATTTTTTTTATTCGGTTAAAATGTTCATTTACCTGGTATGCATCCAGTTTTTCATTAACTACTCTCCATGATAAAATGCTTATCTCAGATATAATTTCAAAATTGACTCCTATATTTGGAATAGCCCTTACTATTGTATGCATTTCGTTGGTTTCTTTATTTCTCACGCTTAAGACTACCCCGGAAAGAGAAAAGAAAAAGTCGGCTTCATAGCCCAGACCTTGTGCAATTCTTTGGGTATTTTTCAACGTTCGGGAGGTGTTGGCTCCATTCATCATTAGCGTTATCGCTACTTCAGATAAGAATTCTCCAACAAATTTTATTTCTATTGAGGAATTATTCATATATAATTAAGATATAGAAATGCAAAATTAATAACAACAACGACTAGTTTTCATATAAAAACGATAAACATGATAACAATCACAAAATTTGTACAGTTTTTGCATTGTAATAGATTACGTTAATGGTTATTATTAAATTTGTTTACAACCTAAAGAATTAGATTATGAAAAATATTGCATTAGTTTCATTACTTTATTTATTAATAAGCTGTCAGACCAATAACCTGGCAGTTGATTATGACCAGTCGTTTAACTTTAATAATGTTAAAACCTATAATTATTACAACGATAATAATTTAAAGGTTAATCAAATAGATAGTGCAAACTTTATAAGGAATTTAGATCAGGCTTTATACTCCAAAGGTTTGGTAAAAGATATAAACAATCCAGATATATTGATAGCTGTTCAGGTTTATAATCAGGCAGAGAATAGGACTTCGAACATTGCTAGCATTGGATTAGGGGGTGGTAGCAGGTGGTTTGGACTTGGTACGAGTGTAGGTATACCAATTCGTAAGAAAGTAATGAATTATTCTTTTCAAATAGATTTTGATGATGCTATAACCAAAAAGCTGATATGGACAGGACAGACGGTAAATACAATTTCGTATAATGCTACATCAGAAGCTAAAAACTCTTTTTATACATCCAATATACAATCACTATTAAAAAAATATCCCCCTCAAATGAATAGTAAAAAGACTAAGTCTAAGAAAAGTAATTATTACAATTGATTTGCAATTTAATAGATAAACATAAAGCTCTATCCTTAAGGATAGAGCTTTTTTCTTATACTAAGCAGTAAATTTTTTTTTACATTCTTTATTTAACAGTTTAAATTTTTAGCGTTTTTAGTAAAATATATTTGTTTACTAAATAGTATATTTTATTAAACTCACAGAATATAAGTACTATAGAGTGTTTAATATTAAACTGAAAAACGAATTAATTTATCTTAACAATTTCTAAATTATTTTTCATTGATTTTTTTTATTTAAATAGCTTTGTATAAAGTACTTTCATATAATTTTTTTAATAAGAAATATCGTTATAATTAGTAACAGGTTAAAATATGATAAAATTCATTATTTAATTCTTTGTTTAAACGGTTAAATAAAATAAATTTGCGAAATAAACCACAAAAGTCTAACTAAATTTTTTTAATATGAATACCAAATATCTATACTGGATTACTTTTATAGCGGTTAATGGGGGACTGTTATTCGGATTGAATATGGCAGGTATAGCGGGTGCTAATGACTTAATAAAAAATGACTTTAGTTTAAGTGATTCGGGTCTGGGTACTGTTGCTAGTTTTTTAATGATTGGTTGCTTAATAGGAGCACTTTTTACAGGAAAGTTTGCTGAAAAATACGGAAGAAAAAAAGTAATGTTGGTGACTGCTTTGCTTTACGTTATTTCTTCTTTAGGATGTGCATTTGCAGAAGGTTTTGCAGGTTTAACCTTTTTTAGGGTTCTTTCCGGTTTTGCTGTAGGAGCAACATCGGTTGTCGGGCCTATGTATATATCTGAAATTTCGCCTGCAAGTAAACGAGGAACCTTGGTATCATTCAATCAATTTGCTATAACTATAGGTATATTTTTAGCATATGTATTTGATTATTTTTTGATCAACCTGGGTGAAAACAGTTGGAGGTATATGCTTGCTGTTCCTGCATTATTTGGTGTTTTGTATTTAATATTTCTTCTTACTTCTTTTCCAGAAAGTCCAAGATGGTTGCTTGCTAATAATAAAAAAGAACAGGCAGTTTCAGTACTTCAAAAAATCGGGGGAAAAAATTATGTAGATAATGAACTTCCTGATATGGAAAACTCAATAAATTCAGAATTGAATAAGGATAAAGTCAGTTTGAAAGAACTATTTTCAGGTAAAACAGGAAAAATAGTGTTGATAGGAACTCTTATTGCTGCATTTCAGCAAATAACGGGAATCAATGCGGTATTAATTTTTGCACCTGATATTTTTCGCTCTGCAGGTGTAGGAGGTGACACAGCATTGTTACAATCTATGGTTGTAGGACTAGTAAATGTTTTAATGACGATTGTTGCTTTAAAATTAGTTGATACCAAAGGGCGTAAAACTTTATTGTTATGGGGGGCTTTCGGTATGATAGTATCATTGGCATATCTTACCTTTGCTTTTTCTCAATCCGAGAAAAATACATGGGGAGTTCTAATCGCTCTTTTAGGATATATTTCTTTCTTTGCGGCTTCTTTTGCACCTGTTATGTGGGTAATTATATCTGAGATTTATCCTAATAGGATTAAAGGTTTGGCTATGTCTTTTTCAACAGCTGTAAGTTGGGGATGTACTTTTTTAACCGTTTATTTTGCCCCGATAATCAGAGCAGACTTAGGAGACAGTGCATTGTTTGGAATTTTTGGTATATTTACGGTAATAGCGTTTATATTTGTTAGAATTTGGATTCCTGAAACTAAGGGAAAATCATTGGAACAAATTGAAAAAGAGCTAGGATTATAGTAATGATAAACTAAAAATTTAATGATAATTTAACTATGAAAAGAGTCTCAATTAAAGATGTTGCTTTAAAAGTAGGTGTATCTACAGCATTGGTTTCTTATGTAATGAATGGGCGCCATACAGACAGAATTAATAAGGATACGGCTAAAAAAATAAAAAAAGCCGCTAAAGAGTTAAATTATAGACCTAGTAAGATTGCTCAAAGTCTTAAATCTAACCGGACCAATTCTATTGCACTCTTAGTAGCGGATATAGCAAATCCGTTCGCTTCTCAGATTGCAAGAATTATTGAAGATGAAGTCAGTAAGAAAGGATATGTTGTTCTTATAGGAAGTTCAGATGAAAAAGCAGAAAAGCTTAAGCAGCTTATAGATTTATTTATGAACAGGCAGGTAGATGGTTTTATCATAGCTCCGGTTCAGGGATCTGAAAAGTGTATACAAGAATTAATCAAAGCTAAGGCTCCTTTAGTTTTAATAGATAGATATTTTGAAAATATGAAGGTTCCGGTAATTACAACTAATAATTATGGTATAGCTTATCAGGCAACTGAACATTTAATAAAAAGAGGAAGAAAAAATATTGGTGTTTTAGCTTATAATACAAATTTGCTTCACTTAAACGAAAGGGTTAATGGTTACAAAAGAGCCTTGCAGGATCATGGCATTTCAGACAATCCTGATAATGTAAAATATATCAATGAAATTGAAATACAAAAAGAAGTAGATCTAGCGCTGGAAAATTTATTTTCTGCAGATGATAAAATAGATGCATTATTTTTTACCACTAATAAACTTGCAATTTCAGGATTAAAAAAAATAATGACTATGAATATCAAAATTCCTGAAGAATTAGCTTTGTTAACCTTTGATGAATCAGAAGCTTTTGAAATTTTTAAAACTCCTGTAACTCATATAAAACAGCCTTTGCAGGATATAGCCAGAGAATCTGTTGAGATTCTTACCGGAATCATCGAAAATAAAAATTTAAAGTACAAACCAAGAGTTTATAATTCAAAATTAATAATAAAACAATCTACCTAAAATCATACAAATGGGAAATGATATAAACACAAAAAAGTCAGTAATTTGCTTCGGAGAAATATTATGGGATATATTTCCTTCAGGAAAAAAAATTGGGGGTGCTCCCTTCAATGTTGCATACCATTTAAATAAAATGGGAGTGGATGGAAGAATGATTAGCTGTATAGGTAAAGATAAGCTGGGAGAAGAATTAATTTCACGCGTTAAAGAAGCATCCATATCTACAAAGGAATGTCAGGTAAATGCTGAATATGATACCGGAACAGTTATAGCAGATATTGATGAAAATAATGAAGCCCATTATACAATAGTTGAACCAGTGGCCTGGGATTTTATTCAGTGGAAAGATGATTATGAGAATCTGGTTAAAAACTCTTCCGCTTTTGTTTTTGGAAGTTTAGGAACTAGAAACAATGTGTCAAAAAATACGTTGTTACAGTTATTAAAACTGGCACCTTACAAAGTTTTTGATATAAATTTAAGACCTCCATATATTTCACAAGTATCAATAATAGAATTTATCAAACAATCGGATTTAGTAAAGATGAATAAAGCCGAATTAAGGCAATTACTGGAATGGATAGGGAAAGAATATACTACAGAAGAAGAAGCTGTAAAATACGTTCAGAAATGCTTCAATCTGGATGGGCTGATAATAACTAAAGGTAGTAAAGGAGCAGTATATTGTGATAAAGAACAATATATATTCTCTGAAGCAGTAAAAGTAGAAGTAAAAGATACGGTGGGTAGTGGTGATTCTTTTTTAGCTGGATTTCTTTCTAAAAAAGTCAACGGATTTTCTGCGTCAGAAGCTATGAAAGAAGCTATCTCTTTAGGGGCTTTTATTACTAATCACGAAGGAGCTTGTCCGGTATATGAGATAAACGATTTTCATGATTTTATAAAAAACAGAACTGAAAAAGAGGTACATATTTAAACGATTAACTTAATTAACACTTTAAAAAGTCTGTTCCTGTCATTCAGAAAGGGCAGACTTTTCATTTATTGAGTAGCATTAATAATTTAAAAGTATTTCTATAAAATTATAAAAAAAGGCTGTGGAATTGCCCACAGCCTTTTTTCAATTATAAATTATATTTATTGACAATTCGAAGAGCAATTGTTCGTTTTAATCTGTTCAAAAAAATCATTACCCTTATTATCTACCAGAATAAATGCTGGAAAATTTTCAACTTCTATTTTCCATATAGCTTCCATTCCCAGTTCAGGATATTCCAGGCATTCTAAACTTTTAATATTGGATTGAGCCAGTATTGCTGCAGGCCCGCCGATACTGCCAAGATAAAAACCTCCGTGTTTCTTACAGGCATCAGTAACTTGTTTGCTTCGGTTACCCTTAGCAATCATAATAAGACTTCCTCCTTCCGATTGAAAAGAATCTACATAGGAATCCATTCTTCCGGCTGTGGTAGGTCCCATGGAACCAGAGGCGTAGCCTTGAGGCGTTTTTGCAGGCCCTGCGTAATATATAGGATGATCTTTAATATACGAAGGTAGTCCTTCACCATTATCTATTTTTTCCTGTAATTTAGCATGAGCAATATCTCTACCCACGATAATGGTTCCGGAAAGAGACAATCTTGTAGAAACAGGGTATTGAGATAATTCTTTTAGAATTTCGCTCATAGGCTGATCAAGATTAATTTTGATTCCACCTGCTTCACCTGCTTTCTGATATTCTTCAGGAATCAATCTGGCAGGATTATCCTCAAGTTTTTCAAGCCAGATACCCTCCTTATTGATTTTTGCTTTAATGTTTCGATCGGCAGAACAGGAAACTCCCATTCCCACTGGGCAGGAAGCACCATGTCGCGGAAGGCGTATTACACGAATGTCGTGGGCGAAAAATTTACCGCCGAACTGTGCACCTAACCCTAATTCCTGAGCTGCTTTTAACAATCTTTTTTCCATTTCTAAATCGCGGAAAGCACGTCCTCCTTCATTTCCGGATGTGGCCAGGTTATCATAATACTTAGTAGAGGCTAACTTAACGGTTTTAAGATTAGTTTCTGCAGAGGTTCCTCCGATAACAAAAGCAATATGATAAGGAGGGCAGGCAGCAGTACCCAAAGATTTCATTTTATCAACTAAAAATGAAAACAGCTTTTCAGGAGTAAGTAAAGCTTTCGTTTCCTGATATAAATAAGTTTTATTGGCAGAACCTCCCCCTTTAGCCACAAATAAAAATTTATATTCCTGTCCGTCTGTTGCATATAAATCGATTTGAGCAGGTAGATTGGTTCCTGTGTTGACCTCTTGATACATATCCAGAGGAGCATTCTGTGAATATCTCAGGTTATCTGTTGTAAAAGTATTATAAACTCCTCTTGAAAGTGATTCTTCATCTTTTCCGCCTGTCCAAACGTACTGACCTTTCTTACCCATTATTATCGCTGTACCCGTGTCCTGACAGAATGGAAGTATACCCTTGGAAGAAATCTCAGAATTTCTCAAGAAAGTCAAAGCCACAAATTTATCATTTTCGCTGGCTTCGGGATCTGATAAAATTGTTGCAACTTGTTGCTGATGTTCAGGTCGGAGTAAAAATTCTACATTGTGAAATGCATGCTGTGCCAGCAGTGTAAGCCCTTCAGGCTCAATTTTTAAAATTTCCTTTCCATCAAATTCGGAGGTAGATATGTAATCCTTCGTTAATAAATAATACTCAGTGGAATCCTTTCCTTGTTCAAAAGTAGCCTGATACTTAAATTCAGTTGTTGCCATATTTTTTATTAGTTTGTAGTATGTGAATGATGGCAAAATTAAGTATTGGGTAAATGTAAAAATATGATATTTAAACGGTTTTTATTATTAGTATGATATTTATAATCATTACAAATAAGAATTTTATTAATATTCCATCCATTTCTGTATTCATGTGTACTACATGACAGATGATTTAACCGGTTAATTATTGCAAATAAAAAAATCCGGAAAAATGTCCGGATTTTAATAATACATTAATTTATAATTGGTTACAATTATCTTATGGTAAATAATAACTCTCTGTACTTAGTTAAAGGCCACATTTCATTATCTATAAGCATTTCCAATGCATCAGAATGTTCTCTCAATAAAGAGAAAATAGGTTTAACTTTATTACAGAAAGCTTCCGCTTGTTTGGAAGGATCTTCGATTTCAATAGCTTTTTCTCTCTCTTTAAATAGCTTATCAACATTACTTTTGATTTCCGTAATATGAGTTGAAATGGTTTTTATCAAATCCAATTGTTCTTTACACATGGTTTTCATTTCCTTTTCCCCGAAAATTTCCTTCAGCCCTTTTGCATTCTCAATAAGTTTAGTTTGATAATCTACAGCTACAGGAACAATATGATTACGAGCCATATCACCTAAAACCTTGGCTTCAATAGAAATCATTTTTGAGTATTTCTCAAGTTTTATTTCATTTCGAGCCTCAATTTCCTTTGTACTTAAAATACCTAATTGTTCAAAAGGTTCGATTAAGTTCTTTTGCAGCTCAAATTTAAGTGCCTCCGGAGTTGTTTTTCTATTTTCCAGACCTCTTTTTTCTGCCTCTTTAACCCAGTCATCACTATATCCGTCGCCTTCAAATAAAATTTTTCTTGATGCTTTAATATAATCACGTAAAATATTGAAAATAGCTTCGTCTTTTTTAAGTCCTTTTTCTACCAAAGCATCTACTTCTTTTTTGAATTTTTGAAGCTGATACGCCATGATTGTATTAAGAACAGTCATCGGTTCACCACAGTTAGCCTGAGAACCTACAGCCCGGAATTCAAATTTATTACCTGTAAAAGCAAACGGTGAAGTTCTGTTTCTGTCAGTATTATCTAATAACAATTCAGGAATTTTTCCAACAATATTTAGTTTAAGATCGGTTTTTTCATCCGGAGATAATTTTCCTTTAGTCACCTTTTCAAGTTCATCTAAAACTCGAGTTAACTGAGAACCAATAAAAATAGAAATGATGGCAGGAGGAGCTTCATTAGCACCTAATCTGTGATCGTTACCAGCAGAAGCAATTGCAGAACGTAATAAGTCGCCATAGTCATGAACCGCTTTTATAGTATTGATAAAAAATGTCAGAAATTGTAAATTTTTCTTCGGATTTTTTCCTGGACTCAACAAGTTTTCACCTGTATCGGTAGACAATGACCAGTTATTGTGTTTTCCACTTCCATTAACACCATCAAAAGGTTTTTCATGGAAAAGAATGCTTAGTCCGTGTCTTCTGCTTACTTTTTTCATCACATCCATCAGTAGAGAATTATGATCTACTGCCAGATTTGCCTCCTCAAATAGAGGCGCAAGTTCGAACTGATTAGGAGCCACTTCATTATGTCTTGTAGTAACAGGAATTCCCAGTTTCATGCAATCGATTTCTAATTCTTTCATGAAATTCCGAACCCGGGTAGGAATAGATCCGAAATAATGATCTTCCAGCTGTTGTCCTTTAGCCGGAGCATGA
Organism: Apibacter raozihei; assembly: GCF_004014855.1. NCBI lineage: Bacteria > Pseudomonadati > Bacteroidota > Flavobacteriia > Flavobacteriales > Weeksellaceae > Apibacter > Apibacter raozihei. The sequence continues at coordinate 976,432 of NZ_CP034930.1, forward strand.
CCTAATAAAGTTCTACCCGTTAAAACTAAATCCGGACGAGTTTGAAATAAGGAAGAATCTACCAGAAAATATTCCTGTTCCCATCCTAAGGTAGAATATACTTTAGTAACATTTTTGTCAAAATAGGCCTGACATACTTCTGTTGCAGCTTCATCTACAGATTGAAGAGCTCTTAGAAGAGGAGTTTTGTAATCCAGAGTTTCTCCTGTATAGGAAACAAATATAGAAGGAATACACAGAGTGGTATCAATAATAAATGCCGGAGATGTTGGATCCCATGCGGTATATCCTCTGGCTTCAAAAGTATTCCGTATTCCTCCATTTGGAAAACTGGAGGCATCTGGTTCCTGCTGAATTAATAAAGAACCGCTGAATCTTTCTATAGCACGCCCTTCACCAATCGGATTAAAAAATGAGTCATGTTTTTCTGCAGTTTCTCCCGTTAAGGGTTGAAACCAGTGTGTATAGTGAGTTACTCCTTTAGACATTGCCCAATCTTTCATAGCTACAGCTACCTGATCAGCAATTTCACGAGTTATTTTTTTACCATATTTCATAGCATCCAAAATGCTTTGATAAGCATCTTTGGTTAAATATTCTCTCATCGTCGATTCAGAGAATACATGTTCACAATATAATTCAGATAATTTTTTTGGAACTTCAATACGTCTGGGTTGTAGATAAGGAAGTCTTTTTAAAGCATAAAATCGTAATGTTGACATAAAGGTATGTTTTTGTAGGGCAAATATAAAAATAAAAATAAAAATATGAGCGATACCCCCTTGTTTTTTATGAGATTGTTTTTAAATGATACTAAATAATTTCGTTTTTCTATGTGTATTCTTAATAATAACAATTTTTTTTAGGTATTTGCCAATATTATAATCCTACAGTACTCATTTAATGCAAAATTGATAAATAAATAAAAAGTAAAATTTATCAGACAGTTTAAATCCAAAAAGTTATAAATTAAAAGAATAAATTGTAATATCAGTAATTCTGCTGGTTACCTGAAGTTAGATTTGGTAGTTTCTTTTAACTCAAAATTAACCAGTAAAATCAATTTTAATTAGTAAATTTATCCAAATAAAACAGTAAAAAACATGGAATACAGAAAACTAGGAAAATCGGACTTATCCGTTTCAGTAATTACTTTCGGAGCCTGGGCTGCCGGAGGCTGGATGTGGGGAGGTACAGAAAGGAAACAATCTGTGGAAGCAATCAAGGCCGGATATGAAGTAGGAATGACATCTATAGATACAGCTCCCATTTACGGGCAAGGAACCAGTGAGGAAATAGTAGGGGAGGCCATTAAAGATTTACCGAGAGATAAAGTTCAAATTCTGACCAAATTTGGAATGCGTTGGGATCTGACTAAAGGAGATCTGGCTATGCACAGCAAAGATAATTCAGGAAAAGCTATTGATATTTATAAGTATGCAGGTAAAGAAAGTGTTATATACGAATGCGAGCAAAGTTTAAAAAGATTAGGAACAGATTATATAGACTTATATCAGATACACTGGCCTGAAACTGTAACTCCCATTCACGAAACTTTTGAAGCTGTAGCCCGATTGAAGGAGCAGGGGAAGATAAGATATGCTGCTGTATGCAATTATTCTGCTTCTCAGGTATCTGAAGCAGATTTGGTTTGTGAAATTGTATCGGATCAGGTTCCCTATAGTATGATGAATCGTAAAATAGAAGAGGAGCTTGTACCGTATTGTATAAATAGCCAAAAATCAATTTTAGCATACAGTCCCATGGAAAGAGGATTGTTAACCGGAAAGATAAAGCCTGGACATTCTTTTGCAGAAGGAGATGCCAGAAGCGAAATGAAAATATATCAGCCCGAAAGCATAGAAAAAGTAAATGCATTTCTTCAAAAAATAAAACCGATTGCTGATGAGCAAGGAGCAACGCTGGCACAATTGGTCTTAAAGTGGACTATTGAGCAGCCGGGTATTACTATTGCCCTGGCAGGAGCTAGGAATGCAGAACAAACCATTCAAAACGCAAAAGCAGCTGAGTTGAAGTTAACCTCTCAGCATATTGAGTTTATCAACTCGGAATTGTCAAAATTATAAAAGTTATATATGGAAAATTTGAAAGGAAAAAAGGCATTAGTTACCGGAGGTAGTAGAGGTTTAGGTAAAGCAGTTGCATTAGCTTTAGCAGAAGAGGGAGTAGAAGTAGCTATTACAGGAAGAAATGAACAGTCATTAAAGGAAACCACCGAATTACTTGCATCTAAAGGAGTTGGTTCCTCTTATGCTGTTTTTGACATTGCAGTAAAATCAGAAGTAGATCAATCTCTGGACAAATTACAGCAGGAATTCGGTACTTTTGATATTTTAATTAATAATGCAGGAGTAGCTGCTTTCGGTGGTTTTCTGGAGATGGATTCCTCAGAATGGCAGAGAATTGTTCAGACCAATCTCTTCGGAGCCTATTACGTAACCCAGTCGGTTCTTCCGGCGATGATAGAAAAAAAGAGTGGAGATATTATCAACGTATCTTCCACAGCAGGTCTGAAGGGAGGAGCTTCAACTTCGGCGTACAGCGTATCCAAAGCAGGACTCATTTCACTGTCAGAATCCCTGATGTTTGAAATGAGAAAGCATAATGTACGGGTTACTACGTTAACTCCGAGCACTATTGCTTCTGATATGTCTGTGAAAGAATTGAAGATAACAGACGGAAATCCTGAAAAAGTTTTGCAACCTCAGGATTTTGCTGACTTAGTGGTTGATATTTTAAAATTAAACAAACGAGCATTTGTGGCTTCAGCATCCTTGTGGTCTACAAATCCGTAAGCAAAATATACCTTGAAATAGTCCGGATTAATTCGTTAATCCGGACTTAATAGTTAAAAACCAATAGAAAATGAAAATATTTATATCTGGCATGATTCCGGAATCCGGAATTGAAATGCTTAAAAAAGAAGGCTGTGAAGTTGAAGTTTGGTCTGGAAAACAGCTCTCAGAAAAGGAACTGATTGATAAATGTAAAGATGCAGATGGCTACATCAACGTGATGACTCCCGTAACTGCTAATTTTCTTAAACAAAGTTCGCACCTTAAAGTAATTTCCACTTTTTCTGTAGGGTTCAATCACATAGACTTATCTACAGCCACTCAACTCGGAATTCCCGTGGGAAATACTCCTGACGTACTTAGTAATGCTACAGCCGATGTCGCTTTTCTTCTTATGCTTAATGTTTCCCGAAAAGCATTTTATAACTATAGTAAAATACGTACAGGTAACTGGAACCAGGGTTTTGATGCCGTATCTCATTTAGGGCAGGAATTGAACGGGAAAACATTAGGTATTTTTGGTATGGGGCGTATAGGGATTAAAATGGCAGAAAAATGCAAAGGAGCCTATGGTATGAACATAATTTACCATAACCGCAATCGTCACGAGCAGGCAGAAAAAGAACTAGGAGCTGTTTATGTATCTTTTGACGAATTATTGAAACAATCTGATATACTTAGTTTACATGCTCCGCTATCAGACGATAACAAAGGGTTGTTTAATAAACATGTATTTGAGAAAATGAAGCCCAATGCTATTCTGGTAAATACCGCCAGAGGAGCAATGGTAAATGAAGAAGATTTGGTTGAAGCTTTGAAGAACCAGCAGATTTGGGGAGCAGGACTAGATGTAACCGATCCGGAACCTATCCCAAAAGATCATCCGCTGTTAACGATGGAAAGCGTGGCGATAACTCCTCATATCGGTTCTGCAACAGTTGAAGCTAGAAATGCAATGTCAGATTTGTGCGCTAGAAACATATTAGCCGGTTTGAAGGGGGAAAAATTACCCTGTGTCGTAAATCCGGAAGTTTATAAATAAAAAATCAGCCGTACTGATTAGTAGGTTTCAGAAGAAATTAACCGGCTGGTTAAAAATAAAAAAGAGGATTCTAAGTAGAATCCTCTTTTTAGGTAGAGATTTATTTTTCTAAGATATGAATTATTAAAATAAGTGTTGATTCCAACTTGTAATGTTTTAATTAAGATAATTTACTATTTATTATTTTAATTTCTATTTTCGTTTTTTATAAAAGATAAATTTAGCTTAATTAATTTTAGGAATAAAAAAAGCGGGAATTTTCCCGCTTTCAGATAATTGTAAAGAATAATTCTCTTTACTATCGTTTTGACGTATATTGGTTCTGGGTAATTATTTGCGATTGAGATTAAGCTTTGAGAAATCTGAGAAATATCCGTTTAGCAGGTTATTTCTTTTTTTTAGACAATTAAAATATTTGTTTATAAATATTATATACAAACAATAAAAGAGCACAGCCATATAGAGAGATATATATTTTAAAGCAAAAATAGGTTATTTTAAATAAAATTTAAAATAAATATTATTTTTTTTATTGCAATTAATTAATATGTTTTTAATACATTGTTTACATATATGTGCTATTTAATTATCGGGTTACTTCATCAATCAAATAAAATATAGATTTAAAGTTAATCTCACTATACTCTTCCATTCCTATTTCACACGTTCGACTGGTGGAATACCCTTCAGTACAACCTGCCGGAATTTGTTCTTTTAGATGCCTTTGTCCATGTTTATTAAGTTCAGGATGAGTAAATCCCCGATCCCCGGCAAAACCGCAACAATTTGTTTGTATAAGATTTACATCTTGAGCACATAGCCGGGTTAATTTTACCAGATCCTCCATTAGACCGGATTTTTTTACTGAACAAATAGGAAAAACCGTAGCTATATCCTTCGGTTTTTTAATTTCAAGTTTGGGCATTACAAATTCCAGCATAAAATGGATAGGATCATAAATTTTTAAGTTTTCATTTGAAAAATGAGAATGGGAAGTATAATAGCAAGGACTCATATCATAAAGTATTGGGTATTTACCATTTGCAGAGGCTGTGAGAAGAGCTTTTTCTAATTCCTGTGATTTCTTGTCGCTATCATCATTAAAACCTTTACTACTGAAAGGCATTCCGCAGCAAAGAGAAGTCATATTCTCAGGATATATAACTGTGTATCCTGCACGGGTCAGAATCTGAACTGTTTTTTCGGTTAACGGAACTTCGTTTTCCTGATATTTGTTCGATATTCCCATGGTACGGTTAATACAGGAAGGATAGTATACTACTTTTAATGAATCACTTTGAGAAGCCGGAGCCATATTATTATACTTATTAGGAAATGGCATGGATGGATTCCATTGCGGAATTCTGTTACCAGATATTTTTCTTAATCCCGATGCAAAAGAATACATAGTAGTATTTCCCAGAATCTTTTGGGCTAAGCGGGTTAAATGTAAGCCGTTTTTCAGCAGATGAGTGGTTTTGCTAAAATGACGGGTGATGTAATTCGCCGTTTTATTTTCAAAAGGGGTAATATGATTGTGTCTTAAAGCCTTAACGTAAATGCCGGTGTCTATTCCCACGGGACAGGCAAGAAGACATAATCCGTCGGTAGCACAGGTTTCGTCAACATTATAAGCAGATTCTTTGACAAAGTGGTTGAGCCTTTCTACATTTTCTCCCGTTTTTTTCAATCGGGCAATTTCTCTTTCAACCACGATGCGTTGTCTTGGTGAGAGCGTTAATCCTTCAGAAACACAGGAAGGCTCACAAAAACCGCACTCCATACATTTATCAACCAAATCATGAGCTTCAGGTAAAGGTTTTAGATTTTCAAGATGTATCTCAGGATTTGGATTTATAATTACACCCGGATTAATCAGTTGATGAGGATCAAAAATATTTTTTATCTCCACCATTAATTTATAAGCGGCCTCACCCCATTCTTTTTCAACAAAAGGAGCCATGTTGCGTCCGGTTCCGTGTTCTGCTTTAAGAGAACCATCAAATTTGTCAACTACAATATCGGCAAGTTCATCCATTAAATCTGCATATCGTTGAATTTCTTTAGAATCAGAAAAATCTTGTGAGAAAACTAAATGTAAGTTACCTTCCAAAGCATGTCCAAATAGAACCGCATCGTGATATTCGTATTTTTTAAATAAATTCTTCAAATCAGAACAGGCTTCAGCAAGTCGAGGTACAGGAAAAGCAACATCCTCTATCAAGCAGGTAGTACCTTTTTTTCTTAATCCACCCACTGAAGCTAATAATCCTTTACGTGCTTTCCAGTTAAAATTGTATTCTTTCGGATCTGTAGTAAATTCATACGGCTGCATTACAGGTATAGACTCTATGGATACACGTATATTGGCTTCTTTCTCTCTTAGTTCTTCAATACTATCAGCTTGAATATCTACAAGTAAAACACCTACACTTTCGGGTAGGGTTTTAAAATATTCCGGGGCATCCACATCATTTTCTACTGATCGAATACAATCCCGGTCAAGTAGCTCTACTGCTGAGACAGGGCTGTTTCTTAATGCGGGAACTGTTTCGCATGCTCTTTCTATGGTATCATACAAAAGAAGAGAACAGGCTTTGTATTTGTAATCGGTAACAGTATGATAGGTAATATCGGAAATAAAAGCTAAAGTTCCTTCAGAGCCTATCATAAGATGCTTAATGATATCTATAGGATCTTCATAATCCACAAAAGCATTTATGCTATACCCTGTAGTATTTTTTATTTTAAACTTTCTTTTAATTCTTTCGAATAAAACTGAATCTTTAAGGATAGTGTTTTTTATTTTATATATACCTTCAATGATCTCTGAATGAGTTTTACTAAAATACTCTTTACTGACTTTGTCTGAGGTGTCCAGTACGGTGCCATCATAGAGGACCATACGTATATCAGCAATTGTTTGATACGAATTTTGAGATGTTCCGCAGCACATTCCGCTGGCATTATTAGATGCAATACCACCTATCATGGCAGCATTGATGGAGGCGGGATCCGGGCCTATTTTTTTCCCGTATGGAGCTAAATATATATTAGCACGGGACCCTACAATTCCTGGCTGTAGTTTAATCTTATTTCCATTGTCAAGTATTAAATAGTTTTTCCATTTGTGAGAAGCCACTACTAAAACAGAATCTGTGATTGCCTGGCCCGATAGACTGGTTCCGGCTGCCCGAAAGGTGACAGGAATAATGAGTTTTCCGGTAATTTTGAGGATCTCTTTAACTTCTTTTTCCGTATGTACTTGTATAACTATTTTAGGAATTAACCGGTAAAAACTTGCATCGGTTCCATAGGCTAGTGTTTTTAAGGGATCGGTAATAATTCTTTTGGGATCAATTTTTTTAGATACCTCATCAAGGAACAATATATACTTTTCTGGTAACATAAATTTGGCTTTAGTTTGTATTTGTAAAGTATATCAGAATATGAAATTTAATTTTCTTGTTTGCGGCTATGTTGCATTTTAAACTAAGAAAAGTTTATTCTATAATTCTGATATTCTAAGTTAATGATAGAAAAGTAAATAACCAAATTTATTTGACTAAGGTATAAATCTCTGAAAATTATAGTTTGTAGTTTGAAAAGATAATAAAAGTTTTGAAAAAATGATCACTTTTATCAAAGATCTAAGGTTAATTTTACAAATAGGTTTTGATCCAGGTTTCTTTTCTTATAGGCTCCTAATCGAGCATAAACACCAACCCCGACAAATCCTAATAATAACTTGTTTGCTTCAAAACCTACTTCCTGATAATAATCTCTGGGAACCTCAAATTCAAACAGGCTATGGTAGTCTTTATTAGACATACCTCCTAATAATCCTTTGTAAAAAAGGGCAAAGTATAAAGATTTAAATTCATTGACACGTATAGGTCTCAGATGATGTGTAAACTGAAAAGATATGAATCTGTCAGAGAAAAAAGTGGAAGGATTCATCGTTTCAAAGCTTTGAAAACCTTTAACACTAAATCGTGCCCAAATACTATTCCCGTGTTTAGCAACTCCCATTCCTTCATAGGTATTCATTAAAGGGGTGTCGCCAAAAGTAGCTCCTAGGTTTCCTATAAATTCAGTAGTTCCCCATTTGGACATAAAGGAGTATAATGCTGATAAATACAGACGGTGGGTTGCGGTACTATTTTCAAATAAGTTCCAAGATTTTGAATAGGTAAAATAGTAGTACGGAGGTCGATCCTTTAAGGTGCTTTTACCGGTTACAGTTTCAATATATTTGACATTTGGTGCATATCTGAGCCTGATGGCAGTATTAACATAATTGAACCAGGCATTGGGATCATAATTTTTAAACATGTAATCAAAGTTAGCTCGCTGCCTCTGATAATCTACAGAAAATGTAATGTCAATATTTTTAAAGAAATCCTGCTGGTAGGAAAGCTCAAACTTTCTATAAGTAAAATAGTTACTGTTATAGATGTTGTTAGGTTTTGCGGAAAGTTCATCTTTGGGGGTAAGGTATTTGGTTTTTGTACGACCTATAGGTAATACATCCGTTTCGGCTTTAATTGTAAGTTCTCCCCCTTGTTTTTTATTTATATAAAAAGTTATTTCACCTCCCCCCTTCACCTCTTTATCCCGGGTACCCTTTGCAATATAGGCTCCTAACTGTACATCTTTACTGAATTTGTAATTGGTATGACCTCCGAGTTGATACCTGAAAGACTCATATAAGTTATGACTGAATAAGCTATATATATCCATGCTCAATGGTCCCAATTCAAGCTCTCCGGAAGTTAAGCTTCTTAAAAATCGTAATTTGGGTTCTATTTTGTACTCTTTAAAAATCCTGTGAAGTTCGGTATACGTGTTTTCTTCTTTCTTAGTCAGACTATCTGTTCTGAGTGACGATATTTTTTCATCGACATTATGAGAAACACTTTTAGATATTTCATATTCGTATCCGTTAAAATCTTTAGAGGTGTATATTTCTGGACTTCTAAAATTTAAAAAGTGTGATTCTACTGTTGCTGTTGTTGTTAGCCTTGTTATAGAATGAAGACCTTTAGGAAGTATTTTATTAATTTTTTTTATAAAGCTGCTACTCAGAATTTCAGTTTTCATGTATTCAGTCTCAGCATACCAAATATTTTTATAGGGAGCATAGCTTATTTCATAATACACATTGGATACTTTTGAAGTATTTCCAATTAGTTTAACTAAGGCATAACTTTCAGCATCTATGAACACAGTCAAATTTCTGTAAAATTGTGTTTCGCTTTTACCACGTGAATAGGTGTATACAACATAAGTTTTTCTCGAATTAATATACAGGCTGTCTACTAATCGGGATACATTACTTTGTAATTCTCGTGGCTTTAATATTTCAGGATAATCATTAACAAGAGATTGAGAAATAGCAATGTTGAAAAATTCAGGTTTATCAAAGCCGCCGGCTTTATAAGCTGTTACTAATGCTTTTTTTCCGTATCTTCGATCGTATTCGTAGACCATCGTTCTTTCCCCAATAAAAACTTTACTTTTTTCAAGTAGTTTCTTGATATTATTGTTTAATGAATCTAGTTTTTTTTTCGGATCTGGAATAAATTTTATAGAATCGGATGGTACATCCAAGGTGAATTTCACATAAGAATCGAATTTATAGTTTGGTAAAAAATAAGGATTATTTTTATTTCGATTTTCCCACATCTTTTTTAAGAAATATAAAGCCTTTGGATCACTGTTTTTATCTGAATTGTCTTTAAATAAATAAATTGTTTTGTCAAAATTTCCCACTGTCTCCGACTTGGCTAGAAAATTGTCTGCACGAATAAGTATTTTATCCTGGTGAGAAGTTAAACAAAGTGTACCCTCATCATCGGTATAGCCAAGTAAATTTTCAAGTCTGTCGTAAATTGAAGCATTGGGAATCGGTAAGTTATTCTCAATATCAACAACTTTTATTTTAGTCTGTGAGCTTAGATATAAAGGAAGGAGTAATATAATTAAAAATAGTAAGGTAATTTTTCCTTTAGTAAGTTTTTGCATTGATAGAGAATGTACTAATAATTATAACGTAAACTTAAATGCTTTGCTTAAAATTATGATAGTGATTGATTTAAAATAAATAATAAAAATAATTCCAAGAACAAAAGTAAAAAAAAAACGTAATATTCAATAGATCTGTTTAAATAAAAAAATTGCTGTTTAACTAGTACCCAGCAATTTTTTATTTATCTAATTTATTTGTTAGAATAATGAGGCCGCAATCTGTACTCTGGCCTGTTTCACTGATGGATTCCACATGGCTGTAGCTGATACAGGTAGTTTATATCCTAAAACAGGAACATTTTTAGAAGCGGTAAATCCTACACTAACAACATCCACATCGTGTTTTCCGTTGCCATAAAAGTGTGAATGTCCGGTAAGTCCGAATCCGGCACCGCAGAATACTCTTAAATCAACTGCTTTTCCACGAATTACAGGATAATTCAGTTCGCCATACGATGACCAGCGTTGGTCTCCTCTTTCGTTACGGTCATTTCCATAAAAGGAAGTTCCGTATTCCAATCTTAGAGGAAATGACTCAGCAAATACGAGATATCCTCGTAAATCAAATCTGTGGCCGGACGTTTTGTGATCGTAATTCCATATATCAGCTGGTTTTCCAGTTAAACTTGTCGAGTTAAATACATCCCATACTCCTAATCCCCACATTTTTGTAGCATAGTTAAGATAGTAATTAATCTCATGATAATGTTCGCCTTTATGGTCTGATAAACCGATTCCTCCCCAGACTCCAAGTTTAAGATTCTTTTTATTGTCAAGAGCATAATGTATATCTACATCTGCTATGGGGACATCACTAACAGTTATACCTCTCCAAAGATGATTCGATCGAAGGCTTAAATTAAAATCAAGTCTATCAGCCTCCTGGCCCCATAGAACTACTGTTGACATTAAAAATGTCATAGTTAAAACAAGTGTTTTTTTCATATTAATCTTATTAAATTTGTTTAGTACTTTTCACTTCAGGCACTGAAATAACGTAATACATTTAAAATTAAATTTGAAATATCCATAACAGTTTGAAAATTATTCGCTCACAAATTGGAGTAATAAAATTTAAAAACTGTTGGTTTTGGTACAAAAGAGTGTTTAGTATAAAGTAATCAGAATACTAAAGTAGCTTTTTTATGTAATTACCACAAATAATATAGATAAAGATTAGTTAAATTGAATAAAATTATTTGTTAAATCCAATATAAATTATTCGGAAATATTGTGAACAGATAAAAATATTCAAATAAAAGCTTTATCTTAATTTTTGTTTATTTCAATACCTTTATAACTTGTTGTATGCTATTGCATACAACGGATAAGTTATAGCTAAACATTTTACATAAGAAGAAATCATAATTTACAGTTTTTGTGGTTATGTTTGTTTACTTATTTATCTTCTTCGTCTACCCAATTCAATACTCTGCTGACAGCTTTTTTCCAGCCTTTAATATTGTGATCTGCAATTTCTTTTTCCATTTCAGGCTTAAATACTCTGTCTATGGATCTCTGACTTTGTAATTCATCAATACTGTTCCAGAATCCTACAGCTAATCCGGCAAGATAGGCGGCACCTAATGCTGTAGTTTCAAGGGTTTTTGGTCTTATAACATCAAATCGGAATATATCAGCCTGGAATTGCATCATTAAGTTATTAGCACAGGCTCCTCCATCTACTCTTAGTTCCAGATCATTAACTCCTGAGTCAGCCTCCATGGCTTTAACTAAATCATACACCTGATAAGCAATACCTTCTAAAGTAGCACGGGCAATATGACCGTCAGTGGTACCTCTGGTTATTCCTAAGATTCCACCTCTCGCATAAGGATCCCAATATGGAGCTCCTAATCCCGTCAAAGCAGGAACAAAATATACGCCTCCATTATCAGGTACTGTTTTAGCCAGATTTTCAGTATCTGGTGAAGTTTTTACTAATTTAGCACCATCACGTATCCATTGTACTGCAGCTCCTCCTACAAAAACACTTCCTTCTAGCGCGTAAAAAGTTTTACCGTTAATTTTCCATGCAATAGTTGTTAAAAGGTTATTTTTAGATAAAACCGCTTTTTCTCCTGTATTCATTAAAAGAAAACACCCGGTTCCATACGTATTTTTTGCCATTCCAGGTTCAGTACATAACTGTCCGAATAGTGCTGCCTGCTGATCTCCTGCAATACCTGCAATTGGAATTTTAGTTGAAAACAAGGTGGTTGAAGTTTCCCCGTAAATTTCACTGCTTTGTTTAACTTCAGGTAGTATAGCTTTGGGAATACTAAATAATTTTAATAATTCTTCATCCCATTCTTCTGTATGAATATTAAATAATAAGGTACGGGAAGCATTGGATACATCTGTTACATGCATTTTACCACGGGTAAGTTTCCAGATTAACCAGGTATCAACAGTTCCGAAACATAATTTTCCTTGTTCTGCTTTTTCTCTGGCTCCGGGAACATTGTCTAAAATCCATTTAACTTTAGTTCCGGAAAAATAAGCGTCAAGAATCAAACCTGTTTTTTCCCGGATTTCATCTGTCAGTCCCTGAGACTTTAATTCATCACAATATTTTGCAGTTCTTCTGTCTTGCCAAACGATTGCATTGTAAACGGGTTCGCTGGTTTCTCTGTCCCAGATTATTGTAGTCTCTCTTTGATTAGTGATTCCGATAGCAGCTACATCAAGACCGGAAATTCCTTTTTTTGCAATGGCTTCTGCTGCAACAGATATCTGAGACGACCAGATTTCCTCCGGATCATGTTCTACCCAGCCCGGTTTGGGAAAATGTTGTGTATAATCTCTTTGAGCCACTGAAACTATTTCTCCGCCATGATTAAATAAAATAGCTCTTGAGGATGTCGTTCCCTGATCAAGTGCTAAAATAAATTTGTCTTTCATTTTTTTGTTATTTTAGTTAAAGTATCATTGATAATAAATTCGTGTGTTAGATAAACTAACACACGAATTTATAAATTAGAAATTTCCTTTTGTATTGTTGTACAACACGATTTGGTAACTTAATCCAAACCAGTCATTTGCTATTTTTGGCCCTCCACTTTCATCTCTGTGTTGGTAGAAAGCTGTTATCTTAGCCATTCTAGGGCTGTTTGGATACACATAGAAGTTAACTCCTGCAGTGTATAAATATAACTTTTCATAGCCTAATCCTGTAATATCTTTATTTCCCTGATTGTAATACTCAAATCTTGCTACAGGTTCAATTCTAGGAGTGATATTTACACCGGCTAAGAATGAATATCCCAGTTTGTTGGCTTTTCTGAATTCGTGCTTGGTATAATCCATATTGTCACCAATGCTACCCGCAAGAGATCCGTCAGGCTTTACAAAACGAACTTGTTTATGAGTACCGTAATCAAATTTAAATTTATATTTATGTGGATTTACGTAATACACAAAAGCAGAATAAGCCCAAGCTTGTTTATTACCCATTCCCGGAAGGTTTACAGAACCTATATGTCCTCCAAACTCTACATTTTTAACCGGGAAAATACGTAAAGCAGCATCCCAGCTTTTGAATTCCAGTCCATGATTTCCCTGATCTTCTTTAGGGCCATCATTAAATCCTGACCAATATCTGTCACGGTTGCTATCGCTGTTATGCCAGAAAAAGTCATATTTTACAATGTTTTTAATAGATCCTGAAAAGTTAATTCCATAATGTCTTAAATCAGGAGCCCCCATATCTGTACTTTGATTTTCCGATGTGTAAGTAAAGTCAACCAAATCCAGATCATAAGCAGAAGTCATGTTAGCGGCTCTGTTACCAGCACCTTTAAAACGTCCTAATTGTACATTTAATAATGGATGGAATTTATATTTAATAAATGCATCCGTTATTTTGCTGGCATGTAAATTCCAGGTTACACTTGCGCTTAGTTTAGGGGTTATATCCATATCAGTATGCAAAAAACCTATTTTAAATGCTGCAGGCTGAAAGTTGTAACTGGAATTAGCTTCTTTATGAACTGATTTATTTGTAGGAACTTCCTGATAAATAGTTTCCAAGACCATTCCTATTCCGTACTTAAGGGTAGGGGTAAAGCTATTTTCATCACCACCAACTAGTTCTTTTAAAAAGTCAAGTTTAATACCTTTAGCTAATTGCGAGCTATCGCTTGTCATTCTTTCAACAAAAGAAGTTTTTTTCTTAATTGAATCATTTTCAGGCTGAAAATTTTCGAGAGACATTTTTTGCCCATAGGCCAGTAAGAAAGGTGTGGATAATAAAATGGATAAATAATTCTTCAAATTCATGATAGTTATTTTATATTAATTAGTTAGATTTTAATTAGGTTGATAAAGATAAGGCAAAGTTTAACACAGAGTTACCGATGCCTTATTACTTTTATCATACATTTAAATGAGTCAAATCATTATTTAACTCTTTCAAAAATATATAGTTCATGAATTTCTTTATCATAACCTTCATAGAAACCGGATGGCATTCCCATTTTAATGATGGATCCACGATTATTTAAAATTACCAGGTCATTGGTTACCGGATCTATAGTTAAGCCTTCAATTTCACCAGCCTTTTTAAATTCAGGAATTGAACGGAACAAACTTACTCCTGCACGGGTTTGGTTAGGATCACTAACATCTGCAATATAAATATTATCCGGTTCGTTTAAATCAGCATCACCATCGTCAGCAGTAATTAAAACTTTTCCATCAATATAATAGATGCCTTGCTGCCATTGAGGAGAGGGTTGTAAATGGATTTTTCCGATGTACTTTTTAGCAGTTAAATCGTATTTGTAAATGTAATATCCTTGTGTCCAGTCGGCCATCCATGCAATATTATTTTTTTTGTCGATGGAAATACCGCATACTTCCGGCTGTTCGATTTGTCCAAAGTCTATCGAATATTTGTAATCTAAGGTTTTAGCATCATAAACAGCTATCTGGATGTTTCTAACGTTTCCGGATTCAAACCATTCTACTCCGGTATAGATTTCTCCATTATATACGTCAATATCACCAAAATGATTAACCTCTTTTTTAAAATATTCAAAAGGTTTATCGTTTTTGGTAATTAACTTTCCGTTTTTATCATATTTAAAAAGGGCAGTACTGCTGGAAACGTAATAATAATCTTTGTCAATAGCTATTCCTTGTCTTCCATCAACAGGTATAACTTTTTTAAGTTTGTAATCACTTCCTGAAGAGGCAAGTTTCTGTGCATTAATAGAGGCGAATCCTAATAACAAACACGCAAGTATTAATTTCTTCATAATCTGTTTTTTTATTAATTGTTAATTTATTTGAAAATGTTTAGTAACAGTTTTTGAATGAGTCCTGAATATGAAAATTCTATTTTTCGAACTTTGAAAATCAGGGGCTAATATAATATTTTATTGTTAATCTTCATGATCGTGTCAAGTCAATCAAACAATAAAAGAGAGGGTATATTTTTATGATATGTGGAGTTCTATTAATAACCTAGATTGTCTAATACTGTTTTTGCATCCATAGGAGAAGAACCGCCTGAGCGTAATCCCTGATCACGATAATATTGAATCGTCATATCTGACTGATTGGTAAACATTCCTTCGCAATAAGGAGAATATTTTACCATCTGATCTTTATTATCAAATGAATACGGGTGTATTTTTAAATACGATTTGTGTATCAATTCCGCCTGCCATGGATTTAACAATTCAGGCCAATTATCAGGAGGAGTTCCTCCAGCAATAGATGGTCCTGCAAAATGAGCCATATTATCAACTGCAAAGTTTATATGTTGTATATAGGTAGAGGGTGAGTCATCGTTTATATCATCTGCACCACTACCTTTCCAGAAAAGAAGTGCCGTCGGAATTTTTCCCTGAAAGATACTTTTAAGAATGAGTAAGCTTTCATGAGAGAAGGTTTGCAATACTACTTTTCCATTGGTATTTCCGATATTCACTTTTCCATTGATAAAATGAGCCGTATCATTTGCCGGATTAGTTATAATATTCCACCCAAGTCTGTCTAACTCTTTCACTAATGCTTGTTCAATACCAGGATTTAATTTGGGCTCTTTTGTTTCTATATAAATTCCGGGTCTGTTAAGGTTGTCTTGTGGATCTATTTCATATTGAGGTCTAGGAATACCGTTAGCATCTTTTATGTAAACAACGTTATTTGTTTTTGCATCTCTAACAAAACGATATCCACGGGCAAACATAACTAAATCTTCAAGCGTGCTGATTGGTTGTTTCTGTGTACTGAAACTGTTTCTCGCTCTGTCTGATGTAGTGTTAGGATCTATATTGAACCAGCTTCCTGCATCCAGTTGTAATAGTTCTTCATAAGTAAAGCTGGAAGTAGGGTGAGTGGCTCTATCCGGATATACATCTTTAATGTTAGTAGTACGGGTTAACACATCATCATGTACTACGAGAATAACTCCATCTTTCGTAATTTGAAGATCCGCTTCGAGATAGTCTGCACCTATATTACGAGCCCATCTGTAGGCTGCTTCTGTAGATTCAGGAGCCCAGTAAGAGGTTCCTCTATGCCCGATTACTGCGTTATTGGGCACATAATCTCTGACAATCTGCATGAAAGGAGAGAGCTTGTGAATTGTTTTGTCTTGTTCTGCAGATGCGTAGTTATCATCATTATTACATGAAAAACCAAGCATGCTCATACATACAAAGACAGCAAGTTTTAATGTTCTCATATTTATACTTAATTTTTGTGATTTTGTTTAGTTTTAGATGGTTGATTTAGACCAATGGTTTATAAAAATATTTCTGTTCACTTGTTCGAATACTAATAATGAAAAAAGATAACCGACGGGATAGTTATTATTTTCACACTTTTTCTTTGTTTAGACTTTGTTCTTTTTTATAAGTAAAAGCCATAAGAATGATGGCAAGTATTCCACTTCCTATTAACATTTCAAAACTTGCAGACCATCCAAATAGATCAACAACTTTACCCATTATTATATTTGCTAGTAAAGAAGTTCCTATAAAGTAGCCAAAAAAACCTGTAAGTCCAGCAGCTGTTCCAGCAGCATTTTTAGGTGCCAAATCTAATGCTTGTACTCCAATAAGCATTACAGGGCCATAAATGAAAAAACCAATGGAAATTAGAGCAATAAAGTCAATAACTCTATTATCCGGATTTTTCCAATATACGAAAATCGATATAATTACAAATATCATAAATATAATAATAGTCATAGCTCTTTTACCTTTAAATATATAATCGCTGACCACTCCGCAAAGCAAAGTTCCCGGAATGGCCGCCAGCTCATAATAGGTGTACGCATTACTTACTTGTTCCTGAGTATAACCTTTTGTTTCCATTAAATAAGTTGGAGCCCAGTCTTGAACTCCGTAACGGATAAAATATACAAATGCATTTGCAAAAGCTACAATCCAAAGCATTTTATTGTTTAAAACATATTTAAAAAAAATCTCTTTGGTCGATAATGTTTTTTCTGACTCTTCAGAATAGTTGAGCGGATAATCGTTTTTATATTCCTCTATACTTGGCAAGCCACATGATTGTGGATTATCACGAATTAAAACATAAGAAATCAAAGCTATTAATATTGCGATTCCTGCAGGAAACCAGAACATTCCAACTTTCCAGCTCAGCGAAGTCATACCCATAGAAATGGTAAATAGAATTCCCCATTTGGTCACTTGTCCTAATAAGCCACCGCCTACATTATGAGCTAAATTCCATACAGCCATTTTAGTTCCTCTTTCTTTAATGGAAAACCAGTGGGTCATTACCCTGCCGCAAGGAGGCCAGCCCATACCTCCAAACCATCCGATTAAAAATTGAAAGACAGCCATTACTGTTACATTGTACATTCCTATAGATGTGCCTGCTAAAATTGTAGCAATTGAAGCGAGAATCAAACCTAATGGCAGAAATCTTCTTGCATTACTTCTATCTGATATACCACCCATAATGAACTTTGATAGTCCGTAAGCTGTGGCGTTGAAAGAAAAAGCTATTCCCAAATCCGTTTTTGAGAATCCCATTTGGATAAGATAAGGCATTGCTAATGAAAAATTCTTTCTAACTAAATAGTAAGCTGCATAACCCAGAAATATACCAATAAATACTTGTAATCGTTTAGACTTATAAAATTGATCTTTAAAATATGTATCATTCCTTTTTACGGGTTTAGGCGGTGATAAAAAATTTGACATTCCAGTAATTTTTTATTTTTTGTTGATTTTTTAATAATTTACCAATAAATATCCTTTGGCCAATTCTTTAAATTCCTGTACTTCCTTAGTTATCCATTCATTATCATATCCTAGTTCTTTTGCCATAATCTCAGCTACACTTTGGGCACAATCGATGGAGGCTCTAGCATCAACGAATAATAACCGGACTCTTCGGGCCAACACATCTTCCACTTTTTCAGCCATTTCTTTACGTACTGCCCATACAACTTCTGCTTTTGTATAAGCGTGGGAAGGATGTAATTTTTCTGCAAATTCAGGATTTTCTTGTTCCAGCTTTTTGATTTCCGGAATATCTGAACCGTAAATATAATCGTGTTTACTTCTGTCTACTTGTTCAGCAGGAATATTTCCATGAATAGATAGATTTACTGTTTTACATGGTCGGGAAGGGATTTTTCCTATTGTAATAGCTTTATCTATAAAATCTTCAGCCATTTGTCTGAATGTAGTCCATTTACCACCGATAATTGATAATAATCCGGTATCGGAAACAAGAATTTTATGATTTCTGGAAACTTCCTTAGTGCTACCACCGTCTTTGTCCGGAGCTGCCAATGGTCTTTGTCCTGCATATATAGAAAGAACATCTTTGCGAGTCGGTTTTTTTGTAAGATATTGAGAAGCTGTTGCCAGTACAAATTCAATTTCTTTCTCAAGTGCTCTTGGCTCTAAACTAGGATTTTCAACTAGAACATCTGTGGTTCCTACGACCAATCTGTTGTGCCAAGGGACAGCAAATAATACTCTTCCATCACTGGTTTTAGGTATCATTAAAGCATTGTCGCCTGGAAGGAAAGATTTGTCTAAAACTAAATGGATCCCCTGACTTGGAACAACCGTTTTTTTATGGTTAGGATCATTCATGTTTAGAATTTCATTTGTAAATACTCCTGTAGCATTAAGAACTACCTTACCTTTTACTTCATATTCGGTTCCGTGAATTTCATCTTTGACTTTAACTCCACAGATTTGATTTTCATTGTCTTTTAATAAACCGGTAACTTTCATGTAGTTGATAATAGCACCCCCATGATCTACAGCTGTCTGAGCAAGGTTAACGGCCATACGGGAATCATCAAACTGACCATCATAGTAAATAACTCCTCCATGTAGCCCTTTGGGTTCAACCGTAGGAAGCATTTCCAATGTTTTTTTCTTGTTGATATGTTCTGATTTTCCTAAACTTAATTTTTTGGAAAGCATATCGTAAATTTTTAAACCGATGGTATAGAAAGGACCATCAATCCATTTATAATTAGGAATTACAAATACTTGTTTTTTAGCCAGGTGGCTGGCATTTTTTTCAAGAAGGCCTCTTTCTCTGAGAGCTTCTTTAACTAAGGCTATATCTCCCTGTGCTAGATAACGCACTCCTCCGTGTAATAATTTAGTGGAACGGCTGGATGTAGCCTTTGCAAAATCATGAGCTTCGAATAAAATAGTTTTATATCCACGGGTGGCAGCATCTACTGCAGCACCTAAACCACTGGATCCTCCACCAATAATAATTACATCCCATTCATTATTTGTTGAGTTGCTTAGTTTGGATAATTGCTCTGTTCGTTTCATTTTGTTTGATTATTTTTTGCTTCTTTTGTGTAGATTGTAAATTTACAAAAAAAAGAATACGAAACAATATGATTTTTTCCAATATCTTTTTTTCTTAATTTTATTTAGTTAATCCTTTTTCAGTAAAGATTTACAGGGTGATTTGAACTTGTACAATGATTAATGAAATGAAAGTTAAACAAAACTTTTTTTTAGTTTTGTTTATTTCTTTTTATTGACTTATAACGTAAAATGGAGGATTTATCTGAAAAAAATGATTAATTTTAAACTTTAAAAAAATGATTCATGGTGAGGTTAAATAGACGGCAACAACTGATAGCAGATGAGTTGGATAATCATAACTTTATAAAAGTAAATGATCTTTGCGAAATGTTGAACGTTTCGGCAGTTACTATTCGTAAAGATTTGCAATACATGGAAAATAAAGGGCTTTTGTACCGAACTCATGGTGGTGCAAGTAAACAATCTTTGTATGCATTTGAAAAAAACATAACTGAAAAGGAGTTTGTTCAGGTATCACAAAAACAAAAGATAGCGAAAGCAGCTCGCCAGTTTATTAATGATCAGGATTTTATAATTATGGCATCGGGCACTTCCGTTTATTATCTTGCTAAAATTTTATCGGGTTTTGAGAAATTAACGGTGGTAACTTCTGCTCTAAGAATATCAATGGAATTGAGCACAGATCCTTTTATTGACGTTATTCAGTTAGGGGGAGACTTAAGAAAAAGTTCTATATCTATTGTTGGCTCATTGGCGGAATCTGAATTAAGAAAATTTTCCTGCAATAAATTGTTTCTGGGCATAGATGGTATAGATTTAGAATTTGGACTTTCCACTTCTAATTCTACAGAAGCTCATTTAAACAAGGTAATGATTGAATCAGCCGAAAAAGTATTTATTCTGGCAGACTCTACTAAAATAAATAAAAGAGGTTTTGGTAAAATTTGTGGATTGGATAAAGTGGATGTATTAATTACAGACAGTGAGATTTCTGATAAAGATTTAAGTGCTTTTGAGGATCATGGAGTTGAAGTTATTATAGCTAAATAATTTAGCTATACGATTTATATGTTTTTTAATAATAAGAAGCCCCTGTATTACAGGGGCTTCGAAGTTAAAAAATTGTAAAATTATCTATGCTAACACTTTAGCCAGAATTGAGAGTGGGTGTTCACATTTTTTAGATGTAAACATTTCAATTTGCCACTTACAGGTTTCGCAATCGGAGGATACCAGATCAAATCCTCCCTCTTCAATTTGCTTAAACAGGGATTCTCCGATTTTTTTTGAAGTTTCATGATTTTCTTTTTTAAATCCAAAGGTTCCGGCAATACCGCAGCAATTGGAGTCGAGAACTGTAACTTCTACCTTAGGTATTAATTTTAATAATTCAATAGAATAGTATGACCAGCCTAACTTTTCCATATGACAGGGAGTATGATAGGCTATTTTTAATTTACCATTATTGAATTCAGGAATATTAGATTGGTTTGTGCTTAATAATCTGTATATATATCGGGTTGCCAGTTCGATCTCGTCTCGAACTTCACGATTATCTATTCCTAATAAATGAGGATGTTCATCTCGTATAGTAAATGTGCAGGATGAAGAAGTAGTAAGTACGGGTAATTTTTTCTCTAATACTGATTTTCGTATTTCTTGCTCATCCAGTTTTGCATTTTTGGCAGCTTTATCAATAAAGCCATTCGATATAAGAGCAATCCCGCAGCATCTCTCTTTTTCTAAAAGTTGAACACCAATATTTAGCGAATTCATTATTTTGATTAGATCTTTTCCTAGCTGTGGATTATTGTAATTTACATAACATCCGTGAAAATAAGAAACCTGCTCAGCAAAAGTCTTTTGCTGTTCCGCTATCTTTTTATACCAGTTTCTGAATGTGCCAAATGAATATTTGGGCAGATTTCTTCTTTTATCAATTTGAAGTAGCGGATCCAATATTTTTTTAACCGGTTTTGCTGAGGTTATAGCATTTACAACAGGAGCAAAAGGCGTGGCTAAAGTACCCATAAAATCGGTATGAGCCAGAATAGTATCCCGAAGTGTTGGTTTTTTTTGACTGTATTTAATTCGGGCCATTTGTATGATATCTCCTATTTTTACATTTGAAGGGCAAGCTACTTCACAGCGTTTGCAATTAATACAGTATTTTAATGATTCATCGTAAAAATCAGGATTTTTAAGGCGAAGTCTTTCTCCATCCGGACCGGATTGTTTAGGTCCAGGGTATTCAGGATTTACTTTAGATACAGGGCAATACACTGTGCAAATAGTACATTTAATGCATTGTTCAAAGTTATTTTCGCTTTTATTGACCAGCAGATTCATAGGTTTGTTCTTTAATTAAAATTTGATTAGCAACGTATAGAGCTGTTAGTATGGATACACCAGCACCGCAGCCTTCTTTTATGGGGTTAAAGCCATTTAGTATTGCACCTGTTACAAACAAATTGTCAATAGGTTTTCCATTTTTTAATCCTCTAAAGTTGTTGTCTGTTTTTACTCCGAATTGTTGATATTTCTGATTTTCAAACAGATTTCGGTTATACCAGTCACTTCTTTTTTCTAAAAAATCTGTATCTAGCGAAAAAACAGGTTCATATACTTTATTCATATCTGCAATTATTCCCTGACTGAAAAAACTACCTGATGAAAGAATTACATTGTCTGCTTTAAAAGGGATATTTCCATGATTTTTTGTGAATACTTCGGTTACACGGTTATTTTTAATATTGGCTTCTGTGACAGAGTCACCGAGCATATAGGTTCCACCCAATTTAGTAAAGCAGTCTTTAAGAAATTGCTGGGTGTATACTCCGATCAACGAAGGGGGGAAGGTAGGCAGCAGGAATATTGGTTTTCCTATTTCTTTCATAACATCTGACAGTAATGAACTATTTTTATGACCCCAGCAGTCCGGAAGTATTAAAGCATCAGAGTTTTTACTAAAAACTGAAAAATCCTCAATCATTTTCTCCCGTGAAGATTCTTTGTCGAGTATGATTGAAAGATTAGTAGATCTGAATTCACTTGGGTTTTTACGGATTCTATCCAGTTCCGGAAGATCAAAAAACTGAATTTCTGTTTTGACACCTTTCGCTTTAAAAGCTTCCGATACAAATTCTGGATGAAAGTCCAGAAAACCTTTAATATTAATAAGGCATACTTTTTTCCAAGGTAGCAATGAATCATTATGTGTAATAGCAAACTGAGGCATTGTAAGCCAGGTTGGTTTGAGTTCTCCTAAAGGTGTTATTCGGAAATGATTTTTTTCTGAAGAGCCCTGGACATGTAGTCCTACTTGTTTTAGTAATTGCTCAGCTTGTTCTGTAAGCTTATTAAATTCATTTTCACCTAATTTGGTATAAGGATGTTCGGGGAAATTTTTTATAAGTTTATTAATTTCCTTTTGAGGATATGCAACTTTTTCTCCATTTGGCAGAAAATTTAATAAATCAAAAGAGCCGGAAAAAAAATGTAAGGCACTTTGTCCGGAAGATATAATTGCGCATTTTTTTTTGTTTTGTAGTAAGCGTATCCCGCTAATTAAACCAGATAATCCTCCTCCTATAATTACTGTATCAAAAGTCATTTTTTTGTATTTTTTAGTTGTTCTTCTGATAGGTTCAGCCCACAAACCCCTTCGTATATCCAGCTGGTAAACTCACTTTCCCGTAGGGTATCTCCCCAGGCAATAGGTCGTATTCCTTTCCATCTTTCGTTAAGAAATACAGATAGGGATTCCTTACATTTATTTGCAGGTAAATTACTATATTGATTCATAAGTCCTGCAGCTCTGCACGCACAAAGTTCTCCCTGACAGGTGCCCATACCTACCCGGGTTCTTCTTCTCAGATCTATTAAGTTGTTAACATGTAGTTCTTTGAAAGCATATTCAACTTCACCAGCAGATACTTCTTCACATTCACACACCAGGCTGTTTTCAATGTCTGTATTGCAGGATAAGTTTTCAGCTTTATCACCCATTCTATAGATAGCTGATTCCCTTATAGAAGAAGGAACTGAAATAATTTTTTTATTTACTTCTTCTTTTGTAAGTCGCGAGCCTGGAAGATTTACTTCGGCAGTTGTACATCGGGTAGTATTATTCAGTTTTTTACAGATTAAATCGGTAGCCCATTCAGCCATTAATCTGTATGTCATTAGTTTACCGCCCGTAATAGTTATAAAACCTTCTAATCCGTCTCTAATTTCATGATCTAGGAGTACAATACCGCGGCTAACATTTCTGCCGGAAGGATCATCATCTGATGCAACCAGAGGTCTTACTCCTGCGTAACCTCTTAGTATGCGAGTGTTTACAAGTGATGGGGATAATTTTTCTCCTTCTCGTAGGAGTATGTCAACCTCCTCAGGGTTAACGTACATTTGATCTACTTCTTCAAAAGGTACGTGGGTTGAGGTTGTTCCTATAAGGCATATCGTATCACCGGGAACTAGAATATCTGCATCGGCAGGTTTTCTACAACGGTTTAAAACCATTTGATTTACACGATGTCCGAAAATCAGTAAAGAACCTTTTGCCGGGAACATTTTAATTTTCAAATCTGCATATTCAGCTATTTTTTGCCCCCAAATGCCGCTGGCATTTACAATGATGTTTCCGTAAATATCTTTTTCTTCTTTGTTTACATGATCGTAAATTTTTACTCCTATAATTCTATTTTGTTCTTTTATTAATCCTAAAACTTCATGATAGGTTAGTATTTCAGCACCATGTTCTTTAGCATCTAAAATGTTTGATAGAGTTAGTCTGAAAGGATCAACAGTTCCGTCAGGGACCAGTACTGCCCCAATAATAGTAGGATTAGCAGAAGGTTCTCTGAGTAAGGCTTCTTTTGGATCAATAGCTTGGACATTTATTCCTGCTGCCTGGCATGACTCTATAAATTTTGACTGATAGCTTAAATCATCTTCAGGTAAGGTTAAGAACAGACCGTCTGTCTTTTCTACGCAATGACGGGCTATTTTTTTGAGAATCATATTTTCTTTTATACATTCTTCTGCTGACTCTCGATCAGTTACAGCATACCTGCTTCCACTGTGTAATAATCCATGATTTCTGCCCGTGGCTCCAGTAGCAATATCATGTCTTTCCAGCATTAGTGTTTTCAAACCTCTGCGAGCACAATCTCTTGCAGTTCCTGCACCTGTAGCTCCTCCTCCTATGATAATTACATCCCAGGGTTCCGTATGAGTAGATGCTGTCGTTGTTGTTTTCAAAATTCTTTTGATTTGTTTTGTATATCAAAAATACGAAACAAAACGAAAGAAAATGTAATCTTTATATCTGACATTCGTCAGTAAATGATTATATTAATTTAGTCTAAATATAAATAATATCAATATGTAAAAGGTGTTATTGATGGTTTCAAAACGAAACAGCTTTATTAAGCATGCAGATAATAAAAAATAAAAGGCCATTTTATAATGGCCTTACTATTTATGGAAATTTTGGAAATTTTTTAAAATCAGGTTTTCGTTTTTCAAGAAATGCTTTTTTACCTTCCTGCGCCTCATCCATCAGATAATACATAAGAGTAGCATCACCGGCTAGCTGCATTAATCCATGCTGTCCATCCAGTTCAGCATTCAGGCATCTTTTAATCATACGTAAAGCAAGTGGACTTCGTTCCTGCATGATCTGACACCATTCTACAGTAGTATTTTCAAGTTCTTCCAAAGAAACAACTTTATTCACCATCCCCATATCCAGAGCTTCCTGAGCTGTATACTGTTGACATAAAAACCATATTTCTCTTGCTTTTTTCTGGCCCACACTTCGTGCAAGGTAAGAGGAACCAAAACCTCCGTCAAAGCTACCCACTTTAGGTCCTGTTTGTCCAAATTTAGCATTTTCTGAAGCTATGGTTAAATCACAGACAACATGAAGAACGTGTCCGCCTCCAATAGCATATCCGTTTACCATGGCAATCACAGGTTTAGGAATTTCACGAATTTTTTTATGCAAATCCAGTACATTTAATCTGGGAATTCCATCTTCACCTACATAGCCACCCACTCCTTTAACATTCTGATCACCTCCACTACAAAAAGCTTTATCACCTGCACCGGTTAAAATGATTACGTCAACTTCAGGATGTTCACGGCAATAATCCATTGCTTCCAGCATCTGAAAATTGGTTTCCGGTCTGAAAGCATTGTATACTTGTGGACGATTAATGGTTATTTTTGCTATACCTTCCCAGTATTCAAATAATATATCGGAATACTCCTTTATAGTTTGCCAGTTTCTTGCCATTGTATCTGTTTTTATAATATATAAATTTTAGTTTATTTTCTTATTTTTAATAAAATTATAGTATCTAAAAGAGAATAGAATTTTTTTCTTAAAAGAAAAAAATCAATCTTTTGTAATAGTGTTCTAGGTTGAATTTTATTAATGAAATCTTCTGGAAGTTGATTTAAAAGTTTTAAATTTTCGATTCTTATTTTTTTTGATTTTTCCTGATAAAGTACGCTTCTAAAAGCATAGATAAATTTATTATTATAGTTTTCAACTTTCAGATTTTTTAAAAATTCCTTAAACTTTGGATCAGCCTTACTCTCTAGTTCGTTGAAGTAATTATAATAATACACCATATATAAATAGTAGCTCTTGAAGTTAGCAGTCCTGCTTAAAGAATCTTCACGATAGTAGTAATTATAATTTGCTTTTTTTAAAAAAAATAGTTTATTAACATGGGTTAGATAATTGTAATAGAAAATTTCATCTTCATTTATATTTAAATCCTCTGGAAACAAAATTGAGTTTTTTTTCAGAATTCCAAGATTGTAAAATTTATTAAAAGGATACCCTTGTGTATATTTATAATTATTAAGAAAGGTATCTAGTTGATCGTTAAGATCTATTATCTCATTAGCATAACCTTGAGAAAAAGGTTCAAAGACATTATGAGTAAACCTGTTAATGTCTTGAACTAAAAGCAGAGAGGGGCTTGAAAGATGATCTATATAATCTTTTAAATAATCTGGATTTACCCAATCATCTGAATCAATAAAACATATATATTCTCCTTTCGCTGAATTAATACCGGTATTTCTTGTAATTGAAACTCCTTTATTTGTCTGATTGATAATACAAATTCTAGAATCATTTTCAGCATATTCCTTACAAATGTTAAGGCTGGAATCTGTGGATCCATCATTAATCAGGATTAACTCAAAATTTTTATATGTTTGATTAATAATACTATCCAGACATTTTTTTAAAAATTTTTCAGCATTATAAACGGGCACAACTATAGATATTAACATTCAAAATGGATTATTTAATATCAAATATAAATAATTTAGAGAGATGACTTGCATATAATTATATCAAAAGAATTCTTAAGAGTAAGAAGTTATGTTTATAAGTACATAGATAATCTAATTTCTAATTTTTAATTTTTTCATTGTCAATAATATAAGTTTTTTTAAATTAGAAATAAAAAAAACGTAAGTAATGAATCTATTAAATCGTGTCTTTAGTCAGATACCTGCAGTTTTATCTAGTAAACTATCCATTTTCATTTATCTTTTTCTATTTTTTTATCTGGTGATATTTGCCCTGATGTGTGCAATAATACCTACCTGGAAAGAATATGCTCCGTCAGATACTTCACAACTGATTTTCGGTAATTATA
Source organism: Apibacter raozihei (assembly GCF_004014855.1). Classification (NCBI taxonomy): domain Bacteria; kingdom Pseudomonadati; phylum Bacteroidota; class Flavobacteriia; order Flavobacteriales; family Weeksellaceae; genus Apibacter; species Apibacter raozihei. The sequence continues at coordinate 1,003,817 of NZ_CP034930.1, forward strand.
CTAATGTTCTAAGTGCGTTGGGAGCATCTATTGCTGCAGGTAGTGGTATAGTTATACATAAAAATATCAGAATGATACATCAGAATCATAAGGAGCTTCTGGATTCAATAAATAAACTGCATGAGCACCTGAATCAAGTAAAAAACCCTGATAATAACGAATAATATCAGGGTTGTATATAGTATAAATATTTCTTATTCAGATTCGGAAAAAGGTTTCCATTGACTTTTTATTTTTTTAGGAATCAGGAAATAACATATCCCTAAAATCACAAACCATAAGGGAGTAAATATAAGAGCTTGTTGAGTATCACCTTCGAACCAAAAAGTTACAATAAGAATGATAAAGAAAAGTAAAGATAGATAAATGGAAAATAATCCGCCGGGAACTTTAAATTTGGATTTTTTATGAAGTTCTGGCCTCTTTTTACGAAATGCTATATAAGAAAATAAAATCATAGACCATACAAATACAAATAGTACGGTAGCTACAGTGGTAACTAAAGTGAAAGCTTTCATTACATCATCATTACCTATATACAGTAAGAATACTGCAGGTATCAGGCACGCACATGAAAATGTAAGACCATAGGCCGGAACCGATGCTTTTGAAAGTTTATTAAATATTTTGGGTGCCTTGCTGCTGGAAGAAAGACCGTATAACATACGGCTGGTAGAAAAAATTCCGCTATTGGCTGATGAAGCGGCAGAGGTTAAAACAACAAAATAGGTAATATGGAAGGCCGCAGCAATACCTGCAAAAGAAAATAGTGTTATAAAAGGGCTTTTGTCCGGATCAATAGTCCGCCATGGCATAACAGACATAATTACAGCTAAGGCCAATACATAAAACAAGATTACTCTGACCGGAATGGCATTAATAGCTTTAGGTAGTGTTTTTTCAGGATCTTTGGCCTCTGCTGCTGTGGTTCCTACAAGTTCAACACCTACGAATGCAAAAGCAGCAATTTGGAAACCAGCCATAAAGCCAGTAAATCCCATTGGAAATATTCCCCCGTCATTCCAAATATTCGATAACGAAGTCGTAACTCCTGATGGCGTTTCAAACTGATAGATAATTAAAAAAATACCTACCAGAATCAACAGGGCTATGGCTAATATTTTAATAATAGAAAACCAGAATTCAGTTTCGCCAAAAAGTTTTACAGTCAATAAATTAAGAAAGAAAAATAATAAAACACATAACAATGCAGGAATCCAGGGAGCTACCAATCCGGGGTATAATTGTTCTATATATCCGGATATAGCTATCAAATCAGCACTTCCTGTTACAATCCAGCAGAACCAATAGGTCCATCCCATAAAAAAGCCAGCCATAGGTCCTAGTAAATCCGTTACGAAATCAACAAAAGACTTGTATTTTAAATTCGATAAAAGTAATTCTCCCATGGCACGCATGACAAAAAATATGATAAAACCAATAATGGCATAAACCAATAATATGGAAGGACCTGCCAGGCTGATAGTTTTACCGGAACCCATAAACAATCCTGTACCTATAGCACCACCAATTGCAATTAACTGGATATGTCTGTTGGTGAGGTGTCTTTTTAAATTTTCATTTGAGTTATTCATAAAATCTGACTTTTTATAATTAATTGTAAAGGCTTTTTAATAAAGTATAGTTCAAAAATACATTTTTTTATTATATATATACCAATTTTTAAAATACAAGAGTTTAAAACTAACGAAATTTTATGTTGTATTATTCTGTGATAATATCTGTATTTTTGTAAAAAGTTATTGTAAATAAATGGAAAATCAGATTTTACACTCAAAAATATATGAAAAGCCGGAAACAACCCCTATGTTAATATTTCATGGGTTATTTGGTATGCTGGATAACTGGGGAACATTGGGTAAGAAATTTGCAGAAGACCGGGAAGTTCATCTTATTGATCTGCGCAACCATGGAAGAAGTTTTCATTCTGACATTATGGATTATACTTCTATGTCTGACGATATTGTGAATTACTGCAACCACTACCAGTTACAAAAAGTTATTTTACTGGGTCATTCATTAGGAGGTAAAGCTGTAATGGAATGCTCAATCAAGCATCCCTCATTGGTTGACAAACTCATAGTGGTAGATATGGCACCCAAAGCATATCCACCTCATCATCAGGCAGTCATTAAAGCATTGCAGAGTGTGGATTTTTCCCGAATCAACGACCGTAAAGAAGTAGAAGAAGCATTGTCTGCCTATATTCAGGAGCCGGGTATTATTCAGTTTTTAATGAAGAATGTTTACCGTACAGATAAAGAGCACTTCGATTTTCGATTTAACCTCAAATCTCTAACCGATAACTATACTCAGCTAATCAATAAACCTATATCGTTTGGTATCTATGAGGGGCCTGCATTATTTATTGCAGGAGAAAATTCCAATTATATACTAAAACAAGATGAATTTTATATCAGACAGCAGTTTCCTAAAGAAAAACTGGAAGTAATACCTAAGGCATCACACTGGGTTCAGGCGGACAATCCTGTTGCGTTTTATGATGCGGTAAATCATTTTTTAAATGTGTAAACCTTTTTTAATACTTGATTTTAGCTTTTTCCGTTCAGTATTCATTTTTGAAATTGATAGAAAGTATATTCTTATTCATTTTCTTAATGTATGTTAAAAGCCTTGTGGTTATCAGGTATAAATAAGGAAGAATTTTCAGCTATTAACTGGAAAAATATTTTTAACAATATGTGGAGGGGTTCAAATCCTTCAAAACCTAGATTATTATACGTATGAAATATTATATTATTGCAGGCGAGGCTTCTGGAGACTTACACGGATCCAATTTAATGAAAGCAATTAAGAATGAAGATTCTCAGGCTGAATTTCGCTTCTGGGGAGGGGATTTGATGCAAGCCCAGGGAGGTGATATGGTAAAGCATTATAAAGAATTGGCGTTTATGGGATTTGCAGAAGTTATTATGAATCTGAGAACTATCCTCGGAAATATTCGATTCTGTAAAAAAGATATTCTTCAATATCGTCCGGATTGCGTTATTTTTATTGATTATCCGGGTTTTAATCTCAGAATATGTGAATTTGTCAAAAAAGCAGGAATTAAAACTTTTTATTATATATCGCCGCAGGTTTGGGCATGGAAATCAGGAAGGGTGAAAACCATCAAAAAGTATGTAGATCGTATGTTTGTGATTCTTCCCTTTGAAAAGGATTTTTACAAGAAATATGATTATACGGTTGATTTTGTAGGTCATCCTTTGCTGGATGTATTAAAAGATATGCCGGATTTGAATGAATCTGAATTCAGGAAAACCCATGGTCTTTCCACAAAACCTATCATTGCTTTACTTCCGGGAAGCAGGAAGCAGGAAATCAGAAAAATGCTTTCAGCTATGCTCTCCGTTGAAAAAGATTTTACGGAATATGAGTTTGTCATTGCAGGTGCTCCATCCATGGATAAAGAGTTTTACCAGCAGTTTTTAAGCTCTCATGTTAAAATTGTATCCAATCAAACCTATAGCCTTTTAAGAATTTCTCAGGCTGCTTTAGTAACCTCCGGAACAGCAACACTTGAAACGGCTTTATTAAATGTGCCGGAGGTTGTCTGTTATAAAGGAAGCAGGATTTCTTACGAAATAGCAAAACGCTTAATTAAACATATACGGTACATATCACTCGTTAATCTGATAATGGATCGTTTAGTAGTACAGGAGCTTATACAAAATGATTTGAATTATAATAATTTAAAAAAGGAATTAACAAAAATTACCCAGAGTGATTATCAGAAAAAACTAAAGAAAGAGTATGACGAACTCAGGCATAAACTTGGAGATTTGGGAGCATCTAAAAATACCGCTCATTTATTGGTAGAAGAGTTAAAAAAAGGATAAACTAAAAAAAGATTATTTCCACTCTTTTAGATATAGCGGATCGAAGTAAGCAACGTCTTCCCATTGTTTAGAATTATATTTTTGGAAAGAAGCTTCAATCATGTTTTTAGCAGAGGGGTATGAGAGTTCGTATGTGAAAAAATTTTGCAAATTCGGATCAAGATCTCTGAAGAAAGATTGAGTTTTTTCTACAGCATCTCCTACAAAAAGTATTTTTTTATCTCTGTATTTTTCAAATGAAGATTTGGCAAGGACGTGCGGGTGGGTGCTTTCAACTTCGTTTCCTGTCGGGTCGTATACGCAGGTATACACTTCCATTCTTCGCGCATCCATAACGGGAATAATAAAGTCGTATTCCAAATGAAAAAAAGGAAAAGCTAATGAATATAAAGAATTAATGGAAAGAAGCGGAATATCGTTACCAAAACAAAATCCTTTAGCCGAGGCAACACCAATTCGTAGACCCGTGTAGGAGCCGGGACCTTTGCCTACCGAAACAGCATGAAGATCCTTTAGTTCTATTTCAGCACCTTCCAGAGCCCATTCCACAAAAGTGTGCAATTTTTCATTATGTTTGAAATCCAGAGAAATTTCCTCGCATAAAGAATTCAGCTTTCCATTAGTTCCGAGGGATACAGAGCAGTTTTTTGATGAGCTTTCGATGTGAAGGATATGAATCATGAGTTACTTATCTTTTTTCTTTTTTCTCGTGTTTACAAATATTTGGGCACTAAAAGCAACAATTCCTATCAGCAGGTATAAAACAGCCATATATATATTTTTTTCATCTTCGCCATTGCTGTTTTTATACCAGAAATAAGCACGGACTATAAAATAGAGACCTATTAAAAATGCAATTATATTTGCCAGTTTGTTTTTGTTCATGATTTTTAAATATAACTAATTACTTATGCATAGGCACGTTTAAAATATAAAATCAGGGTAACGATTCCAAATACAAAATTCGGAAGCCATACAGCAAACCAGGAAGGCATAATTCCTTTGGAAGAAAAAACCTGAAGTGCCTGGAATGAAAATATATAGAGAAAGGCAGATGAAATACCTATGGCCAGGTTTAACCCGATACCCCCTCTTCGCTTAGTCGAAGACAATGAAAGAGCTAAAAAGGTAAGGATCAAAACAGCTACAGAAGCGCTGGTTCTCTGGTGCAGTTCATTAAGATAAATATTTACGTTATTAGCGCCTTTCATCTTCTCTTTCTTAATGAATTTCAGCAGTTCCGGAGTATTCATGGTTTCTGCAACAAAGGCTTCCGGAAGAAGCTCGTCGGGAGTAAAATTAAAATGTTTTTTTAGGGTTTGTCCGTTTTTAAGTGTAAGGATTTTTCCTTTATCAGAATAGGTCTTTTCAAAATATCCGCCTAAAACATAAGTGTTATCCTTATCAGACCAGTATATTTCAGTGGCACGTATTTCTTGCAGTAAAACTCTCTGAGAGTTAAATTTCTGATACATAAAGCCGATACCTCTTTGAGACTGTCTATTGTAGCTGTTTACAAACAAATATTCTGTAGGCGATATTTGTGATGAGATGTTCTGGTTCGCAAAATAAGCTTCCCTTTTACTACCGGTAAGAGTTTTTACATTAAATTCATTTTTTTTAATATTCGCCCACGGAAGGAGAAAGTGGTTGGTCACCAAGGAAAGAGAGGCTATAAAAATGCCCACGAGTAAATAGGGGCGTGAAAACCGGAAAAAGCTGGTTCCCGAACTGGTAATAGCTACAATTTCCGTATTATTGGTTAGTCGTGAAGTAAAATAAATAACCGAAATAAATACCAGAATGGAGGCAAAAACATTAACCGCCCAAACCACGTAATACGGATAATACATCCGTAAGGTATCTACAATGCTGAATCCGTTTTCGTTAAAATCCTGATAGTTGCTCTGAATATCAATAATCACAAAAATTGCGATAAGAAGGATAAGCATAAAAAAAAGCGTTCCCAGAAAGTTACGGATAATATATCGATCAAGTATGTTTATCATAAGCGGGTGCGCAGCTGCGGGGTTACGGAGTTTTTCCAGGCATTGAAATCTCCTGCCAGAATATGTTTACGTGCTGTGCGTACCAAATCCAGGTAAAAGGCTAAATTGTGAATCGATGCTATTTGTTTACCCAAAAATTCGTTGGCTGAGAAAAGATGTCTCAGATATGCACGGCTGTATTCCTGATCTACAAAAGAAGTACCCTCCGGATCCAGCACGGAAAAATCATCTTTCCATTTATTATTTTTTATATTGATAACTCCCTGCCAGGTAAAAAGCATACCGTTGCGCGCATTTCGGGTGGGCATAACACAGTCCATCATATCTACTCCCAGTGCAATAGATTCCAGAATATTCCATGGAGTACCTACGCCCATAAGATAGCGGGGTTTGTCTTTGGGTAAAATATCTGTAACTACCTCAGTAATACGGTACATTTCTTCTTCCGGTTCACCCACGCTCAATCCCCCGATTGCATTTCCATCGGCTCCTACAGAAGCGATAAATTCAGCAGAAATTTTCCGCAAATCTTCAAATGTACTGCCCTGCACAATGGGGAATAAATGTTGTTTATAATCATAAACCTCCGGATTTTCCTCGCACCAGCTGACGCATCGTTTCAGCCAGCGGTGAGTAATGTCCAGTGATTTCTTGGCATAGGAGTAATCACAAGGGTAGGGGGTGCATTCATCAAAGGCCATAAAAATATCTCCTCCGATATAACGTTGAATTTCCATTGATTTTTCTGGTGTGAAAAAATGGTACGAACCATCTATATGAGATTTAAAACGTACCCCGTCTTCCTGAATTTTTCGTGTCTGGGAAAGTGAAAACACCTGATATCCTCCGCTATCGGTAAGAATAGGGCGATCCCAGTTGATAAATTGGTGAAGCCCTCCGGCCTTATATAAAATATCCGTTCCTGGACGTAAATACAAATGATAAGTGTTGCCCAGAATAATCTGTGCCTGAATATCGTCCTTTAACTCTCGCTGATGTACAGATTTAACAGTTCCTACAGTACCCACCGGCATGAAAATAGGTGTTTCAATACTGCCGTGATCCGTTTCTAAAATTCCGGCCCGCGCCTTAGAGTTTTTATCGGTTTCAATTGCTTTAAAAAACATAGATGCAAATATATAAAGAGATTTAAGAAATCTTCTGAAAAATAGAAGATTTTAACATTTTGTTCGCTCTTATAATGGATCGGATGGTTGAAATCTGGTAAGTACTTATTAGTATTGTGAATCGCTTTCAAAATTTATTATCTTTGTGATACGTCGCAACAATGATTTGACTATTGCCAATCATCGGTTAAGTTCTTTATCGCAAGATCTCCATAGAGATTCTTTCCGTATGAAGAAAATGATTTGTTTGAAGCTGTTGAACCTTTAAATGTTCCAAAGTTGCAAATTGTAAGAGAAAACGATATGGATGTCTTTTTAGATTTCGCATCTTTTTTTCGGAAAAATTTAATTGATTTATGAGAGTATAGACAGAACAGAAAGCATGTCTATCCAATATTTTCTAGAAACTTAGAAAAGAGTGTAAATAATTAGATAAAACAATCAAAAATATAACTTTAATAGTTTTATAATGGAGGTAAGGCTATGGACAATAAACATAACAAAGAAAAAAATAGAACATTTATTCCAAAAGAATTACCAATTAATTTAGAATTAGCAATAAAACATTTATATGCTGAATCTGGGATGAAAATAACACAATATCCTGTTAGAGAAAATGAAAGTTTGGAATACAATGCCTGTAGATTTAGTATAAAAAATAAAAATGTCTTATTTAGGGAAGGTAAGACAACTCCAACTAAAATAGGTCAGTTTGTGACCTGTTGGAAAAGGCTATCGGATATCATCCTTCCTTTTGATAGCAACGATGATATAGAGTTTTTAATTATTGGATCTGCAGATAAAGATAATGTAGGACAATTTATTTTTGATAAGAATATTCTGATTAAAAAAGGTATCATGTCTAATGAAGATAATAAAGGAAAAACTGCTTTTAGAATATATCCTCCCTGGACTTTTCCAACAAGTAAACAAGCTATAAAAACGCAAAAATGGCAATTACAATTTTTTGTAGATTTTACGAATAAAAATATTCCAATTGATAAAGAAAAAGTAATTTCTTTATTTCAAACTTAAATACTCCATTGAATGTCAGCGAGGTGTTTGTCTCAATTTAAATATTGAAAATATTACAACTCAAACCTTTGGAGGAAGTTTAGATCTAAAACCATTCATTAAATTATAAATTTTATGGAGACAGCAATTTATTCAACGATATATTCTAACGACATAAATACAATTGAAGAAGTATTAAAAAGAATTCTGCTAGAAGGAAATTTTAAGAAAATTGAACAAGGAACAATTTTGATCTATGAAGATAACAAAATTGAATTGTCAATTGAACCTTATTCTAATTCATTTTATTTGTCAGGAAGAATCAAAAACAATTTATTAAACAGTAAATTACTTATTAATAAAATTGTAAATGTTTTGAAAGATGCAGAAATGCAATTTTCATTAGATTATCAAGAAGAAAATAAGGCTGGAGTAACAACAACTCCTGAATATCATATTTCTTACATGAAAAAAATAAATTAAAAGTTTATGCTTGGAGGTTCTGGGAAATTTGTCGGACATTTATTTAGTAATCTTTAGTAGAATAGATGATTTAAATAACTAGAGGAAAAGTTACTCGAGAATGGATTCTTTCGATGGAGAGTATTGAAGAAAATATTAAAGCAATTTACTTGGAAAACGAATTTTTATCTGGTATTTAAGTGTAAAAAAGTATATAAAATTATTAAATATTAATTATTTAGAAAAAATAATAAGTGAGAATTAAAATATCAGGATGAGACGAATTCCATTGTTCCAATAATACTTAAGAAACATGAGAATATTAGATAATGAAAATTTGAAAAAAATTATAGATGATCTTCGGATAAAAAGTGGGAAATCAAATTTTCTTATCCCAATAGATTTAGAAAGTTCAATTATTAAAGATCTGATTGTTGAAAGAGGTGGGTATATCTATGCAAATGATTCAAATGTATATTTTGAGAATTCGATTTTCAATGAGTCTGATTTAATTAATACCCCTTTTGCTTGCTATAACTGGAAATTCGATAATTGTATATTTATAAAGTGTAATTTATCTAAATTATTCATTTCCGAAAGTGAAATAAAAGGTTGTAAATTCATTGAATGTAACTTGTTTGAGATGAATTTGGAAGGAGCTTTAATTGAGGATTCGATCTTTCTCTCTTGTGATTTTTCGGCTGCTGACTTCGACGAAGCAACGATAAAAAAAACAAAGTTTATAAATAATTATAACTTGTCTAAAGAATACGGGTTTAAGAATATTATAGAAGATTGTAATGTTTGGGATAATAAAATTATACCTCTTTAGATCAAAGAACCAATGTATAACACATAGCCAATAAATAAAGTTTTTAAAACTAAAGATAGTAGACTAATATTAATAGATGGTATAAAATAAAAAGCATATGGAAAGTTATAAAAAAACTATTTTTCGAATAATGTGTAATAGTGAGGATTATTTGAAACAAACATTGGAATGGTACAATGAAATGTATAATACTGATTTCAAAATAATAAATGTAATTTACTTTAACTGATATTTTTAATATAGGCTATCAATTTGGAGTAAAAGTACAACGTTTGCGAGAAAAAGGGGAGATTGATTGGTAAATAATATCTGAAACCCCCTGCTGGAGCGGACTTCCAGTCCGTGTGTTGCGCAGTAAAAATAGATTATAACTATTATGAGTAGAAGATATAAATTTCATAATCCTGATAGGCTTTACTTTATCAGCTTTGCTGTTAAAGATTGGGTTGATGTTTTTACCCGTAATGAATATAAAGATATATTGGTTGACAGTTCGAATTTTTGTCGGAACCATAAGGGCTTGGAACTGTTTGCATGGTGTATAATGACCAATCATGTTCATATGATTGTTAGAGCAGAGGAAGGGTGTTTGCTACAAAATATATTGAGGGATTTTAAAGGCTTTGCATCCAGAGAAATATTAAAAGCAATCAGTAATAATCCATGGCTGGATGATGCTATTAAAAGAGGAGATAATTTTAGGTTAGTTTCCAATCCATTGAACGAAAAAGCTATTTATGTTACTGACAATCTTCGTGAATTTGTCTTAGATGTAAATGGTAATAAAATACAATCTATCTTTGGTCGAGAAGTTGAATATTTGAAATCAAAAGGCTACACTATCCTTCTGGATGGTACAGCCATAAAATAAAAAAAAATATGGAAGAAATGTATTACCCCGAAACCTATTTCAAAATTGATATTCTGAATGAAATATTAAAAGAATTTGATTGGCCTTGTCCTTATGAAACAGCAAGATCTGGGGCAGATATAGTGTTGTATTTTCCAAAATGTGAGCTATTAATTATAGAGGGATTTGACAGTCATATGTATGCTGTTTTTCCAAATTGTTACACTGGGCGTAACGATATGCAAGATTCATTAAAGCTATCACGTGCTGTGGGAGTAATCCGAGATAAAAAAATGAAAGACCCGAATTACAAAGATCCGTTGTTACATGAGTTGGATGATGATCCCAGCTTGGATAAGGTGAAAGATGGCATTAGAAATATTTGTATTTTGATACAAACATTTCTTCTACCTTGTGTTGTAGATGGCGATTTTAGTTGGGTTGATGATTATAATAAAGAATGTTGTAGATCTTAGTTCTTTTTTTTATTAATTTATGAATAAACGATTAAAAGAGCTTAAGGTAGAATATAAAGCAACAGTGCAACAGAGTCAAAGTTTTCATGCTGTTAAAAATTAGTAATATGATACTTAATGAAATTTATGTTTTTTTTGATCCAAAATATATTCCAATAATTAATTATTTCTACATAATACCTTCTGAAAGTATAGAATCTGAATTAGATATGATCTATAGAGGTATAGGGTGTATGAGGGATTTTAATGGATATGAATTTGAAAATAACGGAACGATTACGTTTTTTGATTTTACAACTATTGAAAAATCAATTAATATAACAATCCCTAATCTAATAATTTTTATAAATCCAATAATTCAGGATTTTTTAAAAAATAATTCTGAAAAAAAGATTGTTATTGACAATTATATAGATATGCTATTAAATAAGTATTAATATTAGCTTTGAGCTTACTGTTGTCAGAAAATTAAATAATTATACTAGCGGACTTAATCAAACAAATAAATCAGTCAATATCTGATTTATTTGAAAATTGTCATCTTTACAAGAGATATTAGAATTCAAGACTCATCTATGATAACAGCAAACACAAAAGATATTAATCTTATAGTTCTATGGTTGAGCAAAGTAAATTTGATGAGATTATAAAGTCATCTAATTGCGGAAAATAAGATAAAATATAGTGAATTTTGATTTATCAAATATGAGTAGTGCAGAATTAAGAAATTTAGCACAAGATATTCTGAATAATAATTTTCATTTAATCGCGGTGCTAATAAAGATATTAGATATAATTATTTTCGTTTTATTATCAATACAAAGTTTGATAATGGAGGGGTAGAAGGGGTAAAGAGTTTAAAAGTAACATTGTAATCTAAATTTCTCATCTTAATGTTGAAAATATATTTATAAAAGTAAAAACCAGGAATTTGGTATAGAACCATTTATGAATTTAAACAAATTTAGAGGAGACGGAAGCATAAATGACCCTGACCCTCAAATATTGTATGAAAATTTAAAAAAAGGTATTTCCAAATCTATCATATAGAACGAGGATTTTTGGATATGATTATGAATATGTTGAAAACTATTTTGAACTATATATAAATACAACTGATAGCGTTGAATATTTTATTCATATAGATTACGAAGGTTATGAAGCAAATTTCATTAAAATATTAAAACAAATCGAGGAAATCTTAGATGATTTATCTTTGGACTTCGACTTGGGATATTATGAGATAGATCAAGATGAAAATCAAATATCAGGAGATATAAATTTTAGAGGATAACTTTTGCATGTTTATGAAGGTTATAGCTATTGATGATACTAAAATAAAATAGGTTTTTACGAAGGAAATTGTCTAATAACTTTTAGGAAATCAATAGTCTATAGTTTAGGAAAATGGTTTTTAAAACTATGGTAAAAGATTGAACAATCATAAGGTAAAAAACAAGAATTAATAAAACACATCCGTTTTACTAGTACACTGATACAAGATTTTGTATAACTGCATTTAATGAAAAAATCGTAAAAGATATAATAGAAGAAAATATGTTATGGTTTTCTAATGATTGATAATCTAATAAATTGATAGTATTTTATTGAAAAAAAGGACTAAGGTTAGTTTAATATAAAATCTTTAGTTTATAATATGATTTATAAGGAACTAAGATTATATTGTAAATCATTTTTATTTATCTTAAACTGTTAAGTTTGCCTCGACTATCTTCGGGGCCTTTTTTATGAAGTAAATTCTGATTTTTTAAAAAAATCGAAAAAAGATAGTACATTAAAAAAAACCGTCATTCTAAATGAGAATGCCGGTTTTTTTATTAGGTTGCTTATCGAGAATATCTACGGGTTAATTTCCTTGATTAAAATTGTGTAAACCGGAAAATGATCGCTGTATCCGCCGGTATAATTATCTCCCGAAAACGAACGGAAGGGGTAGCCTTTCCATTGTCCTTCTTTAGTAGTTAAATAAAGTGGGGAAAAAACATTCATAGAGTAATATTGATATCCTTGGTTGGGATTGCTGACCATAGCCGGAGACATGATCTGCTGATCAAAAAAGCTGAAAATGTCCTGATAAGCTAGAGTACCGGATCCTTTTTTGTATAATTGTTCTGCCGGATTAAAATACAATCCTTTTTTTATATCGCTTTTTCTGGAAAAAGTTCCGATGGTTTTTTTAATGCTGGGGCTGGTAGGATCGTCGTTGTAATCTCCCATAGCCAGGATTTTAGCATCAGGGTTCACAGTGAGAATACTGTCCATGGCTTTTTTTAGCACCTCTGCCGCTTTAATTCTTTTCGGCATGCTGGCCTGTTCTCCTCCTCTTCTTGAAGGCCAGTGATTGACAAAAAAATACATTTTTTCACCATCCAGCAGTCCTTCTACCCATAAAATATCCCGTGTATATTCCCGGTAGCCCGAGTTCCTTTCCAGACTGACAATCAGTCTTTTTTGTCCTGTTACGATAAAACGGGACTTGTCATATAAAAGTCCGGTATCTACCCCCCGCGCATCAAAAGAATTAAAATGTACAAACCCGTAAACACTTCCTTTCTTTCGCAGTTCCTTGCACAAGTCGTTTAAAACGTGTTCGTTTTCAACCTCGCATAAGCCTACGATGGCAGGGGAAGCATGTGTTTCGGTTCTGCCCGCCTCAGATATTACTTTGGCCAGATTACTTATTTTCTGCTGGTATTTTTTTGAATTCCAGACCTTGGTGCCCTGATAGTAAAACTCATCCGTCAGAATCTGTTTTCTTATCACCTGTTTTCCTTTAAGCTTTTCAAAACTAAGCTCTCCCTTGTAAATTTCTAACCCTGAAGCCAGAGCGCTGTCTTCAGGAACGCTGATTTGATAGTTAGGATCTTCCGGTAATAAATTGCCATTTATGATATCTGCCGATTTGATGGTGTCGTATAAGTTTTCCACGTTATAAAACATAACGGTTGCCGTCTTATAATTCCTCGTTTGAGAGTTCTGCGCATAAGCATTTGAATAAAGCGTAATAAAAAAGCAAGGAAATATGATTCTTAACAATAAATTATTCATTTTGATTGATTTATTTGCACAAATGTAAAAATAAATAATTAGTTTTGTTAACATAAGTTTAACGAAAATAACTAAGTATGATGAAATTTAGGCTGAGTTGTCTGATAGTGTTTTTCTATCAGGTAATCATTGCACAAACTATGATTTTCGGCTATCTTAAAGATCAGGATGGCAAGCCCGTAAATCATGCCACAATAAGCTTAGGGGAAGATCGCTCTTTACAGGTTTCTACAGATTTTGTCGGATATTTCCAGATAAAAGATCTTACTCCGGGAAAATATCTTTTAATTGTAACAAAATCCGGATACATTCCTTCCACATTATCTTTTACACTTTCACAGGGAGAAATAAAAAAAGATATGGGCGAAATTAAATTGGAATACAATCCTTCGCAGGTAGATGTCGGAATGATCACGTTAACAGACGGAGATTTATCTACAGATGAAGGATCTACCGTAGGACAAACAGGAATAGGGTTGTTACAGGCTTCAAGAGATGTCTTTTCACGTACTGCAGCCTTTGAGCTGGGAGCGTATTGGTTTAAAGTCCGGGGTACGGATAACCGGTATTCCAATATTTTATTTAACGGTATACCCATGTCAAAAAACCATACCGGGAGACCCGATTTTGGTAACTGGGGAGGGCTGAACAACGTAATTAAATATCCGTATGAGTTGGCCGAGAATAATACCGTATCCGATTTTTCTTTCAGCGATCTGGGAGGAACCACCTACTACGATACGCGGGCATCCAACTATCGCAAAGGATTAAATTTATCTTATTCGTTAACTAACCGTACTTATCAGCATCGTTTAATGGCTACCTATTCTACAGGTATGCTCCCTTCCGGATGGGCTTTTACTATTTCGGGATCCCGCAGATGGATGGAAGAAGGTGTAATTGACGGTACCTATAATGATTCTTATGCATATTTTGCTTCTATAGAAAAAAAATTGTCGGATAAACATAGAATTAACCTGACAGCTTTTGGCTCACCTTCAAGAAAATCGGGTTCCAGTCCTAATACACAGGAAGCATATGATTTAAGAGGCAAGAACTACAACTCGTATTGGGGTTGGCAGGATGGAGATAAAAGAAATGAGAGAGTAAAACGTATTTTTGAACCCATGTTCATGCTGAGCCATTACTGGGACATTTCACCAAAGACCTTATTGACAACCACAGCCTCTTATCAGTTCGGGTATAATAAAAGTTCCCGTTTGAACCGTTTCGAAGCCGATAATCCATCCCCTACTTATTATAAAAATTTGCCCAGCTACTGGTTAAGTGTAGGAAATGCTACTGAATATCAAAGAATGCTGGATGCATGGGAGAGCAACGATACCTCAGTTACTCAGGTAAACTGGGAACGGTTATACAATGCAAATTATAATGCTCCTACTTACACAGATCCGTATAGCGGGATAACCGGCAGACGTGCAACTTTTTTCTTAGTAGACGATGTGATTAAAGATAAAACCTTTAATGCTGCCACTCACTTAAGTACTCAGTTTGCAGATAATTGGAAATTTATCCTTAATTTGAATTATCAGAATCTGAATTCTGAAAATTACAGGGAAGTCAACGATTTGCTGGGAGCAGACCTTGTAATTAACAAATCTTCTTTTCTGAAAGGAGATGGTTCTGCAACTTCAATTGATGATTATAATATTGAACGCCCGGGAAGTGTAGCCAGAAAAGGAGATAAAACAGAATATTATTACAAACTACACCGTCAGGAAGTATCTGCCAATGCAACTACCCGGTTAACTCTGGATAAATGGGAAATGGCTGTATCTTTATTATTTGCCTGGAATGAGGCCTACAGAGACGGTAAATTCAGACATGGCCTATACGCAGATAATTCTTACGGAAAAAGTAATAAAGCTAATTTCATAGAGTCAGGAATGCGGGCAGGTCTTACATATAAAATGAACGGGCGTAATTTTATTACCTTAAATGCGGCCTATTATGAATCTGCTCCTACCTTAAACGAAATATTTGCTAATCCTCGTTTAAACAATCAGATGAGTCCTAACCTGACCAATCAAAAAATAAACGCCAGTGATATTAGTTACGTGCTTCGTACTCCAACAGTAAAAGCAAGGGCTACAGGATATTATACGAAAATTAAAGATGCAGTGGAAATTACCCGCTACTATGCTCAGGGGGTTAGTCTGGATGGTAATGGGGATGCATTTATATCTGAAGTGCTCACCGGGGTGGAAAAAGATTATCTGGGCACAGAAATCGGTATTGACTGGAAAATCATGACTTCGCTTACATTATCGGGAATTGCTTCTGTAGGACAGTACACTTATAAAAATAACCCGGATTTATATATTTTAAGCGATGTGGCTACCGGTGTAAACAGCTTTGGTAAATCGTATATAAAAGATTACAAAATAGCAGGAACACCTCAAAAAGGATATTCCTTAGGACTTAGATACAATAATCCCAGATATTGGTGGGTAGGAGTAACCGGAAATTTCCTACAAGATATATATTCAGATATTTCAGCACTTTCCAGAACTAAAAACTTTGTTATGGAAGATCCTGCTTATCCGTATGAAGGAGCAACACCGGAAACTGTACGGGCTGTATTAAAACAAAAACAATATCAGGACGTATTTATGCTGAATGCAAATGCAGGTAAATCTTTCCGTTTTGGAAAATACAGTATGGGAGTAAGTCTTTCAGTTAACAATATTTTTAATGAAAGAGGATATGTTACCGGAGCTTTTGAACAGGGACGATATTCAAACTATGCTCAGCTTGCAGAAGATCAGGCAAGGACTTATCCCTTGTTTGGAAACAAATTATTTTACGATAGGGGTAGATCTTACTTCCTAAATGTGTATTTACGATTCTAAATGAAAAGTGACAAATTAGTGATTATGAAAACAGTTAAAACGTTTCTTAAAATATGGATAGCCTTTTTTGTTGTTTATTCAACTACGGCCTGTGTCCACGATGATGATTATAAAGCCCCTGCTCCAAATGCAGGTCAGGAGTTAACACCTACTCGTACCCTGACGGAGATACGATCTTCCGCTCCTCTTTTTACCGGGAAAACGGTAAATGACACTCTTGCGGAATCTCTTCCTTTTGGCGACGATGATATTCTCGAGGGATTTGTAATTTCTTCCGATCAGGCAGGGAATATTTATAAAAATTTATTTATAGTAACTGCCGATGGAAAGGAGGGAATTATGCTAAGTATTAACAAATCCAGCATTTATACCTATTATCCTTTGGGGGCAAAAATATACGTGAAGCTAAAAGGACTTTATTACGGAAAACAAAATGGAATGGTACAGATTGGAATGAAACCTACACAATCTACACGATATATTGTGGATCAGATTTCTCCAAACGTGATGACCTCTCAGATAGTTCTTGGCAACGAGAGAAAAGATGAAGAAGATTTAGTTATAAAAACAAATGCTTCAGGAAAACCATTAACGGTAAAAGATGTAAACAATAATGAAGCCTATTTGTGCACATTGGTTGAGCTGAGTGATCTTGAATTCAATGAGGCAGGCTCAACTTTTGTAAGAGAAAAAACAGCTACTAATAATCAGGTAAATGACTTGCCAACGGATTATTTTACCGTAAGGGTAAGTGATTATGCAAATTTTGGTTCTTATACCATTCCGTACTCAGAAGGAAGGGCAAGGGGAGTGGTCACTCGTTATGATGGCTCATACAAAACCTATCAGTTTCTGCTTAGAAGCATTAACGATTTACAAGGTTTTGATAAAACTCCACCACTGTTTTACGAAACGTTTTCCAATTGTCTGAAAGCAGATGGAACAGCATGGGCAAGTCCGTGGCCGAAAATATCTAACGTAACCGGGTTTGACATGGGAGCTCCTGTACAGTACAGCGATGCCAACGCTACGGCCGATGTACGTTCAACAGCTTCTATTAACAAACATGTCTGGTTTCCTGCCAATCGGGCTTCATCATTAACCATAGCGGGAATAAATACTTCCGGAATTACTAATGTTAGGGTATCATATAAGCTCAGAACGAACAATGCGGTTTCTTCCGATGCCTCAATTTTAAAAGTAAAATGCAACGGAATAGAGTTAACCATTCCTCCCACAGAAATATCCAACAGCGGGTATGTAACTATTAAACCTTCGGAGGATTTGCCTTCTACAGAAACTATGACTCTGGAGTTTTATACAACAGCAACGCTGAATACGGTAGGGATACGTATTGATAATATAAAAGTAACAGGTGATTCAAAATAACGGTAAAAGAAAATTAGTATGAAAAATATAAAAAAATTATACATATATTCATTGATAGCTATTTTAGCGGCTGTAGTTACCTTATCCTGTGTAAGCAACGATGATTATTCAGTACCTCCGGTTCCTGCTGCCGGTTTTTTTAAAGAAACTTTTAATCAGGTGACTAAAAGCAACGGAGATCCTATATCAGCTAGTCCCTGGCCTAAAGTAGCCGCGGTTATTAATTTTGATAATGAAAAAGAAGGGGTAGCGTATAGCGATGCTTATGGAACCGCCGATATTAGAAAAATAAACGGGACTAATGATTTGGCTAAAAAAGGATTTTTTTTGTGGATGCCTGCTGCTAAAAATTCATCTCTAACCTTAGACCATCTGATGATAGGCAATAGAAAAAATATTACTTTAAGATATCGGTTCAATGCTAATGTTTACAATGCCGGAGATATTGGAAATACAAACTTGTTGACAGTAACTCTTAATGATCAAAAACTGTCAATTCCTGATACGGAACTAAACGTATCCAACAATAAAAATAAGTATATAGGAGTAATGGTTCGTATTCCGGATAATTTAATTATGGATAATTCTAAACTGGAATTTTCAGTATTGTCAACGGATAACACAAGGGGATTTAGAATTAAAGATATTGAGTTCATAGAGAATTATGAATGGTAATACCAAATAGTATAATATATTTAAAATAGCTGCTTACTGAGCAGCTATTTTTATTTTCATTTTGTACCTTTATCAAACAAAAAAACAAGGGTATGCAAAAGACAGCTTTAATTACAGGATCTACTTCAGGAATCGGAAAAGCAACAGCAGAACTGTTTGCGCATCACGGTATTGATTTAATTCTTTGTGGAAGAAGGGCAGAACGTTTGGAGGAAGTTCAGTCTGAGCTCAAGGAAAAGGTAAAAGTGATGACCTTACAATTTGATGTGAGTGACAGAGACTCGGTTGTAAACGCTATAAACAGTATTCCGGAAGAATGGAAGAAAAAGCTGACTGTTCTTATTAATAATGCAGGGAATGCTCACGGGCTGGATTCTTTTCAGGAGGCATCTTTGGATGATTTTGACTCTATGATTGACTCTAATGTCAGAGGTGTTTTAAACGTTTCCAAGTCAGTGGTTCCTATACTAATTGCAAATGGTCAGGGTGGACATATCGTAAACCTCAGTTCTATTGCAGGTAAAGAAACCTATCCCAAAGGTTCCGTATACTGTGCTACCAAACATGCTGTTGAGGCTATAAGCAAGGGGATGCGGATGGATTTACTTTCGGAAGGAATCAAAGTGACTAATATAGCTCCCGGAGCTGTAGAAACAGAATTTTCTCTTGTTCGTTTTAAAGGAGATGCTCATAAAGCTGATGCTGTTTACCAAGGTTTTGAACCTTTACGGGCAGTAGATATTGCGGATGCTATTTATTATGCTGTTTCCAGACCCGATCATGTACAGATAGCAGACATGACCCTATTACCTAAAGCTCAGGCATCAGGAACTATATTTAATAAAAAATCATAAATAATATTAAATTTGGTTTTTACTATGTTAAAAATAAACAAACTTATTCTTGGATGTTTTGTATTACTTTTTTGTGGATGGTTAAGCGCGCAGAAAGTTAAAAACAAACAATCGATTGTATATGAGTCTACTATAAAATATAGTAACGCCGTTATTTATTATCGGAATTTTGTTGTTTTACAATTGAAGAAATATGAAAATGTTCTGGCACAGTCGGAAAATAACTTCATAAAAATTAAATATGATGCACAGCCGGAACCTCTTATTTTGCCTTTAGTAATTGAAGATTCCGGTCAGCGTACTCAATATCTCGAAACCTATAAAAATATTTCTAACCTGCCGGTAAAAAATGAAATACATAAAAAAATTATCCTAGCGGAAAATCAATATGCTTCCTATTTAAGTACTTGCCAGGAGATATCGGATTATTTTGTCCTTCGAAGATATATAAAAGATGATGATCGTAAGCTTTATAATTCTTTAAAAGACAGTCTTAATGCTAAGGTTACAAATGCAGTAGCTTTATGGGATGAGGTATCTCACGAAGCTGAGCTTATTGGTAATGAAGCAGAAAAAGGGTTATTACAAACCAGTAAAATTGCTGAGTTTGTTGTTCCTATGAAAGAAAATCTAACTCAGGTTCAAGGAATATGGAAGGAGCTACAGCAGGCCACTTTGATTCGGGAGTCTTTGTCTCAAAAAAACAAAGAATTTTTTAACTCTATTCAACATAACAAAAATTTGCCTAAGAATAATTCTTTATTAAAATCTGCAGATTATCTGATTGTATACCAAGATTTTTATTTATCCTGTGGTCTAATACATGAATATGTGGGAATTCTTCTGCAAAAAGTAGAAAAAGCGGATTATAAATCTGCTGAGACGTATTATAAAATGATCGGAAAAGAATACGATAAATTAGTATCTTTTTACAATACTTTTATTCAGCAATGAATCAGGAATTCCAGATATCCCAGGCGGCTTCTGCTTGCAGGTGAAGCATTTCCAGACCGTTCTTAATTTGAGCTCCTTTATTTCGGGCTGCGGTTAGCAGTCGGGTTTCCTCAGGATTATAGATGAGATCATAGACCAGATGTTCAGGAGTAAAATGCTCAAAAGGAACAGAAGGCATATGTTCGATATTAGGAAAAGTTCCCACGGGAGTTGTATTAATAATTAAAGGGTGATTATCCAGAATTTTCTGATCCAGTAAGTCGTAATTAGTATTTCCTGTCCTGGAAACAACCAGGTAATCAATCTGTAGAGAATTTAAAACATAGGCTACAGCTTTGGATGCACCTCCACTGCCTAATATAAGGGCCGAAGTATGATGAGGTTTTAATAAGGGAATCAGCGAATTTTTAAAACCAACAGCATCTGTATTATAACCTGTTTTTTTATTTCCGGATATTTTTACTGTATTAACTGCACCAATTTTCTCAGCTTCAGGGCTTAGTTCATCTAAATACTTAATAATCTCCTGTTTGTAGGGTATGGTGATATTGAAACCGTTTAGTTCTTCCATTTCAAAAAGTGTAGGAATATCTTTCTTATCCTGTATATCAAATATTTGATATGTATATCCATCCAAACCCAATGTTTTAAATTTTTGTGAAAAATAATTTTGTGAAAAGGAATAAGATATGTTTTTTCCCAGAAGACCCAGATTCATAGTTATAATTTTAACAATTTTTAGTAAATACAAAGATATAAATTTATTGTATTTTTGCGTTATACCTAAATATTGAAGTGCGGAAATCCCCAAGTGTATGAAAAAAGTTTTCAGACTAATCTTAGTTCTTATTTGTATAGGTGTAATAGCAGGAATATTTATCGGCTACCCTTATTACAAAAAGAATTATTCTTCTAATATTTCCAGAAATGGAATCGTTTTTATACCTACTCATGCAACCTATGATCAGGTAAGAAAAATACTATCGCCTTATTTAATTGATGCCGCCAGTTTTGATCATTCAGCTCATCAGTCGGATCTGTCAAAAAAAGTAAAAGCGGGTAAGTACAAATTGTTAAAAGGAGAAACTAATAAGGAGATTATTCGCAAAATAAGTCTTGGTTTACAGGAAGAGGTACATTTACGCTTGAAGAGCTATGATGATGTTTATGAGCTTGCCGGCGATTTAGGGAAAAATCTGGAAAGTGATTCTATAACATTTATCAATTATTTTAAATCCGTTGCTCATCAAAAAGGATTTTCAGATGTAGAGCAACTGAAAATATTCTTTACACCGGATACCTATTTTATGTATTGGAATACTCCTCCTCAAGAATTTTTTTCAAGATTCGATAAAATGTATACTAATTTTTGGACAGATCAAAGAATTGACCAGGCTCAGACATTAGGCTTAACAAGATTGGAAGTTTATACCTTAGCCTCTATCGTTCAGAGAGAATATATGAAAAAGGACGAACTACCTGTTATTGCAAGTTTATATCTAAACCGTTTAAAAAAAGGTATGAAGCTTCAGTCTGATCCTACGGTTATCTATGCAGAACGAAAGGTAAAAGGATTTAAAGTACTCATTCGAAGGGTAAAAAATTTATCGGTTGACTCTCCTTATAATACATATAAATACAAAGGCTTACCCCCATTACCTATCTGCATGGTTAATGAATTTGTTATAGATGCGGTTCTCAATCCTGCCAAAACTGACTATCTGTTCATGTGTGCAATTGAGAATACAGGTAGACACGCATTTACTTCCAATGCTGATGAACATATGAGAAATGCCAGAGCTTATAGAGAATGGCTGGATAAAAGAGGGATTAAATAATTATTTTTTGGGTATTGTAATGTGTAGGATCTGAATGTCAGAAAGTATATATAAAAAAAATGCTCCCATTAGAGCATTTTTAAATTATTTATTTCCAGGTCTGTTAGAATTCTCCAATATCCTCGTTTGAGTGATTTTTTAGTCAATCCGGCAAACATTACCCGGTCTAATTTTTCAACATTATAACCCAGTCTCTCAAACATTCTTCGGATAATACGATTCCATCCGATATGAATTTCAACACCTACTTCATTTTTAGGAGCTCCTTCTATAAAGGATACTTTATCCACTTTTGCAACTCCTTCTTCAAAACGAAGTCCTTCCAGAAGTTTATTGAAGTCTTCAACTGAAACTTTACGATCCAGGGTTACATGATATATTTTTTTCATTTCATGAGAAGGATGCGTAAGTTTTTTGGTAAGCTCTCCGTCATTGGTAAGCAGTAATACTCCTGTGGTCTGACGATCTAATCTTCCCACCGGATATAATCGGTATGGAGATGCATTAGCAACCAGATCCAATACGGTTTTTCTGGCTTTTTCATCCTTGGTGGTAGATATATATCCTTTAGGTTTATTTAAAAGCACATAAACGTTTTTTTCCGGTCTGATGTATCTTCCATCAAAAAATACATCATCACCGGGCATTACCTGATATCCGAATTCGGTAATTGTTTTACCGTTCACCTGTACAACTCCGTTTTGTATAAATAAATCGGCTTCTCTACGGCTGCAAACTCCTGAATTAGCAATATATTTATTTAATCGGGTTCCTTCTTTTTCCGGAGTTTTCTTTGTCTGATTTTTTCTGAACGTTGGAGGAGATTTAAAATCCCTTTTTGGTTTATCTTCTCTTTTATTGTCAAATTTGGAAACTTTGTTTTCCTTACGGGTATCTTTTGAATATGAAGAATCTCTCTTATACGATTTTTCATTTCTTCCTGAGCCTCTTCTGTTATTTGAATTATTTTTCATTACTTTTGAATATACTTAATATTTGGCGTAGAGGTAATATATTGATTCTACTAACCTCTAAAATGCAAAGGTAAGGGATTCCCATCAATAAATAATAGGGAAATAGTTCCTAAAAAAATCCAGAATTTAATCATAATTATCAGAACCTGAATTAAACGTCGATCAGAAAACCAAAGTCCGGGTATAAGCCCCATGCATAATAATGCTGTGAGCAGGTAATATAGCCTGATTTCGACTAAATGTGGTTCAAAGGTAAGATGTACGGAAACCCAGGTTAAAAGTATAAGTAAAAAGATAAGTATTATTTTGGTTGGAATGAACCCCAAAGTGTTAGGAAGAGTATGGTATTGAAAAAGTGTGTCATATTTTACCGAATGAAAATCTTTAAAAATATCCCGGATCAGAATAATGAGAAAAAGGAAAACGGCAAGATATAAAATGTAGGGAGCATAATTTTCATAGAACAGAAAGAGTGCCAGGAAAGGAAATATCATCAATATAGAATTGGTGAGATTATTAATAAAAACCAGCCGGCTGAGTTTATGACTATATAACCATATTAAGAATTGGTAAACCAGAAAAAAAATAAAAATTCTATAAGACAAAAATAAAGTAATTGTGAGGGATATAAAATTGAAAATCAGATAAATTCTTAATGCAGTGCTTTGTTGTATAAATCGTTGCATCATTGTAGAAATAGGTCGATAAATTTGATCTTTATCCTGATCGTAAAAAAAATTAATGATGTAGCCCGCCATCGCACTGAGTGCCGAAGAGAAAACTATGCCGTGAAGTTTTATATTTTTGAATTTTTCCCAGAAAAGACCGGTGTGATCAAACAGGTAGAAAGCCGAAATGTACATTGCCAGAATAAGCATGATCACATTTAATATTCGTACTCTCACCAAAAGAGACAAATTAATAAGTAAAATATTAGTACTTGAAGCTTCCATAGAAGGGTTATGTCAAGTAAAAGTACAAAAAACTTATAATTGTAGACTTAAAATCGATAAACTACTTCTTTATTATAGCCTTCCAACATTTTTTCAGTCGCTTCATAGTCCTGAGTAAAGCCAAGTATATATCCACCACCACCGGAACCGCAAAGCTTTAAATAATAGGTATTGGTATCAATTCCCTTTTTCCATATTTTTAAAAACTCGCTTGGAATCATCGGTGTGAAGTTATTGAGTGCCCAAAGAGAAAGCTTTTTTAAATTTTTAAAGAAAGGTTTCATATCCCGATTCAGGAATGATTCAATACAGTCATTATTATATCGGATAAATTCTTCTTTAAGGGTTTTACGGAAGCCTTCATTTTTTAGCTTTTCAAAAAAGATGTTTACCATAGGCTCAGTTTCACCGGGCATACCGGAATTAATCAAGAAAACAGCGCCCTTACCTTCCGAAGTACGAGTTACACCCACTTTGTCAACCTCTGAATTTGACTGAATTAACAAAGGAATATTCATGTAACAAATCAAAGGGTCAATACCTGAGCTTTTTCCATGAAAAAAAGATTCCATTTTTCCAAAAACTAATTTCAGGTCGGTTAAATCCTGTTTGGAAATTTGTTCGGAAGATAATTTATTTAAAGAATATTTTTCAAATATGGCTGCTACCAAAGCTCCGGAGCTTCCAACTCCATAGCCTTGAGGTATATTGGAATCAAAATACATTCCTTTTTCAATGTCATTTTTCAGACTAGCAACATCCAGCTCAAATTTAGTGGGTAAATCTAGTGTTTCTAAAAACTCTGCAAATTTTTGCAGAGATATATTTGAGGCAAGATGTATCTTATCTTCTTGTGAAGAAAACTTCAGAGTCCCTTTGTAGGAATCGAAAGGTAAGGTGAGGCCCATTGAATTTTCAATGATTCCGTATTCTCCAAAAAGTAAGATCTTTGCGTAAAATAAAGGATTTTTCATGTGAATATTTGTTCCCTATTTAAAACGTTGCAAAATTACTAACAATTTTTCAACTATAAGCATTTTTATTAATAAATTTGCAAATGTAGTTGGTTTATAATGAAATAGATGATAGACCTTCGTCAGGATTTTCCTTTCCATCGATTTGGTCAATAGCCTGTAAAGCATTCATATCTCTGTCAAAATCTTTTTCTTTCACTACTCTTGTGTTTGACCATTTGTCGTGCCAGCCAGTTCTCCCAAAAAATGAAAGAAATTCAAAGGGTACAATACGAGAAAAACTTCTGGACAAATAATTTTGCAGGGTAGGAGTTTCACCATATTCAGTTACTACTTTAGTTCCGGTTATGAATTTTCCAAAGCTCTTTCCTTTTAGTAAAGCTTCAACCGCCCACATAAATAAAGCATATAGAAGCATATTAATAAGTCTTGTCATAAGTTTAATTCCAGGCTCATTTACTATTTTTATTATATCCATAACAGTATATTCTGAAAAATAAAAAGGACCTATTAATAAAATGAAGTATATGAGGATAAATACCACATAGTCTATAAAATAATTAATAAATCTAAGGCTTTTTGGAGCCAGATTATTTTCAACAATCGTAAATTTTTCCATAGTTAGTTTTTTTGCAAAAATAAAAAAACTGTCAAAAAGATCTTTTTGACAGTTTTATATTTAAAAAAATTATTTTATTACATCATTCCCGGCATACCTCCACCCATTGGTGGCATCGCAGGTTCATCTTTTTTGATGTCTGTAATTACACATTCAGTAGTTAAAAGCATTCCAGCTACGGAAGCTGCATTTTCTAAGGCTACACGAGTAACTTTAGTTGGGTCAATGATCCCAGCAGCAAGCATATTTTCATATTTTTCTGATTTTGCGTTGTATCCGAAATCATCTTTACCTTCCATAACTTTATTAACTACAACAGAACCTTCTCCACCTGCATTAGCTACAATCTGACGTAAAGGTTCTTCAATAGCTCTGGTTACTATTTTTATACCGGTATTTTCATCCTGATTAGCTCCTTCCAGTTTAGCCACTCCATCAATAGCTCTTACTAAAGCTACACCACCTCCAGCAACTATACCTTCTTCAACAGCCGCACGGGTAGCATGCAAAGCATCATCTACACGGTCTTTTTTCTCTTTCATTTCTACTTCAGAAGCAGCACCAACATAAAGAACAGCAACTCCGCCGGCAAGTTTAGCAAGTCTTTCCTGAAGTTTTTCTTTATCATAATCTGAAGTTGTGTTCTCGATTTGAGCTTTGATTTGGTTTACTCTTTGTTTGATGTTTTCATCACTTCCGGCACCGTTAACAATGGTAGTATTATCTTTATCAATAGTTACTTTTTCAGCAGTACCTAACATTTCCAGAGTAGCTCCTTCTAAAGTTAATCCTGCTTCTTCGGAAATAACGGTTCCACCGGTTAATATAGCGATATCTTCCAGCATAGCTTTTCTTCTGTCTCCAAATCCTGGAGCTTTAACCGCTGCAATTTTAAGAGAACCTCTTAATTTATTAACAACTAGGGTAGCAAGAGCTTCACCATCAACTTCTTCAGAGATGATAAGCAGAGATTTACCATGTTGAGCAACTGGTTCTAAAACCGGAAGTAAATCTTTCATGCTGGATATTTTTTTATCACATAATAAAATATACGGGTTATCCAGTTCCGTGATCATTTTATCAGTATTTGTTACAAAATAAGGAGATTGGTACCCTCTGTCGAACTGCATACCTTCAACTACATCAACATAAGTATCTGTTCCTTTTGCCTCTTCCACGGTGATAACTCCTTCTTTACCTACTTTTCCGAAAGCTTCAGAAATTAAAGAACCAATGGTTTCGTCGTTATTAGCTGAAATAGAAGCAACTTGTTTTATTTTTTCAGAATCTGAACCAACAACCTGAGATTGTTTTTTCAATTCTTCAACAATTGAAATAACCGCTTTGTCAATTCCTCTTTTCAAATCCATAGGATTAGCTCCAGCAGCCACGTTTTTAAGGCCTTCTCTAACGATAGCCTGAGCTAATACAGTAGCGGTAGTAGTACCATCACCTGCAATGTCGTTAGTTTTAGAAGCAACTTCTTTCACCATTTGAGCCCCTAAGTTTTCGATAGGATCTTCCAGCTCAACTTCTTTAGCTACAGTTACACCGTCTTTGGTAACATGAGGAGCTCCGAAAGGTTTTTGTATTACTACATTTCTTCCTTTTGGTCCTAAAGTAACTTTTACTGCATTTGCTAAAGCATCTACTCCTTTTTTAAGAGCGTCTCTAGATTCTATATTAAATTTAATATCTTTTGCCATTGTATTTTTTTTTAATGATTAAAATGAATTTTTAATTAAACGATTGCTAAAATATCTGATTCTCTCATAATAAGATAATCTTTACCGTCCAGTTTCAATTCTGTTCCTGAATACTTACCGTAAAGAACTTTATCACCTACTTTTACAGTTAGTGGTTCGTCTTTTTTTCCGGTTCCAACGGCTACGATTACTCCTTCCTGAGGTTTTTCCTTAGCACTATCAGGGATAATAATTCCTGATGCGGTTTTTGTTTCAGCGGCTGCCGGCTCTACTACCACACGGTCAGCTAATGGTCTAATTGATAATTCTGACATAACCTTATAATTTTTTTTGTTTAATTTAATTAAAAAAATGTACTTATTGAGTTTTCGAAAAACATGCCAATACCTACTTGAATGACAAAATGAAAGTAAACGTGTCAAGTTGTCATTATAATTTGTTGTTTTAAAGTACTGTAGTCGGGACGATAAATATTCAAGATGTATACGCACAAAAAATCCCGGCTTTTGTATTGCAACAATTTAAAAGCCGGGATTTTTTAACTGATAGAAAATTTACTCTATATTATCTTTAATGTTTTTAAGGCTGAACGAAAGGCCTATATAATAAATACCTAAGAAAATAAGGGATATACTAATCCAAATTAGAAGAGCAGCTAACCCTACAGGTGGAAAAAGTATAATGACAAATGAAAGAATGAGTTCCAATATTCCTAATACCAGTAGCCATCCCCAACTGTTTATTCCTAAATTCTTAAGATCAAAGGAATGACCTATTAGGCTTACACCTTTAAACAAAAGCCAGAAACCAATGAAGAAAGCTAAAATTCCCATTTGTGTAATCATGCTGGATTTTAATAATATGATACCGATTAGTAAATCTAATATACCTCCGGCAAGATACCATCCCCATGAACTGGTATGAGTGTTACTTAAAGAAAAGAAAATTTCGAAAATACCCAGAACAAAGAAAGAAACTGAAAAAAATGTGGTTAAGAATACTAATGAGGGCGCAGGTTGGGTTACTGTTATTACCCCTGCAATAAGGAAAAGAATACCTAGAATAAGCATTACCCACCAATTTTTGACAATTCTTTTGCCTGTTTGAAGAAATGGTTCCATAATATATATTTTTATATTGTTTCTATATTTATACGATTCAAAAATAATGCCATTAAACTCTTTTTAATTAACGGATTTCAAGAAAATATGTGTAGTTATGATATGTGTGATTATGAAATATAGAATACAATTATTTTAGGTATTATTATTGCAGTTTATTATATTACCTGTAATTAATGATGAAAACGTGGACTTATTAGAATTAATAGAAGAAGCAAAAAATTCCCGTCAACAAGCACAGAGCAAGTTGGTTAACTTGTTTTGGGCCGATATAAAAGGATATATTTTTTCTTTAGTAAAGGAGGATGATGCCGCTGAAGAGCTAACGGTAGAGACTTTTACTAAAATTTTACAGAAACTTTCTCTTTATAATTCAGATTTTGACTTTAAAACCTGGTTAATTTCCGTTGCTCACAATTCCACCATCGATTATCTGAGAAAAAAAAGTAAAGACAGAGGGGTACATACCGATGAGTATCCGGATTTGGAAGATACTGGACCTTCTCCTGAGCAGCTTTTCATAAATCGGCAAAATCTGGAAGCTTTAGAACATAAGCTGGAAAGTTTACCCGGTAACTATCGTAAACTGGTACAGTTACGCTATCTGGAAGGAAAAAAGCTTAATGATATAGTAGAAAAAACAGGATTGTCTCTGGCGAATGTTAAAGTAAGCCTTATGCGAGCAAAAAAATTGTTGGTTGAAATGCAGGAAACTAAAAAGTTAAAAGATTAAACAGGAGCGAGTAGCTGTAATAATTTATTTTTGTCCGGTTTACCCATTGGGGTAAGCGGCAGATGATTGATAAATGTTATTCCTTTGGGAATCTGATACCGGGTAGCTCTCCCTTTAAGCCATTCCTGTAAAACTGTTTCGTCAGATACCCTCCGGTTTTTACTTACAACAAAAGCCCAGAGCCTCTGACCAAAATCGTCATCTTCAATTCCAATTACAACTGCCTCTTGTACATATGGATGTTCACAAAGAATAAATTCCAGTTCAAGGGGATATACGTTTATGCCTCCAGATATGATCATTTCATCAATTCTTCCTGTAAGATAAATGTAACCTGATTTATCTTTATATCCTAAATCGCCGGTATTTATTAATTGATTTTTATGAGCTGACCATGGGCAGGATACAAAAATTTGTCCTATTTGATTAATGCTTGTTGTGTTTCCATGACGATCTTTAATCGTTACAAAAGTCCTGTTGATGGGTTTTCCGATAGAGTTAGGGAAACGAGCAATATCCGAAGGGGTTGCAAGAATGCAAAATCCAACTTCAGAAGTTCCGTATGCGTTATATAGATGTACCTGATTCAGGTGATTACTGATGTTTTTAATTAGAGATGGTGATAAGTGAGAGCCTCCGGAAATAATGCAACGTAAAGTTTTAAGTTTTTTTGAATAAGAGATTAGGCGGTTTAAAATGGTGGGTACTGTTGTAATGACTTCAATTTTTTCCGATTGAATAAGGTTCGCACATTTTTCAGAGTCAAAATCTGCTGTAAGGTTTATATGGCTTCCTAAAGAAATTGACAGACAAAGTGCAGCAAATCCAAATCCATGATAAACCGGGGTGGTGATGTAAACGTTATTGTATTGATATAATTTTAGTTCGGAAAGTAATGAGTAAAAAGGGGATAAGAAATCAGATACTGAAGTTTTCCTTTCCGCAGGTTTAGGTTTTCCCGTACTTCCTCCGGTAAAAACAACAAGTTTTCCGCCATAAGATTTGGGTAATGATAAATTAACTTGTTTCTGAGTTGAAAAAAATTGAATGGAATCTTCAAATAATCCGTAAGCAGGAATAGCTCGCTGGTCAGGCTGAGCAGTAATTACATTTCTTTTGTCAGAATCGTAAACTAGGAGATCCAACGGATGTAATTGTATAAAGTCTGAAAGTTGTTTCTCAGACATTTCTGTGTTTAAAAGATATATATCTATCCCTAATGCAGAAAAAGAAAAAATAGAATACAGCAGAGAAAGGTGATTTTTACATAAGATTCCCGCTTTGTTACCTGGGTTCAGAATGAAACAATGTTTTAATTTTACGGCTGTTTGAAGAGTTCTAATATATAATTCCTTATAGGTAACGGATTCACGATCATCTTTAACAGCTATTCGGTTGGGATATATTTTAGAAGCAAATTTTAAAAGAGTTAATAAATTGATACCATGCAGGCAAAAAGCTAAAATGAGAAAAAAAATTCCTTTCGGTGAGAGGAAATTTGCTTTATAAAGAATTCCTATTTTTTTCATTTTTTTTCACATAAAAAGTACATATTATTCTAAACCATTTACTTGCTGTCAGTGAGGCAAACTGACAGATAAATAACCACCAGGGCTTGTAACTGTTTTGTTTTGAAATAATCGCTTTTGCAATTATTATAGCAGCATCTATGGGTTTTCTTGCAGGAAAATTTTTGTATATCGGAGTGGGGACTATCATTCGTGTTTTCACTAATGGCAGATAAATAATGCTAGTAGTAATGTCCATGGTTTTTAATTCGGGTATATTAGAGCGTAACCATTGGTCGAATGCCGTTTTTGATGCTTGATAAGCAGCCCAATATGGGGCAGGTTCAAGAAGAACATTTACGGCAGAGACGGAGATAATATGTCCTTTGTTTTTTTTTAATACCGGTATTAAGTAAAGACAAAGTTGAACCGGAGCAAAGTAATTCAGGTTCATGGTTCTCTGATAATCGTGAAATCGTTCTAGCGACTGATTCAACGGTCTTCGAATTGATTTTCCGGCATTGGATATAAATATATCAATTCCTCCACTTATATTTTTGAGGAAGTTAATTAAATTTTCACATTCTAAGGTGTTGTACAAATTACAACTAAAAACAGATACTTTGGTTCCTTGTTTTTCAATTTCAGATTTTAGGATTAAGAGCTTATCTGTAGAACGGGCAGTAATCACCAGATGAACAGACATTCCTGCTAGTAAATAACATAAAGATTTGCCGATTCCATACGATGCTCCGGTTATGAGTAAGGTTTTGCCAGATAACTTTTGTTCAAGCTTTTCCCTGTTTAAATTTAAAGGAGGATACAGAAAATATTCACAAAAGTTGAATTTATTCATTTTTGGGTAGGCGAATGAAAATTTTTATTTAACTCAAATAATTAAGTATAAGCTTTCGGCAATGTTACCGGATGAAAACTAAACGAGTATCGTCCGAATTTTTTTCAGAAAACTCATATCCATCTTCATGATAGGTTTTTAAATCTTCCACCTTTTTTATTTCATTTTCTGCGCACCAACGGGTCATTTTTCCTCGTGCATTTTTAAAATACATCATAATACTTTTAAGTTTTCCATCTTTGAAATCTTTAAAGTCCACTTCTATAATCGGATGGTTTAATTCTTTGGTATTTAAAACTTTAAAGTATTCTTTACTTGCTAAATTTATGATAGGTTCGTCTTTTTTTAAAGTAGATTTCAGGTGGGTGGTTAGGGTTTCACCCCAAAACTCATATAAATCCTTAGAATTACCGGTTTTTAGTTTTTTCCCCATTTCCAGCCGATAGGGCATAACCACATCCGAAGGTTTCAATAGTCCGTAAAGACCTGAAAGAATAAAGAGATTTTTTTGTAAGTAATCTAATCCTTTTTTTGACAGTGATTCTGCCTCCAGCCCTCTGTATACTTCTCCTTTAAATGCTAGTACCGCCTGAAGACTCTCATTATTAGATGGTTTTGCTTTCCATGCCTGATTCCTTTCCCAGTTTTCTTTAGATAGTTTTGGAGATATATCCAGTAATTTTTCCAGCTCCGAAGGATTATATTCTTTTAGAATGGTTTGTAGCTGGTTACTACGTTCTATATATTCAGGCTGAGTTCGTTGGCTCCATTCTGATGAAGATTCCATGCTCATAAGCTTGGCTGGAGATAAAAGGATTTTCATGATTTATAAGGTTTATTATTGCTAAGTTATTAAAAAATGATTAGACTCATTTTATTCTCATTAATATTCGTAGAATATTTGTGATACATCCTTGTACTTTGATAATAATAAAATTGGCTATATTTTCTTCTGTTTTGTTATTTATAACAACTGTAATGTTGGTTATGCTTTAAATAGTGTTTAAAAAAAACAAGCCTTTTTTTATTAACAGTATTGAAATTCAGATTTAATTTGTAATAATGCGAATGGTTAATTATTTGATTTGAAAATCAAATAATTAATTTTTAAGTAAAAAAGCCGCATAAAACATGCAGCTTTTTTTACATATTTTAATAGTATCTTAAAAGTCGAAATCTAAAGAAACATCCAGTTTCTTAGCTATTACTTTATTAATTGTATTTTTTAATTCAGGAAGGGTAACTGTTTCCATTACGTCTGCGGCAAAAGCAAACATAAGAAGTGCTTTTGCTTCCTTTTCGTGAATTCCCCGTTGCTTCATGTAAAATAGGGCATCGTTATCCAACTGACCCACAGTACACCCATGAGAACATTTAACATCGTCTGCAAAAATTTCCAATTGTGGTTTAGTATCTATATTAGCCTTATCTGAAAGTAATACGTTGTTATTTTGCTGAAAAGCGTTGGTTTTTTGTGCAATCTCATGCACTTTTATTTTACCATTAAAAATTCCGTGCGCATTCCCATTATAAATACCCCGGTAAAGTTCGTGGCTTTCACAGTTTGGCTGATTGTGCTGTACCAGCGTATGATTTCCTACTTCTTGTCCATTTCCGATGATAGTTATTCCTTTTAAAGTTGAATTTATATTTTCACCTTTATGATCAAAGGAAAGTTCATTTCGAGTGATTTTTCCTCCAAAGGTAAACGTGTGTATATATGCCTGGCTATCTTGTTCCTGTGCAACAAAAGTACTGTCCAGTAAATTTGTTTCCGGAGCATCATCCTGTATTTTATACAAACGGAAATGAGAATTCTTCCCCACAAATATTTCCGTAACCATGTTGGTTAAGAATTCGTGTTCGGAAAGAGTATGTACTTTTGCTGTAACCGAAGCCTGCGAGTTATCTTCAACAATGAATAAGTTTCTGATAGTCTGCAAAGCTGGTCTTTCCTGAGAACTGTTAATATACAAAAGTTCCACCGGTTTTTCTTCTACGGTATTTTTAGGAACATAGATAAAAGTACCTTCCTGTGTGGAGGCTGTGTTTAATATTGTGAAATATTCCTGATTTGTAAGCGTATTGAATTTTTCTGCAAAAATCTGCTGATACTTTTCATTTTTCAATGCTTCTGAAAACGGTAGTACTATAAGTTTGTCTTTTGGATAGTTAGAAAATTCAGGAGTAAATATGCCATCTACAAAAACAATTTTGAAAGAATCCAGATTTTGTATGGAGTTTTGGCTTATTATTTCCTGAGTTGCGGGCTGATGAACTGCCGGAATGAAATTTTCCGGTTTAAATGCAGATACCCGTGTATATTTCCAATCTTCGTCTTTTTTGCTTGGAAATGCCAGCTTTTCAACAGAAGACTGTGCCTGTGTTTTTATTTTTTCTAACTCTGTATGTTGTAAAATATTCATTTCAAAAATTTAATTAGCAAGATTTTAATTGATTTATTTGGTTTTATAACCAATCGTATCCTCTTTCTTCTAATTCAAGAGCTAGTTCTTTAGTTCCGGATTTTATAATTTTTCCGTCACGGAGAACATGAACAAAATCGGGAACTATGTAATCCAGTAAACGTTGGTAATGAGTAATAACTAAAACGGCATTTTCACTGTTCTTAAGTTTATTTACCCCATTGGAAACAATACGCAGGGCATCAATATCCAGTCCGGAATCGGTTTCATCTAAAATAGCCAGTTTAGGTTCCAGCATAGCCATCTGAAATATCTCGTTTCTTTTCTTTTCTCCTCCTGAAAATCCTTCGTTAAGTGAACGGGAAAGAAAATCTTTTCTTATTTCCAGCAACTCCGATTTTTCTTTCACTTTTTTCAGAAATTCCTGAGCAGAAATATCTTCCTGTCCATGAGCTTTACGGTTAGCATTTATGGCTGATTTTAAAAAGTTAGAAACACTTACTCCCGGAATTTCAACCGGATACTGAAAAGACATAAATATTCCGGCATTGGCTCTTTCTTCTGGTGCTAGCTCCAATAAATCTGTCCCTTCAAAAAGTATACTTCCTCCAGTAACTTCATAATCATCCCGTCCGGTAATAACATTGGAAAGAGTGCTTTTACCACCTCCATTCGGACCCATAATTGCATGAATCTCACCTTTATTTATTTCCAGATTTATCCCTTTAAGAATTTCTTTACCATCTATTTCTGCATGCAGATTTTTGATTACTAACATATTTTGTTTCTTATTTTTCTTTATATTCTATTCTGTAGGCAAAGATACTATCTTTAGCTAAGCGAATAAAAAAGGGTGATAGATTTTATTTATTTTTTTATTGGAGAGATTGTTTTGTTAAACTATAAATCATTTAATAATCTCTTTCTTTAACATTTAGATATCTTTTTACATTTTTCAATGCTTGTTCTTTGTTTATCATAATTTTATTATCTTAATGTTAAAACTCTGTCTATACAAACTCCCTGTCGTTTGGAGGGAATGTCTTTTAAGTTAAATAGTCATGTTTTAACTATAATATAGATATATAATTGTATTAAAAGTTTCGCTAATAATAAAACGTAGACAAAAATAAACATCCTGAAATGTATACTTCAGGATGTTTATTAGTTAAAAATGAAAATCTTATTTCTTCTTTAATTCAAAAGTAATAGGATCAAAGGTTTTATAAGTCATAACATCTGTACCGGAACGAATAATCGGATATTCTTTTTTTCCAGGTCTATATATAAAAATAGAGGAATGAGGAATGCCTAGTTGATGTACTAAAGGAATAAAAAGCCCGTTGAAATAACCTTTGGTTACCACCTCAAACCCATGATCCGTGATCCGGGAGCTGTACCATTCCCATTCCCTAATACTCTGAAGCCTATTTATAATATTGAAAATACCAGTTACCAACTCATCCCTATAATCACTATTTTCCAGTTGATTGGTAAATTCAACCAGTTTCCGGGGGAGTAATTTTTCCCATTTAAGACTTTCGGCACTAAGGTTTTTATTCTCCAAAAATGTTATAATACTTTGTTTAAAGACATTAAGATCGTCCTCCGGATTAGGAATGTTTTTAATTCTCAGTATATCGTATTTTCCCTCCGGCAGTTCTCCGTTATTAAGTGTTAGTATCCTTTGTTTCTCTGTCATGGCAATTTATTTTTTTGAATGGTTACAAATTTTTCGTAAAATACTTTTTTAAAATCCTCAAAAGAAATACTATAAGAGGATCCCTGAAATAGAGGTAGCGGATCTCTTACATATACTCTTCCGTTTTTTATCTTGTCAACAACTATGGCATGTGCTCCAAAATCTTCATGCCAGACACTTACCACCGCTTTTTTATTTCCTGTTTTCATAACTTTTTCAAGAGCATTTACAGAAATTTTATCACCCTTATGTCCACGAGCAATAGTTTTTACATTATCAATGTAAGCATTTTTTAATGCTTCGGGAATATCCAGAATATTTGCTCCATTTCTATCCGTATGTAATGCATCTGCCAGATATTTTTCAGAACGAGGGATTCCTAAATCGTCCAAAAGCATTCCTAGGGAATTGGCAGCACAAGTATATTCTTCGGTTTGCCCCCAAACTTTCCCTAAAGGAAGTTCTTTTCGAAATTTGATTCCTGCATTTTCAAATAAAGATTTCGTATTATCTCCTAGCTTTCCAAGCTCATTAAAAACCTTTCCTTCCGTTTTAACAATCTCATCGGTATTTCCGTGAAGGAGCTTTTTGATAAAATGTTTAAAACCTTTCCAGCCTTTGCTGCATGTTTCAACAAATATAAAAGAAAAAGCCTGATTTTATATATCAGGCTTTATTAGATTCAGTATAGCAAAGACTTTACTTATTCCTATACAATTGTCTTACAATTTCATATTTACCTTCTTTATTTAAAGCAATTTCGTAATGTCCGGTGTAGTGGTGGAAACTGATAACTTCTCCTTTTTCATCATCTATGGTAATGAACCATTCTGATCCAGGAGATCTTAACCATTCATCCCCAACAGCTTCCGGGTCGCTGTAATTGTATCTCTCCCCAATAATCAAGTTTAAGATCATTATCTTTTTTTTCTTTTTCGTAAAACCTACATAATATAGGATATTTATAGTCATGTTTTAACTATATTATAGATATATAATTGTATTAAAAGTTTCGCTAATAACAAATCGTAGACAAAAATAAACATCCTGAAATGTATACTTCAGGATGTTTATTAGTTAAAAATGAAAATCTTATTTCTTCTCTCAACAAAATTATCTAGAAATAACCCTAAAAATCGTGGTTATTTATTTTAAAAAAGAATATTTATTTTTCACTTTTATAATGCTTTTATTAATTAAGGAAGTATGGGTAAAATTATTGGTAGATTTAAATTCTAAAATCTCAAAAATGTTATTTTACAAAATTTAATTAAAATATTTTGCAAATCTACTCTCATTTTTAGTGTAATTTTCTAAATCTTTATAATTACTATTTGCCCAATTTTTTTTTATTAGCTGAATAATTTCTTTTTTAAATTTATCACTACTGCTATAATCCAATATTGAAATAACTATTAACCATGCAGCTCTAATATTTCCAAATACTTTTTCCTCTAAATTTTCGTTTTTGAGTACTTCTTGTTTTAAAATATCTTTGAAAAAACTACTTCGTTTTGAAAAAATTGGGTAATAATTAAATCTGCCATATTTTGGGAATGTTAATTCAAAATTTTTCAACAACTCTTCATTGCTTAATTTATTCAATTCATTTACAATAGGAATAATATGTTTCATTATCAATATTCTTTAAGTTTTTTTATTTTTAATAATACATTTTTATCTGTAATAGTGCCAAAATTATTAGTAATATAATTGATTTCATCAATAAAATTTTCTTTTAATTGTTCTATTATTTTTTGTGAATTTATTATGTTATTTTTTAAAATAAACTCTATTTCCGTTTTATATGCATTATATTCTGTTAAACATCTATAATTCACATCATAAAGAGAATTCATGCCTAAAAAACCATTTACTTCATCATCTAAAAAGTGCTTATATTCATGTTCCCATGCAGAAATAGAAGCTTTATCATGGATTATAATTTGCCTTGGTCGTCCTTTTGATAATCCTGGAGAATATCCTAAGGCTTCATTTTCTCTATATATAATCTCTACTTCTTTGGTCTTAAGATCATTTATAATTTTAGAAAGTCTATCCGGATGAGAATTTTTAGCAGCTCCTAAGATATCAGCAACTGGATCAGCTTTAGAATGAAATCTATCAAAAACCTTTCCTTCCGTTTTAACAATCTCATCGGTATTTCCGTGAAGGAGCTTTTCGATAAAATGTTTAAAACCTTTCCAGCCTTTGCTGCATGTTTCAACAAATATAAAAGAAAAAGCCTGATTTTATATATCAGGCTTTATTAGATTCAGTATAGCAAAGACTTTACTTATTCCTATACAATTGTCTTACAATTTCATATTTACCTTCTTTATTTAAAGCAATTTCGTAATGTCCGGTGTAGCTATGTATAGCAATTGCCTCTCCTTTTGCATCATCTATGGTAATGAGCCATTCTGAGCCAGGAGATCTTAACCATTCATCCCCAACAGCTTCCGGGTCGCTGTAATTGTATCTCCCCCCCCAATAATCAAGTTTAAAATCATTATCTTTTTCTTCTTTTTCGTAAAACCTACATATTATAGGATATTTATAGTCTTATTTTAACTATATTATAGATATATAATTGTATTAAAAGTTTCGCTAATAACAAAACGTAGACAAAAATAAACATCCTGAAATGTATACTTCAGAATGTTTATTAGTTAAAAATGAAAATCTTATTTCTTCTTTAATTCAAAAGTAATAGGATCAAAAGTTTTATAAGTCATAACATCCGTACCGGAACGAATAATCGGGTATTCTTTTTCTCCTGGTGTATATATAAAAATAGAGGAATGAGGAATGCCTAGTTGGTGTACTAAAGGAATAAAAAGCCCGTTAAAATAACCTTTGGTTACCACCTCAAACCCATGATCTGTGATTCGTGAGCTGTACCACTCCCATTTTTTAATACTTTGAAGCCAATCCACTATACCAAAAATACCCATTAACAGTTGATCTTTATGATAATCACTATCTTCCAATTGATTGGTAAATTCAACGAGCTTTCGGGGAAGCAATTTTTCCCATTTAAGACTTTCGGCACTAAGGTTTTTATTTTCCAAAAATGCTATAATGCTTTGTTTAAAGGCATTAAGATCGTCCTCCGGATTAGGGATGTTTTTAATTCTAAGAATATCGTATTTTTCATCAGGAAGTTCCCCGTTATTAAGTGTTAGTATCCTTTGTTTTTCTGTCATGGCAATTTATTTTTGAATGGTTAAAATTTTTTATAAAATACTTCTTCAAAATCCTTTAAAGAAATGCTGTAAGAGGACCCCTGAAATTGAGGTAGCGGATCTCTAACATATACTCTTCCGTTTTTTATCTTGTCAACAACAATGGCATGTGCTCCAAAATCTTCATGCCAGACACTTACCACCGCTTTTTTATTTCCTGTTTTCATAACTTTTTCAAGAGCATTTACAGAAATTTTATCACCCTTATGTCCACGAGCAATGGTTTTAACATTATCAATGTAAGCATTTTTTAATGCTTCTGGAATATCCAGAATATTTGCTCCAATTCTATCCGTATGTAATGCATCTGCCAGATATTTTTCAGAACGAGGGATTCCTAAATCGTCCAAAAGCATTCCCAAAGAATTGGCAGCACAAGTATATTCTTCGGTTTGCCCCCAAACTTTCTTTAAAGAAAGTTCTTTTCGAAATTTGATTCCTGCATTTTCAAAGAAAGATTTGGTATTATCTCTTAGATTTCCAAGCTCATCAAAAACCTTTCCTTCCGTTTTAACAATCTCATCGGTATTTCCGTGAAGGAGCTTTTCGATAAAATGTTTAAAACCGTTCCAGCCTTTGCTGCATGTTTCAACAAATATAAAAGAAAAAGCCTGATATGCAAGATCGTGCTTTTTCCTAAGTATATAATGAATGAATTAAATAAGTCTTTTCTAAAAAATAGTTATGCTGCTTATCTGTTGAATCTTTGTTTCTTATAATTATCCTGACTTTTTATTGACATTTCTTAATAAAGCCAATCAAAAATTGATTCTAATAATTATAGATAGTTTGTTTATAATTATTTTCTAAATTTTCATTAATAGGTAACTTATATTTGGATAAAATTATAGCTGATTCCTATTCCCAGAAAGGAAGATAACCCTTGTTGGAAATTGGTTCCGTATCCTGCTATAATTCCTATTCCAAAAGGCTTTAAAGTATTTTTTCTTTTTTTATACAGCTCTATTTGTTGATCTTGTTCCCTACGGATATTTTCAGAGTTAGTCAGTTGATTAAGAGTGTTCACTTTTTGTTTATTTTGTAAAAAGATGAGGCTATCAGAGAAGGTAATATGATTTTTTAATTGATGAACA
The DNA here is from genome assembly GCF_004014855.1 of Apibacter raozihei. Classification (NCBI taxonomy): domain Bacteria; kingdom Pseudomonadati; phylum Bacteroidota; class Flavobacteriia; order Flavobacteriales; family Weeksellaceae; genus Apibacter; species Apibacter raozihei. Next base: position 1,044,034 of record NZ_CP034930.1, read on the forward strand.
TCTTTTTTACATAAGCTATCTGTGTAGTTTTCAGTTCTTTCGATAGTAATATGTCTAATTTTTTCTTTTCCTTGGATATAAAAAGTTTTCACCTTTTGTTTCTGCTTTTCCAAAACAGCATACACTTTTTGCAGGCTGTCATATTCTTTTTGATAGGTTTTTACCTTTGTTTTGGATACTTTAATTTCGGATTGTACCTGCTTTGTTTTAACTGAATTTTTTCCTGACTGGTATGCATAAAGGCCTACAGAGAAGATAATAATTAAAAAACCCAGCCATACTTTTATATTTGATTTCATAGGTTTATTTTTTTAATTCAAAATGTGGAGTGTCTTTAAAGTTTTTCCAATCGCCACCCCATTGTATTGTAATATCTAATTCTTTAGCCGTTTTTATAATATGACGGGCAATAGCTGTAAGTCTTAGATTCACATCTTCGCCCTCTGTATGAACAGTTCCGTTAAAATAAGGATACAGATCAACAGCATATCCAAATCCGTCTGACTGAATTTGATGCTTAGAAAATGTTTGAATGCCATCGGAATTAGTTACGATGTTTCCTGGTAAGGTACGTCCTTTTGCATATAATTCTCGTTGATCGCTGGTTGTCCTGACTCCATTAGTCAGTGTAAAGTCGTATGGGCTATTTTTTATAGATATTACTAAAACAGTAATTAGTTCCGGATGAATATCTTTCAAATTGCGATAACTACGTTTGCTGAATTTAAACATGATAATTGGTTTTAGTTTTAAAGATTAAAATTTTTATTTATAATTTTTTTTATAAATTCGGGTAGCCAGTTGATGAGTTGTTCTAATCCGTCCAGCACTTCTCCAGAGTAGGCTCCGGTTATCGCACAGACGACCATTATGCTGTTAGTAGATACATCTGTGTATTCTTGCAAGAGTATACTGGCAGCTATTCCTATGACAGCTGATATAGGTATTTTTAAAAGTAATCGTTTAATAGAAGTTCCCTTGTAAACGGCTCTTGCAATCATGCTAATGAGTGTTGTAAGAAATATCAGTCCAAATCGATTGATAAAATCAAATACTGACTCAATAAGGTTATTTATTAAAATTTTCATTTTTAGGTTTTAAGGTTTTTTTGTAATTATAATTATTAAGAAATTGTAATCACTTAAAAATCAATCCGGAAAATGTGTCAGGTGCTAAATGTATAGACTTAAAGAAGAAAAATGAAAATGAGTAGGTTTGAAAAATATTAATGAACAAGGATGGGTGTATTAAAAAGAGGTTTCCCTGACAAGTAATTTTTCCGGATTGATTGGATATGGTTGACTAGTAGTTTTTTATTTTTAAATGGAGGTGTATAATTTTATTTTATTTTTACTCTTACAATCGAACCTAGCTCTTTTTCAAATCGGTATTCAGGTCTTCGCCATCTTCTCCGCTTAATTTCCGTAAGTTTGGATTTAATTTTTTCTGAAAGCTCAGGCGTTAGTTCCAAAGGATAGGAACGGTTAATAATTTTGATTTGATTTAAATGAATCATGCATCTTTCATTTAGGCTCAAAAACTTTTTCTCTTCTGTATCGTAAGATAGACAAGTTCGTAAATCTTCAATTTTTATTTTTTTTCTCATAGGAATCATATTAAGGTTGTTTTTTCGTCTCTGCGTACTAATTCTTGTAATAAATATTCTCTTTGTGCTGTTTTAAGCAATCGGTCCTCTCTGTTTTCGGAAGTTTGTATTTCGTAACTTAAAAGACCCACTCTTTTTACGAGATTCCTTTCCGGTACCTGTTGAATTTGATAACGGATAAGGTAATAGGGATTGTTTTTCATGGACTTTTATATTAAGTTGATTAAGAATGCCAGGATTAATATAGTTCCAGTCAGATGGTGAAAAATGTGTAAGCTCTTCGAAGCCGGCAGATAGGAATAAAGACATGTCTTTATTTATATTTGCTGTATTTGTATTCACTCCGGCTTTTTTAATCAATTCATTGATTTTTAAACTCCAGGAATATTTCCACCAGTTCCAGAACAGAGAAGAAGATAAAAGAATATTGACATCCCTTTTCCAGTTTACCCTATTGTTTTTCTGGCAGAAGGTTTCAGCATATTTACATCCGCAAGTAAAAAGCATTTCATTATAAGCTACTGAGGTAATTTCAGATAATCGGCAGAAATGATAGTTGGTTTCTTCAATAAAATTAGTTTTTGTTAACATGGCATTATGGTTTTTCAATATTTCACAAATACGTTTGTATTTTTTAGGTTTTTAATTATATCTCAAAAATGTGATTTTAAATTGTATTTAATTGTTAATCAGTTGTTTGGTTTTATTATTTTTTTTAATGATTTAATTTATAATTAATTATCTTATTATTTCAAAATTGTTTAGTAATTTTGTCAAACAATCATGAGGCAAATATACAAACATATTTGATAAAATACAAACAAAGATGAAAATTAATACAACTTTTTTTGAAAGAATCGTGCAACTTTTAGAGTATAAAGGATTTAGAAGTGTAAATGATTTCTCAGTTAATGGTCTGGGATATAGCTCTTCAGAAAAAATAAACCGATTAAAAAAGTTAGGAGCCAAGCCTTCATTCGATATTTTAGAAGATATTGCAAACAAGTTTGAAGATGTAAATGTGAACTGGCTTTTAACAGGCAAAGAATCCATGCTTAAATCTGAAGGGAAAGAACTCGCAGGTCAGCCTTTTTATGCTGCGCCTATCAGTATTCATCGAAAAACAATAGATCCTATTCAGGATTTGCAGGATGTTCCTTTATACGATTTGGAAGCAACAGCCGGTTTGGTTGAACTTTTTAAGGGAACACCCAGTGATGCAGTTCTTGACAGAATACGTATTCCAGGAATTGCAAATTGTGACGGAGGTGTGTATGTGAAGGGCGATTCTATGTATCCCTTACTTAAAAGCGGCGATATTGTCCTTTATAAAGAGATAAGTGTAGAACGCATATTTTGGGGAGAAATGTACCTGCTTTCTATAAAAATAGATGAATGGAGTGAATATATAACTGTTAAATTTGTGCAAAAATCAGAGTTGGGAGAAGAGTATGTAAAATTAGTTTCACAAAATCAACATCATCAGCCCAAAGACATACCCGTTGAGCAAATCACAGCGATAGCCCTGATTCGTGCCAGTATAAGAATCCATAACTAAGGATTCCGGTTATTATCCTTTCACTACAAAAGTTGCTGTAGATTTAGGTTTGGCGTTTTCTTTGTCTGATTTTTTTTGAGATTTGCCTGTTGACTCGCGGATGATGTTTTGTAATAAATTTCCGGATTTGGAGTTAATTACCAGAGCTCCCTCTGAAGCTTTATTTCCATAAAGCGGCGTGGCTGCATTACCCTTGATAAAGGATATAGAATCTATATCCTCTGGATTAAGTCTTCTCACAATAGCCATATATAAATCAGTCCGCTCAATTCTCGTTCCATCAATAACATATAAAGGCTGAGCCTGCTCAGGATAATTTTTACTAATAAGCAATGCATCATAAACATAGTTGGAATGATTCGGATAATATAAACGAACAATATCAGAATTGCTTTGTTGTATTTTTTCGGCAACATTTATTACTTCCGGTTTAGGAGCATTAACTTTTATGTCTTCCTGGTTTGCCACTTGAATGGATTGAATGTCAGATATCTTTATTTCTTTAAAATCTTGTTTTGCATTAACAGGTGCGCCGTTTATTACAATATGTGATTGGGTATCCGGCTTTTCAGGAGAAAAATCCGGTGTCTCTTGAGAGTCTTCTATATTCTTGGAGGACTTTTCAATTGATGGAATTGACGGTTCTTTTATATTCTGAATTTCTGTATTTTTTTCCTGGGCTGAAATCGTTTCAGACTGAGTGTTTGAATCCGCAGGATGATTGTTTTCTATAAAAGTAGATGTTCCTGTTTCAGAATCTTCTTCCTTTATATTTTTAGCTTGATAAGCAAAGGCCTGAGGCTGATCGGACGAAACAAAATTGCCTTCAGAAGTAAGATATATATAATCTCCGGAAATATCATCTTTGGATGATTCGGTAGTGGTACTCAATTGTACTTCTGTATTATTTTTTACAGATACTGGTTCTGAAACTTTTGGATGTAGTGTTTCGGCTGTTAAATCAGTAGTTTCAATTTTGGTGCTTGCTTCTACCGACGGATTATTTTCTTCTGTTTGTATTTCTGTTTTTTCAAAAGCAGTTTCTGTTTTTGCAGGCTCTTCTTGCTGCGGAGACGAAGCTTGTTTAGCTTCTTTAGACTGACAGCTTTGTAATAAGTATAAGCTGAATGCTAAAAGAAAAGCTGCGGATAATTTGATTAAAGATCGAGTGTTTAGTTTTTGAGTAACAGTTGAGATAAACATTTTGTAATTAATTATTTAAGTTTTAAAATTTGCGATAAATGTAGAAAAAAATTATGATATATAATAATTATATATCCGATAATTATTCTCTATAATAAATTCGCTTGACTCTGGGAGAAATAGAGGTAAGTATTTCGTAAGGTATTGTCTCACACCATTCAGCATATTCTTTCAACCCCGGATTTTCTCCCAATATAACCACTGAATCACCTTCTTTGCAGGGAATGTCAGTAACATCAATCATCAGCATATCCATACAAACAGTTCCTACTATCGGAGCTTTTTTCCCAGAAACGGTTACATATCCTTTTTCATTTCCAACCATTCTCCGGATACCATCTGCATAGCCTATCGGTAAAGTAGCTATAGAAGATTTTCTTTGGGCTTTAAATCTTCTCCCGTATCCAATGGTTTCACCTGTGTCCAGAATATGAATATTTGAGATGACCGTTTTCAGGGTAGCTACATTCTCCAGTTTTTTAAATGCTTTATCATTTTCAATATAACCATACATACCAATTCCCAGCCGTACAGCATCGAACTGATATTCCGGGTAATTAATAATTCCCGGGGAATTGGAAATATGTAATAAAGGTTTATAGCCTAAAATAACAATTATAATTTCATAGGACGATCTAAGTCTTTTCGCTTGTAAGCGGGTAAAATCTTCTTCCTGTTCAGGCATATCCGAGGCCGCGAAATGACTGAAAACAGATTTAACTTCTACAAAAGGATTATTTTTGAGTTTCAGAGCCAGTTCTTCTACTTCTTCAGGTAAAAATCCCAGACGATGCATACCGGTGTCTATTTTTATATGAATCGGATATTTTTCGGAAATAGACTTTTCTTTTATTTTCCGTATAAATTTTTCCAGTACGCGGAAACTGTATATTTCGGGTTCAAGGCTGTTGTCTATTACTGAATCATAACTGCTGATTTCAGGATTCATAACCATAATAGGAAGGTAAATACCTTTTTCACGAAGTAAAGCTCCTTCGTCGGCATATGCAACAGCCAGATAATCTATATGATAATATTGGAGAACTTCGGCAACTTCAAAACTTCCAAGTCCGTACGAAGAGGCTTTAACCATTCCTATTATTTTTGTTTCAGGCTTTAAAAGGCTTTTAAAATAATTTACATTCGTCATCAAAGCATGCAGGTCCACTTCCAATATGGTGTCATGAGTCTGCATTTCCAGATGAGAAGCAATTTTTTCCAGGCTAAATTTACGTGCTCCCTTTATAAGTATTGCTGTATCTCTTACCGGATGAGTATCCAGAAATTCTGTAATTTCCTGCTGAGATGAGAATAGTTGTGGTTGGGCTGTAAATAAATGCTGGTATTCTTTTATATTATCTCCTATCAGGAAAAGATTATCAACAATAAAAGAATTTACCAGTTTGGAAATGTTGTGATATAATTCTTTTACGGGTGTGTGGGATTGCAGAATATCTGATAATATTAATGCTTTTTTAGGTTTGTTCTGAAGAGATAAGAAATTGAGAGCAATTTCGAGCGATTTATAATCGGAATTAAATGAATCATTAATAATTACGTTGTTATTCAGTCCTTTTATTATTTCCAGGCGCATGGAGACAGACTGAAGCTGACTGAATTTTTCCTTTATAAATTTAAAGTCAAATTGTAATTCATTTAAAATGGCTACCAGGCACAAAATGTTCTGCACAGAGGCTTCATCCGTGAATGCTATGGATAATGTTAGGAGTTTATCGAAAACCTTTATTTTTAACTCTCTTCCGGAAGAAGTAATCTGAGAGTCTATTAGTTCTATGTCAGCATTTTTTAATCCGAAAGAAATGAGCTTTCTATCACCATAGTTGCTGTTGATTTGCGCTTTAATTTTTTCTTCAGCCGGATATATGATGACGGGTGAATTTTTAAAAAGCTTTATTTTTTCAGATATCTGTTCCTCTTTATTTTGAAAATATTCAGAATGAGCAGAAAGTACATTGGTTAATACACCGTAGGTAGGATGAAGCATTTTTTCCTGTTTGAGAATTTCTCCGGGTTGAGAGATACCCACTTCAAATATACCCAGTGTATTTTCTTCTCCAGACTGAAGAATTGAGACAGGCAGGCCTATTTGAGAATTGAAACTCTTCGGGCTTCTTACAATATTATATTCTTCCCAAATACACTGATAAAGCCATTCTTTTACTATGGTTTTGCCATTGCTCCCGGTTATGCCTATTGTGGGGAAGCTGAATTGATCCCTATGAAAAGCCGCCCATTTTTGAAGTGCTTGTAGCGGATCCTGAACGATTAGATAAACAGCATCTTCGTGAAATATCGGAATATGCCTGCAAACAAAAATACGGATGCTTTTCGCGTACGCTTCTTCTATAAACGAATGTCCGTCATGTATTCCGGATATAGCAAAAAAAACTCCGTCCTGCGGAGCAATGATGCATCTGCTGTCGTAAAACAATTGTGTGATACAGGCATCGGGTTTGCCTACAATTTCTGCATCTACAATTTTTGCTAGTTCTAAAACGGAATATTTCATTTCAGCCTTTTGTTTAGGTTTTCGTATTGTTTTTTGCTTCTTGTTCTTTTTCTTTATTGAGCGCTTCCCAAAAAGCCTGGCGGCTCAAAGGCTCATATTTGTCTTTTTCACCCAGTTCCACCAGTTTTTTACCTGAGGAAATACGATGTGAATAGTTGGCAAGATTACCTGTTTTTACACAAATAGCATGTACCTTGGTTACATATTCGGCTGTAGCCATAAGGTTGGGCATAGGACCAAAAGGTCTGCCCATGAAATCCATATCGAGCCCGGCGACAATCACTCGTTTTCCGTCATTTGCGAGCAGGTTGCAGACATCTACAATGTTTTCGCTGAAGAACTGAGCTTCGTCTATGCCCACCACATCACAGTCTGCTGCCAGCAAGGGAATTTCCATAGGGTTGTCAATCGGAGTGCTGGGAATGGAATTCTCATCATGGGAAACTACTTCATTTTCATCATACCGGACATCTAAGGAAGGTTTGAATATCTCAACTTTCTGCCGGGCAAACCGTGCTCGATTTAATCTGCGGATGAGTTCTTCCGTTTTTCCGGAAAACATAGACCCACAGATTACTTCAATCCAACCGGTTTGTTTAGTGCTATTTATTGTATTTTCAAGAAACATTTGTAAATTTCGGACGTTAAAAGAAAAATTTTTTACAAAAGTAGAAATTAAGTAACAGATTAAAAAGCAAATTATGGAGTCGAAGGAATTATTTCAAAAACAGGTACTGGAAGATATCAAGGCTATAGCAAAAGATTTAAGTATGGTTCAGAGCTTTTCGGGGTTGTTGGCTCATCAACAGAAAATCCAGAATCTGTATGAAAAATATATATTTTTAAAACAATTACATACTTCTCGATATGAGCATTTTATGGAGGGAACGGTCCTGCCTGAAATGGAAAAGAATAACGTGAAAGGAGCAATTGCTGTTGATAAGAGGGATTTTCAGGAAATGCAGCCGGTTGAAGAAGTGAGTAAAATAACAGAAGCATCAGCAGAAAAAATCATAGCCGGTGCGGAGCTGAATGTTTTGGAGGATGAAAAGCCCGCAGAGGTGAATGAGGCCAAACCTGCAAAGGAAAGTTTAAAACCTTTGGGTATTCAGATTGCAGAAATTAAGCCTGTGGAAAAGGATCGTAAACTAAATCCGGTAAAGCTCGATTTTAATGATTCAATAGCATTTATCAGTCAATTATTCGGAGGAAATAAATCTTATATGGATGCGGAGTTTGTATTACTTAATGAAACCCGATCGATGGTAGAAGCTAAAAAGTGGATGGAAGAAATGTTTCATAAGTATAACTGGAGAGATAAAGAGGAATACGTAGAAAGATTATCGGCTCTTATTGTTCATCGTTTTGAATCGTAATTGTTCATGAGCGGAAAATTATATTTGGTGCCTACTCCGGTAGGTAATCTGGAAGATATTACCCTTCGTGCCCTAAGGATACTGAAGGAAGTGGATTTAATTCTTGCAGAGGATACCCGTACATCGGGGAAGCTTCTGAAGCATTATGAAATACAGGTGCCTATGCAATCGTACCATTTGCATAACGAACATCAGAAAACGGAATATTTTACAGAGCAAATGCTGTCGGGCAAGCACTTGGCTTTGATTACAGATGCAGGTACTCCTGGAATTTCTGATCCGGGGTATATGCTGGCAAAATCCTGCATTGACCACGGGGTGGTATTGGAATGCCTGCCGGGAGCCACTGCTTTTGTTCCGGCATTGGTGGTATCCGGGCTACCTTCGCATGAATTTATTTTTGCCGGTTTTTTGCCTCATAAAAAAGGGAGGCAAAGTAAGCTGAAAGAGCTGGCGGAAGAAAAAAGAACCGTTATGTTGTATGAAAGTCCGCATAAAATAACGGCTACGTTGGGGCAGGTAGCAGAATATTTTGGTGCGGAGCGGAGAGTAAGTATCAGTCGTGAAATTTCCAAGATGTACGAAGAAACGTTGAGGGGAACAGCGGTTGAAATTTACGAATTATGCAAGCAAAAACCACTGAAAGGTGAAATAGTTTTAGTAATTGAAGGAAAATAGTTATATTTAAAGAATGATATCTAATCGGTGTAAGTATGCTTTAAAAGCATTAATCTACATAGCGAGGCAGGAAGAGGATAAAAGTGTGTTCTCATCAGAAATTTCCAAAGATGAAAATATTCCTAAAAAGTTTTTGGAAAATATTCTCAGAGATTTAAAAAATGCCCAGTTTCTTACCAGTAAAAGGGGAGCCAAAGGAGGGTATCGTTTAAACAAAGATCCGGAAGAAGTTACACTGATAGAAATAATACGGATTATGGATGGTCCTATTGCTTTATTGCCTTGTGTTTCGCTTATGTACCATCAGCCTTGTGATACGTGTTCTACAGAGGAAAACTGCACGATACGTGATGTATTTATCGAGGTGCGGGACGCTACGCTGTCCATCTATCGAAAAACCACTTTAGCTAAGCTTGCCGGTCTTCCTTTGTGTCATTAAAAAGAAGATTAAAAAGTTGCAGCACGCCCGGTACCTGAGCTTTTTCCTTTTTATAGGTTTCCAGGTCAAAAAAACGAAGTTCTTCTATTTCTTTGGAAGGGGTTGGCTTTTCTTCAGGTAGTAATTTGTATTTAAAACATTCCTGTTCCATACTGATGTTTTGTTTTTCACCGTAGGCAGGAGCAGTGATATGGCAGAAGTAGCTCAAACGGTTAACGTCTAAGGTAACATTTATTTCTTCTTGTATTTCCCGTACTAAAGCTTGCAAGGCTGTTTCGCCTTTTTCTATCTTTCCTCCGGGCAAATACCAGGCTTTTTTGTTTGTACTGTAAGCCAGAAGTATTGAGTTTTTATTACAAATCAGTAATCCCGAGGTATGGAGTAGTTGAGGTTTCATAGATAAAAAAATGAAGGATAAAGATAATAACTTTTTGTTTAGTATGTAAAAATGTTTACTTTTGCATGAAAATTCAGGGGCTGTAGCTCAGTTGGCTAGAGTGTTAGACTGGCAGTCTAAAGGTCGTGGGTTCGAGCCCCATCAGCTCCACAGAATTATAAGTTAATAAAAAACACCGGACTTTATAGTCTGGTGTTTTTTGTTATTATCAGCGAATAAATTGCTTGGTGATTTCAGCCACTCTTTTTCCCAGGTATTGAGCGGTATCCAGATCGTCTTTCCCAGGAGTTACTTCTGGGCTGTCATCGTCTGACTGAGCCATAGAGCCCAGCCAGCTACCCAAACGATTTAAATTTTTTGTTGGAACATTATTCTTTTCATTGGCAGGATGTAAGTCCAGTCCGGTCCATATCATTCCATGCTGAGCAGCAAATAAGGCTATGGTTATCAGAGAGTTTAACTTATCTCCGCTAAATGCTCCTGAATTGGTAAACCCGGCAGCTATTTTATTTCTCCATTTAAACTCCAGCCAGGCAGCTTTAGTAGAATCTTCAAAAAATTTTTTCAGTCCTGAACTTATTGTTCCGTTGTAAGTCGGTGAGCCAAATATAATGGCATCGCTTTTTTCTAAAAGATCCCATTTAATTTGTGTATCATCAACTGAAATTAAGTGAACGGTTGTGTCTTCGTTTATTTGTGCTCCTTTGGCAACTGCCTGTGCCAGTTTGGCTGTATGTCCGTATACACTGTGGTAAACTATGGATATTGTCATTTTTATTTTTTTAATGGGTTAGAGATACAAATTTATTGTAATTTAAAGTTTATAGGATTACCCTAATTACAGGATTTTTAACCTGTATTACAGTATTATTTTTATTATAATTTATAGAAAATTTAATTATTCATTATAATTCTTTTAATTGTCAATATTTTACTAGACGCGTTCCTGCATGATTACAAAACTAAAAAAGCATACTCCTTATAAAAAAGCGGAACAATTAGTTCCGCTTTTTTATTTATTAATTTTTGTTTTTTCTATTTATAAAAAAATATACTATTCAAAGGTTTTATAACGTACGGTGTTATTATAATCAAGTTTTGAATTTTGATATCTAATCAATAAATCATTAATAACAGTATCCTTTTTATCTTTATTTAACCTATAATGTCTACCATAAGTTATTTCTAAAGTATCACCTAATAACAAATTAATATCATCTATTTCTTTTTCTTCTATAACACTATTTGTTTTTTCCTCCTTGTTTATAATTTTAATATACTCCGGGTATACTTTTGTTATACTAAATCCACCTTTTGTATACCAGACTACTTTATATTTTGAACTTTCTATAACCTTTCTGTTTAAATCTTTATCATCTAAAAAATTTTTACAGCCATACAAAAAACAAGCACTAACAAATAATACAATTAGATTCCTCATCTTTACTTATATTTAAGATATTTACTATAATTTGCTTTAAAATAAAACCCATTATATATTCCAGAACCGTAATAAGTATGTTCTCCATAAAAAGGATATCCTTTATTATAACCGTTTCCACCATTTTGGTACTGATTATATTTCCCAACAAAAGGCATTAATTTTATATAAAAATCTCTCGGTTTCCCGTTATAATTCTCTGCGTATTGAGAATAAATATTTCTCATATTTTTTCCAAAACTAACATTTGAAGTATATCTAACCGTAGTATATATTTTTTTCTCCGCATCAACTACGACTGTCGTATAGTGACCATATTTTGTTTTTATGTCTTTATCTCCATTATTTCTTGAGGATAGAGCCAGTTCAGCTAAATCAGATCCTTCCGAATAACCTGAAGGCTTATAGTCATTTTTATAAATTAATGTATAAAAATTCACGTTTGAATTTGGATTAAACATAGTATTTGGTTCAACACCCGGAAATGTACTTGTAGAATCATTTGCATCCATATAATCCCAAGGGTTTAAAGTATTTCCTATTTTCTCGCTCGAATTTACATCATAATTCCCATCTTTGTCAGCTAAATAAATCCATGTATCTCCATCGTTCCTAGCATTAACCACTGTATAAGTTCCATCTTCATTTTTTGTAACTCCTGTACTCTCTCCCGTCATTTCGGTTTGGTCAGTTATATCGGGATTATCACTCCATAAAGGGGGCATCCCATCGGGATCAATAAATATTATAGGATTATTAGCCGCATATACATAAGGAGATAAGTTAAGGTATTTTTCCGTTAACGGGTCTAAGTTAAACCAACGCCCAATAGCCGGGTCGTAGTTACGCGCTCCATAGTCATAGACATTGAGCCCAAGCTCTTCCTGTAGTTCTTTTCCGTTGTATTTATATGTGTATGACAGCTGTTCACTTTGAGCGTGGTTTTCTTTTTGTAAGATAGGCTTCTTCATTTTAGTATTCATAGCTTTGTATAAATATTAAATATAATAATTAATTGTTAATGCTTTACTAGATGCCTTCCTGCGTGCCTATAAAACTAAAAAGGTATACTCCTCTAAATTGATTACTTAATATAAAAAAGCCCACAATTAGTGTCTAACGTTTTGTGGAAGAGCAAAAGCGAGGCTTTTTATTCTTCTGTATATGAATTAGATTAAAACAAAGGAAGAATATAAAAATAAAATACATAAATCAACAAAGGAAGACTAAGCACAATATCTAAATATTTTTTTTCTAAACTTTTAATATTTTTTAATAAAATATAGATAGAAACACATCCCCCTATTATATTTAATGGAAATAAAACAAATACATAGACTATTTTTACTGATGATAAATATGTATTTGGAGCAATAAATATCTTAACATAAAATAAAAATATAATGTTTATACAAAAAATTCCAAATGTAAAAATTGATTTTATATTTATTTTCTCCATATAATTTCTTTATAATTATATATTTTCTTGCATGCAAAAAATTATAAAAATTTTACTATTCATTTATGCAGTTATTTTATGATATAAAAATATATGCAAAATATAATTATGGGTATATATAAAAAAATATTTAACCAGTTAATCTTTTTTAAAGTAAAGATGCTCTTATATATTTCTCGTATTGAGAGATATAATCCTAGTAAAGATAATGGGAAAATAATTAGACTTATCAATGCATGAAAAATCCCTCTGGGATTTATAATTTGCATTACATTAATTAGATAATATTTAAAAATACATATAATAAATATTAAAAAGGCTATATAGGATATTTTCATAATGTTATTCCTTTATATTTAAATCCATTTGTAACAGCTCTTTGATCGGCAACTGAGTCAGAACCATCAAATCTCATTATGCTACTTATTTCAGCGCCTCCAAGAACTTTTATTATTTTATAATTAACTAATTGAAAAGCTTAACCTGTCATAAAGTTTCCAGCATCATATACACTATATAATGTATTACTATTTTGAAATTTAATAAAACCAACAAAACCATCTTTTGGAAAAGTACCTTGCGCTTTGGGATAGTTACCTCCTTTTCGTGTTATTCCTGCTAAATCATCTGCAAAGTCAAAATTCGCATGACCTAAAAAATAGGCATATCCAAAATAAGCTGGAATATTTTTCCATTTGATGTAATTATCAACTTTTGATTTTATTTTACCAATTCCTACACTATTAAACATATTAGACATTTCTTTATTACTCAGGGGAATGAATAACCCTACTCTATCTTCTTGTTCATCTCCATAATTTATTTCATAATCAGATTTTGTAAGGGCATATTCTGCTATTGCGTTAAAAGTTGTTCTTGATCAAACGCATTATCATTGAAATCAAGTCTATTTCCATTATGATCTAAAACTATATGTTCTCCTTCTTGAATTTCTATTTGTGATACATACCCATTTTCATCTAAACGAATAATACGATCATCTATAGACATCATCCCGTCGGGATCAATAAACCGAATAGGATTATTAAACGCATAATTATACGGCGAGTGTCTTCTCATTTTTTCGGCTAATGTGTCTAAGTTAAACCAACGACCTATATTCGGGTCGTAGTTACGCGCTCCGTAATCGTAGATATTCAGGTTAAATTTCTTCTATAATATATATTTTCAAGGATAATGAAATCTTTTGTATGTAGTTATGAAATTATAAATCTAACACTCCTCTTTGTTCCAGAATTAAAGAATTTGTATTAGTAATTTTATAAATACTTCCAAAAGCTTTTCCATCGTAACCAGAAATATAATCTTCTTCTATATCATGATAACTTAAACAATTAACTTTTATAAAATCTAATATTCTATCGTTTTTTTTAGTTACAAATATATTTTTTGATTCATAATGAATATAACCTAAATATGGGTGTTTTAATATTGTCTTATCAGGTAATCCTATTATAAATAAATTATTTTTATTATTTGTAAATATATAAAAATATTTAGATGCTTTTGGGTAGTTTTCTTCATTATATTTTATGGTGTTTTTTATTTCTTTTTCTAAGAATTTATTAGAGATGCAAGGTATTTTTCTATTTATATTTTCACAGGATAGAAAAAAAATAAAAAAAAGAAGAGAGATTTTTGATATTTTCATTTGCCCATTTTTTCTAAGTTGATATGTCCTTTAATTTTAGTAGTTGAAAATGTTTTAGTTTTTGAATATCCATTATATTCATGTAAACTTCGAGTTGGTTCATGAATGACATAAAATTTAGGGAATTAGTTTTTCCGGTATCTTTATAATATTGATTTGATATATTTTTTGCTACATCAAAATCGTCATAAAAATCTTCACTTATGGAGGGTTTACTTGTTTTTTCATGGTTATGTATAGTAAATGATAAATTCTTCAATTTAAATTGACTTAATCCATACCTTTTTTCGTTAAATAGAGAATTTACTTTTCCTTCCTTTTTATCAGTATGTATACTATACTGTATACCATTAGAGGTTTCCCAACCAGACAAATTCCATTCTACATTCGTATTATCAATTAAAAAATCATATAATTTAGCCATTTCGTTGGCATCTTTTGATATGGCGTGATTTTGATCATTTCTAAGAGGAGCTTTTTTCTCAGCTAATTCAAATAAAATAGATTGCTCATTAATCACTAAATGATTTTGTTCATATGCTTTTATATCACTTTCTACAAAGAGTCTGTCAAATTTATCATTAGTTACTTTGATTAATTCTATTTTACCATCTTTTTTTAATATATAATCATTATCAATGCTCATCCCATCCGGATCAATGAAGAATATAGGGTTGTTTACCGCATAAACATACGGTGAATATCTACGATATTGCTCCGCCAACGGGTCAATAGTAAACCAACGACCTATAGCCGGGTCGTAGTTACGCGCTCCGTAATCATAGACATTGAGCCCAAGCTCTTCCTGTAGTTCTTTTCCGTTGTATTTATATGTGTATGACGGCTGTTCACTTTGAGAGAGGTTTTCTCTTTGTATAATCGACTTCTTCATTTTAGTATTCATAGCTTTGTATAAATATTAAATATAATAATTAATTGCAATGCTTTACTAGATGCATTTCTGCGTGACTATAAAACTAAAAAAGCGTATGCTGTGTAAATATCTTCAATAAAAATAGCCCCGCACTTAGCGGGGCTTATTATATGTTTCTAATCTTGATATCCAAATTCAAACTTAATTAATTTATTATTTACAAAAACATATCTTGCTTCATATATATTTTGTTTATTTATAAAAACATAGGTTATTGTATCTTTATCTGCTACTTTATTAAAGGCAATTTCTGAATATTTTTTTAAAAAATCTTCTTGTAACATTCCTAAAAAGGCTCCTTTATTTGAAGTAAAATTACTATCTCTCAATATTTTACTTTTTTGTACTTTCTCATTTTTATAACCTACATAAAAATAACTATATTGATTATTGAATCCTCCATACTCCCTTTTTAGCTTCAAATATTCCGATTCTGAATTATTAAATAAAGTAACACATTCTCCTAAATTGAAATCATCTTCTATTAATTCACTAATATCTCCTACTTGTCTCAATATACTTAATGTATCCTGTAATATAAATTTATTAACAGCTGTATCTTTAATTACACTACTATTATATTGATTATCAAATTTTGAAGGTATAGGTTGTTTATTACATGTAATAAACAGAAATAGGACTAAGGTTGTAAAAATCATTAATTTACTGTCCAAGAGTTGGGTTTGCTTTTCCATTATTTCCATAATTAGGATTACCAGGTATTTGAAAATTAATCTTCATCTTTTGATGAGTTTTAAAGTATTCTTTAAAAAATGCTCCAAATTTAGTTAATTGTTCTGCTGAACCATTAATTCCTATACACCCCATTGTGCCTCTAGAATTAGTATCTGGGTGTATTCTTAAACCAGTTCTTCCATTATAATCTTCCATGTAAACTTTCCATCCTGTTTTCCCATACATAAGCATTCCGCTCTCATTGGTAGGAACAACTTTAGTTGCTGTATAACTTTTATTTGGAGTAGGGCCATTTCCATAAGGACCACTAGTAAATTCATAATTTTCAACTGTATAGGTGCCACCATCTGAAAAGACAGCATTTTGATAAACTGTACCTTCTATGCCATATTCAGCGTGATTGCTTCCAAGGTTTTTCCTGTTATTTCCTTAGCTGTAGAAACTTTTCCTTTAAAATCTAATT
This sequence comes from Apibacter raozihei, assembly GCF_004014855.1. Classification (NCBI taxonomy): domain Bacteria; kingdom Pseudomonadati; phylum Bacteroidota; class Flavobacteriia; order Flavobacteriales; family Weeksellaceae; genus Apibacter; species Apibacter raozihei. Next base: position 1,060,486 of record NZ_CP034930.1, read on the forward strand.
GAAAATCTCCCTTATGCACCTCATAATGGAGAACCTTATCTTCCTTATACTTTTCTTGTACCAATCCTTTTCCTCTCTTATTATCCCATTCTTTATATCTGGTATAATTCTTACCTCTATAAGTTTCTCCGTCTTTAGTTGTTGCTTGTGAAGTTGCATTATTATCCCAATAAATATTACCATTAGCTTTCTCTACCCAATCATCCACACTCATTCCGTCAGGATCGATAAAACGAATAGGGTTATTCACTGCATATGTATAAGGCGACCATCTACGGTATTCTTCTGCCAGCGGGTCTAAGTCAAACCAACGACCTATAGTCGGGTCGTAGTTACGCGCTCCGTAGTCATAGACATTGAGTCCAAGCTCTTCCTGTAGTTCCTTTCCGTTGAATTTATTAAAGTTAGCGAACAAAAGTTATTTATAAGTTTCTGCATCATTTTTACATTCTTTTTCTAAGAAATTTAAGATCTTATTCCTATCGGAATAGAATATCTTCTTTTTGTATAAAAGATGTAAGCTCACAGGATCATAATTAATAACATGATTAAGATTAATATAAAATTCCGAAATATCATAATCCAACTTTGGGAAATAATTATCAAAGATTTTCTTTGTTTCATCATCAGCATTTTTATTAATAGAATAAACAACGATATATTCCTTATATTGATACCCAAAAAAAATATTTTTTTGTGGATCCAAGTATGAAATATTATGGGCTGTAAATTCAAAAATTAAATTATTTTCACATTCAAATTTAGGTGAAATTTCAATATATTTAATTTTATCTGTGTTATATTTAATCAATTCGTTAAGGGTATTTTGCACTAAATCTTTATTATTGAGGAAGGATTCTGTTCCACAGCCTACTAAAAGATAGAGTGTACAAATTAAAAGTATTATTTTACTTCTTCCTATATTTTCCTTCATAAGCTTGAGTTATTGTTTTACTGTTGTAAATAAGTGTCGTATTATAAGATGGTACATAAATAAAATTAATGGCATTTGGAACGTTTTTTGCCGCCCCTATGTCATTGGTTTCACTTGAACCTGCAACTTTAAATGTATATCCATTCTCTTTTGTTGGAAATTTAAACATAGCAAAACCTCTTGGATTTAATTGTACAAAAAAATTACAATTTTAGGCATTTTTCCCGGATGAGTATATACGTTGCAACTTACTCTGTTTTATGAATAAATACATCTAACATGTTGGGGATAACTTTTAGTATTCATGATAATATTGTTATATTATACGAGCCAATTAAATATGCATACTTATTTAATACAATCCTTATCTATATATCTTTGTATCATGCCTGTATCTCCATAAAATGTGTTATTTAGATACAATAAAGCATTACCTATTACTAATGATTGAAATCGATTGTTATATCCCTCTTTGGGTATTTGATTAATATTAAAATTAGACTTTTCAAAATAAGGGTCAAAAAAATTGAGTATATTTTTATCCTTTTCTTTTTCGTCTATCGTATATATAATTAATTTATCCTTATAATTATATACTTTATACTGTTTGGCTGATGGGTATCTTAAAATACGCATACTAATCATGAAAATCAAATAATCATTACACTGTTTTCAAGAGATATATCTAAATATTCAAAATACTTTGTTTCATTTTTTGAAAAATAGTTATTTATATACTTGTCAATCACAGAATATATTTCTGAGTTATCATTAATTTTAGCTCTTTCCTGAGCTTGACACGGGATAAATAGTATTGATAGTAATAAATAAATAATAATTCTATTTCTTGTGTTTTCCTTCATTAACATCTAATATTGTTTTACTATTATAAATAATTGTTGTTTTGTAAACAAATTAGTAATCTTTTAGACTACTCATACCTATAATGTTTTTTCAACTAGAATGAATACTTTGTTTAGTCAAATTTACAATCCTGATCCATAAAATTTTGTATTATTTCTTCATTTTTATAAAACATTGAATCTTTATACAATAAAGCTATTGTATTTACTATAGACTGATATCGAAATCCTTTGGTCTCACTCCATTCTTCTTTAGGAAATCCAGATAGATCACAATTACACTTTATAAGGTAAGTATCGAAAAAGTTTTTCATTTGATTTTTCTCATTTGATACAAAAATTATAATTTTATTTTTATATTTATAAGTATGGTAAGTATCTGTGTTTATTAAATTAATCATATATCTAATGGAAACTCCATATAATACATCTTTATGACACTTTTGAATTCTTTAATTTCAATATAAAAGTCAATTGGCGAATTATCAGACGATTCAATAACATTATCTAATACGCTGTACAACTCCGCGCTTTTATAGTTTGAATTTACGCCACAAGAGTATACAGTGATTAGCAAGACAAGAAGAGTTAGGATAGTTTTATTTTTCATATTTACCTTCATATGCTTGAGTTATTGTTTTACTGTTGTAAATAAGAGTAGTGTTGGATTTATTAGACAAAGAGCATGACCTCACAAGAAACTCCTCGCAATACGAGGAGTTTTTTGGTTATTGTTCATTCGCAATACTTCTTTATTAATTCAAATTCAGATGATTTCGTATATAACTTACCTTCAAAGTAAAGTAATCCCACTCCATTTATAATTGATTGATGCCCATTTACTTTTCCTTCTTTAGGTAATAAATTTATATTATAGTTAGTTTTTTTTAAATATTGGTTGAAAAAAAATTTAATTTTTCGCGACTTTTCTTTAGGATTAACCCTGTAAATAATTAAATTATTTTTATAATTATATACATAATAATCTTGTTCAATTGAAGGTAATAAATAAACCGAATTAAATGAAAAAAATATATTTCTGTCACATTTTTTTACTGTATTTATTTCCACAAACCATAAACGATCATCTATCTTATTCTCGTTATTAAGAGCAATAAATTTTTCAAGAAAATTATCTAAAAAATTATAAAAAACTTCCTTATTCTCTTTCCTTTGTGCATTACCATTTACACCAGTAAAACACAATACTAAAAATACAATTATTCTATTTTTTAAATTTACCTTCATATGCGTTGGTCATTGTTTTTCCATTATAAATAAGTGTCGTATTATAAGATGGTACATAAATAAAATTAATGGCATTTGGAACATTTTTTGCCGCCCCTATGTCATTGGTTTCACTTGAACCTGCAACTTTAAATGTATATCCATTCTCTTTTGTTGGAAACTTATGCATCATAAGCCCTGATGGATTTAATACACTTGCAACAAGTCCTTCTGTATTTGGCATTTTACCCGGATGATGACCGTTAAGACTTACATGATCTCCTGAATAAACACCGTAAACTTTTGTTGGGAGATTGTTCGTTCCAACAATGGTACTTTCGCCGTTTTCCACAGGAGCGCCAAATGTATTCATTTTAAATTTTTTAGCTGTTTGTATATTAAACTCCACATTCACATCGCCAGAGGCAGTCCAGTCTGCTATCTGATTAAAATAATCCATTCCTTTTTGTTGATCCTTTCCAAAATCTATATAGGTGTTACCATTTTGTGTTTTTGTATTTTCAGCAATAAACCCTTTGTCTCCAACTTCAAAACCAGTAGCCCCTTCCTTTACAGTATTATCTGAATTAAAATCATTGGCTTTATAAACCACATCTTTATTTGATTCAGCAACCCATTCCAAAGAACCGTTGGGATTCATTTTGTATATATCAGTGGGAGCCATCCCATCCGGATCAATAAAATAGATAGGATTATTAAACGCATAGTTGTATGGTGAGTGTCTTCTCATTTGCTCCGCCAACGGGTCAATAGTAAACCAACGACCTATAGCCGGGTCGTAGTTACGCGCTCCGTAATCATAGACATTGAGCCCAAGCTCTTCCTGTAGTTCTTTTCCGTTGTATTTATATGTGTATGACGGCTGTTCACTTTGAGAGAGGTTTTCTCTTTGTATAATCGACTTCTTCATTTTAGTATTCATAGCTTTGTATAAATATTAAATATAATAATTAATTGCAATGCTTTACTAGACGCGTTCCTGCGTGACTATAAAACTAAAAAGGCGTATGCTGTGTAAATAGGCTCCTTGATAAATAAAAAGCCCTCGCATAGCGAGGGCTTTTATTGGTATATTGCTTTAAAATTTAAAAATCATTTAAAAACCACTTATCCAATATAAGCAATTTCAATATTTTTTTGATTTAAATCTGTATAAAAAAATATTTTACCTTCTTCTATTTCTATCAAATCAATTAACTCATATACTTTTTTACTTATAAAAACTACATTTAATGATTTTAAATCAATTTTACATAAAACAAATCCAGATACACACAACTTTCTTAAAAATAATGGTAAGTATAAAAAATCATCTTCATATAGAGATGGTCCCCCAAATCTCATCTTAGGAATTAATGTGTCATTTATAGAAAGGTTACCTATCTCTGGACCACCTTGTGTTACTTCAAAAAGGGAACTATACTTTATGTGATATTCTTTTACATTAAAATCATATCTAAAATAAAATGGACTTTCTATTTTTTTCATCTAACTAATTTAAATGATTGATTAATAACCGATTTTGATTCCGTTATAAATTGCAAACTTCCACCTGTATACATTCCACCTTGTGGCCCGATTATACCAAACTTTATAGAAGTTCCTCTTGGTATTACCCCTTGTGTATATTGTGTTAAAGGATTCCATTCTGTTTTTATAGCAGCAAATGTCCTATTTTGCAACTCCCCAGAACCTATTCTTAATCCCCAAAAATCTCCACCACTAACTTTCATACTTCCAAACCTTTGTACTGGAATATTCATTGGAGCTTTAATTTTTATGCCTCCAAATAAAAATCCATCGGATGTTGTTACTAATCTAGAAACAGGTTTCAACACTTTCCCAATACCATACCCTACCAACATTTCTGCCCCTCCTTGACCTACGCCCATTGCTACCTGATGATCCCATCTATCAAAATAAGTACTTTTTGGAGTATCTATGGTAGCACATGTTGTACATTTATAGCCTGTAATTGTACTTCCTCCTTGAGTTGTGAAAGTTTCCGAATCGTATACACTTGCAGTAGAACTAAAGATACTCTGATTAAGTGTGTAAGTTCCATCAGCATTTAAATTATACTTATAACCATAAGTGTCATTTGATAAAGTATAACTATCCGATACTCCTGACACGTTACTAAACCCAGCCGCTTCAGCTTTTTCTACTGTATTAATATCAGACCTATAAGTATATGTTTTATTTCCATTTTCACTTAATTGTTCAATCCACCCATCCGGAGCCATCCCATCCGGATCTATAAAATAGATAGGATTATTAAAAGCATAATTGTAAGGCGAATATCTACGATATTGCTCCGCCAACGGGTCAATAGTAAACCAACGACCTATAGCCGGGTCGTAGTTACGCGCTCTGTAGTCATAAATATTCAATCTTAACTCTGTTTATAATTCTTCTTATTATATAAAATCAATCAATAGTATTTGGAGTGGGAGGAGCATTCCATAAACTTATACTAGACTGAATCTCGTATTCAGAAGATTTTTTGATTTTTTCCTGATTGTTATATTGTTTAATTGGACAGTTTTCAATCTCTTTCAAGAAGGCAGGATTATCAAAGTATTTTTCCTTATGATATAAATCTGTTAAATATACTATAGAAATACTATCTCCCTTTTCAACTACCTTTTTTGCATAATTTATTTTAGGAACTAAAGCAAATGTATCCTTTCTGAAAATTATAAAGAAACTATTATAATCTTTTCTTTCCAGAGTAAATGCCGTTTCATTCTCATTTTTAAAACTTAAGGTAGTAAATAACTTTATGGTAAATAAACTATCCTTTTTATTTATAGAATCGTACCAAGGCTCTTGATTTTCAATTTTAACTTGAAGAGATTTATTTTTACAATTAAAAAATAACATTGTAATTATCGTAAAGACAAAAATGTAAACTATTTTTATTTTATTTTTTCCCATAATATTTAATATTATCTTCAATATGTTTTTTAAATTCAGGCGTGGATTTGGGATATAAAGGTTGTTTTTTCTGATCACTATATATTTGTGAATGGCTGGCTTTGGGATTACCTAAATGCCCTTTAGCTCCTCCTTCATGCCCTAAGACGCTGATAAAGTTGTATTTATCATTAAGTAAATTGTCTATTTTTCCATTGGTAATATTTATGGTTATTTGTTTTTGATTGGTGTCTGTATGCATAATTGAAGTTGAGTCATCTGATGTTATTCCCCAATATTTTCCATCATTATAGGATCTTTTAAATCCTCTAGCCTGTCCACCTTCATAACTAATATTATTAAAAGCCTCTACCGAAAATTTACCATTGAGTAATTCTGATACATTAACACCTGCTTCCGGAGCATAATGTTGGGCTATATTGTCTAACATTTCAAAAGAACCTTGAGAATCAAAAGTATAATCTTTTAATTCTATTTCGGATATAGGGAAATATGTACCTGTTTCCCTTTTTTGATTTACAGTTTCCGAGCTTTCAAAAGTTCCATCTATCACTATATGATTAGTTATTTTTTTATCTGTATATAGATATTGACCTAGTTTATTAAAATGATCGTCTATAGGCATCATCCCATCAGGATCTACAAATACTATTGGATTATTAGCCGCATACACGTACGGAGAAAAGTTAAGGTATTTCTCCGTTAATGGGTCAATATAAAGCCATATCTGCATAATTTTTTTCTCGTGTGTACATTAGGGCTTGTGCGTGTGAAGCACTTGTATTTGGATTACCTTACTGGTAAAGAAGATGTACAATTGATAAAGATAATAGTAGCCGTATTTTAGAGGTTTCTAAGTTTGAATAAACAGCCAAAAACCACATCATATCCATTATCGATGCTTTTATTACCAAATGAAAAATACAATATATTTTATAACAAAACGCCAAGGTGTATAGATTGACGTTTTATTTTGTTATTGAATAAGCTTATTATTTTAAAGATTTAATATATAAAACACTTTGGTATTTATTATTATGAAAATCGTTTGGATGTATGAAGTGAAAAATATTTCCTTTTAGAGTTCCTTCTATTTTTTTTCCTTCATATTCAAATTGGATTAATAAACCATTATCATTTGTTTTACTTGAAAATTTCCATTTACCTTGAATTTGATTTATAGTATCTGTCTTACAATGGAAAGCATTAAAAATTCCCTCTGGTCTTATCTCTAAATACTGGTAATTTTCAATATTGTTTTCTTGATTTAAAATTACATATTTATCTATTTTATAAAGTCCTACGATGTATTTATCTTTATTACAAGCTAAACAACAAAATAGTAGTATAAGTAATATTAATATTTTATTCATTATCTCTAACTTCGGTTAATATATATCTTGTTGGTCTTCCCTCTGTTGCTGGTTTATTTCCATTATATGGGATATTTCCATCTTTACCATCAGAAAAATAGTAAGAATCATCAGATGATTTATATAATCTAAACTTATTTAATGTTACATCTGTACCCACATCTTTTCCTTCACCTCCTGTAAAATTATCATAGTAAGAAAAATAATGGCCATCATCATCTTTTCCCATTCCAACGATTGTAACATAGTGATTTGTTGCTGAATTTGCATTACCTGTCTCTTTATTTGCATCATACATTACACCTGCCATAACGGCCTTACCTTCTTTTAAATTATCAACAATGGTATTTATGCCTTTTTGTAAATCAAGTTTAGATTTATCTCCTCCAGTTTTCACAAACATATCAACCCTCTTTTTTGAGCCAACGGCCGTATAATTTCCACCGCCTTGCCTGACTTGGAGCCTACTATAATCAGCACATTCATATGTTCCATTACTTGAACTCCTTGTTTCAGTACTTCTACTTATCTCAAAACCAAAAATACTTCTTGTTGAAGTCACATTTACATTACTACCATAACTAATCCATTTTTTGCCATATAAAACATTTGTAACATTAGTAATGCCTGTTAGTTTAGGAGGTTTAGGAGAAAGTCCATCCGGGTCTATAAAGTAGATAGGATTATTAAATGCATAGTTGTATGGCGAATGTCTTCTCATTTTCTCGGCTAATGGGTCAATAGTAAACCAACGACCTATAGCCGGGTCGTAGTTACGAGCTCCATAGTCATAGACATTAAGCCCAAGCTCTTCCTGTAGTTCCTTCCCATTATATTTGTACGTATAGCTTGTTAGTTCAGTATGTGAATTGTATCCTGTATGTTTTAACCCGAAAGGATAATAGTTATTTTCTTCCAGAACCTCACGTATGGTATAAGGAGAACCTTCACCATTGTTCCACCATCCAATATGAACTTGTGAAGCGTAATCTTTAATCTGTCCGTCTTTGTTTTTATCCTCATAGCTTAGACGTATGTTGCCTAGATGATCGGTATAATTATAGACATAGCTAAAGCGTTGGGGATACTTTTTCACATAACCTTCACTGTGGGGGAAGAATTGGAGTTGGTTGTTTTCATACTGAAAACCGCCCAGATACAGGGTGGGAGTAACTCTGCCGTTTTGTGTCACCGTTTTTTGCATTTTAGAACCCGAAGCATCGTAAAGATACGAAATTTTATTACCCGCAGTAAAAAATATTTCATAAGGGAGATTCAGGTGATTATAAGAAATAGAGGAGATTCCCTTATGCGCATCCAGAATGAGGTTTCCGTTGGTGTCGTACTCAAAATCCTTTCCGGAGGTATTTTTCTGAGCAAAACCTTCCGGGTGGTTGGATCGGTCCCTGACTGTAGATAGCTGATTAGATCCGGGCAGGTAGGTATAGGAAAGCAGGTCAATAGTAGTTACATTGTTGCTGATATCCTGGGCTCCGTTACGATCCATAGAAAGAATATTTCCGTTTTTATCGTAAGAAACTTTTTCATTATAGGCATTAGCCACGGAAAAACTACCGGAAGCCGGATTATGGTTTTTCAGGTATATAGCCTGGGTAAGACGGTGTAGCGGGTCGTACTGGTACACATACTGCCTTTTTTGATTATCGGAACTGCTTTTCCAGATAGTCTCAGAAATATTTCCGTTGTACAGGGCCTGTGCCCCCTTGTACAGAGGCTGGTCGTAGCTGAGTTGCAGGGCGAACAAATCACGGGGCTGTCCCGCAGGACTGAGTTGGTCGGGCTGGTTAATGTGAGTAAGCCATCCCCGTATATTGTACCGGAAATCTACCTGTTGCAGTCCGGCAAGGCTTTGTCCTCCTACTTTTTTAACGGTGAGCTGGCCCAGTTCGTCGTAGGTATTTCGCACCAGGTTTTCTACTTCCCCTCCGTTGAGCTGGTGGGTATGGCTGAGCAATCGCTCCTGCCGGTCGTAGGTAAAGGATTCCTTAACGGTAATTTCCGCAGCAAGGGAAGCCCTGCTGTGGGTGGTGAGCGTATAGAGGGTTTTACCCCGGAAGCTTTCAATACGGGAATCCACGCGGGTGAATCCCCCGAAAGGATTCTGAGTAAGCACCCGGAGCGGACGTATTTTTTTATCGTAATAGGTAAAGGTCCAGTTTCCTTTTCCCTGAGTATTGTTGTCCAGCAGCTTGGCAAAAGAAGCCGTCAGGGCACCCGTAAGACGGATATCCCGGGCAGTGAGCAGCGGTTGTCCCTCCACGGAACTGGCTGATGGAGCCCCGGTATAGGTATAAGAATCGTAGTAGTTTACACTCAGAACTTCGGAGATGTTGGAAGGAATAGCGCGGGTATTCGCATAATAGACCTGTACACCCTTGGATGAAAATCCGGAAGAAGAAATCGTTTCATTATTGTTCCCCCTACGGTTTGCTTCCGCCTGCATCTGTAAGCGGTTATAGTTACTATGGGTAAAACCGGTGTATACAATTCTCCCCCAGGCATCGTATTTAGAGAAAGTCCATTGGTTATTGTTTTTTCTTTGCTCGCTGTCCTGAGTCATCACCAGGCGATCCTGTTGGTCATACACCAAATATTCCCTTCCTTTTCCGGGAAGCTTTTTTTCCACCATACGGTTTCTTTCATCGTAACGGTACTGGTATGCGAGATGATCCAGCAGGGCAGAGGTCATGGCAGGTTGGGAACAGAGCAGGGGAGGAAGCACATAGGTAAGGTTTCCGTAGCAGTCGTATACATAATACGTATCATGGCTGGCTCCTCCGCTGTAGTTTCTTTTAAGGATTACACGCCCTTCCTTGTCCTTGAATTCTTCAGCGGTATGGTTTTTTCCCTCGGAAGCCTTCCAGTTTTCCTTTTTCACCAGATTTTTATATAATTGTCCGGCAGGGTACGTACCATCTTCAACAAGAGAGGGAGTATAACCGGATGCCAGAGTTACCCTAAAACGTCTCACTTCCCCGTCGGAATTGGTGAGGTATTCGTACCTAATCTCATGTCCGCTTCCCATCTTCCAGGAATCTCCGGGTGCAGCCTGTTGGAACAAACGGTTCAAAGGAGAAGCTTCCAGCTCTTTTTCAGCATAAAAATACGAGCTGTTATAGGTTTTCGGATTCGCATAGTACTGAGAGTAGAGCGAGGCGGGAGCTGCCATAAAGGAACCATCGGACGAAGAAGAAGGCACGGGCAGGAATTCTTTGATAATTCTTCCGAACTCATCGTATTCATGATGAACCAGTATATCCTTTCCGGAAGGGGTAGCCCCCACGGAAACGGATTGCTTTTCCCTTCCCAGCCCGTCGTAATAAACGATAGCTACTTTCTTATGTCCGCTTTCCCCCTCTTCGGAGAGATACTCTGTAGTTTTAATGTAGTTTTCTCCGGAGGTAGGAGTTATGTTTCCCAGGGGAGCCGTGGCGATAACCCCCGGCGGGCTGATAAAGACATGAAAGGAGCTGAGCGTCTCGGCAGTTATCCTGAAGCCGGGGAGCATCCTGACAGATACCTCATCGGAAACCTCCTGGCTGGGATTTTTGGTTGTATTTAAAATCAGCTGCGCCGAACCCGTAACAGGAAAAAATGAGACCAGGTAAGGGAGCAGGGATAGGAGTATCGTTTTTTTCATAAGGTCAAATCTTTATAAGTTGCTGTTGGCAGGAGCGGGAATCAATTTTCGTATTTCGTTAAGCTGTTGCTGCAGAGAACTCAATTCCTTTTGCTGGGCTTCAAGGAAAGCATCCTGCTTTTGAATGAGTTTTTCCTGTTCTATAGAATACAGGGTAAGCTCTTCAATTTTTTGGAGCAGTAAGTTAGAAAATTCTCCGACCTTAAGACCTTTATCCTGAATTTCCCGTGCAGAAGGCATTTCGGGCAGATGATGGTTGTTTTGTATGAAAATTTCCAGCTCTTTTAATGAAGGCAACGCATATTCCGGCTTTAAAGAGGACTTTCCGGTATAGTATTTCTGGAAAACATAATCGGCAGGAATCTGAAGATCCACTCTTACTTCGGAAGCATGCAGGGTTCCGTTAACGGTTAGTTTTTCATCGGGCTTGGTAGTCCCAATTCCCACGTTTCCGGCTGCAGTGATAGTCATCCGGTTAGTAGCATGAGTGATAAATGAAAAATTATGATTGCTTTCAGTACCTATTATCCCACCGGGAAGAGAATTAAAATATCCCTGATGCGCCCACATTCCGGTGACAATATTTCCTCCGTTAATCAAGAATTTGGCATGGGAGTTTCCATATAAATGTAATACTTTTTCCCAACCGCTTTTATTTACTTTGGTAGTACCTATGCCCACATCTCCGGCGGCAGTGATAGTCATCCGGTTAGTAGCATTAGTGATAAATGAAAAATTATGATTGCTTTCAGTACCTATTATCCCACCGGGAAGAGAATTAAAATATCCCTGATGCGCCCACATTCCGGTGACAATATTCCCTCCGTTAATTAAAAATTTGGCATGGGAGTTTCCGTATAAGTGCAATACTTTTCCCCAGCCGTTTCTATTTTCTACGTTAGAGGTACCAATGCCCACATCACCTCTTTTAAGAATATAAACTCCGTTCGATGTAGTCCAGGGAGAGTCGCCGTGCCCAAGGAAAATTCTTTGGTTATTAGTACCGGTACCGAAAAGTCCTATACCTGCAGTTGCTGCGGAAGATATATCAGTTTTATAAAGTAATCCACCAGACCAGTTGTAGGTTGGATTGGGTGAAATCATTTCAATCTGCCCTCCGTCTACACGAAGATTGGAACCTTGGGTAACGGGGTAAGTATTTTGAGCGTTTAGGTTTAAAACCAGAGCAGAGGCACAAAGTAAAGCGATTATATTTTTTTTCATAATAATTAATTTTGAGATTTATAGTTATATTCAAATGATTTAAGCAGGTTTCCCTCGGAGTCTTTGATTTGCATGAGTCTTCCCATCGAATCGTAGCTGTAATATTCCGTCAGGCTGTTGGGAGCGGTGATGGAGGTAACCCCCACTAAGGGCTGGTAAGTGTAGGAGGTTATACGGGCATCAGGAAGCTGGGCTCTGAGCCGGGCAAAAGCCTCCCACAGGCCGGATGAATTGGCATCATCCGAAAGTTTTTGGAGGTTTTCGACCTGGTTTTCTATCTGACTATACGTGGCTCCCTCAATTTTAGCAATAGGATACGTCTGGCTGTATCCCCAGATAATAGTGACCGGCAGCCCCTCTTGCGGTGTGTATTGCAGAAGATTTCCATGAGAATCGTAACGGTCATAAGTGATTTTCTTCTCGGCACTGGCTTCTCCTTTTTTAGAGTAAACAAACTTAGGCAGGATAAGCTTTGAGGTAGTTGCATCTTTAGCATATTCAATGCGGCTAAAAGAAAGCTGCTTTTCTGTACCGTTTTCCAATCTTCGTACCTCAGTGGATACCGGAGCAGCAATGCGGTTTTGTGCCGTTAGCTCCTGCATAAGAGGATGACTTGCAGCTAAATCCGGAGGATATTGATACTGGGTAATCAGCTCTCCGGTGGAGGTGCTTACTTTTTCACTGGTAAGCTGTAAGTGATTGGGACTATCGTAGTTATACTGTGTGGTTGTTTTGATATTTCCATTTGTAGTATAAACAAACGATTCAATGGACGATAAATAATGTCTTTGGCTATAGATGAAGTAGCTGTCCACATTATAATGGTATCCTTTATTTAGTTGATTTGGTACTTCACCGATGGTTTGCATAAGATCATACCCAATTTGTTTTGGAACGTAATTTTTATATTTATAATCTAAACTTTTTTGTTTTTTGTAAGTATATTTTTTAAATTCTAAATGTTGAATTGTATCAATATCTTTTTTAAATTTTAATTCAGTTAATGGCTTTCCATTAAGAAAAGCATTTCCCATACTGACTCCTCGTGATGTATTTACATCTCCATTTTCAAATGCACGACATTCACTATAAGGAAGTTCTTCTTGATTCAAGATAAAAGAATGCTTGATTCCACCTTGCTCAAAATTATCTCCGCCTATACTTTCTATAACCGTTGGGTATACGATACTATAACCATCCATAGAATATAGAGGAACTGCTGGATTAGAATAAAGAGTAATAAGTTGAACATTCCCCTCGCCATATGAATCTATGTTAGGTGATAAATCCGGTGAGGCAGTTACAAATTCCCCACTGCTCCTGTCCATGTTATTAATATTGCTAGCGTAATAATATTTTTTTATGTGACTGATTTTATTCTCTTCAGTGTAATTAATAATTTTGCTTACTCGATTACCTGCATACGGTTTATTTACATTTTGATAATAAGGTTTTATTTTTGAGTAGAAAATGGTACCGCTGACATAAGTACATTTTCTTAATCCTGTCGCTTTTAGTTTGTACATACCTTCAGCTAAATAATACGGAAATTTATATACAATTTCTGAAGTGTGGTTACCGATAGAAACAATATTGTCTTTGGAATCAAGTAGAGTAATATTTCCACCTACTTTATTATGTATAGGATCATATGTACATTTTGGATCACCATCGTCAAAATCAATAGTTATGGATAACTTTCCTTCCTGTGAGAAAGGTACCTCAAATTCGACAAAATCATTTTTGTGACCAGTATAGTTAGAACCATAGTAAGTTAAGACATTTTCTTGGGGGACTGGCGGTGGAATTACATACTCATCAATGTTTCTTGTATTGGGTTCATATTGAATTTCAGTAAATCCTCTTGTAGGATAAACAATTTTTTTTAAAAGTCCATAATACGAAGTTTTTGGGTTAGAATTTCGATTTGTATTTTTAAAAAATCTTGAATTTAAAGGAAGATTATCATAGATTAGATTAAAATTATTAGCATTATTAAAATATCCATATATATCTTTAGCATATGAATGACGTGCTGGTAATTCCTGCGGGTAATAATATTCAAAAGTATGCTGTTTTATAACTGAATTTGTAGAAGATATTTCTTTAATAGCACTAAGAAATATTCTTTCGTCATTTAAATGTGTATAGTTATTGCTATAAGAATTATTTACGGGTACTCTTATATAATTAAATTCAAAAGACTTCAATAATTGGTATGTACTTTTAATGTTTATTTTTGTAAGCTGGCATGACTCATTATTGCTTTTTTGAGCAGGAATTTTAAATATTTCATAAAAAAACTCAACTTGATTGCCTTTGTCATCTATAATTGAATTTAAATAAGGAACTCTGCTAAGTTCATATTGGGGGATAGGTATGTTAGCCGTGATGTCTAAAGGGGTTTTATCATTGTATTTCCCTGTTGCAGTTTGGGAATATGAAGAAATATAATTAAAACCTTTAGTTATATAATTGAATTTTAGTTCTTCTCCCTGAGTGGTTTTGATTCTGGTTAAGTACCAGGCTGTATTTACTTGTTTGGGGTGGATTTGGGCGGAAGATCTTTGTCTTACAAATTCAATTGAATTTTCATGTTCACCAAAGTAATATTCTGTACCGTCTATATTAGTGACTTTAAAGTGTAGGCATGTAGGTAAATCTTTTGATGTGAAAGTTTCAATTTTAATATTAGAAGGTTCTAATTGTATAATTTTGCCTTTATCTAAAATAAATTTCACAGATAAAATATCAGGAATAGTAAGAGTAAAAACATCCTTTTCCGTATCGTAGTCTGGTTTTATAGCTATAAGTAAATTTGGATCATTTTTTTGACATGATAAGGCAGCAGGGAATTTCTCTAAATCAAAAAAAGATGATGTTTCATCGGGTTCCTTGCGTATGGTTCTGTTAATAACTCCAGTTGAGATAAGGTTCCAACTGAGACCTAGTTGTTTAGATATTTCATCAACCCTAACTCCATTTGAAGAATAGGTGGCTTTTATAGGATAGTTGTTGCTTCCGTGTTTAAATGTGTAGATAGGGATAGATATGTCAGGACTTCCTGTAAACAGTCCAACGTTTATATTTCCATAAGAGCCTAAACTTTCAGAAATTGGGGTAGGAGGAGTTAAGTTTTCTATATTGTATTGGTCTTTTCTCTGTGAAAAACCGATACCAACTTGTAAAAAAAATAAAATAATAAAAAGTAGTTTGTTTTTTTTCATTGAGATAGTTTTAAAATAAAAATTTAATTTCCGGATTTAATAATTTTCACAGATTCTCTAATACCCGAAGGAAGAGTAATAGAAAAGAGATATACGCCCGGAGTATATCCGGATAAATCTATGGGAGTAGTAGAATACCGAACAGATTTTTGTTGAAGCAATTTTCCGCTTAAATCAAAAACCTGAATATTCTCATGACCCTTTAATTCTCCGGCAATAATTACATTCACAAATCGTTCCGTAGGGTTGGGATATATTTCCCAGGATTTTCTTTGAGTTTCAGTAGTTTGTTTTTCATCCGTGAGCATCTTGACCACCCAGAAATCCGTTTGTCCCTGCGTATCCACAGTTTTGTCCCTAGATAGGGAAGAATTGGAGGTACCCGCCAAAAGCAGGCTTCCGTTACGGGTTTCCGCAGCACAGGATAACAAATCCGTCCGATCTCCTCCAATTTTCTTTTTCCATAAAATTTCTCCGGAAGCAGAAATTTTTACAGTCATATAATCACTTTGCATAATTCCGTTCGCATCCACAGACAATGAACTGCCGGCAATCAAAAAATCACCCGGTTCGGTTTCCATAATTTTCGAGGGAATATCTACAGCCCCCATATCCACCGACTGCTGCCAAACCGGATTTCCGGACGGATCAGTTTTAATCAGCCAGATATCAGAACCTTCCCCCAGGCTCGCAGATTTAGTTCCTTCAGGAGGAGAATCAGAGCTTCCGGCCAGTAAAAATCCGCCGTCCCGGGTAACGATCATATCTGCCAGTTCATCATTTCCTTTACCTCCATAGCTTTTTTCCCAAACTACCGTTCCCTGGTTATCCAGGCGGACCAGCCAATAGTCGTTTTCTCCGTAGGAATTTTCAGATTTATCGAACCCGGCAGGAGAGTTGGAATATCCCGCAGCTATATATCCCCCGGGAATTTCCCGGATACTTTTCAACAATTCGTAATTTTCTCCACCCAGTGTTTTCTGCCAGAGAATAGTTCCCTTACTATCCAGCTTGATAATCCAGAAATCCATGGAGCCCCTCGATGGCTCCTTCTTTTCCGAAGAAGCAGGGGAATCAGAAGAACCTCCGAGAATATAACCCAGATCAGAAGTTTGTCTTATGGATAGGAGCTGGTCGGAACCGGCCCCACCCAGTGTTTTTTGCCATTGTATTTCTCCCCTGGCATCCAGCTTTACAATCCAGTAATCATTTAGTCCTCTGCAGGAATCCGTTTTATCCCCTGAAATTCCCGAAAAAGAACTTCCTCCCAGAATATAGCCTCCGTCCTGAGTAAGCCCTATACTGTACAGATAATCCGCCTGGTTTCCTCCCAACGATTTTTGCCATTCCTGATGTCCTTGTTCATTAAGTTTCCATAGGAAATAATCCAGGCTGCCCTGAGTAGTATGCTGTAAATCTCCGGATTTAACCGAAACCGAACTTCCGGCAAGGATGCTTCCATAATCCGGAGTAGGTAGCGCATCAAAAAGATATTCCCCCTGTTTTCCTCCGATACTTTTCTGCCAGGAAATATCCTGAGAGTAAAGGGGAAGTGAAGAAAAATAAAACATCAAAAATAAAGGCACCAGATGCCTGAGTTGATCAGTGTATAAATATTTCATAAAGTTAGTTTTCAGCAAATGAAGTAACAAAGATAAAGGTTTATCCGGATAAATAAAATAAAATATGAGATAAAAAACGGAATTGTATTATTGTTGTAACAATTTAAACGTTTAATTTATTTAATTAATTGTCAGGTTCATTATAGTGTATAGTATTGCTGCTCTTAACGTAATTGGATGAATGTGAAATGACTGGAATTTGTTTAATAATAAACAGTAATTATGTTTAATTTAAATTAAATTTTTTGTAAAATGTAAATTCAACATATTATTTTATATAAAGAGATTAATTAAATTTTTTAATAATTTTTGTTTAATTTAAACAAGATATTTTGTTTAATTAAAATAGTAAAAAAGTGTTTATGTTTATTAAGTTTTTCATGGTGTTTTTTTACCTAGAAATACAATTGATTTTTTAATTTTATTAGTTGTTTAATCAATTAAATAAATCTTTTTTAAAATATTTATGTAAATATTACTATGGGCGTGTAAAAAGTTATGAATCATAATGAACAAACAAAATGAAAATGAAGGTTGACGATAACCGTAAATTGAAAATTGAGATAATTTAGAATCAGTACAAATTTCTTTAAAATGTGACAAAAATCATAAAAATATTAATTTAAATTGTATATTAGGAAACCTAATCAGCTAATAGATGCCGAAGGGTATAAAAGAAGAATTGAAATAGTAAGTTGTTAGTAGTAAATCAGTTGTGAAAAAAGCAAGTATAATATAAAACCAATAAAATATAGCTATGATTTTTGATTTAAATATGATTAAAGCGGTATACGGCCGTTATGTGTCAAGAGTTGAAAAAGCTCGAAAAGTAGCAGGAAAACCTTTGACTTATTCTGAAAAAATATTATATTCTCACTTATTTGCCGGAGATCCTACCGAAGCTTTTGTCCGTGGAGAGTCCTATGTGGATTTTACTCCGGATCGCGTAGCGATGCAGGATGCTACAGCGCAGATGGCACTGCTTCAGTTTATGCAGGCAGGTAAAAAAAACGCAGCGGTTCCTTCTACGGTGCATGCCGATCATCTTATACAGGCCAGGGTAGGTGCTGACAAAGATTTGCAGGAAGCACTAAATAAAAATAATGAGGTTTATAATTTCTTATCCTCAGTATCTAATAAATATGGTATTGGATTCTGGAAACCCGGAGCAGGAATTATACATCAGGTAATCCTTGAAAATTATGCATTTCCAGGGGGGATGATGATTGGGACGGACTCTCATACGGTAAATGCCGGAGGGTTAGGAATGGTAGCTATTGGTGTAGGTGGAGCAGATGCCGTGGATGTTATGGCAGGCATGGCCTGGGAGTTGAAGTTTCCTAAACTTATAGGTGTTAAGCTTATTGGTAAACTAAGCGGTTGGACATCTCCTAAAGATATTATATTGGAAGTTTCCGGTTTATTAACTGTAAAAGGAGGAACGGGCTGTATTGTTGAATATTTCGGAGAAGGAGCGGAATCGCTTTCCTGTACAGGTAAGGGTACGATATGTAATATGGGAGCCGAGGTAGGAGCTACCACTTCCATTTTTGCTTACGATGAAAGTATGAGCAGATACCTGAGAAGTACCAGCCGGGCAGAAATTGCAGACGAAGCGGATTTGTTAAAAGATGAACTTCGTGCGGACAAAGAAGTGTACGAAAATCCGGCGCAATATTTTGATCAATTAATCGAAATAGATTTAAACAATTTGGAACCTCACCTAAACGGTCCTTTTTCACCGGATATAGCTACGCCGATATCCCAAATGAAAGAAGTGGCTGAGAAAAACGGCTGGCCGTTGCAGATAGAAGTAGGTTTGATAGGATCTTGTACGAATTCATCGTATGAAGATATCTCACGTGCTGCTTCCATAGCTAAACAGGCAGCAGAAAAAGGAATAAAGCCCAAAGCGGAATATACGATTACTCCAGGATCTGAGCTGGTAAGATATACCGTGGAACGAGATGGTTACCTGGATATATTTGATAAAATCGGAGGAAAAGTTTTTGCCAATGCCTGCGGTCCGTGCATCGGACAATGGGCGAGGGAAGGAGCTGAAAAGCAGGAGAAAAATACGATCGTACACTCCTTTAACCGTAATTTTGCTAAAAGATCAGACGGTAACCCCAATACGTACGCTTTTGTAGGTTCACCGGAATTAGTAACTGCTTTGGCTATTGCCGGAGATTTAACTTTTGATCCACGCAAAGATACCTTGAAAAATGAGCAGGGAGAAGAAATATTGCTGGAAGAGCCTAATGGGTTTGAACTTCCTCCCAGAGGTTTTGACGTAGATGATCCAGGATATCAGGCTCCTGCAGCAGATGGTTCTTCAATACAGGTAGAAGTTTCTCCAGATTCTGATCGCATACAGCTTTTGGAAAGCTTTCCTGCCTGGGATGGTAAAAATATTACAGGGATACGGTTACTTATTAAAGCCTATGGGAAATGTACTACCGACCATATCTCCATGGCAGGTCCTTGGTTGAAATACCGCGGACATCTGGATAATATTTCCAATAATACCTTGATAGGTGCAGTGAATGCATTTAATATGGAAACCAATAAGGTTAAAAATGAAGATACCGGAGAGTATATGGCGGTTCCGGATTCAGCGAGAAAATATAAGGCTGACGGAGTTCCTACTCTGGTTGTAGGCGATTATAACTATGGTGAAGGTTCCTCCAGGGAGCATGCAGCTATGCAGCCCAGACATTTGGGAGTTCGAGCGGTTTTAGTTAAATCTTTTGCCAGAATTCACGAAACAAACCTTAAAAAGCAAGGAATGCTGGCATTAACTTTTGCACAGCCGGATGATTATGATAAAATTCAGGAAGATGATATTTTTAACTTTTTAGATTTGGATCAATTTGCTCCGGGTAAATCGATTAGTATTGAAATAGTTCATGCAGACGGAAGTAAAGATATTATTATTACTAACCATACATATAACGAAGGTCAGATTGAATGGTTCAAGGCCGGTTCAGCTTTAAATCTTATTAAAATGAACGAAGCCAAAAAGTAAAAACATAGTAAGTATTTTATGTTAAAAGCGAGAAACCTCTGGTATACCAGAGGTTTCTCGCTTTAGTTTAATGTATAATTAAGGCTCTAAATTGTAATCAAATATGAAAAGTAAATAATTATATATTACATTTAAATGCTGCTGAATAGTTGATGCTTTTTCATAATAGATGCTAATTTGTTAAATAAAAATAAAATTTATTAAAATTTTATTTTTATTTAAAGTTAGATATATGTACCTTTATAACACACATTAAAAAGCAATTATGAAGAACTTATACCTAGTATTTGCAGTTCTATTCGGTTTACTACTAAAAGGACAACAAGCCATTACAATTAATAGTACAGATAAAAACCTGAAAAGGTTGGAGGTGATACCAGCAGCTATTTTAAAAAATGATTTACTGACAGGTAAAGATATAAGGGTTAGAAAGTTAAACTACAATACTCAGTTAAATAAATTAAAGCCGGAAAATGTAGGAGATACGTTATTATTAAACCTGTTTGAGGATAAAAAATATAAAGCAGTTATAGATAAAATATCACAGGATAAAAATAAGGAGGTTACAGGGATAACAGCAAAAGTTTTGAACTGTAAATACGGATATTGCTTTTTGAGCATATCCTTAGAAGGAATATCATTTTCTGTTGAACTTCCAGAAGCTGATGAGCAATATTTGGCTAGCACGAAACATGGCCAATCGTATTTATTTCAATATAAAATGTCTGAAATCAAAAATTTGGAAATTCCTTGTGCAGGAGATATACATATTGGAAAAAATGATACAGATTTTAATGGAGATCATTCAGAACAATCCGCATACTATTCAGGCTACAATTCATCGAATGCTGTTGCTTCTTCGTGTATTTCTCCCGGAATAGAAGAACCTGTAACCATTAATGTGATGGTAGTATATACACCGGCAGCACAAGATTGGGCAAGTGAATACTGGATGGTTACAGATATCGATCATCTAATTGATCAGGCTATGTTAAAATCCAATCTGGTGATGCATAATTCTCAAACGGGAGTAACCTTCAATCTGGTTTATAAACATTTGACAAATTATATAGAATCGGATACCAGTGAAGATTTAAGTAGGATACGTATCAATGGTGATGGGTATATGGATGAGGTGCATGAACTGCGTAAGTTGTATCAGGCAGATTTAGTTGTTTTTATGCCCAAAGTTAACTTTACGGGCGGACTTGCCGGATTATTATATACTGAGGCAGGAGATTCCCAGCATTGTGGTTTTTCTTTAAGCAGGGTACAACAGTCCAGCTGGGCGTATACTATGGTTCACGAAATAGGTCACAATATGGGCTGTAGTCATCACAGCGATCAATTATCTTATCCAGGTCCTGGGATTTATAAATATTCTTCCGGCTGGAGAGGTGTTGATTTCAACGGAAATAAGTATTCTACAGTAATGACATATGAAAACGGTAGATATTTCAGTGATGGAAACAAGCATCCTAATATTCCGTATTTTTCTTCTCCCGATATGATCGTCAATGGTGTTGCCATAGGAGATGCGCAGTATGCAAATAATGTTTTAACGATCAAAAAAAATAAGTATGTAACATCCATGTATTCAGAAGAACAATTGTACTTTAAGATGGAAAGCTATTTTAAAACCTATGGAAACAGAGATCCGTACTTTTATAAGTATTTTGTAAAAAGAGGATCTTTACTTGAAGAAGATGAAATTATTGGTGTAAGAGAGCCGGGAGAAAATGCAGGAAGGTATTTAATAACGGGTAAGGTATATAGAGGAAACCGTGAAGTTTCTTGTGAATACTATCATTATATGGATTATGGAATTTTAACTATAAATAAAAGGAATGTAAGATTACGTTTAAATGATAAAACGGTAACTTATACAGGAAAACATCTACAGACAGACGATGCACAGGTCAGCAATCTTGCAAATTCAGATCAATTGCCAGTGACTTACGTTTACACAAAAGATAATCTAAGTTATCCCTTAGCTTTAGAGGCAGGTAATTATACTGTTATAGCCTATATAGCAGGTAATCAGAATTATCATTCGGTTAATAGCAGTTCTGCACGTTTTACCGTATTAAAAGCACAACCGGTTATTTTACTTACGGAAAAGAAAGCTTCGTACAGCGGCCTGGCTGTTTCTATTGATTCTCCGTTGGTAAGCGGATCGGATACTGTATCAGATTTACCTATTAAAATTGAATATGAAGGAATTGAAGGTACTGAATACCCTTTATCGGAATTACCTCCGATTAATCAGGGAACATACATTGTTAAAGCAAGCACTCCAGAAGACAATAACCATTTTACTGCTACAGCTGAGACGAAACTTGTGATAGAAAAGACATTAGGAATTAATGAACCTACTGAGCAAAAAGTTTTAATTCAATTAAGTCCTAATCCAGTAGGGCAGGTATTAAATATATTATTAGCTACTCCTCTAAACTATGAGGAAAAGATATTCATTTATGATTGGACAGGAGCTTTAATAAAGGAGGTTGTATTATTAAAAGGTGAGGAAAAAAAGGTAATTGATTTTAGCCACATGAATCCAGGTTCCTATATTATTAAGTTTAAAAACAGATCGTTTAAGATCGTGAAAAAATATTAATGTAATAATTTATCTTTAAAAAGTCAGATAGTCAATATCTGACTTTTTAAATTTAATGATATTTTTAAAAGTTATTCCCAAATCTTTCCTAAATCTCCATTTAGCTTTGCATTAAATATTTAATTATACGATATGAAAACAATTAAAAAAATAGGATTAAGTTTAGTATTAACTTTATCCATGACAGCCGTAATTTTTGCACAAAAAACAGTAATAACTTCAAATGAATTACCTCAAAAGGCACAATCTTTTTTGAAATCTTATTTTTCAAATCAAACAGTTGGGTATATAGTTAAAGATATAGAAACCAGATCTGTAGATTATGATGTGCATTTTGCTAACGGAATGGAAATTGAATTTGATGCTGAAGGGAACTGGAAAGAAGTTGATGGTGAATATCAGGCACTTCCTACTGGGTTCATTCCTTCAAAAATTATTAATTATGTAACTAAACAATATCCAGGGACAACCATCAGTAAGATTGAAAAAAATCCATTTAAATATGAAGTTAAATTATCTAATGGATTGGAATTGGATTTCAATACTGCGGGAGATTTTGTCAGGATTGACGATTAGCCAATAATCAATATCAATTGCTTACCTGATAATAAAATAACTCTCTCTTTTATTTCATAGGTATTAACTACAGGTGATGAGATCAAAGCCAATGATTAGATAAGCTCTGTATAGAATAAACCTTAGTACGTCAATCGGTTAAATTCAATGTTTGACCTAGTTCTTAAATCCCTTGTTTTGATAATTAAAATTTTAATTATAAATTTATTTGAAATCAAAAAGCTGTTTCCTTAAGGAAACAGCTTTTTGTATAATTATTATCTTAGTTAAATATTAATTTTTGTTAAGTTGGAATATCATAAATTTAAATACTAATCCCCATATCAATCCGAGAAAACTCTTTAGGTTTAGCTTTTAATCTTATCTCTTAAATATTTTCCTGTAAAAGATTTTTTACATTTTACAATATCTTCCGGTGTTCCGCTAAAAATTATTTCCCCCCCGTTAATTCCAGCCTCAGGGCCTATGTCTACCAGATAATCAGCACATTTAATTATATCCGGATGATGCTCGATAACCATTACGCTATGTCCTTTTTCAATAAGAGCATTGAAAGATTTTAGTAATTTGTTAATATCATCAAAATGAAGACCAGTACTGGGTTCATCGAAAATAAACAAAGTTTGGTTTGAAGTATTTCCTTTAACTAAAAAAGATGCCAATTTAATTCTTTGCGCTTCACCACCGGAAAGTGTTCCTGAAGATTGTCCCAGTTGAAGGTAGCCTAAACCTACATCCTGAAGAGGAATAAGCTTAGAGGTTATCTTTTCCTGTTTATGAGTTGTGAAGAAGTCTATAGCTTCGTCAATGGTCATTTCCAGAATATCAGCTATATTTTTTCCTTCATATTTAACATCAAGTATCTCTTGTTTAAACCGTTTGCCATGACAGGTTTCGCATTCCAGCTCAATGTCGGCCATAAATTGCATCTCAACCGTAATATGACCTTCTCCCTGACAGGTTTCACATCTACCGCCTTCCACATTAAATGAAAAATGTTTTGGCTTATAATCGTTTAGTTTACTTAACTTTTGCTTTGCAAATAAATCCCGTATGTCATCAAAAGCTTTTACATAGGTTGCCGGATTGGAACGGGAAGATTTACCGATAGGATTTTGATCCACCAACTCCAGATTTTCAATTTCTTTCCAATTTCCTTTAAGTTCTGAAAAGCTACCGGGCTTATCTGCACTGATACCCAGTTTTCTTTGAAGGGCAGGAGTTACTATTCCTTTCATTAAAGTGCTTTTTCCTGATCCACTGACTCCGGTTATAACAGTAAGACAGTGTAGGGGGAGTTTTACATCAATCCCTTTAAGGTTGTTTTCACGGGCTCCGGTTATTTCAATAAATTCTTTTGTTTTTCTTCTAATCTTAGGAACTTTAATTTCTCTTTGACCATTTAAGTATTCAGAAGTCAATGTATGAGTTTTCATCATTTCGCTGTAGGTTCCTGCAAAAAC
This sequence comes from Apibacter raozihei, assembly GCF_004014855.1. Classification (NCBI taxonomy): domain Bacteria; kingdom Pseudomonadati; phylum Bacteroidota; class Flavobacteriia; order Flavobacteriales; family Weeksellaceae; genus Apibacter; species Apibacter raozihei. The sequence goes on from NZ_CP034930.1 coordinate 1,085,265, forward strand.
TACTTTTCCACCAAGACTGCCCGCTTGAGGGCCTATGTCAACGAGATAATCAGCAGCTTTCATAATATCTTCATCATGTTCAACCACAACCACCGTATTTCCCAGATCTCGTAGTCTTTTCAATACAGAAATTAAACGATCCGTGTCACGGCCATGAAGTCCAATGCTGGGCTCATCCAGTATATATATAGATCCAACCAGACTGCTTCCCAAAGAAGTTGCTAGATTAATTCTTTGCGATTCTCCACCGGAAAGGGTATTGGATGCTCGGTTTAAAGTAAGGTACCCTAAACCTACATCAAGTAGAAACTCTACTCTGCTGTTAATCTCGAGGAGAAGACGCTTTGCTATTTGCTGTTGAAACTCGGTTAGCTTTAGATTTTTAATAATTTCGTACAACTGATTTAAAGGTAAATCTATCCAGTCATTGATAGAATATCCATCTATTTTGACATAGTTGGTTTCGGGTCTTAAACGTTTGCCGTTGCATTCTGGGCAGATAGTTCTGCCTCTGTATCTTGACAACATGACCCTATACTGTATTTTATACGTATTTTCTTCCAGCATTTTGAAGAAATTATTCAGAGAAGGGAAATTTTTACTGCCTTCTCCCTTCCAAAGAATATCTTTTTGATCGTCTGTGAGTTCATAATAAGGTTTATGAATTGGAAATTTAAGCTTTGAAGTTTGTTTAATAAAATTGTCTTTCCATTCACTCATTTTTTCACCCTTCCAGCAAACTATAGCATCTTCAAAAATTGATATGTTTTTATTAGGAATAACTAAATCCTGATCAATTCCAAGAATTTTACCATATCCTTCACACACTGGACAAGCTCCATAAGGATTATTAAAACTAAAGAAATGAATTGTAGGTTCTAAGAATTGTATGTCATCCAATTCAAATGCATTGGAAAAATGGGTAGTTTCTCCGCTTTCTGTATTTACTATGATACATTGTCCTTTTCCTTCATAAAAAGCAGTTTGCACACTATCGGCAAAACGTTGAAGAAATTCTTCTTGATGTTCAATGGAAAATCTTTCAATGACCAAATGGATCAACGTATTTTTCTCCGGAGAATATCCAAAACTTTCCAAATCTTCTATTGATATTACCTTTCCCTCAATTTCAAGGCGAACATAGCCTTGCCCTTTAAGTGTTTGAAGTAATTGATTAAAATCTTTATCCATTAAATCTAATGGCGATAATAACAGGTATTTACCTCCTTCAGATAAAGAATTTACATAATTGATAACATCGGAGACTTCATCTTTTTTAACCTCTTCGCCTGATACAGGAGAATATGTTTTGCCTATCCTCGAAAACATCAAACGTAAGTAGTCATAGATTTCAGTTGTTGTGCCTACTGTTGAACGAGGATTACCGGAAATTACTTTTTGCTGTATGGCAATAGCAGGAGCTAAGCCTTTAATATCATCAACCAGGGGTTTTTCAAGTTTTCCTAAAAACTGACGAGCATAAGAACTTAAACTTTCAACATATCTTCGCTGACCTTCCGCATATAGAGTATCAAATGCTAATGTGGATTTTCCACTACCCGAAACCCCGGTTACTACAGTTAATTGATTTTTAGGAATGGAAAGGTCGATATTTTTAAGGTTATGTAAATGTGCATTTTTAATATAAATTAGATCCTGATTGATGGAGGAATCTTTTTCAGAGACTTTTGTATTCAAGTTATTGATTTTAATTTAATTGTGATAAATTATAAACAGTTTTCGAAGTTTGTAAAAACAAGGAACAAAGATACTGAATTTAAAAATTTAATGAAGGAGTAATTCAAATAATTTATTGATTACAAAAATAAAAACCACCTTAACAGGTGGTTTTTATCGTTTTCATAACATCTAAGGATATTTCCCGTTTATTTTGAAAGGTCAACAGTATCAGCTCCCGGTGCAATATCTGCTACCGTTTTAACTGCGTTTTTTACACTAGCTTCACTATCGTAATGATCGCTGGTTCCTACTACCTGACCGTTACCTGCTTTTAAGTTAAAATACCATTTTTTGTTAGAGGCTTGTTTCAATTCGAAACGATCTTCATTTTTAGAATTTCTTTTTACGGAACTAACTCCTTTCTGACAATTGGTTTTTTGGGTATAACTTTCACTTGAAAGAATTGTATGTCCGCTTTTTTCTTTTAGTCTAAATCTAAAATTTCCTGTTTTGTCTTTAAAAATTTCAAACATAGTTGTCTATTTTTTAATGTTAATATGACATAATGTAAGAAAATATCGTGCCAAATTTTTATAAACTCTTAGGCTTTCTATGTTAAGGGTTAGTGTAATAAATCTTAATAAAAACTTAAAGTCAGATAAATAATGGGTTTTAGCGGTTTTTTATTAATTTGAAAAAAGTGAAGATGCGAGGCGTAAATCAATGTAAATTATTATTTTTCTTAATTAATATTATACTTATGGGATAAAATAAATTAATCAAAGGCTTGAAAATTACGAGATATTCAGTTATATCAATTTTTTAAATGTTTTACGTTTTTTATGCACTACAGGATTAAATTCTTTCCATAATAGCTGAACATTTAAATTGTCTATAAGTTGCGGATTTGTTTCCATATATCGTAACCCATATTTTTTATATGTTTGAAATATATTACGGAAAACCAATGAAGTAATCCCTTTTTTCTGATAATTAGGATGAACTCCGATCAATAAAGACTCAGCCGTATTGGTCTTCTTCACAGCCGTATATAAATGATACCAACCCCATGGGAATAATTTACCTCCGGACTTTTGTAAAGCATCTGCAAAAGATGGAGATGTAACGGCAAAGGCACATAGTTTTCCATTTTTATCAGTTACGCAGTTGACAAATTCAGGAATTAGAATTTTCAGATATTTCTTTTTGTAAAAGCTTATTTCATTTTTTGTAATAGGTACATAAGAATCTAAAGAGCCATAGGTTTTCTCAAGCAAGTCAAAAATAGGATATATAAAAGGTTCCATTTCCTGCTTATTTCTAAATGTAAAACTTTTTAAATCGTATCTTTTCTGAATTATATCTGCAAATTTTGTGACTTTTTCGGGCAGTTCTTCCGGAAGTGTTAAGTAATTTTCGACCCACTCATTAGCGGTAGTAAAACCTAAAGCTTTTAGATGAGATTCGTAATATCTGTAATTGTACAATGCTATCATAGTAGATTTTTTTTCAAAACCTTCTGTCAGTAAACCTGCTTTGTCTAAATTGGAAAAACCAACCGGTCCTTCGATATATTCTAATCTTTTTTTCTTGCCTATCTCAATAACCTTATGAATAAGTTTTTTAGTAACTTCAATGTCATCAATTACATCAAACCAGCCAAAGCGAATTTTTAATTTTTTTTGCTTTTCAATTTCTTGATTATTTATAATAGCGGCAATTCTTCCAACAACTTTTTTATCCTTATAAGCTAAAAAATAGAACACTTCGGCATGTTCAAAAACAGGATTTTTATTCTTGTCCAAGCACTCAAGTTCTTCCTGTATTAATGAAGGTACATAGAACTTATTCCCTTTATATAAAGATAATGGGAATTTTACAAAATTTTTTAAACCGCTTGAAGAAGCAATTTCTTTTACTTCAATTTCCATAAGAGCTGCAAATATAAGGCATGCATTATTTATTACCAATACTTTATTATCTGCGTGCTATAATTATCAAATCGCTAATAAAATGTATTAAAATAAGCTGGGTAATTAATTGTATTTAAAGTTAATAAAATAGTTTTAAAACATTTTGATTGTGTTAAATGTAACTATTTGTTTAGTTTTATATCAGTGTCTAAATGATTATATTTGTAAAATTTATCGAAATAAGAACAATATAAAATCAGAATTAATTAAACATGAATTTGTCTCCTAACCTAGAGAGTTATATTGAACAAAATATGGACGAAGAGCCGGCCTTGTTACGATTATTAAGAAGAGAAACCTATCAGAAAACCACTCAGCCCCATATGATATCCGGAATATTGCAGGGAAGGATATTAAGTATCCTTTCAAAAATTATTTCTCCCAAACTTATTGTGGAAGTAGGAACATTTACCGGATATTCTACTTTATGCTTAGCCGAAGGATTGCGAAAAGATGGTGAAATCATAACTATTGATAAAAATAAAGAAACTTCTTACCTGCCTAAAAAATATTTTAAGCAGTCTGAATATGTAAATCAAATTAAATTTATTGAGGATGATGCACTAAATGCATTGAGGGGTATTAAGACGGCTATTAATTTGGTTTTTCTGGATGCAGATAAAGAAAGATATTCAGATTATGTGGATCTTATAAAGCCCTTATTAAGTTCAGGAGGAGTTATTTTAGCAGATAATATTTTGTGGAAAGGCAAAGTTGCATCTGATGCTAATGATAATAAGACTGAGTCAATTAGAGCTTTCAATAAAAAAATTAACGAAGATAAAGACTGGGAGGTAGTTATTTTACCAGTTCGTGATGGCATAAGTATCATTAGAAAAAAATAAATTTGCAGTTATGAGTAAATCTATTTGTCAGGTTAGTGTAGCTCCTGTCCGAAAAGAACCTTCAGATGCTTCAGAAATGGTTACGCAACTTTTGTTTGGAGAAATATGTGAGGTCTTAGAAGTAAAGAAACAATGGATTAAGATAAAAATTATTTTCGATGAATATGAAGGATGGATAGATTCGAAACAGGTTACAAGTTTAAGTGAGCTTGAATATGCAAATTTTCAGCAAGAAATTATGTTCATTTCTGAACCTTTTAGCTTACTGGTTTCTAAAAATGAACCTTTTCCAGTAACTATCGGTGCAGAAATCCACCTTCTCAATGAAGAAGGAGAATTCGAACTTACTTCCAATAACAAGTTTCTTGTAGATGAACCATTAATAAAAGGGAAACAAAATAAAAGTCAAATTCTGGAATTAGCTTTTAAATATATCAATACGCCTTACTTATGGGGAGGAAAAAGTACTTATGGGGTAGATTGTAGCGGATTAGTACAAATGGTTTATAAAATGGCCGGGTATAAATTACCCAGAGATACTTATCAACAAGCTGAAGTTGGTCAGGTGCTTAGTTTTATCGAAGAAGCTGAGCCTGGAGATTTGGCTTTTTTTGAAAATGAAGAGGGTAGAATTATTCATGTCGGGTTTATTTTAGCTGATCAAAAAATTCTTCATGCTCATGGCAAAGTACGAGTTGATAACTTGGATTATACAGGCATTTTTAATTCTGATTTAAACAGGTATACACATCAGTTGAGAGTAATGAGGAAAATTTTCTAAGTGCAACAGGTTATAGCCACTACTTAAAACGTGTTTTTTCAATTGCATGAAAAGAACGTAGAAAAATATGAAGAATAAATTTTCAGAGTACAAGATTGAAGTTGCGCTAGATGAAGTGGGGAGGGGTTGCCTGGCCGGGCCGGTTGTAGCTGCTGCTGTTGTTTTTCCGGAATCATACTTTCATGATGAAATTACAGATTCAAAGAAATTAAGTGCTTCTAAGCGTAAAGAGCTGGAAGTTCAGATAAAAGAGAATGCCGTTGATTTTGCTATTGCAGAGGTTTCTCCTCAAAAAATAGATGAAATTAATATACTGAATGCTAGTTTTTTAGCTATGCATAAGGCGATAAATGCGTTAACTGTCTTACCTGAATTTTTATTAGTTGATGGGAATCGGTTCAATCCATATAAAAATATTCCTCATTACTGTGCAGTAAAAGGAGATTCTCTTTATTTAAATATTGCAGCTGCGTCGATTTTAGCAAAAAATTACAGAGATCATTTGATGGAAAAGCTGGCACAGGAATTTCCTCAATACCAATGGGCTAAAAATAAAGGCTATCCAACGATTGCTCATCGCGAAGCTATTTCAAGGTGCGGAATAACTGTTCATCACCGTAAATCATTCAGATTGTTGTCGACCCAATTAACGTTGGATTTTTAAATAGATTTACATGATTTACGGGAAAATTGGGAAAAAAAAGGTATATTTGCAACTAGAAATTTTTATATAGCGTGGAGTATTTAAAATTAATTAGAATTCAACAGTGGGTTAAAAATTCTTTTGTTTTTTTACCTATTTTTTTTGCCGGTAAATTATTGGATTTTCAATTATTAATGAATACTATCATTGGCTTTTTTGCATTTTCATTTATTGCAAGTTCTATATATGTTATTAATGACTATGTAGATATTGAAAGTGACCGTCAGCATCCTGAAAAAAAGAACCGGCCTTTAGCGAGCGGTAAAATAAATAAAAAACAGGCAATATTGGTATTTATCACCTTGTTTGCTTTAGCTTTTTTATGTTGTTTCGTTTTGGATTCAGTAAAAGTTGCGATAATAATCTCAGTTTATTTTATCATGAATCTGGCGTATAGTTTTAAACTTAAACATATTGCATTAATTGATATAACCATTATTGCTTTAGGTTTCTTGTTACGGGTTTTTGTGGGAGGTTATGCAACAGGCCTTCTGGTTTCCATATGGGCTATAATGCTTACATTTTTCCTGGCTTTGATTATGGGTATAGGTAAAAGGAGGGGAGAACTCATCAATGCTGAATTAACCGGAAAAACTCGCAAAGCTCTTGATGGATATAATATCCAATTTACAGATGTAGCTATGACCGTCGTTTCAACATGTTCCGTCGTTTGTTACATCATGTATACGTTGGATCCCGATGTTAAAAAGAATTTCCATTATTCCGTTGTTTATACTGTAATATTCGTAATACTGGGAATATTAAGATATTTGCAACTAACTTTTGTCTATAATAAAACAGAATCACCCACAAAAGTGGTATATAAAGATCATTTTCTTCAGATTGTTATAGTTCTATGGGTGGCTGTTGTGTTTATACTCAAATACTCAAAATAACCATAATATGCAAAAAACGGCTATGAAACATGAAATTACAAACTGGGGGAAATATCCGGTAGTAGAAACTCAATTTCATGAAACATCTGATATTTTAAAAATACAAAAGATTATAAAAGAAAGTGGTTCGGTTATAGCCAGAGGAAATGGAAGATCTTACGGAGATAACTCACTTAATAAAGAGAACATTGTTTCAACGATAAAACTGAATAAATTTATATCGTTTGATCGTGAGAACGGAATTTTTGAATGTGAATCGGGAGTAATTCTTTCTGACATTTTAGATACCGTTGTACCGGAAGGTTTTTTCCTTAAAGTAACACCCGGAACTAAATTAATTACAGTCGGAGGAGCAATAGGCTCGGATGTACATGGAAAAAATAATCATAAAGAAGGATGTTTTGGGGATTGTTTAATAGACTTTGTTATCATTACAGAAACAGGAGAAATAAAAAAATGTTCAAGAGAAGAAAATTCGCAGTTGTTTTGGGATACACTAGGAGGAATGGGGCTTACCGGGGTAGTAATTTCTGCCAGATTTAAACTAAAAAAAATTCAAACTGCTTATATAAGGCAAAGAGTATTGAAAGCAGATAACTTAGATCAGATTTTTCAGTATTTTGATGAACTCGAAAAATGGCCCTATAGTGTAGCATGGATTGATTGTCTACAGAAAGGCGATAAAATAGGGCGTTCAATATTAATGGTAGGAGAAAGTGCAAATCTAACAGATTTGCCAACTAAATGGAAAGGAAATCCTTTAAACCCGAAGAAAAAGAAAAAATTAAATATTCCGTTTAATTTTCCATCTTTCGTTTTAAACACGTTAACGGTTAAGGCCTTTAATTTTCTTTACTACTTCAAGCAACGTCAAAAGATAATTAATAATGTGGTAGATTATGATACCTTTTTCTACCCTTTAGATGCAATAAACAACTGGAACCGTATTTATGGGAAAAACGGTTTTATTCAATATCAATTTATCATTCCTAAAGAAGTTGGTAAAAAAGGGATGACTGAAATACTTAAGACAATAGCAAATAGTGGTCAAGGTTCTTTTTTGGCTGTACTAAAGCTGTATAAAAAAGGTAGCCCTGAAGCCCATAATTCTTTTCCTATAGACGGATATAGTTTGGCGCTGGATTTTAAAATTAACAGTAAGCTTCCTGCACTGGTATCTCAGCTTGATGAGATTGTTGAACAGTATAATGGACGAATTTATTTGGCTAAAGATTCAATGTCTAAAAAATCTTTGATTGATTATGTAAAGGTGCCTGAAACAGGAAAGTTTGATTCTGTTCAGCATCAAAGAATAAAAAGCAATAGATAATTTAATGAAGAACGGAGAATATAAATATTATTTTTTATTTGTTCTCTTAGTAGCAGGAATTAGCTTTGTCCCGTTTTTTTTATCTTATGGAGGAATCAATAGCGATGCAGTTGCATATTTTAAATTAGCAAAAGAATTTCCCCAAGTAACAAGTAATCTATTTCCTATTGGATATCCTTTATTGTTAAAACTAGGATACTATTTTACTTACGAATTTTATTTTAATTCAAGTATTATTTTCATTTCCTTTATATTTGTGAATCATTTAAAGAATCTCATAAAATTTTTATCTAAACTTAATTTAGATAGAATAACAAATGAAAAAATATTTCTATTTACAGAATACTTTTTACAAATAAAAAATAAAATATATCCATCTCTATATGCAATCAGGTTTTATTAATTCAACAATTGTAAGGACATATAATCCAAATATTGTATTAATAAAAAGTGATAGTACTATAAGAAATAAAAATTTAATTATATATAATTCAGAATTAAGATGATAATATTAGGAGCTACTTCAGACATCTCACAAGCTTTTGTTGAAAAGGTGTTATCGGAAACAAAAGAAATTATTCCAGAAGTGTATTTGATAACTTCAAATCCAAAAGAAACAGAAAGATTTGCCAGACATATACAGGTAAAGTACAAGCAAGAGTCTAAAGTAATTCATTTGGATATTACCAAAGAAATCGACTATTCATTATTTCAAAACATTGAATCTCAATTAGTGTTTTGCGCTACCGGATTTTTAGGTAAAAATACTGAGGATGGATTATATGATGAAAAAAATACAGAAAGAATAATTGAAATCAATTACTCTAAACTGGTTCCGCTTATTAACTTTTGGGCTCAAAAATTCGAAGAGGCTAGAAAAGGAACTATTATAGGACTATCTTCTGTTGCCGGATTAAGAGGAAGGCAAAGTAACTTTATATATGGAAGCGCAAAAGCCGGATTTATGGTTTATTTAGATGGATTAAGAAATTATCTCTTTCATAAAAATGTTCACGTTATGACGGTACTTCCGGGTTTTATGGATACTAAAATGACTGCAGGACTTCCTTTGCCTAAACCATTAACAGCCAATCCTTCTCAAGCAGCTTCAATCATTTATAAAGCATATAAAAAGAAAAAAAATAAAATCTATGTTACAGGAATATGGTGGGTAATAATGTCTATAGTAACTAACATTCCAGAGTTTATTTTCAAAAAAATGAAAATGTAATTTTATAGGTAGATGAAAAGACTTTATCTTTTTGATTTTGATGGTACTCTTACTAATAAAGATACCATGTTTGACTTTTTACAATTTAGTTTCCCTAAGAATTACACAACGGCTTTTATACGATTTGTGCCGATTTTTCTATTAACTAAATTTAAAATTTTAAAAGCGGAGAAAGCAAAACAAAAATTTATTGCTCACTTTTTAAAAGGGAAAACCAAGGATGAGATAGAGATTTTATCCAATAACTATTTTGAATATAGGAAAGATTCAATATTTAGAAAAAGAGCACTCAGTTATGTTAAAGATTTAGCTCATGAAGAAAATAAATATATTGTAACTGCTTCTCTGGACATATGGGTTAAGCCATTTGCAAAATATTTAGGTGTAAGATTAATATCTACTCAGGCAGAATTTGTAAACGATGTTTTTACAGGAAATTTTGCAACTCCCAATTGTAATTATAAACAAAAAGTTGCTCGTGTTATTGGAGAGATTCAATTATCTCAATTTAAGGAAGTATATGCATTTGGAGATACAAATGGAGATAAATTTATGCTAAAACTGGCAACCAATCCCCATTTCAAGTATTTTGAATAAGTATTAAAAGATAATTACAACATAAAAAAGAAGGATATTTAATTTAAATATCCTTCTTTTTTATAATTATTGATTCATGAAAGAATCATGATGTATCAATGTAATTTAATTGAATACAAATTATGCATATGCATAATGTATTTTTCAGAGTGAGTGGTATTATAACTCATAAATTTTATTTAAAGACTTAATAAACCTTTAATGCTAATATAATAAATATCTTTCAGCCTGAGTTTACACAGTAAAGAACTTCAGATATAGAAATTAACAAATGTAGTTTTTAATCCTCAATATCTAATTTATCCTGAGTAAAAGAACATGAAATTTTAAACTTCATTGGATCTTCCTGGGTGATAAAATCTTCACAATAGCCTTTCCAGATAAGTTTTAAATTTCCTTGTTCATCTTTTCCAAATTTTAAATCGTTTTCGTCTGTTTCCAAATTATCCTCATCATTAATATTAAGGTTAGTATAAAACAGCTCTTCAACATCTCCATTTTCGTTTTCTTTTTCTTCAAAAGAAGGTATCTGGAAATTTTTACCAATCAATTGGCCTATAGTTTTTTCCGATATTTCAAAATCTTCAACAGTAAAAGAAACTTGAGGATATTCATTTTGATATGAATCTTCTTCAACATGATCCAGATCATCGTCTGATTCAATTTCAATTACTAAAGTATTTTTTTTGTTCAGGAAAACCACTTTACAAAAACATTTCCTGATATGATATTCAAGTGTTTCATCAGGATGATAAAACTTAATTAACCCTTTCATCTTGTTTTATAGGATATTTTTTAAATATATTTAATTTTTTGTTGTTCAAAAATAATAACCTTTTTTAAATTCCTTTTAATATAAAGTATGATTTTTTACCTCTTTGCAGTAAAATATATTTTTGTTGTATTAAAAAGTCGGAATTTACAATAAGATCTTCTTTGATTTTTTGTTGATTAATTGATATTGAGTTTTCTTTTAAAGCTCTTCGCGCCTCACCTCTCGAAGATAAAAAACCACTAAGTTCAGATAAAACATCTATAACAGGAATTCCATTACGAATTGCATCTAAAGAAATTTCCTTTTGAGGAACTCCTTCAAAAAGGGTTAAAAATGTATTTTCATCAAGAGACAAAAAATCTTCTTGTGTTGATTTCCCAAATAAAATTCCTGATGCTTTAATCGCTTTATTTGTTTCTTCTTCTCCGTGAACCCATTGGGTAATTTCCTGAGCCAGCTTTTTTTGAAGTATTCTTGCCGCGGGATTTTCGCTATGAATTTGAATCAGCGAATCAATTTCATTCTTTGAAAGAAAAGTGTAAATTTTTATATATTTCTCGGCTTCAGTATCCGCAACGTTAAGCCAGAACTGGTAAAATTTAAATGGAGACGTTCTATTGGCATCTAACCAGATATTTTCACCTCCTTCACTTTTACCGAATTTAGATCCATCTGCTTTAGTAGTCAAGGGACAGGTTAAAGCATAAGCCTCCTTACCAATCTTTTTACGTATCAGTTCAGTTCCTGTAGTCAGGTTTCCCCATTGATCAGAGCCACCCATTTGCAATTTTACATTATTCTCTTTAAAAAGATAGTAAAAGTCGTATCCCTGAAGTAATTGGTAAGTAAATTCTGTAAATGACATTCCCTCTTGAAATTCTCCATTAAATCTTTTTTTAACAGAATCTTTGGCCATCATATAATTTACAGTGATATGTTTTCCAATATCACGGGCAAACTCAAGAAAAGATACATTCTTCATCCAGTCGTAATTATTTACTAAAACAGCTGAATTTGGTTTGTCACTATCAAAATCTAAAAAACGGGATAGTTGTGATTTAATACCGGCAAGATAATTATTTAAAGTATCATCATCTAGTAGATTTCTTTCATTGCTTTTGCCGGAAGGATCACCGATCATTCCTGTAGCTCCTCCTATTAAAGCCACGGGTTTATGACCGTGTTTTTGTAAATGAACCAAAAGTAAAATAGGAACCAGGCTTCCTACATGAAGAGAATCTGCCGTAGGGTCGAATCCAATATATCCTGACGTCATTTCTTTATTTAATTGTTCTTCCGTTCCTGGAATTATGTTGTGAATTAATCCTCTCCAGGTTAACTCTTCAATAAAAGAATTCATAGCATATAAATATTTTAATGAGCAAAGTTAAAATTTTTAACTAAATCAGTATCGTTATAAAAATAAAATTATATCTAAAATTATCTTTTATAATCAAATAGGTTGCCCCTTTTAAGCTTAATGTTTTAATTTGGAGTTTAAATTGTATCTTTGGAGACTGTTTTTAGAGTTCATTTTCTGATAAACTACTATTTATTATAACTATGAATTTAATTGATAAATATATTTTATTATTTAAAAAAAATAAAAAAGTTCATTTTTTTGTTTTCTTCTCCGCATTAGTTTTTTTAAGTGCATTTATGATTTATTCGTTTCAACCGGGTTCATATCTGTTTTTAGGTCATGATATTGATTTTCATGTAATGAGACTAAAAGCTCTTGAAGAAGCATTATCTGACGGTAGATTTCCTGTTTATATAGACTATGAATCAGTAAATGGTTATGGATATCCATCTAAGTGGTTTTATCCTGATATTTTGTTAGTTCCATTTGCTTTTTTAGCTAAAATTACAAATCTTATTTTTGCCTATAAATCATTACTTTTTATTATGAGTATATTGTGTGGTATACTCATGTATATTTCTATGAAGCGAATGTTTAAAAGCTTTTACATTGCTGCCACCAGTTCATTAATATATACCTTTTCATTTTATCGTATTCAGGATTTATTTGAAAGATCGGCTTTGGGAGAATCATTATCGTTTACCTTTTTACCCATTGCATTTTTAGGTTTTTATGAAATAATTAAAGGAAATTATAAAAGATGGTACATACTTTCAATTGGAATGACGTTAATTATTTTCTCACATGTTCTGTCTGTTTTTTTAACGGCAATCACACTTTTCCTGTTGTTGATTTTTTATCTCAGAAGTTTATTGAAAGAAACCATCAGAATAAAATATTTATTTTATTCAGTAATACTTACTATAGTTTTATCAGCGTATTTTTTATTTCCTTTAATCGAGCAGCTAAATTCAAATTTATTTTATTATAATACACATCCATTATTTTACCTTAAAACATTTACTGTGGATCCTATCATGATTTTATGGGGGATGACAGCTGGAAATATATATCCTAATCAGGATAAAAATATTTTTTTAGTATCTATGGGTTTAACCATGGGAATGGCTCTTGTGCTACGATTATTTATTAAAAGCAAATATATAAAAATTAAAGGTGTAGATTTGGGAGTGTGTATAGGATTACTTTATATTCTCGCATCAGCAAAGTTTTTCCCATGGGATATTTTTCCTTTCAGTAAATTAGAAATTATAAGATTTCCTTGGAGACTTTACGAGTTTGCCTGTTATTTTTTTTCGATAGCAGGAGCATATTATTCATATATACTTTTCAAAACTTTTACTTCCAGATGTCTAGTTTTTAGTTTTTATTTTATAACAATTGTTTTTGTTCTTTATAATGAAGGAAATACTGCCAGAAATAAATTTGAAGAATATAATCCTTTAACCATAGAAAGAAATTCAGATAATGTTTATGGACAGGGAGCTCTCGAATATATTTCTTCTAAAGTTCCTTCGATAAAGTATCCTGAGCAAAGAGAAAAAAAGGTTAAGAACCTCCATGCTTCAACTCAAATATCAGAATATAATATTAATAAAGGAATAACGCAATTTGAAATCAACACTCTAAATAAAACGGATGCTTTGGAGTTACCTTTATTTTATTATAAAGGATATCATGCCGATTTGAACGGAGTAAATTTGAAAGTTTCTGAAAGTAAAAATGGATTATTGGAAATTCCGCAAATTAAAGGGCAGGGTAGGGTTAAGATTCAATATTCAGGAACATTGATTCAAAAATTAAGCCCTTACATAAGTGTGTTGAGTTTTGTAATTTTACTAATCTGTTTGATTAAAAATAACAGAAAAGAAAACAATGAAATTTATTGACAATAAAGGGAATACTGATCCTCAAATAAATTTGGCAATTGAAGAGTATATAATATCTTATTTGCCTGTTGAAATTGAACCTTATTTATTATTTTATATAAATCAACCATCCATAATTATTGGTAAGCACCAGAATACTATAGAGGAAATCAATACTCAATATGTCGAAGAAAATAATATAAAGGTAGTAAGAAGATTATCCGGAGGAGGAGCCGTTTATCATGATCTAGGAAACTTAAATTTTAGTTTTATTACTCAAGATGATGGAAACAGTTTTTCAAATTACCGGAAATTTTTAAAACCGGTGATTAAAGCATTGAAAAATATGGGTGTTGATGCAGAGTTGAAAGGGCGAAATGATGTGGTAGTTGGTGAAAGGAAAATAAGTGGAAACGCACAATTTACTTCAAAAGGAAAAATAATAACTCACGGAACCTTGTTGTTCAAAAGCAATATAGATGAGGTTGTTAACTCATTAAATGTTAGGAAAGATAAAATAGAATCTAAAGGTATTAAATCTATACGAAGCAGGGTTGCCAATATATCAGAGTTTATGAATGAGAGTATCTCTATAAATGAATTTCGTGAAAATTTACTTTTACAAATATTTAATGTAAATCATTTGGATGAAATTAAATCCTACCCTTTAGGTGAAAACGATTGGGATAAAATTAATCAGATCTCAGATGAAAGATATTCAAATTGGGAATGGAATTACGGACGTTCTCCAAAATTTTATATAGAGAATCGTCAGAGATTATCTGTAGGATCAATTGATCTACGGTTAAATGTTGAAGAAGGAATAATAACACAGATTAAAATCTATGGAGATTTTTTTGGGATAAAAGACGTTCAGGATATAGAAAATAAACTTATTGGAGTAAGATATACACAGGAATCGGTTTATCAGGCTTTATATGAGGTCGATCTTACTCTATACTTTGGAGAAGTTGCATTAAGTGATTTTGTGAAATTGATCTATTAAAAAAGTGGATTTACATAAGCAAATCCACTCATAGTATTTTTTATTGGGTTTACAGCCTAAACTACTCCTTGTGCCAGCATGGCATCAGCAACTTTTACAAAACCGGCAATATTTGCACCTTTAACATAGTTTATAGATCCATCTGCTTCAGTACCATATTTTTTACAGTTATCATGTATTCCTATCATGATTTCTTTTAAACGTAAATCAACCTCTTCACTACTCCAGTGCATTCTCATTGAATTTTGACTCATTTCCAACCCGGATGTAGCAACTCCTCCAGCATTGGATGCTTTACCCGGCGAGTATAATATTTTATTATTAATAAACTCGTGAACAGCATCTAAAGTACATGGCATGTTTGCTGCTTCGGTTATGCAGAGAACTCCGTTTTTAATTAATTCACGGGCATCATGAATGTCTAATTCATTTTGAGTTGCGGCAGGTATGGCAATATCGACCTTTTGTTCCCAAGGTCTTTTTCCTTCATAAAATACGGCAGAAGGGTATTTTTCAATGTAATCCTGAACCTGATCGTTACCGCTCATCCTCATTTCAAGTAAATATTCAGTTTTTTCATCAGAGATACCCTCTGCGTCATAAACATATCCGTCAGGACCGGAAATTGTTACAACCTTTCCACCCAATTGATTTACTTTTTTAATAACTCCCCAGGCAACATTTCCAAAACCAGAAACCGCAAAAGTTTTACCTTCAATTTTTTCACCTATAGTTTCCAGCATTTTTTCACAAAAATAGACTACTCCATAACCGGTAGCCTCAGGTCTGATTAACGAACCACCATAAGATAGACCTTTTCCGGTTAATACGCCCGTAAACTCATTTTGTAATCTTTTATATTGACCAAATAAATATCCTATTTCTCTAGCACCTACACCTATATCACCTGCGGGTACATCAGTTTCTGCACCAATATGTTTAGACAGTTCAGTCATAAACGATTGACAAAAACGCATAATTTCAGCATCAGATTTACCTTTTGGATCAAAATCAGCCCCACCTTTACCACCTCCCATTGGTAGCGTGGTTAAAGAGTTTTTAAAAACCTGCTCAAAAGCAAGGAATTTCATAGTGCTTAAATTTACAGATGGGTGAAATCTCAATCCTCCTTTGTAGGGGCCGATTGCAGAATTCATCTGAACTCTGAATCCGCGGTTTACCTGTACATCTCCTTTATCATTAACCCAAGGAACTCTGAAAATAATAGAACGTTCAGGTTCTGTCATTCGTAATAACAAATTTTTTCTGTTATATCTGTCATGTTCTGAAATAAAAGGCATCACGGTTTCAGCAAACTCGCGTACAGCCTGTAAAAATTCCGGTTCATTAGGATTTCTCATTTCCACTAATTTCATGAACTCATCAAACTCTTGTTTCATATAATTAAACTATGGTTTTAATAATTTTTTGCTTTTAACAAATCTAATGCCATTTTCAGAATAAAAAAGTATTTTCAATAATTATTTTAATATTTTCAAATTTAATTTAAAACAAATAAATAAAGTATTAAAACAAGATAAAATAAAGTTTTGAAAATGATTGATTTAAAATACGCTCAGTTTACGCCTATTGAGACTAAACTACTTTTGTGTTTAAAATGAATGTAAAATAATGTATTTTTACATTCATTTTTAATTATAGTAAGTTGAGTATATGAAAAATTGGATTGAGGCTGCCAGATTACGGACTTTACCCCTTTCTTTAAGTGGTATTATTTTAGGTGGCATGTTAGCTAAATGGAAAGAAAGTTTTGATGGCAATATATTTGTTTTGTCCTGTTTAACAACTATTCTGTTTCAGGTGTTATCAAATTTTGCTAATGATTATGGAGATGGAACAAAGGGGACAGACAATGAGAACAGAATCGGTCCGGTAAGAGCTATACAATCAGGAGCAATAAGTCACAAAAAAATGTTCAAAGGAATTATTATTACCGTTATTTTATCTTTTATATCCGCAATAATTTTACTTTTTTATGCATTCATACCCAAATATTGGGAAGCATTTTTCATATTTATAGGATTAGGTATTGGCTGTATTTTGGCTGCCATATTCTATACTATGGGTAAAAAGCCCTATGGGTACATGGGGTTGGGAGATATTTTTGTATTTGTTTTTTTTGGGTGGGTATCTGTAATTGGAAGCGAATTTTTATATACTAAAACATTTAATTGGGATAGTTTACTTCCGGCTTCAGCAGTTGGATTATTTAGTGTTGCCGTATTAAACCTTAATAACATGAGGGATATAAAATCGGACAAAGACGCGGGTAAAAATACATTAGCCCTTCGTCTCGGCTTTCAAAATGCTAAATATTATCAATTATTATTAATGAATTTGCCTTTTATTTTATGTCTTATATTTTTACTTATTCATCAGGAGCAATTTTCAATTAGTCTGGATCATCTTACTACATTAAAACCATTTATATTTTTTATATTATTTTTACCAACTACGTGGTTAAGACGTAAAATTTTATATACAACAGATCCGGCTAAATTAGATTTATATATGAAACCTACAGCATTGCTTGCTCTTTTTTTTGCTGTATTATTTGGTATGGGACTTACATTGTAAAAGAAAAAAATTATGAGAAATATTAAACATATATTTTTTGATCTGGATAATACGCTTTGGGATACTGACAGAAATTCTATGCTTACACTCAAGCAAATGTATGAAGATGTAAAAGTAGAAGAAATTTATAATGTAAATTTTCAAGAATTTTATGATAGTTATTACCAAAGGAATGAGCATTTATGGGCCTTATTCAGACAGGATAAAGTAACAAAAAATGATATATTAAGCCAGAGATTCAAAAATACATTTGAAGAATTTGATATCAGAGATGAGGTAATACGTTCATACTTTGATGCTCATTTCTTAGAAAAAGTTGTAAAACACAATACTCTTATTGATAATACAGTTGAAGTATTAAGCTACTTAAAATCTAAGGGATATATCATGCATATAGTTTCTAATGGTTTTATAAAACCTACAGAACGAAAAGTTTATGATACACCGATTAAAGATTATATAACCACCATTACAAGTGGAGAAGAAATTAACAAAAGAAAGCCAGCCAGAGAAGTTTTTGAATTAGGACTTGACAAGGCGAATGCAAACCCTGAGGAATCTTCATTTATTGGGGATGATTTTGAAGCGGATGTTTTGGGTAGTGATAATTTAGGGATGTTGGGTATTTATTTTAATTATAAAAAAGATAGTGATCTTTCAAAAATGAATGGTTTCCCAGTGATTAATAATTTAATTGAATTAAAGCAGCTATTTTAATTCTTATATGATAGAAATTTTTACAGATGGAGCATCTTCAGGAAATCCGGGTAAAGGAGGATATGGTATCATTATGCGTCTTAAAGGGACGAATTATGAGAAAACTTTTAGTCAGGGTTTTCGATTAACAACCAATAACAGAATGGAACTTATGGCTGTCATTGTCGCACTCGAAAAAATCAGTAAGCCCAATCAGGAGGTTGTAGTTTATTCAGATTCAAAATATGTGGTAGATGCTGTTAATAATAATTGGATTTATGGTTGGCAGAAAAAAAAATTTGAAAAAGTAAAAAATCCTGATTTATGGATTCGTTTTTTAAAAGTATATAAGAACCATAGGGTTAAGCTTCAGTGGATCAAAGGGCATGAAGGACATGTAGAAAATGAAAGAGCTGATAGATTGGCTGTGCAGGCTTCCCGTTCAGATTTGTTGTCTATAGATACGGACTATGAAAATCATAACACTAAACTCCTTTAATCTCCACACTTTAAAATCGTAATTATTTGATTAATCTACATTTATTTTATTGAAGAGATTCTATAAAGTATATCAGTAAAGATTAAAGTTTTGCGAGTAAGCGTAGTAACTGAATTTTGTTAGTATTGAAAACTAAGTTACTGTGTGGTATCTATATAAGGTAAAAGTAAATGTTTATAAACTGTTGATATTTTGTTGATAATTTTATAATTTAGCAAATTAATAATTATAAGCTTTAAAAATGAAAATCAAGAATATTTTATATGCTGGTTTCTCTATATGCTCCATTTTGCTGACGTCCTGTGTTTCCTATGAAACATCAGCTTCATATAAAAAGAAAAGCAATTCATCAAAAACTTCAAGGTATACCTACAATTCTAAAAAAAGCTCAGGACATTCTTCAAAAAAGTCAACTCCATATGTTAATAAAATAAAAAAAGAAGATAAGGCTGTTGTGCTCAAATCAGAAAAAGCCAATGTTTCTAAATCCAAAGATGTAAAAATAGTACTTAATGAGGCAGGGAAATATAAAGGTACGCCATATAAATACGGAGGTAGTACTTCAAGTGGTATAGATTGTTCAGGCTTGGTATGTGTAGCTTTCCAGAAAATAGATGTAAAGCTTCCCCGCAGATCGGTTGATATGTCTAATCAGGGCGATACCGTTCCTATATCCAGAGTTAAAGAAGGTGATCTTCTGTTTTTTTCGACAGGAGGTTCGGGGATTAATCATGTAGGAATAGTGTACGATATAAAACAGACAGGAGAAGTATCATTTATTCATGCTTCAACATCTAAAGGGGTAATGGTTAGTTCATTAGAGGAATCCTATTGGAAAGGGAAATTTATCAAAGCTAAAAGAGTATTATAACAATTATCATGTAATCAAATAAGCGTTTTTATTTCTTTTTTTCATACATTTAATTACTAATAATCCTTAGAAAACGTAATTATGAAAAAAAGAACTCCCGTATCCACAATAATGACTAAAAGCCCGGTTACAGTGAATCTTACTGATGGGCTGGCAAAAGTAAACAGCCTATTCAAAAAACAAAGTATTAGGCATATTCCGGTAGTTTCCGGTAAAAAATTAATAGGTATCATAAGCCAGACGGATATTATGCGGCTTTCATTTGGAGATATATACTCCGGACAGGAAGAAATGGATAACTCACTTTTTGATATGTTAAGTATAGAACAGGTAATGGCTGCCCATCCAAAAACGGTAGCTCCTTCAGATACAATTAAAGAAGTGGCAGAAATTTTTGCCTCATCCTCATTCAGAGCTTTGCCTGTAATTCAGGAAGATGAAATTGTAGGGATTGTTACTACGACAGATGTTATTAAATACTTACTAGAACAATTTGATTGATTTAGTTATATACAAAACCATTATTTAGAATTAAGAGATTTTAAAGTTTGTAAACAATCTTATTATGATGATACAAAAATAAAAACCTTTCAAGCCGTTTAAAGCTTGAAAGGTTTTTTAACTAAGTATAAATTAATGTATTATTTATAAAGAACGTTTGTGAAATAACTTTTTAAAATAGTATAAAACATTCAAAGTTAATTCAAGTTATTAAACGCAAATAACGGGCAAATATTGAAGGAATATTGTTAAAAAAACGATAATATTATATTAAATATTTCTTTTTAACGACAGAAGGGGGAATTTTATAGACGAACAGAAAAAATAAAAGCTTCATTTAATGAAGCTTTTAATATAATATAAGGTTTTAATTAGATATTAAGAATAATATTGAGCTTTAAGTTCTTTTACTTTAGGGTCAGATAAGTACTCATCATAAGTCATATACCGATCAATAACACCTTTAGGAGTTAACTCAATAATCCTGTTACAAACAGTAGAAAGTAGCTCATGGTCATGAGAAGAAAGTAAAACAGTTCCTTTAAAATTATCCAGAGAGTTATTTAAGGCTGTTATACTTTCCAGATCTAAGTGGTTTGTAGGTTCGTCTAACAATAAAACATTAGCTTTAAAAAGCATCATTCTTGAGAACATGCAACGCATTTTTTCCCCACCGGACAATACTTTACAAGATTTTAAAGCCTCATCACCACTAAAAAGCATTTTTCCTAAAAATCCACGAATATATTCTTCGTGTCTTTCTTCATCAGTATTAACATATTGTCTTAACCAGTCAATTAAGTTATCGTCAGATTGAAAATATTTAGTATTATCAAGAGGTAAATAACTTTGTTTTGTAGTGATTCCCCAAGTATAGTTCCCCATATCGGCTTCAGTTTCTCCGGCGAGAATTTGGAAAAACTCTGTAATTGCAAGAGAATTTTTTGATAAAACAGCAATTTTATCTCCTTTTTTAAGATTGACATTTATATTGCTGAATAGTAATTCTCCATCTTTAGTTTTTTCAAGATCTTTAACATCTAAAATTTGATCTCCGGCATCTCTTTCCTGTTCAAATATGATGGCAGGATATCTTCTTGATGAAGGCTTGATATCTTCAATATTTAATTTTTCGATCATTTTTTTACGGGCAGTCGCCTGTTTGGCCTTAGCAACATTAGAGCTGAAGCGGGCGATGAATTCCTGTAATTCCTTTTTCTTTTCCTCAGCTTTTTTATTTTGTTGAGCTCTTTGTCTGGCGGCTAGCTGGCTTGCCTGGTACCAAAACGAATAGTTTCCTGTATAAAGGTTTAATTTAGCAAAATCTAAGTCGCAGGTGTGGGTACAAACTGCATCCAGAAAGTGTCTGTCGTGGGAAACGACAATGACTGTGTTTTCGTAATCTGCAAGAAAATCTTCCAGCCATGAAATGGTATCAATATCCAGATCATTGGTGGGCTCATCAAGAATAAGAACATCAGGATTACCAAATAATGCTTGAGCTAGTAATACACGAACCTTATCGGCATTTTCAAGCTCAGACATCATTTTATATTGCATATCATCTTTAATGCCTAAATTAGATAACAAAGTTCCGGCATCTGATTCAGCAGTCCATCCACCCATTTCTTCATATATTACTCCCAGTTCTCCGGCTTTCACACCATCGGCATCAGAGAAATCCGGTTTTGCGTATAATGCATCCATTTCTTCTTTTATATGGAAGAGTTTTTGATTTCCCTTCATCACGGTTTCAAGGACAGGATAAGAATCATAGGCAAAGTGATCTTGTTCAAGAACAGACATCCTCTTATCTGTTTCTAGACTCACACTACCCGTAGTAGGATCTACATCTCCGGAGAGAATTTTTAAAAAGGTTGATTTACCCGCTCCATTGGCTCCAATAATTCCATAGCAATTTCCTTTAGTAAATTTCACATTTACTTCATCAAATAGAACTCTTTTTCCAAATTGTAAAGATAAGTTTGATACTGTAAGCATATACTTTAATAAATTTGCACAAAAGTAATAAGAAAAAATCTGATTATGAAATTTGAAAATAAAGTTAATATACTAAATAGAAAAGCCAGGTTCAATTATGAACTCATGGATAAGTATGAAGCAGGTTTGGTTCTTCATGGTACTGAAATAAAGTCAATTAGATTAGGTAAAGCAAGTATAGCAGAGAGTTTTTGTCAGTTCATAAATGATGAATTATATGTGATAAATATGTCGGTGGATGAATATTTTTTTGGTACAAGATACAATCACTTGATAAAAAGGGAACGAAAATTGCTGTTACAGAAAAAAGAAATTAACAAATTATTAAGAAAGACAAAGGAGACGGGCTTAACGATTGTACCTACCCGTCTTTACGTAAATGAGAAAGGTTGGGCTAAGATACAGATTTATTTAGCTAAAGGGAAGAAAATTTATGATAAAAGAGAAACAATTAAGGAGAGAGAGACAAAAAGGAATATTAGCAGATTAGTCAAGAAATATTGATTTTTGTTTGTCTGTTAGTATTGAAAAACGTTATTTTGCAATTAAAATTAGATTTTATATATGAAAAAGTTCAATTTGTTAGTTACAGCAGCAGCGACCATGTTAGCTACTTCTGTATTCGCACAGAACACTTCCGATAAGTGGTATATCGGAATTGGGGCACATGCGACTGACCATACCTCTGTTCGTGGTATTTTTGACGGTTATTTTGACACAAGAGATTACAGCTTTGTACCTCCTTTATCAAAACTAACGGTAGCAAGAAGCATTGCTAAAAATTTCGCAGTAGATTTACAAGCTTCCATAGGCGAGGTTGATAACAAAAGGTTAAACATTAAAGATGAGTTTTTCCTTTTAGCTGGTTTAGGTTTACGATGGACTCCATTAAGTGAATCTAAATCTTTGAAATGGTTAGACCCTTACGTAAGAGTAGGTGCTAACTACCATAAATATTCCTATGATGGAATTAAAATCGATGCAGATCATCCTTACACTTCTTATGATTCAGACTACAAAAAAACTCATGACTTAAGAGGGAAATTTACCGGACATGACAATAATTTTGTTTTAAACGGTGGTGTAGGTATTAACTTCTGGTTTACTAAAAACTTTGGTTTAAATATCGAATCCCAATATAACTGGGCTACTGCTTATTCCAAAGACTATGCAGATTTCTTCCAGCATTCAGCATCTATTATCTTTAAATTTGGTAACAATGATAGAGATAAAGACGGTATCCCTGATAAAGACGACAGATGTCCGGATACACCAGGATTACCTCAGTTCCAAGGATGTCCTGATACTGACGGAGACGGTATTCCAGATATAGACGATCAATGTCCAACAGTACCGGGGCCAGTTGAAAATAACGGTTGTCCATGGGAAGATAGAGACGGAGACGGTGTTCTTGATAAAGATGACAGATGTCCGGATACTCCAGGATTAGTTCAATTCCAAGGATGTCCTGATACTGACGGCGATGGAGTTCCAGATCCGGATGATCAATGTCCTACAGTACCTGGACCAAAAGAAAATAATGGTTGTCCTTGGCCAGATAGAGATGGAGACGGAGTTCCAGATAAAGATGACAGATGTCCGGATCAACCTGGACCTGCAAGCAACTACGGATGTCCAGATCACAAAACTGTTGAAACAACTTTAAAAGATATCAACTTCCAGTTCAATTCAGCTAAATTAACACCTGAATCAGGAAGCAAAATTGAAGCAGCAGCCCAATTATTAAATACCGGAACTCTTAAAGAAAGCGGTGCTTATATTGACGGACACACTGACCGTGTAGGTAGTGAAGCTGTAAACATGAGAATATCTAAACAAAGAGCACAATCAGTAGTTGATGCTTTAGTTAAAGAAGGTGTTTCAAAAGACAGATTAACTGCAAGAGGATTTGGTAAATCTCAATTAAAATGTACTGAAGCTGATGTTAAAGATGGAAAATATGCTTCTCAGGAAGAATGTGACCATGTTAACAGACGTGTTGAAGTATTACCAAGAGATTTAACTATCAAAAAAACAGTACCAGTTAAAGCTCCGGCTAAAAAGAAATAATAAAAAAATGCCTTTTTAGGGCATAAATAAAAAAGTCACCAATATTTTGGTGGCTTTTTTTTGTCCATTAGATAAAATTATGTTAATTTGCATCAAATAAATTATTTTTAATTATTTATGAAAAATATTAAATTAATAGTATCAACAGCAGCCGTTGTTTTAATGTCTGCTTTTGCACTAGCTCAGAACACCCAGGACAAATGGTATGTTGGACTGGGAATACACGCTACAGATCATACTTCGGTTGATGGTATTTTCAACAACTATTTTGATACAAAGGATTATAGTTTCTCTTTTCCTTTTTCAAAAGTTACAGTAGCGAGAAGTATAGCGAAGAACCTGGCCGTTGATTTCCAGGCATCTTTAGGTAATATGGATAACAAAAGACTCAAAATAAACGATGAGTTCTTTTTATTAGCCGGTTTAGGTTTGAGATTTTCACCTCTAAGTGAATCAAATTCTCTTAAATGGTTAGATCCGTATGTAAGAGTTGGTGCTAACTATCATAAGTATTCTTATGAAGGAATAAACATTGATGAAGCACACCCTTATACAGCTTATAACCGTGACTATAAAGAATCCAGAGAACTTAAAGGTAAATTTAAAGGAAAAGACAACAACTTTGTACTTAACGGAGGAGCTGGTATTAACTTTTGGTTTACTAAAAATATTGGGTTGAATATAGAATCTCAGTACAACTGGGTGACAACATATTCAAGAAATTATGCTGACTTTTTCCAGCATTCAGCATCCATAATTTTTAAATTTGGAGCTAAAAAAGAAGTAATTGATGTACCTGTAATCGTACCAACTATTGAAGATAGAGATGGTGATGGTATTCCAGACAATGAAGATAGATGTCCTGATACACCGGGGTTACCTCAGTTCCAAGGTTGTCCAGATACTGACGGAGACGGTATTCCTGATCCGGATGATCAATGTCCTACTATCCCTGGTCCAAAAGAAAACAATGGTTGTCCTTGGCCGGATACTGACGGAGACGGAGTGTTAGATAAAGATGATGCTTGTCCTACAATACCAGGTCCAAAAGAAAATAACGGATGTCCTTGGGATGTAAAAGATGTTACAACTAAACTTAAAAACATCAACTTCGAATTTAACAGTTCTAAACTTACAGCAGAATCGTTACCATTAGTAAAAGATGCATCATCAATGCTAAATGATAAAGGTTTTGAAGGTAAAAAATTCTATGTAGACGGACACACAGACCGAGTAGGTTCAGTAGCTGTTAACAATAGAATTTCTAAACAAAGAGCTCAATCTGTAGTAGATGAACTAGTAAAAGAAGGAGTTGCTAAAGATAGATTAATTGCCCGTGGATTCGGTAAATCAGAATTACTTTGTACTCAGGCTGATATCAACAAGAAAAAAGATGAAAACGGAAACATTATGTTCCCAGATCAGGCAACTTGTGATAAAGAAAACAGACGAGTAGTAGTACTAGATCAGGAAACAGGGAAAAAAGTTTCTATAACAAAAGAAGTTCAGGTTAAAAAACCAGCTTCATCAAAAAGAAAAAAATAAGAACTGAAAAATCTTAAATATTTAAAAGCCATCCTGTATAGGATGGCTTTTTTATTTCTGTCAAATTCAGTAAAAACGTTACGTATTTTAGTTAACTTTGCATAAATACTTAATTCATTTTAAAGTGAAAATTATTGCAGTTATTCCAGCTCGTTATGCAGCATCAAGATTCCCTGCCAAATTAATGGGAATGTTAGGAGAAAAGACAGTTATAAGATCAACTTACGAAAATGCAAAAGAAACCTTATTGTTTGATGATGTTTTTGTAGTGACAGATTCTGAAATTATTCATAATGAAATTACTCGAAATGGAGGAAAAGCCATAATGAGTATAAAAGAACACGAGACAGGAAGTGATAGAATAGCTGAAGCAGTAGCAAATATCGAATGTGATATAATTATAAATATTCAGGGGGATGAACCTTTTGTTAAAAAAGAACCTCTGGCACAATTAATTCATGCTTTTCATCAAGATGCAAAAAATGAAATTGATGTAGCCACATTAATTAGGAAAATGGATGATTGGGCACTAATTGAAGACCCTAATTACGTAAAAGTAATAAAAGATAAAGATGATTATGCCTTATATTTTTCACGATCAGTAATCCCTTATCCAAGAGAAAAAAATTTTATTGCGGATTATTATGAACATGTGGGTGTTTATGCATTCAGAAAAGATGCATTAGTAAGTTTTTCTAAATTACCCATGCTACAAAACGAAAAAGCAGAAAAAATAGAATGTATTCGTTATCTGGAATATGGAATGAAAATAAAACTAATTCAAACAGATTTTGTAGGAGTAGAGATAGATACTCCTGAAGATTTGGAAAAAGCCAACGAGATTTTAAAAAAACAAGAAAACGAGAAAATATAAAAATATGAAATTCAGAAATTTCCCAATGGTTCCGCGAGTAGTCTATGGTCGCGGAAGTTTTGATCAGACTTCAGAAATTATTGAAGAAAAAAGAAATAAAGAATATCCGTTTATCTTTTTAGTAGATAAAGTTTTTGAAGGGAAAGAATTAATAAAAAATATTCCTTTAAAAGGAAAAGACAAAATTATTTTCATTGATACAATTGACGAACCTAAGACTAAAGGTATTGATGCTATTCGAGATTCTTTAAAAGAAGAATTCGGTACAGTATCCGGAGTAATAGGAATTGGTGGCGGAAGTGTAATGGATTCGGCAAAAGCAGTAGCTATAATGCTGAATAGTGAAGGTTCTTCAGCTCAGTATCAGGGATGGGATTTAGTAAAAAATCCGGCAGTTTATCACGTCGGAGTTCCAACCATCAGTGGAACAGGAGCAGAAGTTTCCAGAACTTGTATTTTAACCGGTCCGGAAAGAAAGTTGGGTATTAATTCAGATTTCACACCATTTGATCAGGTAATTCTGGATCCAGCTTTAGCAAAAGGAGTAGAAAAAAATCAGGCATTCTTCACAGGAATGGATTGTTATATCCATTGTATAGAATCTTTAACCGGAACCTATCTGAATGCTTTTAGTAAAAGTTATGGTGAAAAAGCTCTGGAGCTGTGTCAGAAAGTATATGTTCACAAAAACGAATGGGATGATGAATCTGACGAAGATTTGATGATGGCTTCCTGGCATGGGGGTATGAGTATAGCCTATTCACAGGTAGGTATTGCACATGCAGTAAGTTATGGTTTGTCTTATTTATTGGGAACGCATCATGGAGTCGGAAACTGTATAGTATTTGACCGGTTAGAAGAATATTATCCTGAAGGAGTAAAAGAATTTAAATATATGGTTGAAAAAAATCATATTGAAATTCCTCAGGGTATTTGTAAAGGATTAACAGACGAACAATTTGATATAATGATCAATGTTTCATACGGTATGGTTCCCTTGTGGGAAAATGCTTTAGGAAAAGATTGGCAAAAAATAATGACCA
Source organism: Apibacter raozihei (assembly GCF_004014855.1). NCBI lineage: Bacteria > Pseudomonadati > Bacteroidota > Flavobacteriia > Flavobacteriales > Weeksellaceae > Apibacter > Apibacter raozihei. The sequence goes on from NZ_CP034930.1 coordinate 1,113,032, forward strand.
AGGAAAAGCTGAGAGCTTTATATGAAGCAATGTAGTTTTTTTATATAAAAATATACTAATTATATTAAAAACCGGGTTATAATCATTTAACCCGGTTTTTTAACGTAACATTTTTTAATTTTAAATAAAGAAGAAATAACATGAAAAAAATCAATTTAATACTGTTGATGATTTTTAATTTCGCAATCATAATTAAAGCACAAACAGCAGAGGAAGTTATAGCCAAACACTTGGAAATAACAGGAGGTTTGACCAAATGGAGAGGATTTAATTCTGTTGTACTTAAAGGAGAAATGGTTTTAGGTGTAAATGAAAGTTATAATGTTGAAATCTATCAGCAACGCCCAAACTGGAATAAGACCTATATGTATGTTCAGGGAAAAAAAATAACATTAAATGCATATAATGGTAAAAAAGCGATACAATACGATTTTCAGTCTAACAAACTAGTAAATAAACCCGATTATGTTCCGGAAAGTTTTGATTCGGATTTAATTAATTTTTCAGACAAAGGATTTCAGGCTGTTTTTATAGGTACGGAGAAGATAGAACAATCTAACTGTTATAAAATTAAATTAATAAAAAATACCAATATAACCACCTATTATTTTGATATGAAATCTTATCAGTTAATACGAGAGGAAAGTGTATCAGAATCTAAAACTTTTAGTGATTTCAGAAAAGCTTCCGGGTTATACTTTCCTTACAGAATAGAGGTGAAAAGTACTAATGGAGAATCAGATTTTGTATTAATTATAAAAACAATCAATGTAAATCAGGCAATACCAGGTAAAGAATTTACATTTTAAAACAGATTGCTTTAAAATTAGGAAGTCAGATATGATTTAGCCCAGCTTTCTTTCAAAGGTAATTTAAATTGAGACTGAAACTCTTCAGGAGAACTTACTGATAAATTATAGACATAAGAATTTCCGTCAATCTCAGAAGTTTTTATTTTTTCTTTAAACTGTTTCATGGGGATAGTCTCCAGTTTTCCATCTTTTGATTCAAAGCTTACAAGCAATCGATTTAACAATTCAAGATTGTATTCAGCATCAATCTGACGGATACATTGATTTAAACTGTCTATTGAACAGCCTGAAGCCTTCGTTTGATTTTCATCAACTTCTATGATAATAAATTTGTGATCTAAAATTTTTAAATTGGATTTAAGATCAGCTCCATGAGCTGCCCAGCTATCCAAAAAGTTAGATAAAATTTCGCTTATCTGATTTTCTTCAACAGAAGATAATAATCTATTTGACTGAAAAACCCAAAGTTTATTGTTTAAATCCATTTCCTTAAATTTTAAATATAAATGACAAATTTATAATTATTTTATTTATCGGGAGAATATCAGGTTAGATCAAGTAAAAAAAGAATGATATTTGCAATAAAAATAAACATCAAATAAAAAGTTTTATAATAAAAATATAACTTATCAGATCAGACAACTATGGATTTTGACTTTCACAAAATTAATCAGGATTTAAAAAAGATTAATACCAACATAAGAAGTTATAGCGACCTGCTCATTGAAAAATCACTAGATGTCTGGAATATAAAAACCAAAGTAGGGCTATTTTTCTTTTCTTTAGGATTGTCAATTGCGGCAACATATCTCATTTCTCCTGTGGAATTTTCAAAAGCACAAGAATACACTATGTTTATTCTCATTTTTGCAATTCTTCTCTGGGTTACAGAAGCAATTCCTCCTTTTGCTGTGGGTATCATGATTATGGGGTTTCTTATTTATACTATGGGAAACATTGAAGGTTCAACCTTAGATCCGAGAACTATTTCCAATACCTGGTCGGATAGTGTTATTTGGATATTTCTTGGAGGTTTTTTCTTAAGTGAAGGAATGAGAAAAACAAGCTTAGATATCTCTTTGTTTAAAGGCACCATATCAATTTTTGGTTCAAAACCAGGTAATATGTTGTTAGGGATTATGTTAACCACATCTTGTTTATCATTAATTATTTCAAATACTGCAACCTCAGCAATGATTCTGGCTGCAGTCATGCCTTTTTTAGCAAGAGAAGGAGAAAATTCACCTATGTCAAAAGCTATCCTTTTATGTATACCTGCATCAGCAACTTTTGCGGGTATGGGAAGTTTAATTTCCTCACCTCCTAATCTTATCGTTGTAGATGCATTAAAATCAAAAGGGATAGATGTTTCATTTTTTGATTGGATGATCCTTGGACTACCGGTAGCGCTGGTATTGCTCATAGTCTTCTGGCTGATACTTAAACAAAAATATACATCCAAAGTAGAAAAAATTGATTTAGATTTTCTTGACATAAATTCAGAATTGCCGGCAAAAATTAAATTACAACGTTTGTTTGTAGTAATTATCCTTATCATAACCGTAGTTTTGTGGATGATGGGCAGCAGGCTGAATATACCTACAGCAGCTACAGCAGGAATTCCTATTATGTTTTTGCCTATGCTGGGTATTATTACGGCGGAAGATATACGAAAATTACCTTGGGATACACTAATGCTGGTTGCCGGAGGTTTGTCCCTGGGTATTGCTATCAAAGAATTATTAGCTCCTTATTATTCTCAATTGTTAGGAAATGCACAATTTAACGAATACTTTATTATGATAGTTTTTGCTTTGGTAACTATTGTTTTTTCTAACATTATGAGTAGTACTGCCACAGCAACAATTGTTATTAACATTGCAGCTGTTGTCTTGCCACCTGAGCAAATATTACCGGTTGGGTTGGTTGTCGGTCTTTGTTCATCCTGTGGATTATTTTTACCAGTTTCAACACCTCCCAATGCAATTGTTTACAGTACAGGAATGCTAAAGCAGTCCGATTTTTATATCGGAGGCTTTTTCGGAGCTATAGTGGGTACATTGGTAATAATAGGTTGGGTATTATTTTTACAGCAATTTACCGGTTTCTTCGAAATGGTCTTATCTCCATAAAAGCATTTGTTACAAAAGCTTTAACCAATGGTTTCTTAGAATAAAACTAAAAAATCTGTCAACTTGGCATATAAATTTCTATCTTTGCATATTAATGCAAATTTTAGTTTGAAAAACCATACTTTAAAATGGTAAATTAATATATGGAAAAAGAATTTATAGAAGGTAGACAGGGAGAAGTACTTGTTATGGAAAGTACCACTCAAAATTCAAAAAAATTATTTTTGGAAAGTTATGGGTGTCAAATGAATTTCTCTGACAGTGAAATAGTTGCCTCTATATTAAATGAGGAAGGTTATAATACAACAGCACAATTGGAAGAAGCAGATTTAATTTTGCTTAACACCTGCTCTATTAGAGAAAAAGCTGAACAAACAGTCAGAAAAAGACTTTCGCAGTTTAATACGCTAAAAAAACAAAAACCTAATTTAACTATAGGGGTTTTAGGATGTATGGCGGAAAGATTAAAAACTAAATTTTTAGAAGAGGAACACCTTGTTGATTTAGTTGTTGGACCTGATGCGTATAGAGATTTGCCTAACTTATTAAAAGATACAGATGATGGCAGAAATGCAATTAATGTACTATTATCCAAAGAAGAAACTTATGCGGACATAAGCCCCATTCGTTTAGGAGGAAACGGTGTAACGGCATTTGTCTCAATTACCCGTGGATGCGATAATATGTGTACATTCTGTGTAGTACCCTTTACTCGAGGAAGAGAAAGAAGTCGCGATCCGCATTCCGTTCTAAAAGAATGTAGTGAACTGGTTGTTAACGGATATAAAGAAATAACTCTTTTAGGCCAAAATGTAGATAGTTATTTATGGTATGGAGGAGGACCCAAAAAAGATTTTAATAAAGCTACAGAACTTCAAAAAGCAACAGCAGTGAATTTTGCACACTTATTAGATTTAGTGGCTACAGCACATCCGGACACACGTCTTCGGTTTTCAACTTCAAATCCTCAGGATATGAACGAAGATGTGCTTTATGTAATGGCAAAACACGATAACATTTGTAAATATATTCATTTACCTGTTCAAAGTGGAAGTACTACGGTTTTAGAAAGAATGAATCGCCAGCATACCCGTGAAGAATATATGGAATTATTAGATAAAATCAGAGAAATAGTTCCTGATTGTGCCATTTCACATGATATGATAACCGGATTCTGCGGAGAGACCGAAGAAGAGCATAGAGATACATTAAGCTTGATGGAATATGCTCAATATGATTTCGGATACATGTTTGCCTATTCAGAAAGACCGGGAACTCCTGCTCATAAAAAAATGGAGGACGATGTTCCTGCGGATATCAAAAAGAGAAGGTTATCTGAGGTTATAGCTATGCAGCAGAAGTTATCGTTGCAAAGAATGAATTCGTATGTAGGTAAAACACATAAAGTATTAATTGAGGGTACAAGTAAAAAAAGTCAAGATTATTGGTATGGGAGAATTTCACAGAATGCAGTAGTCGTTTTTCCTAAAACTGAAAATACTAATATCGGGGATTTTGTACTGGTAGGGGTAATAGATTGTACATCAGCAACTTTGATAGGAGAAAAACAATAGACATTTATGGACTCATTACAAAATATTAAACAAAGGTTTGGAATTATAGGAAATAATGTAGCCTTAAACAGAGCTTTGGAAAAAGCGATTCAGGTTGCACCTACTGATATTTCAGTCTTAGTAATGGGAGAAAGTGGAGTAGGAAAAGAGTTTATTCCAAAGATAATCCATAACCTGTCACCCAGAAAGCATAAACAATATATAGCTGTAAACTGTGGTGCTATTCCCGAAGGAACGATAGACTCAGAGCTTTTCGGACATGAAAAAGGAGCTTTTACAGGTGCGGATAAGGTGAGAAAAGGTTATTTTGAGGTAGCAGATGGAGGAACTATTTTTCTTGATGAAGTAGGAGAGCTCCCCTTACAGACACAGGTAAGGCTGCTTAGAGTTCTTGAAAGTGGTGAATTTTTAAAAGTAGGTTCTTCCAATATACAAAAAACCAATGTTAGAATTGTTGCTGCTACCAATGTCAATCTGCTGGATGCAATCAAAAAAGGTAATTTCAGAGAAGACTTATATTACAGATTGAATACAGTACAGATAGACATCCCTGCATTAAGAGAAAGAAAAGATGATATTCCTTTGTTATTTAGGAAATTTGCAATTGATTTTTCAGAAAAATACAGGATGCCGGCTATTCATTTATCAGATGAATCAATAGCCTATCTGCAACAGTATTTTTGGCCGGGAAATATCAGGCAATTACGTAATTTCACAGAACAAATTACAGTAGTTGAAACTAAAAGGGACATGACTTTAAACAATGTGAAAGAATATTTAAAAGATATACCTCAAACCACTTCCCTGATTAATATTCCTAATAAAGATGAAAAACATTCAGATTTTTCTTCAGAACGAGAAATTTTATATAAATTTTTGTTTGACATGAAAAAAGATTTAAATGATTTGAAAGCTTTGACTTTAGACTTAATTAAAAACAAAGGAGATATGAGTCTTACACCTAATGAAAAAGATCTTTTTCAAAGAGTGTATAAAGATTATGATGTTCCTGCAACAGAGTCTTTGGTATATTATGATAACAAGCCGGACTTACCCGCAGTAGCCTCAGTGAATAATTTCCATGAAGATGTGGACGATTATGACTTTGAAGAGGTGTCCAGTCAGCCGGAATCACTTTCTCTTCAAAAAAAAGAAGAAGAATTGATTAGAAAAGCTTTGGAAAAATACAATGGAAAACGTAAGTTAGCCGCTAAAGAATTGGGAATTTCAGAAAGAACACTATATAGAAAAATAAAGCAATATGATATTGAAGAATAAATTTTCCTATTTAATAGCCGCTATATTGTTTTCAATTCTATCGGGCTGCTATTCTTTTACGGGTTCTTCATTAGATCCCAGTATTAAAACAGTGGAAATAAAATCATTCCCAAATTTATCGGCTTATCAAAGTCCTAACCTTAGTGTTGATTTTACAACGGCTTTACAAAACCGATTTAATCAAAGAACTAAGTTAGTTGAAACTAACGTAGATCCGGATATAACTATTGAAGGAGAAATAACAAATTTTTCAACCAACCCGGTAAATATTCAAAGTAATTCCGATCAGGCAACACAGAATCGTCTTACCATAACTGTTGCAGTAAGATATGATAATAAAAAACAACCAGATAAAAGTTTTGAAAAGACATTTTCAGATTACGAAGATTATTCAAGTACTCAACTATTAATCAATGTTCAGGATGATCTTTCTCAAAAAATTAATCAAAGAATTATAGATCAAATATTTACAGCAATTGTAGCAGACTGGTAGATGGATAGTAACAGAATCATAGAATTAATACTAAATCCGGAACAAACACTTGTGTCCGATAGAGTTACTATAGATCAAGAATTGTTAAGATACCCATATGTTTCTGCATTTCATATGTTAAAATTACGATGGAATCACTTATATTCGCAACAAGAAGAAACACAGGTTGTAGAAAAAGCCTCAATTTATACTAATACAGGTGAAGTTATAAAAAAGATCTTAACACTTGATAAAAAAAATGGCTCATTACCAGTCATTATGGATATAATGGTTGAGGCAGATAAGTCTGAGCATTCTTGTCATTCTAATGATGAAAAGGTGGAAGTAAAAGAAGAACAAAATTTTCAATCGGAAAATCAGATAAATGTTATGCAACTTGGAAACGAGAACCCGCAAGAAAAATTGACAGTTGAAGATAAGCAAGGAGAAAAAAATTCGTTTATTAATAAATTAGGTATATCTCATTTATTTACCAACTCTAACTCTGAAAAATTTAATGAAGCAGATCAGGGGAACAGTAAACATGAAATTGATGAGATAGACGAAATGTTGAAGGCTGAAGTCTCAGAAGAAAGTAATCATAGTACGGAAGAAAAAGAAAATAATTTCGTTGAAGAAGTTGTTAAATCAGTAGAAAAAATAGAAGAGGTACAAGAAATTGTTAATTCAGTTCCTGAACCTACAGGTAATGAATCGGCAAAAGTTGAAAATATACAAGAGCCTGAAAATAGTTCTAAAGATAAATTGTCTACAGTTGAAAAATTATCTTTCAATGAGTGGCTCTCTTTATCAAGTAAAAAAGTGGTTATTGATGATGAAGACTCTAAAGAAAAAACTTCTGAGGAGCAGGAGAAACAAAAAGATGTAATTGATAAGTTTATCGAAACAAATCCTAAAATTACAACACCGAAAAAAGAAATTTCAACTAAGCAGGATATAAGTTTTAAAAAGGAAGAAATAAAAGATATTGCAAATTTAATGACTATAACGTTAGCCCAGTTGTATGTAGAACAGGGAAAATACGATACGGCAATAACGGCTTTTAAAATATTAAGTTTGAAATATCCGGAAAAAAGTAGTTATTTTGCAACAGAAATTAAGAAAATAAGAAAATTAAAAAATTCAAAATAATATGGATACTGTTTACGGAATAGTAATGATATTTATAGCTATTGCCTGCATTTTGTTGGTATTAGTTGTATTATCACAAAACCCCAAAGGAGGTGGTCTTAGCTCCACATTTGGAGGAGGAGGAACTCAAATGTTTGGAGTTCAGAAAACTAATGATTTTATGGATAAAGCAACCTGGACATTAGGAGCTGTAATTGTTATTTTATCAATTTTTGCTTCAGTTATGATTGCAAAACCCACCATTTATTCATCATCTAACCAGGAAAAAAATCAGCCTGTAAACACTTCACAACAATCAAATTCTGCTGAAACAAAGTAGATTAATTTATAATGTGATAACACTAAAAAATAATAACAAAAAAGTTCTTAAAAAATAATTGTTGTGTTAGGAAGAAGGCAAATTAGAGAAAAAATTCTACAGGCCCTTTATGCATATAATGTAGGAGGGAACGATATAGACTATGTAGAAGGTCGAATGTTTCAGTCAATAGATGAAATTTATGATTTGTATGTATATGAATTAAATTTATTATTGGCTGTAAAAGAATATGCTCTGGAAGTTATAGAGCGTAAAAAGCAAAAAAGGTTTGCTACGGACGAGGAAAAAAATCCGAATCTTAAATTTGTAGAAAATAAAATCTTCGATTTATTAGAAGATAATAAAGCCAGAAAAGAATATTCAGATAAGCATTTAGAATTATCTTGGCATCTGAATAACAATTATCCGGCTATGATTTTCAAGAAATTTCAGCTATCTAGAAGTTATTTGGAGTATATGGATAATAAAACGCCCGATTTTGAATCGGACAAAAGAATTATCTTAAAACTCTTTTTGAAATATATTGCGGATAATGATACCATGTATGAGTGGTTTGAAGAGCTTAAGCTTTCTTGGGCTGATGATGTTCATATTGCAAATAATATGACATTAAAAACTATTAAAGCATTGGAAGAAGGAAAAGCATCTAATACACTGATACAAGTATTAAAATCTGACGAAGGGGAAGCATTTGCTAAAAATCTTTTCAGAACAACCATTAAACATTATTCTGAATGTTTAAAATTAATAGGTGAACGTTCTAATAATTGGGAACTGGACAGAATTGCCGAAATTGATAAAATCATTTTATCCATGGGCTTTACTGAATTGAATCATTTTCCACAGGTTCCCGCAAAAGTTGTTATCAATGAGTGTATAGAATTAGCAAAAGTTTATTCAAGTACAAAAAGTAATGTTTTTATCAATGGTATTCTGGATAGATATGCCCGTGATACAAACAAAGTTTAATAATTAAGTAGTTACAATGATAGTAAAAAAAATAATAATTCTTTTTATAGGGTGTCTGTTAACTTTGAGCAGTTGTAATAAAGCAAAATCTAAATCGGAGGAATCAGCAGTTAATCCAAGTGAAACATCCAGTGATGGAGCTGGTCAAGTACCTGGAATTACGGATGAATCTGAGATTACTTTTGATGCAGATAATTATGATTTCAAAGAAATAAAAAAAGGAGATAAAGTAACTCACGAATTCAAATTTACAAATACAGGTAAAAAACCTTTAGTTATTTCTGAAGTACGTCCTTCTTGCGGATGTACAACACCTGAGTATACTAAAGAACCTGTTTTTCCTGGGAAAAAAGGATTTATTACTGTAACTTTTGATTCCTCAAACTTTGATGGTGCTGTTTTAAAGACAATTGCAGTATCAGGAAATTTTAAAACAAAAGTTATCCAATTTCAGGCAAAAATAAAATAACAATAAAAATCAAAGAATAATAAAAATATGTTAACAATAATTTTACAAGCACAACAAGGAATAGACTGGATGGCTTTTTTACCACTCGCTTTACTATTTGTAATTTTCTATTTCTTTTTTATCAGACCTCAGACAAAAAAACAAAAGCAAGAAAAAAATTTCCAGGAAAATTTAAAACCAGGGACAAAAGTAGTTACTACATCAGGTATACATGGTAAAGTAGCAGAAGTTCAGGACAGCGGAGTTATTATTGAAACCATGGCAGGTAAAATTAAATTTGAAAGATCTGCAATCTCTAAAGAGCTTTCTTTAGCCAGATATCCGGAAAATCAACCGGCAAAATAAAAGAATAGAGAAATTATATTATATATAAAGCATACTCTGTTCAGAGTATGCTTTTTCAATTTAATTTAAATAAAGTAAACAAAATGAAAGTTGTAGTAGGATTGTCAGGTGGAGTAGATTCAAGTGTAGCCGCCTATTTATTACAAAAAGAAGGACATGAAGTTGTCGGGCTTTTTATGAGGAACTGGAATGATGCAGAGTTTACATTAGAAGACGAATGTCCGTGGGTTGAAGATAGCAATGATGCACTTTTAATTGCTCAGGAATTGGGAATACCTTATCAGGTAATTGATTTATCAGAAATATATAAAGAAAGAATTGTAGATTATATGTTTCACGAATATGAGCTGGGAAGAACTCCTAATCCGGATGTTCTTTGTAATAGAGAAATCAAATTTGATATATTTCTAAAGACAGCTTTATCTTTGGGGGCAGAAAAAGTAGCAACCGGACACTATGCAAGAGTAGAGTCTTTTTCTAAAAATAATGAAAAGGTTTACAGATTATTAAAAGGAGTTGATACCAATAAAGATCAATCTTATTTTCTATGTCAGCTAAGTCAGTATCAATTATCAAAATCGTTGTTTCCTATAGGGAATTTAACCAAGCCTGAAGTTCGGGACATAGCTCGAGAAATGGGACTGGTAACCGCCGATAAAAAAGATTCGCAAGGATTATGCTTCATAGGTAAAGTAAGTTTGCCTGACTTTTTACAGCAACAGTTAAAACCGAAAAAAGGAGAGCTAATAGAAATATCCAAAGAGTTTTCGGGGTACGGCACAAAAAAGATACACACAGATTTTGATACGAAACAAGAAGAATTAAAATATCTCTCCACCCCCATAATTTATAAAAAAGAAGAGGGTAAGGTTATCGGGAGCCATCAGGGAGCTCATTATTATACTATTGGGCAGAGAAAAGGTTTAGGAATAGGAGGTCATATAGAACCTTGTTTTGTCCTTGATACCGATGTCAAAGAAAATATTATATATGTAGGTGAAGGGAAAGAGCATCCAGGATTATTTAGAAAGGCTCTTTTTATAAATTCAGAAGAAGAACATTGGATACGTGATGATTTAAAACTTGAAAATGATCAGACTTTAAATGTACAAGTACGTATACGATACAGGCAAGCATTACAAGAAGCTACGCTTTATAAATATAATGAAGGTTTGTATATAGAGTTCTCGCAGCCACAATCAGCTATAACCCGTGGACAGTTTGCTGCCTGGTATATAGAAGATGAACTTATAGGAAGTGGTGTAATTGCTTAAATTTATTAGCTGAAGACTACTTTTAAAACATCTAAAGATAAAGGCCTTTTAAAGTTAGTTAAATGAGTCTCGTAGTAGGTGAGTATCTCTTCCAGCATTTGGCTTCTTTGAGAGGCGTTAAAACAGTTGTCAGATAAATTATTGAACTCATACGCTAGAAGAGTATTCCATAAAAAAGCATTTTGTTCCTTGGTTAGTGTATCCCTTTTATTTGAAAAAACACCCTCTCTCAAATTAAAATATGCAAATTCCTGGTTTATGTTTAAGGGATAAAATCCAATATATTTCGAAAATTCCTTAAGGAAATATAGGTGAAAATCAGCATATTGTTTCTCTTTCTTATCCAGTGTAGTTAATGATTGAGAAATAAACTGATATAACTGTGCATCCGGAATATTCTCGTTTTTAAGAGTATAATTCAATACTTCACTAACAAAAGTAATAATGGATGATTTGTATATATCAGTATGAATATTGGTGAAAATAAAGCCCTGATATATATCTTTAATCAGTTCTAACGAATTATTTTTTTTTTGATAAAAGGAAATATCAATCTCGTTTAAAAGTAATAAAAGGTGATTCTTTTTTTGTTTTTTCGAAAAAGAATTCTTTAGTATAAAACTTTTAAAACCAAATTCTTTGGTATAACATTTTAAGATATAGGAAGAATCTCCATACTTCAGGTAAGAAAGAATAAACGCCTTAGATGTTAGTATCATAAAAAATTAAAACTATCGGATAACTGCTATTTTTGTAGTGGCATGCTCACTTCCGTCAGCATTGCTCATTAGAACTAGATATATACCCGAGGCAACAGGCTTATTATTAAAATTATTCCCATTCCAGGTGGCTACACCCCCCGGAGCTTTGGTTTCATAGACCAGATTACCAGCAACATCTGTAATTTTTACAAAGGCATCGTGTGCCAGACCTTTGATAGTTATATTTCCTGTATATCCAGGTCTCACAGGATTGGGATAGGCTAAAATATCTCCAAATTTATCACCGGTATCAGTAATGTCTCCTCGGTAAGAAACCACTCCTGAAGGAGTTACAAAAAAAACTTCACCGCTTTTATCAATTTGGATATCTGTAATCATATTAGTTGGAATTGGAGAATTATCAGAATTAAATTTATTTAACAACGTTTTCCCATCTTCTGATAAGTAAAAAACCCCAGAAGTTTGAGTACCCACCCATTTTCTGTTGGCAGCATCTACTGCAATACAGTTAACCCTTATGTCTCTCAATACTTCTTCTCCAAGGCCATTTTGTTCGATGATAACTCGTTCAACATTATAACTTCCGCTTTCTAGAGACGAATACGGATTTCTAAATATTCGTAATCCTACATCCATTCCAATCCATGCTGTATTAGAATTATCCAGAGTTACGCAGATAACATTATTACTGGGTAAATTCCCTTTATTTTCCTTATTTTCAATAACATATATCTTGTCGTCACCAGTATTTAAGGGAGTATTATTATAATTATAGACAACTAAGCCATTTCCCCTTTGTGCAGGAATCCAAACATAACCTTTGTCATCAACATATGGGTTCATAGTGGAGCTATCGGAATTACTTAAAGCAACAGAAGTAAGATCTATGTAAGCAAACTGATCGTTTTGGGTTTTAAAAATCAACGAATTATGGGGTTTACTACCATTAAGTGCGTAAGCTTGCAAGGCAATAAGATTCCCCTTGTTATCATAAGCTCCTCCTGTTAATCTTTCATAAAATTTGATCGGAGAATTATTTCTATTAAATATTACAGAAAGATTAGCATCAACCATTTTTATAAGGCCATTTAAATAAGAAAATACGTATGTTTCGTTAAGATTAGAAGGGTTGGGAATGACTCGCATAGGATATAATTCCTTGTTCATTTTATCATAAGCAATGTGCTCCCAGATATTTCCGTTAAAATAGTAGTAGCCATACGTATTCGAGATAGGGCGATACAAGTTATCATTATTTCTTCCACCCGGTGCAATCCAAATTTTATTATCTAAAAGATTAATGGAATAGGATGAATTATTATATGGGCCATCAGGAGCTATAAATTGATTGTTTTTTTGAATTCCTTTCAATTGAGTGCCGGCATATATAATTCCATTGGATAAATATCCGGTGTTTAGACTTTCAGAATAGCTTACTGTGTTAGTTTTTACAAAATTTTCATTTAATACTGAAATAATCTTGTCTTGAACAATCAATATAGATTTGGATGTAGTAGGGACAATATCTTTGAGATTTGGATAACTACCGATAGATTGCCACGAAGTGCCGTTTGAACTTGTGGAAATTAAATTAGTTTTTGTACCGATTATCAAAGAGGAATTAAATTTAGCTATATGAGCATAAGCTGTACCTGACGAATAAACATTCCAGGATGCAAAATTAGGTATCAATCCGTTATTTTCATGAGAATAAATACCATAATCCGTTGCAGCATATATCTTATTGTCTAAAATTGCGGCTTTATTAACCTTATAATAAGTTAAACCGTTTTTAAAATAGCAAGTTTCTCTGAATTCCATTCTTTTAAGATCAAAAACTGAAATACCAAAATCTAGTGAAAGCAGAGCATAATCTCCATCTGTATCAATATGATTGATTTGTTTACTCCCCTGATAATTTTGTTCAAAAGGAATATCTACTATCAAATGAACTTCTCCATCTTTGACGATATCTAATTTACCATTACTATAACCAATTATAACAGAATTGTTATTGGTATTATAAGTAAATGCATTTACTTTAACCTCATGAAGACCACTGACTTTGGATATTTTTTTTAACTCCCCAGAATTCTCATTATAGCTAAATAATCCGTTTTCAGTAGAGCATAGGAGTAAATCATTTGACTTTTCTATTTTTTTAATATTGAAATATGAAAAATAATCAGTCCATCTGCTGTTTTGAGAAAAACAAAATGCAGAAATAAAAAAAAATAAAAAGAAATTTTTCATAAAAATTGAAATGGGATGTAAAATAGTTCAATGTAAAGATATTATTTTTTTTAAAATAAATATTTAAAACTTAAAGCTCTTTTTTCAATGAAATTCCAGGATAGAAAACCGTAGATAGATGAAATGAAAATAGTTGCAAACATTAGATTTATAGGACTTATTGAAAATGTACTAAGAATTGATTGTTGAATAAGGAATGCAGATAAATAAATACCATAAGATAAATCTCCGAATTTTAATGGGATATATTCTAAAGGCTTTATATACATATTGGCAAATAAAATAATTAAAACAGGATAATATACATACTTTAGGTAATCAACTATTTCTTTTGAAATAAAACTGATTAAAATAATAAGGGTTATCAATAAAATGTAAAGTTTAGAATTTATTGTAACGGATACATTAAATGTAGCAAATATGCAACCTGCTAAAAAAAATAACGATAAATCAGTAAAATGAAGTTTGATATTAAAATATGAGCTATTGGAACTGGAAAAATAAAAATATAAAATATAGCTTAAAATATAACTGAAAATCAATATTATCCGGATTAATTTTATATTCATTTTCAAGAAAAAAAGTGGACTTAGCAATAGATAGAAAAAAAATTCATAACGTAGAGTCCAAAGTGAACCGTTTATTATTTTAGGATAAGGATTGTTTTCAAAAATCCCTTTTATGTCGTATTGAAGTTGAAAAAGGCTTAAATTAGAGGGAAAATAACTTAGTACCTCAGAATTTTTCCAATAAGGAATTGGTGATGTGTAAAAAAATGGGAGTAATAATAAAGTACAGATTAGTATTAAAATCAAACCCGGGAAAATACGTACAATTCGTTTCCATAAGAAAGAAATGACTGAATTACTTCTGATTAAACTTTGTAAAACTAGATATCCGCTTATCACAAAAAAACCCCTTACTCCCCAATATGAAAGAGATATGGAGTTTATAACTGGGTGTAAAATAGAAGTAGTTTGATTTTCCGGTGTAGATAAATCATAGGAATGAGAAATTATTACAAGTACTGCAAAAAGAATCCTAAGAAAATCAAAATTATTTCTATGCATTTATTGAAATATATTTAATACATGTTTCATATATTTTTTTATGAATAACAAAACTACTAAAATTAACTGTGTTAAATAAATGTGTAGAAAAATATTATAATATATTTGTTAAATCAAAAAACTTTTATAAATTTGCAACCCTGTTTAGGGTAATTATATTTTAATAAAGGTAAAAAAATAAAAGTGAATACACTAAGTTACAAAACCGTATCAGCTAACAAAGAAACTGCAAACAAAGAGTGGTTACTTGTAGATGCAGAAGGACAGCAATTAGGTCGTTTAGCTTCTAAGCTAGCTAAAATTTTACGCGGAAAACATAAAACAAATTTCACGCCTCATGCAGATTGTGGAGATAATGTAGTTGTTATTAATGCAGAAAAAATTGCTTTGTCTGGAAACAAAACAGAGCAAAAAGAGTATATAAGACACACGGGTTATCCTGGGGGGCAAAAATTTGCAAGCGTTTCTGATGTAAAAGCTAAAGATCCTAAGAGATTATTGGAATATGCAGTAAGAGGGATGCTTCCTAAAAATAAACTAGGAAGAAAAGTCCTTAAAAACTTGTATTTATATGAAGGGACAGAGCATGGACAAGATGCTCAGCAGCCAAAAACTTTAGATATTAACGCTTTCATTTAAGAAATAATAATGGCAGTTACACACAAAATAGGAAGAAGAAAAACATCTGTAGCAAGAGTTTACCTTTCTGAAGGAAAAGGAGAATTTACTATCAATGGAAAAGATTATAAAGTGTATTTCCCTACAGAAGTATTACAATATAAAATTACTCAACCGTTTTTACTAACTGAAACTTTAGGTCAGTATGACATTAAAGTTAATGTTTTCGGAGGAGGAGTTACAGGACAGGCTGAAGCAATCAGACTAGCTGTATCCAGAGCTTTAGTATCTATCAGTGAAGAGAACAAAGCAGTATTGAAACCAGAAGGGCTTCTTACCAGAGACCCAAGAATGGTAGAAAGAAAGAAATTTGGTCAGAAAAAAGCACGTAAGAGATTCCAGTTCTCTAAACGTTAATATTTCTGAAATAATAAAGATAACCACTACCCTTGTTAGTGGTTATTTTATATTTAGTTTTTTAAAACAATTTAAAATTATAAACTTGCCGTCTAGTTTAGCATCCAAACTCAAAATACTTTGATGTTGATTGCATGAACAGCGGAACGTAAACTAAAAAAAGACATGGCAAAAGTTAATGTAAAAGACCTTTTAAATGCAGGTGTGCATTTTGGGCACCTTACCAGAAAATGGAATCCGCACATGGCTCCGTATATCTTTATGGAGAAAAACGGAATCCATATTATCGATTTACACAAAACATCGGTAAAATTAGAAGAAGCATCTAATGCTTTAGAAAAAATTGCTACTTCAGGAAGAAAAGTTCTTTTTGTAGCTACAAAAAAACAAGCAAAAGATATTGTTGCAAAACATGCGGAATCTGTAAACATGCCTTACATCACTGAAAGATGGCCAGGTGGTATGTTAACTAACTTTGTAACTATCAGAAAAGCAGTTAAGAAAATGAACTCTATCGACAGAATGAAAAAAGATGGAACTTTCGAAACTCTTTCTAAAAAAGAAAAACTGCAAGTTGATCGTCAAAGAGCTAAATTAGAGAAAAATTTAGGTTCTATTGCTGATATGACACGTTTACCATCTGCATTATTTGTTGTAGATATTTTAAGAGAACACATTGCTGTTACAGAGGCTAAAAAACTTGGAATACCTGTTTTTGCTATCGTAGATACAAACTCTGATCCTTTATTAGTTGATTTCCCTATACCAGGTAATGATGATGCATCAAAATCAATCGATTTAATTCTAGAAACTGTCTCTAACTCTATCAAACAAGGGTTAAGCGTTAGAAAAGCTGAAAAAGCTGAAAAATCTAAAGCTAAAGATGATGCTAACGATGATGATGATATCTTAGTTGAAGAGGAAGCTGATGTAGTTGTTGATGATAACAACGAGACTGAAGAATAAAATTTATAAAGTTTAATTAAAATAATCAAAATAAAATGTCATATTCACCAAAAGCAGCAGATGTAGCAAAACTAAGAAACGTTACAGGAGCTGGAATGATGGACTCAAAAAAAGCTTTAGTAGAAGCCGAAGGAGATTTCGATAAAGCAATTGATTTATTAAGAAAAAAAGGTCAGAAAGTAGCCGCTAACCGTGCTGATAGAGAAAGTCTTGAAGGTGCTGTAATTGCTGCTGTAAATTCAGATAATACAAAAGCTGCTATCATTAAATTGAGCTGTGAAACAGATTTTGTTGCCAAAAATGAAGATTTTGTAAAACTAGCAACAGACTTTGCAAATCTAGCACTTAACTTCTCATCTAAAGAAGAATTATTGGCAGCAGATTACAACGGTCTTCCAATCAGCGAAAAATTAATTGAACAGACCGGAGTTATAGGTGAAAAAATTGAAATTGCAGATTTCAAAACTCTTGAAGCCCCATTTGTAGGAGCTTACATACATGCTGGAAATAAAATTGCTTCTGCAGTAGGTTTATCAAAAGCTTTTGATAATGCTGCTGAAGTAGCTAAAAATATTTCTATGCAGGTTGCAGCTATGAATCCGATAGCTTTAGATGAAACACAAGTGGATTCATCAATTATTGAAAAAGAGTTAGAAATAGCTAAAGATCAATTACGTCAGGAAGGAAAACCAGAAGCTATGCTAGAAAATATAGCAAAAGGAAAATTAAACAAATTCTTTAAAGATAATACTTTAGTAAAACAAGATTACATCATGGGTGAAAAAGTATCTGTTGAAGATTATGTAAAATCAGTTGATTCTGATGTTAAGATATCAGGATTCATCAGAATATAAAAATATACAAACAAGACATATTTTAAAAGCTGCTAATTTCTAGCAGCTTTTATCATTTTAGAATACTGCCTTTAATTTCATTTTATACTAAAATTTTATCTTTATATACGAAGATATATATACAGTTGAAATTATTTACCTCAATATAAAGTAATAGATTAATTTATAACTCTGTTTTTCAATAACTTTTCTAATCACATGAAATTCAATGCTCGTAAGAGTATTTCTGTTTATTATATTTAGGCTTTAGTAATTGTCATTTTGGGAGTGATAATCAGCATATTGCTATTGCTAAAATCAAGGAAAACTAATACTAATACTACGGCATCTACAATTACATAAAACTATATTACCGTAATGTCTCTATCTGCGATAATAAATTTTACAGAGAACCTTTGAACTTAGCATATTTCTTTTTTAAACTTAAAAACTGCTAAAAAATGTAAAAAATGATCTATTTCTTTGCTTACACAAAATAGATATAATCTTTTATCAATTAAACATTATATATACCTAAGAAATAAAAATAATAGTAACATGATTTTCATGTTTAGTATTGCTAGTTTAAGGCCAATTTTTTAGTGTTAAGGAAAGAATATGTATATATAACTTATTTTCGGATAAAACTGGGTAAATTGAAAGATATATGAGTCTTTTTATTTAGCATTAATTTGGTTCATCTAAGAACCATCTGAAAACATTCAAAAAAGGAATCGCTTAAAATGAAGAAGTTCATTAATTAAGATCATAGTTAATTACTGTGGATGATTTTTACGGAGTATCGGATTGTATACAGTAGAAGTTATAAAAATACAGAAAAGTCCATCAGGACATAATATACGGAAAGATTTACTATTATAGCCTGGCTTGATTAGTAGGATTAAAGAATATATTCTTACAGCTAAATTAGAAAATATGATAAGATATCTACAGTAATTAATAAATCATTAGGATTAAAAAAACTGTTACTTTAAAGGATAAAAAACATTTACGTTTTATAAACGGACATATAAGTTTTAACACTAATACTAAATGCTGTTAAAATAATAATTAGTGGGTTAATGAAAGATTTTATATTTTTCTTTAAAATGATTTTACCAACCGCTTACAAGTAAATTCCTGGCTGCTTTTTCACTACATTTCTGATATTTAGAATATGCAAGAACTGCTCTCATCCTTATTTTTTCGTTAGATTCCTGATTAATATAACCAGTTAAAGCGTCATGTAAAGTATAAGCCTCCGGAGCCATCAGATGTGAAGTCCACAGTATTGGATTAATTTTTGAATTTTTCAAATAAGGAGAAAAATATTTTTTACTGAAGCAAGCGATTACAATAATATCTCTTGTTTTTTCATCGTTATTTTTAAAAGAATCAGATAGTTGAAAATCCATAAGTCCATCATGTCCAATGTAAGATATAAGAGATGAATTTCCATAAATTCCAATAGTTGAATTGTTAATTGTGAGAGTATCATTCAAATTTCCAGCACTACTATATAAAAAATCCTTGGTACAATCTTTAATATATTTACCATTATAATCATCAGCCACCAGATAATACTCTTTATTCTTGGTATGTTGAAAAATTAATCGTTCCATCTTTATAGAATCAATCTTTTTCGATTTTAGTAAGACCCACTCTTTACTTTTTTTAAAGAAAGTACGAATTCCATATCCGGCACCCCAATATAGATTTAGATCCGGATTTTGTCCATTTCCTATTTTTGGAGGAACAGGAACTATACCCTGATATTTGTTATCACATAAAGCAACTAAAACATGAATAGTCTTAGTATTACTATCAAATACAGATATATTTTTTAATTTCTTTTCTTGTTTTTTAGAGTCAATAGTAAGTTTTTGTATATTTTCAGACTTAGAAGAACAGCTTAAAAAAATAAAGCTGAGAATAGAAAACAGAAAAGTAATATTCCCTTTCATAAGAAGTAAAATTTTTATTGATATAAATATACAAACTAATATGTTTTGGCTAAGAATAGTTTATTAAGGATGAAATAAATTTAAATTATAAACTCAACAATACGGAAGATAGAAAAATATCTGGTTAAGATTATATAAAATCGATTAATTCATACGTTGTAATTTTGAGTTTAATTAAAATACACAGCACTGAAGTTTGAAAGTGGCTAATAAAATCTGAAATTTTAGTAGCTTTTTTAGTTATATTAACATAGTAAATAATATCTAAGGTTATAAGATAAAAATAAATATTGTTTTGAGAAATTTTTATTTAATAGTTTTCCTTATTTCATAATAAAACTGTATGTTCACAATATGAAGTATATAAATAGTTTTCAGGATATTCCCGTTGAAGTAGATTTTGCTGATATGAAACAGTTGAAAACTTCTAATAATTCATTTGACGGTCAATTTAATATTTTTCCAAGATGGAGATGTAACGGTACCTACTTAAGACGTGATTTTTTTAAATTAGTATTGGTTAAAGGTTCAGGTATTTTGCGGTATGCAGAAAAAGAATTTAACATCATAGATTCAGCAATTTTTTTGGCTAATCCTAGAATTCCATATTCATGGACGCCTATATCCGAAGTACAAGAAGGGTGGATTTGTATGTTTTCACAAGAATTTGTTTGTAAAAATATAGACAATGACAAATTTCTACCTTTACTCAATTCAATTTCAAATCCTGTATTTTTCATGAATGAAAATGAACTGGAATATATGAATACTATTTTTAAAAAGATAGTTATGGAAATGTCTTCAGAGTATTTATATAAAACAGAAATAATACGAAATTATTTACATCTAATAATTCATGAATTACAAAAATTAAGACCTCAGGCAAATATTGATTTATTTCGTATTGATGCTTCTAAGCGATTAACCTATCAATTTTTAGAATTATTGGAATATCAGTTTCCTCTTGATTCTCCTGAAATGACTTTAGAGTTACGAGCACCCAAAGATTTTGCTTCAAAATTATCTGTTCATGTTAATCATTTAAATTATTCATTAAAAAAAAATACGGGTAAAACGTCCAGACATTTAATAACCGATAGTCTTATAAGAGAATCTATGGCTTTGTTAAAAAATACAGATTGGACAATATCAGAAATTGCCTATTCTTTAGGATTTGAATACCCTTCTCATTTTACAAATTTTGTAAAAAAGCACACAAAAAGTACTCCTAAAGAAATAAGATTTCCTACTCTTTGATTTGTGTAACTAATGCTTTGATTTGTTAAATTAAATTTATCTTGTTGTTGCTACATTTGATGTACTAAAAAAAAGAATTATGAAATACAGAAGCTTAGGAAGTACAGGAATTAAAATATCATCAATCGGATTAGGTTGTATGGGAATGTCACATGCTTATACAGGTCAAGATGATAAGGAAAGTTTAGCTACACTACACAAGGCAATTGATTTAGGAATTAATTTTTGGGACACTGCCGATTTCTACGGCAATGGGGCAAATGAACTTCTATTAGGTAATGTTTTAAAAGAAAACAGAGATAAGATTGTTTTAGCTAGTAAATTTGGATTAAAATATGAGAAAAGTAACTTGTTAGCAAGTAAGATTGATGGCTCACCCCAATGGTTAAATGAAGCTCTTCATGAAAGTTTAAAAAGGTTGCAAACAGAGTATATAGATTTATACTATTTACATCGGGTAGACCCGCAGGTTCCGATTGAAGAAACGATAGGAGCTATGGCTGATTTTGTTAAACAAGGGAAGATTCGCTATATCGGATTATCAGAAGCTTCAACCCAAACTATTTTAAAAGCAAACAAAATTCATACTATTTCAGCTTTACAAAGTGAATATTCATTACTAAGCAGGAATATAGAGGGTGAAATTTTAGATGTTGTAAACCAGTTAGGAATGTCATTAATACCATATTCACCATTAGGCAGAGGCATGTTTACTGAAGATTTCTCAGGAAAAATTGACGAAGGAGATGCACGCTTATTACTACCTAGATTTCAGGGAAAGAATTTGGAAAATAATAAAAATTTAATGAGAGAACTCAACGACTTTGCTAAAAGAAGAAATGTGCATGTAGCTCAAATAGCTATAGCATGGTTGCTTTCAAAAGGAGACAATATTATTCCCATTCCAGGTACAAAAAAGAGAAAATACTTAGAAATAAATGCAAAATCAGTAGAAATAGAACTTACTACTAATGAAATTATTGAAGTAGAAAATATAATATCAAAATATCCAGATACTGGAGAAAGATACCCTCAATCAGCTTTGGATTTAACAAACAAATAATAGATTCTGTAATATATAAGTCCGAAAAGTTTACGAACGACGTACATTCGGACTTAATTACTTTTATGTCAAATAATCAATATAAATTTAATCGCAATTTATACTATTAATATAGGGATGTCAGCTTTATTTTTAAGTTGTTTAGTAGTAGTTCCAAAAATGAAATCACCCAATCCTTTATGTCCATGTTTGGCCATCAATAACAAATCAATATTATTTTCTTTGATTAGTTTAGGTAAATTAACAGCTGGAGTACCAAATCCCAGGCAGGTTTCAACTGTTGTATAGCCTTCCTGATGAAGTAACTTTTTATAATCCTCCAATTTGTTTTGATCAAATTTAACCTCATAATCATCAGCCATTTTTCCGTAATAATTGGCTGATGCACTTTCGGTAACGTGAAATAAAATTATACTGGTATTTAAATCAGCTATTAATGGAAGATAATTCAACACACGATTATCGTTTTCACTAAAATCTAAAGCCAAACCAATAGTTTCAAAAGGTGGAATTTCACCAATTTTTTTCTGTATACGGGTTTTATGAACAGAGTAATTAAGTTTTTGAGTTTTCTTTATCCAAGGATATACAAGTATACTGACAAGGAATAGTAGCATACCCAAAGAAACACCACCAAGTAAAAGCTTAATAAAGATTGATACATCAGGACTGTTGTATAAATTTATTTCCTCATCATATATAAGTTTAATATTTAAAAGAACAATAACAGTACACACAATCCATGATAATATTTTTACTGGTAGTTTAATTACAAATTTCCCCATCTTTTGTTTATCACTTACAAAATGAATCAAAGGAATTACGGCAAACCCTAGTTGCATACTCAACAGTACCTGACTGAAAATTAGCATTTCATCAACAGAATTTTCCCCAAGTATACTAATTACAATTACAGCTGGAATGATAGCAAGCATTCGGGTTAGTAATCTTCTTAATGCAGGATTCATACGAAAATGCAGATAACCTTCCATAACAATCTGTCCAGCTAATGTACCTGTTACAGTTGAACTTTGTCCGGCGGCAATTAAAGCAATTGCAAAAAGAAATGGAGCCAAAGGACCTAATAAATTAGATAGCATTTTATGAGCATCATGTAAACCGGCAACATCATGAAGTCCAGCCTTGTAAAAGGTTGCTGCAGCTAAAATCAATATAGCAGCATTAACAAAAAAGGCCATATTTAAAGCTATTAGACTGTCATAAAAATTATATTTAATTGCATTTTTAATGGATTTATAATCACGTTTTATTTTTCTGGTTTGCACGAGTGCCGAATGCAGGTATAAATTATGAGGCATTACTGTTGCTCCAATAATACCAATAGCAATATATAGCGCTTCATTGTTAGGTAAAGTAGGCTTAAATCCTTTAACGACTTCACCTAAATCAGGTTTAGCCAGAAACATTTCCATAAGAAAACAACCACCAATAATGCTGACTAAAGCAATGATGAATGCCTCCATTTTTCGAATTCCGAATCTTTGAAGAACTAATAAAAGTAATGTATCCAATGCTGCAATCCATACACCCCATATCAAATCCAGACCAAAAAGTAGCTGTAGACCTATGGCCATTCCTAAAACTTCTGCCAGATCCGTTGCCGCTATAGCAATTTCAGCAAACCCATAAAGAATATAATTCATCCATTTTGGATAATATTCACGGTTTGTCTGAGCTAAATCTAGCCCTCTGACTATTCCTAATCTGGCGCTTAGTGATTGTAAGAGTAAGGCCATAATATTGCTCATTAGCAATACCCAGATAAGAGCATAACCAAACTTACTACCTCCGGCTATATCAGTTGCCCAGTTACCCGGATCCAGATAACCCACCGCAACGAGATAAGCTGGGCCGAAAAATGCGAAAATACGACGCCACTTCTTTGAACTATCAGTATCTACCGACTGATGAACTTCTTGTAGGGATTTCTTACTCAATTGTTAGATGTTTCTAATTTGCGAAATTAGTAAAAAAAAAATACCTTTTATAAATTATTTTGGTCTTTAGGAATCCAAAGACAGTCCGTAAAATTAACTATTTGATCATTTTTAATAATTACTCCTTCATTTTCCAGTAATTCCTGCATGAGTGTAGGAATAGGAAATTGATGTTTACCTGTTAACAAGCCATTTCTATTAACTACTCGGTGGGCGGGAATTTGTAAAGAATGTGAATTGTTCATTGCATAGCCTACTAAACGAGCAGACTTTTTAGTGCCCAAATATTCTGCAATTAAGCCATAAGTAGTAACCTTACCCACAGGAATTTTTTTTACAATTTGATACACTTTTTCGTAAAATGTCTCATCTTTCATATTCTTGCAATCAAAAATGTTAGGTTTTTGATTGCATAAAAATACTAAAATGATTGAAAAGTGTAGCAGATACACCTGTAAAAATAATTTTTATAAAAAAAATATTTTTACATAATTAACTGATTATTAATTATTAATGTTATTATTTGCTAAGGTATATAAATAAAATTATGATTTTTTTTACGTTTAGCATACGCCTTTCAAATATTTTATTATATTAGTGGCATACGAAGTAAAGGCTTCAAACACAAACCAAAAAATGAGAAATTATATATTTTACTTTACACTTCTATTTTAGTAATTTAAAATTAGTAAAAGTAAAATAAAGAAATGATTCTAAATGGCTTAGAATCATTTCTTTTTTTTATATCTAAAAAATTATAAACAACAGTTAAAATAGTAAATAAAAAAAAGCTTATATGTTTCTTTTTTTATTTATCAACATAGATAAAGTTTTCTTTTGGCTTTCAAAAGCTAGCTCATCCAGATTTATACTCTCTAATTTTTTCCAGACAAATCCATTTAATTCTAGTGAGTCAAAATCTTCTATAATTAAATGATCATCTCTGTATAAAAAAAATAAATCTATAGTATTATAAAGAATATCTTTATATACATAAGTATTAGGATTTGAATTGATATATTTAAGTTTAGACTTATCTATAACTATTTTTAGTTCTTCTTCCAATTCTCTTGCACAACTATGTTCAACAGTTTCGGCCGGATCTACAAAACCTCCAGCCAAATCAAGAAAACCTTTTTTTGGATCTTTATTTCTGACAGTAAGTAGTATCTCATCATTTTTTTGAATAATAACAGCAACAGCTCCAGCAGTATTATGATAATATTCAAAATCACAATTTGAGCAATAAATCTTATTTCCATTACTAAAATTAAGGTCAGAGCTTTGACAATTCGGGCAATATTTAAAGATAGGCTGCATAATTATTATTTTAAAGGTTAAACATAAGATTATATTTCTTAACTCAAAGATATAGTTTATTTTTAACTATTAGAAAACATTAAAATATTTACTCAATAATTATAAATAATAAACTCAGCTATGGATTATTACTAATTGTAATAAAAATATAATATATAATTATAGGAATATAGATGAACTGATAAACATAATTCACTACATTTAAATAAAAAAATATGGCAACAGTTACAATAAAAGGAAACGAAGTACATACATTAGGTAATTTACCTCAGATAGGTCAAAAAGCTAAAGAATTTATATTAACGGGAGCTGACTTATCAGAAAAAAAACTTTCTGATTTTACTGGAAAAAAGGTAGTTCTTAATATATTTCCTAGTGTAGATACTGGAACTTGTGCAATGTCTGTGAGAACATTTAATAAAGAAGCTTCCGAGTTAAACAATACAGTAGTTTTATGTATTTCTAAAGATCTGCCCTTTGCACAATCCAGATTTTGTGCGGCCGAAGGACTAAATAATGTTATAACACTATCAGCCTTTAGATCTGACTTTGGAAAAGACTATGAGCTTGAATTTGCAGATGGGCCTTTGAAAGGTTTACTAAGCAGAGTGGTAATAATTCTTGATGAACAAGGTCATGTTGTTTATGAAGAACAAGTTGCAGAAACTTCTAATGAACCAGACTACGAAAAAGCAATTTCAGCATTAAAATAATAAGTGCAAAGCTCAAAAAAATGCAAAAATATCCCTTACAAATCTTTTTGAGGGATATTTTTTATTTCTTGAATGTACTGGGAAGGCGTAAGTTCAGTAAAATCTTTAAAAATTCTGTTAAAAGTTGACTGATGAGTAAAACCCGCCTCAGTATAAATATAGCATAAAGTATATTGTTGATGACGATTTTGAAGAAGCTGTTGTTTTACATAATTGATTCTATAAGAATTCATGAAATTGTTAAAATTTGAAAAACCGTTCATACGTATAGCTCTGGATACGTAGGAGCTATTTGAATTTAAAGCAGAAGATAATTCTGATATGGTGAAATCAGATTTTTTAAAGGGTTCTTTCACTTCCACATAGTCACTTATTTTTGTAAACAATTCACTATACTTAGTTAATTCATCCGGCGTAAATTCTGATTGTAAATATTTCTTTCTAATATTTATCAATTTTTCAATTTCATGTTGATTTTGAGCATTATACTGTGCTCTGTTAATTTTGTTTTTATAAAAAAGTAAAAGGACCATATTTATAAAGTAATTAATAATGGTTACCATATCAATAATAAAAACACCATTTTTGTCAATACTAAAGCTATTAAAGGGACCTACATAATGAGATATGACAGAAAGAATAGCTATATAAATGAAAATAAATATTGTACAGTATATAGTTTTTTTAAAAGTGAAAAACATATAAGCACCCAACGGGGTTAGAAACAACCATATAACAATAATGCATGAATAATTCCATAAAAGAATAATAAAAACTGTAAAATATATAGGACTTAAGATAAACCAGGTATCTACTAAACGATTAATATTATAATATTTGGGAAATAAAAAAAGTGAACAAAGCAAAAAAAGAGTTGCACCCAGCAAGTAATCTACTAACATTTTGCACTCATACACATAATAAATAATTAAATTAATGAGTAGCATAAAACAGAGCAGCTTAAAATAGTTTTTTATAAACTCCCTTTTAATTGTATCAATAAAAATTTTGGTACTGTTTTTTTTAAAATTGTCCACAAGTTATTTCATATATTAGTTAGCGGGCGTGAAGTTAAAGAAAATAAACAAAGTAAATCTTAAAATAAAATAAGTTTTTTTCTGAAATTAATTGATGTAAGATGCTTTTAATCTGGTTGTTATATGTTATGCAATTTTTTTTCGTAATTAAATTAAATCAGCAAAATATGGTTTGTTTCAATTAGTACATTTGTAATGTTAAATAGAAATACTAAAAAACATAATTAATTTTTTGTTAGCATTAGTAGCTATAGAGAGTTTTTAGAGGAATTTATTTTTATAAATTCCTCTAATTTTTTTATTTAGGAGGGAAAGCTCGTACAGCTTTATGGAGTATACCTGGAAAAAAACGCATTAAAAATAATGATAGATGCTCTACGCCCAATTTTTTTCCAATAAATATTTCATTTTTCTTTTTTTTGACACCCTTGGCAATCTGTCGAGCTGCTTTAGCTACAGGAAGACCGTTTTTAATGTTTTCACTCATCTCTTTTCTAGGAGATCCGTCGGGCATAAGAGAGTTATATGAAATATTAGTAGCTATATATCCGGGAGTTAATAAAGTGACATAAATATTTTGAGGAGTAACTTCTGCTCTTAGACAATCATAGAAACCATGTAAGGCATGTTTAGAAGAAGCGTAAGCCGATCGCCCAAGTGAGCCTATCTTACCCATTGTGCTACTTGTGACTATAAAATGACCATGTTTTTGCTTATTAAAATAAGGGAGGATTTCTTTAGTTAATTCTACGTAGCTGAAAAAATTCAAATCCATCATTTTCCTATAAACTTCAATATTCGTTTCCGCAACAGAACCTCTGGAACTTGTTCCCCCATTTAGAAATACGTAATCAACAGTATTATAAAATGAAAAAGCTTCTTTTGTTTTTTCATTAAAATCAGAAGAATCAAATAAATCTAGTGGCAGAATTTTATTATTCTCTGGAAATAAAGTTGAGTTCTTAATTCGTAAAAGCTCTTCTTCCCTTCGGGCGCTCAAGATGATTTTGCTGCCTAATTGATTAAAATATACAGCCAGAGCTTCACCGATACCCGAAGATGCACCAACAATCCAAATAACTTTATTTTCAAATATATCTTTCATCCTATTTCAATGTATTTATTTTTAACGCTTATCAGGTAAATATATAATATTTGGTTAAATTAACTCATAAACCTGAGAAAATTCAATGAAAATTAGGTTTTAAAATGTAATTTCTTTAGTACCTTTACAACTTAAAAGTTTAATAAATACAAAAAAATCATGAGTAGAAAGTTTCCTGCCGGTGTTGCAACCGGTTCGTTGGTTAAAGAAATATTTGATTACGCAAAAGAAAAACAATTTGCCTTGCCTGCTTGTAATGTGATTGGTTCCAGTAATATAAATGCGGCCTTAGAAACTGCAGTAAAAGTAAATGCTCCTATTATTATACAATTTTCAAATGGAGGAGCACAGTTCAATGCCGGAAAAGGTTTTAAAAATGATAATGTTAGAGCAGACGTTTTAGGAGCTATAGCAGGAGCTAAACATATTCACACTTTAGCTGAAGCTTATGGTGCTACAGTAATTTTACATACAGACCATTGCGCTAAAAAATTACTTCCTTGGATAGACGGTTTGCTAGATGCAAGTGAAGAATTTTATAAAAAAGAAGGTAAAACACTATACTCTTCACATATGCTGGACTTATCAGAAGAATCTTTAGAAGAAAACCTTGAGATTTCGGCTAAATATTTCGAAAGAATGGCTAAAATGGGAATGACTCTTGAAGTAGAAATAGGAATTACAGGTGGTGAAGAAGACGGAGTGGATAACTCTGATGTTGATAGCTCTAAACTATATACTCAGCCGGAAGATGTTTACAAAACATATCAGGCATTACATTCAATTAGTCCAGACTTCACAATAGCTGCTGCTTTTGGTAATGTTCATGGAGTTTATAAGCCGGGTAATGTTAAATTAGAACCGAAAATATTAAGAAATTCTCAGGAGTATATTCAAAAACAAATTGGCGGTTCTGAAAAACCTATCAACTTTGTATTCCATGGAGGTTCTGGATCTTCTTTGGAGGAAATTAGAGAAGCTATTAGTTACGGAGTAATAAAAATGAATATAGATACAGATTTACAGTTTGCTTATCTTGAAGGAGTAAGAGATTATGTAGAAACTAATATAGAATATCTGAGAACTCAGGTAGGTAACCCAACAGGAGAAGATTCTCCAAATAAAAAATATTATGATCCAAGAGTTTGGGTTCGTAAATCAGAAGAATCTTTTGGGAAAAGACTGGAACAATCCTTTAAAGATTTAAATAATATTGATACTCTTTAATAGTAATTATAAAGTAAAAAAATAGCTGGATTAATAATCTGGCTATTTTTTTTGTATATTTGGTATAAAAATATAAAAATGAGAAAAGGATTAGTTGTATCAACATTAATAGCTTCTTTAGGTTTAATAATATCAGCCTATTTTTTAGGTAATTCTTTCAAAAATAAAAATCTGACTACTTCTATTTCAGTTAAAGGTTTAGGTACTAAAGATTTCATATCTGATTTGATTGTATGGAATGGCGATTTTTCAAAGAAAAGCATGGATTTAAAAACGGCATATTCGGATTTAGAGCAAGATAGGAAAAAAATAAGAGATTATCTGGTGTCAAAAGGGTTCAAAGATAATGAGCTGGTTTTTTCTTCTGTAGATATTAATAAACAGTATGATTATTATAATACAGATGGAGGGAGAAGTTCTGTATTTTCAGGTTATCAATTAGATCAAACAGTGTCCATTGAATCCAAAGATGTCGAAAAAGTTGAAAATTTATCACGTGAAATAACCGAACTAATTAATAGTGGCGTTGAACTTTATTCAAAAGCCCCTTCTTATTATTATACAAAATTAGCGGATTTAAAAATTCAGATGATTGCAGATGCTACTCAAGATGCGAGAAAAAGAGCAGAGGAAATAGCTAAAAATGCAGGAGGTAAATTAGGTAAATTAAAAACAGCAAATTTAGGTGTTTTTCAAATTACAGCACAAAATTCATCTGATGATGAATATTCTTGGGGAGGAACATTTAATACCTCTTCCAAAAATAAAACAGCAAGTGTGACTATTCGATTGGAGTATGAAGTTAAATAGTAAGTATATAAAAACAGATACTTTGACTTTATAAAAAATATAAATAAAAGCTTTTTAAATAAAATTAAATCAAAATAAAAATGAGAGTGTTGCTCTCATTTTTATTTTGTTATAAATCGTAATATTAGATAACTTTTTTTATATATTTGTTTGGTTAAGTTCTTTTCTTAATTTCTTTATCAACCAGAATATGGTGCTGTGTAAAAGCAGAATAATAGGGAATCATGTGTAAATCATGAGCTGTCGCGCAACTGTAAGTAATGTATGAGTTTTATCAATATATACCATTGCCGTAAAAAGTGAGAAGGTAGATAAAATATTACAAGCCAGGAGACCTGCCTATTTTGAATTGACAATGCTTTCGCGATTTGAAGCAAAGGTCGTAGGTTAAATTATAAAGATAAGTATATCCCATAAAATATTTCTGGGAGGTATTTTTATTTCTATATAGTACACCTCATATACTTTACTCTTTTTTGAAAGCATTTTTGAAGTTTAACAATAAGAACTTTTATAGTTTAATCATTTAAAAGTTAAAAAAGATGCAAACACACAATCTTGGCTACCCGCGAATTGGTAGTAACAGAGAACTTAAAAAGGCTTGTGAAAAATTTTGGGCCGGTAAAATATCAGTTGAGGAACTGATGAAAACAGGGAAAGATATCCGATTAGGAAACTGGATGTTACAGAAAAGTGCTGGAATAGAAGTAATACCTTCCAACGATTTTTCGTTTTACGATCAGGTATTGGATATGTCTTTGATGGTAGGAGCCATCCCTAAACGTTACAACAAAATTTTAGTAAAGAGCTCAAACTCTGAACAGGAGTTGTATTTTGCAATGGCAAGAGGATATCAAAAGGAAGGTATTGATATAACTGCAATGGAAATGACCAAATGGTTTGATACTAACTATCATTACATTGTACCTGAATTTGAAAAGAATCAGAAATTTTCTTTATTCTCAACAAAAATTATAGATGAATTTTTAGAAGCAAAACAAGAAGGCATTATTACAAAGCCTGTTATAATAGGTCCTGTATCGTATTTGTTGCTTGGTAAAGAAAAAGAAAAAGATTTCAATAAGATAGAATTAGTAAAAAGTCTTCTGCCGATTTATTTGGAAATCATTGAAAAATTAAAAGAAGCAGGAGTGGAATGGATACAATTCGATGAACCCTTTCTTGCATTAGATATAGACGCTGAAGTAAAGGATGCATTACAATATGTATATACCGAAATTAATAAAAAGTATCCGTTTATCAAGAAAATGATTGCTACTTACTTTGATGGTCTTAAAGATAATTTAGATCTAGCTCTCAGCTTGCCTGTGCAGGCATTACATATAGATTTGGTTCGCTGTCCTGAACAACTTGATGAAGTACTTGACAAGCTTCCGGAAAATATGTCTGTTTCTCTAGGGATTATTGATGGGAGAAACATCTGGAAAAATAATTTTAAGAATTCTTTAAAAATAATTGACAGAGCCTCAGACAAAGTAGGAAAAGATAGAGTGATAATAGCACCTTCCTGTTCTTTAATTCACTGCCCTGTAGATTTGGACTCAGAAACCAACGAAAAAGTTCTTTCTCCGGAAATTAAAGATTGGCTGGCTTTTTCCAAACAAAAAATCAAAGAGGTAGTAACACTTAAACAATTAGCAGAAAAAAAGGATACACCCGAATTTTTAAAAGAATTGGAAGAAAACACAGATTCTGTAAGTAGAAGGAATATTTCTCCGCTTATTCATAATCAAAACGTTCAGGATAGAATTAAAAATATAGAAAAAGTAGAGGATAAAAGACATAATATTTTCTCCGAAAGGAAAGAAAAACAACAAAAAGCTCTGGAATTACCCTTATTTGCTACTACAACTATAGGATCATTTCCACAAACCGCTGAAGTACGCTCGTGGCGTTCAAAAATGAAAAAAGGAGAAATTTCTCTCTCTGAATATGAAGATTTACTAAAGAAAGAAACTGAAAAGGCTATACGTTTTCAGGAAGAAATTGGATTGGATGTTCTCGTTCATGGCGAATTTGAACGAAATGATATGGTTGAATACTTTGGTGAAAGTCTGGAAGGTGTTGCATTTTCAAAAAATGGATGGGTGCAGAGCTATGGAAGCAGATGTGTAAAACCTCCAATCATTTATGGAGATGTTCATCGTCCTGAGCCTATGACTGTGCAATGGTCTGCCTATGCGCAATCTCTTACAGATAAATGGGTTAAGGGTATGTTGACAGGTC
This sequence comes from Apibacter raozihei, assembly GCF_004014855.1. NCBI lineage: Bacteria > Pseudomonadati > Bacteroidota > Flavobacteriia > Flavobacteriales > Weeksellaceae > Apibacter > Apibacter raozihei. Next base: position 1,145,408 of record NZ_CP034930.1, read on the forward strand.
CGGTTACTATTTTGCAATGGAGTTTTGTAAGAGACGATCAACCAAGAAAAGATACCTGTTATCAAATAGCATTAGCAATTAGAGATGAAGTCCTTGATTTGGAAAAAGCAGGAATCAATATTATACAGATAGATGAACCTGCTATCAGAGAAGGATTGCCTTTAAGAAAAGCAGATTGGGAAAACTATCTTAATTGGGCAATTAAAGCATTTAGAATTTCGTCTTGTGGTGTAAAGGATGAAACGCAGATTCATACGCATATGTGCTATTCTGAGTTCAACGATATCATAGAGAATATAGCTGATATGGATGCAGATGTAATTACTATAGAATGTTCTCGTTCTAACATGGAGTTATTAGATGTATTTTCTAAATTCAATTATCCAAATGATATTGGGCCGGGTGTTTATGATATTCATTCACCAAGGGTTCCTTCGAGAGAAGAAATGGTAAATCTTATGAAGAAAGCCGAAGAAGAAATTCCTACAAATCAATTATGGATTAATCCTGATTGTGGTTTAAAAACCAGAGGCTGGGATGAAACAAAAAAAGCTCTTATAGAAATGGTAGCAGCTGCTGAAGAAATGAGAGCTTCGCATGTATAAACAATAAAATAATAAATATGGATCTAAACCTGGAAGAAAGAAAGAAAAAATCGGAATCAAGAATTTTAAAAGCTGTATTTCCTGGTACAACAAATCATTATGACACTTTATTCGGAGGAACTGCTATGCAGTGGATGGATGAAGTTGCTTTTATTACAGCGACAAGATTTTGCCACAAGCAAATGGTTACCGTTAGAAGTGATAAAATTGATTTTAAAAAATCCATACCTGCAGGAACAATTGTGGAACTGATTGGGAATGTAATAGAAATTGGAAACACCAGTTTAAAAGTAAAAGTGGAAATATTTATTGAACAAATGTATTATGAACATAGAGAAAAAGCTGTTACTGGTGAATTTACTTTTGTTGCTGTAGGAGATGATAAAAGGCCGGTTTCTGTTTTAGATTAAAACAGAAAGGTTTTATCTAGTTTTGTTTAAAATGAGCTGAAAGTTAAAGACTTTTGGCTCATTTTTTATAATCTGTTTAATTAAAAACGTATAGTCAATTAAATGAGCTAAGAAAAATTAGACAATTTGTAAGATAAAATTTATAATTTTGTATTCAACACTAATTTACATAAGGTAATGGATTTAAAAAATGCTTTTTTCGGTAGTTTTAATTTGGTTGACAACATTTTTATTGGAATAAAACTTGTTGTAGCATTTATAGCTGTTTTAGTTTACATTAAGCTTATTGGGCGAACAATCCTAAATCAGGTATCAGGTATAGACCTTATTCAGAATATTGTTTTAGGAGGTCTCGTCGGAGGGATATTATACAATCCGGGTATTTCTATATTAGAGTTTGGGATAGTCTTATTGATATGGACCATAATTATATATTTTATTGCTTTTTTTTCGAAAAAATATAGCCGTTTAAGAGGATTGATTGAAGGGCCTATTATTCCCTTGGTACTTAAAGGAAAACTCAATGTTGAAGGATTTAAAAAAGCAAAAATGGATATTATGACCTATGCAAACGTTTTGAAAAATGATGGAATCTATGATATATCTAAAGTGTATTTTGCACAAATGGAGCAAGATGGGTCGATTACAGCTTTTACAGATGATTATGACAAATACGCAGTTTTATTAGTTATAGAAGGGGAAATTAATCATGTTTATCTGGAAGGAATAGATAAAACGGAAGACTGGCTTAAGGAAGAGCTTAAAAAAGAAGGATATGAAGACGTATCCGAAATTTTTTTAGCACAGTGGTCGCCTGAAAAATTTTTTATTGTTCCAAAAAGCCAGGATCATAAGATAAAGATAAATAAATAAACTTATCTTATAGCTATCTCAAAAAATTTCTCATTTTCAATAAAACCTTCCAAAATGTCATTTTCCTTTACAGCTGAAACACCAGAAGGAGTTCCGGTAAAAATAATATCTCCGGTTTTTAATGTAAAAAACTGGGATATATAAGAAACGAGCGTATTAAAAGGAAAAAGCATATCGGAAGAATTTCCTTGCTGTTGCATATTTCCGTTTTTTAATAAAGAAAAATTAACATTTTCTAGATTGACTTTATCTTTAGTAACAAAATTTCCAATTAAAGCGGAATGATCAAAAGCTTTAGATATTTCCCAAGGAAGACCTTTATCCTTAAGTTTATCCTGTAAGTCGCGAGCAGTAAAATCAATTCCAAGGCCTATTTCGGAGTAATAATTTTCAGCGAATTCAGGTTGAATATACTTTCCTGTTTTACATATTTTCAGCAATAATTCGACTTCATGCTGTAAATTATCACTAAATTCAGGAATATAAAAATCTTCACCCGGTCTAAGTATTGCTGTGTCCGGTTTTAAAAATAATACAGGTTCTTTAGGAATGTCATTATTAAGCTCCTTAGCATGATTGCTATAGTTTCTTCCCACACATATAATTTTCATAATACACTTTTTAATTTAGTTCTTGTAAATATTTTTTTTGAATATAAAGGAAAATCAGCATTCATTAACCAAGAATAATAACCTTGATCAGATTTAAAAATTTCTTTTAATTTTTTCCCTTTGTGTTTTCCAAAATTAAAAATCTCATCGCCCTCTTTATCCAGGCCTACAAAACCGGCTAAATCAGCATTTTTATTCTGAGTGGTAAACTCATGCAGAAACTTCATGTCATTTTCAACAGCATCATATTTTTCTACTTGAGCCTTTAAAACCTCATAAGTAGCTAAGGTATCAGCAGATGCGGAATGAGCATTTTCAAGATCAGAATCACAATAAAACTTATACGCAGCAGCTAAAGTTCTAGGTTCCATTTTGTGAAAAATAACCTGTACATCAATAGGACGATGTTTTTTAATATCAAATTCAAAATCATTTCGTAATAGTTCTTCAGCAAGTAAAGGAATATCAAAACGATTAGAATTGTATCCAGCCAGATCAGAATCTTTAATCATTTCTAATATCTGAGGAGCTATGTCTTTAAATATTGGAGCATTTTCAACATCCGTATCATAAATACCATGTATAAGAGATGATTCTTTAGGAATGGGTATCTGGGGATTGACTTTCCATGTTTTACTTTCTTTGGACTGATTGGGATTGACCTTTAAAATACTTATTTCAACTATTCGGTCTTTACTGACATTAATTCCGGTAGTTTCCAGATCAAAAAAGCAGATTGATTTATGTAGTTTTAGTTCCATTAGATATTATTTTTTTTCTGAATAAGATTGATATGATTATATATAGGAATACTATAATTGGGATTGCTGAAATTTGAAGTAAAAGTAATAAAACAACACACAGAATGATAAATGAAAAAACAAGCGAATTATCTTTCCATTTCAAACTCTTAAATTTTAATGCTAACAGAGGAAGATTAGCAACAAGAATATAGGAACTTAAAATTGTGAGAAAAAAAAGAATCAGACTATTATTCCAGAATATAGTTGAATTTTTTTCGATAATCCAATAAATAGCAAAGATAAAAATAGTATTAGCAGGAGTAGGCAACCCTTTAAAATAATAGCTTTGTTCTTCGTCAAGATTGAATTTTGCCAAACGTAAAGCCGAAAATAATGTGATTAACAGCCCAAAAAAAGGAAATATAGAATGAGCCGTAAGTGTAAATGATTGAGAAAGAAAACTATTCAAAATTAAATTACCACCTAGCAATTTAAACATTAATATTCCTGGTAATAAGCCAAAGGTAACCATGTCAGCAAGACTATCCAATTCTTTACCTAAAGGACCGGAAGCTCGTACAGCTCTAGCAACAAAACCATCAAAAAAATCAAAAATCAGAGAAGCAATAAGTAAATACAAAATAAGTGAGGTAGGAGCATTAATTATTGCAAAAATACAAGCGATACTTCCACAAAATAAATTTGCAAGAGTAAGTATATTGGGGAGATGTTTCATTTACTTCGAGGAAAAAATTTAGTTACAAATCTATGAATTTTAAATATAATTTTTTGCCATTTACGGAATATAGTTGTGGTAATAAAAACATAATTCGTACGTTTATAAAATTAAAATTATTTTTGCAAAAACTATTTTTTGAAAAGGAAACAAACAAATACAATTAAATTACTACTATTAGTAATAATTAGTTTTATAATTAATTTGCCAATTAAAGCGCAATCATTCAGGAAATACTCTAATGAATTTTTAAATATTGGAGCCGATGCAAGAGCTTTTGGTATGGGTAATAATGTGGTTGCTAATGTTTCAGATGTAAATTCCGTTTACTGGAATCCGGCGGGTCTCACTCAAGTTACTGATTCATGGCAGGCAGCTCTTATGCATGCAGAATATTTTCAATCTATTGCAAAATATGAATATGCAGCTGTTGCTATACCTTTAAATGGAGGTACAGAAGGAACGGTAGGGATTTCCTTATATCGTTTCGCAGTTGACGATATCATGAATACAACACAATTAATAGATAATCAGGGAAATATTGATTATAATAAAATAAGTCGTTTTTCAACTGCAGATTATGCTTTAATGGGTTCATATGCAGGAAATCTTTTTAATGATCCTAACTTATCAGTAGGAGCCAATGCTAAAATTGTATACAGACATGTTGGTAAATTTGCAAATGCATTCGGATTTGGTTTAGATGCTGGTTTGCAATATAGAACAGAAGATAAGTTTTATTTTGGAGTAATGGTACGCGACATAACAACAACCTTTAATGTGTGGTCGGTTAATGAGAAAGAATTAAATAAAATGGAACTAGATGGAGAGACTTTAAATGAAGCCCCTGAAGATAAGATAGAATTAACCATTCCTAAACTAAAATTAGGTGTGGCTAAAAAGTTGGATATAAGCGAAAAAATTGGTTTTTTAGCAGAAGCAAATTTAAATTTTGAATTTTCTAAAACAAACGATTTGGTATCTTCAGATGTTGTAAGTATGTCGCCATCTTTAGGAGTTGAGTTTGATTATGATAATACCGTGTTTCTTAGAGCGGGCTTTACAAATATGCAACATGAAATGCAATATGATGGAACAAAAAAAATCACAATGCAGCCCAATGCAGGAATTGGATTTAAATACAGAGGAGTTACGGTTGACTATGCTTTAACCAACATAGGGAATGCATCTGTGGCGCTCTATTCAAATATTTTTTCAGTTAAAATTGATATAGCTGAGTTTCACAGATAAAATAAGTTACTAATTCTCTTATTCTAAGGCGTGTAATATTTTAAAAATTAAAAAAAAAGTATTATATTTGCAAAGTTTTGGGACTTAAAAAAATGAAAAGCCTAATTTACAAAGGGCTTTTTTTTGTACTTACAGTTTAAGTTTTTTCTTGCTAACATTCTGTTTGTTAATAAAATAAGTTCTTTTGCATGAAAGTAAAATATGAAATTAAAGGATAAAGTAGATACATTATTAAATGATTTTTTACAGACAAGAACAGATTTATTTTTGATTTCCTGTAAAGTTTCTCCATTAAATCAGATTGAGATTATTATAGACGGTGATGAAGGTGTTTCCGTACAGGATTGTTTAGATTGTAGTCGTGCAGTAGAAAATAATTTAGACAGAGAGGAAGAAGATTTTGAATTGTCAGTATATTCTGCGGGGATTTCAAATCCGTTGGAGCTTCCAAGGCAATATCACAAAAATGTAGGAAGAGATTTAAAAATAACAAAAGTGGATGGTGTAGAGGTTGAAGGGGTGTTAACCGAATCTACGGAAGAATATGTAGTTTTAGAATGGAAAGAAAGAAGGCCTAAACAAATAGGTAAAGGCAAAGAAACAGTTGAATTAAAAGAACAAATACCCTATAACGATATAAAGAAAGCAATAATCATTATTAAATTTTAAATGAGGATCAATGGATAGTATAGAATTAATCGAGTCATTTGCTGATTTTAAAGACGAAAAAAATATAGATAGAATCACTTTAATGGCCATCGTGGAAGAATCGATGAAGACTGTATTGAGAAAAAGATATGGTTCAGATGAACACTTCGATGTTATTGTTAATCCGGATAAAGGAGATTTAGAAATATATTTAAACAGAAAAATTGTTGAAGATGAAATGTCTGAAGATGATTTGCTGGAGATGGAAATTAGTGAAGCAAAGAAAATAGATCCGAGTTTTGAAGTAGGGGAAGAATATACTCAGAAAATAGAATTGAATGAGTTAGGAAGAAGAAATATTTTAGCATTCAAACAAGTTTTGAATACTAAGATTGCTGAATATGACAACTCAAATTTATATGAAAAATTCAAATCTATTGAAGGAGATATTGTAAGTGGTGAAATACATCATATCAGACATAAGCAAGTAATTCTTATGGATGAAGAACAAAATGATATGATATTACCCAAAGAAAATCAAATTCCTTCAGACTTTTTCAGAAAAGGAGAAACAGTTCGTGCAGTTGTAGAAGAAGTAGGTCTAAAAGGCGGGAAACCTCAGATTATACTTTCACGTACTTCCCCGAAATTTTTAGAAAAACTTTTTGAATTTGAAATTCCTGAAATTTACGATGGGTTAATTACCATCAAAAAAACAGTACGTATCCCGGGAGAAAAAGCAAAAGTAGCCGTAGAATCATACGATGACAGAATTGATCCGGTAGGTGCTTGTGTAGGAATGAAAGGTTCTAGAATTCATTCAATAGTCAGAGAATTAAGAAATGAAAACATTGACGTTATTAATTATACCAATAACCAACAATTGTTCATTCAAAGAGCATTAAGTCCTGCAAAAGTTTCTTCAATGGAAGTAAATGAGGAAACAAAACATGCTATTGTTTTTTTAAGGCCTGAAGAGGTGTCAAAAGCGATTGGAAAAGGAGGTCAGAACATTAAGTTAGCCAGCTGGTTAACGGGGTATGAAATCGATGTTAGAAGAGACGAGCCAGAAGAAGAAGATATAGAGTTGACAGAATTTACTGATGAAATTGATTCATGGATTATTGAAGAGTTTAAAAAAGTAGGACTGGATACAGCTAGATCAGTATTGGAAAAAGATGTAGATGATCTATTGGAACTTACGGACTTGGAAGAAGAAACCGTTCTGGACATTATCCGTATTTTAAAAGAAGAATTTGAAGAGTAATAGTGTATTACTATCAATAAATTACCATATTTGTAAATAAAAAGAATAACAACAAAATATTATATGTCGGGTATTCGATTAAGTAAAGTATTAAAAGACCTTAACATCTCTCTTGACAGAGCTGCGGAATATTTGCATTCCCAAAATGTTGAGATAGAGAAGAACCCTAACGTTAAGTTAGATCAAGGGGCGTATAAACTATTAGTTACTGAATTTTCAGAAGATAAACTAAAAAAAGATGCGTCTTTAGATGTGGTCATTAACAAAATTCCAGAAAAAAAGAAAGAAGAAAAACCGATTCAGCAAGAGGTTATTAAAGCAAAAGCAGAAGAGATATCTAAACCTAAAACTTTAGGAAAGATAGACTTAAATGCTCAAAAACCTAAAATTAATACACCTCAAAAAGAAGAAGAAAAAGTTGAAGCGCCTAAGCAAGATCTAGTTACTGAGAAAAAAGAAGAAATAACTACAGGTGCAAAAACATCAGGAATTAAAATTATAGGAAAAATGTCAGCAGAAGATTTGCAAAGATCTAAGGAGCCGACACATCCTGTAAAGAGGGTTAAAGAAAAAGAGAAGACAAAAGATGATCAACCGGTGAAACAGGAAGTTCAGCCAGTTGTTAAAGCAGAACAAACGCCACCTGCACAACCAGCTCCTAAAATGGATAAAGTTGTTGAGAAAAAACAGGAAGAGCCTGACGAACCAGAAAGAATTACGACTCAGTACCAAAAACTTGATGGGCCTAAAATGACGGGACAAAAAATTGATTTATCTCAATTTGAGCGCCCTAAGAAGACCAATACAAACAAAGATAGTAATGCGGAAAAGAAAAAAAGAAAGCGTATTGTTAAAGATTCAAAGGTAGACGTAAATCAGGTAGCGAAAACTATCAATGGTGATAAAAAACCTGCGGGTAACCAGCAAGGACAAAATAATAACAGGAACTTCAAAAAAGGTGGGAATAACACCGGTGGTAATAGAAGATTTACAGGAGGAGGTAATAACAACCGTAACGTAAGACCTGTTGAATTAACTGACGAACAAGTTAAAAATCAAATAAAAGAAACTCTTGAAAAGCTTACTTCCAAAGGAGGGAAATCTAAGAGTTCTAAATTTAGAAGAGATAAAAGGATTCAGAGAAGAGAACAAGAAGCAGAACAATTTGAATTAGAAAGCAGAGATAACACTATTAAAGTGACCGAGTTCATTACAGTAAATGAATTAGCCAGCTTAATGAATGTATCTCCTACAGAAATTATATCTGCTTGTTTCTCATTAGGAGTCATGGTTACCATGAATCAACGTTTAGATGCTGATACCATGGTTCTGGTAGCTGACGAATTTGGATATAAGATCGAATTTACAGATTCTGAGGTTGATGACTCAGCAATAGAAGACGTTAAAGATGATGAAAAAGATTTAATCCACAGAGCCCCTATTGTTACTGTAATGGGTCACGTGGATCACGGAAAGACTTCTCTTTTGGATTATGTAAGAAAAGCGAATGTAATAGCCGGAGAATCCGGAGGAATCACTCAGCACATTGGAGCTTACAACGTTAAATTAAACAACGGACAGCAAATAACATTCTTAGATACGCCGGGTCACGAAGCCTTTACCGCAATGAGAGCAAGAGGAGCTCAGGTTACGGATTTAGCTATTATTGTAGTAGCTGCTGACGATAACGTAATGCCTCAAACAAAAGAAGCTATCAGCCATGCTCAGGCAGCTGGAGTACCGATGATTTTTGCTATAAATAAAATAGATAAACCAAATTCAAATCCGGATAAGATCAAAGAGGAATTAGCTCAAATGAACTTATTGGTAGAAGACTGGGGGGGAACAATTCAGTCCCAGGAAATTTCAGCTAAATTTGGAAATAATGTCGATGTTTTACTAGAGAAAGTTTTATTAGAAGCAGAGATTTTAGATTTAAAAGCAAATCCTAACCGAATTGCAAATGGAGTAGTTATTGAAGCTGCTTTAGATAAAGGAAGAGGATATGTTTCCACAGTGTTGGTTCAAAATGGAACTTTGAAAGTAGGTGATTATCTTTTAGCAGGTAAGAACCATGGAAAAGTAAGAGCTATGCTTGACGAAAGAGGAAGACCTATGAAAGAAGCAGGTCCTTCTGTACCGGTTACTATTTTGGGGCTGGATGGAGCGCCAACTGCCGGAGATAAATTCAGAGTTTTTGAAGATGAAAGAGAAGCTAAACAGATAGCTAATAAGAGAGAGCAGCTGATGAGAGAACAATCCATCAGAACTCAAAAACATATAACTCTAGATGAAATAGGTAGACGTATAGCTTTAGGAGACTTTAAAGAACTTAATATCATTCTTAAAGGAGACGTGGATGGTTCGGTAGAAGCCTTAACAGATTCTTTACAAAAACTATCAAATGATCAGATTCAAATCAATATCATTCATAAAGGGGTAGGACAGATTACAGAATCTGATGTATTGCTTGCTGCAGCTTCAGATGCTATCCTAATAGGATTTAATGTACGGCCAAACATGAGTGCTAAAGATTTAGCAGATAAAGAGGAAATTGAAATACGTACTTACTCAATTATTTATGATGCGATTAATGATGTGAAAGAAGCAATGGAAGGTATGCTTTCTCCTGAAATTAAAGAGCAGATTATGGGTAACGTCGAAATCAGAGAGGTTTTCAAAATATCTAAAGTCGGAACAATTGCAGGATGTATGGTTCTTGATGGTAAAATAACAAGAAATGCTAAAATCAGAATTATCAGAGAAGGCATTGTAGTTTATACCGGAGAGTTGGAAAGTCTTAAACGATTCAAAGATGATGTGAAAGAAGTAACTAAAGGATACGAGTGTGGTTTGAATGTCAAAAACTATAACGATATCCAGATAGGTGATTTATTAGAAGCGTTTGAGGAAGTAGAAGTCAAAAAGAAATTAAAAATTTAATTTTCATATAAAATAAAAAATAGCCGCTATACTTAGCGGCTATTTTTTTATAATAAAATTTATTATAGAGAAGATTAAAAAAGATATTCAGTTATTTATTACTTTTGTACTAAATAATCTATAAATGAGATGATTATATGAAAAGAAAACTATTAACTATCATATCGGTTTTTTCAGTGATTCTTCTTAGCGCTCAAACAACAGAACAGAAAAAGAAGATGACAAAATCTTACGATTATAATAAGATAGAAAAAGTTAAAAAGGAACTTATCTTACAAAATAATTTAAGACAGAAAACGCTAAATAATTATTTGAATAAATTTAAAGTTTTACCTTTTTCAAACGATGAAGCTCAGGGTAAACTGGCTGTTGGAATTAATCCGGATGGAAGCTTAGTTTATATTGGCACATTTAACGAAGGCTCGGCTAAAACTATAGGCGCAAGAAACGTTAATCTCAATCTGGGATTAAACGGAGAGGGTTTATATGCAGGGGTTTGGGATAGCGGATTAATACGAAGAAGTCATATTGAATTTGTCACACAAGGAGGAAGTTCCAGGATTGAGCTGGGAACAGATAGTATTACAGCATTAAGTAGCCATTCAACGCATGTAGGAGGTACTATTGCAGCAGCAGGAGTGTCTCCTGCGAATACCATAAAATCCGTAACGTATCCAGCAGGTTATTCCAAAGGTATGGCACCTAAAGCGTTGATAAAATCATACGATTTTACTAATGATTTGTCCGAAATGATGGTTTTTGGAACTAATGGTTACTTGGTTTCCAATCATTCCTATGGGATAACCTTGATAGTCAATGGTAAACCTTATTATGGGGCTAATTGGTGGGGACTGGGAGCATATGACTATACCAGCTATAAAATAGATCAGATTGCTCATCTGAATAAATATTATCAGATGGTTTTTGCTGCCGGAAACGATAGAAACTATGGTTCTCAACTAAATACAGTAAATCCAGGATACGAATTGGTAACAACTTATGGAGTAGCAAAAAATGTTTTAACAGTGGCGGCTGTTTATGAACAACTTAATTATACCGGAGCTTCTAGTGTTACCATGTCAACCTTTAGTAACTACGGACCAACAGATGATAGTCGGATAAAACCAAATATTTCAGCAAAAGGAGTGTCTGTTTTTTCAACAAACTCAACCGGAGATTCAAATTATTATATTGATCAAGGTACATCCATGGCAACACCTGCTATTACCGGATCTATTCTTCTTTTACAGGAACATTATAAAAATCTGAATTCTAAATTTATGCTTTCTGCTACAGTGAGAGGACTGATCCAACATACAGCCAGAGAAGCTGGTTCCTATGACGGTCCGGATTACTCTTTCGGCTGGGGATTGGCAGATATTGAATCTGCTGCTTTAGCAATTACAAATAATACTCAAGGTTCACTCATAGAAGAAAATAAATTAGAAAACCAGAAGACATATACTAAAAAAATTGAATCTTCCGGATCTACTCCTCTTCAGGTTTCAATTTCATGGACAGATCCTGAATTTACTACCTATAATGGTGATATTTTAGGATATTCTAATGAAGGGGTTTCCATAATAGGAGAAAAAGATCCTAGTGGAGCTAAATACCTGGTTAACGATATAGATGTTAAAGTAGATAAAATAGATAAAGATGGTAATGTTTTACAAACGTATTATCCATGGAGATTAAATGGTAAAGCTCCAGCAGAAGCTGCTAAGAATGATACAACCAATGATGTAGATAATTTTGAAAGAATAGACATTTCAAATCCAGATGGAGAGTATTTGGTAACAGTCTCACATAAAGGGAGTTTATCAGGTTCAGGACAAGAATATTCATTAATAATTACAGGGCCTGATATGAAAACCTTAAATGCGGAAGATATAGATTTGAAAGAAATTACAACAAAAATATATCCAATACCGGCAAAGAATCAGGTTTTTGTAGTATTAAATGAAAAAGCTAAATATACTTTATTTGAGATGACAGGCAAAATACTTTCTTCAGGTAATTTTGTTCAAGGGACAAATGTATTAAATACATCTAGTCTTCCAACAGGAACCTACTTAGTAAAGATAGATTATGGTAATAAAATAGAAACAAAGAAAATAATAGTTCAGTAAATAAAATTAAAAAGCCGGTTTATCCGGCTTTTTTAATATAATAAAATCAAATAACAGTAATATTTCATTATTAGTTTAGAAATAATAATTTGAGTATAAAATAAAAATTTAGATATATAGTATCTAAGAAAAAGCTCATTATAGCAATGTCGTGAATAAAATTATTTGAAGTGTGAAAAAAATAAGTTTGATATAAAAAAACCAAGTGCTTGAAGTATTTATAATTTGAAAAATCAATTTTAACGATTTTTTAGCTTAAATAATATAAATACCATTAAATAATTTGTATTTTTCTGATATAATAATAAGGTATATTATTCCTAAATGAAGAAAAAATAATCTTAATTAAGAGGTTTGTTATGAATTTTTTTATAATTTAGAGCATATTATAAATTAATGTGTATATGAAAAAAAATTTATTATTTGCTTTTTTAGCATTTTATAGTTTGGCTAATTCACAAACTATTGAAGAAAGAAAAAGAGTTATTGAGACCTACGACAAAGAGATGCAGGTTTCAGTCGAGAGGGTTATTAATACATTTGAAAATGAAAGAAAGAGTAAGATTGAATCATATCTAATCCGAAATCCAGATGTTAAAAGACAATATGTTAAAGATGGGATAATCTATGGAATAGCTGAAATTTCTGAATTTGGAACACCAGTATTTAATCGTACATTTAATCAGGGAGCTGCACAAACTATTGGTGCTAATGCCTTACAATCTGGCGGGGAATTAGGTTTAGAAATTAATGGAGAAAATATGGTGGCAGGTATCTGGGATGGAGGAATAGCAATGCCTAATCATGTTGAATTTTCAGGTAATAGATTAATTAAAAAAGATTCAGTAGCTAATCATTATCATGCAACACATGTGGCAGGTACAATAATGGCTCAGGGAATTGATACAAAAGCTAAAGGAATGGCATCAGTGGCTAAAGCACATAGTTATCATTGGGATAATGATATTGCAGCCATGCAGAAGTTTGCTTCTCAAGGATATATAGTCTCAAACCATTCATATGGTTTAGCCAGTATTCACAGTTCTGGTTATGTTTTACCTACCTATTATTATGGAGCTTATTTGGCTTCTACTTATAATGCAGACTTAGTAGCTTACTCCAATAAAAGCTACCAGATTGTAAAATCAGCAGGAAATGATTTGGATGAATGGAGTTATATAAATCCTCATAAAAAAGGATATGAATTGATTACCGCTCAAGGTGTTGCTAAAAATGTTTTAACCGTTGCAGCAGTAGAAAATGTTTCAAACTATACCGGTCCGTCTTCAGTAAAATTAGCTTATTTCAGTAGTCCCGGGCCTACAGATGATGGAAGAATTAAACCGAACATAGCGAGTAAGGGGGTAGGAGTATACTCTACATATTTTGATGCTAATAATCCAACAGAGACAAATAAATATGCATCGATGAGTGGTACTTCTATGGCATCTCCAGGAATAACAGGAGGTGTTCTGCTTATACAACAATACTTTAACAGTTTAAACGGGAAATTTATGAAATCAGCTACAGTAAGAGGTCTTGTACAACATACTGCAAAAGAAGCTGGTGATGCAGATGGACCCGATTACAGATATGGTTGGGGATTAGCCGATTTCAAGAAATCTGCTTTAACTATTTCCGGAAGTAAAACCGGAGAAGCTATTTTAGAAGAAAACATTTTAGAAAACGGAACTGATTATACGAAGGAATTTAATGTAAACGGTGACACAGAACCTTTGATCGTATCTATATCATGGACAGATTTGCCAGCAGCTAATTACAATAGTAAAAGAGCTACTGATCCGGATGATATATATTTAGTAAATGATTTGGATGTAAGAGTAATTGATACTCAAGGCAATACATACTATCCTTGGAAATTGAATGGCAAAAATCCATCATTGGCAGCAACAAAAGGAGATAATTTGGTAGATAACTTTGAAAGAATAGATATCTTAAAACCTGTTGCAGGAAAATATACAGTTAAAGTATCTCATAAAGGAGATTTAAAAGAATTAAATGCTGCTAACTCACAAGTTTCCGGTAATCAGGAGTATACGCTGCTAGTGACAGGGGCAAATATAAAGACGTTAGGAAATGAAGATATATCGACGACAGAATTTAAAACAAAAATATATCCTGTTCCTGCTCATGGGAATATAAATGTTTCTGTTAATCAAAAAGTAGATTTTACGATTTTTGATATGGCTGGAAAAATTATTTCGGTAGGAAACTTAACAGATGGCGAAAATAAAGTGGATATAACAGGATTAACTACCGGCGTGTATTTAATCAAATTAAATAACGGAACAAAAATAGAAACTAAGAAAATTATTGTTCAGTAAAAATTAACATTTTTTTATAAAAATTAACAAGCTTACATAAAAAGCCGGTCTTTGAGCCGGCTTTTTATTGTTATATTTGCATATTGTATCTCTTATAAATGACTAGAATAAAAATTTTTTTAATTTGTTTATTCGTAGGAAGTTTTTTATTTGCTCAGGTAAAAGAAAATGATAAAAAAAATCCACCGGAAACCAATATCAAATCAGGATCCGCAAACGATTCTGTAAAGATTTATAATCCAACTATACAGTCGTATAAATATTGGAAAGAAGAATCACCCAAAACTATTTTTGATACCGTTTTAACCATTGACAAGTACTACAAAAATAGAATGTACAATTTTAAAGATTACTTTGGAAGTATGCCTTTTTCAAATATTGGAGAAGCAGCCAATCAATTATTATATAGTACAAAAATTAATTCGTCCATAGATTTAATGCCAGCTGGAAAATCATCAAACATATTGGGAGTTGAAGACATACGATATTTTGATGTTCAGACACCTATGACCGAATTTCAGTATAACAATGGCTATAAACAAGGACATTCCTTATCCAGTTTATTTACACATAATATTAATTCACGTATCAACTACTCCATACAATATAAAGGGTTGAGATCAGAAGGAAAATATATGGATCAGCTTGCGTCCAGTAATACACTCCTATTTACAACCAATTATCATACAAAAAATAGAAGATACCAGTTATGGGGGCATTATATGGTTGCAAATGTAAATAACGAAGAAAATGCTGGAATTATGTATCCCGAAAATTTTGAAAATGGAGATTCTCGTTTTAAAAATCGTAACAGGATGGAAATGAATTTATCAGGGGCAAATTCCAAATATGAAAAACGAAGATTTTATATAGGACAGCAGTTAGGCCTTTTTTCATCTGGAGAAAATTTATACCCTGTGTCACTTAGAAATATTTTATCTTACGAAACTACTCATTATACGTACGGAGAAACCAGCACATTAAATACCTTTTTTGACACTCAGGATAATATGTTTGACGGAACTAATATCAAAGGACATTATAATTCAAAAAAACTAAGGAAATTTACCAATTTTACTTCGGCAACTTTTAACTGGACAGATAAATTGCTTTTTGAAGCCGGACTAAAATACGAACATTTGGAATTTAAGTTTGACAGGCCTGTAGATTCAAGCATTAATTATCCGCAGCATATTGAAGACAACAGAATAGGAGCAGCAGGTAACCTGACTTTCAATTGGAAAGAAGGAGTAATTTTGAAATCAAAAGCGGAAGCTTTAACAGGTGATACATTTAAAAACTCCTATTTTATTGATAACCATTTAGTAATTCAGCCGATTAAAAACTACTACTTGGATGCCAATTTGGGAATTAAATCACAAATTCCATCTCTGAATCTGCTTTATAATCAAAGTTTTTATAAAAAATTTAATTACTTTACGGAAAATCCATCAAATGAAAGAATTTTGCAAGCTGGTGGTACATTGCACCTAAAACCTTTTAATACCAGAATCAGGGCGCAGTTTTATGATTTAAATAAATATACCTACATAGATGAAAATGCACAGCCACAACAATCTGGTGCATCAGTAAATATTGTTCAAATAGGTTTACAAAACTCTTTTCAGTTTAAAAAATTTCATCTTGAAACTCATTTAGCGTATCAAAAAGTAACAAATAACAGTCAGATTTTGCCTTTACCGGAATTTGTAGGGAGAGCAACATTTTACTATCAATCCAAGGCATTTAAAAATCATGCAGAATATCAACTGGGCTTAAATGCCTATTATTTTTCAAAATTTAAATCCAGAATATTTTTTCCTGTTACCAATGAGTTTAGACTACAATCTTCCACAGAAAATTATAATATAGGAGAATATCCGGTATTTGATATTTTTTTACAGTTTAAAGTAAAAAGAATGATGATTATACTGGAAGGGCAACATTTTAATTCCAGTCTCACCGGGTATGATTTCTATAGTACACCCTTAAATCCTTATACTGACTTCCGCTTAAATGTAGGAGTGCTTTGGTATATTTTTACATAATTAAAAATAAAATAAATCTGATTACATTAAAACAAACGAATGGATAATTCAATTTTTAAGATATCGATGAAAGTGAGGGATTACGAATGTGATGCCCAGGGAATAGTGAATAATGCAAATTACCAACACTATTACGAAGTTGCAAGACATGAATTTTTAGAAGAAAATAATTTGAACTTTTACGAACTTCATCAGCAGGGAACCGATTTAGTGTTGATAAGTATCCATGTGAAATACTTAGTTCCTTTACAAGGATCAAATAAATTCTTATGTACAGTAGATTCTTTGCAAAAAGAAGGAATAAGATATTTTTTTAATCAGAAAATAATTCGGGAATCAGATGGTAAAATATGTTCAGAAGCAAAAGCAGAAGTGGTAGCAGTAGTTAAAGGAAGAGTTAGTTTACCCACAGTTTTAGATCAGGCATTTTCAAAATATATATAATTAGATTATGAAGGCAATGATATTTGCCGCAGGTTTAGGGACTCGTTTAAAGCCTTTTACTGAAAACCACCCTAAAGCCTTGGCTATAGTTAATGGTAAGACATTACTTGAGCGTAATATTCAATATTTAAAATCTTTTGGGATTAATGATATAGTTATCAATATACATCATTTTGGCCAGCAGATTATAGATTTTTTAAAATACCATAACTATTTTGATTGTCAAATTGAAATATCAGATGAAAGAGAAGCAGTTTTAGAAACCGGAGGCGGCTTGAAGAAGGCAGAGCCATTCTTACAAGAAAATTCCTTCCTGCTAATGAACGTTGATATTTTAACAGACTTGGATCTTAATTCTATGATAAGGTTTCATGAGCAGTATCAGCCATTGGTAAGTTTGGCCGTTTCAGACAGAAATTCTTCACGGAAACTTTTTTTTTCAAATAATAGTCTTGTAGGATGGAGTAATTTAACCTCAGGAGATTCAGTCTTTAAAGATGGATTTTCTCTATCAGATACAGATGCTTTTGCATTTAGTGGTATTCATGTAGTAAATCCAAAACTCTTTAAATTGATGCAAGAAAGAGGTAAATATTCAATTATTAAAACATACCTTGATATAATGGAAACCCAGAATATTTTAGGCTACAAACATTCTGCGCAGCTTATTGATGTTGGTAAACCGGAATCAATTCAAGAAGCAGAAAAATATTTTGCTTAACCATGAATTTTTATTATTTTAAACCTCTAAAAAGATAGAATACTAAATTTGGACTCAGTTAAAACTTTCAGAAGCAAAGGAAAAATATTACTAACAGCAGAATATACTGTACTGGATGGAGCATTAGCTCTAGCAGTTCCAACACAGCAAGGACAATCACTAAATGTACACTTTTCAAATCAGAAAAATAACAGAATTACATGGCTTGCCTATAAAAATAATGGTGAATTATGGTTTACTTGTATACTTGATGTGATTAAAAATCAAATTGTTAGTACTAATAAGCCAGAACTGGCAGCAACCCTGTTGCAGATATTTCACGAAGTACATGAATTAGGCTCACCTATTTTTAATGAAGATTTTGGATATGAATGTGAAACCCAGTTAGAATTTCCAGAAGATTGGGGCTTAGGTTCAAGCTCAACATTAATCAATAATATAGCTAAATGGTCAAAAGTTAATCCATATCATCTGCTATCCAAAACTTTTGGGGGCAGTGGTTATGATATAGCCTGTGCTGATGCTGAAACGCCCATTACATATCAACTTATGAATGGTGAACCATTAGTAAAAGATGCATTTATATCCTCATCTATATCTGATAATTTAATTTTTGTACATCTAAATAAAAAACAAAATTCCAGAGAAGGAATCCAGCAGTATCGAAAAAAAGAAAAATCACAGGATTTAATTAATACCATAACTCAAATCACGAAAGCTGTAAACAAACCAAAATGTACTTTTAAAAAATTTTCAGAACTTATGGTTTTACATGAACAGTCCATCTCTGAATTTTTAGGAATACCTACAGTTAAAGAAGAAATATTCTCCGATTATCCCGGTTTCATTAAAAGTTTAGGAGCTTGGGGCGGAGACTTTGTTATGGCTGAAAATACAGAAAATTCCCAACAATACTTCAATCAGAAAGGATTTAAAACTACGAAAAGATACGATGAATTTCTGATTTGATTTTGTCGAAAAAATAAAATTTTTTAACATTTACTTTGTTTAGCTGAATAATCGAATAGTATTACTAATTGGTTTGTAAACAAAATTTTATTATGTAAGTTGTTGTTTATTAAGGCGTTGATTGGGGTGTGTGTAAATTTGATACTTATAAATTGATACTTACATTATTTATAAATATCTTTACATATAACGAATGCTAAAGACCTTAAAATATGTTAACTATAGGAGATAAAATTCCCCAGTTTGAAGGGGTAGATCAGGAAGGAAAAACAATAACTTATCAGGAGTTTCAAGGCAAAAAATTAGTAGTGTATTTTTATCCAAAGGCTAATACGCCCGGGTGTACTGCTGAAGGATGTAGCCTAAGAGATAATTATCATGTATTGCAAGCAGAAGGATATTCTATTTTAGGTGTAAGTGCTGATACAATTCAAAAACAAAAACAATTTCATGATAAATACAATTTTCCATTTCCATTGATTGCAGATACCGATAAGAAAATTATCCAGGCATTTGGTGCTTGGGGAAAGAAAAAGTTTATGGGCAGAGAGTTTGATGGAATATTAAGATACACTTTTATAATTGATGAAAACGGAATAATAACTAACATAATAACTAAAGTAAAAACTAAAAATCACGCAGAACAAATCATTGAGCAAAATAAAAAATAAAATAAAAATGGCAGAAAAAGAGTCAGCAAATAGTTCTGATGCTAAGAAAAAAGCATTGAATTTAATTCTGGATAAATTAGATAAAACTTACGGCAAAGGAGCTGTAATGAGAATGGGAGACAAACCGGTCGAAGAGGTAGATGTAATTCCTACCGGTTCTTTCGGATTAGATTTAGCACTGGGCGTGAATGGATATCCAAGAGGTAGGGTGATTGAAATATTTGGACCGGAATCTTCAGGTAAAACAACTTTGACATTGCATGCAATTGCAGAAGCCCAAAAAAAAGGCGGTATAGCAGCTTTTATTGATGCTGAACATGCTTTTGATCCTACCTATGCGCAAAAGCTAGGTATAAACCTTGATGATTTGATTATCTCGCAACCGGATGATGGCGAACAAGCTTTGGAAATAGCTGATAATTTAATACGTTCAGGAGCTATTGATATTGTTGTTGTCGATTCAGTCGCTGCACTTACACCCAGAGCAGAAATTGAAGGAGAAATGGGCGATTCCAAAATGGGGTTACATGCACGTCTAATGTCTCAGGCATTACGAAAACTTACCGGAACAATCAGCAAGACCAAGTGTACAGTTATATTTATTAACCAGCTGAGGGAAAAAATTGGTGTTATGTTTGGTAATCCTGAAACAACAACAGGAGGGAATGCACTCAAATTTTATGCTTCAGTTAGAATTGATATAAGAAAATCAGGTACACCAATTAAAGATGGGGAACATGCTATAGGTAGCCGTGTAAAAGTTAAGGTTGTTAAAAATAAAGTTGCTCCTCCGTTTCGTCAGGCCGAATTTGATGTTATGTATGGGGAAGGAATTTCAAAAGTAGGAGAAGTTTTAGATTTAGGTGTAGAGATGGGAATCGTTGGTAAATCTGGTTCTTGGTTCAGTTATCAGGATACCAAGCTAGGACAAGGTAGAGATGCTGTAAAACAATTACTAAAAGATAATGTTGAATTGTTAGAAGAAATCGAAGTCCAGATTAAAGAAAAATTAGCTGCCGGTTAATATTTTCATTCAGGATTATAAATTTTCAAAATAAAAAAGAGGCAGGAAATATATTTCCTGTCTCTTTTTTGTTATAAATAGGTTTATTAATATAAATATAAGCTTTTCATAAGGTTTAAATCAACATTAAGCTGTTGAGTTAAATAATTTTCCACGCTTCCATATTCCTTTTCTATGGTAGAAAAAGCAGCCTCAATATATTCTTTTTGTACCGAATATAAGTAATACATACATTCAGCAGTAGCATTATCACCGTATTTAGCTTTCATTGATTCCATAGTTACTCCGGTTAGGGTATTTGTAAGAAGATAATCCTGAATAACAGTTTCTCTATCTACACCTAAAGATGATAAAAATAGAGCGGCAGCTAAACCAGCTCTGTCTTTGCCTGCCGTACAATGAAACATGATTGGTTTACTATCTTGATTCATTAAATGAGCAAAAAAAGTTTTATATTCATTTTGAAAATTTAAAACCAATATTTTATTAGCATCAACTAAAAATTGTTTAGAAGAGGCCACATCACCATTAGCAAGAACATCTGAAATATTTATTGAACTTAGATTTCCAGGTTCAATAGGTAATTGAATTTGTGTTTTTACACTGGTAGGAACCCTGTCCGGTTCGAAAGTTCTTTCACTCTCAGAGCGAAAATCAATAATAGTTTTTAAAGGAATAGTAGACAAATAGGAGAGATCATTACTCGTAAGTATATTGCATTTACCGGACCTGAACACAGCACCCCATTTTACATATTTACCATCTCGGGTTTTATATCCCCCTAAATCACGAAAATTAGGTTGTCCTTCAATAGGTAACTGTCTGAGACCTAAAATGTTTCTTGAACCATCTTTCCATTCAAAGCAATAAAGTTTAAATATTTGATTGTCAAGCAAATATTTGCCTTCACTGGTTCCTTGTAAAAGAGGTATATCAAAATTAAAATTTGAATTATCGCCCTCATAAAGCTTCCAGTTTCCGTTGTTTAGAACGCTAAATTCACTTTTTTGAATTGATTTGTTTGCAGTAAGCGAAGCATATGTCGAGATATCTTTACCATTAATCAGGCTAGTATTAGTTGTAGCCGTATCATCATTGCTACAAGATATAGCTTGTATAAATCCGATACATGCAATTCCTATCTTTAATAAATAATTTTTCATATAATAATTTTCGGCAAAAAAAGCATATAAATATTAAGAAGTAGTTACTAAACAGATAAGAAGGAGTTAATTTTATCTTATATGGATTTTGTCATTTGCGTATGAATTTTTCTTATTTATTAAAAAAGATGCTGTTTGTTTGTATGAAAGCATTGACAGATTTAATTTTGTTTCATATAAGTTTTGTTAATCAGAAAAGAGTAAAAAGTTGTGTACTATGTGCAGGTTAATTAAGCACACTACATAGTAGGAGAATTAATTTTAATAATAAGAATATAATTTTAAGAGTTAAAATGAATATAAAAATAAGTTCAGGGTTTAAAGAAAATTTAAAAAGTCTAGTAGAATTTAAAAAAACTGAAAGAAAATGGCATTTGCCGGTTTTAGCAGCATTTTGTGTGGGTGTACCTCTGTTATCGGGGCTTTTTATGAATCAGGTTGCTAATGGTATCTTAGCAAGTATATCCGGTTTGGTAGTGTTATATTTACCGCAGACCGCAATAGCTAATAGAATGACAACTCTAATGATATGTTCGTTCGGATTTGTAGTTTCATTTTTCGCAGGGCTTATTTTTAGTTTCAATCCTTGGGTAGCATCCATAACGCTGGGTCTTTATGCATCTGTAATGTATTGGATAACCAAATATTTTAGGTTAAAACCACCAGGATATTTCTTTTTTATTTTAATTGCATCCGTTGCAATATGTATGCCGTTTCAACCTGATCAAATATCGGCTAAACTGGGTATTATTACAATGGGAACTATTTCAACCTGTATGTTGGCTTTTATATACAGTTTAATAACCCTAAAAAAATACTCAGATCGGACAGAAATAATTATTGTCAATAAAAGTTCATATTCAAATATTACAGAATCAATAATTACAGGATTATTTATCGGGGCAGCATTAATGCTGGCTTACTGCTTAAATCTAACTAATCCCTATTGGGTGCCGGTATCTTGTGCAGCAGTAATGCAGGGTTCAACCAGCAAACATGTTTGGCAGCGAAGCCTTCACAGAATAATAGGTACATTTATAGGTATCGGATTAGCTTCTGCTCTGTTAAGTACCCATATGTCGGCAATTTCAATATGTATAAGTATAGTTATTTTACAATTTATTGTAGAAATGTTGGTGACCAGACATTATGGAGCTGCAATTATCTTCGTTACAGCTTTAACCATATTCATGGCTGAAGGTGGAAAAACAATTGATACACAACCGTCTGTGTCAATTTATGCCCGATTTCTGGATATAACTATTGGCAGTTGCATAGGTGCATTAGGGGGATGGTTTTTATATCATCAAAAACTACATAGAAATATGCATAAGCATCTTCGAAAAACAAAAATTCGACTTACTAACAGCTCAAAAAGAAAAAAAACTTATCCGTAATATACTTCAAATTGTATGTTAGAGAATTTAACCACCCTTATTTTATTTAGAAGCAGTCTAAATAAAATAAGGGTGGTTTATTTTTTTTTAATTATTTTATAGAAGTAGATCTGTTTTAAATAGGGGGTCATACTTTTTTTAATGAAAATAAAAAAATAATGTTGAAATATTCTTAAAAAAAATCCCAAAAAATCTTTTAATTTGTTTTATATGGTATAAAATATTATTAATATATGATATTTACATAAAATAGTGTTATTTTTTTGCTTTTTGTTTAAAAAATATTCTTGATTTTTGATATATTTGCAGGTTGTTTGTTGGTAAATACTTTTAAATACAAATTCTGGAAATAAAATCAGCTAAATAAATCAAATATTTCAAGCTCTGAAATATAAATCAGTATTTAATGTATAGGCACGTCACAAATAAACAAGTAGAATAATCTTATACAAACTAAAATTATCTGAATTAATAATATGTGGAAAAAAGAAGTAATACAAAAGGGATTGTATAGCCCCGAATATGAGCATGATGTTTGTGGGGTAGGATTGATAGTTCACACTAAAGGTGTGCGTTCGCATTCAATTATTGAGAATGGGCTTCAGGTGCTGGAAAACATGACTCATAGAGGAGCAGAAAGTGCAGATAATAAAACAGGAGACGGTGCCGGTATCATGATGCAGATTCCTCATGAATTTGTTCTTCTTCAGGGTATTGCCGTTCCCGAAAAAGGGAGATACGGATCCGGACTGGTTTTCTTTCCTAAAGAAAAAAGCGAAGAGGAAAAAGCTAAAGCTATTTTAGAAGATTTAATAAATAAAGAAAAACTTACGTTTTTAGCGTTCAGAGATGTTCCCGTCAATAGTCATATACTTGGAGAAACATCAATAGAAACCGAGCCTATAATTAAACAAATTTTTATCTCAGGAGAAGATTTTTCACAAGAACAATTAGAACTAAAACTTTATTTGTTAAGAAAAAAATATGAAAAAGCAATATTAGAAGCAGATATAAAAGATAAAAGGAGTTGTTACATTGTCAGTCTGTCCACAAGAACAATTATTTACAAAGGAATGTTGACATCTTGTCAATTAAGGCAATATTTCCCTGATTTGTTACATCCCAACTTTACAAGCGCAATAGCATTGGTTCACTCAAGGTTTAGTACAAATACATTCCCTACCTGGGATTTAGCTCAGCCTTTTCGCCTCGTAGGGCATAACGGTGAAATCAATACGATTAAAGGTAATCGTTTATGGATGGAGGCAAGAGAAAGCGTACTTAAATCCGAAAAAATCGGAGAAATAAAAGATATTTGGCCTATTGTACAACAAGGAATGAGTGATAGTGCATCCTTTGATAATGTATTAGAATTTCTGGTAATGTCTGGAAAATCTCTTCCTCACGCATTGGCAATGATGATTCCAGAATCATGGAACGATAAAAATCCTATTTCTTCAGATCTTAAAGCTTTTTACGAATATCATAGTATTTTAATGGAGCCATGGGATGGGCCTGCAACTATTTTATTTAGTGATGGTAGATATGCCGGCGGACTGCTCGATAGAAATGGATTACGTCCGGCAAGATATTTAATAACCCATAAAGATGTAATGGTTGTAGCGTCAGAAACAGGAGTATTACACTTTGATCCTTCTGAAATTAGAGAAAAAGGCCGGTTAAGACCTGGGAAAATGCTGATGGTAGACATTGAAGAAGGAACTATTAAATATGATAAAGAATTAAAAGAAAATTTAGCCAAAGCTTACCCATATAAAAGATGGCTAGGTAAAAACAGAATATCTCTCGATGGTATAAGTTCTGGAAGATCTGTTAAATATGAGTTGGATAATTTAGAAACAAAACTTTCCGCTTTCAGGTATTATAGAGAGGATATTGAAAAATTATTAATACCCATGGCTGTAGATGGGAAAGAACCTATTGGTTCTATGGGAAATGATACTCCTATAGCGGTTTTGTCAAAAGAACCCAACCAGTTATTCAATTATTTCAGACAGCATTTTGCACAGGTTACTAATCCTCCTATTGATCCTATAAGAGAGGAATTGGTAATGTCTTTGGCCGGGTATATAGGTTCATTACATAAAAATATTTTGGAGCCAATGCCGGAACATTGTAAAATGGTAGGATTGGCCTATCCTATAATTACGAATAAAGAGCTTGATTTACTTTTACATCTTGATTATAAAGGTTTTAAGTCTTCAGTTATTCCTATGACATTCTCGCCTGATGATCATTCACCTACGAAAGGATTAGAGGAAGGATTAGAAATAGTTTGTAAAAAAGTTGAAGAAGCTGTAGATGGTGGAAGTAATTACATTATTTTAAGTGATCGTACTGCAAGTCTGAAAGAAATAGCTATTCCTTCACTATTAGCAGTTTCAGCTGTACACCATTATCTGGTAAACAAAAGGAAAAGAATGCAGGTTGATTTGGTTATAGAATCTGCCGAACCCCGGGAAGTTATGCATTTTGCCTTGCTGTTTGGGTATGGCGCAAATGCAGTTAATCCGTATTTGTCATTTGCCGTTTTAGATAGTCTGGTGAAAAGAGGAGAAATTCAGATGATGTTTCCTACAGCGGAAAAAAATTATATGAAATCTATTCATAAAGGTCTTCTTAAAGTGCTTTCTAAAATGGGGATTTCAACCCTGAAAAGTTACATAGGTGCACAAGTATTTGAAGCTGTAGGAATTAATACAGGTGTATTGAGTACTTATTTTGGTAATACAGTCTCAAAAATCGAAGGAATTGATTTAGGAGATATTGCAGAAGATGCAATACAGGCATTTAATAAAGCATATAAAGAAAATTATAATTCCACATTTTATGAAAATTTAGGATTTTATTCTTGGAGAAAAGATAAAGAAGCGCATGCTTGGAATCCCGAGACCATAGCTAAACTACAGATAGCTACCAGAACTGGCGATTATAGCAAATTTAAAGAGTTTACCCGTGAGGTCGATTATAAAACCAATAAAATATTTATTCGTGACTTTTTTGATTTCAAGTCCAATCAACCCGTAGATATAAGCGAAGTAGAACCGGCATCTTCCATAATGAAACGGTTTGTAACGGGAGCTATGTCCTTTGGCTCTATTAGCAAAGAAGCCCATGAAGCCATGGCGGTTGCTATGAATACAATTGGAGGAAAAAGTAATACAGGAGAAGGAGGAGAGCTGGCAGAACGTTTTGCTACAAATGCGCGCTCAGCTATCAAGCAGGTAGCTTCCGGACGTTTTGGAGTTACCACGGAATATTTGGTAAATGCAGATGAAATTCAAATTAAAGTTGCTCAGGGAGCAAAACCAGGAGAAGGAGGACAGTTACCGGGTTTTAAAGTGGATAATGTTATTGCTAAGACCAGACATTCCATACCGGGTATATCCCTAATATCTCCGCCACCCCATCACGATATATACTCAATTGAAGACTTAGCACAGTTAATTTATGATTTGAAAAATGTAAATCCCAGAGCTATAATAAGTGTTAAGTTAGTATCAGAAAGTGGAGTAGGAACCATTGCAGCAGGAGTAGCTAAAGCAAAAGCAGATTTAATTTTAATCAGTGGTTGCGACGGAGGTACCGGAGCCAGCCCTTTAAGTTCTATTAAACATGCAGGCTTACCATTAGAAATAGGTTTAGCAGAAGCTCAGCAGACTTTGGTACTTAATAACTTAAGAGGTAATATTCGATTACAGGCTGACGGACAAATTAAAACAGGGAAAGATATTTTAGTAGCGGCTATGCTAGGTGCTGAAGAATTTGGATTTGCTACAAGTGCCCTGATAATTTTAGGTTGTGTTATGATGAGAAAATGTCACTTAAATACCTGTCCGGTAGGGGTTGCTACACAAAATGAAGCACTAAGAGCCAAGTTTAAAGGGAAAAGTGACTATCTAATCAATTTCTTTAATTTCCTTGCGGAAGAAGTCCGGGAACATCTGGCTGCACTAGGATTTAAAAGATTGGAAGATGTTGTTGGACGAGCAGATCTTTTATATGCTAAAAAAGAAGGTATAAATACTCGTCAGGAAAAATTAGATTTTTCAAGAATACTTTACTATCCACAAGAGAATAAAAACTCAATACGTCAGGCAATACTTCAGGATCATAAAATTGATAAAGTATTAGACAGGGAACTTATAGAAATTTGTCATCCCGCAATTGATAAAGCCATGCCGGTTTCGCTTACCCATGCTATTAAAAATACGGATAGAACCGTAGGATCTATGCTTTCCGGTGAAATTGCCAGAAAATATGGCAACCAGGGCCTTCCGGAAAATACGATATGTTGTTCATTTAAAGGATCAGCAGGACAAAGTTTCGGAGCTTTTTTATCCAGAGGAGTTACATTTACATTAAAAGGAGATGCTAATGATTATTTAGGAAAAGGGCTTTCAGGAGGAAGAATTATATTATTACCCCCAGGTTCATCCAACTTCAGACCTGAAAGTAACATAATAGCTGGAAATACACTTTTATACGGAGCAACATCAGGAGAAGTTTACATAAACGGACAGGTAGGAGAAAGATTTTGTGTGAGAAACAGTGGAGCTATTGCAGTAGTTGAAGGTGCAGGAGATCATTGCTGTGAATATATGACCGGAGGTAGAACCGTAGTATTAGGTAAAACCGGAAGAAACTTTGCCGCTGGAATGAGTGGTGGAATCGCTTACGTCTATGACATAGATGGTGATTTTGACTATTACTGTAACATGGAAATGGTGGAGTTGTCTTTAATTGAAGATTCGTCAGATAATCGGGAACTACAAAATCTGATAACCACACATTATGAACATACTCAAAGTCCTATAGCCCGAAGAATTCTGGATAATTGGAACGAAGAGGTTAATCGCTTTATAAAAGTAATGCCGATTGAATACAAAAGGGTATTACAGGAAGAAAAGATGAAAGCAATTAATGAAAAAATTTCAAAAGTAGAATACGATTATTAAGATAAGAGAAAATAAAAATGGGAAATCCTAAAGCATTTTTAACAGTATATAGAAAAGAAGCCGGTTATCGTCCAAAACATGAAAGGATTTTAGATTATGGCGAAGTAGAGCAGACATTAAACACAGAAGATCGCCTGTTGCAGGCATCACGATGTATGGACTGCGGAGTTCCTTTTTGCCAGTATGGTTGTCCATTAGGAAATAAAATGCCTGAATGGCAGGATTTTATTTATAAAGGAAATTGGAAGAGAGCAGCACATAGTTTACAGTCTACTAATGATTTTCCCGAATTTACGGGAAGGGTATGTCCTGCGCCCTGTGAAAAAACCTGTGTATTAGCCATTGATGATTCACCGGTTACTATTCGGGAGAATGAAGCAGCAGTAATGGAACATGCGTATTCCGAAGGACATATGAAACCTCAGCCTCCATTGGAAAGAACAGGCAAAAGAGTTGCCGTCATAGGGTCAGGGCCGGCAGGAATGGCAGTAGCCAATCAATTAAATAAAAAAGGACATATGGTAACTGTTTTTGAAAAAGAAAATAGTATAGGTGGACTTTTGAGATATGGTATTCCTGATTTTAAACTCAATAAAAATATTGTACAAAGAAGGGTTGAGCTAATGAAAGAGGAAGGAGTTGAATTTGTGACCAATACCGAAGTAGGGAAAGATATTAAAAGTTCTGAACTAGTTGCTCAGTTTGATGCGGTTTGTATAGCTATAGGTTCTCAGGTGCCTAGAAATCTTTCCATTGAAGGAAGAGAGCTGGAGGGGGTTTACTATGCTATGGAGTACTTAACTATGCAAAATAAGCTTATTGCCGGAGAAATGGTTCCTGATGAGCAATTAATTAATGCAAAAGGTAAAAATGTATTAGTAATAGGAGGAGGAGATACCGGATCAGATTGTATCGGTACGGCAAACAGGCAAGGAGCAGCTAATGTAATCCAGATTGAAATTTTACCTAAGCCCAAAGAACTTAAAGAAGTTGAACATAGATGGCCGATTCCTTTTCCGGTTTATCTTAAAACCTCATCTTCTCACTTAGAAGGTAGCAACAGACGATGGGCACTAAATACCAAAAGATTTATTGGAGAAAACGGAAAGCTAACAGGTGTAGAACTTGTTGAAGTAGAATGGGGGAAAGATGAGACCGGAAGAATGATGCTAAATGAGACCGGAAACTCAGAAACTTTGAAAGTTGATTTGGTTTTTTTAGCCTTAGGATTTGTTCACCCTATACAGGAAGGATTTTTAGAAGAAATGGAAATCATTATGAATGAAAGAAAAAATATTCATACGGATGAGTTAAGAAAAACTAGTGTTGATAAAGTGTTTGCTGCCGGAGATTGTGTCAGTGGGCAATCTTTAGTAGTATCCAGTATTGCTCATGCAAGAAAGACAGCTGAGCATATCGATCAGTTTTTAAAAAGCTAAATCCTTAAAATTTAATTTTATTCTACAGAAATTATTTTACTGGCAGTTATATTTTATAACTGCCAGTATTTTTTATTTTTGCATCTAATTAGATACAATATTCAGTGATTGCAAAAGGAAAAGAAATTAGATATCATTTACTGGCTTTAATAACAGCTGTAATTTGGGGAACTACATTAATATCAACTAAGATTTTAATATATAACGGATTGACGCCAACTGAAATATTTTTTTTTAGATTTTTAATGGCTTATCTCTGTATATGGTTCTTTTCTCCCAAAAAATTTTTATCAGAAAACTGGAAAGATGAATTTTATTTCGGGCTATTAGGTCTTTTCGGAGGATCGTTATATTTTATAACAGAAAATATGGCATTAGGAATAACTCAGGCTTCCAATGTTTCTCTCATTTTATGTACAGCTCCTTTACTTACAGCTCTTTTGTCTTTTTTAATCAATAGAAAAAACGAAAAACCAACCACCAAACTCATATATGGTTCATTACTGGCTATTATTGGAGTAACTTTAGTAATTTTTAATGGTAGCTTTATATTAAAATTAAATCCTTTGGGTGATTTTTTAACTGTTGCGGCAGCTTTTTCCTGGGCCTTTTATAGTCTGATTTTAAGAAAAATGGAAAATAGATATCCTATATTATTTATCACAAGGAAAGTCTTTTTTTACGGAATTATAACTCTTGTTCCCTTTTTTATATACGAGCCTATTAGCATTGATTTAAAAATTTTATTTAGACCTGTAGTTTATATAAATTTATTGTTTTTAGGAATTATAGCCTCCATGCTATGTTTTTTCATGTGGAATACAGCAGTTAAAAATTTGGGAGTTATCCGAACATCTAATTATATTTATATAGTGCCTTTAGTTACTTTGATAACTTCTGCCGCAATTTTAGGCGAAAAAATAACCCAGATAGCAATTGCAGGTTCTATCTGTATATTAGCGGGTGTTTATCTGGCAGAGAATGGAGTTAAAATAAAATACGTACGGAAGAAGGTAAAATAAAATGTATGGAAACAAAAAATAGAAATCATTATTTATCTTTAGAGAAAATTTTCAGAATTCTATGGTATGCAGTTGCCTTTGGAATTACCTTATATTTAGGCTGGGAGATGTGGGAAACCGGGAAACAGCCTTTCACGGCAGTCTGTATTTTTGTTCTTACCGTATTTTTAGGGTATATGTGTGTAAGTGTTTTAGTAGGGCGTTCACCCATATGGTCAAACGTATTAGGTATGTCTGCCAATGTAGGAGAAATTTACACTCAGTATTTATTTGGTAATTTAGGATTAGCTGCAAGTAGCTTATATTACTTTATTACTCATATCTTAGGTTTAAGTCTCTGGACCCAAAAGAAAAATCAGGATAGGCAAGGCAAGGTTAAAATATCAAAAATTAATTATACAAGTCTTGTTCTAACTATCTTGTTCTGTGTACTAGGAGTATTAATTATGTATTTCTGTGGAGAAACAATTATAGGCAAAGAAACCAGTTTCTGGTTATTTATATTAAATTGTATAGCCTTTGTCATTGGAGTGTCTGCACAGTTCACTATGATCATGAGGCAACCCTTTTCCTGGATTCTTTGGTCTGTAAGTAATCTCATATGGTTTACCGTTAACCTACTCTCCCATAATTATATTTTCGCCGTTCAGTCGGTATTATATGAAATCAATGCCTTAATTGGGGTTTATAAATGGTATAAAGAATCCGGAAAATAAATTTTTATTGTTAAAGTTTATTTCAGATTTTATATCTAAACAATTTATATTGAAAAGAATGTAATTAATTTTATGTTTACTGCGTTTAAAAACAATTTAGAAATTAATTAAATTTAGTATTTTTATAAAATAATAGTAATAAATTATAATTATGAGTTTTTTTTTAAATAATAAAATTACTTCTTCTATAGCATTTGTGCACATCTATAAATGTTCCTCAGCAAGCGATTTGGAAAACACCATAGATCTGGCTTTAAGAGGTGAAAAATACAAAAAAGTTGACAGTGCAAAAGGTTTGGTATATGTTAAAGGAGATCGGGTATTACGACTCTTATTTGGAGCATTTGTAAAGTATTTTAAATTTAAGGTTCTTATAAAACCCGAGGGAGAAAACACTTATTCTGTTGCAGTATCCTCTGTATCCAGCGGATTTTCAGGAGGTGTTATCGGAGTAAGTCAAATTAGGACGGAAACACAGAAATTAGAAAAGCTCTTTCAGAATATTTGATATAACTTTAATGCTTATTGGCTAACTGCCCACAGGCTGCATCAATATCTTCGCCCCGGCTTTTTCTTACTTTAGCAGTAATTCCGTTTTTCTCCAGAAGTTGGATATAGCGTTCTGTAATTTGGTTGGAAGCCTGATTATAGCCTCCTTCCTCAATAGAATTATATTGAATCAAATTGACTTTAGACGGTACTTTTTTACAAAATCTTACCAGCGCCTGAATATCTTCGTCAGTATCATTAATCCCTTTCCATACAATATATTCAAAGGTAATTCTGCTTTTTGTTTTTAAGTACCAATACTGTAAAGACTCCATAACATCTGATAAAGGAAATTTAATGCTGAATGGCATTAATTGATTTCTCTTACTTTCTATAGCTGAGTGAAGAGATAAAGCAAGACGAACTTTTAAATTTTCATCTGCCAGTTTACTAATCATTTTAGGTATTCCGGAAGTGGATACAGTAATTCTGCGAGGTGACATGCCTAACCCTTTTTCATCTGTTATTTTCCGTATAGCTTCGGTAACAGAGGGATAATTAAGCATGGGTTCACCCATACCCATAAAAACAATATTAGAAAGAGGCTTTTCATGATACTCTCGGCTTTGCTTATCTATCAAAACCACCTGATCTACAATTTCAGCAGGAGTAAGATTTCTCATTCTGGAAAGTCTTGCCGTTGCACAAAAGGTACAATCAAGACTGCATCCAACCTGAGAAGATACACAAGCTGTCGTTCGGGTAGAAGTTGGAATCATTACCGATTCAACCACATTGCCATCATGAAGCTTTACCGCATTTTTTATAGTTCCATCTATAGACCTCTGCATAACGTGTATTTCTGCAGGATTTATAATAAAATGTTCATCCAGTTTTTCTCGTAAAGATTTCGACAGATTGGTCATATCAGAAAGAGAATGAGCATTTTTATTCCACAACCATTCATATACCTGACGGGCACGAAACGCTTTTTCACCGATAGATGAAAAGTAAGCCTCAAGTTCATGTAAACTTAAGGCTCTTATATCTTTTTTAGTTGTGTTCAAAATATAATCCCGTATGTTATATGATTAGCATAGCATCACCATACGAATAAAATTTATATCCTTCTTTAATAGCTTCTTTATAAGCCTTCATAATCAGATCATAACCCGCAAAAGCTGCGATCATCATCATTAAGGTTGATTTAGGTGTATGAAAATTGGTAATCATAGCATCTGCAATACCAAAATCGTAAGGAGGAAATATAAATTTATTCGTCCATCCATCATAGGGATTCAATCGTTTATTAGCAGATACAGAAGTTTCAATAGCCCTCATCGAGGTCGTACCCACAGCACATACACGATGTTTACTTTCAATTGCATTATTAACTATTTTGCAAGTTTTTTCATTTATACTGATTTGTTCGCTTTCCATTTTGTGCTTGGAGAGGTCTTCAACTTCTACAGAAGCAAAAGTTCCTAATCCAACATGTAAAGTAACTTCAGCAAATTCAACGCCTTTAATTTCCAGCCGTTTAAGTAAATGTTTCGAAAAATGTAATCCGGCAGTAGGTGCTGCTACAGCTCCTTCTTCCTTTGCATAAATAGTTTGATAACGTTCAGCATCATCAGCATCCGGTTTTCTTTTAATATATTTTGGAAGTGGTGTTTCCCCTAGTTCTTTTAATTTTCTTCTGAATTCTTCATAAGAACCATCAAATAAAAAACGTAAAGTTCTTCCACGGGAAGTGGTATTATCTACTACCTCAGCTACCAGACTATCATCTTCTGTAAAAAACAGTTTATTACCGATTCGGATCTTTCTGGCAGGATCTACCAATACGTCCCAAATTCTTGATTCAGCATCAAGTTCACGAAGTAAGAAAACTTCAATTTGGGCTCCGGTTTTTTCCTTGTTGCCATATAAGCGAGCGGGAAAAACTTTTGTATTATTCAAAATAAAGACATCTCCTTCGTCAAAATAGTCAATGACATCTTTAAATAATTTATGTTCAATTTCCCCTGTCTTTTTGTGTACCACCATTAACCTTGCCTCATCTCTGTTTTCCGCAGGTCTTTCAGCCAATAACTCAGGGGGTAATTTAAAATCAAAATCTGAAGTCTTCATTTATAAATATTTTCAATTTAAGTTTGCAAATATACAATATGAAACACCCTAAAGTCAAGTATTTCTTAATATAAGCTTCCTCAAACATATTTTAATCAGAAGATTCTAAAGATTTGGCAGGTTTTTTGTTCTCGAATGCGCATTAATAGTAATATAACTAAATTATGAAAAATGTTATGCAAATAACAAATAAGTATTTGAAATTGTCTTTAATTCTTGTATTTCTGATAATGCTTTATAATTGCGGAACGCATAAAAATGAAAAAAGGGACAATAATGAAATTGGTGGAAGTGAAAAGGTAATTGCTGGTTCAGAGTTTTCCTTAGTTGAAACTTCAAACTCGGATTTTCTGTCAATTGATAATATAAAGTCTAAAGATACCTGGGAGTTGGTTAAAATGAACGGTAAGTCTGCGAAAGATTTATTTGATAAAGTTCCCACCTTAAGTTTTGACAAAGCAGAATCACGAGTACAGGGGTTTGCCGGATGTAATCGTTACAGTGGTGGTTTTGCATTGGAAGGAAATAAATTTATAATATCCAGACTCGTAACCACCCGTATGATGTGTCAAAATAAAAATGATGAATACGGATTTACTCAGGCAATGGAAAGTGTAAACATCGCAAAATATGAAGGCAACAATTTGTTTTTGTTTAAGGATGGACAGTTGATTTTAGAATTTGTAAAAAAATAAATTTCTTGTGTTTTTCGGATATTTCCGATAAATATTTTTGAATTTTTAAATAATTATACTTAGTTAAGATCAGAGAAGGCCAGTTGTTTACTGGCCTTTTCCTTATTTTATAGTTAGCTTTTCCAACTGATTCGTATTACCATTAAAAATATTAATATCTACAAAATTACTTGTAATACCCTTAATTATACCTTTTTCCGAAAATTGCCAGAAAGACCATCGGCTATGCTTAGGACTATTTCTGGGATTGTAATTTGCAACCCAGATAGGGTATTCTGTCAAATCCATATCTGCAATATGATGAATAAAATAGGCATCATTGGAATAAATAATAGGTTTCACCTGATACTGTTTTTCAATTAAATGTAACCAGTTGGTTATGCCTTTTTTTAATAATTCCAAAGACTGGTTTTTGGGTAACTCTTCAATATCAAGAACTGGTGGAAGATCTCCTTTTTCAAGAGTTACCGTTTTCATAAAGTTTTCAGCCTGATCGGTTGAGTTTCTATTTACATCATAATAGTGA
The DNA here is from genome assembly GCF_004014855.1 of Apibacter raozihei. Classification (NCBI taxonomy): domain Bacteria; kingdom Pseudomonadati; phylum Bacteroidota; class Flavobacteriia; order Flavobacteriales; family Weeksellaceae; genus Apibacter; species Apibacter raozihei. The sequence goes on from NZ_CP034930.1 coordinate 1,180,408, forward strand.
TAAGCTCCTCTTAAAAGATTCTTATTTTTAAGATTTGTCCAGTTTTTCCTGAAAAAAGCATCTTGAACATAAGCCCCGCGTGTAGCCCTCACAAAAACGAACGAAATGGGAATATCATTTTTAATATACTTAACACTGTCCCATGCAATATTTCCCTGATGTTGACTTATATCTATTCCTATCGCATGAGATCTGTATCTATTAATTATCGAATGAATTTTTAAAGCTTCAGATTCAGGCCTTAATTTTTCCAGATTTTTATATCCATACTCTCTTTCTTCAAATTTACCTTTGATTATGAAATAGTACATGGTAAATGTAGTTCTGAAAAAGAAAACAAGTGCAAGTAAAAGAATAATTCCTGTAAGCCAATAATAAAATTTATAGCTTGGATTTTTTAGGTTTTGATTCTTCGTTGTTTTCTTTGTCCTTTTTTTCATAAGGAATTTTTACCATTTTTTAATTTTTCTGGAAAATAAAATCTTCAAGACATCAAATTTATAAAACTTGTTTTAAAATCATAATTATTTTATGCATTAAATAATTGTCGATATTTAAAATCTTGCCTGTAACTGAATAGTAAGTAAATTGCTGTTGTAAAAGGATGTTGAAGGGATATTTTTTTTGTATCGATCCATTTGCATGGCGATGACAAGACGAAGTTTATAATTCTCAATAAACTCAAAACTTAGTGCAGGTGTTACTGAAGTTTTTTTATTATCGTTTAACTTATTTACTTCCCATTCCTCAATTCTACAAGAAAACTCTACAGAGTGTAAATATTTTCTTTTTGCCTCATATCTGAGATTAGGTAAAATAAACCAGCCTTGCATGATATAGTCGTTTATTTTATAAGTAGATACATTAGAAGCCTTTAAATATTCATTGTGATTAATTGCTTTTCCCCCTTGACCTTGAAGAAATAAAGACCATTGAGAAGCAAGAGGAATAGTGCTGGTGATGTCAATAGCTCCCATATAGACATCTTTCTTCATCACTCGTCCCCAGCTACCGTTTATGCCGATTTCTAATTTGTATTTTTTATAAAGATTAAATGCATCTCGGGCAATAAATAACTTTCCATTGTCAGTATCCAGTTTGTTTTTTCCATTTCCATTGACAATAGCAACTGAATATGACATGGGTATTTTGCCAATATCTACGCTTCCGGAAACATCCATTCCGACTTGGAAGCTTCCCCAACCATTTGCACCTAATGAATAATATTGATTTGAAAAGTCCAATGATTTTACTATATCAACAGGTATTATATTTTCAGGACCTACTAATGGACGGAATTGTCCTATACGAAAATTTAAATATTTATTATACTTAAATCCTAGATAAGCATTTTCCAATACACGGGTTTTAGTATCAGATTTAAAATCAGCAAAATTGGTGAGTACATTAATTTTGATTTTGGGCGTTATCTCTGCCTGAACAGATAAGCGGGCTCTTCGTATGTCAAACGTATTGCTTGAATGGTCCTGATCTCCAAAATGTATACCGTTATGAGCTATTCCAGAACTTAAGCTGCTAATAAAACGAGTCTGAAACATACCTCCGATTGAAACCTTATTCAACACAGTTTTGATAGTATTGCTTTGTTTCTCTTTCTTCCTATTTACGGATATTGAATCTTCCAGAACACTTATTCGTTTTTCAAGATTTGAGATTCTTTCTTCATCCAATGTCTGGCTCAGCATTTGGTAATTAAGCAGTGGAAGTAATAAAAGGAAAAAGCAACGAATAGATTTTACAGCATTTTTTTGCATATGAATTTTTTATAATAGTTAGTTTATAATAGTTAAACAAATCAATAAAAAATTTATTATAACATTAAAATATAATTATTTTAAATAAATTATTGATTAAAAATAATATTATTATAAAACTAATAAATATGCGTATTTAATAAGATGATTATTCTTAATAAATTTAATATACCTTACTTAAATTACATATAGTTTATAAAGTAATTACGAAGTCTAAATAAATTTTAATATAAATGTCGATACTGGATGTATGTAAAATTATTATATAAAAGAAAAACTGCCGTTTGAATAGGCAGTTTTTGTGTATTTTTAATATAAATAATTATTCGGATAAAAATGAAGTAATTAATTTATGTGCTTTATTTTTTGCTTTTTCTAAATTATCATTAACAATAACATGATCAAAATTATTTGCGAAAGAAAGTTCCTGATCAGCCTTTTCTATGCGCATTTTTAAAGTTTCTTCATTTTCAGTATTTCTACTGCGTAATCTTTCTTCTAGTTCTTTTAACGAAGGAGGAGCTATAAATAAAGCAAGCGCACGATCACCAAACTGTTTTTTCAAATTTAAGCCGCCTTGCACATCTATATCAAATATTACATGCTTTCCTTGATTCCATAAGCGATCGATTTCTGTATGAAGTGTTCCATAAAAACGATTTTTATAAACTTCTTCAAATTCAATAAATTCTTTTCCTTCAATTTTTTCCCTAAATTCAGTCTCAGTCAGAAAGTAATAATCCTTTCCATCCGTTTCATTCTCTCTTTTAGGCCTTGTAGTACAAGATATTGAAAATGATAGTTCAGGTATAACCGATAATAAATATTGTACAATTGTAGTTTTACCTGCTCCTGAAGGTGCAGATAAGATTATAAGTTTTCCTTCAATATGTTTACCCGGTAATAGCTCTTTCAACTGTAAAGTGTCATTTCCCGGTTTGTGGTATACCAATGCCATGATTTATAAAACGTTATTAATTTGTTCTTTAATTTTTTCAAGTTCGTCTTTCATCAGGACTACCAGTTTCTGGATTTCAGGATGATTAGCTTTTGAGCCGATAGTATTAATTTCCCTACCCATTTCCTGAGAAATAAATCCTAATTTTTTTCCTGCCTGAAAATCGGTATCCATAACTTCGAAAAAATATTTACAATGTTGCTTCAATCGTACTTTCTCTTCATTAATGTCCAGTTTTTCAATATAATATATCAATTCCTGATGAAATCTTTGCTCATCAAACTGTACTTGTAAATCCAAAAGCTGTTTTTGCAATTTGCTACGGATACCATCAATTCTTTCCGTTTCATATTTTTCAATCTCAGTAAGTAAATTTAAAATATTGTGCGCATATTCTTGAAGTACCTTTTCTAAAGAACCTCCTTCTTCCTGCCTGAACTCGTTTACTTTTTGAAGAGTAGAGGTAAGACAATCAATGACAAGTTTCCATTCGGCATCGCTTATTTCTACTTCCTGATTGGTAAATACTTCAGGCATTCTTACTGCCATTTTCAGAAAATCCAGTTTTGAACCCTCTATATTTAGTTCTTCCAGATTAGCAATGTATCCCTGTACAGTATTTAAATTTATTCTGGAGTTATTATCAGCGCTAAGATTTTCAATAGCTATAGAAAAATCGACTTTTCCTCTTAATAATTGATCTCCGATAATTTTTCTTAATTCAAGCTCTTTATTTCTATATCTGGGAGAAATCCTAACAAATAAGTCTAAAGATTTGCTATTTAATGTTTTTATTTCGATAGATATTTTTAAACATTCAGTATTAACTTCTGATTTACCGTAACCGGTCATTGATTGCAACATATTAATTCTATTTTTATGTCAGAAAATTATAATTTCTAAGGTAGTGAAAGACAAAATTAACCTTTTTTTAATTCTATTAAAGTAATTTCTGGCCATATTCCCACTCTTCCAGGAAATCCGATAAATCCAAAACCTCTGTTTACGTAGAGATAACGATCATTTTCACGATATAGCCCGGCCCATTTTGGATATTGGTATTTAACCGGAGACCATTTTATAATACCTGGTATTTCAACACCGAATTGCATTCCGTGTGTGTGACCCGATAAAGTTAAATGCATTTTTTTAGGAAATTGTTTAATCTTATGATCAAAATGAGAAGGATCATGGGAGAGAAGGATGTTAAACTCTCCGTCATTTATATGTTCAGTTGCCTTTTGAAGATCTCCGTCTTTAGGGAAATGACCTCCGGCTCCCCAATTTCTGACACCAATTAAGTTAATGGTATCATCTCCTTTATGAAGCCTTACAGATTTATTCATTAATAAATCCCATCCAATTTCAGAATGATATTGATGTAATTTTTCAATATTTTTCTCCTGAGCGGATTTATTTTCAGCACCAAAAACATAAATTCCATAATCATGGTTTCCTAGAATTGAATATTTCCCATCTTTGGATTTAATAGTTTTGAGTAAATTCAGCCAAGGTTTTATTTCATCAGCATAATTATTAACAGAGTCACCGGTAAAAAAGAAAATATCTGGTTTTTGTTCATTTAATAACTGAATTCCTTTCTCAATTTTGTTATAATCTTTTATGTCAAAACTGCCCATGTGAATATCAGATAACTGAGCTATTTTATAACCGTCAAAAGAGTCAGGTAAATCCGGAAAAGACAAGGTTATTTTCCGCACTCTGAAATCAAATTTACCCCATACAATTCCTTCAATAACTGCGAAAAAAGGAATGCTGGCCAGCCCAAGCCCTAAAGTACTTATTGCCTTTCTTCTATCAGGATAATAGCTGGAGTTTTCTCTATGATTTTCAGCCCTCTTGGTTGTTTTTTTAAAGATATAAAAAACAAAACGGTAAATATCCTCTATGATAAGAACAGACGATAAAACAAGCTTGGGAAGATAAGTAAGTACAAAAAATCCCATTAAAAATTGAACCTGAGCTCTGTTGTTTCTATCTATATACATCGACCAAACAAAAATAATAAGAAAGGAGCTGATAGAAAAAGCAATCCATATCCTTCGAAATATTTTTTTCGATGTAAGTGTTTTTATTGACTGATAAGAGTAATATTCTATAATCAGAGATACAAAAAATAAGACTCCAATTAAGGTTTTTGCCATAAAATAATTTTTTCTAAGGCATTCTGTACAGAATGGCATTAATATTCATGCCTGCTCCCACAGAAGCAAAGATCACCAAATCTTTAGAATTTAAACTCTGATTCAGAAAATTCCCTTTTATCATCATGTCATACATGGTTGGTATAGTTGCTACAGAAGAATTTCCGAATTTTTGAATAGTCATTGGGGCAATGCCTTCTGGAATTGAGTTTACACCTAGTCCGTAAAGCTTGAAAACCCTTTGTAACATAGCATGATCCATTTTAGCGTTTGCCTGGTGGATTAATACTTTATTAATATCAGTAATTGAATATCCAGCTTCATCTATTACTTTTTTAATTACCTGAGGTACATAAGTTAAAGCATATTCGTAAATTTTGCGTCCCCTCATACGTATGTTGGCTTTCGAGCCAATGTAATCAGGATTCAGCGAAGTGTCAGTTATCAAATAGCCAACTTCATCCCCGTTATCGCTTCGTGTATAGTGATTTAAAATACCTATTTCCTCATTAATTTCTCTGGATTCGAGTACCACACCCGCAGCACCATCGGAAAATATCATACAATTACGATCATACGGATCGACAGTTCTGGATAATGTTTCTGAGCCAATAACCAATATTTTTTTAGCTATTCTGGCTTTAAGAAGTTGATCCGCCAGAATCATGCCCTCATTCCATCCGGGGCAACCAAATGTCATATCATACGGTCTGCACTGCAAATTTTTAATACCCATTTTGTGTTTAGTAAGAGCTGAAATAGAAGGCATAATTCTGACCTGTCTTTCATTAGCATCAATATCACCAAAATTATGTGCGACTATAATATAGTCAAGCTCTTCCTTATCTATTCCTGCGTCTTCTACAGCGAGTCTGCCGACTTCTGCGGCTAAGTCGGAATTCATCACATTAGGATCGTCAACATACCTCCGCTCCGTTATTTCGGTAATATCCGCAAATTTCTGAATGATTTCTGGAGTTGGCTTGGTAATTGGCTCTCTGTTTTCATCATAAAATGTGATTCCTTCAAAACTACTGTTCGGAACAATCTTTTTTGGTAGATAAGAACCGGATCCTATTATAATACTTTTCAACATATGCTTTTACTATGAATGTATGTTACTAGTTAAAGAATTGGACAAATTTATGCAATAAATACTAATTAATCTATTATATTCTTACCTTTGTGTTTAAAAAATAAATTATGTCCGATAAAAAATCATTGATGGGGTTATTCATAGCTGTCATACTATCTATAATTTCTTTCTTTGTTTACAAAATATTTATCGAGAAAAAAGATTCTTTTTTACTGGATAATCCTACAGAAAAGAGTATTGATGTTTTTTTAAATGGAGATAAGTATGTTCTTGCTCCTGGGCAGACTTTAGCAGTAGCAGTTAAAGACGGAAGAAATACGATATCCTCATCAACGGATAAGGGAAGTTTGATTTTAAAAGATACTTTTTTTAATGTGAGGAGAACTGATAGGGGACTTATTAATCCAACACTATCTGTGTATTACTCTTTTCGCCGGTATTACGGACATATCAAAAATATTGATTCTTTATACAAGATTCACAAAACGGTTATTGACGGAGATGAATTTGTTGGAGAAATCAAAAGATATAATCATTTGGTAATTGAAAACTTTTATTACAATGTAAATCAAAATTTTCCTAAAGTAATTAACAAAGTAGATTCTGTAGAATCAAGAGTTAAGCTTTTCAGGAAAAATCAATTTTTGGATTTTTATCAAACAAGTTTTAAATAAAACTGCTATTTTTGCAACTCACTGAAAGAAAAATTGTTTCCTATGTCTAATATAGTTAAGCCTTATAATGATACCGATAGTAAAAAGAAGCAAGTGGAGGAAATGTTCGATAATATTTCTGAAAACTATGACTTTTTAAACAGATTGCTGTCATTCAAAATAGACATATATTGGAGAAATCAGCTTGAAAAGAAAGTAATTGCTTTTAAGCCGGAAAGAATACTTGATGTTGCAACCGGAACGGCTGATTTAGCTATTGAGCATGCTAAGAAAACCCAGGCAAAAGTAACAGGTTTGGATTTATCTCAAAAAATGCTTGATTATGGCCAGGTTAAAGTTAATAAAAGTGGCTTTAAAGATAGAATTAAGCTAATAAAAGGCGATGCAGAAAACCTTCCGTTTCATGAAGGTGAATTTGATATGGTAACAGCCTCTTTCGGAGTGCGTAATTTCGAAAATCTGGAAAAGGGAATCTCTGAAATGTCCAGAGTACTTAGAGATGGCGGTAAATTGCTGATTTTGGAATTTTCTAAACCTTCAGGTTTTTTTGCTCCGTTTTTTATGTTTTATTTTAAGAATATTCTACCTGGAATTGGTAAATTAATTTCTGGTGATTCTAAAGCATATACTTATCTTCCCAATTCAGTCGACACTATGCCTTACGGGGACAAAATGACCCGTCTGATTTTGAAAAACGGCTTTAAAGAAGCTAAGTTTAAAAAGTATACTTTTGGCGTTGCAACTATTTATGAGGGAATAAAATAAATGAGTAAAAAATACGTTTCACCTACTATGAAGAAGATTGTCACTTTTGCGTTGTTAATGCTGTATTTTACGGGAAATGCACAGTTCCGTACCAAAGAGGTTTTGGAAAGATATACGGATTTCGATGAGCAACCGTTTTCCTGGGGATATTATCTGGGTGCTAACTATTTTGATTTAAAACTGCATCCGAGTGAAGAAGGGCTTGAACAATCTGGACGATTTTTAGTTAATGCTGACACTAAAGCAGGATTTACTGTAGGTTTAATCGGGCGAATGAGAGTTCATGATTATGTAGATTTACGGTTGGAGCCAGCTATGCATTTCGTGCAAAGAGATTTAATTTTTCATAATGTTCAGAAACTTATTGATCAGGAAGTTGCTAATGGCATGACACCTAGCTATACTGAGCAGGATATTTACAGGAATGTCAAATCTACATATTTAGATTTTCCTTTATTTCTTAATTTTCATGGTGATCGATGGAAAAATACCCGCCCATATGTACAAGGTGGTATCAGTTGGTTGATTAATTTACAGTCCAATGAGAAGAAAGAGCAGGATAATTACGATCAGATTTTCCGAATGAAAACCCATAACTTTTCATACCAATTAGAAGCAGGAATTGAAATTTACTTTAAAAGATTCAAAATGACTCCTGCAGTCAGAGGAATATTCTTCTTCAATAATGAATTGGTGGCAGATAACCCGGGAACTCCACCTTACTGGGCCGGAGCTTTAAAATCCATACACTCCAGAGCCTTTGTCTTTTCGGTAAAGTTTGAGTAAAACTACAAAATAGTTACAATTTTTTTCAAAGAATTTTATATATTTGCGCCAGAGTTAGAATGGTAAATGTTTTCATTACCTATGGAAGAGATAATTCAAGAATTAAAAAGATTGGAGCTTACAATCCTCGAATTTTCTAAAGAAAATCGGGAGTTGAAAGATAAGTGTGAATATCTGGAAGTGTCTCTTTCGAAAAGTGAAGATAAATTTATTCTTAAAGAAAAACAATATAAAGAATTAGAAGAGCAAAATAGAAGATTGAAGGTTATTAATGCAGTTTCAGGAAGCGGAGAATACAAAAAAGTGATGAAATTGCAGATGAATAGAATGATTAAAGAGATAGATTCATGCATTGCTGAATTACAGAATACTTAAAAAATGTCGCAGAAAGTAAACATACGGGTAGCAGGAAGAAATTATCCGCTGGTTGTACAGGAAGATGAAGAACAAGTGTTAAGAAATGCAGCTAAAAGATTAGAAGAATATGTGGTTCGGTTTGAAAAAAATTACAGCATATCTGAAAAACAAGATGCATTAGCTATGAGTGCTTTGCAGCTTGCTTCTGAATTAGAGAATCTACTTAAAGAGAAAACAAAGGAACAGGAAGAAATTTTGCTTAGAATAAAAAAAATTAGTAACTTAGTTACTGAATAATACGGAAACATTTCTATTTGATCTTATAAATAAAATATATGTAGAACAAAATATCCTACATTGATTCTAACTCAATTTGGTAAACTCAACGCAAATTGACTGACAGAGTGATTTGTTTTTTTTAATGGCGGGCTGCCTCTCATCTTTAGGGATGATTTGATTTTATATCAACAGCAGATTACAAAGAAAAAGCATAGCTTAAATCCTGATTAATGGAGTTTACTCAAATCAGTATATTAGAATTGATGTAGGTTTTTTTATATAAATAATATATAGTTATGGATGCAACGATAATAATAGAGTTGATAGCAACCTTGTTTGTAGGTGCAATTATAGGTTTTTTCCTATCAAAAAGTTCTTTGAATAAATTCAGAGAAAATAAAATAAGAGAAGCAGAAGAAAGAGCCAAGGTAATTGTTAAAGAAGCGGAATTAAAAGCCGAAGCTGTAAAACAGGAAAAAATGATTCAGGCAAAAGAAAAATTCTTTGAATTAAAAGTTCAACACGAAGAACAGATTAATCAACGAGAGAAAAAAATGCTTGAAGCTGAAAAAAGAATTAAAGACAAAGAAACTAAACTAAACGAAGAACTGCATCAGAACAATAATCAAAAGAAACAGCTTGAACAGGCTGTTCAAGATAATACTATAAAAGCAGAGACGCTAGCTAAAAAACAAGAGGAACTCAATCAGATGCACGTGCAGCAGGTAGAGATGTTGGAAAAAATTTCCGGTTACTCTGCGGAAGATGCTAAAGCAGAATTGGTAGAGGCTTTAAAACAGGAAGCCAGAACCCGTGCACAAGCTCAAATACAAGCTATAGTAGAAGAAGCTCAGTTAAATGCAAAAGCAGAAGCGAAGAAAATTATTGTACAAACCATTCAAAGAGTGGGTACAGAACAGGCTATAGAAAACTCAGTTTCGGTTTTTAATATTGAGTCTGATGAAATTAAAGGACGTATCATTGGTCGTGAAGGACGTAATATTCGTGCGTTAGAGGCTGTTACCGGTGTTGAAATTATTGTTGATGATACTCCCGAGGCTATATTGTTATCTTGCTTTGATCCGGTAAGAAGAGAGGTTGCCAGACTTTCCCTTCACCGTTTAGTAACAGATGGAAGAATACACCCGGCAAGAATCGAAGAAATCGTAGCAAAAACGCAACAACAGATCGAGGAAGAGATTATAGATATAGGTAAAAAAACTATTATAGATTTAGGAATACATGGATTGCATCCTGAGTTAGTTAAGACTGTAGGGCGTATGAAATATCGTTCCTCTTATGGTCAGAACCTTTTACAGCACTCCAGAGAAGTTGCAAATATTGCAGGAATTTTAGCTTCTGAGTTAGGGCTGAACGCAAAAATAGCTAAGAGAGCTGGTTTATTGCATGATATAGGTAAAGTTCCGGAAGAAGAATCTGAACTTCCGCATGCTATATTAGGTATGCAATGGGCAGAAAAGTACGGAGAAAACCCGACAGTATCCAATGCAATTGGTGCCCACCATGATGAAGTTGAAATGAAAAGCTTGATAGCTCCAATAGTTCAGGTAGCTGATGCTATAAGTGGTGCAAGACCCGGAGCCAGAAGACAGGTAATCGAATCTTATATACAACGTCTTAAAGATTTAGAAACAGCAGCATTAAGTTTTGATGGTGTTAACACAGCTTTTGCAATTCAGGCAGGTAGAGAATTACGGGTGATGGTTCAAAGTGAAAAAATTGATGATCAGAGAGCCTCTCAGTTATCTTTTGAAATTAGTGAAAAAATTCAAAATGAATTAACCTATCCCGGTCAGGTTAAAGTAACTGTAATTCGTGAGACCAGAGCTGTTAACATAGCAAGATAATATTCTAAAAAAATTATATATAAAGGACGGTTTACCGTCCTTTTTTATTTTAAATGTAACCAGTTATTAATAATTACCTTCCCAAAATCAGTCATATAAGACTCAGGATGAAATTGAAGACCTATAATATTAAACAGATTATGAGAAATTCCCATAATTATTCCTTCTTTATTTTTCGCAATGACAGTAAAATCTTTAGGTAATTTTCTTGGATTTGCAGCCCATGAATGATACAAGCCCACATCTATAGCGTTAGGCAGATCAGCAAATAATAATTCGTTATTTTCAATATATACTTTTTCCTTTACACCGTGTTTTACTTTGGGGAGATTATAAAGGCTTCCTCCGAAATGTTCTACAATAGTCTGATGGCCGAGACAAATGCCTAAAATACTTTTAGTTGTTGAATATCGGTTAAGAATTTCCGATAATAGCGGATATCTCTTTGGAATATCTGGACCTGGTGAAAAAACTAATTTATCAAAAACCTCTAACTCATTTATATTTATCTGGCTGTAAGGAATGACTTTAATCCTGCAACTTTTATTTTCATCAAATAATTGATAAAGATTGCCGGTAAAAGAATCATGATTATCGATTAAAGCTATGTTGACCATGTCGGGGCACAAAATTAAATATTATTTTTGTTATTTATAAATTCTATGAAAATATCACATGTTGTTAAGGAAAAAATGAACCTACTTGGACAAAAGAAAATTCCTTTTGTCTTTATAATAGACTATCATGAAGATACTTCAGTAGTTATACCTTTAAGTGAAATTAATACAGACATGCTCTTGTATGATTTTGAAGGTATTTCAAATACTGAAAGCAAGACTATTAAATCTGAAAAATCAATTCAGCTGGAAGTGTTTCCAGTTGATTATACAACTTATTTAAATCAATTTAACAGAATACAGCATGAAATTGCTTCTGGGAATACATATTTGCTCAATTTAACCACTTCTACACCCATTAAAAGCAAATATAGCCTTAAGGAGATTTTCCACTGCGCAAAAGCTAAATACAGGCTTTGGCTTGATGATAAATTTGTGTGTTTTTCTCCGGAAACTTTTGTGAAAATAATAGATAATAAAATTTTTTCTTATCCAATGAAAGGAACAATAGATGGAAGTATACCTAATGCTGAAAGTATAATTTTGTCTGACATTAAAGAAAGCTCTGAGCATTATACGATTGTGGACTTGATAAGAAATGATTTAAATTTAGTTTCTAAAAATGTTACAGTAGAGAAATTTCGATATATTGAAAAAGTTGAAACTCAGAATGGAAGTATTTTGCAGGTAAGCTCACGAATAAGCGGAATCTTGAATAATAACTGGAATATGCATATAGGAGACATTTTTGATAAACTTTTGCCAGCCGGCTCAATATGTGGAGCTCCTAAAGAAAGAACTATTGAAATAATTAATCTGACAGAAACACATTCCAGAGGTTTCTATACGGGGATTGCCGGAATTTTTGATGGTAATACGGTGAATAGTATGGTTATGATTCGTTATATTGAAAAAAACGATAATAATTATTATTATAAAAGTGGGGGAGGAATAACCTCTATGAGTGATGCAAGAAAAGAATACGAAGAATTAATACAAAAAATATATGTGCCGGTTTATTGAAACTATATTAGTTAAAAATAATAAGTTGGAAAATATTGACTATCATAATTTTAGATTAAATAAAAGCCGATATGATTTCTTTAAATTATCTGATATTTTAAAAATTGAGAATGAAATATCAGTTCCTGACGAATTAAATAAGAATGAAATTTATCGTTGCAGAATTATTTATTCAGATGTTATAGAGAGTTATGAATTTATTCCTTATATAAAAAAGGAGATTAAAACGCTACAATTAGTAATTAGTAATACTATAGAATATAATTATAAATACGAAAATCGTTCCTGCATCGAATTGCTGAAAAAAGATATTGATGCGGATGATATATTGATTTTAAAAAATGGTTTAATAACTGATACCTCAATAGCAAATATAGTTTTTAGGAAAAATGATGATTGGTTTACACCTAGAATTCCTTTGTTAAAGGGTACCCAGCGAGCTAAGCTGATAGATGAAGGAAAAATTAAACCGATAGATATAGCTGTAAAAGATATTCATGCATTTGATGCTTTTGTAACGATAAATGCTTTGCGTCCTTTTTGTGAAATGGAAAGTTTAAGTTGCGATTTTATAAATATGTAATCTGTTTTTTTATATTTCTTCTCCATCCAAAGGAAGATCTTCATCAATATCAATACCTTCTATTTTAGTTTTTTGTAAGGCATTAGCTTTTAATTTGATATATTCTTTTCGATTTTTATAAATGGATATGGCTTCAAATATAGCCTGCTCAAATGATTTGGGCTGAGCAACATTCTGGCCTGCTATGGAATACTCTGCTCCATGACTGGGTGCTGTCCTAATAAAGGATAATCCGGAAGTAAATTTAACTCCATATTCAGCTGTAATAGTATTAAATGGTATTATTCCCTGATCATGGTACATGGCTAAAATAGCATCAAATGCCGTATATTGTACTTCTGAGAAGAAGCTGTCTGCTGAATACGGGCCGAATGCTAAAATTCCTCTATCAAAACTCTCTTTTATGGCAGGCTGTATAATTGTAATTTCTTCTTTTCCGAGCAATCCGTTATCTCCGGCATGAGGATTTAAACCTAGTACAGCAATTTTGGGTCTTTCAATACAAAAATCTTGAACAAGTGTTGTATTTAGAGATTTTATTTGTTTTTTTAGAACCTCTTTATTTAGTTTAGGAGCTACTTCAGATAAAGGAAGATCGTGTGTAGCCAATGCTATTCGTAAATTCTCATTCTCAAGTAGCATAAGAGCTTTTCCTCCTAAAGCATCTGACAGGAATTCTGTATGCCCGGGAAATTTGTATTCTTCCATTTGCATAACTTCTTTATTTATCGGAGCGGTAACTAATACATCAATTGAGCCTTTTTGTAATGATTCCAAAGCAGCATTTAATGATGATTGTGCCATTTGCGCACCTTCAGCAGTAGGTTGCCCAAACTCTATAGTTACATTTTCTTTCCAAAGATTTACTACATTTATTTTACCATGTATTGCTTCTTCAGGTTTAAAAATTCCCTGAAAATGCATGGAGTTTAGTCCGAAAATGTTTTTCTGATATGACATTAATTTAGTAGAGCCAAAAATAACAGGAGTGAAAAAATCAAGAATTTCCTTATTTTGTAAGGCTTTAAGAATTACCTCTACACCTATTCCATTAGGATCACCTACACTAATTCCAACTTTTATCCTATTATTTTTCATCACAGATTTTGCTATATTATATTGAGAACAAAATTAAAAAAAATAAACGTTGAAACGTCTTATTAAAAAGAAAATTTAAGAGGAAGATTCCTGTTCTAAGACTTTTGTGCAGCCACAGTTCAACTCGAAGGATACAATTGTATTATGCTAATTACTTTAAATGTGTTTAAAATATAGTAATTTTGAGTAAAAAATAAACAATCTCATGTTTACAGGAATTATTGAAGCTACAGGTAAAGTAATTGATATCGAAAAGCAAGAATCTAATTTATTGATTTCCATATCAGCTCCTTTTTTAACTGAATTAAAAATAGATCAAAGTGTTTCTCATAACGGAACATGCTTAACAGTAATAGATATCAATGAAGAATGTTACCGTATAACTGCAATTGCTGAGACTCTGAAAAAGACTAATTTTTCAGAATTAAAAGTCGGTGATATTGTAAATCTGGAAAGATGTGTTAAGGTTTCGGATCGTCTGGATGGTCATATCGTTCAGGGACATGTAGATCAGATAGGAGTTTTAGAATCAGTAGAAAACCAAGATGGCAGTTATCTGTTGACTTTTATTTATGAAGGAGACAGCATAACCGTTGAAAAAGGTTCAATAACTGTAAATGGCATCAGCTTGACAGTAGTTAATAGTCAAAATAACCAATTTTCTGTTGCTATTATACCTTACACCTGGGAAAATACTAATTTAAAAAATCTTAAAGTCGGTAATAAAGTTAATCTTGAATTTGATATTATAGGTAAATATGTTCAGAAGTTATATGCCTATAAAATTTAATGAAATAAACAGTTCAAAGGATTCTAAATTTAGAATCCTTTGAACAATTATATTTTTTATAAACCTTTACTTAATTTTGCTCGTCTCTCTTTTATCAAGGCTTCTCTCTGAGCATCGTTGGAAATTGTGTCGTTTTGACTTCCTTTCATAAGTTTAGCACGTCTCTCCATAATTAATGCTTCACGTTTAGCCTTTTCATCATCTACAGATTTAGAAGCAGGTTTTGCATCTGATACTTTAGTTTCAGGGGCTGGCATGTTTTGCGGGTTGGCTGGAACAACATCATCTTTTATACCTGATGAAGGATTTTCTTTGATGTTTTCAAAGCTATTTGTTACTGTTTTGCCAGTTGTTTGCTCGGATGCAGGAATGTTTGTGCTTTTCTTAATGTTTTCTACTTCAGAGTTTGCAGTAACTTTTTTCTCATTGTAATCACTTTCATTGCTTTTGTCTTTTTGAGTATTTGAATTGAATACACTATTAGTATTTTCTTGAGAAGACACAGTTTCAGAAGAGTTTTGTGTCATTTCTTCAGATTCTATTTTTTCTGAAAGTATTTGTTGAGGAGATAAGTTTTGATTTTTGGATTGATTCCCGGATAGATCCTCGTCTGAAGTAATATTTAATGGAGTTCCGGTATAAAAATCAAGGATTTTTAATTTAAACAGATATGAATATTTAGCCTGAAGCATTTGAGATTGAGCAGAGAAATAATTATTTCTGGCAATGTTTAAATCATAAACATTTATTTTTCCGGCAGCAAAACTTTTTTCAGCAAATTCGTAAGAAATTCTGTTGGAGTCGACTGCTTCCATAGCCGAAAGAAAAGTCTGGAAGGATGAATTAACATCAAAATAAGAAGTTTCAATATTTTGTTTTAAGGTAAGCTTTTCTTGTTCAAGTTTGTTTTCTTCAACATATTGTTTAATCTTGGACTGCTCAATTTGTAATTTACTTATACCTTTATTGAAAATAGGAACTTTTACACCGACTGAGAGCATTTGAATGTGATTATCATACCATTGTTCACTCAATGATTTGCTGGAACGGTCAAAAAAATTCTGATAAGAAGTACTTGCTTTATAACCACCGGTAATAGTAGGATAGAGAGCTGTTTTAGCTATATCAATATCTTTTTTGGCTGCTTCTATACCTAATTCTGCGGATTTAATTTCTGGTTGATTTTGAAATGCGTATTGTACCACATCCGGAACATTGATCAGCGGAGAATTTATATTATCTGATATTTTAACGTCTTCTATTTGAAACCCTCTGTAATCTTTTTGTAAAAGCATTGCTAAAACCATAAGTGAGCGATCTACTTCAATGATGGAATTTTCATATGATTTTTTCGCATTTGCCAGATTAGCTTTAGATTCATATAAAGTACTCAAAGGAATACTTCCTGCATTATATAATTTTAAATTTCTGTCGTATTGTTGTTCATACGTATTTAAAGAGTTTTTTTCTACAATTTTTAGCTCTTTATTTAGCAATACTGTCAAATAATTTCCAACAAGTTGTAAAGAGATATCATTTTTTATTTTTTCAGTAGTATATTGATACTGTTTCAGCAACAAACTGTTTTTTTCTTCTGTTTTTTTTAGGTTTCCATTATTATACAAAATAACAGAGGACTGCAAAGCTAAACTGTTTTGATATCCCTGAGTATAATTATATCGGGAATTAATTTTTAATTCTTTAAGATCTATCGTTTGCTTAGATATAGGACCGGAGGTAAAGTCATTACCTACATTACCTATAAAATCCGGCAATTTCTGATTTTTAGCAATTTTGTAATTTGCTTCCTGTGATTGTTCATTCAATTTGGAGGCCAAGACCTGCAGATTATTTTCACGTGCATACGTAAGACAATCATTAAAAGACCATACTTTTTGAGCATTAGCTATTTCATATATGAAAAAAGCAATTATAATAATGTAAATTCTCATTCTGTAAAATGAATTTTCATTCTTTATTAAATAAGTGTAAGAATTTTTAAAATTGTTACAAAGGTAAGTTATTTAGATTGAATTTTTTTATGAGTTTATTTAGCCTTGATTTCAGGTTAGATTAAGATAGATAAAAAAAAGCCTAAAATTTAAAAAACTCCCCGACAGATGTCTTGGGGAGTTCCTTAATAAAAAATTATAGTGCGAATTATTCTTATATAACATGAACCCCTTCATGCTTTATACAAATATAGTAAATATACATTAATTAAAAAATAAAATAAATGATTTTTTTTATATTCTTTTAAACTATTCTTATATAAAGCTACGGAATGAAGTTTTTATAGCTACATATATATAAGACTTTTACAAAGATATTATTATAGGTTAAAAAAAACTCTTTGGTAACCCAAAGAGTTTTTGTGAAGTTATTTAACGTTGGCTTTTAATCAGCATTTTCTTTTCTGAAAACCAGACCGGTTTCAGGGAAGTAATCTGCGACTATATTATCGTTATCATTTACTTTTCCTCCTAATATTTCTTTAGAAAGCTGATTAAGAATCTCATGTTGTATGAGTCTTTTCAAAGGTCGGGCACCAAAAGAAGGATCGTAACCTTTACTCATAATATAATCTTTTGCTTCATCAGTCATATTCATATGTATTCCCTTTTTACTGAGAATTTTATTAAGCGAATCTAATTGTATATCAATAATGCTTCTGATTTCATTTTTATCTAATGGTTTGAAAACAATAGTTTCGTCAATTCTGTTTAAAAACTCAGGTCGTAAAGTTTTGCGCAATAGTTCCATGACCTGGTTTTTGGTTAGTTCAAGTATTTCCTTATGGTTATCCTGAGTAAGATTCTCAAAATTTTCCTGTATTAAATTTGAGCCCATATTAGAGGTCATGACGACAATACTGTTTTTAAAGTTTACAGTCCTTCCTTTATTATCCGTTAATCTTCCATCATCAAGTACCTGAAGTAATATATTGAATACATCCGGATGTGCTTTTTCTATTTCATCGAGCAATATAACAGAATAAGGCCTTCTTCTTACAGCTTCAGTTAATTGTCCACCTTCATCATAACCTACATATCCCGGAGGAGCTCCAACCAATCTGCTTACAGAATGTTTTTCCTGATATTCACTCATATCAATTCGGGTCATTGAATTTTCGTCATCAAATAAAAATTCAGCCAAGGCTTTGGCTAATTCTGTTTTACCAACTCCGGTAGTTCCAAGGAAAAGAAAAGATCCGATAGGTTTTCTTTCATCATTCAATCCGGCACGATTTCGTCGTATTGCATCTGCTACGGCTTCAATCGCTTCTTGTTGTCCAACAACCCTTTGGTGTAAAACAGATTCAAGGTTTAATAATTTTTCCCGTTCACTTTGTACCAGCTTAGTTACAGGTATACCAGTCCATTTAGCAACTACATCAGCAATATCTTCAGAATCAACTTCTTCTTTTATTAGCCTAGGTCTGTCATCGGAAAGATCATTTTCTGCCTGAGAGAGAAGTTCTTCCTGCTCTTTAATTTTTCCGTAGCGCAGTTCAGCAACTTTTCCATAATCTCCTGCTCTTTCCGCTCTTTCCGCTTCCAGTTTGTAATCTTCAATATTTTTTCTGATTTCCTGTACTTTTTCAGCTCTCTCTTTTTCAGCTTTCCATGAAGCGCTTAATTCATCACGTCTTTCATTAAGTTGAGCTAAATCTTCTTTTACCAGATTCAGCCTCTTTTCATTTGCCTGTTTAATGGATTCATTTGAAGTAGGGCTTTCTGCTTCTCGCTTAACAGCTTCCAATTCAATCTCAAGCTGCATTTTCTTTCGATCCAATGCATCCAGTTCTTCTGGTTTGGAGTTCATTTCCATTCTAAGCTTAGAAGAGGCTTCATCTATAAGATCTATCGCTTTGTCCGGAAGGAATCTGTCAGAAATATAACGGTTTGATAATTCTACAGCAGCTATGACTGCTTCGTCTTTAATTCTTACCTTGTGATGCGCTTCATATTTTTCTTTAATACCTCTCAGTATAGCTATCGCATCTTCTACGTCAGGTTCTTCCACATTTACTTTTTGAAACCTCCTTTCCAGAGCTTTGTCTTTTTCAAAATATTTTTGATATTCATTTAAAGTAGTTGCGCCAATGGAACGTAATTCTCCCCTTGCCAACGCAGGTTTTAGAATGTTTGCAGCATCCATGGCTCCTTCTCCGCCTCCGGCTCCTACCAAAGTGTGTATTTCATCTATGAAGAGGATAATATTACCCTCGGAAGAGGTAACTTCTTTCACAACTGATTTCAGCCGTTCTTCAAATTCACCTTTGTATTTAGCTCCTGCAATTAGCGCTCCCATATCCAGAGAATAAATGGTTTTATCTTTTAAGTTCTCTGGTACATCGCCGTTAATTATTCTATGGGCAATACCTTCTGCAATAGCCGTTTTACCAACTCCTGGCTCACCAATTAGTATAGGGTTGTTTTTAGTCCTACGGGATAATATTTGCAATACTCTTCTTATTTCTTCATCTCTACCAATTACCGGATCTAATTTTCCCTCTTGAGCTAATTCGTTTAGATTTTTCGCATATTTATTTAGAGAATTATAATTGTCCTCAGCAGATTGAGAGGTTACTCTTTCTCCTTTCCGTATTTCTTCAATAGCTTTTTCTACTCCATTTTTAGTTACTCCCTGATCTTTTAGTAATTGGGAAGTTTTATCATTAACAGAAAGAATTCCAATAAAAATATGTTCAAGACTTACAAATTCATCTTTCATCTTGTTTGCTTCAAGCTGAGCA